>CANLUH010000016.1 GCA_947494205.1 uncultured Flavobacteriaceae bacterium | reverse complement strand
GATAATGACAATGATGGGGTAAGTAACCACTTAGACCTAGATGCCGATAATGATGGTATCTACGACACCGTAGAAACTGGAACAGCAGATGCAGATGGCGATGGTATTGCAGATGGTACAATTAATCCAGTAACAGGAATTCCAAGTGGTGCAGGAACTGGTGTAGCCAACCCAATCGATACAGATGGTAATGTAGGCGAGAACCTACCTGATTTCTTAGATTCGGATTCAGACGACGATGGATGTAGTGATGCTAATGAGGCTTATAATGATGCTAATGCCGATGGTGGTGATGGTGGACAGTATGGAATTGACCCAGCTCCAGTAAATCCTGATGGTACAGTAGTTGCCGCAACTTATGGAGATGCTTCAACTATAGCTGATTCAGACGCTAATGGTGTTGCAGATTATGTTGAAGGTTCAGCAGGAACACCACTTCCTGATCCAGATGGAGATGGAGGAGCTAATGCTTGTGATGAAGATGATGATAATGATGGTAATCCAGATGTAACGGATTCAAATCCACAAGTACCAACAGCTGAAGATGATAATGCTACAGCTATAATAGGCGTTCCAGAAACGATAGATATTTTAGGAAATGACGATTACTTACCAGACAACACAATGACAGCAGGTAGTGATGTTTACATTACAGATGCAGGAACAGGTTCAGGAGTAGGTGTTATAACTTTCGATGAAAATACAGGAGAATTGATTTACATAGCTGCAGGAAGTGAAAGTGGAATGACAGTTACAGTAGACTATACAGTCTGTAATGACCTTACAGGAGATGGTCCAAGTGCAGATGATATCTGTGATACGGCAACAGTAACTATTGATGTAAGTGCAGGGCCAGATGCAGATATGGATGGCATTCCAGATGTAGTGGATCAAGATGACGATAACGATGGTATTTTAGATGTAGCAGAAGGTCCAGGAGATCCAAGTGCAGATGATGATAATGATGGTGTACCAAACTATTTAGATGACGATCCAATGGATCCAATGATAGGCGATGTCAACAACATGGTAGAAACCGCTTACGATAATGACGGAGACGGTATCTCTAACCACTTAGATTTAGATGCTGATAACGATGGAATTTATGATGTATTAGAAACAGGTGGTGTTGATAATGATAATAATGGTATTGCAGATGGACCAATAGACCCAGTAACTGGTATTCCTGCTACAGCTGGAACAGGAGTTGGAACTCCAATAGATACAGATGGTAACGTAGGAGAAAATCTTCCAGATTTCTTAGACTTAGATTCTGATGATGATGGATGTTCTGATGCCAATGAAGCCTATAATAATTCTAATGCCGATGGAGGAGATGGCGGTTCTTATGGAACAGGTGAACCTCAATTAGGTGTTGACTCAAATGGTTTAGTCATTGGAGCAGATTATACAACTGGAACTAATGCAGATGTTACTACAGTAGGAGTAGATATCGATGGCGATGGATTAATAGGAGGATGTGATGATGATGATGATGGTGATGGAGAACTAGATATTACAGATTCAGATCCAAATGATCCTTGTATCTATAATCCAGCGAATCAAGATATCACAATGGTTGAAGCTTCATGGAACGCATTAGATTGTGATAATGATGGTTTAACAAATGGAGAGGAAACAACAGGAGTAGATGATCCATCTACTACTAGTGATCCAAATGGAAATACTACAAATCCATTAGATCCAGATACTGATGGTGATGGCGTAAATGATGGACAAGAAGCAGATGACATGACAGACCCAAATAATCCTTGTGATTATGCTCCAGCAAATCAAGATCTTACTATGGTAGAGGCAGAGTGGAATGCTGCCGATTGTGATGGAGATGGTGTACCGAATGGACAAGAAGTTATAGATATGACAGATCCAAACAATCCTTGTGAGTATCAAGCTTCAAGTCAAGATTTAAGTACCGTTACTCAAGAATGGTTAGATGCAGATTGTGATATGGATGGTTTAACAAATGGAGAAGAAGTAACAGGAGTAGACGATCCAGATACTGTAGCAGATCCAAATGGTAATACAACAGATCCACAAGATGAAGATACCGATGGTGATGGCGTAACCGATGGACAAGAAGCGATTGATATGACGGATCCTAATAATGTTTGTGATTATGATGTAGCAAATCAAGACATCACAACAGTTGAGGATACTTGGAATGATGCAGATTGTGATAATGATGGCTTAACAAATGAAGAAGAAGTAACAGGAATAGATGATCCAAATACAACAGGAGATCCAAATGGTAATACAACAGATCCATTAGATATAGATACCGATGGTGATGGGGTAACCGATGGACAAGAAGCGATTGATATGACGGATCCTAATGATTCATGTGATTTAGAGTTAACGAGTCAAACAGAGACACCAGATTCTGAATGGAATAATATCGATTGTGATAATGATGGCTTAACAAATGGGGAAGAAACAACAGGAGTAGATGACCCAGATACAACAGCAGATCCAAACGGAACCACGACAGATCCATTAGATGAAGATACCGATGGAGATGGTGTTAACGATGGGCAAGAAACAATAGACATGACAGATCCTAATGATGTCTGTGATTACGATGATGCAAATCAAGATATAACAATGGTAGAAGCTAATTGGGATGCTGCAGATTGTGATGGTGACGGTGTGTCAAACGGACAAGAAGTATTAGACATGACAGATCCATTAGATACCTGTGATTACGATTTAGCTAACCAAGATATTACTAATGTATCTACAGAATGGGAAGCAGCAGATTGTGATGGAGATGGCGTACCAAATGGACAAGAGATTGGAGATATGACTGATCCTTTAGATCCATGTAGTTTCAATCCTAATAGCCAAGATGGTTCAATGACAACTAGCGAATACGATATGTTAGATTGTGATGGAGATGGTGTAATTAATGGAGATGAAATAGCAGATGGAACAGATCCACTAGACCCTTGTAGTTATGAAATGCTAAGTCAAGATGTTGTTATTGTAACACCAGAATGGGAAGCAATAGATTGCGATGGTGATGGTGTAATTAATGGAACAGAGCTTGACGATGGTACAGACCCACAAGATGCTTGTGATTTTGTTCCAGCAAATCAAACAGAACCAGTTTCAGGAGCATTTGGAGCCTTAGATTGTGATGGTGATGGTGTGACTAATGAACAAGAAACTATTGATGGAACAGATCCATTAGACTTATGTAGTTTCGATATCACAAGTCAAACAGAAACACCTTCAGAAGAATGGAATACTTCAGATTGTGATGGAGATAGTGTTTCAAATGAACAAGAAATTGATGATGAAACTGATCCAACAGAATCATGTGATTTCGATTTTATGAGTCAAGACTTATCAGAGGTGTCAGATGAGTGGTTAGCATTAGATTGCGACGGAGACGGTTTTGAAAATGGAGAGGAGTTAGGAGATGAAAATGATAATAATATTCCAGATTATGTAGAAGTAAATAATGGAGATCCAGATGCGACAGATGGTATCAATATTTTCGATATAATGACGCCGAATGGAGATGGCTTAAACGATGTGTTTGTTATACAAGGTATAGAGCAATATCCTAATAATTCTGTAAGAATATATAACCGTTGGGGAGTAAAAGTTTACGATGTTGATGGTTATGGTCAGAATGGTAATTATTTCAGAGGAATTTCTGAAGGTCGTGTAACGATTAAGAAAGAAGATAAATTACCAGTAGGCACGTATTACTATGTATTGGAATATGTTAACGATTCAGGAAACACAGTAACAAAAGCAGGTCCATTATATATTAATAGAAGATAAATCATAATTAATACCTAGCAGGGTAACTCCTGCTAGGCTTAATATTCGCACTTATGAAAAACAAATTCTTAACAATACTAATCATAACATTATTAGCTTTTTGTACTACATTTAGTTATGGTCAGCAAGACGCTCAGTACACACAGTACATGTACAATACATTAAGTATAAATCCAGCTTATGCCGGTTCAAGGGATGTTTTAAGCTTTGTTGGTTTATACAGAACACAATGGGTAGGGTTAGATGGCGCACCAGAAACCTTTACAGGGTCTTTACATTCACCAATAGGGGAGAAAGTAGGGCTAGGTTTAAACATAACTAATGATGAGATTTTTATTACTCAAGAAACCTATGTTGATTTATCGTTTAGTTATACTCTTAATCTTTCAGATGAAAGAAAATTAGCTTTAGGATTAAAAGCAGGTGGACATTTCTTAAATATAGATACTAACAGACTTAATACAGGAGCATTCAATCCTGGAGATGCAGAAGCTGAAATAAATATAGATAATAAATTTTCGCCTCAATTTGGAGTAGGAGTGTATTATTACACAAGCAAGTGGTATTTAGGATTAAGTATACCAAATATGTTAGAGACTAAGCATTTTGATTTAAATGCAGCTAATAATAATTCGTTTGCAACAGCAAAAGAACGTATAAACCTGTATTTAATGGCTGGTAAAACATTCGATTTAAACGATGACCTTAAATTTAAACCAGCAGGATTATTAAAAGCAGTAGATGGTTCGCCATTACAAGTAGATCTTTCTGCAAACTTTTTAATAAAAGAAAAACTAACATTAGGAGCCGCCTATAGATGGAGTGCAGCATTTAGTGGTATGGTAGGATTTCAATTATCAGATAAGTTAATGTTAGGTTTTGCTTACGATAGAGAAACTACAGAACTAAGACAGTATAACGATGGCTCATTCGAATTCTTTTTACGCTTCGAATTATTGAAACGTAATAACCGTATGATTTCACCAAGATTCTTCTAACCAACTATAAATGACTTACAACATGAGACAATATATACATTTCATAATCGCTTTAGTTTTCGTAAGTAGTTCACAAATGTGGGCGCAAGAGAAGACCGTAAATAAAGGAGATAAAGAGTTTGAAAAATATGCCTATGTAGATGCTAGAGAGGCTTACCTAAAAGTAGCAGAAGAAGGATACCAGTCTGAAGATTTATTAAAACGACTAGCAGATTCATACTATTATACTGCAGATTATACGCAAGCAGCAAAATGGTATGGTGTGTTATACGATTCTGGAAACAGAGAAGCAGACTATTTGTATAAGTATGCTTTGTCACTTAAAAGCGATAAATCTTATGTGGCTTCAGATCAAATAATGGAAGAGTTTTTAACTGTTAAAGGAGAAGACTATCGTGCAAAACTATTTTTAAACGAACGTAATTATTTAGAAGAAATAGAAGAACAATCTGGACGATTCGAATTGTCTAATATTGGTTTTAATTCAACACTTTCAGATTTTGCACCAGCATTTTATCAAGGACGATTAGTCTTTGCATCAAACAGAACAAAACGAGCAGTAACAAAACGTATTCATGACTGGAACGAACAACCTTTTTTAGATATCTACGGTGTTTCAATTGGAGAAGATGTAACTAAACGAGGTGCACAAAAATTCAGTAAAAAAATCAATTCAAGATATCATGAGTCTACAGCAGTTTTTACCAAAGATGGTATGACGATGTATTTTACAAGAAATAATTATACCAATAAAGATTATAAAGAAGATGAAGCAGGTACAAATCGATTAAAATTATACAGAGCTAAACGAACAGAAGATGGAGGAGACTGGGACGTAGAAGAGTTACCATTTAATAGTGATGAATATTCGGTTGCACATCCAGCATTAAGTAAAGATGAAAAAACACTATACTTTGCAAGTGATATGCCAGGAGGAAAAGGACTTTCAGATTTATATAAAATTTCAATTGAAGGGGAAGGTTTCGGAGATGCCGTGAGTCTAGGAGATGGAATAAATACCGAAGGAAGAGAAACCTTTCCTTTTATTAGTGAAGACGGTAAACTATATTTTGCCTCTAATGGTCATTTAGGCTTAGGAGGATTAGATGTTTTTGTTGCCGATATGGAGGGGTCAAATAGTTTTGGAGAAGTCTTTAATTTAGGTCGACCAATAAATAGCCCGCAAGATGATTTTACATTTATAATTAAAAAAAACGGATTAGGTTATTTTGCATCTAATAGAGAAGGTGGTGTTGGAGACGATGACATCTACAGCTTTAAAAGTACAAGACCTTTAATAACGTCAAGGCAATGTAAACAGAATATGGAAGGTACTGTTAGAGAGGATAGAAATGAAGACCCAATAGCTAATGCTAAAGTATATTTATTAAATGCAGATGGAAATATAATTGATGAAAAGATATCTGAATACGATGGATCTTTTAAATTTGAAGGATTGGAATGCAGTTCGCAATTTGCTGTGCGCTCACAGAAAAAAGGCTATTCTACCGCAGAAAAGCCTTTTGTAACAGGAAAAACAAATGGAACAGTAGAACGTACGCTTTACATGAGACAAGGAAATGACTTAGGGCCTACTGCCGCACCTCCCGGAGCAGATTTAGTAAAAATATTAGGACTAAATATTATTTATTTTGATCTAGATAAAGATTATATTCGCCCAGATGCAGAAATAGAATTACGTAAAGTAATCGCAGTAATGAAACTGTATCCAACAATGAAAATAGATGTAAGATCGCATACAGATAGTAGAGCAAAAGATGCATACAATATGGATTTATCCGAAAGGCGAGCACAATCTACAATGGATTATATAGTTAAAGTAGGAGGCATTGATCGTTCCCGATTAACAGGAAGAGGTTATGGAGAAACACAATTATTAAATAGATGTAGTAATGGTGTGCCATGTTCAGAGTACGAACACCAATTAAATAGAAGAAGCGAATTTATTATAGTTGCTAATTAGTATCATATTTCGGGAGAAAATATTTTATATATTTTGACAGCAACTAGTGAAATGCCCTCATTGCGAGGGCATTTCTATTTATATACAATTTTTAAATGTAAAGCTCATAAAAAAATAGTAAGAGTATAAATGAAGAGTAAACTTAAAAATAACTTAAAACAAACAAAATCAGTAAGTGATTTCGTAAATTTGTGATTACTGAATTTAAGAAATGATAGAAGAAAACGTAATACTCGTTAACGAAAAAGACGAACAAATAGGACTAATGCCTAAATTAGAAGCGCATGAAAAAGCAGTATTACACCGTGCTTTTTCTGTTTTTGTTTTTAATGATAATAATGAATTAATGCTGCAACAAAGGGCATTAAGCAAATACCACTCTCCAGGACTTTGGACAAACACTTGTTGTAGTCATCAACGTGATGGCGAAAGTAATTTACAAGCAGGAAAAAGGCGACTACAAGAAGAGATGGGATTTGTAACCGAGCTAGAAGAAAAAACATCATTTATATATAAAGCCCCTTTCGATAATGGCTTAACAGAACATGAACTAGATCATATTATGGTTGGGCATTATAATGATGCACCCGTTATTAATAGAGAAGAAGTAGAATCTTGGAAATGGATGCCTTTAGAATCTGTTAAATTAGATATAGCAACCAATCCAGAAGAGTACACCGCTTGGTTTAAAATTATATTCGAAAAATTTTACAAATACATAAACATAACGCATGAGAGTAACGGTTAATAGGAAGGCACATTTTAATTCGGCACACAGGTTATATAGAAAAGATTGGTCTTTCGAAAAAAACGATGCTATTTTCGGTAAATGTAATAATCCAAACTATCATGGGCATAATTACGAACTTATAGCAAGTGTTACTGGAGAAATAGACCAAGAAACAGGCTATGTTATAGATGTTAAAATACTTAAAGACATTATAAAAGCAGAGGTAGAAGATGCCTTTGATCATAAAAACTTAAACCTAGACGTACCAGAATTTAAAGACCTAAATCCAACGGCAGAAAATATAGTAGTTGTTATTTATAATAAAATAAAAGCAAAATTGGATGCTAATCTGGATTTGGAGGTAACCTTATACGAAACACCTAGAAATTTTGTAAGTTATTCAGGTAATTAATAATAGACTATAAATGTTATACCCAATACAATTTGCGCCTATTTTAAAAGATAAAATATGGGGTGGCCAAAAACTAAAAACAGTTTTAAATAAATCTAGTCATCTAGATAATATAGGAGAGAGCTGGGAGATTAGCGATGTAGAAGGTGATACTTCTATAGTAACTAACGGGACTTTAAAAGGACAAAATTTAAAACAACTATTAGAGACTTATAAAGGTGATTTAATAGGAGAAAAGAACTATAAAATCTTCGGAAATAAATTCCCGTTACTAATAAAGTTTATAGATGCTAAAGCGCATTTATCTATTCAATTACACCCTAATGATGCTTTAGCAGCAAAACGACATAACTCTTTTGGTAAAACCGAAATGTGGTATGTTATGCAGGCAGATACAGATTCTAATTTAATAGTTGGGTTTAATAAAAAAGTAACACCAGAAACCTATTTAAAACATTTAGAAGATAAAACCTTACCAGAGATTTTAAATTTCGATACTGTAACCAAAGGCGATACCTATTTTATTGAAGTAGGTAGAGTACATGCAATTGGTGCAGGAGTATTATTAGCCGAAATACAACAAACCAGCGATATAACATATCGTGTTTACGACTGGGATAGAGTAGACGACCAAGGTAACGGAAGAGAGTTACATAATGATTTAGCAATAGATGCTATAGATTTTGAAATGAAAGATGATTTTAGAGTCGATTATTCTAAATCTGAAAATGTATCGAATAAAATGGTAAGCTGTCCTTATTTTACAACACATTATCTTCCTGTTGAAAATGAAACACTAAACAAAACCAACACATTTGATTCTTTTATAATATACATGTGTGTTGAAGGCGAGGTTGTTATAAAAACAAATGCGTTTTCCGAAACGATTAAAAAAGGGGAAACACTGTTATTACCAGCAAGTATTAAAACTTATGAAATTACAGCAAAAAAAGCAGAACTATTAGAAGTTTATGTGTAATTTTGCACCAATAAAAAATAAATATTATGGCAAATAAAAGAGACCTTAAAAAAGACATTAATTATGTACTGGGTGACATTATTGAAGCAGTTTATGTTTGGGAGTATTCAAACACAGGAAAAGACACAAAAGATAGTGAAGCAATAATTGATGAAGCTATTGCAACTTTTGATGATTTAATTGCAAAAGTAAATGCGAGAGATGTAGAGAACAAGAAGTCTCATTTTAAGGCAATTAACGAAGAGTTAGAGTCTAAAGGTCGCGCCCTGATTGAAAAGATAAACAAATTAAGTTAAATTTTTTTTCAAAAAAGTTTGCAGATATTATAATCAATATTATATTTGCACTCGCTTTGCCGATGTAGCTCAGCTGGCTAGAGCAGCTGATTTGTAATCAGCAGGTCGTGGGTTCGAGTCCCTCCATCGGCTCAAAGTTTAAAACCACTCTTTTTAGAGTGGTTTTTTTGTTTATTTATGTTATTTTAGATGATTACAACATTAGTATTTAGATGTTGTGCTTAATTAACAGAAATGAAAAAAAATCTTTCTACTTCTTTTAATGAAACTTTAAAAGATAGTGACTTACAAAGCCTTGGTGGAAACCTCTCTGAATTAGTTATTGATTCTGTACTTGAAGATGGAATTATGAAGGATATCCCTATAATTAGCACAATTATAGGACTATCAAATATTGGGATTAAAATCTCCGACAGAATTCTATTGAATAAAATAATTTCTTTTCTTTTTGAACTCAAAGATATTCCTAAGTCCAAACGAGAGGAGATGATAACTAAAATTGATAATTCTAAGAAATATAAAATTAAAGTTGGCGAGAAAATCTTATTGATAATAGATAAATGCAATGATTATGAAAATTCACAATATGTTGCCAAGTTGTTTTCTTCTTATATAGCTGCAAAAATTAATTATAATGATTTTTTAAGAGGAGCTAATATTATTCAATCTGTGGAAATAAATGATTTTAAAGATTTTTTAAACTTAGATGAAAGTAAATTCAGATATAGTTTTAATAATGAAAATTTGAATTATGATGATGTTAAATATTTAATGCATGTTGGTTTATTTGAGTCTAATACAGAGGAAATAAGTGTACGTGAACAAGACGACTGGAAAAACACTAATCAACCTTATATTGTTGAGGGGGGAGGAATAACTTATGATATAACTGAATTAGGGAGAAAGATGCACAAAGTATTAAATGAAGTATAGTAGTACATGAAAGATTATAAGATAACTACCACATGGCAAATACAACATGAATGATACACAATCACATAAGGAAATGAACGAAGCAAAATTTCGTAAACTATTTTTATATCTAGCAGCGCTATTAATTGTAATCTTTTCTACCTATGTATTTTTTATTGTAGCTAAAAGAGGCTACGACGATAAAATATGGCTACCAATAGCGATGCAACATTTTCCTGCTATTATTGGGTTACCCATGGCTGCTATTTGTGCATTATTTATAGTTATGATTTTAAAGTACACCTCTGGTCCCATTGAGTTTGAGCTGTTGTCATTTAAATTTAAAGGCGCTTCAGGGCAAATTATATTTTGGGTTATATGCTTTTTGGCGATAACATTAGCGATAAGAGTATTGTGGCCTCTTGAAACCAATACTGAACCAGTAAAAATGAAATACGAGCAAATACAAAGTGATGTGTAGTGAAATGATAGTATGGCTTTACTTAAATTTTAAGTAATTAATTTGTATCGACTATAAAAATACAGACCATTAAAACTAATGTTTTAATGGTCTGTAAACTTTAAAAGAGTTAATATTATTGCTTAGGAATACGTTTTAAAATTTCTAAAACAAAGTTCCAATATTTTTTAGCAGACGAAATGCTGGCGCGTTCATCTGGTGAGTGTGCTCCTTTTATAGTAGGTCCAAAACTAATCATTTCCATGTCTGGGTAGTTGGTTCCTAAAATACCACATTCTAATCCAGCGTGGCAAGCAGCAACGTGTGCTTTTTCGCCGTTTAATTCTTCGTATGCACTACTTAATACTTTTAATATAGAAGAGTCCATGTTTGGTGTCCAGCCTGGATAGTCTCCAGAACATTCTACTTCGCATCCTGTTAACTCAAATGTTGCACGTAGTGTATTTGCTAAATCTGTTTTAGAACTTTCTACAGAAGATCGTGTTAAACAACCTATTTTTATATTCCCGTCTTTAATAATAACGCGGGCTATATTGTTAGACGTTTCTACTAAATCAGTGATGTCTGCACTCATTCTATACACACCATTTAAAGCAGCATATATAGCGCGTGTTACACCTTCTTGCACTCCTAAATCCATAATGTTTTTAGGCGTTTCGCTAGTCTCTATAGTAATGTCTAACTCTGGCTCCATAGTTTTAAGCTCTTTTTTAATAGTGCTTATAATTATTTGCATATCGCTATTAAATGCCGCTTCGTGTACTGCATCTATAGCTACTATAGCTTTACTCTCTCTTGGTATGGCGTTACGTAAACTACCACCATCTATTTCTGCTATGCGTAATCCGAAGTTTTCGAAACCATCAAATAATAAACGATTCATTATTTTATTAGCGTTTCCTAATCCTTTATGGATGTCCATTCCAGAGTGGCCACCTTGTAAACCTTTTACAGTAATGGTGTAACCTATTTTAAATTCTGGTGTTTCTTCTTCTTTGTATGTACGTGTTGCAGTAACGTCTATTCCTCCTGCGCAACCTACACCTATTTCATCATCTTCTTCGGTATCTAAATTTAAAAGGATACCACCTTCTAACAAGCCTCCTTTTAACCCCATAGCTCCCGTCATGCCAGTTTCTTCATCTATAGTAAACAGGGCTTCTATTGCTGGGTGAGCAATATCTGTGCTTTCTAAAATAGCCATTATTGTAGCAACACCTAAGCCGTTGTCTGCTCCTAAGGTAGTACCTTTAGCACGTACCCAGTCTCCCTCTACATACATCTCTATACCTTGAGTATCGAAATCGAAATCGGTATCGGCATTTTTTTGGTGTACCATATCTAAATGTGATTGCATTACTATAGTTACACGATCTTCCATACCAGCAGTTGCTGGTTTTTTTATAATGACATTACCAACTTCGTCTTCTATAGTGTCTAAACCTAGTTTAGCTCCAAAGTCTTTCATAAAAGCAATAACACGTTCTTCTTTTTTAGAAGGTCGCGGTACTGCGTTTAAATCTGCGAATTTATTCCAAAGTTGTTGTGGTTGTAATGCTCTTATTTCTGAATTCATTGTTACATTTTTAATTGAATTACAAAAGTACGAATTGGAATTAAAAAAAGTAGTGTCTAACATAATAGATTGAAAACAAACTTAATCTATTACCCCTGATTGATGCGGCATCCTTTTACAGCTCCTTAAAAGCTGTAAAAGATATAGCGGAAAGCAGGTAGAGGCCTTTTTAAATTAGCCAACAGATGGGGTGCAAATCGTTTATATATTTTAACTACATTTGAGGGTATGTTTAAAAATAAAAAACGAAGTATTGCCCTAGCTTTAATTCCGGCAATTATTATTGTAAAGAGTCTAGCTTTTTTTCCAGAGCTTGTAGAACAGTATTATAGTTGTGGTTTATACCAGTATATTTCGAAGTTGTTTCGTTTTACTTTAGGATGGTTGCCGTTTTCTTTTGGAGATTTGGTATATGGTTTTGGTATCGTTTTTATACTCCGTTGGTTAGTTGTAAACAGAAAACGCATAGTTAACGATTTTAAGAGATGGCTTACTGATGTTTTTGCAGCTGTAAGTGTACTGTATATGGCGTTTCATATTTTATGGGGTTTTAATTATTACAGACAGCCTTTACATGAGAATTTAAATTTAGAGGCCGATTATACTACAGAAACCTTGGTGTCTGTAACTAAAAAATTAATAGAGAAATCTAACGCAGTACATTTAGAGATTACTAAGGATAGTACTTTAAGAGTGGATTTTCCATATTCTAAAACAGAAATTGTAGAACGTGTTCCCGAGGGGTATGCGCTTTTAAAAGAGAAGTTTCCTGAGTTAAGTTATAGCCCTATTAGTATTAAATCGTCTTTGTTTAGTGTGGTGTTAACGTATATGGGATTTAGCGGATATTTAAATCCGTTAACGAACGAGGCACAGGTAGATTATTTAATTCCTACGTTTAAATATCCAACAACTGCATCTCACGAAGTGGCACATCAATTAGGGTACGCAGCAGAGAACGAGGCTAATTTTATTGGGTGCTTAGTAACTACAAACCACAATGATATTTATTTTAGATATTCTGGTTATACGTTTGGATTACGCCATTGTTTACATGAGGTTTACAGGCGAAACCCCGAGTTGTACGAAGCACTATTAGCTACTATAAATCAAGGGGTTTTAGAAAACTACAAGGAGGTACGCGAGTTTTGGGACGCTTACCAAAATCCTTTAGAGCCTATTTTTAAAGAAACTTACAATACGTATTTACAGGCCAATAGCCAAGAAGACGGAATGAAGAGTTACAGTTACGTTGTGGCTTTACTGGTTAATTATTTTAAAGATAAAACGTTGTAGTATTTTTTATTTAATATTTGTAATCAATCCTAAAGTCTACCGTCAACCTGAACTTGTTTAGTTTATGTCTTTATTATTTTCAATATGGGTATTCATGAATGCTTTGCATTTCAGGTTCTCACAATGAAACATCTCTATTTTTAAGTGTTATGTGATGCCGAAACAAGTTAAGCATGACATTATAAGTAGTATTATGAAACAAAGGGGATAATCTGATATCTTTTTTTATTATAACAATTTTCTAAAAGAGAAATGGTATAATTTCCATAATAGAATGTTAAAAGAAGTGTTAATTTCTTATTAATTACTGCTTATCATTATCTTTAAGCTTCAAAATTCATTTATCAAACTAACTTATGATTAAAAACTATTTAATGTTCGTTCTTTTGTTGTGTGGTTTTATACTACAGGCACAGGAGAATGTACCTAAAAACAATGGTGTAAAAACAAGTAATGCTAATTACACCGCATTTACTAATGCGAAAATTTATGTGTCCCCTACGCAAATTATAGAGAAAGGAACATTATTAATTAAAGATGGTAAGGTCGTTTCTACAGGAGCTAATGTTACTATACCTAAAAACTGTATTACTGTAGACGTTTCTGGTAAAAGTATCTACCCTTCGTTTATAGATATTTATTCTACGTTTGGTGTTAAAAAGCCAAGTAGACAAACAGGCGGTTCTCGTTCTCCACAATACGATGCAAGTAGAGAAGGTTATTATTGGAACGATCATATTAGACCCGATAAGGATGCTATAGATTTATATAGTTTCGATTCTAAAAAAGCGAAAGAATTACAAAAAGCTGGTTTTGGAGTTGTAAATACCCATATAGAAGATGGTATTATTCGTGGTACAGGAGCACTTATTGCTTTAAATACAGAAGGCACTAATGCTAACAGAATATTATCGCAACGTTCTGTACAGTATTCTGGAACTAGAAAGAGTAATACGTCTAGACAGGCTTACCCAACATCTTTAATGGGAACTATGGCACTGTTACGTCAAGTAAATTATGATGCCGATTGGTATGCTAAAGGTAATATTAAAGAGAAAGATAGAGCACTAGAAGCATTTTTAGAAAATAAGAACTTAGTACAAATTATGGAAGCGGGGAGTAAAATAAATGCTTTACGTTTCGATAAAATTGGTGATCAATTTAATACACAATATGTGTTTGTTGGTGGTGGTGATGAATACGAAAATATTAAAGACATAAAAGCAACTAATGCAAAGTTTATTATTCCTTTAAATTTCCCTGTTGCTTACGATATGGAAGACCCGTTTTTAGCACGTTCTGTTAATTTAGCAGATTTACGTAAATGGAAACAAAAGCCGTCTAACCCAAAAGTTTTAGCAGATAACGGTGTAACATTTGCACTATCTACCTATAAATTAAAGTCTGCAAAAGAGTTAATGCCTAACCTTTTAAAAGCTATTAAAGCGGGATTAAGTAAAGAGAAAGCTTTAGCGGCTTTAACAACCGTTCCTGCACAAATTATAGGTAAAAGTAATAGCATTGGTACTTTAAAAACAGGTGCTTATGCTAACTTTTTAATTACTTCTGGAGATTTATTTGAGAAAGGGACTAAGATTCATCAAAACTGGGTTACTGGTGTTAAAAATGAATTGTCTCCTATGGATGTAACAGATATTAGAGGAGATTATACATTTAAGTTAGGTAATAACGATTACGATTTATCTATCTCTGGTGCTCCCGAAAAACTGAAAGCTAAAGTTATGAGCGACAGTATTTCTTTAGGATCTAGAATTAGCTTTAAAGACGATTGGATGAACTTAACATTCTCGTCTTTAGATACAACGAAGCAAGAATTTGTTAGAATAGTGTCTAATGTTTTAGATACCAATAGCTTTAGCGGAAAGGCATATTTCCCTAATGGAAACGAAATGACATTTTATGCTAAGAAGAAAGAGAAAGAGGAGAAGAAGACAGATGATAAAAAGAAAGACGCTACTTCTAAAAAAGGAGATGCTAAAGTAGCTGATGCTAAAAAAGAATACCCCGTAACATTCCCTAACATGGCTTATGGTTTTAAAACTTTGCCAAAACAAGAAACGGTACTGTTTAAAAATGTAACGGTTTGGACCAACGAAAAAGAAGGGATTCTTAAAAATACAGATGTTTTAATTAAAAATGGTAAAATATCTAAAATAGGAACTAACTTAAGTGCTTCTGGAGCTACTGTTGTGGATGGAACAGGAAAACACTTAACCTCTGGGATTATAGATGAACATGCACATATTGCAACCTCTTCTGTTAACGAATCTGGGCATAATTCTACAGCTGAAGTAACTATTGAAGATGTTATTAATCCAGAGGATATTAATATTTACCGCAACTTAGCTGGAGGTGTTACGTCTATTCAAATTTTACATGGTTCAGCAAACCCAATTGGTGGGCGTTCTGCAATTATAAAATTAAAATGGGGAGAGTCTGCAGATAATTTAATTTATAAGAATTCTCCTAAGTTTATAAAATTTGCTTTAGGTGAAAATGTAAAGCAAAGTAATTGGGGAGATAATGCTAGAACACGTTTCCCACAGACAAGAATGGGAGTAGAGCAGGTGTATATAGATTATTTTCAACGTGCTAAAGAGTATGATGCTTTAAAGAAAAGCGGAAAGCCTTATCGTAAGGATACCGAGTTAGAAACATTAGCAGAGATTTTAAATAAAGAACGTTTTATTAGCTGTCACTCTTATGTACAAAGTGAGATTAACATGTTAATGAAGGTTGCAGAACAGTTTAACTTTAATATTAATACGTTTACACATATTTTAGAAGGTTACAAAGTAGCAGATAAAATGAAGAAACATGGTGTTGGTGGTTCTACGTTTAGCGATTGGTGGGCCTATAAATATGAAGTAAATGATGCCATTCCTTTTAATGCAGCCATTATGCATAATGCTGGAGTTACGGTAGCAATTAATAGTGATGATTCTGAAATGTCTAGACGCTTAAATCAAGAGGCAGCAAAGTCTGTTAAATACGGAAATATTAGTGAAGAGGACGCTTGGAAGTTTGTAACCTTAAACCCTGCAAAGTTATTACACATAGATGATCGTGTTGGTAGTGTTAAAACTGGTAAAGATGCAGATTTGGTATTATGGAGCGATAATCCATTATCTATTTATGCAAAAGCAGAGCGTACTATTATAGATGGTGTTACGTATTTTGATATTAATAGAGATGCAAAATTAAGACAAGAATTGAAGCAAGAAAAGAACGAATTAACGACATTAATGCTTCAAGCTAAAAATAAAGGGTTAAAAACAAAACCTATTGAAAAGAAAGTTAAAGCACATTTTCACTGTGATACAGATTTTTAATCTAAATAAAAATCAAGTTTCACAATTAAAACAATTATTAAAATGAAATATTTGAAAATACATATACTAGCAGTGGCTTTACTATTTACTTCAATAGTAATAGCCCAACAAACTCCTGCAAAGAAACAAATGCAAGGGGTCTCTATAGAAGGTGCAACAGCGCATTTAGGTAATGGAGAAGTTATAGAAAATGCATTAATAATGTTCGAAAACGGTAAACTAACATTTGTTGGTAGTGCTAACTCGAAAATAGCAAGAATAGGACAAACTATAAATGCTAAAGGAAAGCATGTTTATCCTGGATTTATTGCGCCAAACTCTACATTAGGTTTAGTAGAGATTGATGCTGTAAGAGCAACACAAGATAACGATGAGGTAGGGGTGATGAATCCGCACATACGTAGTTTAATTGCATACAACACAGAATCTAAAGTAGTAGAGTCTATGCGTCCAAATGGTGTGTTAATGGCGCAAATTACACCACGTGGTGGTCGTATTTCAGGAACATCGTCTGTAGTACAGCTAGATGCTTGGAATTGGGAAGATGCTGCAATTAAAAAAGATGATGGAATCCATTTAAACTGGCCAAGCCCTTTTTCTAGAGGACGTTGGTGGTTAGGAGAACCTGCAGCTTTAAAAATAAATAAAAACTATAAAGAACAAGTTGAAGCTATAGCTAATTATTTTAAAGAAAGTAAAGCGTATAATTCTAGTAATAAAACACCAAGACATTTACCTTTTGAAGCATTAGATGGTATATTTAATGGTTCTAAAAAACTATATATTCATGTTGGTTATGAAAAAGGAATTACAGATGCAGTAACCTTTTTTAAGGAACATAATGTTAAAAACATAGTTATTATTGGTGGTTATGAGGCAGATTTAACTACAAATATTTTAAAGCAACATAACGTACCTGTATTGTTAAAACGTGTGCATTCTGAGCCAGTTACTGATGATTCAGATTATGATGCGCCATTCAGGCTGGCTAACGATTTGGTTAAAGCAGGTGTTTTAGTTGGTTTAGAAAATGCAGGGCAAATGGAGCGTATGAACACTCGTAACCTTCCGTTTTTGGCAGGAACTTGTGCTGCTTATGGTTTAACTAAAGAAGAAGCTTTAAGTTTAATCACTTTAAATACTGCTAAAATTCTAGGTGTAGATGATAAAGTTGGTTCTTTAGAAGTTGGTAAAGATGCTACGCTTTTTATAAGCGAAGGAGATGCTTTAGATATGAGAACAAATAAACTAATTAAGGCCTTTATTGAAGGAAGAGATTTAAGTTTAGAATCTCACCAAACAGAACTTTATAAGCGTTATTCTAATAAATATAAGAATCAATAATAGATTAAAGAATATAGCTATAAAAAAAGCGATTCCATTTGGAATCGCTTTTTTTATGTTTAAGATAGATTGTATATTATTCTGAAACCACTCCGTTTTCAGTTTTTTCAAAGAAGCTATCATTTGGTGCTGTTTTTAATACTGAAACATTAACAAAGTTCATAGCGTTACGTTTTTCCCCTATTTTAAACCCGTCAGCTTTATACCATTCTAATGTCTTAGGTAATACAAACCCGTTTACGGTTTGCCAGTCCGTATATCTTATAAAGCTATATTCTGTACTTTTTTCTTTAGAAAAGTAAGTAACAGTATAGCCTAACCAAGCCATTTTATTAGTGTCTTGGTCATAGTATAAAATATATTCGTCATCTGGAGATTCGCCAACACCTTTCTCGTAAGAAATTTTAATACCAGGATATGTTTTACCTTCAAAAGTTAAAGGGGCTACATTTTCGTATGTAATACCATCGTCTCCTAATACAAAAGGCATAGCATAAAAATAAAACATTAGGTTGTAGTAAAATTTTGGAGGGCTTGATAATGCTTTCTCTTTACGTTCGTCTAACCAAGCATATTTTCCATTATATCCTAAAGTATAATCTTTAGTTTCTATTAAAGATTTTCTACTTTTTAATGCTGTTGTTGTTTTTTCATTACCATCAGGTTTTTCAATTTCGAAAACTACTGCCCCTAGTTTATTCCATTTATCTATGCTACCATGCGCATTAAATACTTTGGTTATATTTTCTGGGTACACAGTGGTACTAACATCTAGTGTTTCTTTAGCGTAATCTGTTATTGTTTCAGTTGGGGTTTCCGTTTTTGTATCTGTAGTTTCTGCATTTTGTTTGCAAGACACTAATGCTAAAAATACTACAGCAATACTAAGATAGTTTTTCATGTTTCAGTCGGTTTATAATATTCTGATTGTTAAAAATTAAAAGTGTTTAATTCTAGTTTCGTCGAAGATAGGCTGTTTTAATTACAAAAAAAATACAATAATAATTTAGGACGTATATACTAAAGTATCTAAATGGAAAAAGCACCTATCTAAATAGGTGCTTTTTCAACTAACCAACCAAAAATATGGTAATTATTACTCCTAGTTTAAAGTAACCACACCTTAAAATAATCATCGTAAATAATTACATTTTATATAAAGCAATCTCCGTGCCAAACTATTTCTTTAGAAAGAGTTAAATAATAAATCATTGTTAAAAAAAGCAATAAATAGTTTTAGGAGACATTTTGTTAAAGTATTTAAATAGAAAAAGCACCTATCTAAATAGGTGCTTTTTCAACTAACCAACCAAAAATATGGTAATTACTACTCCTAATTTAAAGTAACCACACTTTAAAATAATCATTGTAAGTAATTATATTTTATATAAAGCAATCTCTGTGCCAAAAAATATATTATGGCATCATCATTATCATAAATAGTTGTTAAAATAAAGAGTAATAGTGTCTTTAGTTATTAAATAATCTTAAAAATAGAAAAAGCACCTATTAAAATAGATGCTTTCTTTTTTTAACCAACCAAAAATATGGTAATTATTACTCCCAGTTTAAAGTAACCACACTTTAAAATAATCATCGTAAGTAATTACATTATCTAGATTACAATACTTGTGCCAAACTATAATTATTATAAAAATTTTGAAGTATGAAAAAAATAATATATCTTTATGATATCATTTTAATATCAATTTAAATAAATCGACTATGAAAGAAGAAAAAATAATAACCCCAGCTAACGGATATCTTATGCTATTCGTGTTTTTACTAATCGTTTTTGGAAGTGTTTTTACAGCAATATTTACTGGAGAACCAGAATTTGCTTTGTTATTAATATTAATCTTGTTTATAGTACCAGGATTTTTAATGGTACAACCTAATGGTTCTAGAGTACTATTGTTATTTGGTAAATATGTGGGCACTATAAAGAAGAATGGATTTTACTGGGTGAATCCTTTTTATTCTAAAAAGAAAATATCGCTAAGAGCTAGTAATTTTGATAGTGAGCGTTTAAAAGTAAATGATAAATTAGGAAACCCAGTAATGATTAGTACTATATTAGTTTGGCGAGTACACAATACTTATAAAGCAGCTTTCGATGTAGATAATTTTGAAAACTTTGTTCGAGTACAAACTGATGCAGCTGTTAGAAAGTTAGCGAGTATGTATCCTTACGATAATTTTGCAGACGAAGGACATGTAGAAGATATTACACTACGTTCTAGTGTTAACGAAGTAAGTGAAGCTTTAGAGAGAGAAATAGATGAGCGTTTATCTATTGCCGGAATAGAAGTGTTAGAAGCACGAATTGGTTATTTGGCTTATGCTCAAGAAATAGCAAACGCTATGCTAAAACGCCAGCAAGCTACAGCAATAGTTGCAGCAAGACATAAAATTGTTGAAGGTGCAGTTAGCATGGTAGAAATGGCTTTAGAGGAATTAGGTAAAAAGAATATTGTAGAGTTAGATGAAGAGCGTAAAGCTGCCATGGTAAGTAATTTAATGGTCATTCTATGTGGCGATAAAGATGCTTCACCTGTATTAAATACTGGAACATTAAATCATTAATAATGAAAGAATATAAAGCAATTACTCCAGCTTTAGGAATGAGAAATAAAGTTGGTAAATTAGAAGATATACTAAATAAGCATGCTAAAGATGGCTGGAATGTTATTACAATAACTGCTAATCAACTTGGTGCAATAGTTTATATTATATTTGAAAGAAATAAAAACAGATAACACTTTAAAAGAAAAGTAAACTCTATAAAATGGCTAAGAAGAAAGCTTTCGCGTTGCGAATAAATGAAGATATGCTTAAAGCTATAGAAAAATGGGCTTCGGACGAGTTTAGAAGTACCAATGGGCAGATAGAATGGATTTTAATGAAAACCTTAAAAGAAGCCAAACGGGAACCAAAACCTAAAAGTACTAATGAAAATGAAAGCGACTCTTAATACAGTCGCTTTTTTTATGCCGTTTATTTTGCTACTTTGCAGATATAAAAACTAACTAAATGGAAAACGCACCACTATTTACAGACGATACAATAGTATTTGGATTATTAATGCTTGCTTTAGGCGCTGTATTTTATACAGAATCTATTAAAACAGGGTTCTGGCCAAAATTTTATAAAATTGTTCCAGGGCTATTTTTAGCCTACATGATTCCTGCCGTATTTACGACAGTAGGACTTATAGCTCCAGAATGGGAGACTGTTGATAAAGCTGGAGAAGTTGTTCAGCATAAATCAAGTCTTTACTATGTAGCAAGTCGTTATTTACTTCCTGCCGCTTTAGTATTAATGACTCTTAGTATAGATTTAAAAGGAGTGTTTAATCTGGGTTGGCGAGCACTAATAATGTTCATTACTGGTACTGTAGGTATTATTATTGGAGGTCCAATAGCTATCTTTTTAATTTCTATTGTGTCTCCAGAAACAGTTGGAGGTATAGGCCCAGATGCTGTTTGGAGAGGATTGTCTACTTTGGCGGGAAGCTGGATTGGAGGTGGAGCAAACCAAACTGCTATGTTAGAGATTTATGGTTATAACCAGAAGTTATATGGAGGCATGGTGTTTGTAGATATTGTAATTGCAAACGTTTGGATGGCTTTATTACTTATAGGTATTGGTAAACGTAAAGCAATTAATTCTTGGTTAAAAGCAGACACGTCTTCTATAGAAAGTTTAAAAGAGAAGATGTCTACGTTTTCAGAAAAAGTGAAAAGAAATCCATCATTAACCGATATTATGATTATGGGTGCTATTGCATTTGGTGCAGTAAGTTTTTCGCATTTATGTTCTAATTACTTAGCACCGTTCTTTGAAGAGTTTGTGAGTAATATAGCGTCTCAAACTACAAGAAATATATTTACATTCTTAGGATCTAAATTCTTTTGGATGATAAGTATATCTACATTAATAGCCATTCTGTTATCATATACTAAAGCTAAAAATTACGAAGGGGCAGGTGCAAGTAAATTTGGAAGTGTATTTATATACATACTAGTGGCTTCTATTGGGATGAAAATGGATTTAACACTTATTTTCGACAATGTAGGTTTAATTGCTATTGGTGCGGTATGGATGAGTATTCATGCTTTATTATTAATAGGAGTTGCTAAAATAATAAAGGCGCCATACTTTTTCTTAGCCGTAGGTAGTCAAGCTAACGTAGGTGGTGCTGCTTCGGCACCAATTGTAGCCTCTGCATTTCATCCTTCTTTAGCAACAGTAGGCGTATTATTAGCCGTATTTGGGTACGCTGTAGGTACCATTGCTGCTATTGGTTGTACAATTTTAATGCAATTGGCTTCTGCAAGCTAGTTTTTAATAATAATTTATAGCATATTTGCGGAACTAAATTTTAAGATTACAAATGCAAAAACTACTAGTATTTTTTAGCTTACTATTTATCTTTTCTTGTGGGACTGATAATAGTAAGTTAATTGTAAAAGGAAACGTAAAAGGACTAAAAAAAGGAACTCTTTATTTAAAAAAAGCAAAAGATTCTGTTTTAGTAGCTGTAGATTCTACGGTTATTAACGGGGATGCTCAATTTCAATTAGAAACAGCTGCTGGTGTGCCGGAATTATATTTTATTTATTTAGATAAAAATGATAATAAAGATGAGCGCATTTCTTTTTTTGCAGATAAAGGCGTTACAGAAATTAATACAACTTTAGACAATTTTGCATTTGGAGCGAAAATTAAAGGTTCTAAACAACAAGAGGTTTTAGAAGATTATTTAAAAATGATGTCTAAATTTAATAATAAGAATTTAGAGCTAATTAAAGAAAATTTTGAAGCTTTTAAAGCAAATGATACAACTTTAGCAGATAAGACTAGGAAAATGCATGAAGGTTTAGAAAAGCGAAAATATTTATATACAGTAAACTTTGCAATTAATAATAAGGATAGTGAAGTGGCTCCTTATTTAGCATTGACAGAACTTTATAATGCTAACATAAAGTTATTAGATACTATTAATAATTCGTTAACTCCAGAAATAAAAACATCTCTTTACGGTAAAAAACTGCAAGCTTTTGTAGATAAAATAAAAGTAGAGGAGAAAAAGTAGAGTGATAAACTTAATTATAATTAAAAAAGCCCATCTAGGTTATTTAGATGGGTTTTTTTTGTTATTTATTTAGTGATAATGTAATCCTATTAATGTTTTTACGCGATCTATAATCGTAATTAGCTCTAGACTTGTGTCAAGAGAAACTTTGGAGCTTTCTTTAAGATTATTGTTTATACAATAATTTACTTCTTCAATTTCATGGAAATATCCAGTTCCTGTTTTTTCTAAATTAATAGTTTTTGTAATGCCATCTTTTTCAATTGTTAGTTGGCTGGTGAAAAAGAATTCTTTGTGAAGTTTAATATGTCCCTTGCTACCATAAATAATAGCCTCTATTGGTGTATTGGCTTCAATAGTGCATTCTAAGTTAGCTACTGCCTTATTGCTATAATTAAAGAGCATCGCGCAGTAACTATCAACTTCAGTTTCTGTCATTCTAGCCATAGCTTTTATGTCTTTAGGAGCACCTAGTAACAATAAACTTAAATATATTGGATAGATACCGATATCCAATAAAGCACCGCCACCTAATTTTTTGTTGAATAATCGACCTTCAAAATCTATATCGGCTTTAAAACCAAAATCGGCTTGTATAGAAACGATGTCTCCTATTACATCTTGTTTTATGAGTTCTAATAATTTTTCTGTAGCTGGTATAAAACGTGTCCAAATACCTTCCATGAAGAATAAGTTTTTAGATTTAGCTTCTTTTATCATGCTTTCTACTTGATTAGTATTAAGTCCCATAGGTTTCTCACAAAGAACAGCCTTGTTTTTACTAAAACATAACATGGTGTTTTCAAAATGTAAAGCATGAGGTGTAGCTATGTAAACGACATCTACGTTTGGGTCATTTGTTAAAGCTTCGTATGTATCGTAATAAACAGCCGCATTGTGTTTTTTACTAAACTGTTTTGCTTTTTCTAGATTTCTAGATGCTACGGCATATAAGTTGCCTGTATTAGAAAGTAGTAAATCTTTAGCAAAAGTATTTGCAATATTTCCTAAGCCAATGATTCCCCAGTTTACTGTTTTACTCATACTATTATTTTATTTCGTTAAGATTGCTCTAAAATAAAAAAAGCCTTCATTTCTGAAGGCTTTTTTAAGAATATAATTTATACTTTATTTTTTTTCGATGTCAATAATCTCTATATCAAATACAAGATTTGAATTTGCAGGAACTGGCCCGTAATCTCTATTACCATATCCTAAAAACGAAGGGATAAAAATACGAGACTTATCTCCTACATTCATATTTAATAATGCTTCTCTAAACCCTGGAGCTAATCTAGCTTGTGGGCTATATTGCATTGGAAAAGGATTATATTTACCTTGTTTTTCAAAGCGTTCATCGTATTTTCCAAATTGCTTAGCAACTTCCATAATGTTAGTATCAAATAAAGTACCATCTTCTAAGAAACCAGCATAGTTTACTAAAACTTTATCTTGTACAGTTGGTGTTATCGAAGACCCTTCATTGGTCATAATCATAACAACTCCTGAAGCTAAACGATTAACTTCTCCTTGTAAGTTTTCGTTGTCTTTAACAAACTTGTTTTTTGCATTTTCAAGTTGTTCTTCTGCTTTCTTTTTTTCTGTTTCTAATTCAATGAAATAATCGTCAAAAACTTTAGCGGCTTTAAACTTTTTAGCATCGCTACCTTTTCTAATAATAATAACAGATTGCATAACCACATCATCAACTGGTTTGTTTGATCCAGCAGTTTGTACATTAGAAATAATGTCTTGTACATCTAGTCCTATAACTAATTCTCCAAATACAGTATGTTTAGGATTTAAATGCGGTGTTGGTACTTCAGTGATAAAAAATTGAGAACCGTTAGTTGCAGGTCCAGAATTCGCCATAGATAAAATTCCTGGCTTATCGTGTTTTGCTTCATTAATTTCATCTTTAAATCTGTAGCCAGGATTTCCTGCTCCAGTAGATAACGGGTCACCACCTTGAATCATGAACTTGTCCATAACTCTGTGGAAAATAAGTCCGTCGTAAAACTTTTTACCAATGTAAGCGCTGTCTACTTTTGTATTTGTTCCTTCGGCAAGGGATACAAAGTTTGCAACAGTAACAGGTGCTTTATCATAGTTAAGTTTAGCGACCATTATACCTTTGTTAGTAGTAATCTCGGCATATAATCCGTCTCCTAAATCGGGATATTTATCTTGGCAAGAGGCAGAAGTTAGCGTTACCAATAATGCAATCATAAAAATTTTCATAGAGTGTTTTAATTTATTCATTGTATTCATTGTTACTTTTGGGTTATCGAATTTACAGTAACTTTACTAATTATTGGCGTATTAGTACCAATTTTATTTTCATCGCCATAATAACCGTAAGCTTTTTGAGAAGGAAAAATAAAAGTTGCAGTTTCTCCTGCTTTCATAAGTTTTAAACCCTCTCTTAAACCTGTAAAAAGTTCTTCTTTATCCATCGCGTAATTACGCGTTTTTAATTCTTCTTTAGAGTAAATAATAGTGCCATTTAAACTAGAAATATTATGATTAAAGTTTACGATGTCACCAAATTTTGGTGTTTTTAAACTATCGGATTCTATTTTATTTTGAAAGGCATACCAAAAACCATTTTCTGAAGCAATATACTTATCTTCTTTACTATTGGCTATAATATCTAAAATTTTAGCCTTTTCTGTCTCGTATAGTTTTTTATTTCGGGCTATAGATTCATCGAAAAAAGAACCAGATTTTACCGAAACAGGTTTGCGAGGTTCTGGCGATTTACAACTAACCGTTAGACCTATTATTATACAAACTAGAAAGACTCTATACATTATTTAATACTTTATTATATTGGGGTAATATACTAATAAATTTATCAACGGTCTCGCTTAAAGTTAAATCACTTTTACCGCCAGCAGCATTGGTGTGTCCTCCGCCTTCAAAATGAGTCCGAGATAATTCGTTTACAGAAAAATCGCCCTTAGATCGTAACGATATCTTTATAATTTTATTTTGTTTGTCTTCAATAAAAATAGCTGCAAAAACAACATTGTTTAATGATAGGGCATAATTAACAAAACCTTCAGTATCTCCTTTTTTATAATCTAACTTTTGAAGCTCGTTTTGAGACAAAGTAATGTAAGCAGTACGAGATTCTGGAATGATTTTTAAATTGTTTAAAGCACAACCTAATAATTGTAATCTATTATAACTATTAGTGTCGTAAACATTATTATGTATTTGAGTGTTATTAGCACCTTTATCTATTAGATTAGCAATAATAGTATGTGTCGTACTTGTTGTAGAACGAAATCTAAAAGATCCAGTGTCTGTCATTATACCTACATACAAACAGGTTGCTAAATTTTTATCGATACTATCTAAGGCGTCTAATTTATCTAGAAAATGATATACCATTTCGCAAGTAGAACTCATAGTAACATCACTAAACATATATTTTGCATAGTTGTCTGGCTGTTGGTGATGGTCAATCATAATTTTAACAGCATTACTTTTAGTTAATATGGTTTCCATATTACCAGTTCTATGGAAAGCATTAAAATCTAAAGTAAACATAATGTCTGCTTCATTAATTAATGCATCACTTTCATTTTGTTGTGTTTCGTATTTTAAAATAGTGTCTTGTTTAGGAATCCACTTTAAAAAATCGGGAAAATCATTAGGAGCAATAACAACTGCATTATGATTTAACTTTAATAAATAATGTAATAATCCCAGTGTAGAACCTATGGCATCTCCGTCTGGGTTTTTATGCGGAATTATAACTATTTTTTTTGGAGAAGAGAGTAACTCTTTTATTTCTGAAATATCTTGTGAACTCATAGGCGACGAAGATACAATTTTTTAATATTGGATTATATGAGTAATTTAAAGAAAAACATTACTTTTGCGGCAACTTTTAAAACAGTAGTTAATACCGTTTTTTTTAAGTGATTAAAATTAGATTATAAAACATATTAATATTTTAGAATACAATGGCAACAAATAGAACATTTACAATGCTTAAGCCTGATGCAGTTGAAAAAGGACACATCGGTGCAATCTTAGAAAAAATTAATGCTTCAGGATTTAGAGTTGTAGCAATGAAGTTAACTCAAATGACAACTGCAGATGCTGAAACTTTTTATGCTATACACAAAGAAAGACCATTTTTTGGTGAATTAGTAGAGTACATGACAAGAGGTCCTATTGTTGCTGCTATTTTAGAAAAAGATAATGCAGTAGAAGATTTTAGAACTTTAATTGGAGCTACTAATCCAGCAGAAGCAGCAGAAGGAACTATACGTAAATTATATGCAGCATCTATAGGAGAGAATGCAGTACACGGTAGTGATAGTGATGAGAATGCAGCAATAGAAGGTGCTTTCCATTTCTCAGGAAGAGAAATGTTCTAAACAAAATAGAATACTATTTATATACTAAAAACCTGAATTTAACAAATTCAGGTTTTTTTATGCTTAATAAAAACCTACTTTAGCATAACTTAAACTACATAATGATGAAAAAATACAATTATTTAGTTTTTTGTGCAATGTTAGCAAGTGGAACCTTGTTTGCTCAAAATGCACGAAAAGCTATTTCTGAGTTTCAAAACAAAACTCAGGCTACCGTCACTGTTAATGATAATTACGGAATCCCTGAATTTATTAAATTTCCTGCAAACAACGCTTTAAGACTTCAAGGGCAAACACCTTACGAAAAAGTACTTAATTATTTAGAAGCTAATAAATCTATATATAATATGGATACTTCTAAAAACAAATTAGCGTTAAAAAAAGAATCAGTAGATAATTATGGATTAAAACACGTTTTAGTTCAGCAAGAATATAATGGTGTGCCAGTTTATGATGGTAAATTACGTTTCCATTTTAATAATCAAGAACGCTTAACGTCTGTAAATGGAAACTATATTCCTAATATTAAACTAGATGCTACTCCTACATTAGGAATAGGAGAAGCTAATGCTAAAGCTATACAGACTATAGAATCTCAAGATTTAAATTTTTCTGGAGATGCATTAATAGCAAAAAGTAGTACACTTTATGTGTTTCCTAAAGGATTAGCACAAGGTATTGTTGGTTCTACATATTTAGTATACGAAGTAGAGGTTACCAATACTAATGATGTTAGAGAATTTGTATTTGTAAATGCTCATGACGGAACAATAGTAGAACAGTTTACAGGTATTGCTCACGTATTAGACAGAGTGGTTTACGAAGCTAATGTAGCTAATACAGTTTGGGAAGAAGGAGATGCTTTTCCTGGATCGTTAACAATATGGCAACAAAACGAAGTAGAAGCATCTGCACATACATACTACTTTTTTGATAATGTGTTTGGTTACTCATCTTACGATGGAGCTGATGCGCAAATGAGAACTATAAACAACAACCCAAATATTGCATGTCCTAATGCAAACTGGAATGGAGCTACAGCTAATTACTGTAACGGAACTGCAACAGATGATGTAATTGCTCACGAATGGGGGCATGCATATACTCAATTTACTAGTGGTTTAATTTACCAATGGCAATCTGGAGCATTAAACGAGTCGTTTTCTGATATATGGGGAGAGACTATAGATATCTTAAATGGATACGAAGATGCAGATGATGATAACTCTTTAAGAACAGGATGTGGAAGTTCAGATAGATGGATGGTTGGAGAAGATGCAAGTGCTTTTGGTGGTGCTATTAGAGATATGTGGGATCCTACATGTCTAGGTAATCCAGGTAAAGTTACAGATGGAATTTACTGGTGTTCTACTGGTGATTCTGGTGGAGTACATATTAATTCAGGAATACCAAATCACGCTTACGCATTATTAGTAGATGGAGGAAACTTTAATGGACAAGTAGTAAATGCTATAGGTTTTACAAAAGCAGCACATATTTTTTGGAGAGCGCAATCTCAATATTTAACAGCAACTAGTGACTTTGGAACTATGGCAGATGCTCTAGAAGCATCGGCAACAGATTTAATAGGTATTAATTTAGAAGGATTAACAACTACAGCTACTGCAGCTGGACCTTCTGGAGAAATGATTACTCAAGCAGATGTAGATGCTGTAGTGGCAGCTGTGTTAGCAGTAGAAATGAGAATTAATCCAGATTCATGTGGATTTAATACTATTTTATCTCCAATTCCAGATTTATGTGATAATTCTACAGACGATGCTATCTTTTTTGAAGATTGGGAAACTGGTATGGATGGATGGATTGTTGAACAAGCTCCAATGAATGCTGGAACATGGCAAGATAGAGACTGGGTTGTTACAAATACACTACCAAAGGGAAGAGCAGGTAATGGTGCTTTTGGTACTGATCCTGTGATTGGAGACTGTGCTGCAGATTTAGAAAACGGAGTAATATCTATTACAAGTCCAGAAGTAACATTACCAGATTTTACTGGAGGTACATACGAATTGGCATTTAATCATTATGTAAATACAGAACCAGACTACGATGGAGGTAATATGCAGTATAAATTAGATGGCGGGGCATGGCAAGCCATACCAACAGCAGCATTTACAGCTAATGCTTATAATGGTACATTAGTACTTGCAGGTAGTGATAATCCATTAAGAGGACAAGACGCATTTCACGGTGCAGATGAAGGGTCACTTACGAGTAGTTGGGGAACAAGTGTTATAGATATATCGTCTCTAGGAGTTACTGCAAATTCAACATTCCAATTTAGGTTTGATTTGGGAACAGATGGTTGTAATGGTAGAGACGGCTGGTATGTAGATGAGGTAATGTTATATAACTGTGCTTATGTATTATCTGTTGCAGAATTTAATGCGATAGAAAATCTTATTAAAGTATATCCTAACCCTTCTAATGGTGTGTTTAACATCGAAAAAGTAAACACTACTAATTTAGTTAAAGCAGAAATACACGATATTAATGGGCGTTTTATTAAAGCGTTAGATTTATCTAATATGAGTACTACTAAAGCTATAGATTTATCTCAAGCAGCTTCTGGAATGTATTTTATGACCATTACATCGGAAAACTCTAAAGGAGTTGTAAAACTTATAAAACAATAGTTACAGGATTCTGTAATAAATTATAATACAATAATTAGCCTGTGATATTTTATCACAGGCTTTTTTATACCCTTATTTAAGATAATTATGTTCATTTTATAAGTTTGATTTTTTGCTTTAACATATAATTAACATAATGGTTTTTAATAAAAACTAACAGGAATATAGTGTTGGTTTAAATGTTTGTTTTTTAGGTGTTTATGTTTGTTTTTGAAAAGCGTTTTCTATTTTGTGTTAATTGAAATAGTTGTTTTTTTGAGAGTAAAATGAATCTAAAAAAGTCCATATAGCAAATTAACATCGTAATTGATGTGTCTCTTGATTATTAAAGAAATAAAATAGAATAGAGGTTAAATTGTTGATGCATCGACATAATTATTAAAAACATTAAAACGTATTAATTATGAAATTAGGACTCTTTAAATTATTAATATTTGGTTCATTTACAGTGTATTCATTTTTTGGAAATACTAGTAATGGTATTGAAAAAGTATTGACACAAAAAAGTGCACAAACAGTAAATACATTATCTTATTTAGATAACATTAAATTAGAGAACAAGAAAGACCTAGGTAGCGAAGATTTAACAATAACTTACAATCGCATTAATGCGTTTAGAGTAAATAGTGGATTACCAAAGCTAGAAGTAAAAGGAGCTATGGTATATGCGGCTAGGTTACATTCTAAAAATATGTCTAATGCAGATTACCTTTACAATATGCCAACTAATAAGTTTTCGAAAGGAGCATTTACTATCGTAGCCTCTATTACTGCTAAAACATCTAATGAGAAAGATTTAATTAACATATGGAAATCATCTGGTTACTATAATAGAATTCTAACAGAACAATATGATGAGAATACTTTTATGGGATTAGGAAAAGTAGGGGAGTATTACACTCTAGTTATTGCAAGAGAAAAATAAAACCTTAAAAAAATATATTAATAACAAAGGCTATCTAAATGTTTAGATAGCCTTTGTTATTTAAAATAGAAAGACCCATTCGATTAGAATAGGTCTTTACTTAAAAAAGTTTAATAGAAATATATACTTATATTACTTTTACATTTACTGCGTTTAATCCTTTTTTACCTTCTTGTAAATCGAATTCTACTTCGTCACCTTCACGAACTTCGTCGATTAAACCCGAGATGTGTACAAAATGGTCTTTACTTACACCTTCTTCTGTGATGAAACCAAATCCTTTAGTGTCATTGAAGAATTTTACTGTGCCTTTGCTCATTGTAATAAATTTATTAATTATTTAATGCGGCAAAGGTAGATCCAATAATTAACAAAAGAGCCTATAAATCAATTAATTTTAAAAATAAAAAAAGCCCATCAAATAAATGATAGGCTAATCTTGTAAATTGTTAAATAGAATATATATATAATTATACTACTTTTACGTTTACTGCGTTCATACCTTTTCTTCCTTCTTGAAGGTCGAATTCTACTGTATCTCCTTCACGAACTTCGTCGATTAATCCAGAGATGTGTACGAAATGGTCTTTGTCTGATCCTTCTTCTGTTATAAAACCGAATCCTTTAGAATCATTGAAAAATTTTACTGTACCTTGAGCCATTTTTAAAAAATTTAAATTTATTTGAATTCAAATATAATATTTTATTCTAAGAATAGCTTTGTTTATTTTTTTATTTTCTGAAAGAGCAGTTGCTTTAATGTGTTCTATTAAAAAACATTAGCCTATTGTAGTACTAATTTCTTTATAATAGCTTTGCCAAGTTCTTCATTAAGATTGCTTATTATTTTATCTTTCCCATAGCTTAATTCTTCTCTTAAAACACTAGAACTAAGTCTTACATAAAGTGTTTCATTTTTTAATTCTATAGCTTCGGTATAATTATTTATACCATTTCCCATTAAAGAAGACCATGCGTCTCTAACATTAACTTTGTCTAAACCTTTTTCTAAATTGTTAGTTTCAACAAAATCTTTTAATACGTCCGATATGTTTAATAAATCTTTAGTACGTTTTGCCATTATTCATTAATATTTATAGGGGAGAATCGTTTATACAAATATACATGGTTATTTTGGTTTACAACTTTTAAATGGTCTTTAGTCGCAGATAAAATAGTTTCTTTCCAAGTCGAGTAGGCCGTTTTGTAATAAATGTTTAAACTATCGTTTTCTAATTTTAGTGTAAATCGTTCAGCATCTTTAGAGGTTTCAAAATTACCATTAAAAAGTGGTTTCATTTTTTTTCTAAATCCTTTTAAACTATCACCTACAGAAATATAATCTACAGTTGTGCTTACTTTATAATCGCGTTTAGTGCCATCTGCAAGTGTAACACTTTCTATTTCCCAATAGCCTCCTAGATTGGGTATAAAGGTTTCAGGATTACTAGAGCAACTATTAAAAAGAAATACTATTATAAGTATAAAAACGTAACGTTTCATGTGTTTTGGTTTTAAATAAATTATGCAAAGATTTTTATAAATTAAAAATCTCATAAGATTGATGCACCTGTTTTACAGCTTGTTCAGTTCTTTCAGCATGCGTATCACTAATAAACAATTGCCCGAAATTTTCGTCGTCTACCAACTTTATAATTTGAGACACACGTTGAGCATCTAATTTATCAAAAATATCATCGAGTAATAAAATAGGATTAACACCGCTTTGTTGTTTTATAAAATCGAACTGTGCTAATTTTAAAGCAACCAAAAATGATTTTTGTTGGCCTTGGCTACCAAACTTTTTAATAGGATAGTCGCCAATATTAAATTGTAAATCATCTTTATGTATACCAACACTAGTATACTGTAGTCCTTTATCTTTATTCACTACTTGTTTTAATAACGTATGTAAATCTGTAGTAAATAAATCACTTTTGTAAGCTAGGTTTACTGTTTCGCTCTCATTACTAATGGCATTATAACGTGCTTTAAAAATAGGAACAAAAACCTCTAGAAAGGCTGCTCTTTTTCCGAAAATACGAGTGCCAAAATCTGTTAATTGACTATTATAAACTTCTAAAGTATCATTATTAAAAGTATTGTTTAGCGCAAAGTATTTTAATAGCGAATTACGCTGAGCCAATATTTTATTATATTTAATTAAGTCGTTTAAATACAATTTATCACTTTGCGAGATGACGTTATCTATAAATTTTCTACGGACATCGCTACCTTCAACAATTAAATCGCGATCTGCTGGAGAAATAATAACTAAAGGTAAAAAACCAATGTGTTCGCTAAACTTGTCGTATGCTTTACTATTACGTTTAATTACTTTTTTTTGACCGCGTTTAAGGCTAACAACTATTTTTTCAGATTTACTTTCTTTTTCATAGTCTCCATTAATAACAAAAAAATCTTCGTTGTGTTTTATATTTTGAGACGCTATAGGATTAAAATAACTTTTTCCAAACGATAAATGATAAATTGCATCTAAAACATTGGTTTTACCTACGCCATTATTACCAACAAAGCAATTAATGGTATCATTAAAATTGAATGTTTTACTATCGAAATTTTTATAATTTAATAAAGAAAGAGATTTTAAAATCATATAGAATTAGCACAAAAGTGATCCAAGTTTTATCCATTAAGAATAAGTCTTGCAAAATAACAAATAAATTACCTTTTATATATGGATAAAAATTTTATTTTTGCGACGCATAAATATACAATTCATGGCGACTTACAAGAAAAGAGGTTATAAACCAAAAACGAAAGAAGAAGTAATAGTAGAAACGGAAGAGCAATCAACAACTGCCGAGGTTTTTAATACATTAGATGAAACTGCTTCTAGAACAGAAGACTTCGTTGCAAAAAATCAAAAATATATATTCATAATTATTGGTGTTGCTGCAGCATTAGTTTTAGGATATTTAGGATACAGTGAGTTTGTAAGCAAACCAGCTCAAGAAAAAGCAATGAACGATATGTTCCCTGCACAAAAGCACTTTAACGATGCAGTGGCTGGTATAGCACCAGATTCTCTTTACACATTATCTTTAAATGGTAGTGGTGGTAAATTTGGAATGTTAGATATTATTAAAGAACACAAAGGAACTCCTGCTGGAAATTTAGCAAACTATTACGCTGGATTAGCTTACTTAAATTTAAAAGATTATAAAAATGCAGTAAAATATTTAGATGCATTTTCTATAGATGATCAAGTACACGCAGCTAAATCTAGAGGTTTAATTGGAGATGCATATATGCAATTAGAGCAAGTAGATCAAGCTTTAAAGTATTACAAGCAAGCAGCTGAGATGAGAGCAAACGATTATACTGCTCCTGTTTATTTAAAGAAAGCTGGAATTGCAGCTTTAGAACTAGGTAAAGCTAGCGAAGCTTTAGGTTACTTTAATAAAATAAAAGAAAATTACCCAGACGCAGCAGAAGCTTCTACAGTAGATGTGTTTATAGGTAAGGCGCAAGCAATGTCTAACTAATATTTTCCGCTATAACGGAAATTAAATATGGCAACAAAAAATAATAATTTATCGGAATACGATAAAGCATCAATCCCAAACGCGAAAAACTTTCGGTTTGGGATTGTTGTTTCAGAATGGAATGACAATATTACAGAAGGTCTTTTTAACGGAGCCTACAATACACTTGTAGAAAACAACGTTAATCCTGAAAATATAATACGTTGGAATGTTCCTGGAAGTTACGAACTTATTTACGGTAGCAAAAAAATGCAAACTCAAAATGTAGATGCAGTTATAGCTATTGGTAGTGTTATACAAGGCGAAACAAAACATTTCGATTTTGTTTGCGAAGGTGTTGCTCAAGGAATAAAGGATTTAAATATTATACATGATGTCCCAGTTATTTTCTGTGTATTAACAGATAATAATTTACAACAAGCAATAGAACGCTCTGGTGGTAAGCATGGTAATAAAGGTACTGAAGCAGCTGTTGCAGCAATTAAAATGGCAGAGCTTAGAAAAAACGCTTAGCTATATAAAACTTATATTTAGGTGTAAAATGGTCTTTTAAGACGATTTTACACCTTTTTTAATGCGCATTTTTGTTAACAATTTTTAGCATTACTCTTTACCAACTCTACAGTATTTTAAGTATTTTTGAGTGTTGTGTTAGATATGTTTTTTTGGAATGTTTTTTGCACAGCAATAAATCATGCAATAGAATTTATGTTCAAAAATCGAAAAAATAGAAGTTTTAATTATAAACCTAGATATTCTAATACCGAAGAGAACAATTCTAATATAAAACCGTCTTCGAATCGTTTTGAAGGCAAACGTAAACGTAAGGCATCTACTTTACCAATACTAATTGTTGTTTTGGCATTGATAATTATATTTATGTATTATCTAGAAACCAAAATAACTTAAAATAAGACGTTATGGGATTATTTAAATTACGAAAGAACAAACGCTACAGCTATACACCACGTTATTATAAAAATGACGGTGAAGGTAGCCCGTTTGAAATGAAGCATAAGTTTGATGAGTATCGTTCTACAGTTGGTGCTAATAAAAACGTAATACAAAAATTTAAATCGGCTTGGGGAGAATATGTAAACGATTCAGATAAACAAGTTAATAGACGTATACTTTATATTGTTTTAATACTAGTCTTTATTTTTTTATGGTTTATGGATTTTAATTTAAGTGTCTTTTTCAAGAGCTAATAAATGGCAGATATTATTCAACTATTACCCGATCATGTTGCTAACCAAATTGCAGCAGGAGAAGTAGTACAAAGACCCGCTTCTGTAGTAAAAGAATTACTAGAAAATGCAATAGATGCAGGTGCAAGTAAAATAAAATTAATAATAAAAGACGCAGGTAAAACACTTATTCAAGTTATAGATAACGGAAAAGGAATGAGTGAAACAGATGCGCGTTTAAGTTTTGAGCGTCATGCGACTTCAAAAATAAAATCGGCAGACGATTTATTTCAATTACATACCAAAGGATTTAGAGGAGAGGCACTAGCAAGTATAGCAGCCATTGCTCATGTAGAGTTAAAAACAAAACAAGAGGGAGACGATGTTGGTACTTGTATAGAAATAGAAGGAAGCGATGTTGTGTCTCAAGAAGTTGTAGTAACGCCTAAAGGGACTTCTATAGGTGTAAAAAACTTGTTTTTTAATATTCCTGCTAGACGAAATTTCTTAAAATCGAATCCAGTAGAAACACGCCATATTATAGATGAGTTTCATCGTGTGGTTTTGGCACATCCAAATATTAGTTTTGTGATGTTTCATAATGGTAGCGAATCGTTTAACCTACCAGAAAGTAATTACAGACAACGTATAGTTAATGTTTTTGGAGTAAAAACGAATGAAAAATTAGTGCCAGTAGATGAAGATACAGAGGTGTTGACTGTTTCAGGTTTTATAGGAAAACCTGAATTTGCTAAGAAAACAAGAGGAGAGCAGTTCTTTTTTGTAAATAACCGTTATATAAAAAGTGCTTATTTAAATCATGCTATAGGTTCGGCTTACGAAGGCTTACTTAAAGAAGGAACGCATGCCAGTTACTTTTTAAACTTAACCGTAGATCCACAAACAATAGATATTAATATTCATCCTACTAAAACAGAGATTAAGTTCGATGATGAACATACGCTATATGCTATAATACGTTCGGCAGTAAAGCATAGTTTAGGGCAATTTAATATTGCGCCAGTTTTAGATTTTGAACGCGATGCTAATCTAGATACGCCTTATAATAAAACACAAGCAAAAATGCCAAGTGTAGAAGTGGATAGAAGCTTTAATCCATTTCAAGAGGATAAACCGATGCGAAGTTCAAGTTCTGGAGTAACTTCTAATGCATCGTCATCTATACCGTCGTATAAAAAAGAGAAAGGTCCAAGTTGGGAAAGTTTATATGTAGGTTTAGAGTCTAAAGGCACACAAACACAGCAAGGGTTTAGCGAAGTCCAATTTGAAAGTGCTCCAGTTGAGACCTCTATTTTCGATGAAGCTAATCAAGTAGAACAAAAGCAAACCACTTACCAGGTACATAATAAGTATATTATTAGTAAAATAAAATCTGGGATGTTGGTAATAGATCAAAATAAAGCACATCAACGTGTGCTTTACGAGCAGTTTTTGCAAAATATAACAGTGCAAGAAGCGATGAGCCAGCAATTATTATTTCCATTAGAATTGCATTTTTCGCCACAAGAAATAGAAATAATAAATCAATTAAAAAACGATTTAGAGCATACAGGCTTTGTTTTTAAAAGTGTTAAAGAAGAGCTCGTAGAAATTACAGGAGTTCCTGTTAGTGTTCCAGAAAGTGAGGTGTCTATTATTTTAGAACAGCTCATTAGTGATGTAGAAAACGAAGTGCCCGATAGTAACTTTAGTGCTACAGATTTGTTAGCTAAATCTATGGCAAAGAGTTTAGCTATTAAAACAGGGCAAAGTTTAAATAGAGTAGAGCAAGAGCATTTAGTAAATAGTTTGTTTGCGTGTAAGGAACCTAATGTTTCCCCAACAAATAGAACTACATTTATTACAATGACAGTTGATGAATTAGATAGAAAGTTTGTGTAAATTATGATGAACAGATTAACAGATACGGTAAAGCATTTAATAATTATTAATGTTATAATGTTTATCGGGACATCTTTAGTAGGAGATGGGAAGTTGTTTTATGAATGGTTTGCTATGTACTTTCCAAAAAATGAAGCCTTTCAACCTTGGCAGATTTTTACACACATGTTTATGCATGGCGGTTTTATGCACTTGTTTTTTAATATGTTCGCTCTTTTTATGTTTGGAACTGCTGTAGAACATAACTTGGGAAGTAAAAAATTCATTTTCTTATACTTATCAGCAGGTTTAGGAGCTGTTTTATTTCAATTAGGTTACCATTATTATGATTTTTATACAGCATATCAAGGTATTGCAGATTTAAATATAAGTAATGAACTATTAAATAAAATAGTGTCTATTAATGCTGGAGAAGGGGATTTAATAAAAGGAGAAATTTTACATAGAAAAATGCTTCCTTTACTTAATGAATTTAATTTCAATCCAGATTTAATAGATTCCAATGCATTTAAATCTTTATTTGAAATGAATGTAGTTGCTCGTAGCTCTATGGTTGGAGCTTCTGGTTGTATCATGGGAGTTATGGCTGCATTTGGAGTTATGAACCCTGATGCCAAGCTAATGATGATTTTTCTTCCAATTCCTGTAAAAGCAAAGTACTTTATTCCTGGTATTATTATTTTAGATATTATTTCTGCTATCTCGGGACAATCTTTCTTTAGCCCTAGTAATACTGCATACATGGCACACGTAGGTGGAGCTGTAATAGGATTCTTAATTATGTGGTATTGGAAAAAGAATTCATTTAACAAATACAGAGTCGATTAATGAGTTTTACCGATGACATAAAATATAGATTAGGAAAGCTTAATATTCTTGAAAAAATAATAGTTATTAATGTTATTATTTTTTTAGTAGTCTCTATTTTAAAACCAGTTTTAACTGGTGTTTTAACATGGTTTGAATTACCTAGCGATTTTAATAGTTATATTATTAAACCATGGACTATCATAAGTTATGCATTCTTGCATTATAGTTTTGTTCATTTACTATTTAATATGCTATGGTTATATTTTATAGGACGAATATTTTTAACCCTTTTTAGACCTAAAACAGCTTTAAATATCTATTTCTTAGGAGCTATAGTTGGTGGTTTGTTTTTTCAATTAGGTTATACAATTGCTCCAGACTTTTTTAAAGGAAGTGGTTATTTAATTGGAGCTTCGGCAGGTGTTAGAGCATTATTTATTTTTCTATGTGCCTATTCACCTAATAAAGAAGTGCAGCTATTTTCTTTCAAATTAAAGCTATGGTATTTAGGTGCTTTTTTTGTTGTGATAGATGTTTTAGGTGTTTTTGGACAAGATAATCAAGGTGGGAGTTTAGCACATTTAGGAGGTGTTTTGTTAGGTTATGTCTATGCTAAGCAATTATTAAAAGGAAATGATATTGGTAGTGGATTCGAAAAAGTAATGGATTGGCTTGCGGGTTGGTTTATAATACCAAAGAAATCTTCTAACATGAAAACCGTTTATAAAGATAAAACTAAAGTAGGAGGGTATACTAAAGGTGAATTTAATCAGTTTAATAATCAGAAAAAAGTAGACCTCATTCTAGATAAAATTAGTAAAAGTGGTTATGATAGTTTAACTGCTGAAGAAAAAGAATTTTTATTTAAAGCTGGTAAATAAGTGTAATTTTAATGTATAAGATTTTATAAGCGCGTGAAATAAATATGAAAGGATTAAAGTTTTTTGAGAAAGTAGTGTTTTTCTTCAATTCGGTTGGAGCATTCATACTATTACTATCTTATATTTTACCTTTCTTACCACCAAAAACATTCTCTGCACTTTCTGTATTAGGTTTAGGCGTACCTTTCTTAATTGTATTAAATGTATTATTTCTATTATACTGGCTCGTTAAAATAAAGAAACAATTACTATTGTCTTTAGTTGTTTTAGCTATTGGGTATTTCTCATTTGGTTCGTTATATAAGTTTTCTGAGTCTAAAGCAGTTGATAAAGGTGATGATTTGTCTATAATGAATTACAACGTAAGATTGTTTAATTTATATAATTGGATAGAAGGAGAAGGTATAGAAACAAAGTTAGTCGATTTTATAAAAACTGAATCGCCAGATGTGCTGTCCTTACAAGAATATCATCCTCATAAGAACATCGATCTTTCTTTTTTTAAATATAAATATGAAAAATTAGAAGGTAAAAAAACAAAATACGGACAAGCTATTTTCTCTAAGTATCCTATAGTAAATTCAGGCTCTGTAGCATTTCCTAATACGCCTAATAATGCTATTTATGTAGATATTTTAAAAGGAAAAGATACTGTTAGAGTATATAACATTCATTTAGAGTCTTTACGAATAGACCCTAAAGTAGAAAATTTAACGAGAGAAGAATCTGAAAAGCTATTTAAAGGCGTTGGTAAAACATTTAAAATGCAGCATTCTCAAGCAGAATTATTTTTAAAGCATAAAGCTAAATGCAAGCATAAAATGATTATCTGTGGGGATTTCAATAATACAGCATTCTCTTATGTTTATAAAGCGATAAGAGCCGATTTAAACGATACGTTTAAAGAAGGCGGCAATGGCTTTGGAAGAACGTATAACTTTAAATTTTTTCCTATGCGTATCGATTTTATCTTAACAGATAAAGCGTTTAATGTTAATAGCTTTAAAACCTATGATGTTGAGTACTCTGATCATTACCCAATTATGACTAAGGTTAGTTTAGAGTAACGGGATAACTTCTTGTACTCTATTTTTTTTAATTATATTTTATCAATGTAACTTTTTTATTGATTTTGATTCTTATCTGTAATGTCTATGATGTTTAAAACATAAAATGATTTACGAAAGAATTATATTATTAACAGCAATTATTGCTAGTATTCGATTTTATAAAGAAACAAAACCAAAACTATTGAAAGTTATAGTAGTGGGGGTAATACTATGTTACTTACTAAAGTTTACTGGAATTCAATATTTTGTAACCATCACATTCTTCACTTTTGGAATATTAAGTTTTATATACACTATAATGAGTGGATTAAATAAGAAATGGTTAAACTTGGTGATTGGTTTATTTACTTTTATGTCTTTTCTATTCAAATTAATGGAATATACTTATTGGAGTATATTTAGACTGTTGTTAATACTACCTATACTATGTTATATATTTAGTTTTAGAAAACTAAAATCTAATAGTAACGAATTAGGAATTTTAACATTATTAATTGCTTATGATATTATTGATTTTTTAAACTTGATTATATCTATGTGGAAGACATAAGTGATAGATAATAGAGGTTATGTCATAAACAAACAATCTACACTATCTGCAATAATATGAATGACTAAACCCAAACCAATAAGTCTTGTCTGTTTAGGAAGTAATAAAAGGAGATACACTACAATAGCATAATAGGAGTGAAGTGGATGAAAATTAATACTACATCTATTACTATCGAAAATTGGAGTTGCTAATAGATGATCAAAATCTATTAACATTCCTAAAACCATAATACAATACGCTTTTATCCAATGTTTTTTGAAGCATAGAAGTGCTACTATAAATGGTAGTATAAAATGAATACCATAATGTAATATAGATTGTAACATTAGGGAAGCTGCTGAGATTCTAAATAAGATAATGCATTAGGACCTTCGTTGAAGAGTAAATCTAAAATACTTAAATTAGAAATGAATCCATGTTTTTCTGAAAACACTTGAGTGTAATTATCAAAATTATAAGCAGGTTCTTTTTTAGCATTTACCAAAAGTCTATAATCTACTATGTCTTCTAGCTCTTTTTTGTAAGTATGCGTTTTCTTAGGCTCTAAATCTAATTGAAGACACTCACAAATCACTTCGAAACATTTTAAGTTAAATTCTAAAATAGTGTCAAAAGATGTTTTAAAAAGAGGTTCTAATTCATCTGCATAAAATTCAAAAAAAGGAGATGTTCTATAGGCAGACTCTAAAGACTTCCAATGAATGTCCTGCCAATGATAATCATTCGCAATTCTAACATCTTTGTAGTGTTGTCTATTTTTTTGTGAATAAATAACAGGTATGCTTAATTGTAGTTTTCCATTTGCGGCATAAATATAACTTCGGTTTCTATAGGTTTGCTTCTGGAAATTATCCATCATTTCAAAAGTAACAGTTTCTGCTTTTGAAATAGTAACAAAAGTAGCAATGCTAGGAAAGTATGTTGGATGGATTAAAATGTGCATTACTAAATAAAAAGGTTATTTTGTTTAAACAACTAAGCAGCTACTTTAATGATAGCTGCTTAATATTTTATGATGTTAAAAAATAGTTTGTTTTTAAGACTAAATTACTTTTAAGCAGCTTTCTTACGCTTTCTCCATTTGTTAAATCCAATAAGGCCAGCCAATACTACTAAAAATGGAATAAAGTAAGATACAGGGTTTCCTCCACCATGTACTGTTGTAAATAATCTATTCCAACGTATTTTATTCAGTCCAGAGCCATTGGTATCCCAACTCATCCATATTAAAACGGGTTTTCCTACAACGTGATTATGCGGTACGAATCCCCAGAATCTAGAATCGGCAGAGCGTTGTCTGTTATCTCCCATCATCCAGTAGTAGTCTTGTTTAAAAGTATAGCTAGTCGCTATTTCATTATTAATTTTTATCTGGTTACCATTTACAGAAAGCGTATTGCCTTCATATTCTGTAATAATACGTTTGTATAATGGTAAAACGTCTACATTTAAATCTACTGTAGCATCTTTTTTTGGAATGTATAGAGGGCCAAAGTTATCTGTGGAGTTTCTGTAGCTTCTATCTTGTGGGAATAATGAAAAATCTGGAATTTTAGAATTTATTCTTGTTACAGAAGTGACGCCGTTTTCTTTACGTATTTGCTCAGCCATCTCTTCTGTCATGTTAACATTTAAGATAGAACTGGCCACTTTTACTTTTAACTGATTAAAAAGTTTCTGAGTCATGCCTCCAGTTACTAAAGTCCTTAAAGAGTCTTTAGATTCAACGTTTAGTATGATACCTTCAGTTCTTAAGTAAGATTGTAGTTGCGGGTTGTCCCAAAATCTATTTTCTATAGCAAAAATTTGACGTTGCTGTGTTTCATTAAGCCCATACTTGTTAGACAAAGTTTGAGCCATAGTTTGAGGCTCTATAGTATGATAAAATTGTAATTTAGCACGATCTGGTAATTCGTTTTTCTTTCCGTTAATGTATACGTAACCATCTTTAATTTCTAAAGAATCACCAGGCGTTCCAACACAACGCTTTACAAGGTTTGTTTTTTTATCTATAGGTTTGTAGTAGTTTCTGTCTGGTGTAAAGACATTCATGTCTAACAAAGTATCTGCTGGCTGATTGAAAACAACAATTTCGTTTCTGTCAATTTTTTCAAAAGCAGGTAATCGCATGTACGGTAACTGCAGCTTGTTTAACCAAGAACTTTTGCGAGCTTCATAATCATCGCTAAATAAATATGATTTTTGTTTTGTTAATGGAATAGAGTCGTGTACCATTGGTAATGCAACAGTAGTCATAGGTAAACGGGCCCCATAATGAAACTTACTTACAAATAGGAAATCTCCAATTAATAAAGATTTTTCTAAAGATGATGACGGAATAACAAATGGTTGTATAAAATAAGTATGTACTATTGTTGCCGCAACAACTGCAAAAGCGATAGAACTTACCCAATCTCCTAAACCTGTTCGTGGTTTTAAGTCTCTATTTTCAATATATTTTACATCTGCAACGTAGTTTAAATAGAAGTTGAAAAAACCTAAAGTAATAACTGCTAATACGGTATCCAAATTAGAATTTCTACCATAACTTCTAGCAGTTTCAATCCAAACTACTGGAAATAATATAAGGTTTACTATAGGAAGGAATAAAAGAATAGTCCACCACCATTCTCTATTTATTATTTTCATTAAAATAACAGCATTGTAAACAGGAACAAAAGCTTCCCAAGCTTGTCTTCCAGCTTTAATGTATAGTTTCCATGTGGCTAAACCATGAATAACTTGTATTACTAAGAAAAATATTAACCATTCATTTCCAGACATAATTCGTTGTTTTTTATAATATTGTTATAAGTATTTCTCCTTATACAAATGTTACGTTTTTATTTTTAGTTAACCAATATTTAACACATCTTTCATTGTAAAAACACCAGTTTTTCCAATAAGCCATTCTGCAGCAACTACTGCTCCAAGCGCAAAACCTTCTCTATTATGTGCTGTATGTGTTATATCTATAGTATCTACTTCACTTTTATAAGTAACAGTATGCGTTCCAGGAACATGCTCTATTCGCTTTGCAGTAATGGGAATGCTATTGGCTTTTGTGGTTTCTAAAGTCCACGAGTTGTAATCTTTATGCTCTTCTATAATATCGTTTGCTAATGATATTGCTGTACCACTGGGAGCGTCTAATTTTTGGGTATGGTGTATTTCTTCCATACTAACATTATATTGCTGTAAGGTTGACATCATTTTTGCTAATGTTTTATTAAGCTCAAAAAAAACAGTAACACCTAAACTAAAATTAGAAGCATATATAAAGGCGCCTTGTTGTGCTTTACAAAGCGTTTCTATTTTGTTATAATCGTCTAGCCAGCCTGTAGTACCTGAGATAACAGGTACATTATTGTTTATACAATTAGAAATATTATTAAAGGCGACATCTGGTAGACTAAAATCTATAGCGATATCTGCATCTTTAATAGTGTAAGTAGTATCTGCATTTGCTTTTATAACTATAGTATGGCCGCGTTTTAATGCAATTCTTTCAATGGTCTTTCCCATTTTTCCATACCCTAATAAAGCTATTTTCATAAGACGATATTTTGTCCTTTTTATAGGACATCATTTATATTTTTAGAACCCGAAATTTAATGTTAATCCAACACGTCCTTTATTATCCATTTCATCTATTATGTAATGGGGTTTTAAGGTTAGATTATCATCTATATTATATTGTAGTAAATGCGCATCTACATTAGCATCAATAATATTTAGTGCGTATAGGCCCACGGTTATTAATAACGATAATTCTTTATTACGTCGTAGTGTTTGTTGAGCGTTTCTTAAACCATCATCGGTTAAACGGCCTTGAAACTCATCATCACTAAAACCAGCTAAACGCCTTTTATAGGCATCTCTAACACGATTGTAATCTTTATTGTTTTTAGTGTAGAAATAAATCCCTGTACCTAAAGCAGCATATACAATAGGGATTTTCCAATATTTTTTATTGAAAGCTTGTCCTAATCCTGGTAATACAGCCGAGTAGAATGCAGCACGAGAAGGGGATAGCGGATCTATTGGTTTTCTTAATTGTGTACTATCTATTACTACGGTTACTTCTTCCGTTTTAGACGTCTCTTTGTCTTCTGTTTTATTATCCTTATCGTCTTGAGCTAAAGCAAAAACACTAAAACATAAAAAGACTAAACATAGTATGCTACTTTTATTTAGAACCACCTTCTACTAATTTTTTAATTCGGTTAAAATCTTCTTCGGAATGGAACGGGATAATAATTTTTCCTTTTCCATTACTAGAAGCTTTAACGTCTATTTTATGCCCAAAGTATTCAGAAAATGCTGTCATTCCCTTTTTAACATATTTTGGCAATTCTGGTGTAGCAGCCTTTTTAGTTGGTACTTGTACTTCTTTAGTTTCATTATAATTTTTAACCAAAGCTTCAGTATCTCTTACCGATAGTTTTTTAGTTAAAATGGTTTCGTAGATTTCTAGCTGAATGGTTGGGTCTTCAATATTTATCATAGCACGACCGTGTCCCATAGATAAAAAACCATCTCGCATTCCTGTTTGAATGATTGGATCTAACTTTAATAAACGAAGGTAATTAGCAATTGTAGAACGTTTTTTTCCTACACGTTCGCTCATTTGTTCTTGCGTTAATTGAATTTCATCTATTAAACGCTGGTATGATAATGCTATTTCTATTGGGTCTAAATCTTGGCGTTGAATGTTTTCAACTAATGCCATCTCTAAACTTTCCTGATCGTTCGCTATACGAATGTATGCAGGAATCGTTTTTAAACCTATAGATTTAGATGCACGAAAACGACGTTCTCCAGAAACTAATTGGTATTTTTCGAATTCTAATTTTCTTACTGTAATAGGTTGTATAACACCTAATTCTTTTATAGAAGACGCTAATTCGCGTAATGATTCTTCATTAAAGTTAGTACGAGGTTGAAATGGATTCATTTCAATACTATCCAATTCTAACTCTACAATATTTCCTATTACTTTATCTGCGTTTTTATCTTGTACAGATTTTATATCGTTACTTGGGTCTTTTAATAATGCAGATAATCCTCTACCTAAAGCCTGTTTCTTTGTTGCCTTCGCCATTGTTTAGGAATTTTTATTTATTATTTCTTTTGCTAAGCTTAAATAATTGCTAGCGCCTTTACTTGAAGCATCATAGCTAATAATGCTCTCACCGTAACTTGGTGCTTCACTTAAACGGACATTACGTTGTATTATGGTTTTAAATACCATATCGTTAAAGTGTTTTTGTACTTCTTCTACTACTTGATTAGATAAACGTAAACGGGCATCGTACATGGTTAGTAATAAGCCCTCTATATCTAATTCTGGGTTGTGTATTTTTTGAACACTTTTTATAGTGTTTAATAATTTACCAAGACCTTCTAATGCAAAATATTCACATTGAATAGGAATAATCACGGCATCGGAAGCTGTTAAAGCATTCAATGTTAATAATCCTAATGAAGGCGCACAATCTATAAGTATATAGTCGTAGTCGTCTTTAATATCTGCTAATGCTTTTTTTAGCATATATTCACGTTGGTCTTTATCTACTAATTCTATTTCTATAGCAACAAGATCTATGTGAGCAGGTATAATATGTAGGTTGGGTGTACTTGTCTCAACAGTGGCTTCTTGTGCAGAAACAGTATGCTCTAATAGTTGATAAGAGCCTACTTTTACAGCTTCAACATCGATACCTAAACCAGATGTTGAATTTGCCTGTGGATCGGCATCTATTAATAATACTTTTTTCTCTAAAACACCTAAAGACGCTGCTAAGTTAACTGAAGTAGTCGTTTTACCGACACCTCCTTTTTGATTGGCAATTGCAATGATTTTACCCATTAAATGATTTGGTTTTAATATGTGTAAAAATACAATTATTTATGGGTTTTGAAAATGGAAGTTGTTAACAGTTGGTTAAAGTGTAAAAGATAGTATTAAGAACCTGTTTTTTCAATGTAATTTAATGCATCTTTTATAGAGTAGTTGGATTTATAGTTTTTATAAAAAAAGTTTTTTAATTGATCAATTTCTATCTTTAAAAACTCAATATTAGTGATTGTACTTTTTTCTTTTTTTAATAATTCTTCAAGTTTTTGAACTATTTCAGTAAAAGTTTCTTTATTATTTAGAATAAGTTCTTTAAAGTATAAAATTATTGCTCTTGTTGGATTGTCTATACCTATAAGATTAAATTCATATCGTAGTTTGATTATGTCTATAGCTGCTTTTATTTCTATATGTGTATATTTTAATAAAGCAGATTCTTTAACATAGGAATTTAAAGGGATTGATTCAACCATTGCCTTTCGTATAGTTGAAGAGAGTTTTGTTAAGGCATTTTGAGAATTATTTTCTATGAGTAAATTACTAATTCTTACTTTATCATTATAATTTTCTGAAAGATTAAATTGTTCATTTAATCTTTCTTCAACAAAAGAATTGTATGAATCGTACTGAATTAATAGTTGTATTGAATTCCAAAAAAGCTCAGTTAATTCTTTAGGAAAGTATTTCTTAAAAAAATCAAAATCCTTAGTCATTAAAAAATAAACTAAGTAAGGATTACCATTATAATAAACGTCCTGTAATCTAGACAGGATAGATATTAAGTTTTGCTTTATAAGTGGGTAGTTTTCTATTAAATTGTTTTCAACAGAAAAAATGATGTGATTTGTTAGTATTGGAGGATGTGAAATTTGTTCTTGTAAATTATTAAATACTCTTTTTTTTACTAATTCTAAATTATTGATATCATTAATCAACTTCATAAAATAAGTGTCATATCTATCTTCGTAAGGTAAATTTATGTTCTGCAAATCATCGAAAGAAAGTAAATCAAGAGATGTTGTTTTGCTAAAAGAAATCCCTAAATAGTTTTTGTATTTAATTAAGTCTAATAGCCTAGAGTTTAGTTTTAAACTAGTTCCATCTGTTTTTAAAGCATTTTTAAAGTTTACTTTTTCACTTTCTTCTTTTAGCCATTCAATTAAATATTCTTTTTGAGTATCGTTTAATTTATATTTTTTTCTGTGTAGTTGTTGAAATATTAATTTATTTAAAACATTTTTTAGATTAATTTTCTCAAAGTGCTTAATTATTTGAGTTTTCTCTATTACCGTTTGTAAATTACCATAGTCTAAATTTCTTAGAAAGTTAAGTCTTAAATCATCATTAAAGTAGAATTTGTCTTTATACCATTCAGGAACTTCTTTCCAAGAAAATTTGATATTATTCCTATCTTTAAAAAAATGTAAGACTTCTTGTTTAAATTTCGAGACATTAAAAAGTAAATTGAATTGTTCTATCTTGAATTGTTCTATTTCGTGTGTATTAGGAGTATTTATTTCTTGACTAATATCTATGTTTCTTTTTAATAATTCTTGTTTATATAAAATGAGAATTTCTGTTTTTCGCTTATCTAAAAAGTGATAGATTTCCTTTGCTTGTTCAATTTCAATTAATTCATTATCTACACCATTAAAAATCTCCTTATAAGAGTTCTTAGTAATAAGTTTTTCGATACCTTCAATAGAAATGGAGAATCTTTCTTTAAAAATATTACTATCGTAAATTAGTTTATGTAATATTTCTTGTTCAGCTTTAAGTGTATTAATTATGAAAGCTTCTAATTGGCTAATACTAAACATTTCGGTCCAATAAAACCAATTATCAAGCTTAGAATTGTAATTAGAAAAAATAGAAATTAATCTAGATTTAAACTGTTTTATATTCTTCTCATTATTAAGAATTTTTGTAGCTTTTGTTAAAAGCTCATTAACAGTTTTTTCAACGTCATAAGTGTTGTAGTCTTTATAGTTTATTAATAATATTTTAATTATGGTTAGTAGGTTTTTTTTATTTGAGATCTTAAAAAACAATAGCTCTAAGTTTATACTTTCATCTAATAATCTAGATTGGTTTTCTTTTGCGTTAACATCATGAGATAACTTTAACAATGTTAAACCTTCCAACATATAATCGATATAATTATCATGCAAATCACATTTGTTTATGTAATAATAGACGCTTGCTCTTATGTATGAATGATTTTTTATAGATTTAATATTAGTTGTAGATAAATTTATTAATTTTATTCTTTGTTCTTTAGTGTAGTATTCGTTATAGTTAGACAAGCAATAATAAGATACCCAAACGATTCCATATTCTTCTTGTTGAGTAGAAAGTTCTTTCTCTAAAGTTTTAAGTATAATAATGCTTCTTTCTTTAGAAGGAATAAATATTGATAATAAATTAATTGCCTTATTTTTTGTTCTTATATTATCTGTGGTCTTTATTTTAGTAATTAAATAATCGAAATTAGTAGTTGAATCTCCAAATTTAACGAGATCTCTTAGAGGATATTTTTGTTCATCAATCCATATGTTTAAATTTTCGTATTCTTCAAATATTTTTTGAAATATTTCCTTTTTAATGGCCTCATTTATGAATTCATTTTCATTATAAGTTGCGTATGATTTTATGAATATGGAAGGGAATTTATTTTTTATTTTTTCCTTTACATTAGTATTAATATTTTCGTCATCTGTTAACATTAGTAATGAATTATACCAACTAGGTGGGAGCATTTTGTCCTCTTCGTTTAATATTTCAAATAATGACTCTTCTGGGAGTTTTTTTAAAAACGAAAAGAACAAATAGTCTTCAGTTTTTTTATCTATATTAGAAATGGACCATGTCTCTTCAGCTTCTTTGTACTTAAATAAAGAGTGTTTTACTATTAAACGATAAACATCCTTATTGTATTGAATGAGTTTAGCAATGAAACTATCGGAAAGAGTATTGGTTTCAACTAAATAATAAATGAAAACTAATTTTTCGAAATATTCTCTTGTAAGAAGTGCTAACATTCTTTCATTACTACCTTTTAGTAAATCTCTATTTAATGTTTTATTTAAAATGAAATAAATATTAGAAGGAAGTATTGCAGTTTCTTTATAATAGTTTGTAATTGACTTTAGATAAAAAGGATTTTTAAAATATTTTTCCAGTTTGGAATAATTATGATCTTCAAAAAACGAACGGTCAATTTTTATAGAATTTAAGTATTCTAATATGTTTTCTTTTGTAAATGACTGAATGTAATTGTTTTGGAATTCATTTTCATTTTCATTTTCATTTTTCTTTTCCTTTTCATTTTCAAATGGTATTCTACTGCCAATTATACATCTTACACGTTTATTACCTAATAAATAAAGTTTAAGATGATTTATTAAAGAGTGTTGTTCTTTTTGAAAAATTTCATCAAACCCATCTATAATTAAAACTGATTTAAATCTTTCATCAAATAGGTCAATAAAATTCTTTTTAAATTCGATATTTAATTTTATCTCTTTAGCATTTAAATAAGTAACTGCATAGTTCTCAATGTCTTGAGTAGATTTAATAAATAAATCATTAGCAAGTTTTTGTAGAGAATAAGTTTTGCCTAACCCAGCATCCCCTATAACAAATGAATATTTATGAGTATCATTTTTAATTAATTCAGTGATACCAAATTCTTTTCCTTTACTATCTATTAAAATTCTATTAAAATTCTATTAATAAATGTGTTATTTTCAATATCATTTATGTTTTGTAAGTAAGAAGGTTTTTCTGATAGTTCTATAGATTTTTTTTTGTATTCTACTTTCCTGATTGATTTTTTTAAATCTGATATTATTTGTTCTATTTCAATTGGGTCTAAAACTCTGATACTGTTATTGATATTTTCGAAGTTGTTTTGTACTTTATTTACAACATCTTTAATCTCAAAGATATTTTTATTAATATCAAATTCTAAATCATTTTTTTTATTATCAGATTCTTTTAAAATTTTATTGACTGTTTCCTGAGCTTGACTAAACGTATCTTTAGTACTACCAAGAATGAATAAATATAGTTCACTACTGTTTTTATAGTCTTCTTTTTTTAGAAAAGTTCTTAATGTACGATACAACTTTGCAGTTGTTCCACTAGAAGTAACTTGGATATAGATTTTTTTGTCTTTACTGCATAAATCTACTGCTGGAGAGTTTGGGTTATCTATATTTGTATTAATAAAATCTTTTTTAAAAATTTTGCTAAATGTTAATGAGAAAATACCTTCACATAGAAAATTGATAAAAGTATCATTTCGACTATTATCTGATTGAATTTTTCTTACTAACTCTGATAATATTTCGTCTAGTTCATCTAGTTGTGTTTTTAAACTCATTATTTTAAATTTATTTACAATTTAAAATAAAAAAACCTGCAAATTATTGCAGATTCATATTAGTTTTAAAATATTTAAAATTATTCTATCAAAACCTCCAATATCTTAATTGCTGCATCACTAATTTTAGTACCTGGTCCAAAAACGGCTACAGCACCAGCATCAAATAAATATTGGTAATCTTGTTTCGGTATTACACCACCTACAATAACCATAATATCTTCTCTGCCATAGTTTTTAAGTGCTTCTATTACTTGTGGAACTAAAGTTTTGTGTCCAGCAGCTAAAGAGGAAACTCCCAAAATATGTACATCGTTTTCTACTGCTTGTTTGGCTGCTTCCTCAGGGGTTTGAAATAATGGCCCAATATCTACATCGAAACCAACATCTGCATAACCAGTAGCTACTACTTTAGCGCCACGGTCGTGTCCGTCTTGCCCCATTTTAGCAATCATAATACGTGGTCTTCGCCCGTCTTGCTCTGCAAATGTATTGGCTAACTCTTGTGCTTTTTTAAAGCTTTTATCGTCTTTTATTTCTTTACTATACACGCCAGAAAATGATTTAATTTGTGCTTTATAACGCCCGAATTCTACTTCTAAAGCATCACTAATTTCTCCTAAACTAGCACGCTCTCTTGCCGCTATTACTGCTAAAGCTAATAAATTATTTGTACCAGTCTTTGCCGCTTCCGTTAAATTATCTAATGCTAGTTGTACTTTTTTAGAGTCGCGTTTGTCTCTAATACTGTTTAAGCGCTCTATTTGTTGGTTTCTAACTGTTTGGTTATCTACTTCTAAAATATGTAAGGGGTCTTCTTCGTCTAAAACATATTTATTTACACCAACAATAATGTCTTGTCCAGAATCTATTCTGGCTTGTTTTCTTGCCGCAGCTTCCTCAATACGTAATTTGGGTATTCCAGCTTCAATAGCTTTCGTCATACCGCCAAGTTCTTCAACTTCTTCAATTAAAGACCATGCTTTTTCAGCAATATCATTTGTTAACGATTCTACATAGTAACTACCTGCCCATGGGTCTACGGTTTTAGTAATATGTGTTTCTTCTTGTAAAAATATTTGTGTATTACGTGCTATTCTTGCAGAGAAGTCTGTAGGTAATGCAATGGCTTCGTCTAATGCATTGGTATGTAAACTTTGTGTTCCTCCAAAGGCTGCTGCTGCTGCTTCAATAGTAGTTCTAGCAACATTATTAAAAGGATCTTGTTCTGTTAAACTCCAACCGCTGGTTTGGCAGTGTGTTCTTAAGGCTAGCGATTTAGGATTTTTAGGATTAAATTGTTTTACCAATTTAGCCCACAACATTCTGGCTGCTCGCATTTTTGCGATTTCCATAAAATGATTCATTCCAATCGCCCAGAAAAACGATAAGCGTGGTGCAAAGGTATCTATATCCATACCAGCAGCTAGTCCTTTTCTAATATATTCTAAACCATCTGCTAGGGTATATGCTAATTCAATATCGCAAGTAGCGCCTGCTTCTTGCATGTGGTATCCAGAAATACTAATGCTATTAAATTTAGGCATGTTATTACTGGTGTACTCAAAAATATCAGAAATGATTTTCATGGAAGGCGTTGGTGGATAGATGTATGTGTTTCTAACCATAAACTCTTTTAAAATATCATTTTGAATAGTTCCAGCTAATAATTCTGGTTTTACACCTTGTTCTTCGGCCGCTACAATGTAGAATGCAAGTATAGGAAGTACAGCTCCATTCATAGTCATAGAAACCGACATTTTATCTAACGGTATCTGGTCGAATAGTATTTTCATATCCTCAACACTATCTATGGCTACACCAGCTTTTCCAACATCTCCAACGACGCGTTCGTGATCACTATCGTAACCTCTGTGTGTTGCTAAATCGAAAGCTACAGAAAGTCCTTTTTGTCCAGCTGCTAGGTTACGTCTGTAAAAGGCGTTACTGTCTTCGGCAGTACTAAATCCTGCGTATTGGCGTATTGTCCAAGGTCTACGCACATACATTGTACTATATGGACCACGTAAATTTGGAGCAATACCTGCAACGAAATCTAAGTGCTTTAAATTAGCAATATCGTCTTTAGAGTATTTAGATTTTACTGTAATGTCTTCGGCTGTTTTAAAGGTCTCAGCTGTAGAAGACTGAGTTTTGTTTTCCGAAGATTTTAAGTCTATATGTTGTATGTTTTTTCTTTGCATTACAGTGTTATTTGTTCACTTATATAAAAGTGTTTAAAATAAGTTAATATTTAAAAACTATCCTTTATTAGGATATTAGTGATTATGTCCTGCGTGGTCGTCTCTTTTTGTATTTGGCTCTGCACGTTTAATATCGGTGTCTTTTTTAGGAACGTTATTAAAGTTAACATTGCTGTTAGCTGCTTCTGCTGGAGCTGGAGCTGGCTTTTTTAATAATGCAGGGTCTATATTCATTAATTTGGCATAATAATATTCGAACGCTACAAAAGTTTTTAAACTACCATCTGCTGCTACTTGTCTTCCAACACCTCTTAAAGGTGTTAAAATTAAATTAGGGCGCATACTGTTTGCAGATAAAAGAGCGTTAAATGTTGTTTTAATACCCGACAGTTTTATGTTGTTTGCTATACAATCCATAAAAGGCGCTGTATAGTTAAGCGTTACATTTTTATTAGACATATTCCAGATAGTAGCGTCGTTCTTTAATAATTGTGCAATATCATAACTATGTTTAGATGCCACATCTTCTACTTTCACTCTCCCGTTCATTGCATTTGTAAGAAACGATAGATATGATTTTGTAACAGATTTTCCTTTGCTATCGTAAAAGTTTTTAATGTCTTCTTCAAAAGAAAAAACAGCTTCTTTATATAAATCGCCTTTAGGAAAATCGCAAGCTAATACTTTAGGTTGCTCTGCATACTTATAGTCTATAGTAGCTTCTTTTTTACAGCTTACAAAAGTGATTAGTGTTGTGATTGCAAAAAGTTTAAAAAATGTTGTTTTCATTATTTTAAAAGTTTAAAAATTAGTTATTCTGTTTTTAATCGATCTTGTTCTATTTGTTCCGCTAAACGTTTTTGTAAAATAGGCTCTATTAACGTTTTTCGAGCATTTGTTTTTAAGAAAGGGTACAATTCTAAATCGTCTTTCATTCTGTCATTTGCATTTGGGTGTTTATTAGTACCCAATAAAACCAATTCACCAGTATTAAACTGTTCTTGTTCTTTGTTTGCAGCTATTTTTATTTTTTTCTGAATGGTTCCATCTTTTAACTGTTGTAAAAAACCACCACCGTTTTCAATAGATTTAAAAATGTCTAGTGCTTTTTCGGCAAGTTGTTCGGTTAGGTTTTCTATATAATAACTTCCGTCTGAAGCATTTGTAACATCACCAAAATAACTCTCTTTCTTTAATATTAGTAATTGGTTTCTAGAAATACGTTCGCCAAATTCGTTGTCTTTATGGTACAATGCATCATATGGTAAATTGCAAACCGTGTTTGCTCCACCTAAAATAGCACTCATACATTCTGTAGATGTACGAAGCATATTAGTGTTGTAATCGTAAATCGTCTTATTACGTCTAGTAGGGTATGCTACAATATTACAGGTTTGCGGAATATTATATTCTGAAGCTAATGTGCTCCATAATAAGCGCAATGCTCTTAGTTTAGCAATTTCGAAAAAGTAATTGGTTCCTACCGAAACGGTAAATGTAATGTCTTGTTTAAGAGTATCATTAAAATGATTTAAATACTCATTAGCGTGTGCTAAAGCATAAGCTAATTGTTGTACAATAGTTGCGCCTGCATTTTGGTACAAGCTAACATCTACACTTAATGTGCTTTTAAGTTGTGTTTGTTGGTTTACTATAGTATTTAAGTGTTCGTGGTCTTTAGATAAATCTGTAAACCAGTTTCCTGTTTCTGCTAAGTGGCCTATAATATCTGTTTGTACACTTATTTTATCTGCATTAGGTAGTTTGTTCAATGCATTAGTGAACTCGGCATCTAAAAATTGTGTTTTTATATAAATAGGAGTAGAGGATAGGTCTATGTTTTGTAATAATGTTTCAATAGCAATTGAGGGTTCTGCAATAGTAAATAGAATACTTTCGGCACCTCTTTCTATAGCATTTACAGCTTTTTTATTAGCTGCATCAGCATTAGCGACAAAAATAGATTGTCCTACAAACCACTGAGAAGTAGGAATGTGATGTAACGTTTTGTCTTCAAAATGATTGCTATGATAAAATGGTTTAACATTAATATCTTCGTTAGTGTTCCAAACTAAAGTATCGTTATAGTCAGCCCCTTTTAAATCTGCTTGTATTTTTTGTTTCCAAGCTTTAGCATTTACAGGCGTAAAGCCATCAAATAAATTACTACTCATTATTTTTTGTTTTTAGACTGTCTTGATATTCTATAATATAAATATCTTCATTATCTCGCTTCATGTAATATTCTTCTCGTGCAAATTTCTCTAGACCGTTTTGCTTACTTAATTCTTTTATGGCGCTTTGGTCTTTTCTGTATTCTTCTTTATAATGCTCAATTTCATTCAACTTTGCTTCTTTCTCCTTATTTAATTCACGGTGTAATAGCAAAGAATTATCATCTATAAATACCATCCAAACGGCAAAAATTATAGTGATAATTAAGAATTTATTTTTAAGAAATTTAGGCATTAATTTAATTTTTCATTTATAATGGTACGCACAATGTTAACCGCTACTGTATTGTATTTATTGTTAGGTATAATAATATCTGCATACTCTTTCATTGGTTCTATAAATTGCTGATGCATTGGTTTTAACGTGTTTTGGTAACGTGTTAATACTTCATTTATATCTCTACCACGTTCTGCAATATCACGCTTTAAACGTCTAATTAAACGCTCATCGCTATCGGCATGAACAAATATTTTAATATCGAACATATCTCTTAATTCTTTGTTTGTAAGAATTAAAATGCCTTCTACTATCATTACTTTTCTAGGGTTTGTAGTAATGGTATCTCCTGTTCTGTTATGTTTTACAAACGAATAAACGGGTTGATTTATAGGTTCTCCTTTTTTTAATGTTTCTAAGTGTTGCCCTAATAAATCAAAATCTATAGATCTAGGGTGATCGAAATTTATTTTTTTACGTTCTTCAAACGATAGGTGTGTTGTGTCTTGATAATAAGAATCTTGAGAAATTATACCAACCTCACCTTCTGGAAGTTCGTTTAATATCTGATTTACTACTGTTGTTTTTCCACATCCTGTTCCGCCTGCAATTCCTATTATTAGCATATTATATTGTTTTTTAACGGTACAAATTTAGGAATTTGTAATCGAAAAAGTTTAAATGAGTCCACACTTATTTATGGTTGCACTTTTGAAACTTCGTCTACTGTTATTAGCAATTTGTTTTCGTTTGTCCAACTATTTGTAATGTAGTTCATTACATCTGCAATTTCTTCATTAGAAAGTCCTTGCTTTGCCATGGCACTGTTATATGTTTTTCCATTTACAGTGATTTCGCCTTTTAGCCCATATTTAATAGCTCTAATACTTGCCGTACGTTTATTTTTTAAATAGTCTGAATTATCTAATGGCGGAAAAGCACTAGGTACGCCTTTACCATTTGACATGTGACAGCTAATACAAAAATCATCATAAATCTGTTTTCCAGAAGCAAACTCTTTAGAGGCAGCTGCATTAGAGTTTGTTTCTTTTTTTTCAGAATTACAGGACATTAATAGCGCTATGCATAGTAGAATGATTATACCGTTTAGTTTCATATATTATTTAATCTCTTTTAAGTTTTATTATACCTAAGTCTTCTACGCCAACATAAATATAGCCATCGGGTCCAGCTTCTACCGAACGAACGCGCCCAATGTTTTCTAGTAAGCGCTCTTCTTTTATTACTGTATTATCTTTTAAGATACAAAGGTGAAGGTAATTAAATTTTAAAGACCCTACGAGTAAGTTGCCTTTCCAATTTCCATAGTTATCTGATGCTATAAAAGCCATCCCGCTAGGTGCAATAGAGGGCACCCAATAATGCAAAGGCTGTTCCATGCCCTCTCTAGCTGTTTCATCGGTTATAGTTGTGCCACTATAATTTTTACCATAAGTAATTACTGGCCAACCATAATTTAGTCCAGGTTTAATAATGTTTATTTCGTCTCCACCTCTTGGACCATGTTCGTGTGTCCAAATCGCTTTGGTTACAGGATGTAATTCCATTCCCTGTGGATTTCTATGCCCGTAAGAGTAAATGGCAGTTTTTGCACCTGTTGTATTTACAAAAGGATTGTCTTCGGGAATTGTACCATCATCATGTAATCGATATACTTTTCCGCCATCTCTTGTTAAATCTTGCGGATTACTATTTCTATTGCCACGTTCCCCAATAGTAAAGAATAAATAACCATTTGTATCGAAGACAATTCTAGAGCCAAAATGCTGTCCTTTTGTGGTATTTGGGGTAGCTTTGTATAATACTTGTTTTTCTATTAAGGTGTTCTCTTTTATTTTAGCTCGCATGATAGCCGTATTTCCCCCTTTGCCTTCTCCTTTTGGTGAAGCATAAGAGAAGTAAATCCAACCATTGTCTTTATAATTGGGATGTATAGCAATATCTAGAAGACCGCCTTGACCTCTAACATATATTTCTGGTAAACCAGAAATTTCAGTTTTTGTATTGTTTTTAAAATGAATAAGCTTGCCTTCTTTTTCTGTAATAAGCATAGAGTTATCTGGTAGAAAAGTAAACCCCCAAGGATTATCTAGCTCAGATACAACGACTTCATAACTTATTTTAGAAGTTGTTTTTTTTACTTCATTCTTATTTTGAGCACAGCTGAATAAACTTAGAAGAAGAATTGAAAAACAGATGGATATTTTTGATTTCATAAACGAGAAAAAAAGTTTTTACAATTTACAATAAAAAATAGTTTCAAGTTTAAATAATAATGTATATTTGCACTTCCAAAATCGAAACAGATGTTAGATTTGGAAACAAGATAACCTATTCGGGGTGTAGCGTAGCCCGGTTATCGCGCCGCGTTTGGGACGCGGAGGTCGCAGGTTCGAATCCTGCCACCCCGACTTAAAGCTTCAGCATTGCTGAAGCTTTTTTTATGCAGAAAAGTATTGCTCTAAAAGAATCTTAATTTAATCTATGTAATTGGTACAGAGTTTGTTTGTAACAAATAGTTAAGTTTTTATACTTATAGATAACAAGTTTAATTAAAAAGAAGAATTATGATTAATAAAGGAACAATAGCTTTAGGCGTAATATTAGGAACAGCAATAGGAGTCTCTTTAGGTGTTTTATTAGCGCCAGAAAAAGGAAGTGATACAAGGCAAAAACTAAAAGACGAGGCTAAAAATGTAAAAGACCAATTAACTAAAGATGTTACAGAGGTTAAAGAAGACCTTGTTAAATCTGCCGTTTCTGGCAAGGAAGCTTTAGAAAAAAATCTTGAAAATTTTGCATCTAGTGCAAGTTATAAAACGGAAAATGCTATTACTTTTTTAGAGAAGCAACTGGCGGTTTTAAAAGAAAAGAATAAAAAATTACAAAAAACAGCATAACTATTGGTAATAGGAATTTACAGATAGTTAACCTCTTTTTTTACGTTAATAAATAGCAGTTATTACTCTATAATTTCTGTTGATAACTTAACTGTAAGGTTTCTGTCAAAAAAACTACTTTTGTTGTATTAAATAAATAATTATGTCTGATACAATAGAAAAAGTAAAATGCCTTATAATAGGATCTGGACCCGCAGGATATACTGCAGCTATTTATGCCGCTAGAGCTAATATGAAACCTGTGTTATATCAAGGAACTCAGCCAGGCGGACAATTAACAACTACTAATGAAGTTGAAAATTTCCCAGGATATCCAGAAGGAATCACAGGACCAGCAATGATGATGGAGTTACAAGCGCAAGCAGAGCGTTTTGAAACAGATGTACGTGATGGTTGGATTACTAAAGTAGATTTTACAGGAGATGTACATAAAGTATGGGTAAACGAAACAAAAGAAATTCACTGTGATACAGTTATTATATCTACAGGAGCATCTGCTAAATATTTAGGATTAGATTCTGAACAAAAATATTTAAAATTAGGTGGAGGCGTTTCTGCATGTGCAGTTTGTGATGGTTTCTTTTACAGAAATCAAGAAGTAGTTATTGTAGGAGCAGGAGATAGTGCATGCGAAGAAGCACACTATTTATCTAAATTATGTACTAAAGTAACTATGTTAGTTAGACGAGATGAGTTTAGAGCATCTAAAATTATGGCTAGCAGAGTAAAAAATACAGAAAACATAGACATTTTATACAATACCGAAACTGAAGAAGTATTAGGAGACGGACAAGTTGTTACAGGTGTAAAGGTTAAAAATAACCAAACACAAGAAACACACGATATTCCAGCAACAGGATTCTTTGTAGCTATTGGACATAAACCAAATACAGACATCTTTAAAGGGTATTTAGATTTAGATGAAACAGGATACATTATTAATGTACCGGGAACATCTAAAACAAATATAGAAGGTGTTTTTGTAAGTGGAGATGCTGCAGATCATGTATACCGTCAAGCTGTTACAGCAGCAGGAACAGGGTGTATGGCAGCCTTAGATGCAGAACGTTATTTAGCAGCAAAAGAAGCGCCAGTAGAAGCTTAGAATAAAAAATATAATTATTGAAAAAACCGAAGTTTAACGCTTCGGTTTTTTTGTTTTTAATATAAAAACCTAAAATCATTACTTAGAAATCATTATTTTGCACATTATAAATTAGTTAGCCCTAATGACTATACGTAACCTACAAGATATAGATACTATTAAATTACTGTTAGAAGATGCCTATTCTGAACGAACCAGTAACATATATAATAGTATAAAAACAGCAAATAGAGCGCTTAAAATGAGTAAAGCTATTGCCAATAAAACATACATTGGTAGAAGCTTAAATCAGTTAGCGCTATATCACATGATTATTAGTGATTTCGAACTATCGAAAAATTACTCTAAAGAAGCTATAACCTATTTTAAGCCAGTAAATGATGAGCAAGGCATCGCTGATGCTAACTACAGTATTGGGAGTATACACTATAAAACTAATAATTATCATACTGGACTAAAATACCTTTTAGAATCTCTTAGAATCTATAGAAAGTATAACGACTTACACAACCAATCTAAAGTAGAAAAAGCTATAGGAACCATTTACGAGTATATGGGTGATCATGATAATGCTTTTAAATCTTATAAAAGCTCTATAAAGATTGCTAGAAAAATACCAGACCTTAACTTAGAAACAAACGTTTGTAATAATCTCTCGGGGTTAATGTTAAAAAAGAAAAAGCCTCTATTTGCAATGCAAATTATTGAGCATTCTATTAGCAAGAAAAGATTAACAAATGATATTAGAGGATTAGGTTTTGCTATTTATGGTAGAGGTAAAGTATTCTATTATAAAGAGGATTATGAAAGTGCGAAATCAGATTTTTTAACAGCTATAGATATCCATAAGGATACAGTTGAATATTTAGGAACAGCAATGGGGCTTCATAAACTAGGAGTGCTTTATTTTAAATTAGGTGCATTAGAGGAAGCAATTGCTGTTTTAGAAGAATCTTTAGAGTTAAGCCGCACACATAATATGTCTATGATAAAAATTAAAAATTATCATATTCTATATTTAATATACAAACAGAACAAAAACATAGAAAAAGCCTTAGACTATCTAGAGATTTATTTATCTGAGAAAGAGTCAGTAATTAATGCCCAAACACTTAAGGTGATGGAAGATTACGACTTAATTAACAAAATGAATAAATTAGAAAATGAAGCAGAGTTACAGCGTGTAAAACAAAAAAGTATAGATAAAAAAAATAAAGAAGAGCAACGTACAGTTCAATTAAAACAACAGTTTTTATCTATAATGAGTCATGAGATAAGAACACCGCTTAATGCTATTACAACTATTGTTTCTATTCTAGAGAAAAAAGTAACTGGGGAGAATAAAGAACTATTACAAAGTCTTCAATTTGCATCTAACAATTTAATTAATATTGTTAACGATATATTAGACTTTACAAAACTAGATTCTAGAAAGTCTAAACTAGAACCAGATAATTCAAATTTTTATAATCTATGCGATAAAATTTTAAACTTACACTTAAATGTAGCGCACAATAAGGGGTTAGACATTGTGTTAGAAAATGATATTTCTAAAGCACAAAATTACCTTATAGATGAGACTAAGATGACTCAAATACTGAGTAACTTAATAAATAATGCTATTAAGTTTACAGATAAAGGTGGCGTAACTATTAGTGCAGAATTATTAGAAGAAAAAAGAACACACGATGTTATTAAGTTAAGTGTAAAAGATACCGGAGAAGGTATTTTAGAAAAAGATATTACCGAGATTTTTGAAAGTTTCACGCAAGTAAAACCAATAATGACGCGTAAGCAAGGAGGAACAGGTTTAGGATTAGCTATTGTAAAGCGCTTGGTTAAATTGCATGGTAGTGATATAAAAGTAAAAAGTAAAGAACATAAAGGGTCTGAGTTTTATTTTATTGTAGAATTAGAAAAAGTGAAAAGTGTTACTATAAAAAGCAGTAACAGTTACAATGAGTTAAAAGGTAAACTTGTGTTATTAGCAGAAGATACACCTATAAACTCTATGCTTATTAAAAAGCTATTGTCTAATTGGGGCGTGATAACAGATCATGTTGTGAATGGTAAAGAAGCTTTTAAGTTTGCAAAGCAAAAACACTACGATTTTATTTTAATGGATATACATATGCCAGAAATGAATGGCTTAGACGCTACTCACTTAATAAAAACTGAAAAGAATTTTAATAGTAAAACACCTGTATTTGCTGTTACCGCAGATGTTATGACAAATGAAAACAAGGAAGGACTTAATTTGTTTGATGGTATTTTATTAAAACCTATAGAAATAGAAAAGTTATATACAACTTTGGCAAACGCTATAAAACAATAATACCATTTAAAAAGCACAAACCTTTTAAATGGTATTAAATTATAAAGTATTGGTCTTTGTATAATAAAGACTTATTTCTTTCTTAAAACAGCTTTGTCTTGAAATGATTTTAACTCTATTTCTGGACTTCCGTAAATAGCAGTCTCTGTAGAACCAGAAGCTTCAATAGTTAATGATTTAGTCACTTCAATTTCAGCATTTGCTTTAGTTTCAATAGTAAGTAAACAATTCTTAGCAGTTAATTTACTTCCTTTAAATTTTGAAGCATTGTCTAGACGTAATTCTAGTTCATCTGTATCACCTTCAATTTTAGCAAATGTATTTTGATACATATCAATCTCAACTTTAGGTGCGTTTATTAAAGCTTCAGTATCACTGTTCTCGCTTAATTCTAAAGTAGCATTGTCTGCCGTTATATTTAATTTAGAATCGGCCTTGTCACCACTTACTAACTTAAATAAGTTAGCACGTAATGTTAAAAGTGCTTTAGATGATCCCTTAGTTATTAATGTTAAATCGTCAACTTTAATAGTGCTGAGGTCACTAATTTCTGCATCATCTTTTAATTCTATAGTATTTAAAGATTCTGGAGCAGTAACAATAATTTCTAGTTTTTTGTGTGCAGCAATACGCTTAGAGGTGCTAAATTTTAAACTACCATCTTGCACTGCAAATTCAATAACGTCATGTAAATTATCATCGGCATTAATTTCTACAGAAGGTGTTAAACCTTGAGTTAATTTAATTTCGAAAGATTCTCCAATAACAATACGATTAAAAGTATCTATTTCTGTAATGACGTTAGTAACATTTCTACTCCCTTTTATTTTTGGTTTTTTTTGCGAAAAACTGCTAAAGGATATTAGAATAGTAAGTAGGAAAAGCGTTAATTTTTTATTCATTTTTGGGTTTAATTTTATTACAAACAAATATAAACAAAAACCATCCCAAACTTAATTAAAAGCTTAAAATGGTTTATTAACTATTAGTTTTTTGGTTGATTATAATAGTATTGCCGTAATTATTGTGATGATAAATTTAACTAGAACTATCATTGTTTTTGGTTGTTATGGATTAATATTTTACTGCTTTATGGCTTCGTCTACAACTTTACCATTTTCTTTAACTAGAAACTTTTCTATACTGCCTTCTGCGTTCGAAACGAATTCGAAAGTAACAGGAGCTTCTTCTATAAAAAATTCGGTTTTAGATTTTGCATGTAATATGGCTTGTTTTTTACCAATATCTATTTCTAGCTTATCTGCTTTTAAACGAATGGTAACATTCTGTTTTTTATTAGAATTGTAGACACCAGTATAACGGTTTAAATCTTTAATAATAACTGTAGTTTCTTCTGTATTAAGCTGCGCTTTATGGTCGTAACTTAATACACGTTTAATTTTCCAGTTTTCGTTTTCTTTTATCCAAAGGTGGGTGAATTTAGCAAGACTGCCTTGCGATTTATTACCATCTTTAGCGAGCTCATCAAATGTATGTTCTCCAGTTTGTATAGCACCATATAATGTACCATTATCATATAGCGGGAATACAGTTAAACTTTCTGGTACTAATGTTCTACGTACAGTTACAGTATTGTTAGGAGAGCAAATACCATTTTTCATGGATTGCATAAAGGCTTCTTTAGAGTTAGAAACTCCCGAATTATCATGATAAAATTCTAAATCGTCTGCAATAAACGTTTCAAACTGGCTAATGTCGCAGGTATTAAACCCTACATTAAATAATAAACTATCGTTAGTTTTTAACGCTTTAAATAATTCTGAATCTTTCGCAACTTGTCCATAAGTTATAGTAGAAAAACCTAGAGTTAAAATAGATAATAAAAAGACAATGGATTGGGTTGGTTTCATTTTGATTGATTTGATTTTTTGATTGATTTTAAATTAAAGAGTGACTATTCGTCACTCTTTTTGTCTTTTTTCGATGTTATTTCTATACCATCGTCATCTATTTTAACATCTACGTTTTCACCTTCAGCTTTTACACTGTTATTTTCTATAGTAAGTTCTAAGTTATCCGTTTTTGCTTCTAAACCATCCTCGTTAATTTTCAATTTAGAAGTGTCACCGTTTAAATCTACTCTTACTTTAAATTCGTCATCTTCATCCTCTATATCTTCTTCTGGGCAATTTATACAATCTAAGCTGTCGTTATCTAATTTGTAATAATAACCTTCTTGAACTTTAGATAGTAATCCTCTATATATATGGTAGTGATGTACACTTTTATCTGGGAAAATTGTAACACCATTTGGTAGGTATACTGTAATTACTATTTCTTGATCTTTAAAGGGCTCGTCATTAGAGATTAAAAAGTAATTGTTTAGTTCTAAAACATTATCTGTTAATGTATAGTCATAACTAATACCTTCAGCTCTGTTTTTAGCTACCTCGTAATCGCTTCCCCTTGCCGTTTTTGTTACTTTTACTTTGGCAACGCTATCTCTTGTAGATTTTATAGATATTCTAATGTCTTGCGAGTACGTTACCCTGTCTCCGTTTTCACTAAAACCATGACGGTACCCATAACTTCTTCTAAATCTTTCAGAAAAGTAATCGTTACCTTTCATCGTAATTACTAAAGTATCGTTAGCTTTAATAGTATCGTACTTCTGTGTTGTTATAAAAGCGCCCTCTTCTTTGTAAGACATACCATGTTTAGTTGCTAAAACAATAAGGCTTACTAAACAAATTAACCATACACCTAACAATGCAGATTTTGCAAATACACCTATAGATTTTAAATTATTAATTAGAATTTTTAAGCCTAGATACAGTACAAAAAAGGCCATGATTCCAAAAAAGAAGAATAGAATAATAGACATTCCCCAAATAGGTATTCCTGTAGAGTTTACAATGTCTAGCCAGTCTACTCCTGGAAAATGTATAGAATCTACTAAACCTAAAGTTAAAAAACCTGCGAATAAACCAATTATAGTACTTGCTCCAGTGATAATTAAAATAACACCAATAAACTTTGCAAATAACTTTAAAAAGAACATTATAACATCTGCTATAGTATCGAAAAACGTTTTAGAACTCGATTTTATACGGTTACCTTGTTTGTTAAAATCTACATTTTTAACACCTTCGGAAATACTATCGCTAGCATTACCAATACCTTCTTTAATTTTATTTCCTGCTTTATCTAAATGTGTCCCTACATTTTCGGACGCATTTTGAAAGCCGTCACGAATTTTTTTTTCGATATTACTAATATTAACAGGCTTTCCTGTCATCGTAATTTTATCGGAAGTAGAAACCGCTTCAGGAATTAAAATCCATAATATGATATATAAAATAATACCAGTACCAGCACCAAATATTAAAAGTAACCATGCAATACGAATCCAAAGCGCATCGATACCAAAATAGTGTCCTAAACCAGACGATACACCACCAACGTATGAGTTATCTGTATCTCTAAAAAACTTTCTGTGATTAGAAGACGGTCTCCTTTGTTTAGTGCTAGGCTCATCTTCAAAAATTTCATCATCTACTAAATAATCTTCGGGTTGTCCCATAATGGTAATAACCTCGTCCACTTCCTTAATACCAATTACTTGCTTATCATGCTTAACACGCTCTGTAAATAATTCTGCAATTCTGGCTTCTATATCCGAAATGATTTCCGAACGCCCTTGCGAATCTGTAAATGAACGTTTTATAGCCTCAAGATAGCGTTGTAATTTTGAGTACGCATCTTCATCTATATGAAAAAATATACCTGCTAAATTTATGTTGACTGTTTTATTCATTTTTTGTTGTTTTTGAGCTTGTTACTATGTTAACTGCGTTTTGTAATTCGTCCCAAGTGGTGGTTAGTTCTTTTAAAAATAATTTTCCTGTTTCGGTTAATCCGTAATATTTTCTTGGTGGTCCCGATGTAGACTCTTCCCAACGATAATTAAGAAGTCCTGCATTTTTTAACCGTGTTAATAGCGGGTAAATGGTACCCTCTACAACAAGTAGTTTGGCGTCTTTTAGAGTGCCCAAAATTTCGGCAACATATGCATCATCATCTTTTAAAACCGATAAAATGCAATATTCTAAAACACCTTTTCGCATTTGTGCTTTTGTGTTTTCTATTTTCATACTTTAAATAGATTAAATTTTAAACTGTTCATTTTTTGATTGATTGATTGATTGATTGATTGATTGATTGATTGAAATATTATAAATAAAATTGATTGATGTAAACCAATGCAGTAATATTGATAGATATTAAAACAAAGGTTACTATATTAAACTGCCATGATATTTTGTTTCGCTTTGTAACCATTACGGTTAAGTAAATTAAAAAAGCACTAACTAATATTGGAAGTGTCATTTTACCTATGCCTAGCCATTCGCTAATTCTGGCTTCGTCGTTAGATTCACCAACATAACTAACTACTGCAGCGAAAAAACGCATGAGTAGAGCAGTAAACAAAAAGGGGTACCACATTAAATTTTTAGATTTTTGTAGTAAGTAAACAATAATAATACTCTGTATAATGGTAAAGATTGGTCCTGCTGCGCTAACTAAATGTCTTTCCCATTCTGTATTAAAAGTTCCCTTGCCAACAATGCCTGCAGAGTTTAAATCCATCCACATGTCATAACCCAATGCTTTCCCCATTAAAAAATGAGCGCCTTCATGTAAAACAAAAGATATAAGCACAGCTAGTACGCAGATACCAATATATTTAATGCTTATTTTTTGAGTGATATTAGACATTATTTTTTATTATTTCGTGTTTAAATAGTTTACTTTAAAAACCTAATAGTTAAAGGGTATTTGTAAAAAATACCGTCTCTAGCTTTTATACTAGCAGTTATAATAAATACGATTTCTAAAATGAAACCTATAAACGCTAAAAAGCCTAAAGAGCCTCCAATGTAAAATAGAGGAGAAGGTTTGTTTATGTTAATATGGATACTATCAAAAAAGTTGAAATCCATAAAATCTAGATTATTAAATAAACTAAAGGCAAAAAATGGAATCGTTAATAAGCCTATTATTAACGCATATAATAAAATGCTAATTTGAAAGTTAATAGCCTCTTTACCATGTTCATCTATAAATTCAGACTTATCCTTATTAACAGACCATAATACAAGAGGGCCTATAAAATTTCCAAATGGAACTACAAATCTAGAAAAGGTAGATAAGTGTATAAATGTTGCAATATTGTTGTGATTATTTTTGGTCATTTTAAAAGTATATAATAGTTTCCTATGCAAATATATGTCTAAAAAAAGGTATTATGTAACGCATAGTACTAAAAATTAACAAAATATTAACATTTTTAAAATTGATTTATATTAATTATTTCGAACATAAATTATACTTTTAAGTTGGTTTAATTCTTTTGTTTATAGGTGTTTAGTGTGTTTTTTGTAAAACCTTACTATTTTTTATTTTGAAGAGAGTAGGTGTGTAAGTATGTTTGATACTACGATTTAAATAACAGTATTTTTTAGAGAATAAAGCAGAGAGATTAGTAATTAATGATAACAATTGTCTTCTTTTGGAAGGAGGTATTAATAAAAAAAAACTCCTGCCGAGACAGGAGTAAGAAGTTTTATGTTTTTGTAGAGATATTATTTATTCGCATGCAATAACTCCTAAAATTTGTTTACGTATACAATCTAAGTCATCTGTACACAAAGCATTATCACCAGTAATACGACCTAATTGGTCGGCAATTTGAAAAGCTGCTTGTATATCACCAGAGTTTACAGTACCATTAAGATTGAAATCATGAAACCCAGTTGGTACTACTTGTCCATTATTAAACCATCCCATAACATCATCTGAAAAACCATTGTGCTGATCATTAAATAATTGTATACAACCATCTCCATCAAAATCAAGAAACAATATTATTCTTTGTATCATAACTAAATCTAATGTACTAATTGTTCCACTCCCATTTACATCTGCTTGAAGGATAAACTCACAATCGCAATCCATCATTTTAAAAGAGGAATTATTATCATTATTATGCATTTGCTCAGAAAACTTTTTTGTCCATTCGCTTAAATTTTGATTTTCAGGATTTAGTTGTTCTTCTTCTTTATCACAAGAAATAAAAATGAAGAAAGAAAAAAGAACACTTGTAATTACTAATAATTTACTGCTTTGTGCTAATGATTTTTTCATAAAAAATAATATTTAATAAATGCCTACTCTATTATAGCTTTTTGGCTTGCGCTATTGTTGTTAGTTAGAGAGTAAAGCTATTTTTTGTTACCCATTAGCGCATAACAATTATAATAGCTTCAGAATTAAATGAAAGGATACGTCTAAGAATGAAAAAACGATACGATTAAGTACATTAATAAAATAATGGTAATAAGGATAAAGCTATGATGAATTATAAGAAACAGTATAAAAAATGTACATTTGGTTTTATCAAATAATATATTTCGATTATAAATAGAGAAACAAAATGAAGCTAACACCTAAGAAAATAAATACTTTCAACCTTTTTAAGTTACCCGCAGTTTATTTTACTGGCGTACGTGTAAAATCTATTACAAAAGAGAGTTGTTCTGTTGCTGTAAAACACAGATGGATAAATCAAAACCCTTTTAAATCTATGTTTTGGGCAGTACAAGGTATGGCAGCCGAGTTAGCAACTGGTGCTTTAGTATTAATGAAAATTAGAGAAAGTGGTAAGCCTATTTCTATGTTAGTAACTACTAATAATGCTACGTTTACTAAAAAAGCAACTGGCAGAATTACATTTGTTTGTAATGACGGACATTTAATAGATGAAGCTTTAGAAAGAACAATTGAGACCGGAGAAGGACAAATAGTCTGGATGAAAGCAGTGGGGACAAATGAAGACGGTATAGTTGTTTCTACTTTTAATTTTGAATGGTCAGTAAGACTTAAAAAGAAAAAATAGCCTTATTAGTAGTTTGTAACAAATTGCAAAGAGTAGATACTAACAGCTATATTAATCTAAAAACGAAAACATGACAGCACACGAAATAGACTATAGAATTTACGGAGAAGAAATGCAATACGTGGAAATTGAGTTAGACCCTCAAGAAGGAGTAGTTGCAGAAGCAGGAAGTTTTATGATGATGGACGATGGCATAAAAATGGAAACCATTTTTGGAGATGGCTCACAAAAAGATTCTGGATTTCTTGGTAAAATTTTAGGAGCAGGAAAACGAATTCTTACAGGAGAAAGCTTGTTTATGACAGCTTTTTATAATGATTTAACAGGAAAACGTAATGTCTCGTTTGCTTCGCCTTATCCAGGTAAAATAATACCAATAGATTTAATGGAGTACGGTGGTAAATTTGTTTGCCAGAAAGATGCCTTTTTATGCGCAGCAAAAGGGGTAAGTGTAGGTATAGAATTTAGTAAACGATTAGGAAGAGGATTGTTTGGAGGCGAAGGTTTTATTATGCAAAAGTTAGAAGGAGATGGTATGGCCTTTGTACACGCAGGAGGAACTACAGCTAGAAAAGAGTTAAAAGCAGGAGAAACACTTCGTGTAGACACTGGTTGTATTATAGGCTTTTCGCAAGATATAGATTACGATATAGAATTTATAGGAGGCATTAAAAACACTATTTTTGGAGGAGAAGGTCTTTTCTTTGCTAAATTACAAGGACCAGGAGTTGTTTATATACAATCGTTACCATTTAGTAGATTAGCAGGACGTGTTTTAGCTAGTTTGCCTAGAGGAGGAAATAGTAAAGGAGAAGGTAGTATTTTAGGAGGTTTAGGCGATATATTAGATGGCGATAATAGATTTTAAACTTAAAAATTAAGGTTTTTTTAACTGTTAAAAAAACGGTATAATGTATTTCGAGTTTAATTTTTTATTACCTTTAATCGAAATAATAAACCATTCGCCTATAGATAACATTACTTTTTTTTATTAACTAAACCCTAATACTTAATTATGGCAAGAGCAATGTTCGAGTACACCAAAACTATACTCAATAAAGTAAGTTTTGATGCTAACTTATTTTGCAGGGAAGTGCAAAAAGCACTAGAAAGGTTATTACCTTACGAAATAAAAGAGTTGAAGATTTACATAGAATCTTTAATACAAGAAAATCCAGATTTAGACCAGTGTCTAATCTATTTAAAATCATAAATAAAAAGCGACTTGCGAGTCGCTTTTTTTAGTTAAAAACATTTCTAAATACGTCCTTTATTATATAAAAAGCGACTTCATGTTAACACTTAATGTTGTTGTAAATCAATTTGTTAAATTGAATTTCTGTTTACAAAAGCAAGGGTTTCTACTTGTATTTTTCTTGAAGTACTTGTACGCTTAAATAGGTAAAACACTCATTGTAAATTTGCTAAACTATTAACCTTTTATTAATTAAACTTACATTATGAGTACAAAAGAAGAAGCAAATTTCGAGAAAGCGCTTGAAGAATTAAAAGCAACATTAGACCAATCTATACCTGAACTTAATAAAATGGGAGTGGCATTTTCAGGAGATTCTATAGCAGAAGGAGAGCCTACTAATGTATCAGCAAGACGTGCCGCTAACCCAGTAAAAATAGAAACGAACTGGTGGGGTATTAATTTTATACTTGACGAAAAAGTAACACAAGACTTAATTGCTGGTACTACTGGAAGTGGTGTTGTAGCAGGTTTTGTGGCTTCAGCCTTAGGAGCAGCAGGTGTAATTACAGGTGGTGCAGCGACAGTAATTGGTGCTGGTATAGCCGCTATATTTGCTATTAAAATTGCACAAATGAAAATTGTTAATCAAGGAAAAGGGGTGCATTTTCCTATAACTTGGTTACAGTGGGCAGGAATAGTTGCAGCACTTCCTGGAGGACCAGCTGCTATTTTAGCCGCAGGTGCTGTATTATTACACCCAGTACCTAATAAATGATTATCTTTAATTATTAATAAAAAGCGCTATGTAAAATATATTTTACATAGCGCTTTTACATATTTTAATACCTAAGCTATATTATTTAGCCAAAGGACTTATGATTTCTACATTTTGAAATGCAATAGCACCTCTTATAATACCAGAGATAACATCTTGCATGGCTTCGATAATTTGCATTTTCAATTCACTTTTATGATAAATAATACTAACTTCTCGTGCAGGAGAGGGACTATTAAAGTGGCGAAGATTGTCTTTCGTTTTATCACCAACATCTAAGGTGTGTAAATAAGGTAGTAAAGTCATTCCTAAACCTTCGTTAGAGAGTTTCATAAGGGTTTCTATACTTCCGCTTTCTAATTGAAAAGTATCGTCTGTATGATCTTTAAACACCTTACAAAGGTTAATAACTCCGTCTCTAAAGCAATGTCCATCTTCTAATAATAACATATCCTCAATATCTAAATCGGAAACATCAATTTTCTTCTTGTCAGACAATCTATGGTTATTAGGTATGTAAGCTACAAAAGGTTCAAAATACAGAACACGTTCCTTAATATTTTCATTTTCCAGAGGTGTCGCAGCAATTGCGGCATCTAAATGTCCATCGTTAATTCTAGAAATAATCTCTTCGGTCGTTAACTCTTCAATAATCAACTTTACCTTAGGGTGTTTTTTTATAAAGGTTTTTAAAAACATAGGTAGCAACGTAGGCATAATAGTAGGAATAATACCTAATCTAAATTCACCACCAATAAATCCTTTTTGTTGGTCTACTATATCTTGAATTCTATTCGATTCGTTTACAATATTTCTAGCTTGTGTTACTATCTTTTTACCGACTTCGGTTAACTCTATAGGTTTTTTACTTCTATCGAAAATTAAAATATCTAACTGATCTTCTAATTTCTGTATTTGCATACTTAACGTTGGCTGTGTAACAAAACATTTTGCAGCAGCTTTTGTAAAGTTTTGATGCTCTGCCACGGCAAGAACATACGATAATTGCGTTATAGTCATTGTTGGTTTATAGTTTTAGACTATAAAAATATAAAAACCATCAATAAAACTTATAGTTTTTAATATTTAATTGTGATTTACTTTTGTGGAAGATTAAAAAAATCAAATAAAAATAAGAGATATGAAATATAATAGCCTAGGACTAGGAACAGAAATAACAAAAGAATTAGCGAGCGATTTAAATACATTATTAGCTAATTTTCAGACGTATTACCAAAACTTAAGAGGTATTCATTGGAATATAAAAGGAAAGAATTTTTTCGATTTACATGTTAAGTTTGAAGAGTTATACACCGATGCTAATATGAAGGTTGATTTATTAGCCGAACGTATTTTAACATTAGGCGAAACACCTTTACACACCTTTGAAGATTACAGTGCTATTACCAAAGTACCTGTAGGGAAAAACATTTCTAAAGATGATAAAGCGGTGCGTTTAATTGTAGAGTCGTTAACCGAATTATTAAAAATTGAAAGACAAATATTGGAGAAAGCTGGTGAAGCTAACGATGAAGGTACAAACTCTATGATGAGCGACTTTATTACCGAACAAGAAAAGACCGTTTGGATGATGAGTGCTTGGTTGGAAGAGAGTATATAGTGTATAGTTATTCCTGCAAAGGTGGTAATCTATAAGTAAGTATAATTTTAAAATGTAAATTACTATCAAAACCCCAGTTAAAACAATTGTTCTAACTGGGGTTTTTGTTTTTTGATTGATTTTTTGAGGGTTATAACCTGATGTTTAAATCTAAGTTTTCTGCTGCGACTTCAAATTTTGCTTCACTAAATTGTGGCGGTCCGTAGCTCATTGGGTTGTTAGACATGCCGTAGCTTTCTAGAGGCATACCGTTTTCAAAATCCATTCTTTTATTTTTGTTTTCATCGTGTAATACCATAATAGCATAGCTACCTGAAGCTACGTTTTTAAAAGTAACCGTTATTTTACCATCTTTTATGTCGCTTTCTAGGTTTTGTATGCCTTGTCCTTTTAAAAAAGTGTCTTCGCTATGTAAGGCAACCATTACATTTCCATTACTGTTTTTTACATTATCTACAGTTACTGTAATGGTTTGTCCTTCTGTTTTTGTGTCTTGAGAGAAACCTAATAGTGTACAAAATGCAAAAACGATATTAAGCATTATTACTTTTAAAGAGTTGTTTCTGTGTGTTGTTGGTGTTGTCATGAGTATAGTGTTTATGTGTTATTTGTTATTGATGATTCAAATATCACACAAAAGCAGAGTGTATACTAATCGTTGTTACTGAGTTGTGGTTTTTTGAGGATGAGTTGTTGTTATTTAATATAAATCGAGTTTTAAACCAGATAGTTCTGTTAAGAAACTGCAAACTTCACGAAAAGCCCCCTTATTAGGAGACCAAACTGAAATGACTTTGTATTTTGTAGTAGTTACTCCTTCTAGAATCCATTCAGAACCATCGACACCTCTCTCATTTCCTCCTAGTTCTATATTCCAATAATCTGCAGCTTTTAGCAGTTTTTTTAAATTTAACCATTCAGTTTCTGATATCGTTTTAGAATCTTCATGAACCTTATCTTGTACTTTAAAATCTAATGTTTTCCAGTAAAGTATATACTTTTTGTTCTGTGCTTCAATTCTAAAAATCATTGAGTTATTAAATGAAGGGAGCCAAGAAAATCTATAAATTTCCTTTTCTATCTTACGGTTAAATAATAAAGGCTCTCTTATTTCGTAAAGGAATTCAGAGTACCATTCAATTTTATAGTCTTCATAAGAATCCTTTATAATGTCTTTTTTTAAGGTGTATGTGGAGTCACTATTTTCTATGTATCTTATCTTTACTTCTGGAAACATCTCTCGTGGAAAGTATGCTTGAGTAGAATCGATAGGAATATTCAATGCATCTACTTCTATAGAGTTATCGATATAATTATGTGAAGATTGGTTACATCTAGTTAAGGGAATAAATAGGATTACTATTACTAACAATTGATTTAATACTTTTTTCATAATTCAAAAACGCTATTCTATAATAAAACATTGCTTTTAAGTTTTATTTCTAACGAATCTCTTTAGATTTAATATACTTAATGCCAAACACACCTCTTTTAAATTCAAGAAAGACATAACCTCCTCTTTTAGCTTTTTTTAAATCGGCTTTTGAAAAGTTGTAAAGCGTGACGTCAGCATTTCTGTTTTTTGCCTTACGTGCTCTTATTGTACCATTAGTACTTACGAAAGTAATCTCTAATATTTGATTGGCAGCAGGTTTGTTTTCTAATCTATTTATAAGTAAACCTCCACTAATAATAACTTCTTGAAGGATGGAAAACCCAAAAATTGTAATAAAAACAGAATAAGCAAAAGATTGCGCTACACGAATGAATCCATCGGTTTCTGAAGAGAATATTAGAAATAATGTAACTATAGCTATTGAAAACAGGCATCCAGCAATAATCAATTTTTCTGTTATGTTAAATGAAATAATATCTTCTTCTAGGTAATAATTGTATTGGTGGGATAGTGTAAAATATAAAGTAGCGATTGGTGTAATAATGAAGTAAAGCTTCCAGTTTTTCTTTAGTTTTTCCACTTTATATTTATTTTTAGGATTACAACAAGCCTCTCGCCTTAATCTCTAAATAGGTATTAATAGTATTTATGGTTAAGTTTTCTGGAGTAGTTAGTATAGAATGAATACCATACTTTTTAAGTTCGTTAACGATTAATCGTTTTTCGAAATCGAACTTTTCTGCAATTACCTTATCGTAAACCTGTTGTACAGTATCTGCTTTGTCTTTTATTAAAGTATCCAGCTCGGTGTTCTTAAAAAAGATGACCACTAATAAATGACTTTTCGATATGGCCTTTAAATAAGGGAGTTGCCTATTTAAAGCGTCCATAGTTTCAAAATTAGTATATAATAAAATAAGACTTCTGTGTGTAATGCTTCGTTTTATATTAGCATATAACCTGCTATAATCACTTTCAAAATAATCGGTTTTAACGTTGTAAAGTGATTCTAGAATTAAGCGCATTTGCGAGCTTCTACGTTGAGCAACTACAACATTGTTTACACGTTTAGAGAACGATAACATACCCGCTTTATCGTGTTTTTTTAAAGCTACGTTACTTATAACAAGTGTTGCGTTTATAGCATAATCTAGAAGACTTAAGCCTTCAAAAGGCATTTTCATAACACGTCCTTTATCTATTATAGAATAAATAGGTTGCGATTTTTCGTCTTGGTATTGGTTTACCATTAACTGATTACGTTTGGCAGTTGCTTTCCAGTTTATGGTACGTAAATCGTCTCCTGTAACGTATTCTTTTATTTGCTCAAACTCCATAGTATGCCCCAATCTGCGTACTTTTTTCACGCCATATTCTAATGCATTTTTATTAATATTTAGAAGTTCGAATTTTTTTAATTGTTTAAAACTAGGGTAGGTTGGCACCATAGCATCGCTATTAAACGTAAAGCGTTTGGCTACTAATCCTAAAATAGAGCTTGCATAGACGTTAAGTGATCCAAAATGATATTCGCCACGAGACGTTGGGCGTAAATTATATTTTAAAGCCTCAGTTTTCTTTGGAGACAGTTTTTTACTTATTTTAAAATCTCTTACTTGAAATTGCTCTGGAATTTCATCAATAATATCAATGTGTATAAGAATAGGATAGTTGTTTTTAATTTCTAATGTTACATTATTAGGGTCTCCGTTAGAAAATTTTTCTGGTAATACACGCTTACCTTCAATTCTATTTTTTCCAATAAAAACAATTAAAAAATCTAAAAAGAAAAACAGTAATAATACCAAAATGCAGAGCTGCGCAATATTAAATAGAATAGGAATAAAATAACTTAAACCAAAAAGTACAACAATGCCAATTCCTGCATAAAAAAAGCGATGTTGAATGTAAAATGGTTTAAAAAAGTTCATGTGTTTTAATTTTGGCTATTGGCTATTGGCTATTGGCTATTGGCTATTGGCTATTGGCTATTTTTCTAATGTTTAAATCTGTTTCGTAGGATTTATTTTCTAAGCTATCCTTAAAGTGTTTAATTGTAATATCGTAAGCGTAACCATAGAGTTTTATTATGTTATCAAGTTCTTGTTTTCTCTTTGTTGCAATTTTTAATGATGACCTATAACTATTAAGCGTTCCAAATGCTACTCCTAAAGGTACTATGCCTACTCCCGTTACTATTAGCGGTATTGTTGAAATATAACCAGCATCAAAAATATATTTTCCTAATAAATAGCTACCAACAAAAATTAAAATAGCTACAATTAGGTAAAAAGTGAACATACCGTAAGCATCTACTCTTGTTTTTAATACTGCTTCGTATTCTATGTTTTTTTCTGTGATTTTCGACTTAAACGTATTGTCTAATTTTATAACATTACACTTACCTTGAAAATCAGGCTTTTTATTGGTTAAACTACAAATAGCTCCTGTTTTAAAATCTGCAATTTTGTTATCGCAAAGCACACAATGGTTGGAATTATTCATGGTTTAAATACTTTTGGTTAATCGTAATTTGTTACTTCTTTACCAATCTCTTCTAGTTCACTGTGGTTACCTATTCCTTTAGGATTATCTCCATATTCGTTAGGTCCGTGGTCGCTATCTGCAAAAAGCATCCAAAATATATAAAAAGGGATTATCTGGTACCAACCGCTATTTCCTCTATCGTGGCAACGTTTCGCACCTTGAACTATTATAATCCAAATGATTAATACTAGTACAGCTAGGTTTATAATATCTATAAAAACAGAATCAGAAAAATCTGATAAGTAATTTGAAGAATTAGTTAACAATATATAGCCCAAATAAGTTAAACCATATTCTAATCTTCTAATTCTTCCTTTATATGAAAATATATTTTTAAACATAAATTATCTTGGTATTTCTACAGTTTCTATAATCTGCTTTATAATTTCTTTACTTGTAATGCCTTCCATTTCACGTTCTGGTGTTACAATAACTCTGTGGTGTAATACAGGTATTGCCGCACGCTTAATATCTTCTGGCGTTACAAAATCGCGTCCAGACATAGCTGCAAAAGCCTTACTTGCTTTTAATATGGCTATAGAGGCTCTTGGTGAAGCTCCTAAGTATAAAAACTGATTATTTCTAGTCGCAATAATTAACTCAGCAATGTATTTTAGTAAATGAGATTCTACTAAAATTTCAGTCACTAGACTTTGGTAATCGGCTATTTGTTTTGCAGTTAAAAACGAAGTAATGGTTTCGGTTTTTGTTTTGTCTTTTAAGTTATGCTCTCTAGACAAAATCTCTATTTCTTCTTCAAGATTAGGATAATCAACATCTATTTTAAACAGAAAACGGTCTAATTGTGCTTCAGGAAGTCTATAGGTTCCTTCTTGCTCAACAGGGTTTTGGGTAGCTAAAACCATAAATGGAGAGTCTAATTTAAAACGATTACCATCTATAGTTATTTGCTGTTCTTCCATAACTTCAAATAAAGCAGCTTGTGTTTTTGCGGGTGCTCTATTAATTTCATCAATAAGCACCATATTAGAGAATATAGGTCCTTTTTTAAATTCAAATTCCGAAGCCTTTAAATTAAAGATAGAAGTTCCTAAAATATCACTAGGCATTAAGTCTGGTGTAAATTGAATACGACTAAAATCGACACTTAACGACTTGGCTAGTAATTTTGCTGTTACCGTTTTTGCAACTCCAGGAACCCCTTCAATAAGCGAATGCCCTTTAGCTAAAAGTGATGCAATAAGCATGTCTACCATATCTTTTTGCCCAACGATAACTTTACCGACTTCTTGTTTTATTTTTAAAACACTGTTTTGCAGTTCGGTTAAATCTAAACGACTTTTAAATTGTAAATCGTTATTGGTTTCAGAAGTACTTTCTGTAGCGTTAGCTTTCTCGTCTGTATTAGCTTCTGTAGGTGTTGTATGTTCTTCAGGTTTATCTGAAGTGTTTCCTATCATGCCGTTGTCGTCTATATAGTCTTCCATAATTATTTAGAATAAAATGCTTCTATGTATTTATTTAGAGTAATTAAATTGTCTTCGTAAAATACGTTTTTACTGCGTAACCAGTTAATATACTCTATAGTTGTTTTTATGTCGTCTTCTTTTTTACCTGCTTTAGAGGCTAATCTTGTAATAAAATCTTCATCTAAAACAGCCGTTTCCATATTGTAATCGGTACGTATTTTAGCTAAAAAATAAGTGATTTTTTTATCTATTAAATTTTTATGGTCTTGCGTTTCAAAATAGAGGTTAGATATTGTTTTTACAAACGCTACTGTGGTATTTTGTAGAGGCTTTATAATACGTATAATACGTTGTCTACGTTTGGCATTAAAAATAATAAATATAAGTAATAATAGTAATGCTAAATACCATGCCCATCTAAAAGCGGGTTGCTCTAAAAACCAACCTAAATTAGAATCTTCTTCTACGTCTCCATTATTATAGGAATTGTAGGACGTTGAGAATTTGGTGTAAGAATCGAAATAAATATTATCGTCTGGAAGGTAAGATAAAACCCCTTCTACGTATTTATAACGCTCGTCTTTTAAAATATTATAGTTGGTAAAAGCCTTAGGTTCTAGATGTAAAAATATATGACCTTCTCCGTAGGGTATATCTATAAAATTAGCACGTTTTTCATGCGATTTTGTGTACCCAAGAATGTTTATTGTGGTACTATCGAAACGCGCAAAATAATAGTCCCCCTCGTTTTTATCTATTATCGTGTTTTTAGACTCTAACGCTCTATCTTTAAAACTATAGGTAGAAATGCTATCCATTTTATTAGCCTTGTAATCTATATCTAACCCTAAAGTGTCTGTTAATGTTTGTAGGTACCCATAATCTGAAATAAAAAGCGCATTACCATTTTCTGCAAAACTTAGTAATTGATTTATGGATGTATCATATAAGTAATCTGAGTTTCCTATAATAATATAACTACCTTTGGCAATATGGTCTCCATAATTATCCTCGGAGTTAGCAAATAAGTAACTAGAAGGTGTATGGTAAACGGTGCGTATTCTTTTGTCCTTAAACAGCTTTGGTAATTCTTTGTAGAGCACACTTAAACCATAGGGTTTTGTACTGCGTTCGTCAAAGGTTTCTTCCCAATCTACAACAGTATTGTTTCTTGGTTTTAAAGAGAATGCTATAGCAATAATAATTGCTATGATTATGATAAGTATAGGTGCAATTTTCTTCATTTTACTTTACTTGTTTTATAAGTTGTTGAAAATGAATTTTTGCAGCTTCGTATTTTTCTGCATTTAGAGGGAATTCGCCATACCAAATATAGTCGTATAGATAGGACGTGTATTGAAATTTGTCTTTATAGGGTGTATTAAAAATTTCACTTAAATATTCCGAATTTGTTTTATCGTCTTCAATTTGAATAAGTTTTTTTAAACTTAAAGTTTTTAGAATTGATAAATAGTAATAACGAATGGCTAGCCTGTAATCTGCATTGTTTTCTGCAGATTCTATTAAGTAACCGATATCTGTACGTTCTATATTTTCGGCAGTTATTTCTTCGGAATCTTCTAACTTTTGATGCTGTCTTCTAGAGAATAAGCCAGAGCTACCATCGTTTAATAATACGTAAACAAGGTAGACTACTGCAATTATAAGTATGCCGTAGAATACAAAAGAAAAAGGTCCTAGATTGAGGTTAAAATCATTATTTTTTTCTTTCTCCTGTTTCTCTTTTAATTTTTTTTCTCGCCGTTTAGCTTCGTAATCGGCATATTCGCCATCAAACTCTGGCGTTTTATTTACAATTTTTTTACCATCATAATTATATTTTCTTCCAGAATAACGTTCTTTAAAATCGTCTTCGAATACACGCTCTTTATCTGGTTCTTGAAGTACGCATACAGCAGCAATGCTTTGATAACTAAAAAGCATCAAAAAGAGATATAATAATGGTAAAGCGCTGTAATGTCGTTTCATATATTAATTTGGCGGCAAAGGTATTTGTGTTACTTTTTTCTGAACAACAAAAGGATAAATTAAATAGTAATAGCTTATAATACTTAATGTTGCTAATATAATACCTACAGATAACCAATTGGGCATAATATTAGAATATCTTGTAATAAAACCTTCTAAAAATCCAGCAGAAAATGTAAAAGGAAAGGTACTTAATAATATTTTTATACCAGTTTTAGCGCCTTGTTTAAAAGATGTATATCTAGAATGCGTGCCTGGAAATAATATACTTAATCCCATAATTAAACCAGCAGCAGCTTCTATAACTATAGCAAAAATTTCCATGGCACCGTGAATCCAAATACCACGAACACTTTCCCAAAGTACCCCTTTTTCGTAAAAAAAGTATTGGAAAGAACCTAGCATAATACAGTTTTTAAATAAAACCCATACGGTTCCAGCACCTCCAAAAATACCCATAACAAAAGCAATAATCCCCACTCTTATATTATTAGCGGTAATACCTATGAAACTCCCCCAATTACTGCCACTTTTATAAACGGCAACAGGGTCTCCTGCAGCAATGTTTTCTAAGGTCATATTTACATAATCGTCTCCTAAAATGGAACGTACAAAATCACCATCGTTTGCAGCAGAGATAACACCGATAGAAGTAAAGAGTGAAAAAATAATAAAAGCGATGTAAATGTATTTTCGATATTGATAACATATTAACGGAACTTCGGTTTTCCAAAATCCAATAATTCTGTTGGTATCTTGTCGTTTGGTTTTATAAATTTTTTGAAACGCTTTAGCTGCTAACTGATTTAGATATATAATAACCTTACTTTTAGGGTAATACGTTTGTGCATACGCTAAATCGTTTATTAAATGAATGTACTGCGAGGCTAATTCATCGGGGTTTTTAAAGTCATTATTAAAAATAGCGTTTTCAAAACTTAACCATTTTTCTTTATTTTGCTTGATAAATGCTACTTCTCTCATATATTTGATAAAATAAAATATAAAATGTCAGAGTTACAAATTAACACCACACAAAATGTAAAAATAAAGTTCGAAGCCTCGGGAGTAGGCGAACGATTATTAGCATTTATATTAGATACAATTATAAAAGTGGCATACTTAACGGTTATGGGCAGCATTTTTGATGCCTTTGATGGTATGGATGAATGGTCTGAAATAGGTTTGAATACACTTATAAGTCTACCTGTAGTATTTTATACCTTGGTGCAAGAAGCATTATTAGAAGGACAAACACTTGGTAAGAAAGTATTGAAAATAAGAGTTGTTAAAATTGATGGCTATCAAGCGTCAATATCCGATTATTTAGTGCGTTGGTTTTTTAGAATTGTAGATATTTACATTTTCGGACTAGGTTTTTTTAGCATTGCTTTTAGTAAGAAAGGGCAACGTTTTGGTGATATGGCAGCAGGAACAGCAGTGATTTCTTTAAGAGATAAAGTAGATATTAGTCATACCATTTTAGAGGATTTAAAAGCAGATTACAAACCAACATATCCTAGTGTTATAAAACTGTCTGATAACGATGCTCGAATTATTAAAGAAACGTTTAATAATGTTAGAGCATCTAAAGATTATACAACCTTAATAAAATTAAGGTCAAAAATTATAGAGGTTACAGAGATTAAAAACCAAAGTGGTACAGATACACAGTTTATAGATACCGTTTTAAAAGATTATAATTACTATACACAAAACATGTAATGTTTTATATAATAGATATTTTAGGAACTGTAGCATTTGCTATTTCTGGTGTTTTAGTAGCATTAGATAAGAAAATGGATCCTTTTGGAATTCTTATTATTGCTTTTGTAACCTCTGTAGGAGGTGGTACTTTAAGAGATGTGCTTATTGGGCAGACACCAGTAGGGTGGATGAAAGATATGACCTTTGTCTATGTTATTTCTGCGGCAACCGTTTTTGCTATTATTTTTAAAAGTAAAATCGATTATTTACGTACTTCGTTATTTTTATTCGATACTATTGGTATTGGTTTATATACTGTTGTTGGTGTAGAAAAAGGACTTTCTGCCGATTTACACCCCATAATTTGTATTGCTCTCGGTACCATGTCTGCTTGTTTTGGTGGTGTTATTAGAGATATTTTATGTAATGAAATCCCTGTAATTTTTAGAAAAGAAGTCTATGCAACGGCTTGTATTTTAGGTGGTTTTTCTTATTTCTTAATAAGAAAATTACCCATAGAAAGCGACATTGTTTTTGTATTGGCGGGTATTGTAGTTATTATAACAAGATTAATAGCTGTTAAATTTAAAATTAGTTTACCAAGTTTATATAAAGCGTAATATATTATATAAAAAGGTTGTTTGAAAAGTGATTATCATTCATTTTGTTAAGTTAAGCTTATTGAAACTGATATAAATTTTTAATGTAATACAATATTAACAAGCCAAATATAACATAGAATTACACTTTTCAAACCCCTTTAAAGAAGCCATAAAGTAAGCGATTCTTCTTTATAGCTATTAAGAAAAAATACTATTACTTAATTAGGACAGCTTAATTTTCAGAAAAATCTAATATCACTACAATACTGTTCAGAATTTGTTGATGATCTTACGCAAGTTGAATAGGCAAAATCACAACATTCTATACATTGATCACGATCCTGAATGTTTCGGCATCCAATAAGGGCTTCTTCGGTTGAAGCAAAACTCATTAAACCTAAAGTCATAGCGCAAATTAGGCTTGTAATTTTTAATTTTTTCATTGTTGTTATTTTAAATTAAAATGTAAAGTATTGTATATCAGCTGATTTTTGTCAAAGGAATCTAAAAAAAGAGTTCACAGCAAGTAATACGGTTTCCTATTTCTAAATAAGGAATACCAGATTTATAAATAAGCCAAATGTGTTACATGTTTATATTATATACTATAATGAAAGATGGCAAAGAAGTAATAAGTTTAGTTCTAAATCGTTTAACTTAGCACTAAGTATTAACCCAGACTTAACCATTTATATGAAATTAAAAACCTATTTGTTACTCGTATTTATAACTACTATTCAGTGTTTATACAGTCAAAACGAAGGGGTGTTAGAAGATTATATAACATTACCTCAAGATCAGTTTAATGCACTTTACGATGCTGAAAAAGTAACAAACCCATTACATTTAAATGGAAATGTAAATACTGTGATGAGAACGTTTACTCAGCATAAATCGCCATATTCTGAAAAAGAATATACAGACCATTACAGTTATACTTTAGATAAAAATCATACCGTTACAGATTATAGAAGCGATTTAGAGTACGATGATATGACAGTGGAGAATTTTGCTGTTAATACAACATTTAAAATAGAAAAAATAGATACCGTAATATCTAGCAATACTACTAAGTACACCTATAAAAAGGGACTGTTAATGGTTAAAGAAACGCAGAATTTTGATGATGGCGTTATGGATAGTGTTACTTTTAAATACAAAAAAGGAAAGCTTACAGAGAAAATACATTATACCTCAATGGGAGCATTTGAAGTCGATGATGAAGGTGATGTTGATGAAAGCTATATGTTGTTTTCAGAGTTTGAAGTGGCATCTTACACTAAAATAACCTATACTAAGTTAGGGTTAATGGCAACTTATAGTCATTATGCACCAAATCCTGATATCGTAGAAGTACAAGAGAACCGTTATACCTATAATAACGAAGGGCAATTAGAAAATTACACATTAGTATATAATCGTTATTATGCCGAAACGATAGACGTCTATTCAAAACCTGAAACATGGAAATTTGAAACGGATGGATTAATAGATATCTTTTTTGAAGAAGTAAAAGGTAGCTATGCGTACGATGTAAAAGGCAGAATAATAAAGCATCAGTTAGAGAAAAATAATAAGGAATCAGAATCCTATATAGTAGATTATACCAATAATGGATTTACCATAAAAATGGTAACAGATTATTATAAGGAGTATGATTATGAAACACTATTACATCAGGATTTAGAATACGAGTATAGTTATGACGCTTTAAAAAATCCTGTTGACATTAAATCGTATATTATAGATGCTGAAGGAAAATATTTAGATAAATCTACAACACTAAAGATTAACTATTTTGATGATTAATCTTAATAAAAAAGCGTTTTCTAAAGCTGTTTTAGAAAACGCTTTTTATTTATAAGAATATTTTATTAACCTGAGGCATAGTTTGAATTATATGTGCCCAAATGTTTTTGACACAATCGCACAAATTACCACAAATTCATAGCGATAGAATTATTCTGTAGGAACAGGAAAACCACGATCTCGCATTAATGCTTCAATTTTAGCATCACGACCTCTAAACTTTCGGTAAGCTTCAGCTGGATCCATAGAGTTTCTTGGCGCAAATAAATACTTCACTAATTTATCGGCTACTGCTGTGTCGTAAAACCCATCTGGTGCTTCTTTAAAAGCTTCCGAAGCATCACTTGTTAAAACATCTGCCCACATATAACCGTAGTATGCAGTTGCATAACCTTCACCAGAGAATACATGTCCAAAATGAGGTGTTCTATGGCGCATCGGTAATTCTTTAGGCATCTTTAATTCGGCCAAAGTTTCACGTTCAAAAGCGGCAATATCAATATTTTCCGGATCTGCTAAATGCAGTTTCATATCCATTAAAGCCGAAGCTAAATATTCTGTAGTTCCGAAGCCTTGATTAAACGTGGAGGCCTTTTTAATTTTTGCAACTAAAGCCTGCGGAATAGCTTCCCCCGTTTTATAGTGTACTAAAAACTGATTAATAACTTCGTCTGTAGATAACCAACGTTCTAGCAATTGCGATTGAAACTCGGTATAATCTCTAACACCTCCATTTAATGTAGGGTATTTTACATTAGAAGAGAAAAAATGTAGTGCATGGCCAAACTCATGGAAAAACGTTTCAGCGTCATCCCAAGAGACTAAAACGGCTTCGCCTGGTGCGGGTTTTACAAAGTTTGAATTGTTAGAGGCTAATACGGTTTTTTTACCATCAAAAGTGGTGTGACTTCTATATGTATTCGCCCAAGCACCAGAACGTTTTCCTGTTCTAGCAAAAGGGTCTAAGTACCATAAACCTACATGTTCACCCGAATCTTTATCGGTAACTTCCCAAACCTTTACATCTTCATGAAATACAGGAACACTGCCTTCTGGAGCGGGTTTAAAGTTATAATTAAATAAACGTCCAGCAGTATAAAACAAGGCCTGTGTTAATTTATCTAATTGTAAGTATTGTTTTACTTCGTCACTGTTTAAATCGTATTTTGCTTTACGTACTTTTTCGGCGTAAAAACGGTAGTCCCAAGGTGCTATGGTAATATTATCTCCGTTCTTATTAGCTATAGCTTGCATGTCTGCAACTTCTTCGGTAACTCTACCAATAGCAGCTGGCCAAACGGCTTCCATTAAGTGCATCGCATTTTCTGGTGTTTTTGCCATTCTATCTTGTAAACGCCATTCTGCATAATTTTTATAGCCTAATAATGCTACACGTTCTCTACGTAGTTTTAAAATGTTAGCAATCAGTTTTTTATTATCGTACTCATCATTATTATCACCACGAGAATAATAGTTTGTCCAAACTTGTTTACGTAGTTCGCGATGTGTAGAGTAGGTTAAAAACGGATCCATAGACGAACGGGTATTTGTAATAGCGTATTTACCATCTTGCCCATTATCTTTAGCAATTTTAGCTGCCGATTTTACAAAGCCTTCCGATAAACCATCTAATTGATCCTTGGTTAAATACGTAATGTAGTTTTCTTCATCATGTAATGTATTATTAGAAAAGGTACTGTATAATGAAGATAGTTCTTTGTTTATAGCTGCATAACGTGCTTTTTTGTCGTCGCTAAGCTCCGCGCCATTCATTTCAAAACGTTTGTAAATTAAATCTACGACGCGTTGTTGATCGGGATCTAAAGGAGTTGTTTTAGAGGCATCGTAAACCGCTTTTATACGTTTAAATAGTTTAGGGTTTTGGTCTATTTTAGAACGGTATTCCGATAATTTAGGCGCTAATTCACTTTCAATTGTTCTAAATTCTGGAGTACTCATATTACTCCCTAAAATACCATAGTAACTAAACACATCGTTTAATACTTTACCAGAGCGTTCCATTTCTGCAATGGTGTTTTCAAACGTAGGCGCTTCTGTATTATTTGCAATAGCATCAATGTCTTTTAAACTTAAAGCCATACCCGTTTCCATGGCTTCTTTAATGTCTTCAACTTTCATTTTATCGAAAGCAGGAACGCCACCGTAAGGGCCGCTCCATTGTTGTAGTAATATGTTGTCGCTCATTTTCGAAATATCAGATTCAGTCTCCGTTTTTTTGTCTTCGTTACAACCTGTAAAAGCAATAACAGCACATAGAAGTGTTGTGCTTAGCAACTGTTTTGGTTTCATAATTAGTCTTATTTTTGGATGCAGTAAGATAATGAATTTGAGTCTTTAGACTTGATAATGAAATCATAAATTTTTGGAGTGTTATTAGGCTTTGTGTTTTCTTAAGAATTTCCAAATTAAATAAATGAAAAGGGATTGCAAAAATGTATTAATTAAAACTAACATTATTATAAATAGGTTTTACCCATTAGCATAATAAGGGTAATCTTTACTAATAAAACTTAATGGAATAGAAATAATGAGGTTTTAAAAGGAGAAAATATAATTAATGCTGGAAGTTTCTTGCTAGATAAGTGCTAAAATAAATCCAATTAAAATATCTAACAAAAAGATAATAAAGAAGAGTTTTAAAAAAGGTTTCATTATCTAAAGATACTAAAAGACGATTACTCTATAACTTCAACCTTAGTAATATAAACATTATGTTTTGGCCAATCGCCAGCATCGGTTTCTTGTTGCGAAATGATATCTACAACGTCCATGCCTTTAGTAACTTTACCAAAAACGGTATATTCATTATCTAAATGGTATTGGTTGGTTACTGTTATAAAAAACTCGAAAGGCGAGGCTAATTTATAAGCATTTTCAATTTCACTACTTGGTATAGAAATAACGCCACGATGGTGTTTAAATCCTCTTTTGGCATCTGGAGGTAGCAAATAACTACCGATTTTTCGTCTTTTTCTAACTATTTTTTTACTGTCCGAGCTTCCGCCTTGTATTACAAAATCTTTAACCACACGATGAAACTGTGTGCCATCGAAGACTTTATTCTTTACTAGAAAAATAAAATTAGCACGGTGAAATTTAATTTTATCAAATAAAAGTAATTCGATGTTACCAAAGCTAGTATAAATACGCACTTTATTCTCTTTATGTTCCTTTTCGTATTCCAAAAAGAAATCCATTGCGTTATCATCATTTAAAGGTAAAAAGCGTTCTTCTAATGTTAATTTAGAACTATCAATTGCAATAACTTTAGGCGTTTCTTTTTTTTGTTTGACTTCGGTTTTAACAACAGTCTTTTTTTTAGGAGTTGGTTTGGTGTCATTACAACTCATAAAAAGTAATGTTAAACATAACGTTAGGAATACGCGCATAAAATAGATTTTGTATGCGCAAAGATAAAAAAAGCACTGTATTTATTTTCCTGTAAAAATGTTAAGTCATTTGATAATAATACAAAATAAAAGAGGTGGTCTGAAAAGTATAGTTCTATGTCATATTGAGCTTGTCGAAATATTTTATCTTATTGATAATCAATATCAGTTTCGACACCCTCAAAACTTGACAAAGTGAATTATAATGACTTTTCAGATCACCCTTTTATAAGTAAACTAGATTGTTTACAACTTCATAAGCTTCTTATTCGTAATGTTACCATTGATGTTTATTTGACATAAATACAACGCAGGTTGTAGACTATAGTTGTCAGTGTTTAATTTAATATGGTGTATTCCCTTTTTTAATACACCATTAAAAACAGAATGTCTAGTACCACGAAGCCCTGTTAACGTAATAGATACAGGTGTTTCTTCAGTAGTTATTTCTAGTGTTATTTCTGTAGTATTACTAATAGGATTTGGTGCTATACGTATAGATTTAGCCATTATAGCTTCTAAAGCAGTATTTTGTAATCTAGAACTCGCAGGATTACTATGCCATGTGTTATTATAAAAATAAGGTTTGTCGCTACAAGTATAAAGGTCAGCTGTTTGGTTACTGCCGTTATTACTAAAAATAACGTTAGAGCAATTTCCTGTTACAGTTTTAGAGACATAACCATTACCAGCACTTTCTAATGTAGCACCAGGCCAATTACCGTTAGTTGCATTTAAATTATCATCCCAAGTATACACATGAGAATAACCTTGTACGTATACTGTAAATGAATTTGTGTTATTATTTCCAGTAGGGTCATTTGCATACCAATTCCCTTGGTAATAGTAAGGCGTATTGTTGCATGTATAAAGGTCTGCAGTTTGGTTCGCACCATTATTACTAAAAATGATATTAGAACACGTACCCGAAACTGTTGCAGAGAACCAACCATTACCTAAATCGGTTAAAGTATTTCCTGGCCAGCCGCCATTAGTGGCATTCAAATTAGCGTCCCAGCTGTAAATAGTACTATAATTTTGTACAAAAACAGTAAACGTATCCGGGTTAGGTGTAACCGTTGTTTTGGTCCAAACGGCATAGTTGTTTCCAGAAGCAGCTAAAGTCCAACCATTACCTTGAGGACTCCAGTCGTTAGGTCCCATTTTCATAGCAACATCATAATTGTCACCGTTAATAATAGCTGCGTAAACACCATTTTGAGCCGTTTCTATCGTTAGGTTACTTTGGCTGTGTATACCCGCAGCTTTTCTAATGCCAACAAGATCTGTAATTTCTGTTTTTACAGTGTTTCCCCAATCAAATAAATGTGGCCAGTAAATACAGGGTACACCAGGATGCGTTAATAAATAGGCATAGGTTTGTGCAACATTACCAGCATTTAAAACATTATTAGGTAAATCGTATCGTGGTGTGTCATGGTTTTCTACAAAAGTTGTATTGTTTTTAGGATCCCAACCAATACCACCAGACGCACTACCGTTATTGTTTAAGTACGAATAGTTATTATCTCTTACTACAGACTTTAAAGTAAAATAAGTAGGGAAGTCGAAAGCGGCTGATCCTGTGTTGTCAATCCAATCCTGTATTACCTGTTTATTAGAAGTGTAGTTTTCACCTACCGAATACGTTGGGTTTGTCGCATTATTATACAAAGTGAAATAATAGGTGTCGAAGCCATGAACAAAATCATAACGCCAGCCTTTATAACCTAATGCTTTAAGGTTATTTAAAAACTGAATAATACTATTCTGTACATACGTTTTGGTATGATCAATATCTCGTGCAGCTTCGTACGATGTACCTGTATCATTATTCCCACGGGGGAAAGTGTTAAAATATTCGGGTACACTCCAAACTTCATCATTAGAAGTAATAGCATCTGTAGGCCAAGTGGGGTTGGTGAAATCTACATAATTTGTAGAACCAACTCTATGGTTAATAACAATGTCTGCAATAGGTTCAATGCCTTTGCTATTAAGATTGTTTAACATGTTTTGGTGGTCTGTTAAACTACCATAACTATTACTGAAATTGTTGAATTCTCTTGGTAAATAACCTTCTAAAGAACCAGCATCACTTGGCGGTGGTAGCCAAATTAGGTCTATACCAATATCTGATATTTCCTGACTTAAATTAGAAACAATATTGTACCAATTGTCTGGATTATTGGCTGCAGACTCCCAGTAGAATCCTTGTAGCATAACGCGGTCGTCGTTAGCTTGTTGTGCATTACTCTTTATACTTAATAAAGAGGCTAAAAAAAGCGAGCAAACGAGTAGGGAAGTAGTTGCTGATTTTTTGTAAAAATGAGGGTTTGTTACTTTCATTTTTTGAGGGTTTTTAAATTAGTAGATTATGAAAGTAGGAATTAATTAACGCTTTTTTTAATCACTATGCTTACTACAACGTTTTCGAGTTAATAACTTTTTGATTTTTGTGTGTTTTATTACACTTATCGTAATTATGTGCGAAAAGAAATACACAATTTATGTGTATATTTATATAAAATTGAATGACTAATATTTTACATTGTTTAACGCATAAATATGAATTTTAATACGTTTGTTAAATCTATAGAAGGCATAGAAAATGCTCCACTCCCTGCAGAAGCGTCACAGTTTAAAATGTCGCCACCTTACAGAGCTGATCTTGTGAGCAAGCAAAAGGAGTTAATAAAAACAGCAAAAAAGTCTGCCGTTTTGGCTTTGTTTTATCCAGATGAAACAAACGAAACTCATATTATTTTAATACTACGTAAAACCTATAAAGGTGTACACTCTGCACAAGTAGGATTTCCAGGAGGAAAATTAGAAGCAAACGAAACATTAGAAGAAGCAGCACTAAGAGAGGCAAATGAGGAAGTTGGTGTTGCTATAGATACTGTAACAGTTTTAAAAGAAATGACACAAATTTATATTCCACCGAGTAATTTTTTTGTTCAACCCTACATGGGAATCTCCAACATAACCCCAAAATTTGTAAAACAAGACGCTGAGGTAGAAGCGCTTTTAGAAGTAAAATTAAGCGACTTTTTAAACGAAGATAATGTAGTAACTAAAACAGTTACAACTGCTAAGAATATAAAAGTAGAAGTGCCAGCCTATAATTTAAACAACCATTTAGTGTGGGGCGCTACAGCAATGATGCTTAGTGAAATAAAAGACTTATTAAAAACAGTGCATTAACTAGTTCTGTTTTTTTACATTTGCAACAGTACTATAATTTGGAATTAGCGTAATATGAAGTAAGTACATGAACTATAATAGTTACAGTAGCCAAATTAGAGTAATATAATTATTAAACTATTAAAAAATCTATGGGATTATTTACAAAAAATCCTTTCGGACATAATCTTTTCATTAAAAAATGGCTCATCAGAATCTTAGGTGGGCTATCGCACCGTCGCTTTCGTGGATTTAACGATTTACAAATAGAGGGGTCAGAAATTATAAAAGACTTACCAGAGACTAACGTTTTATTTATTTCCAATCACCAAACTTATTTTGCAGATGTAGTCGCTATGTTTCATGTGTTTAATGCTAGTTTAAGTGGAAGAGACGATAATATTAAAAATGTTGGCTATTTATGGAATCCTAAGTTAAACATGTATTATGTAGCAGCTAAGGAAACTATGAAATCTGGATTGCTACCAAAAATTTTAGCCTATGTTGGTTCTATAAGTATAGAGCGTACATGGAGAAGCGAAGGAAAAGATGTTAACCGACAAGTTAAAATGAGTGACATCTCTAACATAAGTAAAGCGCTAGACGATGGTTGGGTAATTACTTTCCCACAAGGTACCACAACACCATTTAAACCTATTAGAAAAGGAACTGCGCATATTATAAAACGCTATAAACCTATTGTTGTACCTATTGTAATAGATGGTTTTAGACGCTCGTTCGATAAAAAAGGACTACGTATTAAAAAGAAAAACGTATACCAAAGCTTCGAAATAAAAGCGCCTTTAAAAATTGATTACGATAATGAAACTATTGCCGAAATTGTAGAAAAAATAGAATACGCTATAGAACAACATCCTTCATTTTTAAAAGTTATTTCTAAAGAAGAATTAGCAGCGCAAGAAGAGTTGAATAAACAACGCGAGTGGCTAAGCTAAACGACAATTAAGTCTATTCTAAACGTTTAATGTCGTTTTCTGTATTACAAATTACAAGATGTTTCTTCGTTAGTATTAGTTAAGCCTAGAACAAAAAAGACAATACCAATAGGTAAAAAGAACTTACTAAATACTGTTAAAGACAAAATAATATACATAACGCCTATAATTAAATAAGTGTTTTTTGTTGAGGTAGAATTACCTATAGATAACCCCATATACTTAGTCTCAACTAGAGCATCAGCTATATAAAGTTTAACAACAATACTACGAGTAAAACTTACACCAGATTTTACTGTTATTGTTTGTAGTACACCATTATGCTCTAAAGTAAATACATGAGACGTTCCAAACCATGAAAACTGTGCAGAAACGACTTCGTTATTTAAAATAACCGACTCATTTCCATTCCAATCGTTAGTAAAATTTATGGTGTTCTCGCCCACATAAAAAGTTGTACTTTTTATAATAATATAAATTAAAAGGAATTAAAATAAAATGGTGTTATCTAGGCTTCTAGTTTTTTAAGCTCTTCGTAGTTTCTATTTAAACGCTTCATTAAAATACCATAAATAAGCTTATAAAATAACCAGATGATTACTACAAATACTATGGTAAAGACTAAGAATATACCTAAGCCAACTAATAGCTGTGGTGTTGTAAAATGAGCAATTTTTTCGGCAATCTCACTATCTTCTTTAGTAATATAATACAATGCCAATAGCATAGAAATGGGTACCATAATTAAATTATATAACACGTAATATTTAATTATTTTACGTGTTTTAATAATGCTTTCCATTAATTTTTTAGCGCTATCAGTTACAGAGATATTTCTATGCGCTTTAAATAATAAAAAAATAAAAATAGCAATAACTACAAACGTAAATACAGTAAGAGAGGTCATTAAAGGGCCATTAATGGCGGCATGTTCTACTTTTTCTTGGTAGCTAGACGATACTAGAGGTAAGGAGCTAAGAGCTATCCAAAATAGAAGCTCTGCAATACTAATGTAAAATAGAGTTTTTACAATAGACGATGATTTTTTTAGTAGCATTGGGTAAATCTGCTTAGACGTTAATTGCTTATCGTCTACGGCATCTTTTTGCCAGTGTTTTTTTAATAATTCTAATTCATCCATAATGTTACGGATTTAAAATGGTTCTTAATTTGGTCTTCACTCGGTTCATTTTCACACGTGCATTAACCTCAGTAATCCCCATTGTTTCACTTATTTCTTTATAGTTCTTGTCTTCTAAATACAGAAAAACAAGCGCTTTTTCTATGTCGTTTAATTGGTGCACAGCTTTGTATAATAACTTTAACTGTTCCTCCTCGGTATCATCATAATCTTCAGCCGAAATCTTAAACTGAACACTATCAAATTCCTGAGTTCTTATAGACCGCTTAGATTTGCGGTACAGAGTAATAGCGGTATTTAACCCCACACGATACATCCATGTACTAAATTTTGAATCCCCACGAAACTTAGGAAACGCTCTCCAGAGCTGTATCGTAATTTCTTGGAATAAATCATTATGAGCATCATAATTATTTGTGTACAATCGGCAAACCTTATGTACAATGTTCTGATGCTTCTCTAGTAATTCAACAAAATTATGTTCAAGTTCTTTATTCAATTATTCAGTATCGATGGTTTGGTTATACATGTAAGTAGCATAAAAATAAAAGAAGTTACACTATTTTAATAAAATATTTTTAAGGGCGTTCCAATCTTTCGCTTAAGCTACAGATTGTCAGGCTTTCAAGGCTCGCTTTTTTTGTGAGTAAATATCGAGTTTTAATTCAGTTTTTAGAAATAATAATGTTTTTAAACCATTAAATAACAATTATAAAAGTCAAAAAAGAGCTCAAACAAACCTTTCAATCCTTAACGCATGTACAAGTATCAAACGGTTCGTTTAAAAGTAAATGTATTTAGTAAATAATTATGAAATGTTAATAGATAGATAAACTGAAAAAATATTCGATCTTATAATTAAACTTAGCTTGTCATTCCTGCGAAAGCAGAAAAGAAATCCAATGTCTCAAATAGAGTTTAAAATGAATTTATATTATTGAATATATTTTATACTCTAATGTCGTTAAAGTAAAATGGTTTTTTATTATTTCTAACCACTAACCACTAACCACTAACCACTAACCACTAACCACTAACCACTAACCACTAACCACTAACCACTAACCACTAACCA
>CANLUH010000015.1 GCA_947494205.1 uncultured Flavobacteriaceae bacterium | reverse complement strand
AAAAAAAAAAAAAAAAAAAAAAAAAAAAAAAAAAAAAAAAAAAAAAAAAAAAAAAAAAAAAAAAAAAAAAAAAAAAATAAAAAAAAAAAAAAAAAAAAAAAAAAAAAAAAAAAAAAAAAAACACGACTCTAAAATTAGAGTCGTTTTTTTGTAACTATATTTTACTTGCGTTCTAAACAATTTCTGCACTTAATCCTGCTTGCTGTAATTTAGAACATCTTGGCTTTAAATCTTTTATATCTCCTGTTTTTACTGTACATTTTCCTTTATAATGTACTAAAATAGAGCATTGTTCTGCTTGTTCTGGTGTATGATCACAGGCATAGATTAGCATATCTATAACATGATCGAATGTATTAACATCATCATTGTACAATACAATTTCATTATTGTTTTTTTCTTTGGTTGTAACCTCAACCTCTTCTAATACTTGTTCTTGAGTACTCATCATCTTCAAATTAATAGTACTAAATTAAGTTTTTTTCTAAATAATAGCAAAAAAACGTAATAGTAGTCATTCGTTTTTAACATTTGTACATTGAAAACTTATATAACTCCAATAAGTTAATCGCATAAAAAAAGAGTGCCGATAAATCGACACTCTAGAATGTATAATAGTATTAATAACTATATCTCAACTTACTTATATTGACTAGTATAAGTAATTTAATGCTGTGATATCGTTGTTATTAAATTCTCCATTAGTGTTACCACTAAAACATGCTAACATTAATGATGTTGGATCGTATCCTGCTGGTGTACCTGGAATTGGGTTTGCTCCTACTCCTGCAGTACCTTCGTTTACGTTTTGACCACAACTTTGTCTTGTTTGCCAGTCTGTATGTCTAAATCCTATAGAGTGCCCTATTTCGTGTCCGATAACGTGCTCTGCTACATTAGTGTTAAAACCATCTAGTCCATAAACTTGAATGAACTTGTTTGGTGCTCCTCCACTTGGGAATCCTGCTGATCCTCCTGAACCTGATTGGTTTGGATTATGGTATACTACCATATCTTTAGGTTGATAGTTCGTACCGTAAGTAAGATTAAATGAGATAGATAAGTTTAATGCATTGTAATTATTTACAGCCCATTGTAATCCGTTACGCTCTTTTGTCGTAAGACCAAATCCGCCACCACCAGTGTAACCAATGATATCGATTACAGTGTTCTGGCTAACTAATGCATTTGTGCTATAATTTCTATTACTTACACCACTATCTAAAGATAATTCCATGATTTGCTTTTCAGATAGCATAATGTCGCCTTCAACTTCGTACATAACTTGAGTTGAACCATCTGGAAGATAAAAATCTACTTTTTTAACTCCATCTGTATTAATCTGAAAATCTGCTAACCTATTTAATATTACTTCTGGAATTTCTTCCTGTGCAACTTCCACTTCGTTAGACGAATCTTTAGCTTGAGTAGTCTCTAATTCATCTTTCTGACAAGATTGTAAACTGAGGGATAAAGCAAACATTGCTAATAATATTATTCTAATATTTTTCATTGTTTTAAAAGTTTTTGGTTAAAAAATTAATTTAAGCTTACGTAAACAATAGCCATAGTTTGTGTGCGGCAGAACTCTTCGGTTTACAAAGTCTACCAAACCTATGGGATTAAATAAATTTATTTAAGATAAAATTAACACATTAAAAACAAACGCATTACGGCAAAAACCGTACTATTCTTATTTTACTGAATATTCAATCGAAAAAATCGTTAAAACGCTATATTAATTAGTTGAAATGCAATGAAACCCAATTATTTCTCTCAATTTTATATTTTAGAGTTAGATTAAGTGTATTTGCCTCTTCTGTTATTAGTGGAATATCATTATCGTAGAAACCACTTAGAAATAGATGTCCTCCTTGATTGAGACAGCTTTTATAGGTCTTCATATCCTTTAAAAGAATGTTACGATTTATATTTGCGATTATAACATCGTATGTTTTATTTTCTAGTAGACTAGCATCTCCTTCTAATACAGTTATATCTAACGCACCATTACGTTCTACATTTTCAAGGCTGTTAATATAACACCAGTTATCTATATCTATAGCGTCTACTGGGTTTGCCCCTTTCATAGCTGCGAGTATTGCCAAAACACCTGTACCACAGCCCATGTCTAGAACAGATTTACCATCCATATCGTTTTTAAGAATATGTTGAATCATCATGTGTGTGGTTTCATGATGTCCAGTACCAAAACTCATTTTTGGCTCTATAACGATATCGAACTTAGTCTCTGGTTTTTCGTGAAAGGGTGCCCTAACTGAGCATTGGTTGTCTACTATTATTGGGTTGAAGTTTTTTTCCCATTCAGCATTCCAATTTACTTGTTCTATATCTTCGAAAGTATAGCTTATTTTAAATTCGTCTGATTTTAAAATCTGGATGTTTTCTAAAATAGTCTCGTACCATTCTTCTTTTTGTATGTATGCGGTAACACCCTCCTCGGTTTCTACAAAACTTTCGAATCCTGCATAGCCTAATTCTGCAATTAAAATTTCTACTGCTGGTTGTAAGGGTGAGACTTTAAAATAATAGCCTATGTATATAATATTCGACATGATGGTGTTATTGAACCGGTTTTTTAATGTTTAATTCTTTTCTAAGGTGTTTCTATTAGTCTATTGTTCTGCGTTAGGGATTGAGCTATTGTTGGAACTCCTCGCAGAGAGTGACTAGTGAAAGCCCGACCTTTTTGGTAACGCTCTAAAAAGCGTTTACTATTGCAAAGAAATCGTCTGCTTTTAATGAAGCGCCTCCTATTAAACCTCCATCGACGTCTGGTTTAGAAAAAATTTCTTTTGCGTTTGCTGGCTTTACACTACCTCCGTATAATATAGACACATTATTTGCAACTTCGCTATTATATTTATCTTCTAAGGTTTGTCTAATAAATTGGTGCATATCTTGGGCTTGTTCTGGACTTGCCGTTTCTCCTGTACCAATCGCCCAAACGGGTTCGTAGGCTAATATTATGTTATTAAATGCTGAAGCTTCTAAATGGAATAATGCATTTGCTATTTGGCTTTTTACTATTGTTTCTTGATTATTTGCTTTTCGGTCTGCTAATTCTTCACCGAAACAGAAAATAATTCTTATTCCGTTTTCTAATGCTGCATCTACTTTTTTTGCTAATAACTCGTCTGTTTCATTAAAATAGGCACGGCGTTCGCTATGCCCAAGTATTACTGTTTCTATGCCTACGCTTTTAAGCATAGTAGCACTGATTTCTCCTGTATATGCACCATTTGCTGCAAAATGCATGTTTTGAGCAATAACTTCTACGTTAGATTCTTTTAAGGTATTAACTGCTGGGTATAGATTTACAAACGTAGGCGCAACCATAACTTCTGCATTAGTTGTTTGCGTTTGTTGTTTTATTGCTGTTAACAATGTTTCTGTTTGAGATAGATCATTGTTCATTTTCCAATTTCCTGCTACTATATTTTTTCTCATGGTTTTATGTTTTCTAACAACTAAGTATGCTTAGTGTAATTGTTCTTGTATTATTTTATCGTCTGCTTTTATAGCTCTATAGACTTTTATTGTTCCTGTTTTATCTACAACCAAATATCTTGGAATCCAATCTAAATCTAGAAAAGTACCGAAAGCGCCTTCCCAACCAGATTGCATATAATAATGTTGACCTTTTGGTTTATATTTTTTTATTCCTTTTTTCCATGAGGCTTCGGTTTTATCTAATGATAAAAATAAGAATGCAACTTCTGGGTTATTTTTTTGTAATCGTTCTACTTTAGGCATATTTTTTATACAGTCTCTACACCAAGATGCCCATATGTCTATAACTACTGTTTTACCTTTATTACTATCTAAAATATCTTTAAAGGTTATTTGTTTTCCTTCTACATTCGTAAAGGTATCGTTTAATGCCTTTGTAGAGAATTGTGTTGGAACCTCTTGTGCTTTACAACTTATTAAAGTTAGTAAACATATAATGATAATACTTATTTTATGCATAGCGTAGCGTTTTATTGTAATTTAATTTTTGGATCTAACCATGTGTAAATGATATCTACAAAAATATTAATTATTATAAAGAGTAGCGCTATTATTAATACGGCTCCCATTATTACTGGAAGGTCTAAAGTGTTTAATGCGTTTACTATTTCTTTTCCTAAACCATTCCATCCAAAAATATATTCTACAAATACAGCTCCTGCTAGCATTGAGGCAAACCATCCCGAAATTGCTGTTACTACAGGATTCATTGCATTTTTAATGGCATGTTTTCTTATGATTTGAAACTCACTTAATCCTTTTGCTCTTGCAGTTCTAATGTAGTCTTGATTAAAAACTTCTAATAAAGAGTTACGCATTAATTGTATAATTACTGCTAAAGGACGAATACCTAATACTATTGCTGGTAATATTAAGTTTTTAAATTGTATGTGCATTGCTTCACCAAAATCGTCTAACTCGTAGAGGCTTCCCGTCATTTCTAAATTAGTGTATTTGTGCAATATAAAACCAAATAACCATGCAAATAATATAGCACTAAAAAAGGAAGGTACACTCATACCTACCGTACTTAGTATTTGAATGGTTTTATCTAATACAGTATCTTTTTTTAAGGCTGAAATAATACCTAAAAATATACCTAAAACAATGGCTATTAGTATTGCTGTTATTGCTAACACGAATGTATTTGGTAACGTTTCTGCTAGTACTTGACTTACTTTTTTGCCTTGTTTAGTGAAAGATTCTCTTAAATAGGGTAATTTTAAAACAGTGGTTGTATTCCCTATTGTAAATAATTGGGTTGCCGAATACTTATTGGGACTTAAATAGGTATAATCTTCAGAGTTATTAGAGTGAAAGGATATTGGTAATAAATCGTTTATATAATAGGCATACTGTGTACTTATGGGTTTATCGAAACCATATTTTTTATTTACAGCATCTAGCTGTGCTTTATCTACATTTTGCCCTAGCATCATTTCGGCTGCATCTCCTGGCAGCACACTAAATAAAAAAAATATAACAGTGACTACTCCAAATAATGTGAGTAGTGCATAAAGGGTTTTATTTAATAAATAACTTATCAGACGGCTATTATTGCTTTAGTGTTATTTTTATTATAGAATCGGTATTTGTAATGTTCATTTCCTTTAGCATGGTAGAATCTTTTACAACTTCCATTTTTTCTATTAGGTCTTCACTTAACATATCTACATCTTCCTTAGTTACCAATTCTCCATCTACATAATATAATACATTGGTAACAGCAACTGGTTCTGGCTTAGGTTCTGGTTTACGTTCTACTACTGGTAATTCTAATTGATCAATATCGTTAAAGTGTAGTTTTTGCTTTATTGTCGCTTTTTGCACTTTTAAAACGCCTGGATTAGAACGTACTATTGTTTTTAGTGCAGTTTCGTCACAGAAATAGAAATCAAAATTTAAATTGTATGCCGTTTTATATTCTGCTACTTCTTCTGGTCCTGTTGCAGTTAATCCTGCAACTGTGTAACCATTTTTAATAGCTTTATCTGTAGCCTCTTTAATGGCTTTTAATCCGTTGGCTTCTGCCTTTTCTAAATTATAGGCAACTACTAATATTAGGTTGTCTTCTAAAAGAATTGCTTCGGTTAAATCTTCTCCATCTTTTTCTATAGAAAAGTCATGTATTGGTGCTTCATAACCTTCTTTTATAATATCTACTTCATGACTAATATATTTACCTTCTACATTTGGGTAAGGCCCATTGGTAACAAATTCTTTTTGCTCTCCGTTTTCAAGTTCTAAAACCCAAGTAAATTCTTGTACGGCTTTCGGTGCATCTTCCGGCACCGTCATATTATCTATTATATTAGAATCTATTTTATACGGTCTATAATCTTTAGCTGGTAAATGCATTAATACATGGTATCCAAACCATAAGCAGGCTATAAAACTTAATAGAGATATTATTGTTGTTGCAAACTTACCAAAGAAAGGTTTTATGTATTTCACTTGTGTAAATACAATAAGTATTAAGGCTAGTAATCCTAAATCTTTTAAGAAACTTTGCCATGGTGTCATCTTCATTGCATCACCAAAACATCCGCAGTCTTTTACTTTATCGAAATAGGCCGAATAGAACGTTAAAAACGTAAAAAACAGAATCATTAAAAATAAACTCCAAACAGTAAATTTTGGTTTGTAACCTATAATTAAAAAGATACCTAATAGTACTTCAAAAACCACAACAAAAATAGAAATCCCTAATGCGTAAGGCGTAAAGAATGGTAAATCTAAAACTGTGGGACCAAAGTATTCTTCGAGTTTAAAGGCGAAACCTATAGGATCATTTAATTTTATTAATCCTGAAATGATAAAAAATATACCTACAAATATGCGGCTAAACCCAACTATTACTTTCATCTTTTTCTTTTTATGTTTTTGTACTTAATTAGTTTGCTTCGCTAATATGTATTAAAGCAAAAATGGCATAGTTAATCATGTCTTGGTAGTTAGCGTCTATACCTTCGCTTACTATTGTTTTTCCAGAATTATCTTCAATTTGTTTTACACGTAGTAATTTTTGTAAAATTAAATCGGTTAACGAACTTACACGCATATCTCTCCAAGCTTCTCCATAATCATGGTTTTTATCTTGCATTAACTGCTTTGTAATGGCTACTTTCTCATCGTATAAAAGCGTTGCTTTTTCTGTAGATAAATCTGGTTGCTCCACAACACCTTTATCTAATTGAATAAGCGCCATAATACAATAGTTAATAATCCCTACAAATTCGCTCTGCTCACCTTCATCTACTTTACGTACTTCATTTTGTTGCAAACTTCTAATGCGTTGTGCTTTAATAAAAATTTGATCGGTAAGTGATGGTAAACGTAAAATTCGCCAAGCACTTCCGTAGTCTTTCATTTTATTAATGAATAGGTTACGACAGCTATTTATAACGGCATCATATTGTTTTGATGTATCTTGCATGTATTGATTGAATTTTGCGTAAATTTCGCTTAATTTTTTGAAAAGTTCAAAGTTTATGGTTTAAAGTTTTACAAGCCTAAACAAACAACGGTTATAATACTACAAATGACACTAAATTGTAATGGTAATTGTATAGACTTAAGTACACCTAAAGTTATGGGTATTCTTAATGTTACACCAGATTCTTTTTACGATGGCGGATTCTATAAAAATGAATCATCTATTATACACCAGGTGGAACAGATGCTTAATAATGGTGCCACTTTTATAGATGTTGGCGCTTATAGTTCTAAACCTAATGTAGATATGGTTTCTGAAACTGAAGAGTTACAACGTATTCTGCCTATTATTAAATTACTAACCTCTTCGTTTCCAAATATTATTTTATCTGTAGATACTTTTAGAGCAGAGGTTGCCAAACAATGTATTATAAATGGCGCAGCGATAGTTAATGATATTTCTGCTGGTTTGTTAGATAGTAATATGTTAGCAACTGTTGCAAAATTACATGTGCCTTATATTATGATGCACATGAGAGGCACGCCACAAAACATGCAGCAGCAAACTAATTATGATGATATTTTAAAAACTATTTTATTTTATTTTTCTGAACGTATTGCCAAAGCGAGACAGCTTGGTATAAAAGATATTATTATAGACCCCGGATTTGGCTTTGCTAAAACTAGGGAACAAAATTTTGAATTATTGAAAGTACTCGAAGGTTTTAAAATCACCGATTTACCTCTATTAGCTGGCGTATCTAGAAAATCTATGATTTATAAAACATTAAACATAACGCCAGCCGAAGCTTTAAATGGTACAACAGCTTTAAATATGGTGGCTTTACAGAAAGGAGCTAAAATTTTACGTGTTCATGATGTTAAAGAGGCTGTTGAATGTGTAAAATTATATCAGCAATTAAATAGTTAATTAATATAAATTTTTAAATTTACTGAAACACTTTTCTTTTGAAAGAATTATTCGATAACATTTTAACCTTCAGTTGGATCGACATTGTAGATGTTGTATTGGTAGCACTTCTACTTTATTATGTATACAAACTTGTAAGAGGTACAGTAGCAATTAATATTTTTATTGGTATTGTTATTATTTATGTCATCTGGAAAATTACTGAAGCATTACAAATGCAACTATTAAGTAATATTCTAGGCGGTTTTATTAGTGTAGGTATGTTTGCATTGATTGTTGTTTTTCAACAAGAACTCCGGAAATTTTTACTTATGATTGGTTCTGCCAACTTAGCTAGTAGACGCAAATTTTTAAATCAGTTAAAATTCTTAAAAACCGAAGGGGCTTCAACAACAGATATAGAAACCATTATTGCGGCTTGTAATAAAATGGGGGCTTCAAAAACGGGGGCTTTAATAGTATTAGAACGTAATAATAGCCTAGATTTTCTGGTAACTACTGGAGATGCTATGAATATTAAAGTAACACAACCTATTATAGAAAGTATATTTTTTAAAAATAGTCCGTTGCATGATGGTGCTATTATTATAGAGAATAATATAGTAAAAGCAACTCGTGTTATTTTACCTGTTAATAATGAAAAAACAATACCGCAACGTTTTGGTCTTAGACACAGAGCTGCTGTAGGCATTACACAACGTACAGATGCAATTGCATTAGCTGTAAGTGAAGAAACAGGACAAATTTCATGCTTTAGAGATGGTGAGTTTTTACCATTTAAGGATTATACAGAACTTATAGAACTTATAAAAAAGGATTTAGATTAATGATTTGTAAAAGTTGTAATAGTACTCTAATCCCTAGTGCTAAATTTTGTAATGATTGTGGCGGAAAAGTAATACAAAATAGATTAACTCTAAAAAATCTATTTGAAGATTCTATTCAGCGGGTTTTTAACTACGATAATAGATTACTACAAACATTTATTAAGTTATTTACAAAGCCCGAAGATGTTATTGGAAGCTATATTAATGGTTCTAGAAAAAAATATACAGATGCAGTTAGTTATTTTGCCATTGCACTAACCATAGCTGGGTTGCAAATGTTTATTTTAAATAAATTTTTCCCTAGTGCTTTAGATTTTTCTGGCTTTACTTTTAATGAACAACAACAAGCGGTAGCTGCACAAAATAAAATTAAAAACTTTACTATAGAATATCAATCCTTAATAATGATGTTCTACATTCCTATGTATGCCTTAATGTCGAAAATTACTTTTTTCAACTTTAAAAAGTATAATTATACAGAACATCTAGTTATCTTTTTATATGTACAAGCGCAAATAACAATTGTTAGCTTTTTCTATTTATTTGCTATGATGAGTATAGGTATATCTTTCTCTACTCTTACTTTTTATATGTTTCCCTTAATGGTTATTTACTCGGCATACTGCTTAAAGCGACTACATGGATTAAGCTTAAAAGGTATTATCTATAAATTTTTATTTTTTATACTAATCTTTAGCGTAACATTTATAATATTCTCTATCGCTGCTTCAATAATTTACTACCTTGCGGGTGGTTATGATGAACTTATTGAAGCTACAAAAGCAAAAAAGGCTTTACAGGGAAGTTAAGCAACATCTTCAATTTTTAAAAACTGTACTTCGTAAAGGTTTTTATAATACCCGTTTTCGTTTTGTAATAACTCATCGTGCGTGCCTTGCTCAACTATTTTCCCAGCATCCATAACAATAATTTTGTCTGCTTTTTGAATGGTTGCCAATCGGTGAGCAATAACTATAGAAGTTCTACCTTTAGTAATACGATCTGTTGCATTTTGTATTAATTGCTCTGAATAAGAATCTACAGAGGACGTTGCTTCATCTAAAATTAAAATACTAGGATTGGTTACATAAGCTCTAAGAAATGAAATTAATTGTCGTTGTCCAGAAGACAACATAACACCACGTTCTTTTACATTGTATTGGTAACCCTCTGGCAAACTCATAATAAAATCGTCTATACCAATATCTTTAGCGGCCTGTCTTACTTGGTCTTCTGTTATTTCTGGATTATTAAGCGTTATATTATTTAAAATAGTATCTGCAAATAAAAACACATCTTGTAATACTACAGCTATTTGTTTTCTAAGCGATTCTAGTGTTACCTGTTTTATATCTCCTCCATCTATACTTATAGTTCCATCATTAATTTCGTAAAATCTATTTAATAAATTAATAATAGTAGATTTACCAGCTCCTGTTGCACCAACTATAGCGACAGTTTCTCCTGCTTTTACATTAAAGGAAATACCTTTTAGTACTTCTTCTTCCTCTACATAACTAAAATGAACATTTTTAAATGCTATATCTCCTTTAAAGTTTTCTGCTTCTAAAGTGCCTTCGTCATCTATTTGAGAGGCCGTGTCTATAATTTTAAAAACACGACTAGCGGCAACCATGCCCATTTGTAACGAACTAAATTTATCTGCTATTTGTCTTAAAGGCCTAAACAATTTAGGTACCATCATAATAAACATAAATAATACACCTTCGCTAACAGTACCTTTTGTTACAACCAGTAAACCTCCATAATAAACAACTAATCCTGAAGTTATAGATGATAAAAGATCTGCAATTGGAAAGAAAATAGAGTTATACCAGATGGTTTTTAACCAGCCTTTTTTATGTCTCTCATTTATTTCTTTAAACTTTTTTTGCTCGGTTAATTCTCTAGTAAATAGCTGAAGAATTTTCATACCTGTAACTCGCTCTTGTACAAAGGAATTTAAATTAGAAACTTCTGTTCTAACATCTTCAAAAGCTTTTTTCATATACTTCTGAAAGATTTTAGTAGCATAAATAACTAAAGGCATCGTTACAAATACTATTAAACTCAACTTTAAACTAGCAACTAGCATCATGATGCAAATCACTAACATAACAGTTAAATCTCTAGAAATCATAAATAAGCCTTGAGAGAAAATATCTGCAATACGCTCCATATCTGTAACTGCTCTTGTTATTAGCGTTCCTACAGAAGAGGTATCGTAATACTTCATTTTAAATTTAATCATATGATTAAATAGCTTTACACGAATATCTTTAACAACACTTTGCCCTAACCAACTGGCATAAAAAATAAATAAGAATTGGAAAATAGTTTCTAAAAATAACATCCCAACCATCAAAAGGATATAGAATAAAAAACCTTCTTCTTTACCTAACTTTATATTATTGTCTATAGCTTCTTTTAAAATATAGGGTACCGAAACACTTAATAGAGCAATGGTTACTACCGAAAACGTTACACCTATTAACACGCGGTTATACGGTTTAGTATATTTAAACAAGCGTTTAAATAAAACTGCATCGAATATATTTTCTTTCTTTTTAGTCATAAATTTATTCTCTCTTTAAACACTATTCTGTTTTTACAGAACTATTGTTTTTGGATAAGCAACTTCGGTTAAATATAAAGCATGAGCTGGCACCGAAAAGCCTGCTTCACTCCTATTTTTAGATTGTATTATAGTATGTAATTCTTCTACCTCAACCTTACCAATACCAATATTAATTAAAGTCCCTACTATGGCTCTTACCATGTTACGTAGAAATCTGTCTGCTTTTATAGTAAAACGAAGCTCATCTTCAACCAATATCCATTCGGCTTTCATTATATCACAATAATACGTTTTTACATCTGTATTAGATTTAGAAAAGCATTGAAAATCTTTATACTCAAATAAAATTTTAGTGGCTGCTTTAAGTTTTTCAATATCTAACTTTGGTTTTAAATAATAAGCTTGTTCGTGCGTAAATGGATTTTTGCTTAGCGCAATGCGGTATAAATACGTTCTACTTAATGCATCGAACCGTGCATGCGCGTCTTCCTTTACTTTAAAAACACTACTTATTGCTACATCTTTAGGTAATAGGGCATTTAATTTATACGTAATAGTATCTAAATCGAACTGTACTTCTGTATTAAAGTGCGCATAGAGTTGCGTTGCATGCACACCCGCATCTGTTCTACCTGCTCCCATTGTAGAAATAGGCTCTTTTAACAATGTTGTTAACCCTTTTTCTAAAACCTCTTGTACAGAAATAGCATTGGGCTGCTTTTGCCAGCCATGGTATACACTACCATTGTACGAAAGTTCTATAAAATATCTCAAGTAAAGCCTTATTTTTGCGTTAGGAACTACAAATATAATTGTTTTTTAATCCTTAAAATATCCTATTAACATAATTACAAGATTTCTATCTACGTAGACTATAAATATGAAAAAAATCCTTTTATTATCCGATACGCATAGCCATATAGATGATGCTATTTTAAAGCATGTAAAACAAGCTGACGAGGTCTGGCATGCTGGAGATATAGGAGATTTAAAGGTTACAGATGCTATAAAAAAACTAAAACCATTACGTGCTGTCTACGGAAATATTGATGACCATAAAGCGCGTATAGAGTTCCCTGAACATAATAGGTTTATGTGCGAAGGTGTTGATGTTTGGATTACGCATATTGGTGGTTACCCAAATAAATATAATGTAAGAGTTCGTGAAGCTATAGCAAATAATCCTCCAGATCTTTTTATCTGTGGTCATTCTCATATTTTAAAAGTAATGCCCGATAAAAAACTAAACCTAATACACATGAATCCTGGCGCAGTTGGTGTACATGGATTTCATAATGTACGCACCATGTTACGATTTATAATTAATAACGCTAAAATTGAACAACTAGAAGTTATAGAATTTCCTAGAACTTAATACTTAGACTGGTATTTGTGGTAAGTAAAATATTTAGTACAGCAAAGTTACAATTGTATTAAATAAATTGCCGTCAATAAAATGAATTCGTTTTTTAAAATTCTCTTTTAAATTTAGGATTTAAGTTAGATATAATAATTTCCTTAAATCTATCTATATCATAAGGTTTTAATATAATATCATTCATACCACAGCCAAAGATTTGATTTTTTTGTTCTTCTATATCTACAGCAGTAAGAGCTATTATAGGAATGTTGGTATTAAAAGTTCTAATCTCTTCGGTGGCTTCAATACCGTTTTTTACTGGCATATTAATATCCATTAATATCAAATCGAAAGTAGATTCCTTAACAGCATTTACAGCTTCTTCTCCATCTTTAGCAATAAAACAAATAACACCTAAGTTTTCTAAAATACGTTTTGTAACGGTCTGGTTAATGCGATTATCTTCTACAATAAGTACTTTTTTATTTTCTAATTGTTTAATATCTAAAATAGGAGATAATACTTGTTCTACAGGCTTGTTAGAAATTAACATATCAATATTAAATGTAAAGGTGCTGCCTTTTCCTAGTTCACTTTCTACTTTAATAGTTCCGTTGGCTTGTTCAATTAGTTTTTTAACAATTGATAAACCTAGACCTGTACCTTGATAAGCTGAAGACGACGAATCTATTTCCGCAAATTCATTAAATACTTGGTTCAGTTTCGTTTTCTCAATACCTGGACCGGTGTCTTTAATTGTAAACTCTAATTTTGCGACTTCATCTGTCCTTTCTAACATATTTACAGAAATGTCAATCTGTCCTTTCTCTGTAAACTTACAAGCATTACCTATTAAATTCATAAGAATTTGAGACAACCTTACCGAATTACCTTTTAATAATAAAGGAACCATTTTATGTATTGTTACATTAATTTTGTTTTCATGTTGTAATGTTATATACTCAAATGAAGACACTATTCTAGACGTTAGAGTTTCTAGATTAAACGTAATATCTTCTTCTTTACTATTTTTATTTTCAATTTTATTAATGTGTAGTAAATCATTAACCAAGGCAAGTAAATAATTAGCTGAAAACTTTAATGATTTTAAATCTTTTTCGTGTTTTTTTAAATCTTCATTTTCTAATAAAATAGAACTTAAACCAATAACGCCATATAAAGGTGTTCTTAACTCATGGCTTACTGTGGCAAAAAACTTAGTTTTTGTTTCTGCAGATTCTTCACTTTGCTTTTTAGCTATTAAATACTGCTTATTCTTAATTTTTAAATCCTTTACTAAGGCCTTTCGTTTTTTACTAGACACATAAGTTACTACTAGTAGTAAAATCAAAAAAACTACTGTAGCTATAGCAAGCAAGAAAAAAATATTTTTTCGTTCTGCTTGTTCTACTAAAAGCTCTTTTTCTAATTCTTTAGATTTAATTTGATCTTTATACCGTTCTGCATTTAATTTTGCACTTACTGCGTCTATAATATTTTTAGACTCACTTTCCTCTCTTCCCTCTTCATAAACCTTAAGTATTTTATTAACTTCATAAAATCCTTTATAATCTTTTTTTAATTCCAAAGCTTCTCTGTAGCCGGTGTAGCCTTCTACTAAAGCTTCAACAAAGGCGGTATTCTCGCAAAGTGCAATTGTTTTTTTAAAGCTTATTATCGCCTCATCTGCTTTGTTTAATAATAGTAACTGTCTTCCTTTATTATGAAAATGACTAGCTGTATAATGCGGTGGATTTCCTAATAAATTTAGGTAGAACGCTGTCTTTTCTATATGATAACCACTAAGGTCTGGGTTTTTATTTTCATTAAAAGCACGTGATAAATTATGGTGCAATATAAATAAGCGTGTCGTATCTTTTAACCGTTCTGCAATTTTTATACTTTCTAGGTATATACTTATGGTCTTACCTCTGTAACCTTCCATATAATAGTATATATTCGCTAAATTTCCTTTAGACCGTAATATGAGAGAGCTGTCGTTTACTTTCTCTGCATATTCCAGAGATTTTAAAAATATTTTCTTTGCCTTTAAAGTATCTTTAACCTTTACTAAGGTGTTACCTATAACCGATCTAGCATCATGAATATGGTCCGCATTACTACTTTTTTTTGCTAAAGCCAATCCTTTATCTGCATAAATTAAAACTGGAGTATAATTAGATTTGTAATGTTCCTCATTCATTAACTTAATCATCGCATCTACATGCGCAGTAATTTCAGTTGTTGTCGAGTCTATAGATATTTTAGGTAATGCATCTAAAACTGAATTGGTATTATTTGAATTGGTATCTACATTTTGTGTCTGGCTATGTAAATGTAAACTAAAACAGCAGGTAATAAGAATAAAAAAATTTGCCAATAATTTCATGTTAGTATTTAGGAGTTTGGGAGTAACAATATACGCATTTTCTTATAAATATTTGTTTTTCAAAAGAATAAGAAACGCTTTAAAATACACGTAGATATACGTATTGTATATATCTAAGAAAAATTAGAACTTAAAACTTAATTATTATGCGTACGTGTCGCTTACTTTTTCTAGTATATAGTAAATCTGCGTAGAAATAAATACAACCGTTTTATTTAGCACTAATACAGTAACGCTCTCAATAAATATAATAACATAAAAAACCACATCATGAAAAAATCTATTTCACTTTTAACCACTATTATTAGCATAACGGTATTGTACTCTTCTTGCACCCAAACTAAAGCAATAACAACCAGCAATACAGATAGAGATATTGGTACTGTTATTTATGTAAAAAACGAAGACGGAAGCGGAAATTTAATAGCAAACTGGGCCTACTCTCCAAATGATACTACAACAGTTGTAGGCACTGGTTATACAACCAAGGCACCAAATTCTGCAAAATTTGAAGGCAAATACAAAATATTCTATACAGGTACTAGTGTAGACTCTTTTAATTTAATGATACATCAAAAAAAATCTACCAACAACTCTTATTGCTATAGTATTGAATGGCAAGATATAACAACAGGAATAGTAGTATACTATGGTACTGGCATTGTAAAAAACAATCAACTTATTGCTGGTTGGCGTAAATAAGAATAGTCATTAATGTTAAAACAATAGTTCTAAGTACCACACAACCTTTTCTATAAATTCATATTAAAAACAGAACTTTAGAATTTCTACCTACAACCATAAAACAGGTAGTTTTACGTATTGTCTTACAATAACTAAATAATTAACTTCGTAGCATTCCCTGCAACTTATTAAAACTACACCGTTAAAATTGTGTCCTAAATAATTGGTGTAGAATACTAATCGCTTAACCATTAACCTCTCAATAATTATGAACACAAACACAACCCGTGTGTTACACACCAAAAAAAAGAAGCTCAGATTTTTGGCATTGCTCTCTTTTCTATTTGCTTTTAACGCAACAGCTCAAGTTATGAATCATGACCACCACAATCATGATGATAATAACAAAGACAAATACCACGGCATGATTATGGACTCTAATTTTTTAAACAAAATGGAGTCGCAAAGAAAAACAAGTGTCGATGCAGACGAAAAAGAATATGGTAGTTGGAAAACAGTTATTCCAGACGATAAAGGCGCAGCCATTGGTCGTATTCTAGGTATGCAAACCGTACACAATGTTATGCTACCTTCAGGAAAAATATTAATGTCTAGCGGAAGTAGCTGGCGTAACCTTAAAAACATAGAATATTATCCAAACTACGATCCACCAGCACCAGCAATGGGATTATTTAATTTATATGACGATCCTTTTAGGAATACCGTTGAACCCAAAAAAATGACTCCAGAAGTACGTAAAAACTGGATAAACGTTAGAAAAAAACAATACTACGATCTCGTAAATAACACGGCCATTTACGATCCAGCAGATAGTTCTTTCTACAGAATACCTCACCCATTACCAATGCAAGATCCTAAACGTAAAAAACATTTTGTACCTAGTGATCTCTTTTGTAGTGCACATTTACAATTACCAGATGGAAACCCTTTATTTGTAGGTGGTACACAATACTATTTCCCATATAGAACAGGAACAAATAGTTCGTATATTTTTGATTGGAAACAAGAATTAGAAGTCGATTGGACTACAGTAGATTGGCGTATTATGCCAAAAGTAGACGACAAACATTACCCTTGGAAGTTTTCGGGGTTTATGAAACGTGGCCGTTGGTATCCAACCATTGTGCCTTTATTAGACGGTCGTTTTACCATTTTTAGTGGTTTTGTTGGTTTCGATAAAGACTTTCCTAAAATGTATCGTTTTCAAATCAATCCTTATATAGAGTTTTTTGACCCTTATGCTTTTTCTTCTGAAAAACCTGAAGCCGCTTGGACTGCTGTTAATGTAGAAAAGATGAAGAACAGCCCATTCACTACTCTAATTAATCCAGATTTTGAACCTACAGTGTGCGACGATGTCGAATTTCATGCCTATTGGGAATCACTATCTGGCGACAACGATTTTCCATTGCCTTGCGATTGTGGTCCAGCCTGTAAAGAAGATAATAAATATGATGCTTTTAAACTCTATCCAAATAATTATTTAGTATCCGATAATAAAATATACCTCACACGAGAAGGCGATTGGGTAAGTTTACGAACATCGGATGCTGCATACATGCGAAAAACAAAGAAAACCTATTACATGGATATTGCTGGTAATAACAAAAACCCTAAAGTATCTTTTAATTATGGTCCAGACAGAGCCGATTTTATTTCCTCATACGGCACTTCTTACAACGATCCTAATACAGATAATATTACCATTTATGGCGGGCAACCAACTTCTCCAGGTACTATGTTACCATTAGATGCTAAAAGCCCAACACATTTTGCCGGAGGACGTGGCAGTAGAAAACGTGAACAGTTTTGGTTTAACGAAGGTATTTTAAAAGAACAAAAATGGACACAAGACGATGATTTTCTAGGTACAGAAATAGAAGCCGATCGTACTATGCTAACCGCTATTATTTTACCAACCAAACAGGTATTAATTATTAATGGTGGTAATTACGATTTTTATGGTCCTATCTTCTACCCTATTTTATTAACTCCTAATTACGATGCTAACGGGAAGTTTGTAGACTATACTAAAAAACGTATGAGTGCTGCTGTAGAACCACGTTTGTACCATAATGCAGCTTTACTACTACCTAATGGACGTGTGTGGGTTTCTGGAGGAAATAGTGCCAGAGCATCGGTACAAGAAATTTTCCCAAATCCAGACCAACAACATAGAAACGGACAGCCTAAACCCGATTTAGATTTAATAGATATAGACACTTATTTTTACAGAGACGGACAAATGGCAAAAGCTCAAAAAGGAATGCAAACCACGCCAACCGAAAACTGGACTGCCGAGATATTCTCACCACCTTATATGCATATCGATGAAACTAAAGACTTAAAAGGCAACATAAAGACCAGAGATATGATTATTACTGGTATGAAACGTGAAAAACAAACCAACACTCAGTTTAAGGCCAATTACGGTAACAAACCTTATTATCTTTTTGGGAGTAACCAAAATTATAGTCTAAAAGTTAATGGTTTACCAAAACAAAAAGGGGACAAAAAACCAGAAGTTGTATTACTAAAACTAGCGTCTTTTACTCACAACTGGGATAACGGACAGTTTTTTGTAAATCTAGATATTAGTAGTATGAATGGTAATACTGTTAGTTTTAGTACACCCAATATGAAAGACGAACTCATCCCTCCAGGCTATTATATGCTTTATTTTATAGATTCTAAAGGCAAACCATCGCACTCACAAATGGTACGCTTTGATGATAAGGCGGAGAAACCTTGATTAATTATACTAATCACTAAAAATTATAAAAAGGTTGGCATAACCAGCCATTTTTGAGTTATTTACAAAACTACCTAAAGGTTGGCATATACTGCTCTTATCTTTTGTAAAACACAATGTTTTAGGCTAGGTTTGCATATACTAACTATACCTAAATTAAGGAAAATCAAGATTGAAATGAGTAAAGAATTAGAATTATTGCAATCGAAAATCTTTAATAATTGTGATAAATTACTTAAAATAGATAGCAATAAAATAAATATTGTAGCCGATTTTGGTAACGAATCCCATATTGAATTAAAAAATAAAGACAGAGGTTGTAGGATATACCCATACTATTTTAGCGAAATTCCTATATATGAGTTTGAATGGGATGGCTGTCCTATTTTTAAAATATCCAGTAATGATGTTAAAAGACAAGTAGAAATAATAAAAAGTTGGATATTAAAGAGAACAATTCCATCTAAAATACAAATTCAGTTTCCTGAAATAGAATTGAATAAACTTGCAAAATATTATGAAAAGGGAGTTGGAATAAAAGGCGAGTTCATAGAGAGCTGGAATGAAACTGAGGAAACTCATTTTAATCCAATTGAATATCCTTCTGACAAAGAAGCAATAAAATTAATTAAAGAAATGAGAGCGAAAGGGCTTAATAACTCATTAAGAATAGGTACTCGATTATCTTGGTTAATTTTATCTAGAACTCGAAGACACATTATAGATGATAATACTCCACATGTAGGTATTTATTTCTTAGGTAATAATCGAATGAAAATATATTCTAATTTGAATGATGAAAATAATGAACAAGAAATAGAAGTAAAATATGGAGAACATCTCGAAAAACTTGTAAAAGAATTACTAAAAGAAGAGATAAAATAAGTATAACACCATGTATAATTAATTGCTAATTTCGGTCTTCTTAAGAAAGCCCCCGCTTTAACAAAAAGCAATAATTTTTAGTTACATTTGGCAAAAAAACGCAACTAATCATACATAAAACGTTGGAGTTAATACTCTGCTGCGCTACGCATTAACTCCAATTAGGGCGGCTACCGTCCACGTCGCCGTTAGGCCTTCGCTAAGGCGAAGCACTAACAACAACGCTGGCTATAAGTCATTTGTATTGTAAAGAACTTTCAGTATATTAACACTAAAACAACTCATAATTCAACATGAGATATCATACAATCAAAATCCGAAAATTATTAATAAAGTGTCAAATCCTGAACTAAAATTTTATTTTAAAATTGATAAAAAAGAAACTTTAACAGTTGAAAAAAAGACAACCTATAATAAAACCTCTAGAAAAAATAAAGTTAAACTCAGTAAAGAGGAGTACGAAGAGACTATAATAAAATGGGATTTATTTGAATTTCTACATACAAAAGATGAACATTTTGGCATGCCATGGTCTTCTTCTAAATCATTGAACAATGGATTGTCTGCCAATTCAATTCTTAAATATCTTAACTCAAATTTAGTTTTTGATTTTTATACCCCAAAAGAAAACGACAATTTGATGATTAGAATGGAATATAAACATCCTGAAACAAATAGAAAATCGAGACCTTTTATTGGTGATTTCATTTCATTAATATTTAAAAGGGAATGGGAAATAAATAAAGGATTTGAACATATTGATAATTCATATAAAGAAATAGAACAAGGAGAACTTATAATTGTACAAGATACGTCTACATAAAAAGAACCAAGGTAAACTCCTAACCATAAGTTTACTTCCCTAATCAAAACCACCAGTTTACTCATTATCTATTGTAAAACAAACACTTAAAAAATACATTTACGCTATAATTAATCAATAACCATGAAAAACCTAATTGTATTACTAGCTTTTGTAACACTTACAAGTTGCAATACCTATTCCACTCAAAAATTAAAACAACAAAAAGTTGTAGATATCCCTGCATTTATTGCTTCACAAAACTTTACAGTTTCTATACCAGAAACTTGGCGCCCCGTAGCACATCACGGTTATGTTGGCTATACACCTTTAAAAGAAGGCGAAAACCACTTTAATAACTTGGTAAACATATTTAAATATGATTTAAAAGAAAAACCTGATTTCGAAACCTTTGCTAAAAAACAAATCATGCAAACGGTAAGAAAGCAAACACTAATTGCACATAAAGTAACAGAAGAAACAAACCAATTTGGAACTGTTTATATTCATGATTACATTGCTACTTCTAACGACCGAGAATACAAAGTAAAAATCATGTACTTTCAAGTAGATTCTAACTACTATTTTTACAAATATGGTTCAAAAAAGAAACTATACGATAATTATCTAAACGAAGCCAATGCTATTTTAGAAAGCATTACATTTAAATAAAATAGACTTAGTTACCTGTCTCATAACATTAAAACACTTGAAATGAACATAAAACAAATAGTATTAGCCCTAGTATTACTCTTAGTATTTAATCAAAGTAGTATCGCACAATCTAACATTCACAATTTGGTTAAAGAAGGTGTTGCACATCACGATAGTGGTAATTACGACAAAGCCATCGACGCCTATAAAAAAGCCCTTAAAATAGACCCAAAATCTGCGCTCGTTAATTATGAAATTGCTCTTAGTTATTTCTCAAAAGGCGATTATAAAAAAGCTATAAAATATTCTGATGCAGTGCTAAAACAAGATGAAAATTATATGCTAGAAGCCTACATAACAAAAGGTTCTGCTTTAGATGTACTTGGCAAAACTAAAGAATCTATTAAACTATTTAAAAAGGCTATTAAAAAGACAAAAGGGCATTATCTTCTGTACTACAATTTAGCCCTTAATCATTATAAATTAAACGACTTAGAACAAGCAGAAAGCAATGTTATAAAAGCCATTGAGAACAATCCTTATCATGCGAGTAGCCATTTAATGTTAGGGAATATTCATCATTCAAGAGGGAATTCAATTCAAACACTATTAGCAACACATTATTTCCTTTTTTTAGAACCAAACAGCCCTAGGTCTATTGAGGCTTATAAAATACTTATGGAAAACTTTGGCGGAAATGTCTCTAAAGACAAGGATAAACCTAATACAATAAACATTACACTCTCGGCTAATAACGATAGCCAATTTGGTGCAGCGGAATTAATGGTTTCAATGCTTGAAGCATCAAAAACATTAGAAGAAAATAAAGACAAAACAGACGATGAACTCTTTGTTGAAAACACAGGGTCCTTTTTTACAGTATTAGGTGAGTTAAAAAAAGAAGACAACAAGGAAATATGGTGGACATTCTACACTACCTTTTTCTATGATTTGACAAAAAGTGAACATTTAACAACATATTGTAAGCATATAACTCAAGGCAGCAATGAAAATTCAAATAAGTGGCTGGAGAACAATGATAGCAAACTAAATGAGTTTGTTGATTGGTTAAAAGAAAGATAATATTAAATAAATGCAACTTTAATACAGATTACAAAACAATATTTATATAAAAAGCTGTTCTGTTTTCCAAGTTAATTAACATCTTAAAGACGTCAGTTCGAGTGATTTTTTTGATAAAAAAATGGTATCGAGAACAGGTTAGGTAATAAAACCTCTTATTCTCGGCACAAATTTTACTGGAATTGATGTTTTTTCGTCTGAATGCAAAACGATTACAATAGCTATTAAAAAAACTTTTCCTTTTTAAGAAAAAAGTCTATTTAAATAATCACTTCTTACTATAAGGGGTCTCCGTAATAACAGGACGTTTCCCAAAATTAAAACTTAACATACCATCGCCGTTGCCTTCCCAATTCATGTGGCAACTAATACAACCTTGCTGATTAAAACTTGCAGAATCTACAGGACCATAAGGCGGTGTTTTTTGCCAAAACCAACGTACAGTTCCCTCTTTATCTTTAGCTTTATACATAATGGTTAGTTCTACTAAATCGCTAGTTTGAGGCTTTTGCCCAGGCGAAGTTCTAAAATTTTCTTTTAAAACAATACTACCAACAGGTAATTCTGTAATAGTAGTGGTATTATTTAAATACGCATTTAAAGCAATATCGTTTGTATAAATTTTTATCATTTTACCATGCGGATTTTCACCAGGTGTAGCCTTGCTAAACACATTCCATTTATCGTCTGGCCATGTTTTCCAATTTTTATAAGGATTAACACGCATTACATATTTTAAAACATCTGGACCATTTGGTTCTGGTAATTTAGCAACTGGATTTTCAGCTCTCCCCATTACCCAACTAAAGTCTGAATAAATGGTAGGATTAGAGGATCGTGCAAAAGCATGACAACCAATACAACTACTTGCCGTTTGGTTAAATGTTTCCATACTACTATTTGCTAGGTTAGCTAACTTAGGGCTTCCCACTTTAGTTTTATCTGTTGGCCATTGCACACCAATAAGCTGATAGTGTCTCCAAACAGATTTTTCTTTACTTAAAGTCTCTTGATGTGTTGCATTTGCTTTTTGTACCCAATCTGGAATTGGGTTTTGTCGTGTTACCTGCGTCATAATCTGCTCTGGGCAATCGCACTGTCTACTATTATCTTCACAATACGGTATCGCTTTAGAAGGATCATAAAAAGACGGCGTAATCCCTGCCTTTTTAGTCGCCTCAGTTTCTACATTATCGTTTTGCTCAAACGTCATCCACACAAAATTAGGATTCGAAGGCGTTTTATATACAATATGCAACCCAACTAAACCTACAAGTTCTTCAGAACACGATTTTATGTTCTGCTTTACAAGATCCGGAATACAATCATCTCGTTTTATATGTGTACTATCTGGAATATAAATCACTGCTTTAGAAGTATAATAGCGACTAATATCATCCTTTTTTGGATCTAAAATTCTCCAAGACGCTTTAAGCTCCATACTTCCAACAGGGAATTCAATTTTACTTCCCGCCTGTTTTAACGCATTATAAAACTGATTTTTTAATACATAATTAAACATCGGTTTATTCATATACACTTCGTAATGTACCAAGTTTGAATTTTTATCGATAAGTACACCACCAACAGCTTGATCCGTCTCTGTTACTAACGGACTCACTTTAGAAGTCGTCCTTAAAACCTTAGAGTTACCAGTAATAGCATCACAAATGGTTTCATTTCCTGCAGTTGGCTCACCCCAAGGTGTTGGCTCTTCTGCTTCTGGTAAAAAAATATCGTATGCTTCTTTATAATTTTCCCATTGTGTTCCTGTTCCGTTTTCTGTTGGTGTATTAATACTTAAAAACGTTTGCCACGCAAAATTAGCAGCTTCTTTAGTGGATGCTCCAAAAGGTAAATCTTTAGGAAGTCCATTATTATCAATTGCAACTTCTGTAGTTTCTTTTACAGCAACAGTATTGTTTTCATTACAGCTAACAAGTAAAATACAAACAAAAATTAGGGCGACTATAGTTTTCATAACGACTGGTTTTAAAAACACTCAAGATACCACATATATACAACATACTTACACGTAATTACCCGCAATTATTTAACTTGTAAACACCTTTAATTACCCTATATTTGCAGCATTATAAACTAACGTATGTCCTTTACTCTATTATCCTCCCCTTTACAGGGCTTTACAGATTTTCGTTTTCGTAACGCGTTTCATAAGTATTTTGGAGGTATCGATACTTTCTATTCACCATATATAAGATTAAACGGAAAGTTAGTAGTAAAAGGATCTTACGAACGTGATATTCTGCCAGAAAACAATAGCACTTTAGAAGTCATTCCGCAAATAATAACTAACGATGTCGAAGAGTTTTTATTCGTCGCTAACTATGTACAACAATTTGGTTATAAAGAGTTAAACTGGAATTTAGGTTGTCCCTACCCTATGGTTACCAAACGTGGTATGGGTTCAGGTTTAATTGCAGACCCCGAAAAAATTGACCACATTTTAAAACGGGCACACACAGAAACCGATATTGTAGTCTCCATGAAAATGCGCATGGGCTACGAAAACAGCACAGAAATCTTAGATGCTTTTCCTGTGCTGGATAAATACCCATTAAAAAATGTTGCCATTCATGCACGTATTGGTAAACAACTGTATAAAGGTGGTGTCGATTTAGATGCCTTTCAACGCTGTGTAGACAGCACCAAGCACAAGTTGTATTACAATGGCGATATTACGTCTGTTTCGCAATTTAAAACCATACAAGAACGTTTTCCAACGATAGACCATTTTATGATTGGTCGCGGCTTAATAGCCGATCCATTTTTACCAAGTATGATTAAAAATGACACCTTAGACTATCCTAAAAATCGAGTAGAAACCTTCTCTGCGTTTCATGATGAAATTTACGCACAATACGATGCTGCACTATCTGGGCCAACACCAATAAAAATGAAAATGTTAGGCTTTTGGGAATACTTTTCTCAATCTTTTGAAAATCCGCAAAAAACCTATAAAAAGATAAAAAAAGCAACAAACCCACATAAATACAGACAAGCGGTTTCTGAGATTTTAAAAGGAGGATTTTAATTGGCTGTTGGCTGTTGGTTGTTGGTTGTTGGTTGTTGGTTGTTGGTTGTTGGTTGTTGGTTGTTGGTTGTTGGTTGTTGGCAAATTATAGAATTACTTTTTATTATACAGAATATATTTTACATTTATTTCATACTCCTATTATATAGTTTTCTATAAACAAACAAATTAGCATTACCCTCCTAATTACTAAATACAACAACCTTTTAAATCTAAAATGCGATTTGCCGTCAATTCGAGTGATTTTGAGGCACGAAAAATTGTATCGAGAATTAAACTTATTATAGAATTTATTGTTCTCGATACAAATTTCACTCATTCTCAATCGTAAAATCCACTCGAACTGACGAATTTCACCAAAATACACAACAGGTTATTTGTTAACCACTAATTACTATCGACTAAATCCTTTTTCAACATACAGAATATATTTTACATTTATTTTATACTCATGTTATACAATCAACTTCTACAAACTAAAAACATAGTATAATTTACTAATCGCTAATAACTAAACACTAATTACTTGTTACTAACTACTAAATCCTCCCGCAATGCAGAATATATTTTACACTCACATTATATAGTTCTATAAACAAACAAATTAGCACTATCTCCTAATTACTAACTACTTATTACTTATTACTAACGACTAAACACTAACTCCTATTAATCCACTATCTTTGCCATAACAATAGCCAACTTACATTGAAAGACCTCTTACTAATAACACCACCTTTTACACAATTAAACACGCCGTATCCAGCTACAGCTTATCTAAAAGGGTTTTTAAATACTAAAGGAATCTCTGCGTTTCAGATGGATTTGGGTATTGAGGTTATTTTAGAGTTATTTAGTAAAAAAACGTTTGAAGTCGTATTCGATTTAGCCATTGAAAACGACACCATTGTTTCAGCAAATTGCCAACGTATCTATGCGCTTAAAGACGATTATTTACAACCTTTAGATGCCATTATTCTATTCTTACAAGGCAAAAACCAAACCTTAGCAAGACAAATTTGTACAGATAATTTTCTTCCGAAAGCATCACGTTTCGACCAATTAGATGATATGAATTGGGCCTTTGGCGAAATGGGTATGCAAGACAAAGCCAAACACTTTGCGACTTTATATCTTGAAGATTTATCCGATTTTATTATTGAATGTATAGATCCCAATTTCGGCTTTAGTCGTTATGCAGAACGTTTAGGGCAAAGTGCCAATGCATTTAACGAGTTATACGATAGTTTACAACAAGATCAAACCTTTATAGATGATATAACATTGTCTATTCTTGAAGCACGATTGCAAATCGTACAACCAAAACTAGTTTGCCTTTCGGTACCCTTTCCAGGTAATTTATACTCAGCATTTCGTTGCGCACAATACATAAAAACAAATTATCCTGAGATTACAGTTTCTATGGGTGGTGGTTTTCCTAATACCGAATTACGCTCGGTGACCGACACCCGAGTTTTCGAGTTTTTCGATTATATTACTTTAGACGATGGCGAATTACCCGTAGAATTACTTTATGAAGCTGTATGCAAAACAGATATAAATAACGTAACCTACAAACGTACCTTTCTTTTAGAAAATAATAGTGTTACTTATAAAAACGACACTAAAAGGTTAGATTATAAACAACATGCCGTTGGGACTCCAGATTATTCCGATTTATTATTAGACGATTACATATCGGTTATAGAAATCGCCAACCCGATGCATAGTTTATGGAGCGATGGCCGTTGGAACAAACTCACCATGGCACATGGTTGTTATTGGGGAAAATGTACCTTTTGCGATATCTCTCTAGATTATATAAAAATATACGAACCCGTAGCAGCAAAACTGTTAGTAGATCGCATGGAAATATTGGTAGGTCAAACAGGAGAAACAGGGTTTCATTTTGTAGACGAAGCGGCACCACCTGCGTTAATGAAAGCATTGGCTTTAGAGATTTTAAAGCGTAAGCTGATGGTGACGTGGTGGACTAATATTCGTTTTGAAAAAAACTTTACCCGAGATTTATGTCTCTTATTAAAAGCATCGGGATGCATTGCCGTTTCTGGTGGTTTAGAAGTCGCTTCCGATAGATTATTGAAGCTAATAGACAAAGGCGTAACAGTAAAACAAGTTGCACAGGTAACTCGTAATTTTACCGAAGCTAACATTATGGTACACTCGTACTTAATGTACGGCTACCCAACACAAACAGAACAGGAAACTATAGACAGTTTAGAAATGGTGCGTCAGTTATTCGAAGTTGGTATTCTACAATCTGGCTTTTGGCATCAATTTGCTTTAACTGCACATAGTCCGGTAGGCTTAAATCCTTCAGATTATGGTATTACACCACATTACAAAGACATTACATTTGCTAATAATGATGTAGATTTTACAGATAGTACTGGCATTGACCATAGTAAATTTAGTTTCGGATTAAAAAAATCGCTATTCAATTTTATGCACGGTATTGGTTTTGAATTGCCTCTAGACGAATGGTTCGACTTCAGTATTCCACAGACAACCATTCAACCTAACTTTATATACGATTCTTTAGAAACCGAAGTAACTTTTAAAATTAAACCAACAGCAAAAATTGTTTGGTTAGGACATTTACCATTGGTTTCAGAATTTTCAAAATCTAAAAAAGGAAACACCAGAGACTTCCTAGAAATGACCTTTCATGATAAAATGGAAGCCTTTCAAATTACTACAGAAAAAGAAAAAGGCGAATGGTTTTTAGAGACTTTAGAAACACTGATGCCTAGTTATGAAAAACCAAAATCTTTTTCAGAATTAAAAAAAGATTTCGAAACCCATTTTGAAGACTTCGAACTTTTCTGGTTTTCTAAACCTATAATGACTTTGCGCGATTATGGTTTATTGGTTTTATAATTAAATGTTTTTTATTGTAAGTAATTGATACTATTAGAGACTGTAACTAGAATTTAATATAATCAATCCATGAAAACAATAGTAAAAACAACACTATTATTCTTTTTAATAGTCCCATTTGTTATGAGCGCTCAAATAAATAAACCAAGTTTAAGCCCTAGAATTACAAAAAGTTTAAACGTAGGTTTAGCTGCTGTAACTTTAGATTACGGACAACCTAATAAACAAAACAGACCTATTTTTGGCGATTTAATTCCTTATGGAAAAGTATGGCGTACTGGTGCTAATTTTTCAACTAAAATAACAATAGATAGAGAGGTAACAATTGCAAAGCAAAATGTACCTGCAGGTAATTATGCTTTATACACCATTCCTAATGCAAACGAATGGACCGTAATTTTATCTAAAAACACAAAACTTTGGGGATCTTCTGGTTATAATGAAACCGATGATTTAATACGCGTACAAATCCCGGTTATTACTTTAAAAGATACGTTAGAAACATTAAATATTTATTTTGAAAATTTCCATGACAATGGTGGCGATTTAGTAATTGCATGGGAAAACACAAAAATAGTATTGCCTCTTTTTGTGGATTCGGATCCTATTATTTTAAAAACGATAGAAGATAAAATTATTAATACTACCGAAGCTGTAAATGCACAAACTTACTTTGAAGCGGCTCAGTTTTATTTACATAAAAATCACGATTTACAAACAGCTGTAATTTGGTTTGATAAAGCCATTGCATTAAAACCTGCAGCCTTTTGGTATGTGTATTACAGAGCTGAATTAGCTTTAAAATTAAACGACTATAGAACTGCAAAAGTCTTAACAGAACAATGTTTAGCTGCTGCAAAAGCTAGTAAAGCAGGCGACTATGGCTACATAGGCAAGTGTACATTATTACTTAAAAAAATAGAAGCAAAACATTAGTGTAGCTTCTTAATTTCCTCCCGAAATATTATAAAAACCACTTCAATTGAAGTGGTTTTTTTGTAGTATTGTAATAGCTCTTTATTTTACCTTAGTGACAACAAATAACAATAATACCATAGACGCACCAGAATCGGACTATTTATATACCGACACTTCTCAATTACCAAATGCTGGCAATGGTTTGTTTACTGTAATTACTATTTATAAAAACGAAATCATTTCTTTATTTAAAGGTGAAATTTTAACAGATACAGAAGCTAAACACCGTTCTGAAAAAAAAGAAGACCAATACTTTATTAATTTACTAAACGGGAGTATTATGGATTCTAAACATGTACACTGTTTTGCAAAATATGCTAACGATGCTAAAGGGTTTTCTAATTCAGTTTTTAAAAACAATGCTAAAATAACTTTAGATGATAATAACAACGTCTGTATTGTTGCGACTCGTAAAATAAAATCTGGCGAAGAAATATTTTGTAGTTACGGCAAAAGGTACTGGAAAAAACATAGATAAGTAGTAATACTCCACCTATACTAAGTCCTAAAAACATCTTTTTTGGACTTTTTTGTTTTTTATAAAAAAAATTGGGTAACAAAATATAGAATACAATAACACTACATAAAGAACACTTAAATAGTGTGCTGTAACATTAAACAAACTCATTAAAAAACAACAAGTCAAATCAATTTAAATACACTAATATTAAATAAAATTCTAGCATAGCAACGGTTTCTCATATTTACAGCATATAGAACCAACTTGTTTTTATAAAGCAAGAGCTATTAAACAAGATCATATTGTGTATTTTGTGATTGAGTTGGGCCTACAGACATTATTCTGTAGGCTTTTTTGTTTTTAATCGAAGTAAAAAACACTTAAAATTTAATTTACACTTCCCAATACACAAGCAAAAAAAGTCTATAAGCCCTTTTTCTGCCTCCTTTTTTCAGGTCTTCTTGCACACCCCAATTATTTTTTTTCAAAATAATTGGGTAATGATTATTAAAAACGAATACTCTCTATTAAATCGATTTTTTTTTAGGACTTCATCACAGATCATGATGAAAACAATAAAATGCGGACGCTGAAAAGCATAAAGAGTAAGCAACAATAAAAAAACAAACAAATCATGTCAATTAAAAACAAACTAGTATTCTGCTTTATGCTAAGTCTATTCGCATTAGTAGGCTGTAAAGAAGCAGATGATTTTACAGAAGAAAGTACAACAACAAGTCAATCCATTCAAAGTAAAGGGCAAGCTGCGACATTATGTGGAAAAACCATTTTAAAATTTAATGATTTAAGTCATATTCAAAATGTACATACAAACCTGTATAATCAATATCAAGCTTCTGGAGAAGATGAGCAAACATTAATAAACTTCGAACAGACTAAAGGACTATATTCATTAAGGCAGAAAGAACAAGATATGGATGAAGGTATTATTCCTAATGACCCTACATTTGATGCTTTCGATTACACTTCCGATGATGTTTTTTCAGCTATGTTAAATGAAGATGGTATGGTACTTATTGGTGGTTATTTATACATATTTAGTGATGGTTGTGTAGCACACCGTATGCCTTTTAAAGGTAAAGGATGTTTCGCTTTCGATGTACTATTACACTTTAGTTACTTAGTAAAAACGGGGAATGCTACTAATAATGGTAATATGAATTTTTACAGAAACGAAGCTGGTGTACAAGATATAGATATTTGTGGAGACCCAAGATACGACTTTGAGAGCATTAGTGAAGCCGGAGGGAAATTTGACAACGAAAATCCACGTATAGAAAAAAGTGGAGCTAGCTGTGGTTTTGTGGCAAATATAGCACACGATATTCTTACTCATGATCCTATTAACCAAACCATAGAAATTAGATTCGATGCTACTTCTATTGCTCCAGCTGGTAGTAACCCGTTATATAGTTTTTATATAGATAACTTAGAAGAATATGATAGTATTGAAGTGACTAATGCATCTATTCCATCGCTTATAGGTATAGACTGGACAACAGAAGCTGGTGGAGAAGATGGATTTGCATACCCTGGAGAATGGGTACAGGTTTTAGTAGATTATAGTTCTGCAACTTCTGCTCCAATACTTAATGCTAGACTATTAGGTTCTGTAGCTCCTTTAAGTGGTAATAGCTGTTCTGATACAGACACTATAAGTATAGATTTAGCTTGTCCGATTTCTATGTCTATGCAAAGTATTAACGCAGCTAATGGGGAATGGTTATTTAGTGTTGAAGGATTAGAAGGTCTAAGCGGCTACGAAATTCTTTGGAATTTTGGAGACTCTACAACTACTACCGTTGCTGGTTCTAATGGTGTAACTCATGCTTATGGTGTGCCATGTGGGCCTAGTACTTACAGTGTTACTGCCACTATTCAAAAAATAGAAGGCTTGTGCAAAACAGTAGTATTATCTAATAGTCCTATTTCAGTATTCGATGTCTGTAAAAGACAAAATTTAAGCGCTAAATATAAAGTTAACTACTCTGGTAAAAAAGTTCGTTTAAAGATGAAAATAAAAAAACAGGCTAACATATTTGGAGGAAAAACGAAATTTAAAAACATAATGCGTTATAGAAAAAATGGCACTAAAACAATTTCTTCAACGGGTATTGTACATTTACAAACAGGAAATACTTGTACACCTACTAACATCTCTACAGTTTTGGCAAGTGTTAACCAAAGTGGAAAAAAACGTTTAAAACAAAAAGTAAAAGATGGTAATATTTATCACGCAGATTTAAACGCACCTTATCAAGTAGAATTCTCTCATAGTAATGGTTTTAATTATACATTAACTTATAGTGAAACCTGTTCGGAATAATACACAGCATTAAACAAAATCATATTGTGTATTTTATGGTTATGTTGGGCCTACAGAAACTATTCTGTAGGCTTTTTTTGTTTTAAAGGTAATTCTAAAAAAACTATATAATTTCGGCTATCTTTGCACCAAATTATACAACATGTCATTTAAAGATTTAAAACTTAACAGACCTATTTTAAGAGCTATAGCAGAGAAAGGTTACGACTCCCCTACTTTGGTTCAAGAAAAAACAATTCCTTTAGTTTTAAATAAAAAAGACATTATTGTTTCTGCACAAACGGGAACAGGCAAAACAGCTGCTTTTGCTTTACCTATTCTTCAGTTGTTATTCGACAGACAAGATACACCTAAGAAAAGTAAAAAAATACGTGCTTTAATAATTAGTCCTACGCGAGAATTAGCCATACAAATAGAAGCTAATTTTAAAACCTACAGCACGCATACAAAATTAGTTACTGCTGTTCTTTTCGGAGGTGCTTCAATAGAACCTCAAAAAGAGACTTTAAAAAATGGTGTCGACATTTTAATTGCGACTCCTGGCAGATTATTAGATTTACATAAACAGGACTTTGTTAATTTAGATTATGTGGAGACTTTAGTTCTTGACGAAGCAGACTTAATGCTAGACATGGGCTTTATAGACGATGTTAACAAAATTGAGCGTTTATGTCCAACTGCTAAACAAACCTTATTGTTTTCTGCAACAATTCCGTTTAAAGTTGAACAATTGGCTAATAGCATATTAAAAGCACCTCAACGTATAGAAGTTGCTCAAAATTCATCAACATCTAAAAATGTAAATCAGGCGCTATACTACGTACCAAAACCACAAAAAATAGAATTGTGTTTACATTTACTTCGCAATACTATTAATGGTCATATTATTATTTTTAGACGTACCAAATATGGTGTGGATAAGCTTGAAAAATCATTATTAAAAAACGGCTACAAAGCTGGTAGTATTCATGGTGATAAAAGCCAAACCGATAGACAATTGGCTTTAAACAGTTTCAAGAAAAAAGACATTAATATTCTAGTTGCTACAGATGTTGCAGCACGTGGTATAGATATAGATAATCTAGATGCTGTTATTAATTTCGATTTACCTAGCACACCCGAAACTTATGTACATAGAATTGGTAGAACTGCACGAGCAGGAAATACAGGTGTAGCTTATTCGTTATGTGCTGCAGACGAAAAGGAATATGTTTCTAGAATTCAAAAATTAATTCATTTACAACTAGATGTTGTAAACGACCACCCCTTTCCTTTAGACCCAACAGCTAAAAAAGAGGTACATACTTCTAACAAAAAAGGGAGTAAGCACAAAAAAGGGCGCAAAAGCGAAGCCTCTAAAAAGAAAAAGAAGCGTTGGTATTAATAATACTGCGTACAGTTTATCTATAAACTATTAGATTTTAATATTTAGCTTTTTTTATAAGTAATCAGACTACATCATCTTCCCCAATACAGTTATATCGTTTTATAACTGTATAGCCCTGCTTGCAACAAATTCATTTTTAAACAATTGTTTTTCAGTTTTTTAAACACAAACTTTAAAAAACTTGGGTAACAGATTATTTTTTTCATAAACACTTTATTAAAACGGAGGTACCCAAAAATCCAATTTATAATAGAGTCGGGAATTAATTAAAAACATTAAAACTTAAGATTATGAAAACAATCAAACTTTTTTCAACCCTCGCAATTGTAGCTTTTACAGCATTTCAAGCTAATGCACAATTAAACGATAATGGTACCAATGTGGGTATTGGTACTGCTGCACCTGCTAATGGTTTTGGTTCTACAGCAACTAATGTAAGACTACATGTAGATGGTGGTACAGAAACAGGTATTAAAGGAGCAACTATAGCGCAACAATTTAGAGCTGGTTCTGTGTATAGTTCGACAAACTCGGAAACCGCCGGTTATATAGGATATAACTCTAACTGGGCTGCCGGAAGTAGTGCTTTTGGAATGACAGGAACTTCTACTGTTACTACTGCAAGAGCATATTCTACTACAGCAAATGTTATAGGAGGTAGGTTTATTGCAGATTTACAAAATACGGCAGGTTCTAATAAATTTCAAATAGGTGGTGCTTACGGTCACTTAAAAGGAAGTTGGAATGGAGCATCTACTAATGGTGGTTTTGCTGCTGGTGTAGTAGGAATAGATGATATTAATGGAGCATCTACTTTTGGTGGTTATTTTAAAGGTAGAGGTTATTTTAGCGATAAAGTAGGTATTGGTACAGAAAACCCAACAAGCGAACTACATGTACACGATGGAACTATTAGAATAACAGGAACTAATTTTGCTGGCGGACCAATGATTTTATTTGGAGAAAACGGACAAACTACCGATAACGGGCAATGGGGAATTGAATATGTACCAGTTGCAAATAGTCCTAAACCTGGTTTAAACTTTTGGAGACCTTGGCCAAACTCTAACTTCGGAAATCACTTTTTATTTTTATCAGATACAGGAAAAGTAGCAGTAGGTACAGACAACACACCAACTTCTATTGGAGGTGCTAACATAAGTGCTTACCGATTTTTTGTAAAAGGTGGAATGCTAGCTGAAGAAGTAAGAGTTAGAACAGGTTGGGCAGATTATGTTTTTGCAGACGATTATAACTTAAAACCTTTAGCAGAAGTAGAAGCTTTTATAAAAGAAAACAAACACTTACCAAATGTTCCTTCTGCAAATACAGTTGAAACACAAGGTATAGAATTAGGAGATATCTCTAGAATTCAACAAGAAAAAATTGAAGAGTTGACACTTTATATAATCGATTTACAAAAACAAATAGATGAGTTAAAGCAAATGAGTAATAATAAGTCTGAGTAATCTAAATTTAAAAAACGATATAATATGAATTTTTATATAAGATACTTATTAAGTGCTTTTGTATTGTTCTCTTCAATCAATATAGCACAGGCACAAGAAGACAGTTTTTATTATTATAAAGGTGAGCAAATAGCTTTAAACTTAAATACTAATACAATTTTTGTCTCTTCTGTAGATCCAAATGATATTTCCAACATTAATTTAGAAGGCACTAGTTTCGTTTTAGAAGCCGCCTCTAAAATACAGAAAGATGTTAGTAGTCAAATATTACTTACTCCTGAAAATTTCACCTCTCAAACCCCAACAAGATATTGGAGAGAAATTGTATTTTCAAACAAAGAAATTTCTAAAGAAGTCTATTTTAAAAATATAAAAACTTTAAAAGCTAATAACCAAAAGGTTATTGTATCTCCATACTTTGCTAAAAGTACTAGTGATAAAATAGGGTTATCAAATTACTTTTATGTAAAATTAAAACATCAAGATGACTTTAATGTATTACTCCAAGAAATAGACAATCATGGTTTAGAATTAATTGGCTATAATGAGTTTATGCCTTTATGGTTTACCATAAGTGTAACACCTAGTTCAGAAAACACATTAAAAATGGCCAATACTTTTTATGAGACTGGACATTTTGCAGATATTGATCCTGCTTTTATGTTTAACTTTAGAGGAAACTGTAAAAACGATACAGATTTCAATCAGCTATGGGGTCTACTTAATAACTCTAATAATAGTTTAGATATCAATGCGTGTGATGCTTGGAACATTACAGAAGGTAATGGTGTTAATGTTGCTGTTTTAGATCAAGGTGTATATAAAACACATAATGATTTAAATGGAAACATATCTTCACTTAGTTACGATTCTCAAAATGGTTCTTCTCCAAGTGTTTTTACATCTGGTAGAGATCATGGTACTCATGTTGCAGGTACTATAGCTGCGGAAGGGAACAATAACTTACAGGTTGTTGGAGTTGCACCACAATCTTCAATTATGAGTATTAGCCATACTCTGTCTGTAACACCTAATATTTCTCAAGAATTAGCTAATGGTTTAAATTGGGCCTGGCAAAATGGAGCAGAAGTTATTAATAACTCATGGGGTGATCAAGGTGGTGCATTTTTTGGGCAATTACAAAGTGCTTTGTTAGAAAATGCCATTACTAATACATTAACTTTAGGGCGTTCTGGATTAGGAACAATCGTAGTATTTGCAGCAGGAAATCAATCTCCTGCTATAGACTACCCAGCAAGTTTTCATGACGAAATTATTTGTACTGGAGCTATGACATCTACTGGTACAAGATCATCTTTTTCAGGATTTGGTGGAGATTTAGATCTTGTCGCGCCTGGTAGTGCAATATTATCTACTATACCTACAAATGGAACAGCCTCTTGGAACGGGACTTCTATGGCCGCACCACATACAGCTGGTGTAGCTGCTTTAATATTAAGTGTTGACAATGGTTTAACAAATATAGATGTTAATGATATTATTGAACAATCTGCTCAAAAAGTAAGAACAGATATTTATACTTATAGTACAACTGCTGGGCGTCCTAATGGAACTTGGAATAATCAAATGGGATATGGATTATTAGATGCTCATGCAGCTGTTGTATTAGCTCAAAGCTACGGTTGCCCAGTAAATGCAAATATTACTGTTAATATTAATACTGGAACCCTAACACAAGAAGCTGCAAATACTATAACTGCAACAAATACTATTGGTTCATCTGCAACTGCAATATATCATGCGGGAGATGAAGTATTATTAACTTCTGACTTTGATGCTTTAAACGGTTCAGTATTTAGAGCGTATATCGAAGGCTGTACAGGAAACTTTGTAAGTAAATCTGGAGCACCTCCTTCTAATGATGAGATACATTATGTTTACCCAGAAAGCAAGTCAATTGCAAATACTAAAGATTTAAATACGGGGCTAAAACTATTCCCTAATCCTACGAAAGGTGTATTAAATATAAAACTTAAAGGTAATACTTTAGACAATGCTACTATTGAAGTTTATAGCTTTAGCGGAGCGAAAGTTTATTCTAATACTATTAAAAGAAGAAATGTTACCAATCATGAACTGGACTTATCTAAATTTCAAACAGGAATTTATATTGTAAAAGTAACAGATACTAATGGTACTACACATGTAAATAAAGTGATTAAAGAATAAACTTTATTTAGAATCATAAAAAAACGGGAAGCCAAAAGCTTCCCGTTTTCTTTATATTATATTTAGTTACTTATACTTCCAATCGCTTATTAAAATAATATTTAAGTAATGGAATTTGAATAAATAACATTGCGCCAAATAAAACAATAGAATACAATACCGTTTTAGAAATAACTATCCCAGATAGAAACTGTGATATAACATTATTATGCAACACACTATAATCATAAGTATTATTAAACAATGAATGCGTTGTTTCATTAGCAAATCCTCCTATAAATGCATAAACAATAATAGCTATTATGGTTATTGCAATTATACTCCAACCTAATTTAGATATTAATGGTTGTTGAGGTGTTACTTTAGAAACAGCTAAAGCCTCAACTTGAGACATAATAGTAGCAGTAAAATCTAAAGAAGGTGTTTCTAAATCGACACCATTCATCATTTTATCTACTAAAGCCTCTATTTTTTTATTTTCCTGCTCTTTCATAGTGTTCAATTAATTCTGGTTCTAAACGCGCTCTTAATATAGACGCTAATTTTTTTCTACTTCTATATAGTTTTATTTTAACATTATTGGGCTTTAAACTCACCACTTTAGCTATTTCATCTAAAGACTGTTCTTCAAAATAATATAGCGTTAATAAAAAGCTATCATCACTTGGCAACAAACCTATACACTCTTGTATTGCTTGTTTACGTTCTTTTATTTCTAATGCCTCTAATGCACTATCTAATGTTTTTACTTCGTGTTCTGTAAAGGCATTAATGGCAACTGTATTTTGTGTTCTTTTTAATTTCTTTAATCTATCTAAACAAGTATTATAAGTAACCTTATATACCCAAGTAGAAAATTTAGAATCACCTTTAAATTTAGCTAAAGATTTATAAACTTTTATAAATGTATCTTGCGAAACCTCTTCTGCCTCTTCCCTATTTTTAATCATTCGTAGTGCCAAAGTATAAATCAAGTCTTTATAACGATCTACTAAAACGCTAAAAGCGCTAGTATCTCCTTCTAATACTTTAGTTATATAATATTGGTCGTTTTTGATGGTCATTTGTACTTTGGACGACACCTTTATTGTTTCGGTTACAGAAATTATAAAAAAATATTTTGAAAAAGATGTAACCATAATTTAAAAGCCGTCGTCTTAAGCTAAGAACACATTAAAAATAATCAATTAAAAACAAACAATTATGGAAGTAGTAGTATTAGTAGTAATTTTCGGAACCTTCTTCGGTATCGCTTATTTATATTTTTCAACGCGAAATAAAGAACGTATGGCACTTATAGAAAAAGGTGCGGATGCCAGTATTTTTGTAAAAGGGAAAGCGCACGCAGCTCCAATATGGAAAGTACTTATTTTAAACCTTTCGTTATTATTAATGGGTATTGGTATTGGTATCTTTATAGCATCTATTTTACATTATAATTTAGGTGTAGAAGAAGAAGTAGCTTTCCCTGGTACTATTTTCTTAATGGCAGGTGTTGGTTTATTTACAGGATTTACATTAACAAAAAAATTAGATTAATCAACTAATTATAGACTTAACTGTATTATAAAATACAGTTATACAAAGACAGTAGTACTTTATGTACTACTGTCTTTTTTATTATATTATATTTTTACATAGATAATACATATATTTAATCCCTTTTACATCTATAATTATTTATAGACTATTTCTATAGTTTAAACGTTATACATTGTAAAATGTGCCTCAAAAAAATAAAATAGATGTTCAAAAATATAATAACAAGCTTACTATTACTTACTTCATTATTTAGTGTAGCACAAACAAGTGTTTTAGATTCTGAAACCAAAACGCCAGTTTCTTATGCTACTATTTCCTTTGGAAATGGAAACGGCATCTTTGCTGATGATGATGGTAAATTTGTATTCACAAAAAAAATCTATAGTGATATAGATACACTATATATTTCCTCATTAGGTTATAAAGATTTAAAAATTGCTACAGAAAACTTACCAAAAACTATTCTTTTAGATGCTGAAGCAGATAAACTTCAAGAAATTATTGTAAAAGCGAAACCTAAAGGCAAGTTTAAAATCGAAAAAATTAAAACTACCACACATGAAGATTATTATAAATGTTGGCTACCAACTATAGAATCTGAGATTGCTGTGTTTTTTCCAAACGAAAATAAAAAAACAAAACGTTTAACAACCGTCTACCTTCCTATAAAAGTAGAAGCAAAAACTTGGCATAAAAGAAAACAAGCTAAATCTAAAAAACGATCTTTTTCTACATTATTTAGAGTTAATTTTTATGAAAACGATAATGGTAAACCTGGTGATGTATTAACCTACGACAAAGTCGTTTTTATAGCTACAGAAGCTAATGAAAAAGTATATGAACTAGATGTTAAAAAATTCGATATTTTTATTCCAAAATCTGGAGCTTTTGTATCTCTTCAAGTACTAGGCTACACCGATAAAAAAGGAAAACTATTACCAAACAAAAAGTATCGAGAAGTAAAAACAAAAAGAGGGATTGTAAAAGTATCTACAACCTTTAGACCGCTATTACCATTTACAGATAAAATCCCTGCGAAAAGAACCTATGTAAAACGTATCTTTTTAAACGGAAACGAATGGGTGTTATACGATAAGAAAAACATAAAAAAATCTAACCTATTACTATCTGGCTTAAACAATTATGGTATAGGCTTAAAAATGGAAGTCTACAATACAACTGACTAATGACCTTAAATACCGTCTTAGAGAAACTTAATGCTTTAGCAAATCCTGAAACCGTTGTATTTAAACAGAAAAAATTTGGAGTTATCTCTAATAATGCCTTAGGTATTTACCATAAAGACTTAAAAATATTAGCAAAAGAAATAGGAACAAACGATGCCTTAGCTATTGCTTTATTTAATACTAATATTTATGAAGCCAGATTACTTTGCAGTAAATTACACTCCCCAAAAACATTAACAAATGCTATTTTAGAACACTGGGTTGTTACTTTTGAAAATTGGGAGATAACAGACTCCTTTACTATGGGACTAGTTGCCAAAAGTAAATTTGCTGTACCCAAAATATTAGAATGGACCAATCGTAACGCAGAATTTGAAAAACGAGCGGGCTTTGCTACAATGGCAGCTTATTGTATGGCAGATAAATTTGCAGATAATACCATCTTCGAAAAGTTTTTACCTATTATAGAAGCTAACGCAAACGACGACCGCCTCTATGTTAAAAAAGCAGTAAATTGGGCTTTGCGTAATATTGGTAAGCGAAATAAAGATTTAAAAAAACGAGCAATCGCTTCGGCTAAAACGATTGCCGTTAGTAACACAAAATCAGCGCAGTGGATATCAAAAAATGCATTAAAAGAATTGCAAAACGAAACGGCAAATAGTTTCGATTACCCTAGAGCTATCTACAGAACATAATTATATTCTAACACTATTCAATAATATCACTAAAAAGGTTCGAGTACTGTAATTTATAAAAGTGTAAGAAAACACAAATAAAAAATTGCAATACTAGTTTGTGAGTTAAAAATTTTACACTATTTTTAATATATGACCGAAGTTGAAATCGAAAATGAAAATGCAGCCATTGCAAAAGCCTACAAACAACTTTTAAAAGTAAGTTATACAACACTTTCTAAAGAAGATAAAAAGTTAATACGTAAAGCTTTCGATGTTGCTGTAGATGCGCATAAAGAACAACGCAGAAAAAGTGGAGAAGCCTACATCTTCCACCCTATCGCTGTGGCTACTATAGTTGCTTCAGAAATTGGTTTAGATGCGACCTCTATTGCTGCAGCTTTATTACATGATGTAGTAGAAGATAACGAAGACTACTCTATTAAAGATATAGAGCAGCTCTTTGGTGAAACCGTTGCTAGAATTGTAGATGGCTTAACAAAAATATCCTCCTTAAAAAAGGATACAGATGTGTCTTTACAGGCTGAGAATTTTCGTAAAATGTTACTCACGTTAAACGATGATGTTCGTGTTATTATTATAAAAATCGCAGACCGTCTCCATAATATGCAAACTATGGATTCTATGCGACCAGACAAACAAGTTAAAATTGCAAGTGAAACACTTTACATATATGCGCCACTAGCCCATAGAATAGGACTTTATAATATAAAAACAGAACTCGAAGACTTAAGTTTAAAATATACTGAACCAGAGATTTATAACGACATATTAAACAAAATGCAAGAAAGTAAGCAAGAACAAGACGCTTACATTCAAGAATTTAATAAAGTTATAAAATCGTCTTTAGATAAAGAAGATTTAAGCTACGAGATTAAAGGACGACCAAAATCTATTTTTTCTATAAAACGAAAGATGGCAAAACAAGGCGTCTCTTTCGATGAGGTTTACGACAAATTTGCCGTAAGAATAATTTATAGAACCGATACCGAAAATGAAAAGTTTATTGCTTGGAAAATTTATTCTGTAGTTACCGATCATTTTAGACCAAACCCTATGCGTTTACGAGATTGGATTTCGTCTCCAAAATCGACTGGTTACGAAGCCTTACACATTACCGTAATGGGACCAAAAGGACGTTGGGTAGAAGTACAAATTCGTAGTGAGCGTATGAACGAAATTGCCGAAAAAGGCTATGCAGCACACTATAAGTATAAAAACAACGATAAAGAAGATAATTTAGATATCTGGATTAACCGTTTACAGGAAGCTTTAGAAAGCCAAGAAACCAATGCAGTAGATTTTGTAGAGCAATTTAAACTCAACCTATACTCTAAAGAAATATTTGTATTTACACCAAAAGGAGATTTAAAATCATTACCAAAGGGTGCTACACCGTTAGATTTTGCCTTTAATATTCATACACAAGTAGGTATGAAAACAAGAGGTGCAAAAGTAAACGGAAAGCTTGTACCACTAAGTCATGAACTTAAAAGTGGTGATCAAGTAGATGTTTTAACCTCAGAAAATGCAAAACCTAACCCTAACTGGTTAAACTATGCAACAACCTCAAGAGCAAGAAGTAAAATAAAATCATTACTTCGAGAAGAGAAAAAAGAAATTGCCGAAGACGGTAAAGAAATTTTACGCCGTAAACTAAAGCAACTTAAAATAACACTTAATGAAAAATCGGTTAACGAAATGGTTAACCATTTTAAACTAAAAACAAGTCTAGATTTATTTTATCGTATTGGTATAGGCACCATTAGTAATCCTATGCTAAAAGAATACGCAGCATCTAGAAGTAATGCATTAGTGAGTTTTATTAAAAATAAGATTACACGTAAAGCCTCAGTTTCTAAAGAAGATTTAGAAAAAGATGAAATTACTAATAAATACGACTTACTTGTTTTTGGTAAAGAAGAAGAAAAACTAGATTACAAATTAGCAAGTTGCTGTAATCCAATACCTGGAGACTCTGTTTTTGGTTTTTTAACTATTAATGAAGGAATTAAAGTACATAAAAAGAACTGTCCTAATGCATTAAGTATGCAATCTAATTATGCATATCGCATTATGCAAGCCAAATGGATTGACTCTTCTCAACAAGAATTTGCTGCACAAATAACACTTTCAGGAATAGATAATTTAGGATTAGTAAACGATATTACTAAAGTTATTTCGTCTAACATGCATGTAAACATGAATAGTATTAGCTTTCAAAGTGATGATGGTATATTCTCTGGAAAGATTAATGTTATTGTAAAAAACAGAGCACTATTAAAAAAGCTTATGGAAAACCTTCGAAAAATAAACGGAATAGACAAAGTAACCCGCGCGTAATCCCCGTTGTTAATAACCTGATGATAATACAGTTTCGAAACTAGCAAATTAATAGAGCATACCTAAAAAAAATATGTAAATTTGTCGCGATTATGAGTACAGATATAGATACAAAGAATCAGGAAATTGTAAAAAACGTGTTTACCGCTTTTTTAGAGGATAATAGCCATAGAAAAACACCAGAACGTTACGCAATCCTACAAGAAATCTACAATAACGAAGAACATTTCGATATAGAGTCTTTATACCTAAATATGAAGAACAAAAAATATCGTGTTAGTCGTGCTACACTATACAACACTATAGAACTACTTCTAGACTGTGGTTTAGTTAGGAAACATCAATTTGGGCAAAACCAAGCCCATTATGAGAAATCGTATTTTAATAAACAACACGATCACATAATACTTGGAGATACAGGCGAAGTTATTGAGTTTTGCGATCCAAGAATACAATCTATAAAAAAAACAATAGAAGAGGTTTTTGATATTGAAATCACAAAACACTCACTCTACTTTTACGGAAACCGAAAAACAACAAAAAACAACTAACTACAATGGCGGTAGATTTACTACTAGGTTTACAATGGGGAGATGAAGGCAAAGGAAAAATTGTCGACGTATTAACCTCCAAATACAACATTATTGCCCGTTTTCAAGGTGGGCCAAACGCAGGACATACCTTGAAATTTGATGGTATAAAACATGTATTAAGAACAATTCCTTCTGGAATTTTTCACAAAGAATCAATAAATGTAATAGGAAATGGCGTAGTCGTCGATCCTGTGGTTTTTATTAAAGAATTAGAAGGATTAGATCAATTTAATATTGACTACAAATCTAAATTAATTGTATCAAGAAAAGCGCATTTAATTTTACCAACACATCGTTTATTAGATGCCGCTAGTGAAGCTTCAAAAGGTAAAGCCAAAATTGGTTCAACCTTAAAAGGTATTGGTCCAACATACATGGACAAAACAGGTAGAAACGGAATTCGTATTGGCGATTTAGAAATGGATGGCTGGAAAGAAAAATACAGAGCTTTGGCAAATAAGCACGAAGCAATGATTGCGTTTTACAATGTAGATGTACAATACGATTTAGAAGAAATGGAAGTAGAGTTCTTTGAATCTGTAGAACGTTTAAAAGAATTACAATTTATAGATAGTGAAGCCTTTTTACACCAATCACTTAAAGAAGGGAAAACTATTTTAGCAGAAGGCGCTCAAGGATCATTATTAGACATCGATTTTGGTACTTATCCATTTGTAACATCTTCTAATACAACAGCAGCTGGTGCTTGTACAGGTCTAGGTGTTGCACCAAACAAAATAAAAGACGTTTTTGGTATTTTTAAAGCATACACAACACGTGTAGGTTCTGGTCCTTTTCCAACAGAATTATTTGATAAAGATGGAGAGGAAATGGCAAGAGTTGGGCAAGAATTTGGTGCCGTAACTGGTAGAGCAAGACGTTGTGGTTGGTTAGATTTAGTGGCTTTAAAATACACTTGTCGCGTTAATGGTGTTACACAATTAATGATGATGAAAAGTGATGTGCTTTCAGGTTTTAAAACCTTAAAAGTAGCAACAGCTTATAAATATAAAGGAGAAACTATTGAACATTTACCGTTTAATATAGAACCAGAAAATGTAGAACCAATCTACACTGAATTTAAAGGTTGGAGTGAAGATTTAACTAAAATGAGTGAAGCTTCTCAATTACCCGTAGAGCTTAACGATTATATCGCATTTTTAGAAAAAGAATTAGAAATACCTATTACAATAGTCTCTGTTGGACCAGACAGAAAACAAACTATTTTTAGATAAACTCTAAAAAAATAGAATTTCACAAAAACCTATCAGAAATTACTGATAGGTTTTTTTCATACCTTTAACTTCACTAAACTAACTTTATTCAACCATGAAAAAACTAACATTAACATTCATTGGCATTATTACTATAATGCTAAACGCATTTGGGCAAGCCCCCGAAAGCTTTAATTACCAAGTAGTATTAAGAGATGCTGGAAATACAATATTAAGCAACCAAGCTATTGGTATGCAAATAACAATACGACAAACAACCGCAGCGGGTGCAGCAGTTTATTCTGAAACATTTTCTACTACAACCAATGCTTATGGTACTGCAAACCTTGAAATAGGAACAGGTACTAGCACAGATGACTTCTCATTAATAGATTGGGCTAACGCCCCTTATTTTATAGAAACTGCCGTTGATCCTACAGGAGGGACTGCCTATGCATCAGTAGGAACAAGTCAATTAATAAGTGTGCCATATGCACTATACGCTAAAAGTGCCGAAATGGTTGACGATGCAGATGCAGACCCAGCAAATGAAATTCAAGACATAACGCTTTCTGGTACAGAATTAACTATTTCAGATGGTAGTACTGTAGACTTATCAAATATTACAGACGATGGTGATTGGGTAGTTACTAGCGAAACAAACTATACCAATGGGAATGAAGGAAATATTGGAATTGGACCTATTACACCATCACAAAATAGATGGCGATTAACAGTAAAAGATACACTAAACTGTATGTTAGACTCTAAAACCATTGATGTAAGTGAGCTATTTACAGTATTTACAAGAAATTTAAATGAAAATAATACAGGAGTAGGTATTGGTTTTCAAAGTACCTCTACTGTAACTGGTATGGGTGCTGCTATTGTTCATGAAAGAACAAATAGTAACTCTAGAGGTAAATTACATTTTGCAACAAAATCTAGCGGATCTGCAGCAGATGAAGACCTTCCTATTAGAGTAACTATAGACGAATCTGGACGTCTAGGAGTTGGTGAAACTGCCCCTACAGAATTCCTACATATTGCTGGTGGAAATGGACTGTTCAACAGAGGAGAATCTACTAGTGGTATTAATCGTTCATTAACACTAGGTGGTGCAAGAAATGGAAATAGTGCATTCGGAACTTTAAACTTTCAAAATTATGATAGTGATACAACAACCGAATATGTTGGTGCAAGTATACAAGCAAATAATAGTGGAGATACTTCCGATAATGGAAATCTTCGATTTTTAACATACGATACTACATTAAGCGAAAGAATGCGCATTACTGAAGGCGGATTAGTTGGTATTGGAGGAACCAATCCACAAGCTAGACTAGACGTTTCAGACATTGCTGTTATTGGTAACTTAGCTGTAGGTACCGAAAGTACAGACCAAGGGACCTCTGTAGCAAATGGATTAGGCTTTACTACGACCCCATGGCTGTATACTAACGCCATAGAAGCACAAGGCGAAAGAGGAACAGGTTCAACATTAATAACTCTTGGCGCAGATGGTACTTATGGAGCAGCAGATCAAATCCATATGGTAACAAGCGGAAGCTCGCAAATGACGGTTGCTGCTGATGGTAAAGTAGGTTTTGACAAAACTGCTCCAGATACAGATTTGCATATTCGTCAATCTCAGACCTCAATTACAAACGGTACAGGAGGGATTAAGTTTGAAGAACCTGGTGATGCAACAGATTATTGGAGAATATACCACAGTGGGATATTTTTTAGTTTCAATCTTCAAGGTAGTCGTGTAGCGTATGTTAACACTACTGGAGCATGGACAGTTGATTCAGATAGAAGATTAAAATACGATATTAAACCTTTACAACCTGTATTAGATCGTGTTATGCAATTAAAACCTGTAGACTATTTATACAATGAGCAAAAACCAACAGAAAATAAGGTTATTGGGTTTGTTGCTCAAGAAGTAAAACCATTGTTTCCAGAAATTGTAGTCGACTCTGAAGAAAACAAACTAGGCATAACTTATGGTGCCACAGGAGTTATTGCTATTAAAGCAATACAAGAACAACAACAAACAATAGAAGAGCAAAAGAATAAAATTGAAAAAATGGAACAATTAATTCAACAGCTCATTGTAGAAGTAAACGAATTGAAAAAACAAAAATAGTCTGTATTAATATAAAAAATAGTTTTATAAAACCTATCAGAACTAACTGGTAGGTTTATATATATATTTAAATTCACTTACAATCAAAATTTATTGATAAATGGAAAAGGGAATCATTCTTATAATTATATTAATTACTATTTCATCTTGTAAAAAACAAACAGGTGCATCTATAACAGAACAATTTATAGTCGATGTATTTAACGAGCAAATTAAACCAGAAACTATCGTTAAAAATTATATTGAAATTAATTTAGATATAGAAACAACAATACCTTTAGCTGAAAGAAAATTAGGTTATATACAATTAGTAGAAGAAACAAGATCTGGCAAAGGTGTAGATGATTTATATGCTTACCCTCACTATAGTTTAAAAAACATTCAATCCCCAGTAGCTTATAAATATGAAAATCACAAACACTTAAATACTATAGACTGTAGTAATTTCGATACCATAAAAGGCAAAATCTATGTTGTTTTAAATCCTGATAAAACAAAAATTATAACCTATATACTATTAAATGAAGTAGAAGACAAAATAGTTTCCTTTAGTGTTTTAGCAAAAGACAATGTAGCCTATTTTGTTCAATTATAATACCTAAGCTAAATCTTAAAATTAAGATAAACCTAGTTTAAAAATTTCTTAATACACAATGCCAACTCATTATAATCATTATTTTTGCTCAAACTTTAAATTTTGAAGCACATTAAATTATTATATATTCTCTTATTTGCTTTTGCATGCACTACAATTACAACTCATGCACAGCAACGTAAAAACATAGAAATAAAAGACACAGGCGCTTTTGGATCTAAAGACGAAGATAAATTTCCAGGCGCAAGTATATTAACACGAAGTGATGCTGGCCAAGTACACGTATTTCACGATGGTATAGACATGTGGTGCGACCAAGCTGTTTTATATGGTAAAGAAAACTTTGTAGAAGCTTACGGTAATGTAATCATGAAACAAGGTGATACTATAAATTTAGTAGCAAAATATGCAGAATATAGTGGTAAAACCAAGCTAGCCTTTGTAAAAGGAGACGTAATTTTAACAGAACCTAGTTCTACATTAACTACAGAAAAACTCTATTTTGACCGCGCTAAACAAGAAGCCTATTATAACGATTACGGACAAGTAGTAAGAGATTCGTCTGGAACCATTACAAGTACAGTAGGACGCTATTATATGAATACCCAAAAATACCGTTTCTTAAACGACGTTAAACTTGTAAACCCAGAATATGTTTTAACCACAAATCAGTTAGACTTTTATTCTGAATCTGGACACGCATACATGTACGGCCCTTCAAAAATAGTTGGAGAAACCAGTACTATTTATTGTGAACGTGGTTTTTATGATACTAATAACGATACAGGATACTTTATTAAAAACTCTAAAATAGATTACGACAATCGTGAAGTAAAAGGGGACAGTATGTATTTTGATAGAAATCGAGACTTTGCATCTGCCTCTAACAATATTAAAATTACAGATACTATAAACAATAGTATTATAAAAGGACATTATGCAGAAGTATATAAATCTAAAGACTCCACATTTATAACTAAACGAGCTTTAGCGATTTCAGTACAAGAAAAAGATTCTATATACATGCATGCCGACACCTTAATGGTAACAGGAAAAGAAAGCAACAGAATTACCCGAGCGTTTAGAAATGCAAAAATTTACAAATCGGATTTAAGCGGAAAAGCAGATTCCATACATGTTAATCACCAAACAGGATTAACTAAGTTTATAAACTTATCTAAATTTGCGCCAAAAGATCCTTTTGCTGTAGCAAGAAAACCAGTACTTTGGAGTCTACAAAACCAAATAACAGGCGACACCATACATTTAAAATCGAATCCTGAAACTGAAAAACTAGATTCATTAATTGTATTTAACAATGCTTTTTTAATTAGTAAAGATACTATTAGTGACGATGGATACAGCCAAATAAAAGGGAAACGCTTAGTAGGGTTATTCGATAAAAACAATCAATTAAACAACGTTAATATTTTTAAAAATGCTGAATCTATTTTCTATTTAAGAAACGAGAAAGATGAATTAATAGGTATAGACAAAGCCACTTCTGCCAATATAGAAATGCTTTTTGAAAATGGAGATATCGTTATCTACAAACGATTATTTCAACCAGGGGCTAAAACTTATCCCGAAAAAGACATTCCTGTAAATGCAAGAAAATTAAAAGGATTCGATTGGAGACCAGATGAACAACCTAAAAGCATAGAAGATCTTTTTAGCGACGATCCACCTTTAAATTTACCAACAATAAAAGGATTGGCTCCGTTTGTACCTGAAGAAGAATTCTTTGATGAAGCTTTATTAAAACGAGTAGAACAAGCCGATGCAGAAAGTAAACCTAAAATAAGAGTTGGCGATAAAACACCTGCCAAACCCTCTAAAGCATCAAGGCAAATTCCAAACCAGTATGTAAATCCTAACTTAAAGAAAACATTACAATTAACACCAGGTTCTAAAACAAAAGAAAAACAGAAAAAAGATATTAAAAAAGCAAATATTGCCCCTAAAGAGTAAATGACTAACGATTTCTTTACATACCAAGCGCAAACCACACCGCACCCTTTAGCTAAAGAAATTTCTCATGCAGAAGGTTCCTACATATATGATACCGATAACAAAGCCTATTTAGATTTTGTTGCGGGTGTATCTGCTTGTAGTTTAGGTCACAGGCATCCGCGTGTTATTTCGGCAATAAAAGCACAATTAGACAAGTATCTGCATGTTATGGTTTATGGTGAATATATTCAGCAGCCAGCAGTAGAACTTAGTAAACAATTAGCAAAACATTTACCAGCATCTCTTGAAAAAACATATTTGGTAAATTCGGGAACCGAAGCCATAGAAGGTGCTATAAAACTAGCTAGACGTGCTACAGGTAGAAGTCAAATTATTGCAGCTCATAATGCTTACCATGGTAATACTATGGGATCGTTAAGCCTTATGGATTACGAAGAACGGAAAGCGCCTTTTAGACCATTATTACCAGACATTAGCCATATTACCTTTAATTACGAACCACACTTTAAACATATTACTACAAAAACAGCTTGTGTTATTTTAGAAACCATACAAGGTGGCGCAGGCTTTATAGAACCAAAAAACGATTATCTAAAAAAAATAAAAGTCCATTGCGAATCTGTAGGAGCGCTTTTAATATTAGATGAAATTCAACCTGGTATTGGACGAACAGGAAAACTCTTTGGTTTTGAAAACTATAATTGCGTTCCAGATATTTTAGTAACAGGAAAAGGCCTTGGAGGCGGTATGCCAATAGGTGCATTTACAGCATCGGCCAAACTCATGGACACCTTACAAGATAGCCCAAAACTAGGACATATTACCACTTTTGGAGGGCACCCTGTAATTGCTGCTGCTGCATTAGCAACCTTGAAAGAAGTGACAGAAAGTGACTTAATGTCACAAGCTTTAGCAAAAGAACAATTAATACGAGAACACTTGCAACACCCTTTAATCTCAGAAATTAGAGGTAAAGGATTAATGTTGGCTGCCTTAACACCTTCAGCAGAAATCACCAATCAAGTCATACTAGAAGCACAAGACCAAGGTTTAATACTATTCTGGTTACTCTTCGCACCCAAAGCCATTCGTATAACACCTCCTTTAACTATTTCTAACGAAGAGATAATAAAAGGCTGTGGCATTATTATTGCAATCCTTAATAAAATTAATAAGTAATTAAAGCCCCAAGTAACGTTTTAATTATCAAGTAAAGAACAGCTAAATAAAGCGACTGTAGTTAAAGTTGTTGATTACTTTGTTAAAAACATTGTTTCAAATAACACTAAAGCAAGCAATGATAACGTTACATTTATTATAAAGTTATCAGTAAAAATGATAATTGTGCTATTACAATTAAATCCTAGAAAATGTGCCTATGGAATTTAGTCAGGAAGAAAATAATAACCTATCGCTAACAAAATTTGAATCGATGTTAAAAACAAACAATGTGTTGTTTTTTGATTCGAACGAATTTGAAAATATAATACACCATTACCTTAATCAAGGTAAAGTTGCACTTGCAAAAAAAGCTATAAAATTAGGGCTAGAACAACACCCGTCTTCTATAGTTTTAAAATTATTTAAAGTGGAGATCTTTGTTTTCGAGAATAAACTAAAAGAAGCCAATATATTATTAGATGAATTGCACAACTTAGAGCCTACTAACGAAGAAGTTTATATACAAAAAGCTAATATATTATCTAAGGAAGACGAACATGAAAAAGCTATTGAAGTCCTTAAATATGCTTTAGAATTAGCAGCCGAAAGTGCCGATTTATATTCATTAATTGGCATGGAATATTTATTTCTAGATCAATTTGAAAATGCTAGAGACTACTTTATGAAGTGTCTAGATGAAGATGTAGAAGATTACTCTGCATTATATAACGTTATTTATTGTTTCGATTTTCTGGACCAAGGAACAGAAGCAATAAATTACTTGAATACTTATTTAGATAAAAACCCATATTGCGAAGTTGCATGGCACCAATTAGGAAGACAGTATTTTGAACTAGAACTGTACTCTAAAGCTTTAGATGCTTTCGATTTCGCCATTATATCCGATGATACTTTTGTTGGAGCTTACCTAGAAAAAGGAAAAGTCCTTGAAAAACTAAAACGTTTTAACGAAGCTATAGAAAACTATAGTATCACTTTAAAACTAGAAGACCCAACCTCTTTTGCTCTATTAAGAATAGGAAATTGTCATGAAAAATTAGGACAAGAAGATTTAGCCGTTCAATACTATTACAGAACAGTACACGAAGATCCTTTATTAGATAAAGGTTGGATTGCTATTACTAAGTTTTACACTAAAAAGAAGAACTACCAAAAAGCATTATACTATATTAATAAAGCAATAAATATAGATAGTGAAAATGTAATATATTGGAAGCTTTATGCACAAATTAATCATAAATTAAACTTTCTTGAAGAAGCAGAACGTGGACACAAACGTGCTATAGAGTTAGGGAACTACGAATTAGACACTTGGTTAATACGTGCTGATATATTAAAAGAATTAGGAGAAGCAGAAGCAGCGACTTTTAATTTAATACAAGCAGCAGAATTCTATCCAGAGAATGCTGAAATAGAATTCCGTTTAGCAGGATTATATTTTACGTTATTAGAAACTGAAAAAGCAACCTATCATTTAAAAAACGCCATGCGTTTTAATGCTGAACATGTTATTATTCTAGAAGAATTATTTCCAGAAGTATACCATTCTACAACAGTAAAAAGACTACTTACAAACTAAATATTAGTTTCACCATATAAAAAATGAGTCCTTTCTTAAAACGAAGGACTCATTTTTTTTAGAATGAAAAGCTTGAAAAGGCCTTTTAATGTCAGTTTGAACGCAGTAGAAGACCATTATTACTATAAGCCAAAAAGTAACAGTATAATTAAAAGTTAACCCAAAAATTTTACACCTCACTAATCTCTGGTTATAAGTAAATTTACATACCTTTGAAACATAACAAATCGTGAACTTTTCAAAACAATGCAAAGACGTTTACTAGACTATTTTATTATCGCATTAAAAGGTGTAGCAATGGGTGCTGCCGACGCTGTACCAGGAGTTTCTGGAGGAACTATAGCTTTTATTTCTGGAATCTACGAAGAACTAATTACTACTATAAGTAACGTTAATCTATCCTTATTTAAAACATTACGTAAAGATGGATTAAAAGCATTTTGGACACAAATAAATGGAAATTTCCTTTTAGCATTATTAACAGGTATTATTATCAGTTTTGTATCATTTATGCGTCTGGCAAAATACCTTATAGAAAATCAGCCTGTATTAATTTGGTCCTTCTTTTTCGGCTTAATAGTAGTAAGTATATATTTTGTAGGTAAGCAAATAACGAAATGGAGTGCCATTACAGTAATCTCTCTTATTATAGGCGCAAGTATTGCTTTTTATATTACTAGTTTACCATCTTTAGCAGCAAATTCTAATCCTTATTACTTATTATTTGCAGGAGCTTTAGCCATTTGTGCTATGATACTACCAGGTATTTCTGGCTCTTTTATACTAGTTATTTTAGGTGCTTACAAGACCTTAAGTGACGCGTTTCATAATTTCGATTTAAAAAAAATAGCCTTATTTGCCATTGGTGCATTAGTAGGATTACTAAGTTTTAGTCATGTGTTAAAATGGTTATTCAAAAATTACCATAATACAACATTAGCAATACTTACAGGATTTATATTAGGTTCACTAAACAAAGTGTGGCCATGGAAACAAACAACATCTGTAATGGATGATGTCTCTGGAGAAGTTGTCGCTTTTTCATCAGTTTCAGATTTAGGGACTTTGTCTGTATTTCAAAAAAATACAAATAATTTCGAATCTTATAAAACGGTATTAGAAAAAAGTATTTCACCGTTTACATATTCAGAATTAAATACAACCGATCATCAACTAACTTTTGCTATTCTTTTAATGGTTGCAGGATTTTTAACTATTTTTATACTAGAAAAAATAGGAAGCAAAGTTAAATAATGCAAAACACCAGAACAGTTACCGACAAACTTTTTTTAGTCTTTAAAGGACTAGCCATGGGAGCAGCAAACAAAGTTCCGGGTGTTTCTGGAGGCGTTGTCGCTTTTGTTGCTGGTTTTTACGAAGAATTTATTTATTCCTTAAAACAAGTAAACGGCACGGCTTTCAAGCTGCTATTCACAGGTAAATTTAAAGCCTTTTACAAATACATTAATGGTTCGTTTTTAAGTCTATTATTTCTAGGAATGATAGTAAGTTATTTTAGCGTTTCAAAACTATTAGACTATTTTATTCAACACTACGAATTGTATGTATGGAGTATATTTTTCGGAATGATAATAGGCTCTATATATTACATGGGTAAAGATTTTAAAGACTGGAAAGCAACCACACTTTCGGCCATATGCATAGGTGCAGCTTTAGGATTAAGTATTAGTTTTTTAGATCCTGCCATGGAAAACGATAATTTATGGTTTGTTTTTTTCTGCGGAATCATTAGCGTTTCTGGGATGACCTTACCAGGCTTTTCGGGGTCTTTTATCTTAATTCTATTAGGTAATTATGTTCTATTATTAGTAGACTCTGTAAATGCTCTTTACGATACTGTTTACGAGGTTCTGGGCGGTAATTTTAGTTTCACAGATAATGTAGAACGTATTAGAATGCTTAAGGTATTAGTTGTATTTACACTAGGATCTATTGTAGGGTTAGTTAGTTTTTCGCATGCCTTAAATTACATTTTAAAACATTATAAAAGCGTAACCATGGCTTCTATAATTGGTTTTATTGTAGGCTCTTTAGGTGTGGTTTGGCCATGGAAAGAGACCATTTATAAGACACAAAGCAATGGTGACTTTTTACTAGATTCTACAGGCAAACAGATTATAGAAAACTACAGACGTTTTATTCCTGAGTTAAATACAGAAACGGGAATTGCTATCTTTTATATATTTATAGGAATTGCTATTGTACTTGGATTAGAACTCTATGGTAAAAAAATGAAAACGAACGATGCGTAAATTTGGTTTAATAGGAAAAGATATCGACTACTCATTTTCAAGAACATATTTTAAAACAAAATTTGAAAACGAAAACATTACCGATGCAACTTATGTAAATTTCGATTTAGAGGTCATTTCACTTTTCGATATACAAACTAGACACACCTCCAACCTATCGGGCTGTAACGTTACAATACCGTACAAAGAAGTCATTATTCCATATCTAGACAAGCTTAACAAAACAGCAAAAGCTATAGGTGCCGTAAACACGATAAGAATCAACAAAAAAGGAAAACTAGTAGGTTATAACACCGATTATTATGGGTTTAAAAAAACGCTAGAACCCTATTTAAAAAAGCATCATAAAAACGCATTAATATTGGGTACTGGTGGCGCCAGTAAAGCAGTTGCCTATGCCTTAAAAAAATTAGGTATTAAGTATAGTTTTGTATCCAGAACGGCATCAAAACATTCTAAATACACTTACAATACGCTTACAAAAGAAGAGATAACAAAACATACGTTACTTATAAACTGTACGCCTTTAGGCACACACCCTAATATAGAAGCCTGTCCAGAGATACCATATAATGGTATTACAGACAAGCACATACTCTTCGATTTAATATATAATCCAGAAAAAACACAGTTTTTAAAACTAGGAAAACAACAAGGTGCAACTACTATTAACGGGCATCGCATGTTAGAATTACAAGCCGAAAAATCTTGGCGTATTTGGAACAAGTAAACTCAACATTTCTAATTAATAGCATTTAGAGAATATTACGTAATGTATTTAAAATGATGTAAAACGTTATAAATAGTGAACTTTTACTATCTTTAACGTCTAATTTTTTGAAAAAACCTTAAACATTTAATAAAATGTCAGAGCAAGATAACCTGCAAAATGCAGATGGAAAAAACGAAGTTAACGATGCAGCAAATACACCTTCGGAAACAACTACAAACGCCCAAGAAGCAACTCAAGAAACTGTTAATGAAACAGATAACGAGGTACAAGAAACTGCAACAGAAACTGAAACTTCAGCAGAAACTACAACCGCTACAAATGAAGACGATGCAGTAATTAATGAAATTGATGATGCAAATGCAGAAGACGCAGAAGATGAAGGTAATAGCGAAAGGCATACCATAGAAGAGAAAGATTATCACTCGATGTCTTTAGATGAATTGGTTATAGAACTCGAAAAATTAGTTAAAAACGAAAAAGTACAAGCCATTAAATCTCATGTAGAGGGCATAAAAAATGAATTTAACACTAAATTCAATACGCTTTTAGAAGAGAAAAAAGAAGAATTTATAGCACAAGGCGGAAACGTTATCGATTTCCATTACAGTAATCCTTTAAAACGTAATTTTAACGATACATTTAAAGAGTACCGCTCTAAATTAAATGCACATTATAAAGGCATAGAAAAAAACTTAAAAGATAATTTAAATGTACGACTAGAAATCATAGAAGACATTAAGACGTTAATTAATAACGACGAGTCTATGAATACAAAGTACAAGTCGTTTAAAGATATTCAAGACCGATGGAAAAATGCTGGACCAATACCAAGAGACAAGTATAATAATGCTTGGAACAGCTACCATTTTAATGTTGAAAAATTCTACGATTTACTGCACTTAGATAGAGATTTAAGAGACAAAGATTTTGCACACAACTTAGATAAGAAAACTAAAATTATTGAACGCGCTGAAGAATTAGCGCAAGACGATAATATAAATAGATCCTTTAGAGAACTACAAGTATTACATAAACTTTGGAAAGAAGATTTAGGACCAGTTGCTAAAGAACATAGAGAAGTCATTTGGGATCGTTTTAAAGCAGCCACTAAAGTTATTAATGATAAACGTCAAGACTACTTTGCTAACCTAGATAAGTTATATGAAAAAAACTTAGAGGTAAAGCATGGTATTATTGCTAAAATAGAAGAGAAAGCAAACGAAGCTGTAAAATCACACAGCGGATGGCAAAATGCTATAAAAACCATAGAAGCGCTTAGAGAAGAATTCTTTAAAGCAGGAAAAGTTCCTATTAAAGTTAATGAAGCTACTTGGGCAAAATTTAAAGATGCCGTTAGAGACTTTAATAAAAAGAAAAACGCATTCTATAAAGATTTAAAGAAAGATCAATACGACAATCTTGAAAAGAAATTAGCCTTAATTAAAATAGCTGAAGACAATAAAGACAGTGACGATTTTGAAGCAACTACGCCTTTAATGAAGAAAATTCAAGGCGATTGGAAACGTATTGGACATGTACCAAGAAAAGACAGCGACAAAATTTGGAAGCAATTTAAATCGGCTTGTAATGGGTATTTTGATCGTATTCATGCAAAACGTAATGAAGCAAGCGAAGAAGAAGAAAAAGCATACACAGAAAAAGAAGCACTTTTAGCAGAAGTTAAAACTGTAAAACTAGCAGGAGAACAAAAAGCAGATTTAGCAACTATTAAAGAATACATTGCTAAATGGAAAACTATTGGACGTGTACCTGGAAAAAAACGTAAAATTGAAGGTGATTTCAACACAGCTCTAGACGGTTTATTCAAAACATTAGACATGAATAAAACGGAAGTAGAAATGATTAAGTTTGAGAACAAGCTTCAGGATTTAGCTACTGCAAGCGACTCTAGAGTGTTAGATAACGAACGCTCTTTTATTAGAAAGAAAGTAGATGAAATTAAAGGAGAAATAAATCAATTAGAGAATAACCTATTATTCTTTAAACATGCAGACGATAAAAACCCTTTAGTAAAAAGTGTGCACGATAACATAAAGAGACACAAAGAATCTTTAGTGATTTGGAATAGCAAATTAAAAAAGATTAAAGAATTATATAAACCTAAACCAACACCTGCTCCAGAAAACCCAGAGCCAGATGCACAATCTGAATAACATTTAAGTTTATTAACTATTAAAAAATCCTTCTTTCGCAGAGGGATTTTTTGTTTTTATAATTAAACCATTCGTATAACACTTAGTCTAAACGTTTAACAACTAATCTACAAGAATGAGAAACATTATAAAAAGTACCACAATCTTATTTACAGTTCTTTTAACAGTATTATCTGGATGTTCTAAAGATGATACAACCCCAGAAGGAACAAACAATACAGTACCTACAACTTCTATAACGCCTAACATTCTACTTATAATCGCAGATGATATGGGTAAAGATGCTACACCTGGATTTTCAGAAGGTTCTATAAAACCTAATATACCAAATATAAATAGTATTCGAAATTCAGGGATTTCATTTAATAACTGCTGGGTGTATCCAACTTGTTCACCTACTAGAGCTTCAATAATAACAGGAAAATATGGTTATCGTACAGGAGTTAAAGTTGTTGGAGACGTATTAAACGCCTCTGAAACAATACTTCAAAACTATATAAAACAGCAAACAAATAATGCTTACAGTACTGCAATTGTTGGTAAATGGCATTTATCTGGTAATGGTAGTAATGTAAATCCAGAAACTTTTGGAATGGATTATTATGCAGGGTTAATTGGAGGAGGTGTACAAAGTTATTACCAATGGCAACTCTCTGAAAATGGATTGCAAACACAACAAACTAATTATATTACAGAAACATTTACTGACCTAGCCATAAATTGGGTAAACGCACAAGACAAACCTTGGTTTTTATGGTTAGCATACACTGCTCCACATACTCCATTTCATGTACCTCCTACAGAAATGCATTCTCAAGGTAATTTACCAGAATATACAAATGGCATGGAAGAAATGCCATACTATATGGCAGCAATTGAAGCTATGGATTATCAAATTGGGCGTCTTCTGGATAATATACCTGAAGGAGAAAGAGAAAATACTATAATCATTTTTGTTGGAGATAACGGTTCTCCAGGACAAGTTGCTCAATTTCCATATACTAATACTACAGCAAAAGGCTCTCTTTACCAAGGAGGAATAAACACCCCTTTATATGTTTCTGGTCCTAATGTTACTAGAATAGGAGCTACAGACAACAATTTAATTACGAGTACAGATTTATTTGCTACAATAGCCGAATTAACGGGTATATCTGTAACAGAAATAAATGACAGTAAAAGTTTTAAAACATTACTTACTGAAAGTACTACAATTCGTGATTTTCAATACTCTGAACAGAATGATGGTATTAATGATATTTGGACTATAAGTAATGGACAATATAAATTGATAGTAAACGCTAATGGAAATGAAGAAATGTATAATTTGAATGCTAATCCTTACGAAGGACTAAATATTTTGAATGGTACATTAAATAACAATCAATTAGAAATTAAAACAGCTTTAGAAAACGAATTATTAGAAATAAGGAATTAAATAACAAACTATTTTACACTATAACAAAAAACTAAAACTTCTATAAAAAACCAAATCCTACTTCCGAGGGAGGAAGTAGGATTGTGGCCCCTAACTAAACTAACCGATTATTTCTCTTTTCGCTTAAATAAGAAATAATTCTATTTTAAAATGACACCATTTTTAAGTTTATGCTATTAACCAATTCTCTATGAAAATTTGATGTCATTTGTTTTATATACGCATCAAAAACAGATTTGGATTTTTTAATTTAAAAAAAATTAAAGTTTTTTTGCTTCTTCCCAAAAAACGTCCATTTCTGCCAGCGTCATATCCTTTAAATCTTTGTGCATGCCTTTAGCTTTGGCTTCTAAATATTGAAAACGTTTCGAGAATTTTTTATTAGTACGTTCTAAAGCATTCTCTGGGTTTATATTTAAAAAGCGAGCATAGTTTACCATAGAAAACAAAACATCACCAAATTCGTCTTCTATTGCATCGGTATTTCCTTTTTCTACTTCGGTTTTAAATTCTTCCAGCTCCTCCTCTACTTTTTCCCATACTTGTTCTGGTTTTTCCCAATCGAAACCAACACCAGCAACTTTATCCTGTATTCTATTAGCTTTTACTAAAGCAGGTAAACTTTTAGGTACACCTTCAAGTACGCTAGACTTTCCTTCTTTAAGCTTTAGTTTTTCCCAATTACGCTTTACATCTTCTTCATCAGTAACTTTTACATCTCCGTAAATGTGTGGGTGTCTATGTATTAGTTTTTCGCAAATACTGTTACAAACATCAGCAATATCAAAACTATTCGTTTCGCTACCTATCTTAGCATAGAATACCAAGTGCAGCATTAAATCACCAACTTCCTTTTTAATTTCATCTAAATCGTTGTCTAAAATAGCATCACCTAACTCGTAAGTTTCTTCTATGGTTAAGTGTCGTAAGGTTTCCATGGTCTGTTTTTTATCCCACGGACATTGCTCACGTAACTCGTCCATAATAGTTAATAAACGGTCAAAGGCTTTTAGTTGGTCTGCTCTAGAATTCATATTTCAATTTTATTTTAGTAAAAGTACAATGATTTGGTTTTATACCAAATGAATTTAAATACAACAAAAAAATCCAGCTTAAAAAAGCTGGATTTTTATATTTGGTTACCTTAATAAAGCGTTTATTCTTCTTCTTCCGAAGCTACTACTGGTTCTTCTTCAAGGTTTAATAAGTCATTTTTTTGTAGCATGTTATACCACTGTACTACTTTTTTAATATCGCTAGCATATACTCTATCTTCATCATAATCTGGTAACACTTCAAAAAAGTACTCTTCTAATTTATCTTTACCGTCTTTATGACTAATGCTTGTTTGCGCTCCGTTTTCTTTAGCTTCAATCTTTTTAAATACCTCACGTAAAGGCACTTCTTCTGTTAAAGTATAAATAGCTATTTCACTTAAAATACTAACGTTTTGTTGTATTCCTACCGAAATCTTACGATTGTCTATTAGTGATTGTGCAATAAAACCTCCACGTGTTTGTGTTACTAATTGGTATAATCCTGGCTTTCCTGCTATTGCTAATATTTTATCTAATCCCATATTTATTCTTTTTTAAGGATGGCAAATATCTAGTGTTCGCTCCTTTTAAACAAGTTTTATCGTTTCTTTTTTTGATTTGGGAAGCGCATTCTGTAATCAATCCCTACTTTTCCTTTAGAAATGTTGGTTAATTTACTTTTAATTAAACGTTTTTTTAATGCCGATAATTTATCTGTAAACAAGATGCCTTCTATATGATCGTATTCGTGCTGAACTATTCTAGCCGCAATACCATCTAACTCCATAGTCTGTTTTTTAAAGTCCAAATCGTAATACTCAATTTTTACGTTAGGCTTTCTAAATACATCTTCTCTTACATCTGGAATACTTAAACAGCCTTCGTTAAATGCCCACTCTTCTCCTGTTTCTTCTAAAATTACAGGATTTATAAACGTATGTTTAAAGTTATTTAAATACTCACGTTCTTCTTCATCTAACTCCTTATCTTCTGCAAACGGAGAAGCATCGACTACAAATAAACGAATGGCTAAGCCTATTTGTGGTGCTGCAATACCTAAACCATATGCACCATACATAGTTTCGTGCATGTTTTCGACTAATTCTTTTAACTTAGGATATTCGGCAGTTATTTCTTTAGCTTTTTGCTTTAAAACAGGGTCGCCGTAGGCAACTATTGGTAAAATCATTATTTCAATTTTTAAAGAATTGCAAAAATACAACTATTAGACGTTTTTGTAATGTTTATGTACAAAAAACTGCATAATAATTATGCAGTTTTTAAAATTTAAAAGAAAAATCGTATTATTTTATTGAATAATTATTTTTTTAATTTGTGTTTGTCCTTTAGATCTAATCTTCATTAAATAAATACCACTGTTAAACTTATTTATACTTACAGCTTCATTTTTTGATGATTTAATACTTTTACTATAAATTTTCTGTCCTGTAATATTATAGAGTTCTATAACTCCTGTTGTATCTTCTATAAAATCAATATTAAGTAGTTTTCCTTTTGTTATCGGGTTTGGGTGCACGTTAAGTGCTACTTTATTGTTATAGAACTCTTGATTAGATAGTGTAATTAAATTTCCATCTACATCATAATCACAAATAAGTCCATTACCATAATCTACGGTAACGTCAAAACTTGCTGGAGGTGTTTGCCCGCCATCTATTATGTATTTTAAATTTCCACCACTACAACTAACATAAGAATAGGTTAAACCGTCTACTAATATGGTTAATGGCCAAGTCACCTCATTACATCCATTTTGTCCATTTGCCAAAACAAATGTTGGTGCATCTATTGTACTATTAGATTTAATAGAAGCTGGACACGTGGTTTGTGCATAGCCAAAGGCGGTGAAAATTAATAGTATTTTAAGTAAAGTAATCTTTCTCATGAGAATATATTTATTGATTTATATAAATGTATTCCAAGTATCCCCTTTGAAAGAATTATTAAAACGTTAACCACTGCAATTAAGACTAAATGCAGATATATTCGATGAAAGAACTATTTATTGTATAAATAGGATTGTAAAATGATTGTAGCACTAATTTCGTCTATTAATGCTTTATTTTGTCGTTGTTTCTTTTTTAAACCACTACTAATCATGGTTTGCATAGCCATTTTAGACGTAAACCGTTCGTCTACTCGTTTTATGGGTATCTGTGGAAAAAAAGTGCGTAACTGGCTAATAAAAGGTGCTATTAACACTTCGCTTTCGCTTGCTTCGTTATTCATTTGTTTAGGTTCCCCCACCAAAAACAACTCTACATTCTCTTTACTAGTGTACGTTTTTAAATAGTCTAATAACTCTTTTGTTGGTACTGTAGTTAATCCAGAAGCGATAATTTGCATATCGTCTGTTACTGCTAAACCGGTTCTTACTTTACCATAATCTATTGCTAGAATCTGAGCCATTATTAATTTTTGTGCAAATTTAAGGTTTTAATTAGTATATAATAAATATTATGCCAAATTATAAATTGAAACTATATTTGCGTAAAAGTTGAGGCATTTTAGTTTCATTTCTTTTTGTATTGGTTTGTTTTGGCTGTGTATGCAAAATATATTCTATAGAATGTATTTAAGGTTGTAATTATTTTACGACATATTTAGTTAAAATAGATTAATAGACTTAAATAAAATAATGATGAAATTCCCGTATTCAAGGGAATGACAAAATATGAGATTCCCACCTACGTGGGAATGACAAATAAATATTGACATGAAAGATTTACAACAAATTATCGAAAATGCTTGGGACGACAGAGCATTATTAAACAACAACGACACTACTGCTGCGATTAGAAAAGTAGTTGGCTTACTTGATGAAGGTACACTTCGTGTTGCTGAACCTACAGCAAATGGCTGGCAGGTTAATGAGTGGGTAAAAAAGGCTGTGGTTTTATATTTCCCAATCCAAAAAATGGAAACTATTGAGGTTGGTATTTTCGAATTTCATGATAAAATTCCTTTAAAAACTGGGTATAAAGAAAAAGGGATTCGTGTAGTACCTCATGCTGTTGCTAGACATGGTGCTTATATTTCTGCTGGTACTATTTTAATGCCTAGTTATGTAAATATTGGTGCGTATGTAGACGAAGGGACTATGGTAGATACTTGGGCTACTGTTGGTAGTTGTGCACAGATTGGAAAAAACGTGCATCTATCTGGTGGTGTTGGTATTGGTGGCGTTTTAGAGCCTTTACAGGCTGCTCCTGTTATTATTGAAGATAATGCATTTATAGGGTCGCGTTGTATCGTTGTTGAAGGTGTACATGTAGAAACCGAAGCTGTTTTAGGTGCTAATGTAGTGTTAACTGCTTCTACTAAAATTATTGATGTTACTGGTGACGAGCCTGTAGAAATGAAAGGTCGTGTGCCAGCTCGTTCTGTTGTTATTCCAGGAAGTTATACAAAATCGTTCCCAGCGGGAGATTATAATGTGCCTTGTGCTTTAATTATTGGTAAACGTAAAGAGAGTACTAATAAAAAGACGTCTTTAAATGATGCTTTACGTGAGCATAATGTAGCGGTCTAGCTGTTGGCTGTTGGCTGTTGGCTGTTGGCTGTTGGCTGTTGGCTGTTGGCTGTTGGCTGTTGGCTGTTGGAAATATAAAAACTCTAAATTCAAAAGCTATTAATTCATTTTAAATTTAGAGTTTTCTTGTTTTATTATTTTTTGAAGTCTTGACTTTAGCCTGTCTCGAACGGAGTCGAGAAACTCGACCAAACACTTTTTTAACTTCCCACTTCCCACTTCCTCACTCACAACTCATAACTCATAACTCACAACTCACAACTCACAACTCACAACTCACAACTCACAACTCATAACTCATAACTCATAACTCATAACTCATAACTTATAACTTATAAACTACTTTTTCTTCTTCAAATACTTTCGCTTAAAACGTTTCTTTCTGTTAATCTTTAATTTGAATTGTCTTGAAGATTCTAATAGTAAATTATAAACTGTATCAAACGGTTCGTTACTTAATTTGGCATACTCTTCAGCAATAATTCTAATCATTTTTTTAGACAGCCATAAGCGTTTTAAGTTATCCATTCGTTTCTCTAAACTCATGGTTTCAAACCTCATTCTATTTAAATCAATTAAATAAAAATCATATTCACTTTTATTTTTAACTATTAAAGTATTACCTGGGGAATGGTCTAGAAAATTAATATTGTTTTTATGCAATGCATAGGTAAATGCTGTAAATTGTTTTAAAATAGTATCGCGTTCAGGATATAACGGGTTGTGTATTAAAACTCTAAAATCCAAATCGTAATTCACATGCTTACTTATGTAGTAACTAGATTTTAAACCTACTGCATTTGTATTTTCTATGTATGCTATGGGGAATGGTGTTAATATATTAGCATCTGTAAGGCGCTTAGCATACTCGAAAGAACGTCTCGCTTTAGACTTCCTAACATGTTTGTATATAACACTATTAAAGGCTTTAGGGGTTTTAAACGATTTTACATTTATAGTTTCGCCTGCTACTGTAAAGCTTTTTATAATATTACGTTCACCTTTAGTTATGTACGTTCCTTTGGTATCAAAATGGGTAATACATTCTAACAATTCTGTTTTTAAATGTTCGTATTTTGGATGGATGTGTACAATACTCATATAATGTTGTTATTTTTCAAAGATATGTGAATCTAAATTTTAATAAAAGCTGAAAAAACAATATTTTGCGTACAAACCAATTAACAAGCAGGAATTCCCTATGCTTAGGGAAATAAATATGAAAAACATTTTAGTCATACAAAATAAACGTATTGGAGATGTACTCATTGCTTCTGTGATTGCACAGAATATGAAAAAATTATTTCCAGAAAGTACTATAGATTATTTGGTTTACGATTATACAACGGGCGTTATAGAAAACAATCCTAATATTGATAATATTATTGTTATTAACGACAAGGAATTAAAGAAAATAGGCAACTTACTGGCTTTAATTAAAACCATAAGAAAACGCAAGTATGATATTATTTTCGATCCTTATGCTAAAATGCAAAGCCGATTGATTTGTTTATTTTCTAAAGCTACCAAACGTATAGGATTTAAAAAACGAGAGAAAAACCCACCATTACCATTTTACACGCATAACATTTCTTTTTTAAAGCAGAAATCAAAAAACTGTGGAAAAGCCATTGAGGATCGTATTAATATGATAACCTCAGCTTTCGATTGTTCGGAAATAGCTATAGATGAAATTCCTAAAATAACTTTAACGCAGCAGGAGCTAGAATATAATAAGCTAGAGCACTACGATAAACCTTTTATTATGTTAGGGGTTTTAGGAAGCACGCCACAAAAATCTATGCCTTACGAATATATTGTTACTATTATAGATTATATAACAAAACATTACAATGTTAATGTTCTTTTTAATTATGCTCCGCATCAAAAAAACGATGCGATATCTATATACGAACAGTGTGCAGATAAAGACAGTATTGTTATGGATATCTATGAAGATAGCATTCGTGGATTTATAACACTTATGAATAAATGCACACTATTAGTTGGTAATGAAGGCGGAACAATTCATATTGCAAAAGCTGTAAACAAACCAACATTTACTATTTTCTCGCCTTATGTTTTAAAAGAACATTGGGCTAGTTTCGAAGACGGAACCACGCATACTTCAATCCACTTACTTGAAGAGAAACCTGATTTATTTTCTAAAGAAAGAAGCGAACGTCGTAAGATTGAAGAAGACCCTACTTTTATGTATAAACAGTTAACGCCAGAGTTAATTTTACCTAAATTAAAAGTATTTTTAAATAATCACCTTAAGAAGCATTAATCATTATATGAACGTTATAGATAAATTCCATAATTGGAGACGCAAACAACGATGGAACAAACAATACAGAAAGGGCCGTTGGGATAATTTAAAAAACGACAGAGAACGTGTTAGATACCAAACCATTGTTAAAAACATTGAAAAACATGGCAAAAACGGATCAGATATTTTAGCATTAGGTTGTGGTGAAGGTATTTTATTAGAAAACCTGCAGGATACCGATTTTAATTTTTTCTATGGTATGGACTTTTCGTCTGTATCTATATTAAAAGCAAATAGCAAACAATTACCAAAATCTAAATTTGTTTGCGCAGACATACATACATTTAAACCAGAAAGTAGTTACGATGTTATTGTATTTAATGAAGCTTTTTATTATATACACGAAACAGAAAAGGCTAATGTTTTAAAAACAGTATTAGCGCATTTAAACGATAATGGTATTCTAATTATTTCTATTTATAGAGAAGGTTTAGGCTGTTGGGAGTATTTTGATGATAACTCACAACTTAAAAAATTAGAGTTTGAAACTGTTACTACAGATGAGGAAAAAACATACTGGAAAATAGGAACTTACAAAAAACTATAAGTTTAATCTATTACTCATTTAGAGAGCGTTGAATTCATAAAATGAGTTCTAGAGACAATTCCGATAGCTGTCTGAATTACTCGACCCGACGCTCATATTTTTTGTGTTAAATACAAGTTTATTCTTTTACCTCTAACTTTTCTATACCATAAGGTGTTTTTATTACTTTATGGTATTTTGTATTACGTCTAATAGCTAAATTTCTATCTAAAGATTCTTTGGTTTTATAACCTCTTGGGTGCTCTAAATGTAAACAAATAGCTTTGTATCTAATTTGTTTCGTTTTTATACCCAAGTTAACTAGACGTTCTCCTAATTCTCTATCTGGCCCGCCGTATTGCATACGTTCGTCGTAACCATTAATAGTAATTAAGTCTTCTTTCCATGCACTAGAGTTACAGTTATTAAAAGTTGCTCCTGTTGGTGTTACAACATCTAGAAAGTTAGCTAACTTATCGCCTACACTTAATTTTAGTTGTTGTTTTTTACCTAAAACACCTTGTTTTTTTAACCATTTAGGTTTAAAACAATTACCATTATCTATATCACTTAAAGCAATAGCGTCGCTTGTTGGCTTGTCTAATTTGCAATACCCTCCAGATAAAAAGAATCCTTTTTCTGCATATTTTGCATGTGTAGACACAAAATCTGGTCGCGCAATACAATCGCCATCTGTCATTAAAATATAATCGTACTCCGTTTGTACAATACATTTATTTAATAACTCTTGTCTACGATACCCTTTATCTTCATGCCAAATATGACGTAATTTCACAGGATAATCTGCCATAAAACTTTCTATTAAAGCTTTAGTCGTTTCACGAGAACCATCATCTGCAACTATAACTTCATAATTTGTATAGTCTTGATTTTTATAGCTCTGTAAAACTTTACTTAAGTAGTCTTCAGAATTGTAAGTACTTACTATTACAGATATTGGTAAATCCTTCATGTCAATATTTATTTGTCATTCACGTCTTTCGTCTATCCTTAAGATAAATTTAGGCGGGAATCTTATAATTTAGTATTGCGTATTATTTGCTTTGCAAATGTACGCATATATATTTATTTCGTAGTGTTTTCGCTTTTAGAGAATGACTTAATAAGTGACGTTCTAATTTGTGCTTAGAACTAAAAAGGATTCCTATTTCTAATTGTTGTGCATCTGTTTTCCAAGCCGATGTATTACAAATCATTGTGTTATTTCGCTCTCTAACATCCATACCGTTTTCCCTTAACCAATTAAAGTCGAAACTGTCTTCATTATAAACAATTGGTGTTTCTATTTTTGGGGCTTCATTATACGCTTTTGTTTTTCCAGCAATAAAATAGCCTTCTTCTCTTTTTGCTACATGTTGCTCAATAAAATCTTTTCTTGGTAAAGTATTGGTATTCGAGAAAATTAAATAGTCTGTATTACTATTAGTTATAGCCTCCGCTTTCGTTAGTATATTAATGCTGAAAAAGACATCTCCTGCAATAGCTTTTATAATGTTTGTAATAGCTTCGGTATTATGTTCGGTAACTATAATAATTTCGAACAAACGATAAGCTTGATTATTGTAACCGTGTAAAACAGTTTCTAAATGCTCGAAACCATAATCGTCTGTAAGTATTACTGTCGTGTCTATTTTTGTCATACAGGCAACAAAGATAAAGTTTTTTAGTAAGTTTGTGCCTTCAAATTATTATGACGAAACTCTCTGTAATTATACCCACTTACAACGAAGCGCTTTATCTTAAAGATGCGCTTTACTCTGTTAAATTTGCAGATGAGATTATTGTTATAGATTCCTTAAGTACAGATAACACAGTAGAGATTGCTGAAAATTTTGGTTGTAAAGTCTTGTCTCGAAAATTTGATAATTTTTCGAACCAGAAAAACCATGCTTTACAATATGCTACTGGCGAATGGGTATTATTTGTAGATGGAGATGAACGTATTCCGTATGCTTTAAAGCAGGAAATATTACAAGCTATGGATTCTGGAAAGCATAGCGGCTACAAACTTAATTTCCCTCATTTTTATATGAATCGTTTTCTGTACCATCATAGTGATGATGTTACCCGATTAGTTATAAGAGAACAATGCCGTTTTGAAGGTAGCGTACACGAAAAACTAATTATAGAGGGTTCTATTGGTAAATTAAAAAACCCTGTATTACATTATACTTATAAAGGCTTAATGCATTATATAAGTAAAAAGGATAGCTATGCTTGGTTTCAGGCAGAACAAATGCTAAAAAAAGGCAAAAAAGCCACCTATTTTCATTTAGCTTTTAAACCGTTTTACCGCTTTTTTAGTAGCTACATTTTACGTCGCGGTTTTCTAGATGGTATTCCTGGTTTAACTGTTGCAACTATAAATGCTTATGGTGTGTTTTCTAGGTATGTTAAGTTAATATTGTTGCAGAAGGGGATTCGTTAGTTTTTACTAAGGATGCTTTAATTATTTCAATTTTCATTAAATCTGCACTGCATTTAATTTTTTAATTATTCGCTTTGGTAAAAATTCTCTCAACATACTTTCATAATTCTTCCATAAACCAATTAACTGCTCTCTTCTTCTTGGTATGTATTTCCATGTATTACTAGAATCTTTTAACATTAAAACCCTATCATAAGAAACAATTATGGCTCTTTTATTAATAGAATCGTATGACACCATTTGAGATTGAAAACTTTTTTTTCTATAGTTTTTATTATAGTTTTCTATAGTTTCTTTGTAATCATCTTCGCTACGAACATCAGGTACATTCTTAAATTCTATCTCGCGAACCCATAAATAATCAACAAAACAATATAGTTTGTTTTTTATTTTACGCATTTTAGAAATATTTTTTATAGACATAAAACTTGTACAATCACTTTTACAATTGCTACTATTTTTTTCTTTATATCTTTTAATAGTATTTAAATGCTTTCTAGATTGTTCTATTCTATTATCTTCTTCAAAAAAACTAGGATGAATTAAATTTAAATACGCTTCTGTATCTCCATTTATTATTGAACTAGAATACGCTTTAAAAGAAATATCTATATCTGTAAAATTTGTTTGAGAAAAAGAATTATAACAAATTACATACAGTAATATACAATAATAGAGTCTGTATTTCATCTTTATTGTTTGGTTAATATTAAATTTGAAGGAATCTTAAATGGCCATATCTCAGAAGATTTATTCCTTGTCCAAAATATATCCCACTTTAATTGTGGACTGCACCCTAAATTATCACAAGATAAATACTTAAGGTTTAAACTTGGACTCACAGCTCCATCGTATGGTATATCTGTAGGTTCATAATAACCTAATGATAGGTTATTTAAACTATCTTCATAAATCAATCCTCCAAAAATTCTATATTCGTTAGCTTCACTTGTATCATTCATCGTATTATATACCACTATTTCATTTTCGGTATATTTAAACCTAGCGAAAACTTCATCGTAATACATACCGCCAGATTCATTATGTTCTTTAAGATAGAATTTAACAATTAATTCTTTATTAGAATCTTCATACTTCCAAGTTCCTAAAAATTTACTTAAATCATTATTAATATCCTTGTAATAGTATATAACGTTATTTTCTTCATCGAAAGTAGAGATTTCCGTTAAAGGAATTATTTCTTCTTGAGCATAAAAAACATAACTTGTTAAAGTTAAACTCAATAATATTATAGTTTTTATTTTTTTCATTTTTTATTAATTACAAATCCAATCTATTATCTCGTTATTATCATTTAGCACAGCTTGTAAAACTTTGGCTTTAAATTTATTCCCTGCTATTTTATCTTTCTTCATAAATTTAATAAATTTATTTATAGTTCTTTGTAAACATTGAGCATCACACACTTCTCCTGCATTTTGATTAACTTTTTTCCAATCTCCTAAAACTTTCTTTTCAAACCTAACTTTAAATTCTTTTAACTTTATTTCATCTTGCTCTTCTAATGCTGAAAGTATATTCAATGCATTTTGTGTATCAATTACCATCGCAAACACACCAGCTTCTGTCATTACAATTTGAGTAACTTCTTCACTCAAACTGGCATTTGTTGTACTAATATGATGAACATTCTCTAATAATTCTATTATATCTTTATGGGATGGTACTGGAGCATTAAAAAAAGGATTGGGGCTAATATCTAAATCATAATATTGTTGTTGATGTATATGAATTGAGACTACTTCATTGTCTTCATAATCTGGGGAATAATCTAAGCCATTATTTAGTCTTTCATCTGGATATCGAGGAACATATTGGTTATTTCCTGTTTTAGCAAAACGAGCACCATCTTCTTTGTAATTATTATTCATTTCAGAAAAAATGCCTGGTCTAAATCCATTTATGTGAGCCTTGATAGTTGGATTATTTACTAAATCTAATAAATCTTGCTTTATAGTTTCACAATCGTCTAATTCTTCTGGACAATTCACTCCTTCACAAGAGGTTGTTATCCCAGTAACATTCTCATTATCATTTGGTGGAGGGTTGCCACTTCCGCCATTATTTGTTTGTTCATTACCTGAACTAGTATTTGAGTCTGTCTCGTTATTATTACTATTGTCGGTATCATTATTGTTATTACTTCCAGGGTCACCAGGCGCACATCCAGGAGATTCCCAAATAGTATTTTCAGTATAGCCATCGCAAGGTACTCCATCAGCGAAATAACCATAAGGATGTAATCCTGCACTACAATAGGTTTCTATAATTTTTGTGCAAAATTCATCTTTGCTAAAAATATCGGTTATTAATCCTTCTTCATTAATTTCTACAGAATTTACTTTATTAGACACATCTACAGACAGTCCATTAGCTATATCTTCTTTTTCTTGAGCAGTAATATTATAGGTTAATAATGCCATTTTATAAGAACCATCAGACTGTAATGACAATAGTAAATTTTCTAAAATTGTAGTTTCTACCTCTCTTTCTATAAGAAAAGTGTAAGAATGATACGTTCCGTCATTGTTTTCTATGTAAGTTACTTGATTTGTATTTATAGTAAAACCGTGTTCACTAGAAACTACATCTTTATTATGCAAATGATTTTCCTTTTGTTTTATATTTCTAGAAATAGTTTCTATTTTTTCTTTTACAATTCTATTAGATAAAACTCTTTCTTTATTAATTTTAGAGATTTTAAAAGATTGATTTTTTACAATTTCAGCATTTTGTTCTTCTTTAAAACCATCATCTTTCTGGCAATTAAAAACTAAGAAACATACTCCTAAAAGAAGAATTCCCGTCTTTAAATATAGTTTGATTTTTTGCTGCATACGTTTAACATTGGTTTAAAATGAGTAATAGACCAAAAGTATGTAAGTGTATTATTTTAGAGAAAGAATAATGAGTATACACACTTTTTCAATGAGTAAACGAATATATAAGTAATTTATTACAAATGAAATACGTACATCTACGTAGATTATAAAAAACACCTCTTCCCGCGTTTCAACTTTTTCTTAGAAACTCTCCCTATTAACTCATTCGTAGTAGCATTTAACTCATTATTCGTTTTATTGTTTAATAGCTTCATATACTTTAGCTCAAGTATTTATAATCTCTAAAAAATGAATAACATAAAATTAATGCTCATATTTTCTATGTTAGCTATAAGTTTATACTCTCAAGAAGTTTATCGAACTTATGAATTAAAAAAATTAAAAGGCCCTTTATTTAAAGTAATACAAGTAAAATTATCTAATAAAAAAGCATTCAACATAATGGACAGCTTAACTCTCTTTAATAATGGAGAATATTTTAGAAAAGAATACAGTAATTTTCATCAATTAGAATCATTTGAAGAAAAAGGAAAATGGGTAATTACAAAGGATTCGTTATTCTTACATGTAAATAAAATAAGAGTTTTTCCTGAGTATAATAAAGAATGGAAACTATATAACCGAATCGATACTTTTTTAATAAAGAAAACTAAAATAATCCCCTTGTTTAATGATAGTTTATATAGAAGTAAAAAATTAAAGCTTATTTAAAACCAACCTTTCCCACGTTTCAACTTCTTTTTAAAAGTCGCTAGGCTATCTTCTCCTTTAATGTCTATACGTTGTACTTCGTAATTATTTTTAAACGGAAATGTATTTACTCTATTCCCTATACGTAAACCATAAGCTACTCTATTATTATGTAATGTATTAAAAAAGGCGAGTTGCTCTTCTCCTTTTCTTGGAAACTTACCGTACGGATACGCTAATGTATTATGTATTTCTAGGTTATGTTCAACAATAAACGCTTTACATTTATCAAAATCCTCTTGTATCTCTTCTACAGACATCTCATTATAATTTCCATGTGCAAAAGAATGCAATCCTAGCTCTATAACATCTGTGTTTAACGATTGTAATTGAGTAACACTCATAATAGGTTCTGTACCATCATTCCAATCGTCTGTTCCTCCCACATATTTAAACGGAATATAAAAACTTGCTTTTAATCCGTATTGTTCTAATAAAGGGTACGCTAATTCTAATTGATTTACATACACATCATCGAATGTAATAATAACCGCTTTTTCAGGATAATCGCTAGGTCCTTTTAAAGCTTGTAAATCTTTAAAGTGCAATGTAGTATAACCGTTCTCTTTTAAAAATTTAAATTGAGATTCCAGTCGTTCTTTAGAAATTGTAAGTCCTTTACTATTACCAGTATCCTTACTAACACTGTGATACATTAAAACTGGAAGTTTCGGCATTATTATTCGCTTTTATAATTTATAACTATATGTTTTTAATATACAAAGAGACTTCAATCTTAGTCTGTCTTGAACTTGACAAAAGGTTCAGTCTAACATCTATGTCACATTATATACTCACTTTTTAAATGAGTTTCCTTACTTTTACCACAAATATAATAAGTGTTATTTAACATGCATGGATTTGTTTTTAGTTTAATTTTTATTCTCAAATTATAAATCCATTATTTTACATCTGGTTGAGCACAATCGAAACCTAATTATCTTTCTACTGGGCTCAAGGTGACACTATTAGTTTTTTGTTGATTTATAAAAATCTTTAAATAAAACCAACGTCTTTAAATGATTAGTGCCGTAGCCATAACCTACAACGAAGAAATACACATAGAAAGCTATATAAAAAGCCTATCGTTTGCCGATGAAATTATTATTGTAGACTCCTTTAGCACAGATAAAACAGTGACTCTTGCAGAACAAAACGGAGCAAAAGTAATACAACACACTTTCGAAAATTTCTCCAAGCAAAAAAACTTTGCTATTTCTCAAGCAACAAACGATTGGATTGTATTTTTCGATTTAGATGAAGAAGTACCTGAAGCTTTAGCTAAAGAAATTGTAGATACTGTACATTCAGAAAACGCATTAAAAGTGTATCATGTAAAACGTAATTTCCATTTTATGGGAAAACGTATAAAATATAGTGGTTTTCAAACCGATGTTTCTGTTCGTTTATTTAATAAAAACTATTGCAAGTACAATGGTAAACCTGTACATGAATCTATAGAAACTAATGAGACAATTGGATTATTAAAACATGCTGCAGATCACCATACGTATAAATCGTTTGATAATTACAACGAAAAACTAAGCCTTTATAGTAAATTACAAGCAAAGGATTTGTACAAAAAGAATGTACGCCCAAATCTATATCACTTTCTATTTAGACCTTGGTACCGTTTTATGCATCAATATTTTTTAAGGTTGGGTATTTTAGATGGTAAAGAAGGTTTTATAATATGTTATGTCCACGCTTTTTCTGTTTATAAACGTTACATACAACTTTGGGCGATGTATAGAAAAATAGACTAAATAATGAAAAACGTTTTTTTAGAATCTCACAATATAAAAAATCCAAATAATGGGTTTGGTCAGTTTAATTATCATTTAATTAAAGGACTGCATCATGCCAATATTTCAGATTTTAAAATGACGTTGCATGCTAAAGACACTACGCCTTTAAAAAAGGAATTTGGCAACTATTTTAATTATAAAACCTATCGTTCTATTTCTAGACAGCCATTATTTCGTATTAGGACAAAATACGATGTTTGGCATTGCTTAAATCAAAATATAAAAATAGAACCTCATCATAACATTCCCTATGTATTAACAGTACACGATGTTAATTTTATAGATGAAGTCTCTAGCGATTTAAATCATGAGACCAACAAACGGTTTATTGAAAAACTAAATCGCAGTCATGCTATTACCTATATTTCGGAATATGCAAAAGCGTCTACTCATAAATATTTTGATGTGCCAAACGTTCCTGAGCATGTTATTTATAATGGTAACCCCATGCGAGTACTTTTGGAAACAGAAACCTATCCTGTAAAACCGAAGACTAATCGTCCGTATTTATTTTTTATTGGTGCTTTAAATGCCCGTAAAAATGTACATACTTTAGTTGAAATGCTAGAATTATTACCGGATTACGATTTAATCTTGGCTGGACACCACACGAGTAATTATGCTAAAACAACATTAGCAAAAGCAATATCTAAAACAAAAACAGAACAACGTGTACATATTGTAGGCACTATTAATGCTATTGAAAAACAATACTATTTACAAAACTGCGCTGCTTTTGTGTTTCCGTCATTATTAGAAGGTTTTGGCATTCCCCCCATAGAAGCTATGCGTTTTGGTAAACCTGTGTTTTTATCTAACTTAACATCGCTTCCCGAAATTGGTGGAGCGTATGCATTTTATTGGGATAGTTTTGATCCAGAACACATGAAAACGGTTTTTAAAAACGGCATGCATACTTACGAAACCAATAAGGCAAAATACACGACTGCCTATGTAGAACGTGCTAACAGTTTTAATTGGGACACTGCTGCTTTGGAATATGCGAATGTATATAGGAGTTTGTTTTAACTATTAAGAGATTATGAAAAATATCATTTTTATTATTACAATGCTAATAAGCTACTCTATGTCTTCTCAAAATTTAAATACAGAAGACGAAAGAGCACCTATTATAAAAACCTTAGATACTTTAGATTATTCTGAAAGTGATTTTAATAGTATGAAAAGCTATTTCAAAGCACAAAAAGATTTTCAAGAACTTGTAAATAAAAAAGTATTAGAAGGTGATCAAAACATGATAGATTTAATAACTATTTTAAGTCTATCTTTTAATCAAGCTAAAAATGAGTATGGCAAAAAAGAGATTAATACTTTAATTTTTTCTCACTATAAAAGCATAGAAACAATTAATAAATTTAAAGCCTTAAGCGAAGCCTTTGAAGCAGAATTAGACAGTCTTAAAAAACAAAATGCATCGTCTAACAAGAAGATAGAAAAGACGAATTTCCCTAAGGAAATACAAGATAAACTTGATGCGTATAAAAAGAAAATGGATAGTTTAAAGACAAAAGAATAACAATCTTAATTTAATCTAACCCAAAAATGGGCTTCACCCAATACTTAACTCTATATTTATCTAAAATAGCATCGTCTATTTCTACATAAGGCAAATTCACGAAGTCTTCAGGAATCTCAATATTATGTTCGTCGATTACCAATATATTTTGCGGATTGTAAAAATCGTAATTAACCACATCTGTATTCGTTGTAATTAACTTTTTACGATAGCCTAGTGCTTCAAAAATTCGAAACGACAATCCTATTTGGTCGTTACGCTGTATTTCAACAATAATTTTAGATTTTAAAATCATACGCTCTACCTGCTCAATAGATTGGTGTTCGGTAATAATTTCAACATGTTCCGCAGCCATTGGCGTACCATTAAATACTTTAATATTGTAAGTCCATCCTTTAGACTTTAAGTATCCCGCAAGATTTTCTATTAATGGAAAACGGTGGTCGTTTGTAGAAATATTAAAAAACTGATAATCGTAATTGGTTGCACTATTTTCGGCAAAAATATAATTGGTAAGTAGCTTAAAACCGTTTTCTTTAATATCCTGTTTGTCGTAACTATAAATAGTATCGAAATAATTTACAATGTCTAACTTTCTTGGAAAACGTCTTGTACTATCGTAATAATAAGCAATAAAGTTGTCTGTTTTTTCTCTAATGCATTGTAATGTGCTATCATTTAACATATCTGGACGAATAATAAAAATAGCATCTTGTGTTCCATTAGCATGCATTTCTTTTTTAATGCGATCGAAAACAAAAGTCTTCTTTAAATTTTTTCCGAATAGTTTCGAGATAAAATTTTGAAGCTTATGCGCTACGTTTTTATATTGAAATCCTGGTTTATCTAAATATAAAATAGACGCCTCTACTCCATTGTATGCATTCAATACACGTTGAATATGAGATGTATACCCAAAGGCAGAAGGTGCTATTATTGTTATTGTCATTTTATAAATTTAGAATTTCTATATTGAACCCATTAACTATTGATGCAAGCAAATGTATTAATTCCTAGTTAATTTTATTTAGTTTTGTGCTTATGAAAGATATCTCGGTTATTATTATTAATTACAATACCGCAAAGTACACCCTAGAGTGTATACAATCTGTAATAGACTTTACTTCTACTAGTTTAGCAATAGAGATTATTGTGGTAGATAATAATTCTGAAATTGGAGATTATCAGCATTTAAAAAACAATTTTCCAAATTTAGAGCACGTCTCTTTACACCGAAGTGTTATTAATACTGGTTTTGGTGGCGGTAATATGTTTGGTGCTCAGTTTGCAAAATCTAAATACATCTTGTTTTTAAATAATGATGCGATGCTTAAAAACGATTGTTTAGGCATTTTACATAAGTATATGGAACAACATCCTAAAGTGGGTGTTTCTACAGCACAAAATTTCGATGAGCACGATAAACATGTTATATCTTTTGATCACGATAAAGGCATTAGAAAACTTATTTTTGGACGTAGTTTTTTAGAAAAAAACTTCTCTAAACATCATCCTAAGCGTAAAAAAGAATACACAGAGCCTGTAACTGTAAACTTTGTTAACGGTGCTTTTATGTTTTTTAGAAGCGATGCCTTTGCAAAAGTTGGCGGTTTCGACACTAATATTTTTCTCTATTTTGAAGAAATGGACATCTGCTTCAGGCTAAGGAAAGAAGGGTATACTAGCGTTTTAGTTCCCGAAGCAAAAATATTACATTATCAAGGCGTAAGTACTGGAACCTCTAAAATAATTAGTAAAGAAGGGTTTTTATCTCATATCTATGTTATTAAAAAGAACTACTCTTATGCTAAATATGCTTTTATTAGAGCTTACTATTGCCTTACGTTTTTAATAAAACCTAAAAAGTGGTTTCTATTGCCCGTTATTTTAAAAGGTGCACACTTATCGCAATCGCTTAAACAAAAACAACAGATTCGATTTTAAGCATTTTGCTTCATCGCTTTCTCTTTCTTAATGGTCTTTTTTATACGCTTATTCATTCTGTAAGTATGATACCAAGTAGCGAATAATAATTGTAAAGGCGAGTTCTTTTTCTTTAATGTTTTGGCGTAGTCCAAATATTTATCTATTTGAACATCAATATTAAAATCCGTTAATGCTAATGCTCTTAACGCATCACCATCTTCCTTTTTATATTTTTTAAATTCTGAAATTAAATCTTCTGTGTCGAATTCTAATTGCGAATAACGACCAGAACAATTATTAGCAACACATGTTCTTACCAAATCAGGTGTCATATACCCGTCTGAAAATGATTTAAAATACGCACGTTCATCGAACACTACCACTGCTCTACCGCAAGCCATAGCTTCGTATGCAGAACGTCCCAAACCTAAAACTAAATCGACATCGTTAATCATGTCCTCTACATGCCAAACTGGATTTGCATTTTTATTAAACTTAGTAAAATCAAGGCCTAAAGTATCGCAAGCTGCTTTTATTTTAGCATTTGCTGTTTCCGACTGACTTAAGCTCATCACTTTCTTCAAAGTAGTATTTATAGGCTTCTTTACTGTATAGCGTTCGCAGTTAATACCATTTACTATAAGCTGAGAATTATATGTTTTACTTTTTAAATGCTGTACAACTTCTTCAGAAATAGCAATATGTCCATCGGCATATTTACTAGGTTGTTCTTCATTAGGAAAAATACCATGACAAGTTTGTATTGTAATACCTTTTCGGCTTAATACATTAACACAGGTATTGTGGTTTGCCAAAATTAAATCATATTTATTTTTAGACATAAACTGTACGCCCAAATCACGTTCAATACGCTTAGAGACTTCCCCTTGAAAAAATGTAAAATACTCTACATGAAAACCTCTTTTAAGCAACGCTTCGATTAAAGTATAAGTAAAGGTTTCTGAGCCACCTACTTTTTTTAAATGGTTATTAGTAACTAAGATGGATTTAATTTGCATAGATTATAAATGAAGCATAAAAATACATATATCCGTGAAAATAAATTAATTTTGTGGCATAATTAAGTACAATGAAAGAAGAAGTCTATAAAGTTTTCGAAATATTAAAAAAAGGAGGTATTATTCTCTATCCAACAGATACAGTTTGGGGTATTGGTTGCGATGCAACAAATACAGAAGCCATTAGAAAAATCTATAAACTAAAACAACGCTCTGAATCTAAAACCATGATATGTTTGGTTAATAATTTTGGAATGTTAGAAAGGCATGTAGATAATGTACCTAATGTAGCTTATAATATTATTGAATTAGCAGATAAACCTACGACTATTATATACGATAATCCCGCAGGAGTTGCAGAAAACATAATAGCAAACGACAATACCTTGGCCATACGAGTTGTAGACCATGAGTTTTGTCAACGCTTAATTCGCAAGCTAGGGAGACCGTTAGTATCTACCTCTGCAAATATTGCAGGAGAACCAACTCCGAAAACCTTTAAAGAAATAGACGAAGCCATTTTAAAAGGTGTAGATTATGTCGTAAATTTGCCTAGCGAAAAAGGAAGCACAGCAAAGCCTTCAACCATTATTAAATTAAGTAATAATAGTGGTATAAAAATAATTCGCGAGTAACGTGTTTAGCCACGAATTCACGAATACTTAATATTAAGAAATTAAATAGCCCTAAATAACGTTAATGTTATAGTATTATGGCAAGCATACAAATGAATTACAAAGACGCCCTACAAAACGATATATTTCAAATCATTTCTAAATCTGCAGCAGAATTATCTTTAGATTGTTATGTTATTGGAGGATTTGTTAGAGATTATTTATTACAACGTGGCGATGCAAAAGATATAGATGTTGTTGCTGTAGGTAGTGGTATTGCATTAGCTAAGCAAGTAGCAAAAAACTTACCCAACAAACCAAAAGTACAAGTTTTTAAAACCTATGGTACTGCCATGCTACGCCATAATGATGTTGAAATTGAATTTGTAGGTGCCAGAAAAGAATCTTACACAGAGAATAGCAGAAATCCAGTTGTTGAGAACGGTACTTTACAAGATGATCAAGACCGACGTGATTTTAGTATTAATGCATTAGCTTTAGACCTATCTGAAGCTAATTTTGGAAATCTACTAGACCCCTTTAATGGTGTTGAAGATTTAAACGCTAAAATTATACGTACACCTTTAAACCCTGACATAACTTTTAGTGACGACCCTTTACGTATGATGCGTGGTATTCGCTTTGCAACTCAGCTTGGGTTTATAATAGAAAAAGAATCGTTAGACGCTATTACTAGAAATAACGAGCGTATACAGATTATTACCAAAGAACGTATTGTTGTAGAGCTTAATAAAATTTTAAGTAGTAAAATCCCTTCTGTAGGTTTCCTTTTATTAGAACAAACAGGACTACTTAAGCATATTTTACCTGAATTAACGGCTTTAAAAGGAATTGATGAAGTTGAAGGCCAAAAACATAAAGACAACTTTTACCACACACTAGAAGTTGTAGATAATATTTCTAAACATACAGATGATGTTTGGTTACGTTGGGCTGCCTTATTACACGATATTGGGAAAGCGCCAACAAAACGTTTTAGCAAAAAAGTAGGTTGGACCTTTCATGCACATGAATTTGAAGGTTCTAAAATGGTCTACCATTTATTTAAGCGTTTAAAAATGCCACTTAATGAAAAAATGAAATTTGTACAGAAACTAGTATTTATGAGTTCTAGACCAATAGTTTTGGCTCAAGATACTGTAACAGATTCTGCTGTACGACGTTTAGTTTTCGATGCAGGAGATTATGTAGACGATTTAATGATGCTTTGTGAAGCCGATATTACAACTAAGAACCCTAAAAAGTTTAGAAAGTATCATAACAACTTTAAAATTGTAAGAGAAAAAATTATAGAAGTAGAAGCTAAAGATAGTGTTCGTAATTTCCAACCCCCAGTAACAGGAGAAGAAATAATGAAAGCCTTTAATTTAAAACCCTCTCGCGAAATAGGTGTTATTAAAGAAGCTATAAAAGAAGCCATATTAGAAGGCGATATCCCAAACGAACATGAGGCTGCTTTTAATTTAATGTTAGAAAAAGGAAAAGCTTTAGGTTTAACTGTAGCATAAATGAATGAGTTCCGCACCGCAGGTGCAAGTAAAGTGATTGAATATCCTGTTTTTCAAGATTTCATAATTATTGAAACTACTAAGCAAAGACTTGTTATTCATAATGATGAGTTTGAATATATTTTAAATACTTTTTTTAATAATTTCAAAGAAGGTAAATCCAAATACATTCAAATATTAAAAAAATGGAACGAGTGTATCGGTTTCAGCGCTATTGAAGAAGGACCTTCATTAATTAATGATATTGAAGACACTATAGAAGCTTTTAAACTAATTGAAGGTGTAGAAAAAGAAGAATTATTTAAGATTACAAATAAAGACTTAAAACTAATTCTCTCTTTTTTAGTTGAAAACAAAAATGAAGAATTAAAGATTCGGAAAGAATGAGAAACTTTATAAAAAAGCATTACAGAACGATAGCCAAAACAGCTTTAGTTACCATATATCTTGTAATAATAGCTGGAGCGGTTGTACGGATGACAGGCTCTGGAATGGGCTGCCCAGATTGGCCTAAATGTTTTGGGTATTATATACCGCCAACAGAAGCCTCTCAATTAGAATTTAAACCCAATCATGAGTATAAAAAGGGCATTGTTATTATTAAAAACGAAGCGCTTTTAGTTGCTAAAACCGATTTCACATCGAATAGCACACTCAATACAACCAACTGGGAAGCTTATACAAAACACGATTATGCAACTTATAACCCTCTCCATACTTGGGTAGAATATATTAATCGATTGTTTGGCGCCTTATCTGGTATACCAACATTATTATTAGCCATATTCTCATTCTGGTTTTGGCGAAAAAGTAAATGGATAACCATACTTGCTGTTATTAACTTATTCTGTTTAGCGTTTCAAGCATGGCTTGGTAAAACAGTAGTAGATTCTAATTTAGCACCATACAAGATAACCATACACATGGTGATGGCTTTAGTTATCGTTGCTATTATTCTCTATCTTATTTATGCTTCAAAAACAAGTTTTAAAACACAAACACAAGATAAAACCTTTAGAAACATATTACTATTTGGCATTATACTTACATTAATACAAATAGTTATTGGTACACAAGTACGCCAATTTGTAGACGAGCAAGTAAAAACTATTGGCTATGCAAAAGACCTATGGTTACTAAACCCAACACTACAATTTTACATACACCGCTCGTTTTCTATTCTTGTTTTTGCTTTAAATGCTTGGTTATTTTATAGAAACAGGAAGTTAAATTTGGGGTTCAAGAAAATTAATCTAGTGATGGCTTGTATTATTTTAGAAGTCTTTACTGGTATTGCAATGTACTATTTTGACTTTCCTTTCCTTTCGCAACCTATACATTTAGTTATTGCAACTATTTTATTTGGAATTCAATTTTACGTATATTTAGAAAACAGACGTAATTCTATCTTTATTTCTGAAAAGATATAAAAGACTTAGTATCTTTGCGCACCAATTAATTTAATTTATGATTTATAGATTTAGAGTCATTCTTGACAACGATACCGATGAGGATATTTTTCGTGACTTAGAAATCCGAGAAACAGATACATTAGAAGATTTGCATAATATTATTACGCAGTCCTTTGGTTTTGATGGAACAGAAATGGCTTCATTTTACATTAGTGATGATGAATGGAATCAAGGCGAAGAAATTTCGTTATTTGATATGAGTGAAAGTGGAAACGAATTGCGTTTAATGAATGAGACGGCTTTAGATGATACAGTACATGAAGCACAAACAAAACTAATTTATGTTTACGATTTTTTAAACATGTGGACCTTTTTTGTTGAACTTGCTGAAATTGCAGAAGAAAATGAAAGTGTAGACTACCCTAATTTAATGTTTGTACAAGGACAAGTTCCTGAAAACGCACCAGAAAAATTATTTGAAGCTGAAAGTGACGACGATTTTGATGACGATTTTGATATTAACGATTACGATAATTTAGATTTCAATGAGAATTGGAATTAAGATTTCTCACTTATAACATACTTTAAAACCACTAAATTATTTTTTAGTGGTTTTTACTTTTTTATAACCCAAATTCAAAAATAAGAGCCCTTATTTTTTTTAGAAATAACTAAAATTAAAACAGGTAGAAACACTTGTAAGAGATAAAAGTATTCTATATATATTTGTGTTAGTATTAACCTTAAAAAACAATTTATTATGAGTTTTTCAAAAGAAGACCTTTTAAAGGCATTAAAAGACAACGGAATAAACAATTTAGATGATTTAGCTAACGCTGCATCTGAAAAAGCTTCTGCTGCTAAAACTGTAGAATTCGAATTTGTGGTTCACAAAAACTTTGCAGTATCTAGCTAATAAAAGCAAAACCTACTTTTCTTTTAAGTAAAGTAGGTTTTTTTTTAAAGTCTATTATAACAGTTAAACTTAGTGAATGAAAAATCGTTTAGTACAGAGTATAGATAAAAGTCTAGATTGGATTATTCAAAACCTGAATTATTTTAAATTAGAACCTTACGATGCTTCTAAACAAACTGGTATTACAGACGAAAAAAAAGCCTTTGGAGAATTAGCATTAGCATTACTAATTATATCCAAATGCCCAGAATTTAAAAATGACCCTAGAGTTATACAGATTACTAATTTTGTTCATGAAATTGCAACAAGCAAGGATTATGAATTTAATATGCAAAAGAATCTTACATTATTCCCTTTCTATATAACAGTTTATGTGTCTTTAGCTCAGGTTGGTATTAATTTAGAGAAACACAGAAAGATTATTGAAAACTTATTACGTTTCGATTATGTTGAGCATATAGAACGTACCAGTTGGAACCATATCGATTTTAAGTACTTTTTAGAAAAAGGAAACTTCAAACATAAAATGCACGATACGGAGATGTTATATAAAACATCTAGTCTATTTTATATGCCCAGTATTCCCTTTAATCGTATTATGGATGCTTATGCAACGACTCATATATTATTCTTTTTATCAGACTTTGGTGATTGGGATATTTCTTCTTTAATAGCTGATAAATTAAAAGAAACACAATCTTATGTACAAGCATTAACAGGTGTTTATGCACATAAAAGAGATTGGGATTTATTAGGGGAACTCCTTATTAGTTGTCATATTTTAAAACACCGTGATTTTAATTTACATCGTGTATGCTGGGACCACTATTTGAACTCGCAACAAGATGCTGGCGATTTTGTAAGTCGTTATGTTTTAGAAGATTTTGACAATAATATAATTTTAGACTCCGCAGAACGCTTTAAACGTAATTATCACCCAACATTAGTTGGTCTTTTTGCTTGCACCTTAGAATACCAATATTTAAATACTCAAACTAATGACATCTGCCCCTCCTCAGCTATTGCCCATTCTTAAAAACGTACAGCAATGGAATGCTTCAGTATTAGATCAATCTATACAAGAAGGAAATATCGCTTTAGCAATGCAATCGTGTGTATTATATGAATTATACAATTCAGAAACACAAAAAAATGATGTCTTTTTAAATTTTATAAATCAAACACCTTCAATTTCAGAATTAAAAAAAAGACCTTTAGCTTTTTTAGAATTTTCAACTTTAGTTAAAAAATATAATCCAACACGTTTTAATTCAGAATACATCGATTTAATTAATAGTTATGAAACTATATTAAAAGAAGTCTATTTAGAAGATACCGAAAACAATCAAATTGTTTCCATGTTAATTTTAATTGCGAATTTAAAACAATCAAGTTTTAAAGCAGTACAGAAGAGCAAATTAGATTTAACTGCAAATCACTTCTTAACACAAAATAAAGCTACTGTAGAAACAAAACTAGATACTATTTTAAGATGCTCAGAATTTGGTAATGTAGCTTATAATTTATCTCCAGCCACAATAGAAGCAATAGAAGCTGTTATGTTAGATGCAACAAATAAATACGATTTATTATTAGTATGTAAAGCTCTAAAAGCTTTAGCTTATTCAGATAATGGCTTAACTTACAGTTCTAAAATAGCACTTAACTTCTTATCTAACAATCAATCTTTAGAAGGCTACATAGGGCATTACGAAGAAGAACTTATAACTATTAATGCTGAAGACACAGCTACAGAAAAACAGTTAGCTATAACAAAAGACATTGTAATTACTCTTAAAGAATATTATACCGGTTTTAGATTTTTTTACGACTTAGCAGATACTAGAAAAGCAACATTCTAATTTTTAGATTAACTAACTATTAATCAATTATTAGTCTAACTTGTTAAAAGTTTTTAAAGGTTAAATAAAGACGTATTTACACTACAATCTGTTAAAAAAAATTACAATTAAATTACATCCACACGCAACTATTATGTGATTTTTTCATCTTATTAAAAAGAAAAAAATTAATACTATGAAAAAACCAACAAACTATGCTTTATTAGCACTCTTGATTACGCTATTAACTTTAGGATGCTCTTTAAACTCAGAATCTCCAACTGTTCCCAACATTAATGCAGACCAATTTGCATCTACTCAAGATGTAGTGAATACACTTAGACCAGAGGAGCAAATTTTTACTATAACAGATCATTCCATAATGAATACTATTACTGGGATGGATGGCACTATAATTACAGTTCAACCTAATGCTTTTATAGCTCCAGACAATACAACTATTACAACACCAATAACTGCTCATTTAACAGAGTTCCTTACCGTAGAAAATATTGTAAGAGGTAATGCTCAAACAATATCTAACGGGCAATTATTAGTCACTGGCGGTAGTTTCTATTTAATATTTAAAGACGAAAATGAAGGAAGAATAAACGCTATAGATGGAAGTTTATCTGCTTCTATACCTATACAAACAGACATTACTGGTTTCGAAGACCAAATGCAGTATTACATAGGACAATGTATTACGGCAGTAGGCAATCTTGGTAATTGTGGAATTTCTGATACGCGTACAGCTGTAGACTGGGAATTAAGTAATTCGTCTGAAAGCTCAGTTTCTAATAATACCTTTAATATCTTTAACTTAGAACAAGGTTTAAGTAACTGTGATGTTCTTTACGATATGGCTGGAGAAACAGGAACTCAATTTGAAGTAAGTGTTGCTAATGTTACAGATTACTCGAATTGTATGCTTTGGATGATTATAGACGATTTTCCTTCTGCAATAACGATTAATTCTTTAGATAATAATCAAAATATTTTAAGAACCTTTTCAGGTTCAATACCATTAGGCTTAAATGCGACCTTAATTGCTATAACTACAGATAATAACAACTATTTACACTTTGGAAGCTTAGATATTACCGTATCTGGAGATGATGTTTTTAATGTAGATATTAGTAATGGTACTATTGAAGAATTACAAGAATTAATACACTCTGTAACTAATTAAAGGAGTTATAAAATAGAATTATCTTAAAAGGCATTCTTTATTTAAGAATGCTTTTTTATTTATAAATTGTAACAAAATTTAATACTAGTCGTCTTACTTTAAAATCAATCAAAAAAAACTTACATCTTGGAAACCATTCTAAAAATTAATAACCTAACAAAAAAATATGGCTATTTAACAGCTGTAAAAGACTTATCGTTTACTATAAAAAAAGGCAATGTCTATGGCATTTTAGGACCCAATGGTAGTGGAAAATCTACTACACTTGGTATTGCTTTAAATGTTGTAAATAAAACCTCTGGAGAATTTCAATGGTTTGAAGGTAATGCAACAACGCATGATGCTTTAAAAAAGGTTGGCGCCATTATAGAGCGTCCAAATTTTTATCCTTACATGACAGCTTACAAAAACTTAAAGTTAGTTTGTAAAATAAAAGGTATAGACGATTCTAAAATAGACGAGAAACTAGAAGTTGTCGGCTTATTAGAAAGAAAGGATAGTAAATTTAGAACCTTCTCTTTAGGAATGAAGCAACGTTTAGCTATCGCTTCTGCGCTTTTAAATGATCCTGAAATACTAATTCTAGATGAACCAACTAATGGTTTAGATCCACAAGGTATTCATCAAATTAGAGAGATTATTAGAGACATTGCTAGTAATGGTACAACCATACTATTAGCCTCTCACCTGTTGGACGAAGTAGAAAAAGTATGCTCTCATGTTGTAGTACTTAGAAAGGGAGAAAAATTATATTCTGGCCGTGTAGACGAAATGATTTCAAGTAATGGTTTCTTTGAGTTGAAATGCGATGATTCTAATAAATTAAAAGCCTTTTTAGAAACGCATAGTGCAATTAATGAGGTAAAAATAGAAGATGATTTAATTACCGCCTTCTTAAACAAACCAATGTCTGCTTCAGAATTTAATAAGCAATTAGTAGACAAAGGTATTTACTTATCGCATTTAGTAATGCGTAAGGAAAGTTTAGAAGAACAATTTCTTCAACTTACAGACAACAACTAAGAATCATCAATCTAAAACCAATCAATATAATGTTACGACTTTTAAATATAGAATTCATAAAACTTTGGAATAATAGAGCCAGTAAAGTGTTAATACTAGCTTACTTTATTCTTCTAACTTGTATAGCTTTAATAGCTGCAATAAAATTTGACATAGGCCCAATAAAGTTTCATTTAGCCGAACAAGGCATTTTTAATTTCCCTTATATCTGGCATTTTAATACCTACATCGCTGCGTCTCTAAAATTCTTTTTAGCGATAGTTATTGTATCTATGATGGCTAATGAGTATAGTAATAAAACCATTAAACAAAATTTAATAGATGGTTTAAGTAAGAAAGAATTTATAGCTTCAAAATTTATAACGGTAGCCGTTTTTTCTCTAATATCTACACTTTTTGTATTTATTGTTTCTTTATTTTTAGGTTATGGGTTTTCTAGCATAACAGAAACCTATCATGTATTTTCAGATTTAGAATACTTATTAGCATTTTTTATTAAACTGGTAGGCTTCTTCTCCTTTTGTTTATTTTTAGGAATACTAATAAAGCGTTCAGCGTTTGCGCTAGGTTTTCTGTTTGTATGGTATGTTATTGAAAAAATTGCATACGGACTTATTACATTTCAATTTGAGAGCACAAAAGACATAGCAAGTTCTATTACTCAATTTTTCCCTCTAGAATCTATGTCTAATTTAATTATGGAGCCATTTACTAGACTTGGTGCTGTTAAAGAGATTGCAAATCAAGTAGGAGAAAAATTTAATTTCGATTATGCTGTACACTGGTATCAAATAGTAATTGTACTAGCTTGGACTACTTTATTTATATTTCTATCGTATAGACTATTAAAAACAAGAGATCTTTAAACGAACTCGATTTTTACAAAAAAGGCTAAAATAAAGATAACTCTTACACTTAAAAACGGATAAACGGATAATTCAACACTTTCATCATATTTTGCGCTTTTTAACATAAAAGTGCAAAATATGTAATATATTTGATAGCTATTGCTATTGAAAAAGATGAAAAAACTATTATTTACACTCCTGTTTTTAAGTGCTTTTTCTGTTTTTGCACAGAAAGAAGCCGCCAATTGGTATTTTGGAGACAATGCCGGTATTAATTTTAATGTAGATACTAATATGGTTACTACATTAAACGATGGAGCCTTATCCACTGTTGAAGGCTGTACTACAATATCGGACACCGATGGTAATTTACAATTATACACAGATGGTTCGGCTTTATACAATGCCAACCACCAAATTATGCCTAATGGATTTGGATTACTTGGAGACGAATCTAGTTCGCAGTCTGCATTAGTTGTACCTAAACCCGGAGACGACACTATTTATTACGTTTTTACAGTAGGTTCCAATCAAAACCAAACAGGTTTAAACTACTCTGAAGTAGATATGACCTTAAATGGTGGTTTGGGAGATATTACAACAATTAAGAATGTTAATTTATTAAATAGATGTTCCGAAAAAATATCTGCAGTTTTAAAAGATTGTACAACAGGTAGTATTTGGGTTATTAGTTTATCTAATGCCAGTGGATCTGCCACAAATTCCATGAATTCATTTCATGCTTTCGAAGTTAGTGATATGGGAGTTAATACTACAGCTGTAGTTTCTACACTTCCTGGTTTGGGAGTTGGAGATGTTAGAGGGAATTTAAAATTTTCACCTAACGGATCTATGCTTGCTTGTGCAAATTCTACTGCTGGTCTATTCATAGCAGATTTCGATGACCAATCTGGTATTGTAAGTAATCATGAATTCTTAAATATTTCAACATCTAATAACGACCGTTCTTATGGCGTAGAGTTCTCGCCTAATAGTCAGTTATTATATGTAACAGCATCTAACGATTTTTTTAATCAAGCAGATCCTAATGCAGCTAACGATCCTACAAATCATAGTTCTGCATTAATACAATACGATTTAACAGCAGCTAATGTTTCTAACAGTCAAATCGTAATAGATGAAAGACAGTTATATAGAGGTGGACTACAATTAGGTCCTAACGGTAAAATATATAGAGCTTTAAGTGCTACATACAACCAAGGAATCTCTTCCTTAGGAGTTATAGATAATCCAAATGCTATAGGTCCAGATTGTAATTACATACATCAAGGTTTAACATTAACAAGTCCTGCTAGACAAGGGTTACCTCCTTTTATACAATCATTCTTTTCACAGCAAATAGATATTATACAAAATGGTATGAACTCTATAGATTTATCGCTTTGCGAAGGCAGTGACTATACATTAATGGCCGAAGATTTACCAAATGCAACCTATACATGGTATATGGATGGTGTACTTTTACCAGAAACAGATTTCGATTTAGAAATTGATGAAGCAGGTATTTACACAGTAGATATTCAATTAAACAATGGATTTTGTGGAAATTTAGAAGGTATAGCAGAAGTTTCTTATTTTGTAATACCAACGGCAACACAACCTAGTGATATTAACATTTGTGATGATAATAATGATGGTGTTTTTGAATTTGATTTCAGCACACAAGATAGTGTAATATTAAACGGACAAGACCCAGACTTATTTGATGTTAGGTATTTTACCGATATGACAGATGCTGAATTAGGTTCTAATAATATTGCTGATGTTTATGAAAATACCTCTAACCCTCAAACTATATATGCAAGAGTAGAGAATGTAGGTTTTAGACGTTGTGCTGCAGTTACATCATTCCAAGTTGAAGTCTTTGATACTCCAATAGTAGATAGTATTTCAGATTTAGAAGCATGTGATGATGACGCAAATGCTATGGACGGACAAACTGAAGTTAATTTACTTGGCTTTAATGCAGATGTGTTAGGTTCACAAAATGCCAGCCAGTTTGTTATATCTTATCACGACACTCAAGATAATGCCAACACTGGTAATGCTCCATTACCAGATTTATATACTAATGGCACTCCTGTTTCTGAAACGATATTCGTTAGAATAGAAAATATAGACAATGCGGATTGTTTTGCAACCGAATCTGTTACATTAACTATAAACCCAATACCAGAAGCTTTTAACAGTGATTTATATCAATGTGATGAAGATGGTAGTATCGATGGATTTACGACATTTAATTTAACAGAAGCAAACGCTGTACTAACAAATAATGTCCCAGATCGTTCCACTACATTCTTTTTATCTCTAAATGATGCTGAAACAGACACAGCTCCTTTAAATAGTACCGCATATAATAATGCACAGAACCCGCAAACAGTACATGTAAAAGTTACTAATGATATTACTGGATGTGTTAATTATAGCGAATTGGTTTTAGAAGTTAGTACAACAGCAATTAGTGATTATGTTGCACCAGAAGTTTGTGATGGTTTAAATTCGGAAGATGGAAAGCACTTTTTTAATCTTAATGATTTTTCTACAGATATATTAAGTGGTCTACCTGCTGGATTAACAATAAATTATTACGAAACCTTTAATGAAGCACTTTTAGAGCAAAACCCTCTAGATTTAGTTTATGAGAACACTATTCCTTATTCTCAAACTATTTATGTTAGAGTTGAAAATGATAATGCATGTTATGGTATTAACGAAGTATTATTAACCGTAAACCCATTACCTGCCGTAGACAATGATGAAACCGTTCTTTATTGTTTAAACGATTTTCCAGTTCCTTTAACTATAAGTTCTGGAATACCAATAGCAGATATTAATAATTATACCTACAGTTGGTCTAACGGCCCAGATACTGAATCTATATTAGTGAATGAAATTGGTACTTACACTGTAACCGTTACAGATAATTTAACAAGCTGTTCAAAATCAAGAACAGTAACAGTTATACCATCCAATATAGCCACTGTAGACTCTATATCTGTATTAGACGGTAGTCTAGGAAATAATCAAATAACCGTAATTGCATCTGGAGAAGGAGAATACCAATATGCACTAATAGATGAGGATGGTAATACCTCTCCATATCAAAACAGTAATGTTTTCACTCAAGTTGACCCAGGAATTTATACCGTATTAATTAGAGACATAAAAAACAACTGTGGTATAACAGAAGAAATGGTTTCTGTTATAGGTTTCCCTCTATATTTTACACCAAATGGAGACAGTGTTAACGACACATGGCAAGTTTATGGTATTTCTTCAGATTTCCAACAAAATTCTATTATTCGTATTTTTGATCGCTACGGCAAGCTAATAACACAAGTTAAAGCTTCTAGTAGAGGTTGGGATGGTACTTATAACGGTAACCCTTTACCACAAAGTGATTACTGGTTCTCTGTTACCTTACAAGACGGCCGTGTATATCAAAACCATTTCACATTAAAGCGTTAAAATTTTATGTCAATTCATAAATTAAGTATAAGAGTTCTTTTTTTTATTTTGTGCTTAGCGTCCACAAATACAATAACTGCACAAAATGAAACTGCGCATTGGTTTTTTGGTGAAAATGCAGGATTAAATTTTAATAGCGGATTTCCTAATGTTGAGCCTAATGGACAAATATTAACTACCGAAGGTTGTTCTACAATATCCAGTAAGCAAGGCCAATTGTTATTTTATTCAGACGGTATAACAGTTTGGAATAGAAATCACCAAGTTATGCAAAATGGAACAGGCTTAAAAGGGGATGATTCTAGTACACAATCTGCAATTATAATTCCTCAACCTGGTAGTAGTTCTATATATTACATTTTTACAGTAGACGCAAGAGCAGGAACAGATGGATTACAATACTCTATAATAGATATTACTTTAGATGGTGGTTTAGGTGCTGTAACTAGTACAAAGAATGTACTATTATCTACACCAACAACAGAAAAAATTACAGCAGTAGAAAGTGCAGATGGAGAAAGTATTTGGGTGATTAGCCATCGTTGGGGTAATGATCAATTTATAGCTTATTTGGTAAGCGACACTGGACTAAACACAACTCCAGTTGTTAGTTCTGTAGGCTCTATACACGATGGTAGTACAGAAGGTTCTATTGGTTATTTAAAAGCTTCTCCTAATCGTGAAAAAATAGCTTCGGTTAAATCTCATATAAATAGTGAAGTTCAAGTTTTCGATTTTAACGCTGCCACTGGTGTTATTTCAAACCCAGTTACTATTTCTAATTATACGCAAAATACTACAGGGCCTTATGGCTGTGAGTTTTCACCAGATAGTAGACTCCTATATGTTTCAGAAATTATTGGAGCGAGTAACAATCAAGATACTTCAAAAATTCATCAATATAATATAGCTCTCCCTACAGAAACGCAAATAGTTAATTCTGATGTTATTATAACTGAAGAAGACGGGCAGTTAGGATCTATACAACAAGCATTAGATGGTAAGCTATACATTGCAAAATTTAATAAAGCTTCTATTTGTGTTATAAATGAACCTAACGAAATAGGAACTGCTTCAGACTATCAATCTGAAACCGTTTTTTTAGGAGGAGAAATTTCTCGTTTAGGGTTACCCCCTTTTATACAATCTTACTTTTTTGCTACTAATGTTTTCAATAATACTTGTTTTGGAGATTCTACAGAATTTGCTATAGATACTTCGACAACGATAGACAGTATAACGTGGAATTTTGGAGACCCAGCAACTGGAGCTAATAACACTTCTAACAGCTTATCTCCTACCCATGTATTTTCAGCGCCAGGCACTTACGATATTACTATAACAATAGTTACACAAGGAGAAACACAATTTGTATTTAGATCATTAACAATATCTGGACAACCACCAGTAATGGATTTAAACGATTTAATAGCTTGCGAATCTCAAGATAGTAACACAACAAGTCTTACTAGTGTAATTCCAGATAGTATTTTAAATGACCCTGATTTAGTTTTATCATTCTATGAAAACGAATTAGATGCAATAAATAGAGAAAATGGAATTACATCTCCTGGTTTTTATACTACACCATCAACCAATCAAGAGATTTTTGTAAGATTAGAAAATAGCGTAGGAAGTGATTGTTTTAGTCTTAGTAATTTTGAAATAATTATAAACACAGCGCCAGATATAGAACCTATAGAAGATGTTTTCTTTTGTGACAATGATAATTCTAGTATTACAATAGATGTTGGAAACTTAACATTACCACTTAACAACTATGAATTCTTGTGGTTAGATTCTAATGAAATAACACCACAAATAATAGTTAATACTGCGGGCAGTTATACTGTTAGAATTACAGAATCTAATACAATAACAATAGACAATCCTGAAGGTTGCTATGCAGATAGAGTTGTTAATGTTTCTTCTTCAGGTCCAGCAACAATAGACGATATAAATACCACCGGTAATAGTGCTATTATTTATGTTTCAGGCTTAGGAGATTATGAATTTGTATTAGATAACGAGAATGGTATTTATCAAGACTCAAATATATTCGAGAATTTAGAACCAGGTATTCATATAATCTATGTTAGAGATAAAAACTCTTGTGGAATTGTACAACAATCTTTCTCTATTATAGATTTCCCTATTTATTTTACACCAAATGGAGACTCAATAAATGATTATTGGCAAGTAAAAGGTGTTTCTTCAGAATTTCAACCAAACTCAAAGATTTATATTTTTGACCGTTATGGTAAACTTATTACACAAATTAAAGCTTCTAGTAGAGGATGGGATGGCACGTTAAATGGGCAACCATTACCCGATAGTGACTATTGGTTCTCTGTAACTCTAGAAGATGGACGTATTTTTATGAATCACTTCGCTTTAAAAAGATAATACAGAGGTAGGGTTTTAGCTTTTACAGTTGTTATATTAATGTTATAACAATGTACTTTTGTTGCCTTCTACTATATACATAAAGAAGTCTAATATCATAACAAAATTACAATCAAAACACTATTTTAATGCGAAAAATTACCATTATAGCATTCTTAGCTATTTCCCTAAACGTTTTAGCTCAGGACAAAGTAACTGATATAAAAACAATTACAAAAATCTATTCTTCTGAATTAAAGCTAGATAAAAATCAGGCTAAACAATTCAAATCTATACTTACTAATTATAAAGAAGAACTTTACCAGAAAAATCTCGAAACTAAAGCATTTAATGCTAAAGTAAAGTTACAAACTCTTGAAATATATAACATTCTATCTAAGGAGCAGTTTAAAACTTATCTTAAATTGAGGTCTAAACACCAACCTGAATTAAGTTATAAATTTCAATAATCTTTAAACATATATTATGATGAAATTACTACGAAATAATTTCTTATTCTTATTATTTATATTTTTTGTAAATCTCTCTTTTTCTCAAGGTGACACTTGTGGAGAAGCAGCTCCATTTTGTGCTGGAGACACCTCTTTAATATTCCCTAATACTTCTGGAGGAGGAAATGCAGAAGCTGGTCCAAACTATGGTTGTTTAGGAAGCCAGCCCAATCCGGCATGGTACTTCGTTCAAATAGATCAACCAGGAAATTTAACTTTTAATATCGTACAAAATACACAAGACGATTTTAGCGGTACTGGTCTAGATGTAGATTTTATAGCTTACGGCCCTTTTACTAGTACAAATAGTTGTGATCAACTTACTGCAGCAAATACTGTAGCTTGTAGTTTTTCAGGTGCCGCTGTTGAAAATTTCACAATACCCAATGCTATGGCTGGTGAAATTTATATTCTACTTATCACCAATTTTGATGGAGCTCCTGGTTTTATTCAATTACAACAAACAAACTCTGGGAATACCGGTGCCGGAAGTACAGATTGTTCTATAGTAAACACTCTAAATTTCTGTGATAATGAAACCGTTAGTCTAGATGCCACAACAAATTCTGCAGTAACTTATACATGGGACCAAGATGGTACACCTTTAGCAGAAACAGGACCAATTTTAAATAATGTAACTGCACCAGATGCAACATACACAGCGCAAGCTATAGATTCTAATAATGCTGTGATTTCTACAATAGAATTCGTTCTAGATTTTCATGAAGTTCCCACTGCCAACCCAGTTTCAAACCAATTAATTTGCGACGATAACAATGATGGTTTATGGAGTTTTAATTTAACACCAATAGAAGCGACGGTATTAGGCGGTCAAGTAGCAGGCGATGTGGCCATCACTTTTCATAACAGTCAAGCCGATGCCGATAACGATGCCAATCCAATAGCAACACCTTATACCAATGCTGTAGCCTATCAAGCAGAAACCCTATATGTACGAATAGAAAATAATAACAACACAGAATGTTTTGCAACCACAAGTTTCGAGATAGATGTATTCGACCAACCGGTAACCAATCCAGTTTCCAATCAATTAATCTGTGACGACGATAACGATGGCTTTTGGGCATTCGATTTAGTAGCCTTAGACGCAACAGCACTAGGAACACAATCGGCGGCACAATATAGTGTAACCTATCACGCCAATCAAACCGATGCCGATAACGATGCAAATGCTTTAGTAAGCCCATACACCAATCAAACAGCATACACTGCAGAGACGATAGTCATTAGAATAGAAAACAACGATAATGCGTTATGCTTTGCAACGACAACATTCGATATCGATGTATTCGACCAACCAGTAGCCAATCCAGTAGTAAACCAATTAGTGTGTGATGATGATAATGATGGACTTTGGGCATTCGATTTAGCGGCTCTAACCCCAACAGTATTAGGGACACAATTAGCAGCAGACTATACGGTAACTTACCATAATACCCTAGCCGATGCCGATAATAATGCAGGAGCCTTAGCAAGTCCTTATACAAATGCAGTAGCCTACCAAGCAGAACCCCTATTTATACGTATAGAAAATAACGACAACCCCCTTTGCTATGCTACAAACAGTTTTACAATAGATGTTTTCGATGCCCCAGCCACACCAACACTAATCTATCCAATATGTGATAATACAGTAGATGGAGACGACACCAATGGCTTTATAGAATTCGATTTAAATACACAAACCCCTTTAATTCTAGGAACTCAAAATGCAGCACAGTTTTCTATCAGTTATCACCTAAATCAAGTAGATGCCGATAATAATGCCGCAGCATTACCATTACTTTACACCAATGTTACCGCAAACGCACAAGACATAGTTGTACGATTAGAAAACATAGACAATACAAACTGTTACGCTACAGCAACCCTAACCCTTAGAGTAGACCCATTACCAGAAGTACAAAATGCAACACTAGTACAATGTGATGAAGACGGTACCCCAGACGGTTTTACACAATATAATTTAAATGAAGCTAACGAAAATGTTATGGTAAGTGGCGATACCACAGGATTTAATTATACCCACCATTTAACACTAGCAGACGCACAAAATAATGCCAATGCCGTAGCACCATTTCCTTTTACAAACACGGTAAACCCACAAACCATATATGTAAGAATAGAAAATGCAACCACAGGTTGTTTCCGTACATCAGAATACGTACTAGATGTTACAGCAACCGATATAGGAAACGCGGGACTAAGAACCTGTGATGACGATTACGATGGTTTTGCCACTTTCACCCTATCTGATGCTGATGCCGATATTCTTGCTGTACTTCAACCAGGCTTAAACGTTGATTACTATGCGACAGCCAATGATGCACAATTAGAAATTAACCAACTTCCAGACAATTATACCAATACCACACCATTTGTACAAACTATTTTTATACGAGTAGAAAACAATAACGAATGTTTTGGTATAGCCAATATGGAAATTACGGTAGACCCAATACCAGAAAACAATGCCGTTAACGATGTTGTTATCTGTAGTGATACCGCAGACAATGCAGTAATAGATTTAACACAATTTGATGCAGAAGTATTAGGCACGCAAAACGCAGCAGATTTCACCATAAACTATTACGAATCACAATTTAATGCAGACAATGATATCGATGCCTTAGTTAGCCCGTATAACAATATCTCTAACCCACAAACCCTGTATATAAGAGTAGAAAACAATACAACAGGCTGTTTCATTTCAAATATTAATTTCGATTTCACAATAAATATTAACCCAACCGTAGTAGATCCAACCCCATTGGAGATCTGTGATGATGACATTATAGATGGCTTTAATACATTTGATTTAACGGTAAAAGATTTTGAGATTTCAGGAAACAATCCAGCCTATATAGTAAGCTACCACTTAACACAAGCAGACGCAGACAATGATGCTAACCCATTAGTATCTCCGTATACTAACGTTGTAGCAAACATGCAACAAGTATTTGCACGAGTAGAAAACATAAATACAGGCTGTTATGGCACTACAACATTAGATTTAGTAGTCCAACAAGCACCAGTAACCTGTGTACCAACACCATTAGAATACTGTGACCCAGATAGTGATGGCTTTGGAGAGTTCGATTTAACACAAGCCGATAACGAAGTGGCCTGTGGCGTTACCGCAGGATTGGTAATTACTTACCATGAAACCATGGCCGATGCAGAAAACAACATCAACCCAATAACAGGCATTTATAACAACATAGTAGTTAATACACAAACCATATATGTGCGTATCGAGAGTGTAACCATTACAACCGACTGTGCAAGCTTTGTAGAACTACAACTAATCGTTAATCCAACCCCACAAATAACAGACCCAAGTCCGTTAGAAGTTTGTGATGACGATGCCGATGGCTTTGCAACATTCGATTTAACACTAATAGAACCAGAAGTATTAAACCTATTAGATGCCGATACCACAAACGATTTAGACCCAACCCAATATATAGTAAGCTATTATATAGATGAAGCAAACGCAAACAATGCTGCCAACCCAATAGCAACACCAGATGCCTTTGTAAACACCATAATGAATGGACAAATCATTTGGATACGTATAACAGACAATACTAATAGCTGTGCTACCGTGCGCCCATTAGAGCTTATCGTTAACCCATTACCAGTCTTAGTACAGCCAGACCCATTAGAGCTCTGTGATGTAAATAACACAGGTGATGAGATGGAAGAGTTTAATTTAGAAGATGCCAATGCACAAATACTAAACGGGCAAACCGGTATCACACTAAGCTATTACCTAACACAAGC
>CANLUH010000014.1 GCA_947494205.1 uncultured Flavobacteriaceae bacterium | reverse complement strand
CCACTAACCACTAACCACTAACCACTAACCACTAACCACTAACCACTAACCACTAACCACTAACCACTAACCACTAAAATACCTTATAAAACTAGGGTTTGAAATTGCTATTTCGTATCTTTATATCATACTATTATTATTCCTTTTTATATGAATATCCCAGATACGGAACTTCCAAGAATTGTTATTGTTGGCGGTGGTTTTGCAGGCGTTAGCATAGCCAAAACTTTAGCCAATAAAAACGTGCAAGTTGTTGTTTTAGATAAGCACAATTATCACACCTTTCAACCTTTATTATACCAAGTGTCTTCTGCAGGCTTAGAACCCGATTCTATAGCCTATCCATTACGCAAAATTTTAAAAAAACATAATACCTCTTTTTTCCGTTTGGCCGAAGTAGAACATATTTTACCAGAACAAAAAGAAATACAAACCAATATAGGAAACCTTAAATACGATTATTTAGTATTAGCAACAGGCACCAAAACAAACTACTTTGGCAATAAAGCAATCGAAGCGCATAGTATGCCAATGAAAAAAGTGCCACAGGCTTTAAACATACGAAGTCTAATCCTTCAAAATTTTGAAAAAGCCGCGGTAAGCGATTCACAGCAAGAACGTAAAGCAGCCTTAAACTTTGTAATAGTAGGTGGTGGGCCAACAGGCGTAGAATTAGCAGGAGCCATAGCCGAACTAAAAAATAACATTCTACCAAGAGATTATAGAGATCTAGATGCTAACATGATGCAAATACACTTGTTAGAAGGTCATTCTAGAGTATTGCCACCTATGAGTGAACATGCCTCAAAAAAAGCAGAAGAGTTTCTTAAAAAGTTAGGAGTAAATGTACATTGTAATACTTTTGTACAAGATTATAACGGAGAAATCGTGATTACAAATTCCGATTTAACACTAGAATCTAAAACCCTCATTTGGGCAGCAGGAGTAACAGGAGCACCAGTAAATGGGTTAAAAGCAGATGCTTTACTAGAGCGTGCTAACCGTTATAAAGTTAACCAATACAATCAAGTAGAAGGGTACGACTCTATTTTTGCTATAGGAGATATTGCTTTAATGGAAACAGAGGTCTACCCAAAAGGACATCCGCAAGTAGCGCAACCAGCGATACAACAAGGTAAACTTTTAGGGAAAAATTTACTACGACTAGTAAAAAAACAAACCATGAAACCCTTTACCTATAACGATAAGGGCTCTATGGCAACTATAGGACGTAACAAAGCAGTAGTAGATTTAAAATACTACAAGTTTGCAGGGTTCTTCGCTTGGTTTGTATGGATGTTTATACACCTTATGTCTTTAGTAGGTTTCCGTAATCGCGTTATTGTATTCTTTAACTGGACGTACAATTATATAAATTTCGATAAAGCTGCACGACTAATAATAAGACCGTTTAATAAGTAATAAGTGGTTAGTTTAAAAAGGAGTAGTTAGTATCAAGTTGTTAGTAATTAGTGGTGCGTTTAAAAAGTAAAGTATTTAGTGCCAAGTATAGATAAGCTGACATAAAATATTAGAGTTAAAATATTAAATTTTGTTTGTTATTCCTGCCCTTCGTCTCAGCTCAGGATAAACTCCAGCAGGAGTCCACATGTAAAATCATGCTAAATTGTTTATTAAGTATAGAATATATTTTGTACTCTAAAGTTGTTAGTGTACAACTATTTCTTTCTTCCAAAAGCTAAAAGCCAAAAAAAACATTTCAGCATAAAAAAAATACAGTTCGGTAACACTAAGTTTTAAAAACGATGTAGTGTATGCACATTTGTACCATCAAACACAATAACGAACAGTATGAAACGTATAATAACGCTATTAATCACTCTAATCACAGTAAGTACTTTTTCACAAACGACTATAAATGGTCATGTTGTAGATTCTAAAAATAACCCAGTAGAAGGAGCTAATGTGTATTTAGAAGGTACTTACGATGGCACAACAACAAATGAGAAAGGAGACTTTAGTTTTACAACAGAAGAAACCAGTACACAAACTTTAATTGTATCCTTTGTATCGTTCGAGACTCAACATATAGCGAGTGATGTCTCAACATTACAAAACCTAAGTATAACATTACGAGAAGATATTAATGCCTTAGATACTGTAGTATTATCTGCAGGAACATTTGCAGCAGGCGATAATAGTAAAGTATCGGTATTAAAACCTTTAGACGTTGTAACAACAGCTAGCGCTTTAGGCGATTTTGTTGGAGCATTACAAACCTTACCTGGAACCACAACAGTATCGGAAGACGGTAGGCTATTTGTACGTGGAGGAGAGGCCGAAGAAACACAAATATTTATAGACGGTATTCGTGTATTTACACCGTATACACCAAGCCCAAATAACAGTCCAACACGAGGGCGTTACTCACCATTTCTATTCGATGGTATTACCTTTTCTACAGGAGGATATTCTGCCGAATACGGACAAGCCCTATCCAGTGTATTATTACTAAACACAATAGATGAGCCAGACCAAAAAAAAACAGATATTGGAATTATGAGTGTTGGTGCTACATTGGGAAATACCCAAAAATGGGATAAAAACTCATTAAGTATTAATGCTTCATATATAAACTTAGCACCATATAACAAACTGTTTAACGATAGAAACGATTGGAAAAAACCTTACGAAGGCGCTTCTGGAGAGGCTGTTTTTAGACATAAAACAAACAATGGTATTTATAAATTATATTCGGCATTCGATGCTTCTCGTTTCGATTTAATTCAAGAAGACATAAACGTAGCAGATGGTATTCGATTTAAATTAAACAATAAGAACCTCTATTTTAATGGTTCCTATTCTGGAGAACTAAACGATGTGTGGCGTGTATTTGGCGGCATAAGCTATACGTATGCCAATAATAAAGTAGGCATAATAGAGAGCGACATAAATAATACTGAAAACTCAATACACGCAAAAGCTAAATTTAAACGTCGTTTTAATAGTCGTTTTAAACTTAATTTTGGAGTCGAATATTTTGCAACACGATTTAACGAAGATTTTACAACTACTGGTATTGCACCATTAGATTATGGTTACAATAATAACATTACTGCTGCCTTTGCAGAAGCAGATGTGTTTTTCTCTAAAAAACTAGCCTTAAAAGCAGGATTAAGAACAGAATATAGCGAATTGTTTAAAGAAGCAACACTATCTCCAAGACTCTCGTTAGCATATAAAACAGGTGCAAAAGGACAATTATCGTTTGCTTATGGTGATTTTTATCAGAACCCTAATGCCGATGTTTTAAAGTTTAATCAAGACTTAACTGCGCAACAAACGCAACACTATATTTTAAATTACCAATATAATAACGATGGTAAAATATTTAGAGCAGAAACCTATTATAAAAACTATAAAAACCTAGTGAAGTACGATACCGAGTTTACACAATTCGATAGTAATTTTAACAGTAACGGAAGTGCTTTTGCTAAAGGATTAGATTTATTTTGGAGAGATAGTAAGAGTATAAAAAATATAGACTATTGGGTTAGCTATTCGTATCTAGACACCGAGCGCGATTACCGAAACTTTCCAGAAGCTGCACAACCTAATTTTGCAAATACGCACAACTTATCTGTAGTTGGGAAGTATTGGGTAGATAAATGGAAAAGTCAAATAGGAGTAAGTTATACTTATGCATCGGGGAGAACGTATACAGATCCAAATCAATCGGGGTTTTTAAATGCGAAAACCAAAAGCTTTAATAGTTTAAGTGTTAATTGGGCGTATTTGTTAAGTCAACAAAAAATTCTATACTTCTCTATAAATAATGTATTAGGTGTTAAAAACATAAATGGCTACCAATATGCTAACACACCAGATATAAATAATAATTTTTCTAGACGTGCATTACGTCCTGCATTAGATCAATTTTTCTTTGTTGGGTTTTTCTGGACCATTAGTGAGAAAGGGACCGATAATCAGTTAGATAATTTGTAAAATTAAAAAGGCTGTCTAAAAAGTAATTTTAAACTTAAATGTCACATTGAGCGCAGTCGAAATGCTTTGTTTTATAAAGTATTAAAACTTCGACTTTAGCCTGTCTTGAGCGAAGACGAAAGGCTCAGTTTGACAAGAATTATTTACTTTTTAGATAGCTTTTTTTGTAATAGTTTTATTCAGCTTTTAAATACTGTTGCCAATAAGGGTGTTTGGTATACCGCAACTCTGAAGTATAAAAATGTTTTCTAGAATTTTGATTGGCTATAAATACAGATTCAATTTTCTGTTTGTAAGCGTTACGAATCTCACTTACATCGTTTTGATCTTCCATTACTGATGCAATAGTTTCAGCACCTCTAATACCGCTATATAAGGCAAAAAACATACCTTGAGAAGAAATAGGGTCTAAGGATAAGGCTGAATCTCCGATGGCCATCCATGAATCTCCAATCACTTTTTTTGCTAAAGAAGTTGCCGCATTACGTGCAGATACACCTTCTAAAATATCTTCTAGAGTAATAGCGTCTTCTAATAGTTTACTGGAGTTGGTTTCTTCTATAAAAAGAGTGGGCGCTTTTACCATTTTAGAGACTCTATTTGCTAAACCATAAAAGGCAACAACTCTAGAGTTATCAGGTAATTTAGCGCTATACCACCAACCATTCTCTACAGATTTTATGCGTGTGGTACTATCTTGGTTTTTATCGCTAGGTTTTAACCAGGCGATGGCAGAGAGTTGTTCTTCAAAATGTAAACGCTCTATTTTTAATTGTTTAATTATAGTACTCGCTCTACCTGTAGCATCCACAATCCATTGAGCAGAAATAGCGCTTGGTAAATAGGTTTCTTGTGTTTTAAAAGCTAATGTATAGTTTGCCTTTTTTGGTGTGTCTTCCGTATCATTAGCCAATATCTTTCCAATCTTTGCATTATAAAAAACAACACCATTTTGTTTCGCTAATCGTCGTAAAGCAGCATCAAATTTATGACGTAAAATATGCCAGCCACCATTTTCAGGATTTCTAATAGCATCATTATAGGTCCAATTATCCATACCCCAAGCCGATACATTGGCAATGCAAATAGAATAGTCTGTTTTTGGTAATAATTGATTAATATCTTTTATACCTATACGGTTTAGTAAGCGTATAGCTGCTCCGGGGAGCGATTCGCCAACTTTTAATGTGTTATCCTTAGCATCATCAACTAAGCATACAGAAATATTAAGTTGACGTAGTCGTATAGCAGCAGCGCAGCCCGCTGGGCCTGCGCCTGCTATAACAACATCGTAATGTGGTATCGCCATTAATTTCCTCTTCGCTTAATCGTTTCAAATTCATTTCGTTGTTCTTCACTAAACCATCCAGCTTCAGTTAAGGCACGATCAGTATCGTTCATTGCACCATAATTTTCTAAGAATAATTTATGAGCTTCATCTAATTCTGCGCCTTTAACAGGTGTTAAGTTCTCTACATATAAAGTATCTGGCATCCATTCGAAACCTTTATCTTTATTTGGTGAAGGCATAGCTTCTACTATACCCATTTCGCCAAAGTGATCAATCATATATTGCATTTGTTCTGCTACTGGATTGGCACCGGGTAACTGACGTAACCAGCTTGGTCTGTTTTGAAAAGCCGCAATACGTTCTTCATAACTGTTATTAGAATCCATAAGTGTACGATAATCAATACGTGTTAATACTTGATTAGGTACTCTTGCAGGCCAGAACGTTGGTAAATATGGATCGTATTCCATATCGTACCCCGAACGACAAAATGCTGTATCACCTTGCCATGGTACAGCCATCCAACGGGTTAAATCTCCAGGACCTTGATTATAAAGCGGACCATTCATAGCGGCTACATCTTGTGTGGTTAATGTAGAGCCATACGTTGGGTCGTTTTTACCAGCTGCTCGCATTCTAATTCGGTAAGGTGCGCGATACATAGAAGCATTACGCATTGGCCAAGTTAATTCGGCACCTGGATGAAAGGCATCTGCAATACAGAAATGCATATTGGCTTCATCTAACATATTGGGCTGTGCTTGTAAGTCTATTGTATTAAACGTTTGATGTTTATCTTCTTCAGGATTATAATCGCTTATAAAGTCACCTTTTACCCATGCCGATAATACATAATCGTAAAATGCTGGCAATTGTAAATAGGTGTCTGCCGAAGGCGCTACCGATGGATCTGGATTAGTATATCCAAAGGCGTCTCCGTAAATCCAAGGCCAAGCACCTTCTTCTACAGATTTGGTGTCCTTGGCTCTAAAGCTATTGTATATGGTGCGACGTAATTCTCCATTAGGATCTGGATACAACATGCTTATTGGTGCTGTTGCTAATTTTTTAAGTAAGTTCTTATCATTAAAATTCATTGGTGCGCCAGCTCCAAACATAGACAAGAAGCCTTTGTTTACCCATTGTAATTCGCTTAAACGTGTTAAAATAGGTTTTACATGATTTTTAAAAGAGACACGTGTTGGTAATGGTAACATACCAGACGACATGTATACGTTTTGCATTAAATCGTTCATATTTCGCCATCCTACAATATCTGGTGCGTAGTTAGGTGGGGCAGAGGCTACCCAAGCTGGGTCGGCATCGAAATCTTTATCGCCTACAGTGACTTTTGCTCTTACTGGACCATCTGCAATATCATCGTACCATCCTGCTGGATTATTAAAAGTACTTGGTTTCGCAGGGTTAAATACTGGTGTGTTTGCTGGACTTGCAGAAACGCCAAAGCCTGGCATAAATACAAGACGTCCTACAGAGTCTGTACGTAATTGACCTAGCATTACTGGAGTACCTTGAAAGTTTCCGTTTAAGTTATAACTAGAATCATTCATGCTTAACCCCATGATCTTCTTTTCTCCTGGATCTATTGCTAAAGCTGATCGGTCACTGCCTTTTACATCAGGATTTCGTAAGGGAACAGATAAGGTTACTGTTGCAGGAATATCCATAGCGGCATCAAACTCGTACCAAGCCGATTTTTTATTGGCTACATGTACAGCCCATTCTACTTGTGTGTTTTCTGATTGCTGAATTTCTGCAACGACATTTCCGTTTTTATCATAACCGTATACTCTAAATCGTGCTGCTTGGCGTTTTATGGCGCCAGTTTCATCTCGTGTAGATCCAAATTTTGTTGGTTCTGGATTTAGCACTTCTGGTCCGTAATAAAAGTCTTTTGTGCTATTACCAACTCTGGCAATACCAATACCTGGATGTATACGAACTTCTGTTATAGCATCTATTTGGTCTTTGGTTAAGGCTTTTGGTTGTTCTTCGGCAGGTTGCGGATTTACACCACTAAATGGACATTTAGGGTTTTTAATTTCTGGTTTGCCTGGTGCTTTAGGTTCTTCCACGGGTTGCTCATTCATTTTGCGTCTATAATTTGCACTGGTTTGGTATACGCGAACACGCGCTTGCGCCACGCTACTTTCTGGTGCAGGTTTATTAGCTTCTGCTGTTCTCCCAATATTAAAAGCCAACCAATCGCCATAAATTTCTTGTTCCTTTTTAGCAATGTTTTGCTTTTTCATTTTTATAGTGGCCACTTTTACTGGAACGGCTTCTTTTTCGTCCCAAACTACAGTTGCTTTATCTAAAGGAAAATGCTGGTCTATATAGGTTTGGCTAAAGCCATCTTCTGTGGTTGGTCGTTTTTGTATATAAATGTCTAAAGAGGCTGGCCCTTTTGCCATGCGTCCTACTAGATCTTTAGCTAAAAAATCGGGGTCGTTAATATCTGGTTCTTCAAAAAAGGTGGAAGTACCTGGCCTTAAAATATATTTACAATAGCCGTCTCCTAATTTAAATGGAACTACACTCCAAAGTGAGGTTTCAAATACCGAACGAATAGGTTTTGCCATGTCGTCTAGTAATTGATTGGTGTTTGGTGCATTGTCTTGTATCCATTCATTTCCCCAACCTTCAAAACTAGCCTTAGTGAAATTACACATATCACTCGCTGTGTCTACAAAAAAGTTAGGGACATTTTGTAATAATAAATCTGCGGTATCTGCTTTTTTTGCTTTCTTTCCTTTTTCTGCTGGATCCGTACTGTCTATATCAAAGATTTTTATACCAATACCAATGGTACTTTTCCAGTCTGGTCTTCCGTCTGCTAAATCTGATGAATAGCGCACATATACAGGGTGTTTAGATGGTTTCTTAAAAATACCGTGTTTATAGCTGTTACAAATTTTATCGTTTTCTAGAATATTTATTTCTCCTTCTATAATACCATGTGTTCTTAAAAACACAGGGCGTCTGGCTGGACATTGCCCTTCCATAACCACACGTCGTTCTTGCGTCATGGTACAAAACATGTGTTCTAAACAATCTATGGGGTCATCGCAATTACAAGTGGTATTGTAATATTTAGCATCTTTTGGCGTTAATGCTCTGTCTTTTTTACCGTCTTCTCTTTGCTTATCGTTGTAGAGGCTTTTCATAAGTAATGTTATGGTTTGATTAGACTTTAAAATTAGGGATTTCTACGACCAAAAAAAATACGTATAAATACGTATTTTTTAATTATTTTTTGGGGTTATGGCTAATGCAAGTGTTTTACATTATCTTTTCCTCCAACTACTTTTCTAAAATTAGTAGGCTTTTTATCGTTTAATAGTTTGAGTCCGCCACTAGCGGCTATTATTTCATCAAAATGCTCTTCTCTAGCATCATATTGTGTTTTATTAGCGTATGTGGTAATTAAAATAAAATGATACGGTGCTTCTGGTGTACTTTCTGTTTGTAGCATTTGATAGGAATGGATATAGCCTTTTTTTATTGCTTTTTCACGTAACTGTTGCCAATTATTTTGATAGTAAAACAGCGCTTCTTCTGTATTGTTGTCTAGGATTTGAACAAAGTCTATTGTTGATTGTTTTTCGTCGTGTTGCGCAAAACTTAGGGTACTAATAGCACAGCATAGTATTATAATATAATGTCGCATTGTTTTAGTGTTTGTTATTTACTCTTGTTGAATGCAACATCTCTAATCGCCAACCGTCTTTTGTTTTTATTGCTGTAGCGCTTTCTAACCACTGCATTTTACCTGTTTCTTTACCGTCTAGTGTCCAATGTGCGTAATTATGATAGGCTAACCATGCCATATTTCCTTCTATTTTCACGCTTATAAACTCGAAACGATTGTGTCGGGTTTGTAAAGGTGTTTGTGTTTTTGCACGTTCTGTATAGTCTGTAATGGTTTGGTTAGTCCAAACTTCACCATGTTCTAACAGTATAAAATCGTCTGTATAGAAATCTTTAATTTTTGTAGCGTCGAAGTCTGAGAAGATAGCATCAAAAGATTCCGTTATTAATGCTTTTACTTTATTTTCTGTATTTGTATTTTGTGCTGAGGTTGCCATTGAGAAAATTAGTGTTAAGAGTAGTAGGGAAATGCGTTTCATTGTATTTTGTTTTGATGAAGTATTAAAGATACTAATTTTTATATTTCCTTTTCTAAATAATCTTTTAACTGTTGTTGTATAAAATATTGCCAACCTTGTGTACAACTCTCTGTAGTAAATTCTGGAATGTTCGAGGGAAAATCACTTAATATAGTATTGGTTAATACTAGTTTGGTTGTATTGTTTAATTCAAATAGTTCGAAAGAAACAATAGCTTCTCCAGAGTAATTGTCGTAACTCCAATGATAACTTATTTTTTTGTTGGGTATAACTTCTGTAATACGCCATTTATGTGGGAATCTTCTATCACCTGACTGTACCTCAAATTGTGTTGTAAACCCTACTTCTGGTATAAAACTAGGAATGTTGTCAAAATACCAAAGTTTCATTGCCTCACATTGCGTGATAGCATTCCAAACTTTAGTTGCAGTTGTTTTAAAGTCTTGCTCTACAATAATGGGTGGGTCTGTGTGTTTCATGTTGTGTTGTTGTAGAGTAGAAAGGTAGGGATTATTTATGATGTTGTTTTTTTGAGGTTAATTTATAGAACTTATTTAAGTAATTTAGGTAGTTACAATATGGGGTTTCGCATACTTGTTTTGCCATAACTCTTTTTTCCAGTTTTATGGCAATAGTTTTCTTCAAAATCTGGGTTTCCATAGTTATTCCATATTCTCCATGATGCTTTAGACATTGGCTGCTCAGGGTTAAAAGGAATTTCTATACCGCTTCTAATGCAGTATCCTGTTTTATTTTCACTTTCCCTTTGTGGTTTTTGGTCGTAAACTTTTTCAATATCACTAAAATGTTCTTCATCAAACTCTTCTAGGTATCGTGTTTCATATTTATAGTTCTGGAAAAAATTTTCAGAGATATCAAATAAGATTTTAGAGTTTTGATAAGATTTAGTGAGTCCTAACATTTTCTTTTTGTATAAAGGCTTTTTTAAGAATACTATTGGGCTTTTTTCAAAAACTAACTTGCGAGTAAAGTCATAAGTTTCTTCATATAATTTATCTATTGGGTTTAAAATAGTTTTATTAAAATGTACCCCGTATTCTATATTATTAATCATAGAATAATCGTAGAGGTTTAATGAGGTAATGAGTCCTTCTTTTTCATTAGCATAATGTTTTGCATGCAAGTCTTTATTGTAAAGAATAGCTATATTTTTAAATTGCTTAAAGTATTCAAAATCATCTTCACTTAAACTTTTTTGTTTATAACCTTCATTCTTGCCAAAAACTAGAATTAAATAAATTTCATGAGTGTTTTTAATTTTATCAAAAATGCTTCTAACATGATTGTCTAATTTGATGAAAGGAGAAATTATAACGACATATTGTTTAGCATTCCAGATTATATCTGTTAGCTTGCCTTCTAGTTGTTGTCCTGTTAAAAAAGTGGTCATTTGTTTTTAATGTATTGATTGCTGCGATGCTAATTGTTATAAACTGTTGGTAGCAGGGGGGAGTTAGGGCTTTATTCCTCAATTATTCGTTTTATTCTTTCAAATACGGTTTTTTCATAACTGTCAAATTCATTTAATATTCTTCTACTATCTGTTGCATTGGTAGAGTCGTAATAATCTACTATTTTTTGTGGAACACCAAAATCACTTGCTATTCTAGCTTCTTCACTAAAAGCATTGTATTCTAACTTAATTAATAACTTGTCAATACCAGAAACTTCATCTATTGTTATATCTAATTTTTGAGATTCTATATATTTATACATTAGATTGAAAATACCTAAGTATTTTACCAATTGATACTTATATGTATTGAAAATCATACTTGATGCTTGACGCATTGCGCTATTCACTGCATTTTTGTTGTTCTTTCTCTTTTCGTAATTTAAATAGTATGCATATACGCCATTAAAACCACCTCTTAAATAGCTATTAAGTGAAGCAAAAATTATAGAATAACTATTGGGTGAATAGTTGTCTTTAAATTTATTTTCAATCATACTTTTGAGGTTTTCATTCTCAATTATATCAAAGCATAAATCAAGAATAACTTGAAACCCATCTTTATCAATTCCAATAGTAGCTGAATTTAATCGCCTAATTAATTTTTTGATTTTAAGATGTTGCAGTGAATCAAGCTTAATAATTTCATCATATATTTTTATTTTATCTCTTTTACTAACTACTTTGAATTGTGATAAAATATTATTTGGAATACCCCTTTCAGATTGCATTTTATTTACTTCTTCAAGCCTTTTTTTACTTCTATCATCTAAAAACTGACTAGGTGTCATCTCATCGTCAATTTCCTTTTTTATTTGACTTGGGTCGTAATTCTTATGTTTTATTGGTTCGCCTTGTCGATTTAATTTATTTATAAATTCTGAGTCTAGAGAAATTACTCTACCTGTGTAGTGTTCCATAAACCTACCAGCTCGTCCTGCGATATTTTTAGCATCAAATGTTACTAGTGGTTTAGCGTGTTTTCCAGAACCTTTAAGACTTTTATAAACAATCATATTTTTTGCAGTAGTATTAACACCTTCGGTAATTGTTGTTGTTGAACAAAGAATATCAAGACCAGAATCTGAATTATTAAAAAGACTGACAATTTCTTTTTGAATGTATTTAGGGACAACACCGTGATGCACACCAATGCCTTTTTCAAGTGCATTAATTACCACCCATTCGTTGTCATATTTGTTTTTAAGGTGATTTAAGAAAGTAGTAATATAGTCTGTGTTTATTTTACTTCTTTCATATCCTGAAGCAACATTTTCTGTAATAGCTTTAGTATTACAGTAAACTATAGCATTTTCATTACGTACTAATATTCTATCTAAAAGTTCTTGAATTTTTTTCCTCTTTGTATTCTTGCCTTTTAGATTAAAATTAATTCCATCTACTGTTATTTCTGTATTAACATTTTCAATGTTTGTTTGGCTAACTTTTACAATTTCATATTCATTCCTAAGAAGCTTTGTTATACCTAAATCATTCAAGAATAAGTCGAAGGAAGGATTGTAGAAATCGGAGCTTTCATTTAAAATTTCTATATATGGACCAGCTAATAATATGTCAATTTTTGGAAATCTGGAAAGACCATAAAAAATAGCCATTCTATAGGCTACATCTCTTTCATTTTCTCGTGCTTCATCATCAATAATATATCCATTATCTATTTTGTATACTTCATCAACGAATATGAAATCTAAGTCTAAACTTTCATTGTTTTTGTCAAGGAATGAAAGGAATCTTTCAGGTGTAAAAATAAAGATATTGTATTCTCCATAGTCGTTATCAATGTCACTTAAAGTATGAATCTCATAGTCTATGGGGAAATTGATTCTACCCTCTTTAATTTTTGCTAGATTTTCTGATAAAAGAGCAATACTAGGGAATATTAATACAATATTTTTATACTTGATTTTTTTAATAACTTCATATACTAAATGGGTTTTACCAAATGAAGTTGATGCCGATAGGAAATAGCGATTTTGATTACTAGAGACGAAAAGGTCTAATATTTCTTTTTGATATTGATGTAATTTTGAATTATCATCTGTGTAAAGAGTTGATTCGTAAAGTAAAGATGAGATTGTACTTAAGCCTATATTTTCGTCATCTATTTTTAAAGAGTTTTCTTTGTTAAAATTTGTGAGAATATCATAATAATGTGGTATTCCAGCTTTATTAGAAAGATAGAGTAGAAACCTTTTGTCCGAATCATCAAGTTCTTCGTTTTTGATGAAATCAAAATATTCACAAACACTACTTAGAAGATTGTAGTCTTCTAAGTCTCCATTGTTAAATGAATTTAGTGCTGTTACGACATTAAGGGTTCTTTCGTATCTATCCATTTAATTATTGTTTCTTTTGTTGCTTTAACATCATCTATAGGTAAGAATATGAAGAATATTGAGAAGTCAATACTTATATCATCAAAGCTGATATGACTGAATTTGTCTTTTATATGTTCGACTGCTAGTTTGATTGAATCACTATAAGTTTCGCTAATCGAGTTATATGTAACAAGTACTGGATAAATTAAACTTATATTATTATCATTTAATTCTTTTTCCAGAGAATCTATGATGCATTTGTCCCATTTATCTAATATCGAATATAATTTTGAGGTTTTATCAACTATATCGCCTTTATGTTGAAGTATTGTAGTGAAGTTTGTGTTTACTAAATAGTCATCAGAAATTGCTTTTTCAATACTCTTAAAAACGCTATTTATTGCGCTTTTACAATCTTCATAAAATTTTGTTTCTCCAAACCATAGTTCAATTTCATCTTTTCTTTGAACTAAATGAAACGCATCATAGCCCGTAACTTCGGTTTTCTTTTGAATGTCGTAAAAGTATCCTCTTGATATTAAGGTGTCAGTTTTATAAAAATGCTTTAGAATACAATAGAGTAGAGATTCTCCGTAAATACCCAATTTCCTTTTTGCTAGGTCACTAGCAGAATAATTGTATTTAAATTTATTATTAAATGCTTTTAGAAACATTTTCTGATGATTAGCACCATTTAGCTGAAATTCGTCATAAGCATAATATAAAATGCCCTCGTAAATTATTTTTGCTAAATCTGAGTCATCATCTGATTTAAAGCAGTCATCCTCAATATTAGCTGAAGTAACGCAAGTTTTGTCAATTTTTGTTGTCAAGTCGGGTAAGCTGTATTCAAAAAGAATAGTTTTACTTATTAAATCTTTCAAACTTGCTTTCATCTATGATTCTTCATTTGTATGTTAATGGCTATTAATTTTAAGTATCCAAATAATTAATTATAATCACTAATTATCAAACACTACAAACATCCCCAAAAAACAAATACATTCCTTAAGGTTTTCCGTAAAACAATAGGGAAGTTTATTACGAACTCTCAAAGTACAGTAAATACATAACAAAAAAAATACGTATATCTACGTATTTTTTAATTGAAATATTAATCTTAAATTGTAGTCCAATTAGTGTAAGAACTTTAACGTAAATTTATTATAAGTTTTAAAATAAATAACCAACCGCAACGTTAAAATACATAACCACCACAACGCTAGTATTAAATAATATCTAATTTAAAATCAATAATTTATTTATGGAAGAAACAACAGCTCCAGTAGTTACTAACAACCCAAATCCAAAATCTAATCTCTTTAGGTTTGTAACTGTAAGGCACCCACAAATGCCAACAGAAGAGGAATTAGAAAGAGGTTTTATCTACGCACCAACAGGTTTAAACGATACGTTTAGTGAAGCGGTAAATGCATTGAAAACAGTTAATGAGTACGAAAAAAGCAAAGCATTAAAAGAGGTTGCGTCTAGCTTTGTTAAAATGAATTTAGCACAAGTAAAAGCGACAAGCCCGACGTTATACCAGTTTTCAACTTGGTTAATGCGACATCGAAAACAGGTTAGTTTCCATTCCATACATGCACAACACGAGGGTGTAGTAACCTTAACGGCAGCTACTCTTAAAAAACTTTGGGAGAATTTAATGTATCAAACGGTAAGTAAACAATCGTCTTATGTCAGAGAGGCTATTATTCAACTTATTGTAGCAGACAATTTTTTAAAGAAGCATAAAAAAACAGAGTTAATTAAAAATGATGGCGACTTACAACGTTTAGCCTGTGCTCGTGTTGTAGTCCCAGAAACGGTTGTGCCAAAACGAAAACCTAATGTGTCTAAAAAAGTAGAAGATTTAGTGTTTTACGAAGAACAAGAAGATGTAAAAGAAGCTTCAGAAAAATTAATAGACTATAAAAATACTATAGAGGAATTACAGACGCTTAATACTAGATATGCAGAAGAATATGGTGAGGTTTTAGAAAAAGAAATACCTGTAAAAGAACAATTTAGAAGTTTAGAAGGTGAGGAATTAGAAGATGTTATTAAAGCACCATCGGAAAGTGAAATTCAAGGTATAATAGGGACACCTTTAAGTGCCGAATATTTAAAAGGTAAAGTCTCTGAAACAACAATGAGAGTTGTTAAAGAACTTAGTTTAGAAGCTACTAAAACACCAGTTGAAGCGATTAAAAAGTTGGAAAAAGAGATGCATACGTTAAGCACGAGTGCATTTAAAGATATTAATTTAACAAAAAAGGTAGTTGCTACAGGCGGGTCTATTATAGAGTTAAAAGGAAAAGATAATCGTGTACCACCACCTATTGTTTGCGATAATACAAATAGACCAACACTTATAAATCGCGTTAATTTAACGGTTAATGAGGTGTCCAATTATGTAAGTAATAACAACTTTACAAGTTATAGTGTTGCAGGAGGAGCATCTCAAGAGTACATAACAGCCAATGGGTTTGTAGAGTGGAAAATGCCAATATTATATTCCACTATTAGTTTTGATGCGTATGTAGGCTTGTCTTATATAGATGAAAACATTCAGTTTAATACCATTGATTATGCAATATATATAAAAATGCATCCTATAACTAAGACCTTGTTTTTTGGAACCATGGAAAGAGGTGTAGATAAGGGACAATTAGGTAATGTAGTTGGTGGTGATACGTTTAGAATAGAAAGAGATGGTAGTGCTATAAAATATTTTAAAAACAATGCGTTACTTGCACAAACTTTAGAAACTAGTTCTGGAGGTGCTGTAAATCCACTATGCGCAGATGTTACGTTAATGCGTAATTCTAGAATTCATTGTTTACGATTTGGAGGAGAAGCATCAGATGGCGATACTGGAGATGATGGATCAGGTAGTACTACTGTGGAACCTAAAATGGCGCCATTAGGTATTGCAGATTATCGTAAAGTAGAGCAAGAAATATGTTGTTACGTTGCAGGAGAAGTGTCGCACATAGAAAATGTATTAAAGGGAGAGTATAAAAAGCGTGCCACAAGACGATTACGTCGTTCAGAATCTACATTTACTGTAGAAACAGAGAAAGAGACAGAAAAATTAAGAGATACTATTACAACGGATCGTTATGAGATGGAACAAGAAACATCTCAAATTATTCAGGAAGATACAGCTTTCGATTTAGGAGTTAGTTTAAGTGCTAAATACGGACCAACGCAACTGGTTGTAGATTCTAATTTTTCTACAGCAACGTCATCTACAGAATCTGATGCGCAAGCAGTTTTTTATTCTCAAAGTGTTACAGATCGTGCTATGGAACGTGTTGTAGAACGAGTAAGAGAGGAACGTACCACGAAAATTATTGAAGAGTACGAAGAGAATAATGAGCACGGTTTAGATAATCGTGGAGAAAACAGTAACCATGTAACAGGTATATATCGTTGGGTTGATAAAATATACAAAAATCAAGTCGTTAATTATGGCAAGCGATTAATGTACGAGTTTATGATTCCGCAGCCAGCAAAGTTCCATTTGTGGGCAATGACTCAAGATGATACCGCGAGTACAAGTATAGAGAAACCCGTTGACCCTAGAGAGTCAGGTTTACCTAAACATACATCTGTAACCGAAACTAATTATGCACAATGGGCAGCAGGTTACGGAGCTAAAGTAGATGCACCGCCAGCGTTATATAAAGAAGTATCTAATGCGTATGCAGAATCGCCAGGTAGTGCTTCGGGTTTTAAATTTAAAGAAAACACATTTACCTTGCCAGAGGGTTATTTATTAGATACTATTGAAGTAGATGGAACCTATTCTAGGAAAAGTAGCGATGCTAATAGGGTTTGGTTTAGAATGGCAATAGGTGATGAGAATTTTACAAATCCGTATGGTTATAAAAGCGTTTATGGTTATAAAGAAGGTAAACTTCCAGTATCCTTAATATGTGGTTATGTTTCTCAATACCACTTTAATGTTACAGCTAGAGTAAAACGAAAAGCAGAAATTTTAGAACAGTGGAAAATTGAAACGTTTAATAAAATACTAAACGCTTACAAGGATCAAAAAGCTGCTTACGATAATGCTTTGGCAGGATTACAAAATACTGTATTACGAACAAATCCAGCTTATAATCGTTTAGTTGAGAAGGAAGAATTAAAGAAAAGCTGTTTACAATGGTTAGAGGTAAATATGGGAGAAGATTTTTACCTTAAAAAACAAGGTGGATGCGAATCTTCTAAAGATATGCCTATAATGCAACGCGGAGGTTTAGAGAATTATGCTAGCCAAGTTAAGTTTTTTGAACAGGCTTTTGAGTGGGATATTATTTCGTATTTATTTTATCCATATTACTGGGGAGAAGAATGTGAATGGAAAGAATTATATAGACAAGATGATACCGATCCTATCTTTTTAGGATTCTTAAAATCGGGAATGGCAAGAGTCGTTGTGCCAGTACGCCCTAATTACGAAGAAGCGGTATTACATTATATGGAAACTGGAGAAATTTGGAATGGAGGAGAAGTCCCTACTGTAAATGATCCACTGCATTTATCTATTGTAGATGAATTAGAGCAAGGTGTTGGTGTTGTAGAAGGTGAGCCTTGGGAGACAAGATTACCTACTTCGCTTACTATTTTACAAGCACGTTCTAATGCTTTAGATGTAGAAGGGTTACCATGTTTTTGTGAAAACTACAATGGTGAAGCCACAGGAGATTCAGGATTAAGTGGCGATGGCGGTTCTGAGGATGGACATACCCATGATGACGAGTCTGGGTAGCTTAGACTTAGGCGAAAACACAACAACGGTAATTTATAATGAATTGGATAACGACGGAATAGATGAATTTCGTTTTAGGTTATTAGACACTAACGGGACTGTTATTTTAAGTAGCAGTAGACGATACCCAACAGAGGCATTTGCTTTTACTGCTTTACAGGCTGCTGTAGATCATTACTTAAATACAACGAATAGTATTACTATAAAAATAGCTGCCAATGGTAAATGGTATTTTAATGTTGTAGACGAGCAACAAACTATAGTTGCTAGACGTATTGAGTATTTTGATACACAAGCACTGTGTGAAGCTGAGATAGAACGTGTTAAAACAATTCTAGAAACAAATTAATTAACAAGGAAACAGTAAATTTAGTATTGTCAGGTTGAGCGCAGTCGAACCCTTATCTTAATCTATAAATTCGATAACGTTTTTTCGATTAAGTTCAACTTGACTTTTTACTCTTTTTAAGACCTTATTAAATTTATCATATTCTACAATATATGGAAGAAACCTATATACACGAAAAGCTATTAGATATTTCGTTTTTAAAAGGTAAAACGAAGCAATTGTCTCAATTGTTATTCGATTTACCTAATGGCGGAAGAAATCCAGAAGACTTTTCTTTTAATATATCATCAGTAAGCGGATGGATTAATTACAAAAACAAAGCAGAGTTATTTAAAAATCCTAATTATAGGCGATTACCAACTACGGAAGGTGAAGTAGAACGATTAGCAAAAGTATTTATAAATGATGCTAATAAAGCCTTTTTTAAATTTGTAACAGAGCAAGCGGATACTAAGGAGGTTCCAAAAGTAATATTTCCAAACGTTAATAGTCTAAGAACGGGAACTATAACAGTAGTTGTAAACCCGAGTACATTAGAACCAGATCATTGGTTATGTAAGTTTCAGATTTATTTAGAAGCAGGAACTAACGGAAGTGTGCCAGTAATTGGAGCAGGAATAGACGTTAGAATTGGAAACGATGGAAAAGTAATTGCATTAACATCGCATTGGCGACCTTTAAAACGACGCTCTAGTATAGAAATAATACCATTAACTGAAGAATTATTAGAAGGTGATGGGCATAACCATACACATGGTAATAGTTCGAGACAAGAACGTTCTGAAAATATAACACCTATTCTGTGTTATAAATTAGAAGGTGAAAGTACGTATCAAACACATTTATGTCCGTATTGGATGATTCCAAATGGACACCACTTTACGTATTATCCAGCGTCTCAAGCTTCTTTGGTTATAGATATTCGTCAAGGAAGTCATTCTAATGGCGTAGATTTATATGCTGTTACACTTGGTGGAAGTGGTGGTAATAATTACGATTATGCTTGGGCAAGTTGGAGTATTTACGATTGGGAAAACAGTTATAAAGAATTAGGAAATGCGCAATCATGCCAATTAGGAATAGGAGCGCATAATGTGATATTAACTGTTATAGATCGAAGAACAAAAGTTGCTACACAAATACAAAAATCTATATATGCGAGAGGAGAACAGTTTGAAGACACAACTAATATAATTGCTTAAGAGATGAACGAAAAGAAATTTGAAAACGATACTATTAAGCAAGAAAAGGCATGGAATTTTAAATGGTCTGTATATGCTAGAGATTATGAATTAAAAATACCAACAGATGAAAACCCAGATAATGTAGTAACTGTTAAAAAAGGACAAATTTTTGATGGCGGACTAACATTAAAAAACATACATCATAATGGTTATAGAATGGCTTACGATATTGGTGTTATTGCACTTTGGGTATATCCTAAAGCAGGAGCAGTTAATAATGAAGGCAAACTTTATAAACCCTATAAGTTAGTTTTAGGGCATAAAGATTTTGAACAAGTAAATGATGATTATACACCATTAAGTGTTGATTTTAGAGCAGAGAAAAAAACTAAAAATGATGCGCTTACTTCAGAGAATGATCCAGGGTCATTGGCTAATTTTAATGCTTATAAAAACAGTATAGAGCATGTTGTTACTGCCTCATGGAAAAGTAGAAAAAAACTATTTGGAGACGATAGCTACCATTTGCACATTACACAAAAATATGTTTTAACAGATTATAACGATACCCCAGCACATGAACCGACAGGTGGTATTTTTGCAGCGCGGATGCATCCCATGACAAAAATCTATTATGAAAATAGAAATGATGGGTATTTAGGATCTGTTAGAGTTGATTATAGAATGTATTTAAGTTTGGATACCTATGCATACGTAAAAGGATATAAAGACAATGATATCACTTGGTCGAGAATAGAGGGGAGAATTACATCCGAAGAAAAAATTAATAATCATGTAGGTTTGTTCAAGGATTTTGATGATGCTAGAGAATTGGCAGGAATATTAGGAGCAGAGCATGCGGTTTTTGAATCTTCTGAAAAACCACTCATTGCAGAAATGGTAGGGAATGGAATTGTTAAAGGTTCTAATATTTTTTCTATAGAAAGAAGTACAACAAAAGGTTTTTTGGGAGGGTTTAGTACAGAAAGAACCGAACAATACACTTGGGATAATATTCATTGGTGGGGAGCTGGAGGTGATCTTCATGCCTCAACACCTGGAGCATTTCATGCGTTGCATATACATTGGAGATGGGCTAAAGTTCTACAAGAAAAAATAGGAACATTTGATATTTTAGGGCACCTTTCTACGCCAGCTGCTGGAGAATCACAATTTGTGGGAGAAAGTGAAGGAGGAGTTTTAACAGATCCAAAAATTCAAAATCAAAGTATTAGATTTGCTGTAGTGAGGAATGAAAGTTTACCTAATGGAAAAGAGTATTCCAAACATAGTACGGAAGCTTTTGAGGATTTTTTTAAAAGTTTGAGTCAAACACCAAAAGAAATAGGAATTAAAACTGATGAAGGAGCAGATATGATACTATATTATTCTTCGGAGGTTTTTACTGAAAATCAACCGCTGCAAAATTCATATTTTTCAAGTCCAGGAACAGATGTGAGAAACACAGCGAATGAACCATTAACAGGAAATGTTTTTTTACATGGAATATTTTTTGCTCATCAAGATGAAAAGGAAAAACCAACTATAGGCGGTAACACATCTTATTATACTAATCCAGATAATCCAGATAAAACAAAGTGGAAACGAAACCCCAAAAACTAAAGAAAGATATATTGATAATAGGAATAGTTACAATGGTGGTTGTTACTATATTGAGTAATCTTTTTTTGTACAGATTAGAACCAAAGCATTTTGGAAACTTATTTTTAGCAATACCTATAGGTTTAGGTGCTTTATATAATATTAATAAAATTTATAATGTTTCATATCTAAAAGGAATAGTGTTAGTTATACTTATGTACGGCAACTTCTATTTGTTTTTTTATGTTTTGAAGGGGGGAGGGTATACTGCTGGTTTGTCTCTTATATTAATAAATATTCCTTTATGCGTTTTATTATTTATACTAATTTCTAAATTTTTATTTAAAATTAGGATGAATAAAAACCTTTTGTTAAACTTACTGTGGTATATTTTGGGAGTTTTTGTAATTATTCTATTTGTAAATGTTTTTTCAGATATTCAAAATGAATTATTGCTTTTTTATTTACTTGTAACTTTTATAATGGTGATTATTTACCCATTGAGTATTATGAAAAAATAACAGAATTAGCAATAGATTATTCTTGGTTAATAACATTACTTATTATTTTACCACTTACGGTGAAACTAAAACAATGACAATAATGATATATACATAATGAAAATAAAAGAAACTATATTCTTATTAGTAATAGGATTATGCTTTACAATACTAAGTTGTTTATATATCTACATTTTAAATACCAATTTACTAGATAGTTCTAATTCAAAATCATCTATTATTGAGCTGTTTTTAAATGAACAAAACAATAAATATATACTCTATTTACTGTTTTCTATCATCCTGCATTTAGGAGCCATTATCAATTTATATGTCAAAACAAAAGATAAAAAGTATCTATCGTTAAAACGCTTTCTTATATCCGCTGTAGGTGTTTATGTAGTTATGTATTTAACTTACTATCAGTTATCAAAAGTATTAGTTTATATTGCTTTTTTAGCTCCTGTAGTGTCTTATATCGTTTATGTTATATTTATGCAGTATGTGTATAAAATAAAAACGATTATGTCTAGTGTAATTATGGGGAGCGTTGTATTATTAATAACTATGTTCTTGGCTAATTTATATGAAAATTTTTCAGTTTTAGATGATGTGTTTTTTATGTGTATAACGATTTTTTTTCCTATGCTAGAAAAAGAACCTATTAATAATTAACTGAAAATTGGAGAAGGTATTTACAAGAATTAAACCAAAACAAATCATTATCCCCACGATAGTTATTATGATTGTTGTTTACATTTTAAGTCAATATTTAGAAGATTATAAACCAAAATACTTCTGGAATATACTCTTAGCGATTCCTATTGGTTTTTTTATTAATACAATACTCTTAAATTTAATAAAACATATCATAATAAATAGTAATAGAGTAATGAAGACACTTTATAATAAAACCAATACCTAAGTTTTAACTAAGTTAAATTATTTTAAAAATCTTTTATAAACTCTCTAAGCGTAATCGTTTTATCTAACTCTAGTTTACGTCGTATTCTATTTTGTGTAGATTTATAAGCATTTAAATTCACCTTCATTAAGCTCATAATTTCATTACGGCTTCGATCTAAATGAATAAGCAAACAAAATTGTATTTCTCGTTTAGTAAGGTTTGGGAACTTGCTAATTAACTTTTTTTGAAATAAAGGATTAGATTCATCTAAACTCTCAATAATATGGTTATAAGCGCTAGTATCATTTAAGCGTTCGTTAACATTAAGTATTAATGATTTAACGTGCGTTTTTATGTCTAAAATATCTTTAGTGCTGCCAATATCTTTAAGTTCTTTTAACCACGTTTTTAGTAATTGGTTTTTTACTAAATTATCAGATTTTATATTGTCTAAAAGCGATTTGTTAGCATCCAGCTCTAATTTAGATTGTACTAACTTCATTTCGGCAAGTTCTGCTTTTATTTTTTGGTTGTTTTTTTGAGTTCTAATTCTTGTAATATAAATTCTAGAGGCAATGGCAATACTTATTAGAATAATGATTAGTAATATTAAGATGATGTTAGAAAGATCACTGTTTCTTTTCTCATTTTTTAATAATTGAGATTCAATTTTTAGTTTTTCGGCGACATCTTTTTGTATAGTACTAAAGTAGGATTTAGAAAAAGAGATTTGAGCCTTAGATTTTTCTTCATAAAAAGACTGAAGTAATACAGCACTTAAATCTAAAGCACTACTTTTATACCCATCCTTTAAATCCTTTTTAGAGTATGAATTTAGGAGTTTACTAAACTTAAGTTTATCGCTTTTACTAATTGTATTAGGCACATTTTTATAAGTTAACAGTAGGCCATTCATATAATTAATAAATGTAGAATCGGAATAATAATCTAAATATAATTCTGCTAAATATAGCTTTGCACGAATAGATTTAATATTGTGCCTGGTTCTATAACGTTGAGTATTAATATAAAGATTTTCTGCCGCTTTATAGTTTTTTTTCTTAACATGAACATGTGCTAAGTTTTCTCTTATATTCCACATGGCAAGTGTATCTCTTTGCGGGTTTTTTGAAGGCGGCATGAGTAATAAGGTTTCTAGCGACTTATTAAAATAGGTTTCTGCTTTTGCTATATTTTGTAATTGCTTTAGCTGAAGATATCCAAGATTGTTATAAAAGGTAGAGAGCCTGAACGATTTGCGTTGCTTTTCTTCTATACTAATCATCTCTTTAAGTAAAGCCTCGCAAGTAGTCCATTTGCCAGTTTCATTTGCAATAGAACTTAATAATTCCATTATTTTTAAAGAGTTAATTAAATCCTCATTATTACAGTTGTTATTAAAAATATCTAAAAGCCCTTCCAGCATTTTTTGTGCAGGTTGATAAATTTTCTGTGCTCTTAAGTGTCTTACATAATTTACAGTAACAAAATAGATATACCGATTAGAATTCTTTTTTAATGCGAGTGATAAGGCTTTATGAAAATAAAAGTTTGTGTCTTCAAATTCTTGTATTTTATTACTAAGCTCTGCATACCAAACGTAGAGTACAATGGTTTTAAAATCATCGGTAGTAATAGCTGTGTTTTCTTGAAGGTGGATATACGTTTTTTGCCTTTCTAGTTTTATTACTTCTGGCTTTTCGTGTAATGTCTTAAACCAATCTTTATTAACATAGTTATTTAATTCTTCTATAGTAAGGTTTGGCGTTTTACAGAAATCAATCTCTTGAGTATTTGCAAGTGTCTGTTTTGCGAATAAAAAGAAAAGTATAATAAGTGTTTTGGGGACACTTGTTAAATTAAAATATGTGTTTGTTTTAAAAATCATAACTACACTACAATGAAACAAATAATAAACTGAATTTTAAAATCTTAACCTTAGTTTTATTTGTAAATACCCTTTTAGAACCCCTTTAAAAGCCTTTTTAGGCTTGCGTTTATAAAGAATTGTGTTGTTTGTTGTTGAAATTAATTTCACATCAAAATCCTTATTTGTAGAGGGTTTATAAGCGCTAATATACTATGAAACCCCATTAGTACCCTGTAAAAAGTAATCAAATATTTAAGATTTGGTTTTATTTGTTTGTTATAAATTTTTACTGCCTCTTAAACGAACCTTACGTTTTTTGGTGTAATTATTTCCAAATTGAATAAATATTAATAAAAACCTACACATGAACGATTCTACTTTTTTTAAACCTAATGCTTTTAGGTTTTTAAGTATTACGAATATTATATACCCCAATGTTATAAGGGTAAAACGCATTCCGTTTTCACTTTCCTTTATGTTTTTATGCATTATTCGTGCTCAAGATAATTTTTTTGTAGATAGGCCAGAAAGGGCTATAAAATTTAAAATAGACGAATAGGGAATTAAAGTATGTCCAGAACTTATTCACTTAGGTAATGAGTTGAACTATAATCTATTAGCATTTATGTTAATAGAAGACTCCTAAAAAATAGAAACTAAAAATAAAATACCAATTAGCAAGATGCTAATGTTATATAAAATGCTAGAATACACTATGAAAAAAGTACTATTTATACTAACAATACTAATTCCAATCATCAGTTTTTCGCAAACGCCACAAGGGTTTAATTATCAATCTGTAGTAAGAGATGATATAGGAAATGTTATGACAAACACAACAGTTGGTGTTCAGTTTACGTTGCATCAAACTACAGCAACAGGAACAGTAGTGTATACAGAAACACATGCTGTTGCAACCAATACTTATGGTGCTTTTGTAGCTATTGTTGGCCAAGGCACAACTACAGATGATTTTACTGCAATAGATTGGTCTTCAGATTTATATTTTATAGAAATAAGTATCGATAGTACAGGAGGAACAAGCTATACAAGTGTAGGAACGTCTCAATTAATGAGTACACCTTATGCTTTAATGGCTAAACATGTAGAAAATGGAGATGATTTAGGAAATCATACTGCTACAGAAAACATCCAAACCAATGGAAATTATATTTCTAATGATGGAGATGACGAGGGATTAACGATAGATGACGAAGGTAGAATAGTAACCAGTAATGTTATTACTTTAGGAGAAAACGAAGTAGAAAGTGATGCTGTTGGTTCTGTGCGTTACAATCCAGAAACAGATGATTTTGAAGGGTTTAAAAATGGTAAATGGTATTCGTTAACAGGCTATTCTTTAGGGAGTAATAACTTATTACCTGGTACTCAAACTGCCTTAGACTTAGGAGCTTCAGAAGTTCAAGCTAGTAATGAGACAACTAACGATCGTTTTGGAGATCGTGTTGCTATAGATGGAGATATAGCAGCGGTTACGGCCTATAATGACTCGTCTATTCCTGGACAGGTTTATATTTTTATAAATAATGGCGTTGGAAACTGGACAGAGCAAACCATATTATCTGCAAGTGATGCTTTTGCTAATGACCGATTTGGAAGAAGTGTAGCTTTAGAAGGTAATAAACTAGTTGTAGGTGCGATCTTACAAACGAATACAGGTGGAATAGCTAGTGGTAAAGCTTATTTATTTGAATACGATGGCGTTAGTACGTGGACAGAAACAGCCATTTTTGAAGCTAGTGATGGAGCAGATGGGGATCGTTTTGGAGAAGATGTTGCTATAGAAGGCGATATGATATTAGTGGGTGCTAGAAATGCCTACGTAGGTGGCGGTGCTTATTCTTACAAAGATAATGGTAATGGTACTTGGACGGAAAATACATTAGAGCCAACAATAGCTTCCAACTATGATCAAACACGATTTGGAGAAGCGGTTGCATTGGCTAATGGAAAAGCTTATATAGGAGGGCCAGATCGTTATAATAGTGGTAGTGCACAAGTAGGAGCTGTTCAAATTTTTGAACAAGCAGGAGATGGTACTTGGTCTATAACTCAAGATTTACGAGGGGATAGCAGTTATAACTTTTTTGGAACGAGTATAGCGGTAGATGGTGAATATATGGCAGTAGGAGCAGCATGCCAATCGGATAGTTGCGACGGACGCGTTTACATTTACAAAGCCGATGAAAATGGTGATTACTTAGAAACCAATCGTGTCATGGTTCAGAACGACGATAAAGACAGTTTTAACAATCAGCAATTTGCTTCAGATGTCGTTTTAGATGGAAATTATCTGTATGTATCTTGTTTTGGAGGCGGTTCAGGAACAGAAGGAGATGCGGTTTATGTATTCGAAAATGATGGAAACCATAACTGGACACAAATAGCAAAAATTACTCACGGCGCAGGTTATTTTACATGGTTTGGAGGAAAGGCCATTGGCTTTTCAAATGGAACATTAGTAGTAGGCGCTAAGTATACCAATTTTCCAAACGATTCTGGTGCAGTTTACTTTATTCCAATACAAACCCAAACGCATCCAGGAACTGCAGAACATAATTCGGAAATGAATGGAAATTGGATTTCAGGAGATGGAGATGATGAAGGTATGTATGTAGATACTGGTGGAAATATTGGTGTAGGTACTAATGCTCCTAGCGCTAATTTACATGTCGTATCAACTTCAGGAAATGCTACTATAAAAATGACACCAGCATCTGGAAGTAATCCGCGTATTTTATTTGATAAAGATGATGGTACAAATACAGTGTCTTGGAATTTAGGAACGAATAGTACTAATGATAGTTTTAATATTTACGATAGTCTTAATGACAATTCTCCAGTTACTATAGAAACAGGTGCTAGAGCACACGCATTATATATAGATACAAATGGTTATGTAGGTATTGGAGAGTCGGTGCCACAAACAAGTTTAGATGTTGTAGATACAGCAGTTATAGGAAACATAAGTGTAGGCTCAGAAAGCACAGATCAAGCAGCGTCCAGTAATAGTGGTTTAGGATATATAACAACACCTTGGATGTATACAAATGCCATTGAAGCGCAAGGTGAAAGAGGAACAGGTTCAACCTCAATAATTATAGGAAATGATGGGAACTATGGAGGGAATGATGAAATTCATTTTGTTACCGATGGAGATTCTCAAGTTAATATTACAGAAAATTTATTGTCCGTAGCTGGAAGTATAGAATACACAGGCACGATAACAGATGTGTCTGATAGACGCTTAAAAGAAAATATAAAGCCAGTAGAAAGTGTGTTAGATAAATTAAATAGAATTAATGGCTATAGCTATACTATGATTAATGATGAAACTAAGCAACGTGAATACGGAGTAATGGCTCAAGAAGTTAAAAAAGTATTCCCGGAAATGGTTAAAGAATTGAAGGGTAAATCAGGTTATTATGGTGTTAATTATACTCAATTAATCCCAGTTTTATTAGAAGGTATGAAGGAACAACAAAAACTAATAGAAATTCAAAATTCAGAAATAGAAAGCTTGAAAGAAGACATAAAATTAATTAAGGCATTGATAAAAGCTAAAAAGTAATTATAAAAAGAATTATACAATTTAAAATAACAAACCTATGAATAGACTATTACTATTGTTATTACTACTAAGTTTTAATTCAATTAAAGCCCAAGATAACTTTGGAAAAGTAAGATTAAAGAAGGTTATAGAATCTAAACAAAAAACAACGGATCAAAGTATTTTTCAATCTGAAATTAAACCCGTATCTGGTACAGAATTTCGATTAATTAAAACAGAAACCGATAAATTAGGTATGAAGCACCGTACCTACCAGCAGTATTATAACGGCATTAAAGTACACTTTGGAACGCTTAAAGTACATGAAAAAAATGGCTTGAGACAAACTTATGGCGGATCCTATTTTAATCCAAATACTGTAAATACAAATGCAAGCATTTCTAAGAATGAAGTGAAGTCTATTGCGAAACGATTTATAGGTAATGACGATGTATTTTGGATTGGAGAACATGATATTTTTAAAACAGTAATTCCAGAGCCAGAGCTTTTAATTCTCCCTAATAGAAGAACAAAAACCATGCATTTAGCCTATGCTATTGGTATTGGAACCTCTAAACCAGAACTAAAGATGGGAATCGTTTATATAGATGCACAAACAGGAGCCATTTTAAAATTTAAAAACCAAATTTATACCTGTTTTGATACCGACGACCATAACCAAGGTTCTACTCATAATAAGCATCAGTTAGCAGAAACTAAAACCTTAGTTTCTGGGACTGGTGCTACTGTGTACTCCGGTTCTCAAACCATTGAAACTACTTTAGATACAGATTATATATTGTACAATCAAGCTAAAGCAAATACAGGGCAAGGACATAATCATGGTGCAGGAACTAGAAACGGAATTGTAACCGTTAATTTTAATAATCACGATGATTTTGCAGACTATAACTCTGCTTTTGTAACAGATTTTACAGATAATAACAATAATTGGACAGCAGGCGAAATGAGTGCAAATGAAGACCAATATGCTTTAGATGCGCATTGGGGAGCTCAAGTAGTATACGATTATTGGAAAAATGATCATGGTAGAGACAGCTATGATGGCGCAGATGCTTCCATAGTATCTTATGTACATTATGATAACAATTGGACAAATGCAGCTTGGATAGCATTTAATAATAATAGAGGTTTTATGCTATATGGAGATGGAGCTGGAGCCTATACACCTTTAACCAATTTAGATATAGTTGCTCATGAAATTGGTCATGGTGTTAATAATAAAAACGTCGATTTTGATTACGAATTAGAGTCTGGAGCTTTAGATGAAGGCTTTTCGGATATTTGGGCGGCCATGGTAGATAATTATGCAATTAATAACCACGGCACTTTAACTAAAGAGGTTTGGTTAATTAACGATGAAAATGGAGGCGGTACTTTTAGAAGTATGTACAATCCTAATGCCTATGGACAACCAGATACCTATGGCGGAACGTATTGGTATGATGTTACTGGCTGTACACCCGATGGATTAAATAATGATTATTGTGGCGTACACACTAATAGTGGGGTATTAAATTTTTGGTTTTTCTGTTTAAGTGAAGGGCAAGCAGGTTTTAATGATAATGGAGACCAAATATCGGTTACACTTGTAGGAAGAACAAAAGCAGCTGCAATTGCGCTTAGAATGCAAATGTATTTAACAAGTACTTCAGATTTTGCAGATGCTAGAGCAGCAGGAATACAAGCAGCAGCAGATTTATACGGGTATTGTTCTGCCGAACAAGAATCTGTAACCAATGCCTTCCATGCCGTTGGAGTAGGTGCTACTTATAGTGGGCAAAATCCAGTGGTTACGGTAGATACTACAAATGAAACAGTATGTACAGACGAAATAGCAACATTTACTGCTGAAGCAGATTATGCCAATACTATGATTTGGCAAAATGATGCCAGTGGAAGTTGGACAGATTTAAGTGATAATGCAACGTATTCTGGAGCAACAACAAATACCTTAACCATTACAAGTCCATCAGAAGCCTTAGATGGTATTCGTTTTAGGTTAAAGTTTTCTAATGATTGTGGTACTACCACCACAACAAACAATAGATATTTATATGTAAAGACATTGCCAGATGTAACCAGTGTAGAGACAAGTGGCGCAGGATGTACAAGTACTACAGATGGTTCGTTGATAGTTAATTTTAATGACGTTTCAAACTTATCTAACTTAGAGTTTAGTATAGATGGAGGTGCTAGTTATCCTTATAATTATGCAGATACTACTGCTTCACAAACCATATCAGGTTTAGTCGCTGGCGATTATAATGTCTGGGTGCGACGCGGAGGAAATGATTGCCCTAGAGAAGTAGGAACCTATACAGTGAACTCAGTACCAACGGTAACTGCAACAGTAGATGCTATTATTGAAGCTGATATAGCTGAAGTTGATGGCATTATACAAGTAAGTTTTCCAGATGAAGCCACACAAACACAAATAAAGTTTAGTGTCGATGGAGGAATTTCATACGCTTATGTGTTCAATGATAATATAGGGACTGGAGAATTAACCAATTTGGGTGCAGATACCTACGAGGTATGGGCAACCTATGGAGATGAATCTTGTGCAAAAAGTTTAGGAAACGTTACAGTAAATGAAATGGCCTACACACAAATCCCAGACGCAAATTTTGAAGCAGCTCTATACAACTTAGGCTATGATAACTATTTAGGAGATGACAAAGTACCTACGTCATTAATTAATACGGTTACTTCATTAAATATACGTTTAGAAAATATAACAGACCTAACAGGAATTGAGTATTTCACGGCACTTGAAAGTTTAACTGCAGACAACAATAATTTAACTACGATAGATGTAAGTAGTAATACCGTACTTAAGGAGTTAATAATGTACAATAACCCTAACTTATCTTCTTTTAATGTTGCCGACCCTTCAATAATTACAAGAGTAACATTGTCTAATTGTAATTTAGCTGGGGAGTACGATTTTTCAGCATATACTGCATTAGTCAATTTCTCTGTTCAGAATAATGATTTAACAGATTTAAATATTCAAAATGGTAATAATACTAATTTCACGTTTTTTCATGCAGGAGGCAATTCAAACCTAAACTGTATTAAAGTAGACGATGCCGCTTGGAGTACTACCAATTGGACAAATAATGGAGGCGCAACTTTTAGTAGCACTTATTGTGAGTATACAGCCATTCCAGACACAAATTTTGAAGCAGCTTTAGAAGCCTTAGGCTATGATGATATCTCTGGGGATGGGCAAGTACCAACTGCTTTAATCGAAGTGGTGGCCAGTTTAGATGTAACAAATCAAGGTATTTCGGATGTAACAGGAATTCAAGATTTTGTAGCGCTAGAGTCATTAAAATTGAATAATAATAGCTTAACATCTTTAGATGTGTCGAATCTTATACATTTAAAAACGCTTTGGGCTGCTAGTGGAAATATTTTTAGTACAATAGATGTGAGTAATAATACTGCACTTGAGGACTTTAGGTTAAGGCAATTTACAGGAACTACAGTAGATTTATCAGCAAATACAGCTTTAACCCGTTTTAACTGTACAAGTTGTGATTTTTTAGCGGTAGATACCAGCGCAAACATAAACTTAGTTCACTTAGATTTATGGAATTCTGATATTACATCACTAGATTTAAGTTTAAATACCAATCTTGAAACACTAGATATTTATTCAACAAATCTTACAGCGCTAGATATATCCAATAATACATCATTAACTAATTTAATAGCTAATGATATAACAACTTTATCAAGTTTAAACATTCAAAACGGAACGAATACTAGTATTACAGGTTTCAATACCACGGGTACACCAGTACCTTGTATTCTAGTTGATGATGCTGCGTGGAGTACAGTCAATTGGACCAATGTTGATCCAGTTTCTACTTTTAGTTTATACTGTGGCAACTACACCGCTATACCCGACACTAATTTTGAAATGGCACTAGAAGCCTTAGGTTACGACGATATTTCTGGAGACGGGCAAGTACCAACAGCTTTAATAGAAGTAGTCGCTAGTTTAGATGTAAGTAACCAATCTATTGCTGATCTAACAGGAATTGAAGATTTTACAGCTTTAATAGATTTGAATGTAAGAGATAATACATTAACCAATTTAGATGTTAGTAATAACTTAAACCTACAAACTTTAGATTTTGACAATAATGACGTTGCTAACTTGGTTCTTGGAACAAATACAATCCTTAGCGAAGTATCGGGAAGATATAACCAATTAACATCAGTAGATGTAAGTGCAAATACAGGGTTAACAAATTTGAATTTAAGGAACAATACTTTTAGCACTGTTAATGTTTCAAACAATACAAACCTTAGAACCATTAACCTTAATCAAACAGGGATTACAAGTTTGGATACAACGAATAATCCCGACTTAGCCTACCTATATTTAAGTGGTAATTCATTAATGAGTATCGATCTTTTACAAAATCCATTATTAGAAAATATAAACCTAACCAACAGTAATTTAACCAACATAGATTTATCAAATCAAACTGTTTTAAGAATTATAAGGCTTTCTGGAAATAATTTAACGGAATTAGATCTTACTACAAATGTTGCTTTAACACAAGTTGAATGCGCAGACAATAACTTAAGTACTCTCAATTTTAAAAACGGATTTAATCAAAATATAACCGATTTTGACGCTTCTGGAAATGTAAATCTAAGCTGTATTTTGGTAGATGATTTAAATAAAGATTATACCTTCTGGATCAAAGATGTTACCACAAGTTTTAGTGATACGTATTGTGTTTATACGACTATTCCAGATGCTAATTTTGAAACAGCATTAGAAGCATTAGGCTATGATGATATTTCAGCAGATGGGCAAGTACCGACAGCACTTATTGAAGTAGTAACAGCGTTAGATGTACGTGGTGAAAATATTTCAGCTATAACAGGAATTGAGGATTTTGCAGCCTTAGTAGATTTAGATATTTCGGATAACAGTATACTTACTATTGATATCAGTAATAATCTTTTGCTTGAAAAATTATTCTATGAAAATAATGGACTTGCAAGTATCGATGTATCTCAAAACACCGCTTTAAAAGAATTAGACTTAGATGAGAATACGTTAACAACTCTAGATGTATCTCAAAATACAGCATTGACGTTATTAGATTTAAGTGATAATGAATTAACTAGTTTAGACGTTACAAATAATACAGCTTTAACGTTTCTTGCTTTTGAAAGAAATAATGTTTCTGAATCTCTAGATTTAAGTAACCATACACAGTTAACAATACTAGCTTTTGAGGATAATGATCTTACTGGATTAAATGTAAAAAACGGAAATAATACTAATGTTACGTATTATAATTCATCAGGAAATTCAAACTTGAGTTGTATTCTAGTAGATGATCTTGCTAATGATTACAGTACTTGGATAAAAGATCCTATAGCTACTTTTTTAGACACTTATTGTCGTTACACGGCGATTCCAGATGCTAATTTTGAAGCGGCTTTATCAAGCTACGACGACATTTCTAATGACGGACAAGTGCCCACAAGCCTTATCGAAGAAGTAGCAAACTTGAATCTAACGTTACAATCTATTTCAGACCTAACAGGAATACAAGATTTTACCGCATTAAAAACATTGAGCTGCGAATTTAATAACCTAACAAGTATAGATGTTTCAAACAACTTGTTATTAGAAGAATTATATGTTAGTACTAATAATCTAACAAGTCTTGATGTTTCAAATAATACAGCTTTAAAAAAATTAAGCGCAAATACAACTAATATTTCAAGCCTAGATATAACTAATAATGTTGCTTTAGAGGAATTAAATATTTTTTCAAATCCGAATTTAACAAGTTTAAACGTAAATAGTAACCCTTTGTTAAATCGATTAATTGCAAGTTCCACGAGTATTACTGCTTTAGATGTGTCAAGCAATCCACTATTGACTGAATTGCATGTACACGATACAGGACTTGTAAGTATAGACTTAACTAATAATACAGCGATATTACAATTACGTATCAATCAAACTTCAATAGAAAATTTAGAACTAAGGACACTTAGTAATCTACGCGTTTTAAACTGTTCTGAAACCAATTTATACAACTTAAATATTCAAAACGGAAACAACACACTTATTAGTGAGTTTAACGCTTCTAGTAATCCTAATTTAACCTGTATTTTAGTAGACGATGCCGCTTACAGTACTGGTAATACTATTTGGGCAAACAATGTAGATGCTGGTGTAACCTTTAACGAAGGAACGTATTGTCGTTACACCACCATACCCGATGCCAATTTTGAAGCGGAGTTAGAAGCCTTAGGATTGGATGATATTTCTGGAGACGGACAAGTACCCACACAACTTATAGAAGTAATAGAAACTTTAGATGTAGAAAATAAAGGCATTGCAGACTTAACAGGTATCGAAGACTTTAGAGCATTAAAAACATTAGACGTAGGTTACAACTTACTAAACACAATAGATGTTACTAATAATACAGAGTTAAGACAATTAATTATACGAAGTAATAATCTTTCAGCAATAGATCTTTCGGCAAATACTTTATTAGTAGGTTTTAAAGCTGAAAACTGTTCGTTAGCTACTTTAGACATTACAAATAATCCAGATTTAAAAATACTGTGGATTACAAGTAACGACTTAACGGCTATAGATATAAGTAATAATACGGCGCTAACCTCTTTTTGGGGAAGTGGAAATGACTTTGTAACGCTAGACTTTACTAATAATCCAGCGCTAAACTCATTTAGAGCAAGTAGTAATAGTTTAAGTTCTTTAAATCTTAAAAATGGTTCCAATACAAACATCACAGGAGGAACTAACTTCCAATTAACTGGAAATGCACTTTTAGGATGTGTTTTAGTAGATGATGTTGCATATTCAACAACTACTTGGTTAAACATAGACGGAAATGTAAACTTTAGTGATGTAGATTGTAACTACACACTTATACCAGATGCCAATTTTGAAGCCAGACTAGAAACTTTAGGGTATGACGATATTTCTGGAGATGGAAAAGTACCTACACGATTAATTGAAGTAGTTACCAATCTAAATATTTCAAATCAAGACATTGCAGACTTAACAGGTATCGAAGATTTTAAGGCTTTAGAAGTGTTATTAGCTACTAACAATAATTCGCTGACTTCTATTGATGTATCTAACAATACAAACTTACTCACATTAAGTGCATTTAATTGTGGGTTAATGAGCTTAGATGTTACTAATAATACTAATTTACAACGTTTAATTATATACGGAAACGGAATAACAAATCTCGATGTTTCAACCAATACACAGCTAGTAGAATTAGATCTTTTAGCCAATAGTTTAACAACTCTCGATGTAACGAATAATGTATTATTACAAACACTATTTGTTGATGATAATAATATTTCAAGCTTAGATTTGAGTAATAATGTAGCATTGGTAACATTAAACTGTAAGAACAATGATGATTTAGAATATCTAAATGTTAAAAACGGAAATAATACCAATGTAACCAATTTTATAGCCAACAATAACCCAAGTTTAATGTGTATTGTTGTAGACGATTTAAATAATGATTATGGTACGTGGATTAAAGATACAGCAGCAATTTTTAGTGATATAGACTGCCGTTACACTACCATACCAGATGCTAACTTTGAAGCCGCTTTAGAAGCATTGGGGTATGACGATATTTCTGGAGACGGACAAGTACCAACCGCATTAATTGAAGTTGTTACAGAGTTAGATGTAAGAAGCAAAAGTATTACAGATGTAACAGGAATTGCAGATTTTATAGCCTTAGAAACATTTAACTGTAACCTTAATAGTATAGCAGTTTTAGATGTTAGTAACAATGTAAACTTAATAGCACTACAATGTACAGCAAACCCTATAATAACTCTAAATTTAGCAAACAATACACAATTGGAAGAGTTAAACTGTAGAAGTACAGATATCACGTCTTTAGATCTTACTAACAATACGCTATTAAAAAGACTAATATGTTTTAATACAGATATTATAACGTTAGATCTTTCACAGAATCTTTTATTAAAAGATTTATACTGTTATAATACAACCCTAACCAGCTTAGACCTTTCTTTAAACACAGCATTAGAAATAATACACGTATATAACAATGAATTGGAAAACTTGGATGTTAAAAACGGTAACAATACGAATGTGAACAATTTTAATGCCTCGGGGAACCCTAATTTATCCTGTATTAGAGTAGATGATTTGGTAAATGATTACAGTACGTGGACCAAAGACGCTACTGCTAATTTCTCAGATACTTTTTGTCGTTATACCACGATTCCAGATGCTAATTTTGAAGCATGGTTAGGCACTTTGGGTTACGACGATATTAATAATGACAGTCTGGTTCCTACTGCTTTAATTGAGACAATAACTAATTTAAACGCTACAAATCAAAGTATTGCAGATTTAACTGGTATAGAAGATTTTATAGCACTAGAAAATCTCTATATTGTGAATAATTCATTTACCTCTTTAGATTTTAGTACTAATCTAAATCTAAAAATACTGGACGTTTCAGATAACGCAAATCTAGCAACTATGAATGTAACAAATAATACAGCTTTAGAAGAAGTATTTGCATCTAATAGTGGATTATCAGCGGTGGATTTTAGTAATAATACAGCGTTAAAAATCCTTGCAATTTTTGATAATAACCTAACTGCATTAGATCTTAGTAACAATGTAAATCTTGAAAGTATATTGTGTCAGAACAATGATATCTTAGACTTAGATTTAAGTCTTAATGCAGTGTTAACATACATAGATGTATCTAATAATATGTTAACCAGTTTAAATGTCAAAAACGGAAATAATAGCAATGTTACAGTGTTCAATGCCTTAAATAATTCAGAAGTATCGTGTGTTCTGGTTGACGATGCAACCTATAGTACAACCAATTGGAGTTTAGGAATAGATGGTACAGCTAGTTTTAACGAGACCAGCTGCGAGTATGTAATAGTGGATATAGATGTCTTTTTACAAGGCGCCCTATTAAATCCAAACACAGGAGAGGAAAGCCTAATGCGAGACGATTTAAGAATAAATGGACATATAGATTCTAATACACCATATACAGACGGAGCATCAATAAGTGATATCGTTAGATTAAACGATAATGGAAATAATTCTGCTGTAGATTGGATTTGGGTAGAATTACGTGATGCTACAGACCCAACAGTAGTAATAGCAGGACAATCGGGTATATTACAACGCGATGGAGATATCGTAGATGTCGCAGACGATTTAATAACTCCATTAACGTTTAACAATGTGCCAATTGGAGACTATTATGTGGTTGTAAAACACAGAAACCATCTAGGTATCATGACGTCGAATACAATAGCTTTAAAGCAAACAGTAACCACTGTAGACTTTACAGACGCTAATAACCAAATTACTTACGGTACCGATGCGCAAACCACATTTGGCATGCCAAGTGGCGTAGTGGCTATGTGGGCAGGAGATGCTAATGGCGACGGACAATTAAACTACTTAGGAGCAGCGTCCGATGTGCCATCTATAAGGAGTCAAGTATTTAATGATCCAGATAATTCCGTTTTTGGCGGTCCTCCAGTAGGAACCTACCAATCTTCAGGTTATAATATTACAGATTTAGATATGAATGGATTTACTATATTTTCAGGGAGCAATAGCGATGTATTATATGTAAGAGATAATATCTTTAACAATCCATCCAATTCAGTATTTGGTGGGCCACCTGTAGGAACCTATTTGTTTGTACAACAATTACCAGAAGGCAGTAATTAATATAAAAACACCCAATCTACATAGTGAATAGTTTCTACTATTTTAAAAAACCAGAACATTAATTTGTTCTGGTTTTTTATTAAATAGCTTGTTCTTAGTTAACTACCATTTAGCAGGCCAAGCTTCGTAAAAGCCGTCGCCACCATCTCCTCCTAGGATTAGAAGCATTTGTGCTTCGGTAATGTGTTGGAAGGTTTCTGTTTTTAAAGTTGTGTCTTTAGTTGTCATAATAAAAAAGTTAATAGATTAATATCTATTCAAGATACTTAATACTAGAACTAAAGCCAAAGTTTTAACGTTACGCATGTTGTCTTTTTAGTTATTCAATATAAATTTTGCTAAATAACTCTGGTAAATTGTCTTTTAAAATTTTATCAATGTCAAACGCATTTTTACGATACATAAAAGGGCGTCTTGGATAAATACGATCGTTTGCCCAATGCTCATTCCAGTCGGTAGTAGAGCGAATAAAATCTATAGTAAAATGGTCGTCTTTCGCTTTAGGAAAAGCGTTTTCAATTTCTAAACAGCCATTAATACAGATATCTACGTAAGATTGCACGATGGGGAACTCTTGTGTAGGGAATACGTTTGGAGGTGGCACGATATCTGGGAAATCGTTAACGTAAATCCAAATGGTGTCTCCTGGTTCGGTGATTTTATAATATTCTTCGCAGTTAGTAACCTTTTTACGGGTGTAGCCTCGTTCTCTTTTGTCCGTCGCGTCTAATTCTTCTTCTGTAACGGCATAAATAACACCATTAGTATGGCTTTTCGCATTAGGAAAACAACCTAAGTAAGTAGGTGAAATACTCGCTAAGCTTTCTGGCATTCTAGCAAACCAACCCCGTTGAAATCCATGTGCAATTGCAGGAAAAGCGACTTTTGCCAGAGGTGCGGCACGTAATCTAGATTCTGTTTCTATTAAGGAGCCGTAACCAAAGATATAATGTTTCATTTGTAGTGTTTTGTTAGTTGCATTTAATCTGTTTAAAATTAAGAGAATTAAAGCTTAAATTATTACGTATTTATACCTGTTTTGGTTTTAAGTGAAGTTAAATGTTTTTTTGCTTTGTATTATAATACCAGAGCGTACGAACTAAACCTTAAAATATTCTACATAGTAAATAGTATAATCTATTTTATAATATAGGGTTTAACTTTTAAGACAGTTTATTTAAAAAATCGGTTAAATTATCATCTTTTTCTAAGTTAAACTTCTTTCTAATAGATCTACGGTAATTGTTAACAGATTGTTCTGCAATGCTCATTTGCGTTGCAATTTGTTTCGATGGTAAATTTAGCCTTAAATAGGTTGCTACTTGAATTTCTTTTGGCGTTAATGTGTTATTCTCTTTAAGTTTTAAAACAAAAGAATCTTGTGTTTCTTTGGCTTTAGAGTTTAATAATACTTTCTCTTTATTAACCTCTATATGGTCTTTAATATACATTTGGAGTTCTGCTAAACTTAATTTTACACTAGAAGACGCTTCTTTTTTTATGTTTTTAATTTTACCATTAAGAGATTGTAATAACTTATTACGTTCACTTATATGTAAAGCAAAACTTGTAATTTCTGTGTTTTTAAATTGTACTTCAGAGTGGAGCTCTTTCTCTTTTAAAATCATAAGTTCCTTTTCTGTTTCTAGGCGTTTCTGTTTTTCTTTATTAATGTTACGTTGCCAATAGATAAATAAAAGTAAACCTATTGCAACTACAGCTAATAGTATATTTCTATAATTACTGGTTTTCTTTTCTTGTTCTAATAAAGCACGTTTTTGGTTACTAACTTTTAAATCTTGTTCGTATTCGGCTAAATCGAATTTAGTTTGCATTTTAGCTATTTCTTGACGTTGTTTTTTTAGGTTAATACTATCGGAAATAGCATTATATCTTTTAAAGGCCTCTAGGGCTTCTGTTTTGTTTCCTGAAGCCTCATAAGCTTTAGATAACTCAAAGTAGTTTTTTTGTGTAATTCCAGTAATTTCATTGGCTTTAGAAAGCTTTATGGCGCTATTAAGAAGCGTTATACTTTCTTGTAAGTTGCCTTTTTTTTGTTCTATCTGTGCGCGTATATTTAGTATTTTAGGTAATCGTCCTGTGTTTTTTATGTCTTTAAAAATCTGCTCTGCTTTAGCTAAATTATTGTCGGCTTGCTCTAGATTATTACTATTCATTAAAGCTTCAGAATAATGCATGTATACAGCGCCCATCATATATTTATTAGAAATATTGTTGAAAAGCGTAATAGCTAATTCAAAACTTGTTTGCGCTTCAGTAAAGTTTTTAATGAGTAAATGATTATAACCAATATTATGATGGCATACTACTTGTGCTAAAAAATCTTTACTTTTTTTAGCTTCCTCTAACGCTTTGTTTAAAGACTCAAAAACTTTTTCGATTTCATCTTCTTTTAAATATATAGAGGCGAAACCATTATGTATGTTGTAAAGGTATTTTCTATCATTTAATTTAGAGGATAAATTAAACGCTTTATTATAATAGTCTATAGATTTGTCTAAATTGTTAGCTTGAGTATTAACGGCTCCAAGTCCCACATAGATTTGTATTTTATCTTTTTCTAAAGCACTCTGTTCTGCTTTAAGAAAATAGCCTATGGCTTCTTGGTTTTGAAAAAGAACTTGATGGGTATGTCCTAATAAAACATAGACTAATGCAGCTCTATCTTTAGCATTAAATTTTTCGAAAACAGATAATGCCTTCTTACTAATGGATTTTGTTTTCTCGTAATTAGAACTAAGATAATGAGCCTTAGCTTTTCGGTATAGCACTTCAGCAGTTTGTAGACTATCAGTTATAATCGAAGCATTTTTTTCTAGCTTATTAATATAAGCAAAAGCGCTGTCTGTGTTTTTATGACTAGTTAAATAATAGTCGGAAATCTTAAATAGAATGGTGCTTTTATCAATACTACTATTAGTAGAATAATACTCTTTTTTTAAGGTTGTAATATCTTCTTGCGCTGTTACAAATAAGCTAAAAAAAATAGATAGTATAGTATAAAATAAACGTTTCATAAGTAGTAGGTTAATGATGCGCAATGTATTAAATATAGTATAATAATTTATTACTATAGTATGATAATAGTATATGTTTTTTTTAATTAAATAATTATATAACAAGACTTTAGTGGCTCCAAATCATATAAAAAATGTGTTTATGAAAGCAATTAAATGTTATACTATAGCCGTTATCAATCTAATATTATTTATTAATGTCGCAAATGGACAGGTAGGTATTAGTAATACCGATCCTAAAGCTACTTTAGATGTGTCTGCTTCTAACCCAGCATCACCAGCATTCAATAATGGTGTTTTAATTCCTAGAATAGATGTGTTTCCGTCTACTAATCCTGGAGCCGACCAAAATAGTATGTTAGTGTATTTAACAACGACTACAGGAACCAATAATCCAGGGTTCTATTATTGGAATAATGGAATTTCAACTTGGGTACCTATTGCAGGGACTTCTGGTGCCGATACGCAAGATCTTTCTATAGACAATACAACAGCAGATTTATCTTTAGTAGACGGCGGTACAGTAGAACTTAAAACGATCGCAGATAGTGACGACGATACTCTAATTCAAGTAGAAGAAGGAGCAGATGAAGATATTATTCGTTTTGATATAGAAGGCGTTGAGCACTTTACAATGGATACAAATGGACATTTACAAGTGTTTAATACAGGACAATCAGTTTTAATAGGAGAAGGAGCAGGTGCTGCTCACGACAATTCTGCAACTCGTAGAAACACTTTAATAGGTTTTGAAGCTGGTAATGACATAACTAATGCAGTTAATAACACTGCAATTGGATGGAAATCTTTAGATGTAGCAACAACGAGTTCTGTAAATAATAACGTAGCTGTAGGTCAAAATACTTTGGGAAGTTTAACTTCTGGAGCATTAAATGTAGCTATTGGAACAAGTGCTTTAGGATCTACTACAACAGCAAATAGTAGTGTTGCCGTAGGGCAAAATGCATTATCCAATTCACAAGCTAGTGAGAATAATGTTGCTATAGGACAAGCGGCGGGAGCCAATGCAGATGGACCAGATAATGTTTTTATAGGTCGTGGAGCAGATTCTTTAAACGGAGAAGCTGGCGCATTACAAAATGTTATAATAGGTTCAGGTGCAGGTCAGTCTGGAACAGGAGGAGCTATTGCATACCAAGGCCGTGTCATGGTAGGCTATCAAGCAGGAAGAGACTCAGGAACAAATAATACCTTATATATAGAAAATTCATCTAGTGTAACACCATTATTATATGGAGAATTCGATAACGATATTTTAAGAATAGGCGGACAGTTACAAATAGGTTCTAGTGATGATAGTACAGCAGGAAGTATTTATGCTTTTCCAACAGTAGATGGAACAACAGGGCAAGTATTAACTACAGATGGAGCAGGAAGTGTTACTTGGGAAACAGCAAGTGGTTCTGGCTCCGATACGCAAGACCTTTCTATAGACAACACAACAGCAGATTTATCTTTAGTAGATGGCGGTACAGTAGAACTTAAAACGATTGCAGATAGTGATGACGATACTTTAATACAGGTAGAAGAGGGAGCAGATGAAGATATTATTCGGTTTGATGTTGCTGGAACAGAAAAACTAACCATAAATAATAAAGGACAATTACAAACCCTTAATACAGGAACTTCAGTCTTTTTAGGAGAAGCGGCAGGTGCTTCTGACGATTTATCAACCAATAGAAATATTTTAATTGGTTATCAGGCAGGTACAAACCTTACAAATAGCCCAAATAATACAGTTGTAGGTTGGAGAGCTTTAGACGCGGCAACTAATGGTGTTGATAATAATGTGTCTGTAGGACAGGCTAGTTTAGGAAGTCTTACTAGTGGTTCTACAAATGTAGCTATTGGAACTTTGAGTTTAGGCAGTATAACGACCTCAAATAATAATGTTGCAGTAGGTGGCAATGCTTTATCTAACTCCTCTGCAGGAAACAATAATGTAGCAGTAGGTAAATCAGCAGGAGCTAACATAGATGCAGACGATAATGTTTTTATTGGAACAGATGCAGATTCGTTCAATACAGGTGTAAATGGACGCAATGTAATAATTGGTACTCGTGCAGGAGAGTCAGGAGTTTCAGGTACAGCAGGAGGAACAAACTACCAAGGACGCGTTATGATAGGGTATGAAGCCGGAGGCGATTCTGCAACAAATAACACCTTATATATAGAAAACTCCTCTAGTAATTCACCGCTTATAGGAGGCGATTTTGCAAATGATAGATTGGGGATTAATAAAGATATGACTTCACTTACCCATACTCTAAATGTAGGCGGAAGTGTAAAAATAGACACGCTTATGAATTTAACTCCAGGAACAGCACCTACAACACCGGCAGAAGGCGATGTGTATTACGATGCTACATTAAAAAAAGTACGTGTATGGACGGGAGCAGCTTGGGAAAACTTAAACTAAACCAATATGCTATTAATTATGAACGGAGGTATTATTTTAATAATTAGTATAACATGCTTTTTAATCTTGATGCTATATGCTATAAAATTGATTTATGACAGTTGGCAAATAGAAAAGAAATTTAAAAAGTTATCTAAAAAGAAAAAGAATACAGACCGTAAAACCTCTTAATCATGAAAATGGTAATAGTTATGATAACTATAATATGTATTGCATCAATAAAAATATATAAGAAAATTTTTAAAATGAGGCAATTACGATATACGGGTAACCTTAGCCTAATTAAAAAGACAAGATTAAATAGTTTCATCATTAAACATTTTATAGGTTAAAAATGAAATAAGTATAAGGCTTAATAATATACCAACTTTGGGTAATGCATAGTTAACATTTGGGAGCGTTTAATTATGTTTAATAGCCTCCTCTGTGGGGGAGGAGGTTGTTTTTTAATATAGTAAGTAATAATATTATGAATGAACTTTTATTAATAATCGGTATCGTTTTTATAGTAATGTTATGTTTACTAGCAACAATTTGGTCTCTATTAGAAGATATAAAATTCGAAAAGCAATTAAATAAGTTAATGAGTACTCCCGAGAACTCTTTTTTTGAGGATTATGAATTGTAATGTATTTACTTGTAAAAGAATTATTAGAAAGTAGAAACTAAACTATTAGTAGTTTAATTTCTAAGAGACGTTCTCGTTTTAGAATGGTTTTTTAGTAGCTTTGTAATAATGAAATATATTATTTTCTTTAGTTTCTTTTTTTCAAGCTACTTAATATTCTCTCAAGAATTAGATAGCACATTAGTTCGTTTAGAACAAACACTAAAAACAGCAACCTCAGATACCTCTAAAATAAAAGCCATGCTGAATTTAGGGGAATATGAACTAGATCATAATTTTAGTAAAGCCGAAGATATTATTAATGAAGCGTACACATTTTTTAAAGAGAAAAAAAAGGTGCTAGGGCAAAATTATGAAGCATTAATATTAGTAGAATTAGGTGTTTTAAAAAGAAGAAAAGGAAAGCACTCCGAAGCATTAAAACATTACATTAAAGCACTTGGTATTTTCGAAAAAGAAAAAGACTCTGCTAACATTGCAGACGTATACCATAATATAGCAATGATCTATAAATACGAAAAAGAGTATCCTAAATCTATGGACTATTTTAGGAAGTCTTTACAATTGAATAGAACCATAAACAATGGATCAGGAGAAGGACTGGCATTATTATTAATGGGGAGTAATTATAAATCGTTAAAACAATACGACTCTACAGAATGGTATTATAACAAATCAAAAGCCATATTTAGTCAATTAAATGATGCTAAAAACCTACAACGGGTTAATAACTATTTAGTAACAATATACTTAAAGACAGGAAGAGAAGCATTGGCTTTAAAACTAGGGAAAGAGAATATAGCCAATTCAAAAAAGAAAGGCGTAAAGTTAGATTTAGTTAATAATTATTTTAGAATATCGCAGATTTATTATAGTGAAAAAGAGTACAGAGAAGCAGGCCGTTATGTAGACTCTGGAATAAAGTTGGCTAAAAAAGAAGGTTTAAAACAAAAAATAACAGAAGGTTACAGCAAAAAAAGTAAGCTATGGTATAAATTAAAAAATTACAAGTCAGCTTATTTTGCTCATAAAATGTATAAAAAGTATTCAGATTCGATATATAATATAAATAATGCAAAGAAAATTCAAGAACTAGAATTAAAGTATGTATTCGAAAAAGAAAAACTAAAAGACAGTTTACACTTTTCTCAAGAAAAAAGAGAAATTCAGTTAGTAGCAGATAGTGAATCTTCTAAGAAAACACTCTATTTTATGCTTTTAGTAACAACATTATTACTTAGTGCAATCATTGCCTTTTTAGTAAAACGAGATTTTAAATATAAAAAGCGCTTACTAGAATTAGAAAATAAAACCCTATTAGAAGAAAAAGAACAAATTACACAAGCTTTCGAAAACTTAAAAAATAGTACAAACGAAGAAGAACGTGTAAAAGCGAAACAAGATATTTTAAAACTTAAAATTTTAATAGAGGACGATTGGAATCATTTTAAAAATAAGTTCGAATTACTCTATCCTAATTTCTTACCTCTTTTAAAAGCATCAAACTTTAAGTTCACAAAATCCGAAATTCGAATTTTAATACTAAAGAAATTAGATTTAGGAACAAAAGAAATTGCGGACATGACAGGCGTTTCAAACGACAGTGTCTTAAAAACACAATATAGACTTCGAAAAAAACTAGACCTCTCTAAAACTATAGATATGATTAGCTTTTTAGAGAAAAATGTTGAAAATTAGGGTGCTGCAAAAATTGTCTAGTTTTTGTCCAGAGATAAATTACAGTATAAGATGCTTAGTTATTTACTTTCGTTTTGTAAATAAATAATTAAAGTATGCACTGTATATTTAAAGGAACTACAATCGTAGTATTACTATTCACTAGTATAGCATTTTCACAAGTTGGAAATGATAAAGCAAATTTAAAAGCGACTTTAAATATTTCAGAATCTAATCCATCTCATAATCAAGAGATAGATACCGTCTTAGTACGTTTACAAAAGGTGTTAGAACATGCTACATTAGACTCAACAAAAGTTGAAGCACTACTAGATTTAGGAAAATATCAATACGGTAGAGATCAGTATAGTGCCGAAGATTATCTTTTACAAGCTATAGATTTTATAGAAAACGGAAACTATAAATCCAATACCCAACTCGCAGTTGGTTATCGTGTATTGGGGGCTGTAGAACGAAGAAAAGGAAACTACGACAAAACCTTTGCATATTATTATAAAGCCTTACGTTTATCTTCAGATTCTGCACATGTAGCGACAGTACATCATAATATGGGGACTGCGAAACTGTTTCAAAAAGACCCTAAGGCAGCTATAAAAGGACTTCGTAAAGCTATCGTGATTTGGGAAGCTTTAAAAGAATATGCAGATGCAGGAGGAAGCTATCAAGAAATAGGAGGTGTATATCGTTCGATAAAACAGATGGATTCTGCCAAAGTATATTATAATAAGGCTTTAAAATTATTTGCCAAAGGCTATAAAAATGATACTATACAATACATTAATAGATATCATGGTGTCCAAATGAGTTTAGGCTTAATTCAAGTTGAAGAAAAAAAATACGACAGTGCATTTTCTACTTTTAATAGTGCGAGACTACATTTTTCTAAACCTAGTGGCGATAAAAGTAGGTTGCTTCTAGTAAATCGGTATATCTCTAAGTTATACAGTCACCAAAAAAAATATAAAAAAGCTTTATTTTATGAAAACGAAGCACTTTCTATAGGCTTTGCAGAGGGGATAAAATCTCGTATTGCTTACGATTTAAAGTTGCGAAGCCAGCTACATCAAAAAATGGGAAACTCTGAAGCGGCACTTAAAGATTATAAGCTATACAAAGCCTATTCAGATTCTCTTATTAATGGCAAAACAATTAAGAAGATTCAAGCTCAGGAATTGGGATATCAATTTGAAAAAGAAAAACTGTCCGATAGCCTAACATTTGCAGAAGAAAAAAGAAAAATAAAGTTATTAGCAGATAACGAAGCTTCTAAGAAAAAAATGTATTGTATTCTTTTATTAGTTGCACTACTATTAAGCGCAGTGATTGCCTTTTTAGTAAAACGAGATTTTAAATACAAAAAACACTTATTAGAGTTAGAGAATAAAACCTTACTAGAAGAAAAAGAACAAACGACTATTGCTTTCGAAAAATTAAAAAATAGTACTAATGAAGAAGAGCGTGTAAAAGCGAAACAGGACATATTAAAACTAAAAATTTTAATAGAAGAAGATTGGAATCATTTTAGAAATAAATTCGAATTATTAGATCCTAATTTTATAGCGCTTTTAAAAGCATCCACTTTCCAATTTACAAAATCTGAAACCCGATTTTTAATTCTAAAAAAATTGGATTTAGAAACTAAAGAAATAGCAAACATGATTGGAGTCTCTAACGATAGTGTATTAAAAACCCAATACAGACTTCGAAAAAAAATAGGAATTACTAAAACCGTAGACCTTATAAGTTTTATCGAGCAATCGTCTTAAAAACAGGACATTCACAAAAATGTCCAGTTTTTGTCCAGTAGTAATAACAAACACCATGAATACTTTTTTGTAGTGTTGTATAACATTTAAAATAAAGTAGCAGATTGAAAAAACTGCGCCTCTTTTTTACTTATAGTCTAACCCTCTTCAAAATATAAAATGATGTCAAAAAAACTATTTTTAATGCTAACTACATTGTTTCTACAGAGTGCTCTAATGGCACAAGTTGGTAACACAACTTTAGGTACCAATGCGGGAGCATCCATTACAACAGGAGATAATAATGTACTTATTGGTGACAATGCAGGTGGAAATATTACAAGTAGTAGCCATAATACATTTGTAGGGAAGGAAGCAGGAGCAAATCAACTTGATGATTTATTTCCAAATTTCGGAAATACATTTATGGGTTTTCAAGCTGGTTTTAATAATATGGACGCTAAGCAGTTAACTTTTATAGGTTTTAGAGCAGGTTATTATTTAGATATTAACAATACTGGTGGAGGTGATTTAACTTTTGTAGGCGCTGGTGCAGGTTTTAATATGGTTGACGGAGATGATTCTGTATTTGTAGGTAATAAAGCAGGTTTACGTTATACTGGTGGTGATGATAATACTATTATAGGGTCTGGTGCAGGAGGAAGTTCGAATAATTCTGCATCTATAAGTACTACTGCAACAGGAAATCCAGCCACAGGCTCAGACAATACTATAGTAGGAAGTAGAGCCGGATTTGATTTAACAACGGGTTATAGAAATACTTTTTTGGGAACACGAGCAGGTGAAGATGTAAACCAAGGCTATAAAAATACATTTGTTGGAGATTCTACAGGAATAGATGCTGGTATAGGGCGTTTAAATACATTTATTGGGCAAGCTGCTGGTGCTGCAAACGAATATTCTAATTATAATACATTTATAGGTTCTGGATCGGGAGGACAAAATAATAGAAACAATGGTACAACTAATGCGAATAGAAATACTTATGTAGGAACCTTTGCAGGTTATAGAAATAGTAATGGAGAAGATAATGTTGGAATGGGGGCTTTTGCAGATTATATACAAGATTTTGATATACTTAATATTCAAGGAAACGATAATATTGAATTTGTTAGTAACTTGAGTAGATCAAGAACTACTTTTTTAGGAGCACAAGCACATCCTAATAACAATGATGTTATCGCCATAGGATATAAAGCAAGAGTGGATGGACAATATGGTATTGTTGTAGGGAATAATTCTAGAGCCCAAAATACTAATGCAATTGCTATAGGTAACACAGTAGATGTTTCACAAGATAACACCCTAGCTTTAGGAGGAGACCAAGCAACCAATCGTTTAAGCGTTGGTATTGGTACAGTTGCGGCGAACTTAAATGCCTCTCTAGATTTAGCAGATGTCGATAAAGGATTTATGATAAATAGAGTAACCACTGCACAGCGAAATACAATGACAACAGCTCCAGCTTCTGGAAATGCATTAGATTCGGGAGACATAGGTTTAATGGTTTATGATACAACAGAACTAGCTTTATATGTATGGGAAGGAACAGCATGGGGAAAAGTAGGAGAAGAAGACAATGTAGGCCCAGCAACAAGTGCCGTGCCAGAACTATTAAATTACCAAAGTGCTATTAAAGATAGTAATGGAGAACTTCTTGTTAACCAATCTGTAAGTTTTAGAATGAGTATTGAAGACGCAACAGCAGGAAATACTACGGTATATACAGAAATTCATAATGAAACAACATCGGCTTCGGGAGTTGTAAGCTTTAAAATAGGTGATGGTATAGTGCTTACAGGCACGTTTGCAGACATAGATTGGTCTCATGTAAATAACTTAAAAGTAGAACTAGATACTACTAACGTGGGTAATTATACAGAAATAGGAACGACATCTTTTGTGAGTGTACCTTACGCTTTACATGCCAAGTATGCAGAAAATGTAACGACATCCACCAGTGCAAAAATGAGTAATACCGCTAAAGAAGATAGAATTAAAGTATTAGAAGATGAAGCTGCAGCATTAAAATTAGAAGTTCAAGAACTAAAGATATTAGTTAATAAATTAATTAGTAAGCAATAATAGAGCATATAAAACGCAATACTGTAAAACTTTTAATATTAAAAACTTTAGTAGATAAAGCACTATAGTTTTTATAAAAACCAAACCCATATAATGATGAGAAAAATAATATATTTAAGTATCTATACAATACTATGCGCTACTACTGTTATAGCTCAAACAGGAAATTATTTGTCTGGCGGTACTGTACAACCAGACGCTAATACGCCAGCACCTTACGATGGTACTACAACTGTAGGGGCTCCTGGCTCTTCATTAGGAAATGGGGCAGATCATAATACACTTATAGGAGAAGGTGCAGGAGGAGCATTAATTTCAGGAGATCAAAATATATTTTTTGGCACAGCTGCTGCTGGTTTAATTAGTTCGGGTGCAGATTATAATGTTATTATTGGTCCTTTTGCAGCAGATCAAACCACATCGACTTCTTTAGATAGAAATGTAATTATTGGAGCTTGGGCAGCCAGAACATTAACAGGTGACGATAATATTGTTATTGGCCACCAGGCAGGAGAGGTAATGACAACGGCAATAGACAATGTTATTATAGGTAACCAAGCAGGAGAAAACTTAACAACAGGTAGGGATAATATTTTTATAGGAGAATTAGCAGGCGGTGATACCACTACAGCTAGTGATAATGTGTTTATAGGCGATAGAACAGGATATTTTAATACTACAGGAGATGATAACGTTTTTGTTGGTGATCAAGCAGGTTATTATAATACTACAGGGAAAAGCAATGTTTTTATTGGTGGCTATGCAGCTACATCAATAGATGGATTCTATACAGCTTTCGGTTTCACAGGGAGAGATAACACAACAGGTAGTAATAATACCTTTTTAGGAGCAAGTGCAGGAAGAGATAATGAAACAGCATCTGAAAATACATTTATAGGAGGACAAGCTGGATACCAAAATGAATTTGCTAATTTTAATACGTTTGTAGGTTTTCAAGCAGGGGCAAGAAATAATATTACTAGGCATACTAATGATGCAATGAACAATACGTTTGTAGGGTGGCGTGCAGGTGTAGATAATCACGAAGGTTATAATAATGTAGTCATGGGGTCTGATGCTGGTTTTACAGGTGATGGAAGTTATAATAGTGTTGTTATTGGCTATTTAGCAAAAATTAATAGTAATGATGCTAATGATCGATACAATAGTGTTATTCTTGGAGCCAATGCGGTAACCTCAAATAATAATACTATTGCTTTGGGTGCCAATACAAATGCTTCGGGCAATTATGCCATTGCAATAGGTACTAATGCTACAGCAACCACAAATAACAGTATGGTTTTAGGAGGTGTTACCACTACAGATCGTGTAAGTGTGGGAATTGGTACGGGAGCACCTAATCAAAATGCAGCATTAGATTTAGCAGATACAGATAAAGGCTTATTATTAAATAGAGTAACCAATGCACAACGCACAGCTATGACAAATGCACCTGCTTCGGGCGTTGCGTTAACCACAACAGATGCTGGTTTAATGGTGTACGATACAGACGATAAACTACTCTATATCTGGGATGGAACACAATGGGGAGACGTAGGTTCTAATGCAGGTTCTGGTGTAAGCGCAGTGCCAGAGTTATTAAACTATCAAGCCTCTGTACGAGATGCTTCAGGAGAAATATTAGAAAATCAATCTGTACGCTTTAGAATGTCTGTAATCGATGTCACTTCAGGAAGTACTACTGTATATTCAGAAACACATGAGGTAACTACATCAGCTTCTGGAATGGTTAATTTTGAAATAGGAGGCGGCACAATTATTTCGGGTTTATTTACAGATATCGATTGGTCTCATAACAATGTATTACAAATAGAATTAGATGCTACAGGAGGAACCATTTATACTGTAATGGGAACAACCTCATTTGTAAGTGTGCCTTATGCCTTACGTGCCAAGTATGCAGAGAATGTAACATCTTCAACTCATGAAAAAATGAGCGGTTCATCTAAAGACGATAGAATTGAAGCATTAGAGAATGAAGTGCAAGAATTGAAAAAATTAATGAAAGAGTTAATTAATAAGAAATAAAAATCTTGGTAGGATTATTTTTATAGTAAACTAAAATCTCGAATCCATAACGAGGTTTAAAATAAAACTGAAATGTAAAAAGTACCAGTATCCAGAATATACCAAACAATTAACATTACTAAAAGCCATTTTTTTTGAAATCTATTTGATACCATAAAAATGGCTTTTATCGTTTAACCTAAAATAGAATTTAGAATACACTACCGTTTTTAAAGGGAATACCTATTGTTTATCGTGCTTAGGGCCTTGTATTGTGTAATTGTCCAGTTTTTGTCCAGTAGTATTTAATGGTTATATGTGGATCTGCGCTTAATATTGCAACCATTAAATAAACCCTCTAAATATAATTTTCCATGAAGCAACAATTACTATTAATCCTCGCATTATTTATTACATTACATTTTCAAGCTCAAGTTTGTGGGGCGTTAATGGAACCCGTATCTATTCAAAATAGAACAAATGAAGCCACCCTTATTGTAGAAGGCGAAGTAATTAATAGCCAAAGTTATTGGGATAGAGCTCACCAAAATATTTATACCATTCACGAAGTTAAGGTCTATAAAAATGCAAAAGGAACAAATATGTCTACTGTTTTTGTTGAAACTGATGGCGGGCAAGTAGGCGATAATATACAAGAGACGTCTAGTGCAGCAAGATTAAAACAAGGAGATGAAGGTGTATTCTTTCTTAAAAACTCTAACCATTTATTTAATATCCCACAAACGACTTATAAAATGGTAGCAGCAGCCCAAGGCTATATTAAATATAATCGTATAAACAATAAGGCTTCAGACGTATTTAATGTCTATGCATCTATAGAAAACGAGTTGTATTCTAAAATAGAACAAGCAACAAACAAAACGTTAACAGTTATTCAGCAGAAACAATTTATATCTAACACCAATGCAGCATTTGCAATACCAGTAATAACGAGTTTTACACCAACAACCGCAAGTGCAGGAACAGAAACTGAAATAATAATTTCAGGATCTTCTTTTGGTTCAGCTTTAGGGCAAGTGTTGTTTCCAACGGCAAACAATGGAGGGGCAACCTATACGGCTGCTAAAGATACCCAAATCGTAATTTGGTCTGACCAAACCATTGTAGTTAAAGTGCCTTTTACAGCTGGCACGGGGCCTATTCAAGTTTTAAATGCTTCAGGTACCACAACAAGTACAGGAACACTTACAATTCCATATAGTCATAGTAATTCCAGTTCACTGACAACAGATTTTCCTAGAACAATACAAAGTAGTGGAGGAGGTGTGACTTTCGATTATCATACCGATTTTAATATTAGTGCGGCGAAACCTTATTTTGAGCAAGCCTTTGGTTTATGGAACTGTGAGAGTGGAATTAATTTTGCTTTTGGAACAACCACTACAACCGATGTTACAGCAGATGATGGTATTAACATTGTGCGTTTTGATAATGGAAACGAATTACCCTCAGGAGTTTTGGGGCAAGTCGTTACAAGAGCTTCTAATATTTGTGGTCCTACAGGAAACGCCTTGGCTAGAGAAATGGATATTACCTGGAATGATGATTTCAATTTTTACTATGGAGATGGAACACCTAGTATTACCCAATACGACTTTAAAACCGTAGCCTTACACGAATTGGGGCATACACATCAATTAAATCACATTATAAATTCAAATAATATTATGCATTATAATCTCGGGCAAGGAGTGTCTAAGTTTAATTTATCGGCAGATGATGTGGATGGAGCTCAGTACACAATGTCTGTTTTTACAGAGGCTTCACAATGTGATGCCATGACAGAAAATTTTGGGTGTACCTACGTGCCTGACGATAATTTTGAAGCCTATTTAGAAGCTAACGGTATGGGTAACGGAATAGCAAATGACGATTTAGTCACTACAAGCAATATCTCTGGTGTTACTGCTTTAAATGTTATAAGTCAAGGTATTTCAGACTTTACGGGATTAGAAGATTTTTTAGCTCTGGAAGTATTAAATGCTATAAATAATACAATGACCACTTTAAATGTATCAGCTAATGTTAATTTAAAAGACCTAAAGTGTACGGCTTCACTGGGATTAACAAGTATAAATACGACGACATTACCAGCTTTAGAAATATTGAATATTTCAGGTACAGGAATTACAGCTGTAGATGTAACAAATAATACTGCTTTAAAACAAATTTCGGTAACATCTACAGGGATTACAGCTCTTGACGTTAGCAATAATTTATTGTTAGAGGTATTAAGCATCTCTAATACACTGCTAACAAATTTAGACTTAAGCAATAATGGTAATTTAACAGCGCTTACAGCTACAAATACGGTATTAGAGAGTTTGAATATTAAAAATGGGAATAATACTATGGTCACAATATTTGATACTACGGGAAGTACAAGCTTAACCTGTATCACGGTAGATAATGCAGACTATTCAACAATGAATTGGGGCTTTATTGAAACTACCATAACCACCTTTAGTGAAGATTGCGAAGCAACCACCTATGTGCCTGATGATAATTTTGAACAGCAACTAATTGACTTAGGTTACGATTCAGGACCATTAGATGACCATATATTTACTTACGTTGCAGAAACAATAACAGCTTTATCCTTTTTCACCGAAGGAATTGCAGATTTTACAGGAATTGAGGATATGGTTAACCTAACCTCATTTGCAACACTTGGTAATCCCATAACAAGTTTAAATTTAAATGCCAATACAGCATTAACCACATTAGTTTGTGCTGGAAACACACTATCTACATTAGACTTAAGCGCAAATGTATTATTAGAAAGTCTAATTGTTAATTCGATACCTACGTTAACTACATTAAATTTAAACACTAATACAGCATTAACCTATGTTGAAATAACCTCTAATAATTTAAACGCATTAGATGTTAGTAATAATGTATTACTAACAGGCTTATCAGTTAAAAATAATAATTTAACAAGTCTTAATGTATCACAAAATACGTTACTAAAAACACTTAAAATTGATTCAAATACAATAGCAACTATTAATCTTTCAGCCAATACTGCATTAGAGAATTTTACATTAGAAAATACAGGAATTACAACATTAGACTTAAGTTTAAATACCAACTTAAAAGAGCTCGTTTGTTCCAACAATACAATAACTAGTTTAGACCTTACAACAAATAATCAGTTAACAAAAGTATTTGCAGAAAACAATCAATTAACAACGCTGAATATTAAAAATGGAAATAATACAGCCATTACTAATCCTAATTTTAAAGTAGAAGGAAATCCCGGTCTTAACTGTATTAATGTAGACGATGCGACTTGGAGTACAGGTACTTGGAGTTTTATAGACGGTACAACTTCTTTTGGAGAACACTGCTATGAAACCTATGTGCCAGATGATAATTTTGAAAATTATTTAGAAACTCACAATGCATCAGGAGCTGTTGTTAGTATTGGAGATTCCACAAGTATGGGGAATGGAGTCGCTAATGATGATTATGTGTTAACCTCTCGTATAAATACCGTAACTAATTTAACGGTTTTAGGTTTGTCAATTTCAGATTTAACAGGGATAAATGCTTTTGAAGGTTTAACTGGTTTAAACTGTAATTCAAACAACCTTACAACTCTAGATCTATCAAATAATACTAATTTACAAGTTTTAGCTGCTCAATTTAACAATATCAATACTATTAATTTAACAGGTTTATCAGCTTTGAGTATAATGAATCTGAGAGATAATTTACTGACGACTGTTGATTTGTCTTCCAATACCGGTTTAACCTTATTAATATTAAGAAACAATAACCTGTCAGCGTTAGATTTAACAGCAAATAGTGCATTAGTTTTTATAGATGTTACTAATAATGAGTTAACAAGCTTAAATGTTAAAAATGGAGCAAATATGCTATTAGATTCAAGCTCAGACTTTAATACTACCGGAAACCCTAATTTAACTTGTATTAATGTAGATGATGAAGATTTCTCAACCGCAACCTGGGAAAATATTGATGCTACAGCATCATTTAGTGAACATTGTGGACTAACCTATGTGCCCGATGATAATTTTGAAACTAGATTAATTGAATTAGGCTATGATTCGGGGCCATTAGATGATTTCGTCCCAACTAATTTAATTTCGGGAGTAACATTTTTAAACGTTAGTGGTAGAAGTATAGCCGATTTAACAGGACTTGAGGATTTCACAGCTTTAGAAACCATATTCTGTAATAATAATAACCTAACAACAATAAATACAAGTCAAAATACAGCATTATTTAATCTAAGATGTCACACCAATCAAATTTCATCTTTAGACCTTAGTGCAAACACAAATCTGCAATATTTAAGTGCATCACCCAATAACCTAACCACTTTAGATTTACAGTTTAATACAGCTTTGAAAGAAGCCTTTTTAACCAATAATGATTTAGTAGAATTAAATTTAGATAATTGTGTTGCGTTAGAACGATTACAAATTAAAGGTAATAATTTAAGTGCATTAAGTCTTGCTAACGGAAATAATATAAATATTACAGAGTTTACTGCGGAAAATAACCCAAACTTGAGCTGTATTAATGTAGATGATGCCACGGCATCTTATTTATCAGACCCTTTTTGGATTAAAGATACAACTGCATCGTATAGTGTACATTGTAACGATACCTATGTGCCTGATGATAATTTTGAAGCCTTTTTAGAAACCAACGGTATGGGTAATGGCATTGCTAATGACGATTATGTAACTACTGCCAACATTGCTACTGTTACCAACTTAAGTGTTCCTAGTTTAAATATTTCAGATTTAACTGGGATTGAAGACTTCGTGGCTTTAACTAGTTTAAATTGTGGTAGTAATCAACTAACGTCCTTAGATGTAACAAGCAATACATTGCTAAATTGGTTAACTTTTTATGGGAATCTAATTTCAAGTATTGATCTTTCCCAAAACACACAATTACAATTTATATCTGCAGGAAATAACAACTTAACAAGTCTTGATTTTTCTAATAATCCACTTATGGAAGAAATCGATTGTCCTCAAAACCAGCTTGCCACTATAAATGTAAGTCAATGTACCGTTTTAAATAACTTAACTTGTAATGATAATAATTTACAAACAATTGATCTTACAACCAATACTGCTTTAGATTATTTTGAAGCAAATAATAATGATCTTATTGAATTAAACACCTCTCAAAATCCAAATCTAGAATTTATAGCTGTAAATAATAATCAACTTACTAGCCTAAACGTATCTCAAAATATAAACCTTATGACTTTAGACGTCGAGGGTAATCAAATAACAAACCTGGATCTTTCCTTAAATGTCAATTTAGAAGAAATTATATGTCGTTCTAACTTGTTGACGAGTTTAACTATTAAAAGTGGTAATAATACAAACATAGATTTACTTTTTATAAATGACAACCCCAACTTAACCTGTGTACTCGTAGATGATACTTCGTATACATTTCCATTTATAACAAAAGATCCTCAAACCCAACTCAATGATGTGAGTTGTGGTCTTCAAATAGCACCAAAAGTCTTTTTACAAGGTGCCGCTTTAAACCCAAATACAGGCGAAGAGACATTAATGCGAGATGATTTAAGAGTAGCGGGTTATATTCCTACAAGTTCGCCTTATAATCTAGATTCTGTAGATGTAGCCATATTAAATGTTACAGGAAATAATGCTATTGTAGATTGGGTATATGTAGAATTAAGAGACGCTAATGATAATACGTTTATTGTAGCAAATACAAGTGCATTATTACAACGCGATGGAGATGTTGTTAGTTTAGATGGAGTGTCTCCAGTTAATATAAATGCACCATCAGGAGATTATTATGTAAGTATTAAGCATCGTAATCACTTAGGGATTATGACGGCGACTACCATAACATTATCAAGTGTAGCAACAACAATGGATTTTACAGATGCCAATAACCCAATTACTTATGGTACAGATGCGCAAACCTCCTTTGGAATGCAAAATGGAGTATTAGGTATGTGGGCAGGAGATGCAAATGAAGATGGACGGTTAAATTATTTAGGCTCAATATCTGATGTGCCTTTTGTAAGAAGTCAAGTCTTTAATGATCCAAATAATTCTGTTTTTGGAGGACCTCCAGTAGCCACTTATGGGGCTATGGGATATCATGAAACAGATATTAATATGGACGGATTCACATATTTTTCAGGTGCATTAAGCGATATATTATTTATAAGAGATAATATATTTAATAACCCATCTAATTCAATATTTGGAGGACCACCAGTAGCAACCTACGTATTTACGCAGCAAATACCTCAAATAGTAAATAATTAAAAGAACACGTATCACAAGGTTTAAAAACGAATTGTGTAAACAAAACACCTTTAATCTAATGAAAAGAATCCTACTCTTGGCTTTATTCTTGGTCAGTACGTTAATTAGTTATGCCCAAGGATCTTCCGTATTAATGACGCCAGTTTCGCTTCAAGCCCGTGCAAACGAAGCAACACTTATTATAGAAGGTGAAGTTGTAAATAGTATAAGCTATTGGGATGTTGCCCATAAAAACATTTATACCATTCATGAAGTTACCGTGTATAAAAATGCTAAAGGCGTTAATATAACAACTGTTTTTGTTGAAACAGATGGAGGGCAAGTAGACAATCAAATACACGACGTTTCTAGCGCAGCAAGATTAGAAAAAGGAGACGAAGGTGTGTTTTTTCTTAAGCCATCTAACCACTCCTTTAATATACCACAAACAACCTATAAAATGGTAGCAGCAGCGCAAGGCTATATTAAGTATGATCGTATAGATAAAAATGCATCAGATGTATTTAATAAATATACCTCTATAGAAAACGATTTATATGCGAAACTAGAACAAGCTACTAATAAAACACTAACAGTTGTTCAACAAAAACAAGTGATTAATACCTCTAATCTATTGTTGGCAATACCAGTTATTTCAAACGTTTCGCCAACAACAATAACTGCAGGAACGCAAAGTGTACTCACTATAAATGGAAGTAATTTTGGAACGGCTATAGGGGAAGTCAGCTTTAAATATGCAAATACTGGAGGGCTTAGTTATAGAGATGCTAAAACTTCAGAGATTGTATCTTGGTCTAATACCCAAATACAAGTAGAAGTACCATTTGGAGCTGGTTCAGGAATCATTAGAGTGACTAATGCAGACAATGAAGCAGGTGTAAGTAGTACTTCAATAACCATTCCATACAATCATTATAATTTTAGAGGGCCTATAGGTGTCTTTCCAACTAAGTTACAAAATGATAACGGAAACGGAGGCTTTTCTTTTGAGTACCATACCGATTTTAACACAAGTGCTGCAAAACCATTTTTTGAAGAAGCCTTTGGTGTATGGAACTGCCAAACAGGCATTAATTTTCAATTAGGAACAGCTATAACAACCATCGACGAAAGAGCACTAGATGGTGTTAATGTTGTTCGTTTTGATAATGGACCGGAATTAGCAACTGGGGTTTTAGGTATTGTATATTTATATGGAATTACCTGTGATGATGATGGAAATGGTTATATAAGAGAAATGGATTTTGTCTGGGATGATGACACTAATTGGTACTTTGGTAATGGCACACCGGGTGCTACACAGTACGACTTTAAATCTATTGCTTTGCATGAATTAGGAAACGCACATCAACTAGGAGCGGTTATTAATGTTTCATCAGTCATGCATTACGACTTAAGTCCGGGGCAAGAAAATTATAATTTAAATTCAGACGATATAGATGGTGCCAATTACACCATGGATTTTTTTATAGAACCAACACCAAATTGTAGTGATTTTTCTCCAATGATGCCAGATATACAATGTGACTATGTTTATGTACCCGATGATAATTTTGAACAGCGACTTATTGATTTAGGCTACGATTCTGGCCCTTTAGACGATTATGTGCCTACAGCTTCAATCTATGGAGTAACCTTCTTAAATGTTAGTAATCAAAATATTACCGATTTAACAGGGATTAAAGGATTTACAGCTTTAGAAACTTTGTTTTGTGATGATAATAACCTAACAACAATAAACACTAGTTTTAATACAGCATTAACCAATCTAAGATGTTTTAATAATCAAATTTCATCTTTAGATCTTAGTTTAAATACCAATCTAAAATATTTAAGCGCATCACCTAATAACTTAACTACTCTAGATTTGCAGTTTAACACCGCTTTAATAGAAGCCTTTTTAAACAATAACGATTTAATAGCGTTAAATGTAGATGCTTGTGTAGCGCTAGAACGATTACAAGTAAAAGGCAATAATTTAAACGCATTAAGTATTGCTAATGGAAACAATATAAATATTACAGAGTTTAATGCAGAAAATAACCCAAACCTTAGTTGTATTAATGTAGATGATGCTACAGCCTCTTATTTATCTAGCCCTTTATGGCTTAAAGATGTAACAGCATCGTATAGTGAGCATTGTAACGATACCTATGTTCCCGACAATAATTTTGAAGCTTATTTAGAAGCTAATGGTATGGGAAATGGTGTTGCTAATGATAATTATGTAACCACAGCCAATATTAATACCGTAACGCTTTTGGATGTAGCAGGAGAAGGTATAGCTGATTTAACAGGAATTGAGGATTTTATAGCATTAACAGGTTTAAACTGTAGAAGTAATACGCTAACCAATTTAGACATTACTAATAATACACAATTAACAATTTTACACTGTGATAGTAATACTCTAACAAATTTAGATATTACCAATAATACACAATTAGCAACTTTAAACTGTTTTGATAATGCTCTAACAAGTTTAGATGTTACTCAAAACACACTTTTAGTAACACTAAGAACTGGCAATAATAATGTAACGAGTATAGATGTTACTCAAAATTCGCTATTAAAAATATTTAGCTGTTATGAAAATGCATTTACTAGTCTAGATGTTACACAAAATTTAGTTTTAGAAGATTTAGATTGTATACGTAATAATTTAACAACATTAGATGTTAGTAATAACAATCAATTAATAAATTTGGATTGTTACGAGAACAATTTAACAAGTTTAAATATCACACAAAACCCATTACTAGAAGAATTGTTTTGCTCAGAAAATCAACTTACCAGTCTAGATTTATCACAAAATACGGTTCTTAATGAGCTTGAAGCAGAATTTAATAATCTATATACATTAAATGTTGCTAATGGTAATAATATGAATATTGCAAATTTTGATATTGGTGACAACCCAAACTTAACCTGTGTATTCGTTGATGATGCGGAGTATTCAACAACTTATTGGCCTAATAAAGATACCCACACAAGTTATAATGATGTAAAATGTTATACCTATGTGCCTGATGATAATTTTGAAAATTATTTAGAAACGCATGATATATCAGGAAATACAGTCGCTATTGGAGATACTAATAGTATGGGTAATGGCATTATAGACGATTATGTAAACACTGCAATAATAAACACGGTAATTAGTTTAAATGTCTCAAATAATAATATCGCTGATTTAACAGGAATTGAGGATTTTATAGTATTAGAAACATTAAATTGTTTTCAAAATAGCTTAATTGAATTGGATTTAAACGCGAATACAGCCTTAAAAACAGTATCATCCTATCTAAACCAATTAACGTTACTAGATGTTTCTGGTGCTATTAATTTAGAGATGTTAGATGTTAGTAATAACTCGTTAACAACCTTAAATCTAGATAGCAATAATGTATTACAATCGCTTATTGTAGATGGTAATAGTATTGTAGCATTAGACCTATCTAATAACTCTGCGTTAACATATATTTCTGCTTTTGAAAATAATTTAACAACATTGAATATACAAAATGGTAATAATAACAATGTTACTGTTTTTTCTTCAGGTAGTAATCCAGATTTAACCTGTATAAATGTAGATAATGCCAACGCAGCTACAGCGGGAACAGGTAATTATAATAGTTGGGTAAAAGATGATTCAGCCTCTTATAGTGAGCATTGCTACGACACTTATGTTCCTGATGATAATTTTGAAAATTACTTAGAAACGCACGATGCTTTAGGGAATACAGTTAATGTTGGTGATGTAACCAGTATGGGTAATGGAATCTCTAATGACGACTATGTAACTACTGCAAATATAGAACATGTAATTAGCTTACAAATAGTTGATAAAAATATAGAGAGTCTTATTGGTATTGAGGGTTTTTTAGCATTAGATAATCTTAATTTTAGTAATAATCAAGTGGTTATTGTAGACTTAACCAATAATGTAAATTTGAAATGGTTATCTTTTAATAATAATCTAATGACTTCAATAGATTTAAGCGAAAATACTGCTTTAACAGCTATTATAGCAAATGATAATTTATTAGAAAGTATAGATTTTTCTACAAACATAGTATTAGGTGCCATTGAAGTGCAAAACAATCAATTAACAAGTCTGAATGTTAAGAACGGAAATAATATGAGTATAGCCTATTTTGACGCAACCAATAATCCAAACCTTAGTTGCATTTTAGTAGACAATGCAGCTTATAGTACAACAGAATGGGGCAATATAGATGGAATAGCAAGTTTTAATGCAATTAGTTGCGATTATGTAGCAGTAGAAATCGATGTATTGCTTCAAGGCGCTATGTTAAACAATGGGGGCAGTAATATAATGCGAGATGATTTAAGAGCAGGAGATAATATACCAACGAGTTCTCCTTACAATCTAGATTCTATAGATACATCAATATTAACTATTACAGGTGCTAATGCTATTGTAGATTGGGTATATGTAGAATTAAGAGACGCTAATGATAATACGTTTATTGTAGCAAATACAAGTGCATTATTACAACGTGATGGAGATGTTGTTAGTTTAGATGGAGTATCTCCAGTTAATATAAATGCACCATCAGGAGATTATTACGTTAGTATTAAGCACCGTAATCATTTAGGAATTATGACGGCTAATACTATAGCATTATCAAGTACGGCAACAACAATCGATTTCACAGATGCCAATAACCCAATTACTTTTGGTACAGATGCGCAAACCACCTTTGGAATGCCAAGTGGAGTAGTAGCTATGTGGGCAGGTGATACTAATGGCGACGGACAATTAAACTATTTAGGAACAACATCCGAGATACCTTTCGTAAGAAGTCAAGTCTTTAATGATCCAGATAATTCTGTTTTTGGCGGCCCACCAATAGGAACTTATCAATCTCCAGGGTACAACACTACAGATATAGACATGAACGGATTTTCTATATTTTCTGGCGCAAATAGCGATATATTATATGTAAGAGATAATATATTTAATAATCCATCCAATTCAGTGTTTGGAGGACCGCCAGTTGCAACGTATATATTTATCCAGCAATTACCATAAGACGCAAATTAAAATAGACTATATGTGGATTGATTTTTAAAATCAATTAATTTCTAAGGACCACTCTAATTTTAGAGTGGTTTTTTATTTTAATCGAATCGAAGGTTTTCAAAGCAATAACAATTTGAATGTATTATAATGCAATTTATGGCTATTTATTAGTGTTTGCTACCTTTTGCTACCTCTAAAAAAGCGTAGTATTAAGTGGTTTAATCTATTTTTGCCAAAAAAAGACCTCTACTATGCGAACACTTCTACTAAGCTTAATTTTTTGCACTTTTATCTCAAACAAAATGCTTTCTCAAGATTTTGAGTTTTTTATTGAAACCACTACTCAAAATGAAACCTTCACCATACCTATTGATGGTTCTTTAACTTACAACTATAATGTTGATGTTGTTGTTCCTTTTAATCCTAATGCCACTGTTTCTTATACGAATGTTACAGGAGCCCTAACGCACACTTTTGGAAATGCAGGATCTTATATTATTAGAATACTTGACGGAAGTTTATTTCCAAGAATTATTTTTTCTAATAGTCCAGACAAATCGAAGATAACAATTATATCGAAGTGGGGAAATAACCCTTGGACAACTATGGAGTCTGCTTTTGAAGGCTGTGATAACTTAATCCTTGATACTAATGATACTCCAAACCTTAGTAATGTAACGTCTACTAATAAAATGTTTAAAGACGCTGATGCTCTTGTCGATAATAGAAATAAAATAGGGACATGGGATATGAGTAATGTGCAAGATATGGAGCAAATGTTTCGAAACTGTACTGTATTTAATGAAGATCTAAGTAATTGGGATACGAGTAATGTACAAATCCTTCATAGAATATTTCAAGGAGCCGCTCTTTTTAATCAAAATTTAGGGAATTGGGACATTAGTAATGTAACCGGGACAGATGCTATATTTGCTCAAGCAGGTGTTTCAACAAGTAATTATGACCAAACTGTGACTGGATGGGGAACGCTAGATACAGGAGAAACACAAATTCCAAGTGGATTAAATATTAGGTTTGATAACAGTACATATTGTGCATCGCAGGCAATAAGAACAACATTAGCGAATGCTCCTACGAATTGGAATTTTATAGATAGTGGCTTAGATTGTAGTAATGTTTCTGATGATGGTCTTTTTATTACAACCTGGGAAACTACGACTGCAAACGAATCTATTACAATTCCTACTGCTGGGCCAGGACATGGGTATTATATAGACTGGGGAGATGGGCAAATAAACAATTCAGTTACAGGAAATATTACACATACATATACTAACGCTGGTACATATAGAGTAAGAATCGGTGGTTTATTCCCTAGAATCTATTTTAACGAGACAGGAGATCGATTAAAAATTAAAACCATTGAACAATGGGGAACTATTGCTTGGCGAGATATGTTCAATGCGTTTGATGGATGTGAAAACCTGACGTACAATGCAACGGATGCGCCTAACTTATCAAATGTGATTGATCTATCGAGAATGTTTAATAAATGTAAGAATTTCAATGCTACAAATTTAAATAACTGGGATGTAAGCTCTATTAGGTCTGTTACATTTATGTTTAATGAAGCTGAAAAGTTTAATGGAGATATCTCCAATTGGGATGTAAGTAATATAATAGATTTTAGAAATATGTTTTCTTCGGCTCGTGATTTTAATAGAGATATTTCAGGATGGACAATTAACGCGAGTGAACCCGTAAATATGGCAGGAATGTTTGCTGGTGCAAGTGACTTTAATCAACCCATAGGAAATTGGAATATAAGCCAAGTGACAGATGTAGGTTTTATGTTCCAAGATGCGCTAAATTTCAATCAAAGTATAGCCAATTGGGATATTTCAAACGTAACAGATATGGATGGCATGCTTGACAATACAGGTTTATCCATAGATAATTATGATGCTACATTGATGGGTTGGGCAACTATAGAAAACGGGGAAACTCAAATTCCTACGGGCATTACTTTTAGAGCGTTTGGACTCTCTTTTTGTCAAGCATACAATGAAAGAAGTATGTTAGAAAATGCACCATACAATTGGATCATTACAGATGCAGGACCTGAATGTTCTGATGTAGCTTTTATCACCACTTGGCAAACCACTAGCGCGAATGAAAGTATCGAAATTCCTACCGATGGCAATGGATATAACTATGTAGTCAACTGGGGAGATGGAACTTTTGATACCAATATTACAGGAAATACCACGCATACATACGCAACTGCAGGAACGCATACGGTTGAAATTTTTGGAGATTTTCCAAGAATTTATTTTAATAATAGTGGAGATAAAGACAAAATCAAGTCCATAGATCAATGGGGAACAATTCAATGGGTAAGTATGGCTGCTTCATTTCGAGGGGCTAGTAACTTAAGACTTCTTGCTACAGATGTACCAGATTTATCTGGAGTTACAAGCACTGGATCTATGTTTGCTGGTTGTACCTCTTTAGAGAGTCCAGATTTATCTCATTGGGATATGTCTGCTATAAGAATTATGAATCTTATGTTTTTTGGTGCGACTAATTTTAATGGTGATGTTACAGGCTGGGATGTAGGGAATTGTACTGGATTTGCATGGTTTTTTAGAGAAGTTAACGCATTTAATCAAGATATAAGCAACTGGAACATAGGGGAAAATGTAGGTTCGAATGACATATTCATGGATGGTATGTTTGAATCTGCTAGTAATTTTAACCGAAACTTAGCAAGTTGGAATATTTCCAATGTTGTAGATATGACTAATATGTTTGATAATTCTGGATTATCTGTAGATAATTATGATGCTACGTTAATAGGTTGGGCTACTTTAGATGCGGGTGAAGCTCAAATTCCTTCAGATATCAATGTAGGAGAAGTTGGTTTACAGTATTGTGCTTCTGTAGTGGAACGTACGAGTTTAAAAAATAGTAATAATTGGTCATTTTTAGATGCAACTTTAGCTTGTCCCGAGGAAGACAAATTTATTATGGTATGGAAGACCACATCTAATAATGAGAGCATTAGATTTCAGTTTACGGGGGCAACGGGTAATAATAATAGTTATACTGTAGATTGGGGTGACGGCACTGTAGATAACGATGTTTCTGGAAATAGACAACATACCTATACGCAAGCAGGAACTTACGAGGTGAAACTATCGGGGGAATTTAGATTTAGATACAATAACTTGTCTGCCGCTACCTCAACAAGATTAAAACTTTATGAAATTAAACAATGGGGAGCCAATCAATGGACGAGTACTGCCCAAGCCTTTTTCGGATGTGAAAATTTGAAAATCACAGCGACTGATGTGCCAGACTTAAGTTTGGTAAGTAATATGGAAGATATGTTTAGAAACTGTAATGCACTAGAAGATATAGGAGGCAAAATGGGATCTTGGGATGTAAGTACCATAGACAATTTTTCTTCAATGTTCCAAGGTGCAAATAACTTCAATACACACTTAGGAAATTGGAACCTTATCAATGCTACGAACATGAGCAATATGTTAAACGGTTCAGGCCTTTCCAGCGGTTCTTATGATTTGACTTTAGTGGGTTGGAGAAACAATCCAAATACACCTTCTAATATCAATTTAGGAGCTTCAGGATTAACCTATTGCAATGCGGTAAGCGAACATGATTATTTAGACAATGACCTTAGTTGGTCATTAAATGACGCAGGACTTAACTGCCCAACAGAAGAGCCATTTGTAACAAAATGGGAAACAACTACAAATAATGAAACGATTACAATTCCTATAGAGACTAACATCCTAAACCCAATAATTTATAATTACTATGTAGACTGGGGAGATGGTTCGCCAATAACATTTGAAACAGGAGACGCAACGCATGCCTATGTCACCGCAGGAATCTATGATGTTAAAATTACTGGGGAATTTCCTCAAATACGCTTTGATAATTCTACTACCAGTAATAGAAATAAAATATTGTCTATTGAGCAATGGGGAACTAATCCATGGAGAAACTTTTCAAGAGCTTTTAGAGGATGCTCCAATATAGTTTTAAATGCTACCGACATTCCAAATTTAAGCAGTGTAACAACTTTACTTTATATGTTTGAAGGGACAAGTGCTTTTGTTGATAATGGTGGACGTATAAATGACTGGGATATTGGTACTATTCGACAAACAGGATATATGTTTCAAAACTCTGCATTTAATGAAAATATAAACAATTGGGATGTAAGTAATGTTACATTTATGGGCTTTATGTTTAGAAATAATACAAACTTTAATCAACCCTTAAACAATTGGGAATTATCAGACGATGTAAGTCTTTTTGAAGCATTCAAGAATGCAAGTGCGTTTAATCAAGATTTAGGAAGTTGGGATATTAGTGGAGTGAATAGTATGGGAGGTATGCTAGACAATACAGCCCTGTCTATAGAAAATTATGACAATACTTTAATAGGCTGGGCAACTTTAGATGCTGGCGAAACACAAATACCTTCAGGGTTAGGGTTAGGAGCTGTAGGGCTTACCTACTGTAATAGTGAAACCGAAAGAGCGCTTTTAACAGGAACTACTTATGATTGGATAATCACGGATGCTGGAAAAAATTGTGATGCAATTTCTTTTATTACCACATGGGAAACTACAACAGCCAATGAAACCATCACGATTCCTACGTTTTCGGGAGATCCGTATAATTACACTGTAGATTGGGGAGATAATACAGCAGATACCAGTGAAACTGGAGATGCGACGCATACATACGTTACCCCAGGAATTCACACAATAAAAATTAGAGGAACGTTTCCAAGACTATTTTTTGATGATTCAGCCGCAGATAAAGACAAAATCCTAACGATAGAGCAATGGGGGCCAAATCAATGGACAACCATGAGTCGTGCTTTTATGGGATGTACAAATTTAGTCCTAAATGCAGATGATAGTCCCGACTTGAGTAGAGGCGGAACTTCTACAATACGATTACAACAAATGTTTACTAACGCTAGTAATTTGGTCGATTTAAAAGATCAAATTGGAAATTGGGATGTAAGCAATGTAGTAAATATGTGGGCAACTTTTGGCAACTGTACTTTATTTAATGAAGACATTAGTGGTTGGAATGTTTCTGGAGCTACTAGTTTGCTTCAAATGTTTGTAAACAATCCAATCTTTAACCAAGATTTAAGCGGATGGAATACCAGTAATGTTCAAAATTTTTCAGCAATGTTTGCAGGAGCAGCTGCTTTTAATCAGAATATTAGTAGTTGGAATACGAGCAATGCAACGAATATGAATGCCATGTTTATAGATGCAGCCTCATTTAATCAAGACATTAGTAGTTGGGATGTTTCTTCTGTGCAACGAATGGACAAAATGTTTCAAAACGCTACAGCATTCAATCAAGACATTAGTGGTTGGAATGTTTCCTCTGTACAAAGGATGGACAGGATGTTTCAAAATGCCACAGCTTTCAATCAAGATTTAAGTAATTGGGATATTCAGAGTTTAGGAAGTAGTATCACGTTTACAGAAAGTGCAGAGTTTATGTTTTTTGATGCTACAGCATTTAGTTCGGAAAATTATGACGCTTTACTTTTAGGTTGGGCAACAGATAGTAGTGGCAATGCTACGGATGGAGACGATGATATCCCTTCTAATATTATATTCGAAGGTCCACCAACAACCTATTGTCCAGGAGCAGCAGGAATAGAAATTTTAAGCGATACACCTTACAATTGGATAATCAGCGGCGGCACGGAAGACTGTGAAAGCATTTCTTTTATAACCACATGGCAAGTAGATGCTAATGAAACCATCGTGATTCCTACGTTCCCCGGAGCTACTTATAATTATAGAGTAGATTGGGGAGATGGAACTGTAGATACCAACCAAATTGGCGATGCTACACATACCTATACCAATTCAGCTATATATAGAGTAAGTATCAGTGGAACGTTTCCAAGAATTTATTTTAATAATGACCTCTTGTTAGATAACGTAACACCTCGACCAAATGGATCAAAAGACAAACTGTTAACTATTGAGCAATGGGGACCCAACCAATGGACAACTATGCACAGGGCATTTCAAGGCTGTAGTAATTTAGTACTAAATGCAGACGATACGCCAGACTTTAGCGGAGTAACAACTATGGGCATTCACCAAATGTTTCAGGGCGCTACCAATTTTGAAGATTTAAAAAATCAAATAGGTAATTGGAATGTAAGCAATGTTGTCAATATGTACGCAACCTTTGGAGGATGTGAAGTATTTAATGAAGACATTAGTGGTTGGAATGTTGCTAACGTGAGTAATTTTATTCAAACATTTGTAGGCGCACTTAGATTTAATCAAAACATTAGTGGATGGAATACCAGCAGTGCAATTACCATGTCTACCATGTTTGCCAATACGGAGGATTTTAACCAAGATATAAGTGGTTGGAATGTGTCTACTGTAGAACAAATGCAATATATGTTTGCTAACACAATGGCCTTTAATCAAGATATAAGCGGTTGGGATACGTCTGCTGTACAACGAATGAACAATATGTTTCAAAACGCAGCAGCATTTAATCAAGACTTGAGTAGTTGGGATATTAGTAGCTTAGGAACTAGTGTAACGTTTACGGAAACGGCTGAAAATATGTTTCAAAATGCAACTGCATTCACTTCAGAAAATTATGATGCATTATTGATAGGTTGGGCAACGGATAGTAGTGGGAATGCAAGTGATGGAGACGATGATATTCCATCGGATATCGTTTTTGCCGCAGCACCAGAATATTGTTTAGGTCTTAGTGCAAGAAACACACTTACCAGCATTACGTACAATTGGATGATTACTGATGGCGGACAAAACTGTGATTTTACTAACGCTTTTATAACCACATGGGAAACCACCACAGCGAATGAAAATATCACGATTCCAACCACAGGGTCAGGATATAATTATGTCGTAGATTGGGGAGATGGAGTTATTGAATCTGGATTTACAGGAAGTGCAACACATGTTTATACAACGGCAGGAATCTATACAGTAAGCGTGATAGGAGACTTTCCAAGAATCTATTTTAACGGTTCTGGAGATAAAGACAAAATAAAATCTATAGAACAATGGGGAATGCAAGAATGGACTTCTATGAAAGAAGCTTTTAGAGGATGTGAATTTATGGCTATTAATGCTACAGATAGCCCAGATTTGAGTCAAGTAACAGATTTAACTAGGATGTTTGTTATTTGTAAAGCAATCGAAACCGCAGATCTTTCAAATTGGGATACCTCTACAATTACAAATATGTCATATATGTTTAACCTTTCCCGTTTTAATGGTAATATTTCAACTTGGGATGTAGGTAATGTAACCACTTTTAAAGGCATGTTTAAAAGTGCAACACGTTTTAATCAGGATATTTCACAATGGAATATTGGTGAATTTGTAACTGGTTTTATTGATATGTCTGAGATGTTTCAATCTGCTCTTAAGTTTAACCAATCCTTAAATACTTGGGATGTTAGTAAGGCAGATCGAATGCATTTTATGTTTGATAGAGCATTGAGGTATAATCAATCTATGAATAACTGGGATGTCTCTAATGTTATCTTTATGAATGAAATGTTTGATGGTGCAAGTGATTTTAATCAAGATTTATCTTCGTGGGATATTAGTACTGTAGATACCTTTGTAAATTTCTTAACAGGCTCAGCAATGTCTCAACAAAATTATGATAATACTTTAATTGGCTGGGCTACTATTGATGCTGGAGAAACGGGCCTACAAACAAATGTAAGATTCGATGCGGATGCTACCTATTGTTTAGCATTTGATGCCCGAGAAACACTAACATCAGCGCCATACAGTTGGGATATTACGGATGGCGGATTATCCTGTGGTATCTTTCTTGCTGCAAAAGTGTATTTACAAGGAGCCGCTTTAAATCCAAACATGGGAGAAGAAAGCCTCATGAGAGACGATTTACGTGTAGCAGGTTTATTACCAACAACGTCTCCATACGCAGATGGATTAACCTGTAATGCAAGCGTTTTCAATACAACTGGCGCAAATGCTATTGTAGATTGGATTTGGATAGAATTAAGAGACAAAAATGATAATACATCTGTATTATATAGCCAGTCGGCATTATTACAAAGAGATGGAGATATTGTAGCCACAGATGGGGTTTCAGTATTATCTTTTAGCGCTAATATAGATAACTACTTTGTAGCTGTAAAACAACGTAATCATTTAGGAATTATGACATCTACAGCAATATTAATAAATACAACATCTGTTGACTTTACTAATGCCAGTAGTCAAATTACTTTTGGTACCAATGCGCAAACCACTTTTGGAATGCCAAGTGGAATAGTAGCGATGTGGGCAGGAGATGCCAATGGCGACGGACAATTAAATTATCTAGGTGCAGCGTCAGATATACCATCTATAAGAAGCCAAGTATTCAATGATCCAAATAACTCTGTTTTTGGAGGGCCTCCAGTAGGAACCTACCAATCTTCAGGTTATAATATTACAGATATAGATATGAATGGATTTACTATATTTTCTGGAAGCAATAGCGATGTATTATATGTAAGAGATAATATCTTTAACAATCCATCCAATTCAGTCTTTGGGGGGCCACCAGTAGGAACATACCTATTTATACAGCAATTACCAGAAGGCGCAAATTAAAATTAAAAATAGAACTCTACATAGTAAATAGTATAATCTATTGTATTAAACCAGAACATGAATGTGTTCTGGTTTTTTATTGACTAAAAACAAAAAGCACCTGTTAATAGGTACTTTTTGTTTTATATATTTAAACTAAAAACTAGTTTTTAGGATCAGTATTTGGGCAACCATCGTACAATTTGGTAATAGGTTTTAGTTTAAACTCTTTTAGAACTAAATCTGTAGAACGTAAAGCGCCATTAACCCAACCTTGCATGTCGGACCAAGCTTCATTACAACTATAGATTTTTTCACCTTTAACTAAAGTAGTCATTCTAGAAATTACTTTTGCATCATCTACATTTTGTGCCCATTGGTGATAAGCATAACCAAAATTATCTTCACCATCCCAGTTGCGGTAACTTGTCATTACAGGGTTTGGAACATGATGTGTATTAAATAATTGTTTAAATTGTTTCATAGCCTCGTCTACAACAGCCTGTGAAGCAGCAAATATAGTTTGTGGTGCTTTACTATGTTCTTTTTGTAATTTAGAATCGAATAACGGTCCTACATTTTGAAGCCCTTGCCAGAAGTTAGTATTGTTATAATCGCAATATATTGTTAAAGCTGCAGGGTTATCGTTAGATGGGCCAGCTATAGGGTAGAAAGGGTACACAGCATTTATAGGTAAATCTGTAAACGAAGGCCCGAAATCTATTTCTGGTTGTCCAGTATCACCATCACGCCACCAAGGTTTTTCAAAATAAAGATTAATTTTAAGTAAACGCATATTGACTACAGAGTGGATATCTTCCCATAGTTGTTTTGCATTTTTGCCTTTATTCATCACTGGCGAATTTACAAACACACTTTGCATAGCATTACTTGCAATGGCTAAAATAATTTTATTAGCTTTAATCGTTTCCGACTTTCCAATATGTGGATAGTTAATACCGTCTTTTTCAGTTTTACTTATGTCTAAGTCGTATTGGTCTTTTCCGTGTTTAGAAATACTATTTAAGTTCATACCTAAATGAATTTTTCCGCCCATTTTTTCAACCTCGTCTTTTAATGTATTGGTAAGTGTACTAAACCCTTTTTTAAAGGTATGGTAGTGTGGGTTTTTAGGGAAATCCTCTAAAATTTGCCAAGCTTCTCCAGCACTTACAGTAGATAAAAATGGAGCTTGAAACCCTACAGTGTCTACCATCATTTTAAGACATTCAAGCGAATAGCCCATAGCTTTAAACAAACCACCTAATTGCCATTTATTAAGAGTAACACCATTCCATTTGTATTTTAATCTAAAGTCTTGCCAAAATTCTGGCGTTGGGTTTTCTGGCGCTTTATCTACACCATTGGCTTTTAAAATTCTATTATAGATAATATTTAAAATAGTACCTGGGCTTTGGTTTTGTTCTGCTGGTGCTAAATCGTATAACTCTCCCCAAATAGCATTATTATTGGCAGCAGCATCATCTGCTGTAAAACTATGTCCACGAACAAAATAACGATTGGTCGTCATTGGAAAATCTACGATTTCGTCACACAATTGTAAACCATAGAATAAAGACATTAATTCTTCCATTTGGTAAGTAAAGCGCATACCACCTTCTTCGTCTCTAACAACAGAACTTCCTTTTTTCTTCTGATTTTTAATTTTTATTAAATCGGTATCTAAACGACCTCCAGTTCTATTTAAACGATCTAGTATCGTTACTTTTAATTTAGAATCATGTTTTAATAAACGCCAAGCAGCATAAAGTCCAGAAACCCCTGCACCTACAATGACTACATCGGATGTTTTTGCTATGTCTTTCATATAATAAAATTGTTTTAAGTGAGTATTTAGTATAATAAATTGATAAAACCTCTAGTTTACTTTAGCTAATTAATAGCAGCTCACAAGGTAAAAGTATTGTTCTAAAAAAAAGTAAGTATAAATACGTGTTTTTATTACAATTTCTTTCAGTTTAGAAAAAAATAGAACACTTTAAATGTACATAAGATATTCCTAAAATAGAGGATAATACTATAGTGTTACAGTTCAGCTATAAAAAATGACAATTCGGCAATACACTTTTTAAAATACTGTATCTACTATAGATATTTGCAGTATGAAGTTTAAATCACTTCTATAACTAAAACAAAAGTATTATGTATAAAATAGCATTTTTTATTGTGTTTCTAATCGCATCCCATTTACCAGCACAAACTAATTATGAAAAAGGGATGGATAAAGCACTAGGTCTTTGGAGTCAACAAAAAACAGAAGACGCTGTAAATTTATTTGAACGTATTGCAAGTGCAGAAACCGATAATTGGCTACCACCATATTATGCAGCACAAGCACTTATTCTAGATGGTTTTTCGATTTTAAATGAAAAAGAAAAACTAGAAAAACAGTTAAAACGAGCACAAGGTTTTATAGACGATGCCACAGCAATCTCTAAAGATAATCCTGAGATAATGATATTGCAAGCACTTTTACACACTGTTTATGTAGCCAGTGATGGAGCCACTTATGGTATGACGCTTTCGGGAAAAATAGTGAAGCTTTATAATCAAGCCAAAATAATAGACCCTACAAATCCTAGAGTACTATTAAATAAAGCAGAGTGGGATATTGGTTCGGCTAAGTATTTTGGGCAAGACACTGCGCCATTTTGTAAAGACATAGAAAAAGCTGTAGAACTTTTTGCTAACTTTAAACCAGAAACTAAGTTTCACCCAAATTGGGGGAAAGAACGCGCAGAAGCCGTTTTAAAAACATGTAAAGAAAACTAAATGTTACAATTTTTTAAAGATCTAGGAAAAGCATTTACCATTGGTGTTATTGTATTCTTAATTAGAGGTATAATAATGTACTTAAATGGAGTGGACATAAAACTAAATGAATATTTTTATTTAGATTTTGTGTACAACCAAATGTATGCAGTAGTGTTATATATGGCTAATGCTTACGTGGTAACTTATTTGTTAGGGCGTTATAAAAGCAGACTCTTTAAAATAAAAAACTTACTGCTAGCCGCTCTATTTTCTATAATAGTCTCTGTTGTTTCAATTTTTATAATACGCTTTTTTATTAAAGTGATTATATACAATCAAACAACAATGGAATTTTTAACCAATGAGAAAGTTGTTAATTACTGGTTCTCTTTAACCATATCTATAACAGTAACAACAGCGTTTTACATCTTTTACTATTATAAATCAAAACAAGAAAATAAGGTAAAAGAACAGAAAGTTATAGCAGGCACAGCAAGTGCTAAGTTCGATGCTTTAAAAAATCAATTAGACCCGCATTTTCTATTTAATAGTCTTAATGTATTAACTAGTTTAATAGAAGAGCATCCAGAAAATGCACAAAAATTTACGACGAGTTTATCTAAAGTGTATCGCTACGTATTAGAACAAAAAAATAAGGATTTAGTAACGGTAGACGAAGAATTAAAGTTCGCAAAAACATACATGTCTTTATTAAAAATGCGATTTGAAGATAGTATTGTTTTTGATATTCCGGAGCAATCTGTAAACCCAGAAAGTAAAGTAGTGCCTTTGTCCTTACAATTATTATTAGAAAATGCTGTAAAACATAATATAGTAACATCAAGCAAACCACTTCATATTAAAATCTATGAAGATGGAGGAATGCTAATAGTAGAAAATAATTTACAAGCAAAACAAGTCTTAAAGAAGAGTAGCGGCGTAGGACTTAACAATATAAAACAACGCTACCAATTATTAACAAACAAACAAGTAAGTATAGCAGAAGCTAAAGATACTTTTAAAGTCGCGATTCCTATGCTTACCAAACAAATAACAGTGATGAAACAAAAAACAGAAAAAGAGTTTGACGATAGTTATGTTCGCGCTCGTAAACATGTAGAAGAGCTAAAAGGATTTTATTATAATATTATATCCTATTGCTTTGTTATCCCTTTTCTAATATTTATTAATTACAGAACCTATTGGGAGTTTCAATGGTTTTGGTTTTCTGCAATAGGTTGGGGTATAGGTATTGCTTTTCATGCCTATAAAGTATTTGTAAACGATGGTATTTTAGGACGCGATTGGGAGCGACGTAAAATTGAAAAATTTATGGAAGAAGAAAAAAATAACCGTTGGAATTAATTTGAGTATTATGAAAGAATATGGTATTGAAAAATATAGTAGTGAAAGAACAAATTACGACAGAGAAGAAGCTTACTTAAGAGCCAAAAAGAAAGTAGAGAAAATTACAGGGTTTTACTGGCATTTAGCATCATATATCGTAGTAAATATCTTTATACTTATCATGATTGCTAGACACACTACAGCAGAACAGTTTTGGACCTTTGGTACATTTTCTACAATTATATTTTGGGGTATAGGTTTGCTATTTCATGGCCTTGGTGTTTTTGGAAAACAATATATGTTTGGGAAAGCATGGGAAAAGCGAAAAATTGAAGAGTATATGGAAAAAGAACGCAATAGGTGGGAGTAATTAGCAGAAAATAATTCCTCGACGCTTTATGTTGAGGTTTCCTTTGAAATTGTCATGTTCTTGAAAACGTGAATCTAAAAACGAAATAAAATGTTAGGAGTAATTTTACATAAAAGAAGAAAAAATAAAACATTAAAAGTACTTTTAGTACTAAGCATATTACTTTTGGGAATTGGAATATCCATTTTATAAGGGTAAACAAGTTAAGTGTATAATAACCAACTAAAAAATAATGAGAGTCATAATAATAGAAGACGAAAAACCATCAGCAAGACGATTACAGAGAATGTTACAAGCTTTAGATTTAGAAGCAGAAACACTGTTGCATTCTGTTGAAGAATCTATAGATTGGTTCAATACAAACGAACATCCCGATTTAATTTTCTTAGATATACAACTAAGTGATGGGTTGTCTTTCGAAATTTTCGATGCTGTAGAAGTACAATCGGCTATTATTTTTACAACAGCTTACGACGAGTATGCATTACAAGCATTTAAACTAAATAGTATAGATTATTTATTAAAACCAATAGATAGCGACGATTTAGAAACCGCAGTGTCTAAGTTTAAAACACGATTGCCACAAAGACAGAGTGTAACATTAGACTTTAACGACATTAAAAAACTATTAGTAAACCCTATAGAGCGAGAGTATAAAAAACGTTTCTCGGTAAAAGTAGGACAACACTTAAAATTAGTTAATATAGATGATATTGAATGTTTTTATAGTGAAAACAAAGGCACTTATCTTTATACAAGCGAAGGTAGAAACTATTTACTAGACACAACCTTAGAACAGTTAGAAGAAGAGTTAGAACCACAAACCTTTTTTAGAATTAACCGAAAGTTTTTTGTAAACATTCATGCTATTAAAGACATGGTGAGTTACACAAATTCGCGATTACAGATAAAACTAAATACTTATAACGAGCAAGATGTTATTGTTGCAAGAGAACGCGTTAAAGACTTTAAATTGTGGTTAGAGTAAGATAACTGGTACTTAAAAAAGATGAGGTTATCTGAAAAATAGATTTTCTTTCTGTGCAATATTTCAGAAATGACTTAAACTTAAAATCGAAAGTATCAAGGTAGAACTTCCAATGAACTCAAATTGTGATGAGCAATTTGAAAAATGATGAAAACTATTATCAAACAACCTCATTTTTTTAAAATGAACGCCAACTGTTTAGTGGGTAATGGCTTTGTTAAAGTATAATCTATTATTAAATTTTAAAATTAATATTGAGTAAAGTCTCCTTTTGGAAGAGTAAAAAGCGCTTTTCGGTGAGTAAAAGAGATTTTGAGAGATTTAGCGAATTTAAAAATAAAGAGAAATCTGTACGTAAGTACATACTTTGCTAAAAGAAAAAGACTATTAATATTATATTAAATATTAATCTTCAATTCTATTATCATCGAAACCAGATGGCAATAATTTAGGAATAAATTTAATAACCAATGGTAATAATAAAGCACCACCCGGTAATATAAAAATAGCCAAACTTGGTATCGATTTAAAAATATCTAATAGTTGTTCTTGTACCTGTTTCTGTTCCTCTTGCGTTAGATCTCTAACAGTAGATTGTGTAATTAAATACATTAACTCTTTACTCTGTTGTAACTCCTTTAATAAACGTTTACTATTTCTAGAAATAAGTTTACTAACCATTTTACTAGAATTATCGTAAAAGGTTTTTACAATGTTTTTAGAGCCTAAGAGTACAATATCTTTTTCATGTTCTTTAAAAAAAGTATCTATTGCTTCAATAGAAACCTCTATATGTTGTTCAGAAAGATTTAAATCCTGACCTAATTGTAATAGAAAATAACGCTCATTATGATCTACCATTTTATCACTCCAAGTAGACATACAAGCTAAATCTATAATATAATGCGTGTCTAAATCTGTATTTAAAAGTGAAATAGCATCAGTATAATTAAGTTTGTCTTGATTTTGATAACGAAGCGACTGCTCGAAAAAACTAATTAAACTCGTGTCGTATTTCGTTTTTTCAATCTTAGAATTTAAAGTATTTAAAACAATAGTTTCTATTACAGCTTCTTTTTGCTGAATATCCTCTTCAGAAATAGAACCCGTACTTAAAAAGGTTTTAAATGTTAGAATATCTATAAACAAAAGTGCATTAGTAATAAAGTAATTAAAGCTTTTGTCAATTAAATTATTATCTATTTGAATACGTTTATGTATTATTTTTTCAAGTAAAGAATCATCTTTTTTTTGTCCTAAAATATCCGATAAAAAAGAAGATTTATAAGCATTTATTTTTGTGTAAAATGTAATAACATTGTCTACAAAATTTTCCGAAGCATGAGTTTCTTTATGGCAAATGTATAAAGTAATAACATGATTTATTTTACAAATCTCTTCAGGAGTAAAGTCCGATTTCTCTATATAATCATTAACAATACACGTATTACTACCATAAATATATCCAGAATAACGCAGTCCACTATACAGTTCTAAAACTGTAGTAGAGAGTGTAAGAGAATCAAGCGTTTTAAGAAGCTTTTTTATCCAGCCATTGGCAGATGCATTCACGGTTTCGTTTTTTAGAAAAACAAAGTTAACTTTTTTACAATAACATAATACCATATCTCATTTGAAATTACTGTAAAAGAAAATGATGATTTTTTTCTTTATACAAAACAGAAAAATTAAGCATAGCCTAAGTTACGGTTTCTTTTTATGTTGAAGTAGAAAGGGAAAAAGGGTGTTTTATTGCGGTTATTTCAAGTGAGATATGGTATAAGCTAATTTTATGTTAACATAATTTTAACAAAACCGCTTACTAAGTAATTGCGTAGGTATGCTGAGAACCAAAAATTAATAACAACAAAAATCTCAGTAATTATGAAAAAAATTAAAATTTTATTAGGAACAGCCGTACTAGGTATTGCAGGTTTCTTTATGGTAGCAGCAGATCACATTGATGCACCAGCAGTTTCAGGAGGAAGTAGTGATATTACAGACTTCTACGCCTTTCAAGCACAAGACACAGACAACGTAGTATTTGTTGCCAACGTGCAAGGATTATTAAGTCCAACGGCAACCGGAAGTGCCATGTTCGATGAAAACGTACTTGTAGAGTTTAACATTGATACCACAGGCGACAACGTAGAAGACTTAGTAATACAAGCTGTACCAAGAGACGGAAAAATGTACTTTTTTGGTCCAGTAGCACCATCGCAAACAGGGTTAAATAGTACCATCCAAACAGCGGCAACGCAAACAGTTGTAGACATTACAGCTTATGGTTCTAGTCCAGAAATCACAACCAATGGAGGTATTAAAGCTTTTGCAGGACCAAGAGATGATCCATTTTTTATGGATTTTGCACGTTACGGAGAAATCATTGGCGGAACCGCTACAAGTTTCAACTCTCCAGGAACAGATACATTTGCAGGAACTAACGTAATGTCTATTGTAATAGAAGTACCAAAAGCATTAGTAGGAGGAAGCGGAACTGTAAATACTTGGGTAGAATCTAAGTCTAAATAATAACAATCAACATTAAATATAAAATTATGAAAACTATAAAAATAGTAATGCTTACCATTTTAGCATCAGTAATGTCTTTTAACTGCTCTAACGATGACGATACAGCAGTAACACCCCCAAGCGGACCCGATTTTTCAGGAACCTACACACAAAATGATCAAATGGGAAGACCTGCGGTTAACACGGTGTTTGTATCATCTAGTTCAAAAAACACATTTAATACCACAGTACCTTCTGCACAGAATGCAGCATTTCAAGGTATGTTTCAAACAAACTTAACAGCACTAAGTCCAGCATTTGCTAATCCTGGAGATCAAAACGCTTTAGGGCAAGACGCAGCAACTTTTACAGGATTATTAGCTACAGATGTACTAAACCTATCCTTAGACGGTACTACAACATTTTTTGATGGTACTAATGTCTTAACAGGTCGTGCCCTAGCAGACGATGTAATTACTGTAGAACTGATATTAATTTTTGGTGGAGAAACAGGATTAACCATGTCTGAAAATCCAGGATTATCCGATGATAACGTGAGTGCGAACGATAAACCGTTTTTAAATTCATTTCCTTACTTAGCATCGCCTTGGTAGACTAGAATCGCTAGAGCGTTTACCCAAATCGCGCTCTAGCTTTTTTCAAAAAGAAACAAAACTAAAACAAACAACAAACCATGAAAACAATATATTCACTTCTAGTCATAGTATTACTGTTTAGTTGTTCTACTAAAACAGATACAACGGTTACAAATCATTCAGATTATGCAGGATTTCTTACAACAGAACGACAGGATTATAAAAAAGCAAAAAAAGAGCAACAATTTTGGTTAAAGAAATTAAAAAAGGAACCCAACCAATACCCATATTTATCTAAATTAGCGGCCGCAGAATTGCAATTGTTTGATGCCACAGGAAGAATAGAACACTTAATTGAAGCAGAAGCACGATTAGTCGCATTAAACAAGAAAACAAATTATAAAACGTCTAGTCATTTAAGAAGCTTAGCAAGAAATTATATTTCGCAACACCGTTTTAAAGATGCTTTGTCTCTTTTAGAGCAAGCAGAAATACTAGCAGAAGATTTAAAAAGTACGCAAAAAATGCTATTCGATGTGCATTTAGAGTTAGGAAACAATACGCAAGCTAAACAGTATTTAGAAGCAGTGACCGATTATAGTAGTTTCGATTTCTTAATACGAACAGCAAAATGGAACGATCACAACGGTAACCTTACCGCAGCGATTAAATACATGGAAAAAGCCTTGGCAAAAGCAGAATCCTCTAAAAATAAGGCTCTAATACAATGGAGTTATACCAATATAGCAGACTTTTACGGTCATGATGGGCAAATAGAAAAATCGTACGATTATTACCTTAAATCTTTAGCGATAAACCCAAACAATGCGTATGCTAAAAAAGGAATTGCTTGGATTGTGTATTCTTACGAGCGAAACCCAAAAGAAGCCCTACGTATTTTAAATAGCATAACCGAAACATACAACGCACCAGATTACTACTTATTAAAAGCAGAACTATCGGAATACTTAAACGATAATAATGCAAAAAATAATTATCTAAAACAATACAACGTAGCAGTACAAAACCAAAATTATGGTGTGATGTATAATACTTACAATGCCAAATTATTTGCCGAAACACATTCAGAACAAACCAAAGCAATAACTATAGCAGAGCAAGAAGTTAATAATAGGCCAACAGCACAATCTTACGACCTCTTAGCTTGGGCACATTATAATAATGGGAATTCTGAAATCGCTTTAACTATAATAGAACAACATGTAGATGGTAAAACCTTCGAACCAGAAGTATTATATCATATTGCTGAAATCTACAAGGCCAATAACAAAACAGAAGCAGTAGCACGCTTAAAAAAGGAATTAACAGACGCCACTTACGAGTTAGGACCAGTAATGGCAATGAAAATACAACAATTATAAACCATGAAAATAGCGCAAAAAATAATATATATAACACTATTATTTAGTTGTCTTCTAGGAATTAAAACAAGTAATGCACAGCAATTAAAAGGCTATGTTTACGATGCGTACGCACAACCATTAAATGCTGTTTACCTTTATAATATAAATAGCGAACAGCATGCGCATACTGCCGAAAACGGATATTTCGTGTTAGATAATAATACCGTTGGCGATACACTAAGTATAGGATTATTAGGCTTTAAAAAACAAAAGGTTGTACTAACAGCAGCAGATTTAAAAGACGGGTTACAAATAGCGTTAGAAAGTAACATTTTTAAACTCGATGAAGTGGTTCTAGCCGAAGAAGTAAACGTATTAAATACTTTTGCGAAGTTAGATTTAGAAACCAACCCTATAAACTCATCACAAGAAATACTACGTAAAGTACCAGGGCTAATTATTGGGCAACATGCAGGAGGCGGTAAGGCCGAACAATTATTTCTGAGAGGTTTCGATATAGATCATGGAACAGATGTGTCTATAAACGTAGATGGTATTCCAGTAAATAATGTATCGCACGCACACGGACAAGGTTATAGCGATTTACACTTTGTAATACCAGAAACTATTAATAACATTAATTTTGGTAAAGGACCGTATTATGCTAATGCAAAAGATTTTACAACAGCTGGTTACATCGATTTTAAAACTAAAAACAGATTAGAAGAGAACATTGTAAAACTATCGTACGGACAATTCAATACAATTAGAACTCTAGGACTATTCAATTTATTAGACAAACAAAAAAGTGAAAGTGCCTATTTTGGAATGGAATATATAGAAACTGATGGCCCTTTTAATTCCTCACAGAATTTTAATCGCGTAAATCTAATAGGAAAATACACCACGTATTTTAACGACAGAGATCGTTTATCTCTAACTGCTTCACACTTTAAAAGCCGTTGGGATGCCTCTGGGCAAATACCAAACCGAGCCGTAAATAGAGGACTAATAGATCGTTTTGGAGCGATAGACGATACCGAAGGCGGAAACACAAGCCGTTCCCTAGTAAATGCAGAATACAGTACAACTGTAAACGATAATACAACCTTTAAAGGGAATGCGTTTTACACGTATTACGATTTCGAATTGTATTCTAATTTCACCTTCTTTTTAGAAGATCCCATAAATGGTGACCAAATAAAACAAAAAGAAGCCAGAAACACCTACGGCTTTAATACGGCGTTAAACACGCAATACAATTTAGGAAACACTACAATAGAAACAACAGCAGGTGTAGGCTTACGATATGATAACATTGAAGGGGTAGAATTATCTCGCACATTAAACCGAAACACCACCTTAGAGTTTTTACAATTAGGTGATGTAAACCAAACCAATGCCTTTGCGTATTATGATGCAGAATTCGATTTTGGAAAACTAAAAGTAACACCAGGAGTACGTTTAGAATATTTTAAGTTTTTATATAACGATGCATTAGCAGAAACCTATAGCACACAATCTGAACGTAAAACAGCCATTTTACCAAAATTACAAGTACAATACAATCAAAAGGATAATTTACAATGGTTCTTTAAAACAGGAATCGGTTTTCATTCTAATGATGCTAGAGTAGTGGTAGCACAACAAGGCGAAGACATTTTACCAAAAGCTTACGGTGTAGATTTAGGAAGCGTATGGAAACCATTGCCAAAACTAGCTTTAAATGCAACTGCATGGTATTTATTCCTAGAACAAGAGTTTGTGTATGTAGGCGATGCTGGTATTGTTGAACCTAGTGGAAAAACAGAACGTTTAGGATTAGATTTAGGATTGCGTTACCAATTCAATAAACACCTGTATTTCGATACCGATACAACACTAACCAAAGCCAGAAGTGTAAACAATAACAATGGAGAAAATTACATTCCATTAGCACCAAATTTTACTCTAGTTGGTGGATTAGCCTTACAAGACTATAAAGGGTTTTCAGGTGGCTTGCGTTACCGTTTTTTAGACGATAGAGCAGCAAACGAAGACTATACAGTAACTGCAGAAGGCTATTTTGTAACAGATTTTAATTTAAATTATAAGCTAAATACTCATTTAAGTATTGGTGTAGCTATAGAAAACATTTTTAATACCGAGTGGAATGAAACTCAATTTTTAACAGAATCGCGTTTACAAAATGAAACAGAATCTGTAGAAGAAATTCACTTTACACCAGGTACACCATTTAACGCTAAAGCGAATATTACGTATACGTTTTAATGTAAAATAATAAATAGTATTGAATTGTTACTTGAGCCTTTTGTTTAGAATCAAGACTGGCTTAGCATAAAGGTATTACTGATGTCACCTTGAGCCTGTCGAAAGGTATCAATTAAGTAATCATTACAAAAATATCTATTACTCCAATAGAAAAATAAAAATCTCACCAACATATAGTTTTGCTTTATTAACATAATAAAGTTTTTTAGTTTGTTTTTTGTTGGTAATCTCGAAAGTCACTTGTTCAACTTAAATGGTTTAGTTGAATAAGGGGCTTTCTTTTTTTAGGGTGTTTTGAGGTTGAAAAATATACGTAGATGAAGGTGTTATTGAGAATGAATCTTTGATAGACTTACTATGGCAAGTATAACAGCTAATGCACATTAAGCGTGTATATAATTATTTTTTATTAATTTAAGGGTATTATTATTTCTTTCGCGGAGAATTGGCATATACTGTGTATGCCATTAAATGTTCACGGTTTTAAATTAGTATTAAAACTTTTTATTATGAAAAACTTATTAAATTTAGGAAAAGCTCTAAACACAAACGAACAGAAACAAATTAATGGAGGAAATGGTAATGAATGCTGGGAATGTCTACCAAGTGTTCCTAATGGACATCCTTTAGGATGTACTGGATCTGAGATATGCCAAGTTATGTCTGATGGATGTAATTTCTGCGTATAAAAAGACTTAGTCTTTTAACAGTTAATAGCTGTGTGTTTTTTAATACATAGCTATTTTTATATGAATTATATGTTGTTTTGAGTTTGAAAAATATACGTAGATATACGTATTGGAATTGTGGGTTATTTGTTGGAACTTTCAATTTAATAAAAAAGTACTGATAATAGCCTTATTTTAGGTTATGTTAAATTATACAAAAAGTGCATATAATTACCATGTTTTACTGTTCTATTAGTGTTTTTATGGTACAGTGCTAATACATGATATTACGAGTAATTTAAACAAATCTATGCAAAATAAAATAAAAAAGGTATTCATCTCTTACAGTTGGAAACCCATAAGTAATAAGATAACAGTTACTGAATTGGCTGAAAGGTTGACTAATGATGGAATTCATATAATTTTAGATGATTGGGACTTAAAAGAAGGTCAAGATAAATACCATTTTATGGAACAAATGGTTAATGATGAAACCGTAGATAAAGTTTTATTAGTTTGTAATAAAGAATATGCCCAAAAAGCAAATAAAAAACAAGGCGGAGTTGGAGTAGAAAGTTTAATTATATCAGATGAAATATATAGTCAAGTAGAGCAAACAAAATTTATTCCAATAGTTATGCAATATGAGAGTGATAAACCTTGCTTACCGACATTTGTAAAAACACGAATTTATATAGACTTGAGTAATGAAGAAGTTTATGAAGAAAATTACGAAAAACTAATAAGAAACATTTATGACAAGCCAATCTCTAAAAGACCAGCTATAGGTAAAATGCCAATACATTTAGAAGATGAAAATCCAATTTTCATTCCAACTGCTCACAAGGTAAATCAAATTAAAAGTTCACTCTTAAACGGAAATAAAAACAGCATATTAATTATTAAAGATTATCTGCAAATTTTCATTGAAAGTTTATTAATGTTTAAACTTGATATTACAAAAGATGAAATAAATCATAATAATTTTATTGAGAAAGTAGAACTATCCATTGAGCAACTTCAACCGCTAAAGTTAGATTTTATTGAATTCTTAAATGTTGTCTGTAAATATTCTACAGAAGACTACGGTGAGGAATTATTAGATTTTTTTGAGAACTTACTTCAATTCTATGAGGATAATGAGATTAGATTGGAATCTGGAAATAGTCTAGATAACCTTATTTATGATAATTACCGTTTTTTTAATTATGATCTTTTTATAAGCTTTGTTTCGGTGATGGTCAAGCTTGAAAAATTTAAAACACTCAATTTAATTTATCGAAGTTCATTCATTGTAACGAGAAAATACAATAAAAAAGCAGAAGCTGTCAATTTTGTTGATTTCAAAAAATACAATTATACTTTAAATGAATTTAAAAATCAGAAAATAAATCCAAAACGAGTAAGTGTTTCTGCTGATTTAGTTAAAAAGTATTCTACAATCGTAAAATTTGAAGAAAACAAGTCTTCCGATATTTTAAGTTATTATATGTCTCTGATTCATCCCTCAAATACAGGATATGTGCAAAATTGGTTTCCAGAGACAAGTTGTTATAATTCTCTGTATTTTGATTTATTTCCAAAAATAATCTCTAAAAGATATTTTGAGAAGATTAAAGATCTTTTTAACGTAGAAAGTATTCAATTATATAAGAAATTAATCAATGTAGTTAGAGATAAAGATGATATTCAAAGAGGCTTTTATAAGATTCCAAAAATTGAGAATGGACTTAACATTGAGAATGTAGGTAAATACGAATAAAAACCTCGTATAATAAAGAATTGAGATTAAAAATAAGTAATTACCTTTAGTTCTCTTAATTTAATACTTTAGGATTTTCTATTCAGTTTTAATTTACTAAGTTGTCTGTTTAAACAGACAACAAATAGTACATAAATCGTAGCACACAATTCAACAAAAATGACATTTGAAGATATAAAAGTAAAATACTCTGACAGAGAACCTGCATTCCCTGAACACTTACCAAAACCTAATACATCGGATTTAAACGATTTGATTAAAAAGTACAATTGTAAATTTCCGAAATCATTTATCGATTTTCAATTAAAATATTGTAAAGAAGTACCAATGGGAGATTTTTCATTTGAGGGATTTGGTTGGGCGAATAAAGAACTTGGGCCAAATGTGAATTTAGAGGAAATACTAAAAGATTACTCTGATTTAGAATTTCCTAATTACTTAACGCCATTTAGATATGACAATGGTGATTTTTGGTGTTTTGACAATCGTAGTTTAGAACCTGAATTTCCTGTTGTAATTTTTGACCATAACTCGAATGATATTGAATCAAGTCCAAATTATAATTGGAAAAACTTCATAGATTGGATTGACAAAACTATGGGAAAATGAATATTAAAACAATGCACCATAAGAAATACGAAAACATAATTAAATTAAACAACACCGAACGATATAACTATTTAGTTCGTAAGGTTATCGACTTTCAAAGTGTCTATCTCATTTATGGAAGGTTTTGGCAGATGAGTACAACTATTTTAAACGGAGTTGAATGTGTATTAATATTTCCTGAAAAGGAATTTGCAAAAATTCATATATCGAAAGAGTCTGCTAAAAAAGTAAAAAAAAGAGATTTATATAAATTTATTGACTGGCTGAATAAAGATAAGTTTGATAAAATAAGTTTTGCTGTTTTTCCGAATAAAGAAAATGATGTGAAAATTGTTAACGCTTCAGAATTACGAAAGGATTTACTTGACGAATGTAAATTGTATGAATAAATGAGGATTTAATAATAACTATTAAATAGGACGATTTAATACTTTCGAGTATAAGGCACATCATACCCCAACTTCTTATTAAAAGCAATATTCTCCAATTTTTTAAGTTCGGGATATTCTTTTACCAGTACTCTTAGTTTAGAAGCGATAAGCTCTAAATCGGTATACTTTAAATTAGTATTCCAAATCACTAATTTACCAAAATGGTTAATGCCTTTTATGTCTTTTAAATCAACAGCTTTATAAAATTTAGTTAAATCAGAATCGTAATGAGAGTCTTCCTTTGTTTTTTTCTTTTTATACAAAAAATGAAATACAAGCGATATACCTGTTGCAATAATAATAGTCCCTAAAATGATTGTTATATTATCCATTCGTTCTTTTTAAGATTCTACTGCACCCAAAGTATACAGTTGTTCTAAGTTAGGACTTTCGCTTCCGCCAGCAGGCTCTAAGGTAATACCAAAGGCTTGCGATTCGTTAGTGTTTTCTAGGTTAAAAATTTTATTATCGTCTGTTTTAAAATCATCTATAGTACCTAAACTCGTTGGTGTTAACGGATTTAAAGTTAACGACCAAATTTGGTACACTTTACCTTCAGGAGGTTCTGGTAAACCTTGTAAATCGAAATACACGGTTTGGTCTTGTTTATTCCAATACGCTTTGGCATAGGCTTCAGGATAAACAGCTTGTCCGGCAAGAGGCACCGAGATAATGTTTTTATCTCTAAATACATTCAGTATTTTTTTAGTGTCTGCTAAATCAGAATTTATATTTTCTATTTGTATTTCTAAGAAATCTTTATTGGTTTCAGCGGTTTGTATTTGAGACTCAAGCGTGTTGTTTTGATTTACCATCCAAAGTAAGGATCCACCTAAAATAATAGAAGCTGCCCAACCGGTGTATGCAAACCAATTCGTTTTTGGTCTGTTTAGAGAAACAATTTTACTATTGTCTGTATCGCTATCGGTTAGATTGAGTTTTTCTTTTACTGCATTATAAATGGCAGCACTAGAGCGTTCTGGAGCAGCACCAGCTGTTAATGTAATTATAGCTGCTTCAATAGCAATAACTTCTTCGGTAACTTCAGGATATTGTTGCATCATTTGGTATACCGCTTCATTTTCTGCTTCAGAAAGTGACCCTGCAACATAAAGTTCCAAAATTCCAGATGCTATGTACTCTTTTATATCCATTTTCTATTTTAAAACGAGTTGTCTTAATTCGTTTATACAATTTCTATTTCTTGTTTTAATCGTGCCAATAGGCATGTCCAACGTTTCTGATGCTTCTTTTTGAGTGTAGCCTTTAAAATAGAGTAACTCAATAACTTGTATACACTTCTCTGCAAGCTTGCTTACATATTTTGCAATACCTATAGCATCGGTTTGATTGTCTAAATTATCTTGCGTTGGTAAGATATCTACGAAAAATTGAGCATCAAGGTTTTTTGCTTTGTTTTTAAAACTTTTAGAGCGGGTTTTGTCTATGGCAGCATTTCTTGCAATGTTAAGAATCCATGTAAAAAAACGCCCTTTCTTAGCATTATAAGTATCGGCTTTATGCCAAGCTTTAATAAAGACATCTTGCATTAACTCTTCGGCAATATCGTGATTTCTAACAATATTATAAATAACCCCATGCATACTTTCGCTATACATATTGTATAGCGTTTGGAAAGCTTTTTCGTCTTTCTGCTTAAATTTAGCAATGAGGGTTTCTAGTTGCATTAAGGCGTTATTGTAAGTTTTAAAAATAAGTATTAATTACCAATAAAAAAAGCTACAATGACGTAGCTTTTTTATTTATATTTTAATAAAATTCGTCAATTCGAGTGGATTTTACGATTGAAAATGAGTAAAATTTGTATCGAGAGTAAGAATTTTCTATAAAACTAGTTCTCGATACGATTTCTCGCTTGCCTTAAGCATAGACGAAGTATCAAAATCACTCGAACTGACGGTTTCTAGCTGTTTTTTAAATTTATTATTGTATTACACCGCCACAGCTTACGCGACTTCCAGCAGCTCCACTTGGCTGAGATGTAAAATCGTCTGTACCTTTATGCACAATAACGGCTTTACCTAGAATATCTTTTTTAGGATCGCCACAACCAATACACCATTCGTTGGTAGAAAATTTTGCTTTTCCGTTACCTCTTGCATCAGCTGTAAAGTTGCCAATATCTCCTTTATGATATCCTGTTGCATCACCCCATTTACCATGTTGCTGTGCTGTAGGATTCCAATGTCCGCCAGTAGATTTACCATCTGCCGAAGAACAATCTGCTTTTTCATGTAAATGTATAGCATGCATACCTTGATTTAAACCTGTAAATTTTGCAAACATACTTACGGTGTCGCCATGCTGAGAAAATACAGCTTTTCCAGAGACTTTACTATCGCTTTTAGGGGACATAGGAACGCTAATGGTCACTGTTTTAGTTTCCGTTTTAGCTTCAACTTCTGCTTTAACTTCTTCTTTAGTCAATTGTTTAGCAGGTTCTACAATCTCTGTAGGTTCTTTAGTATCTTTTTTACAACTTGTTACAACTACTAAAGTTAGTGTTAGTATAGATATAACTACTTTTTTCATCTTAGTTTTTTCTCAAGTAAGTGTTTACTTCAATAGCAACATCATCCCATGTTTTGCTAACACCGTCTTCTCCTTTATGTAAATCGAAACAAATTTTATTTAAAGACTCTAAGGCACCAAGTGCATCCCAATCTTTAAGTAACATTGTGCCTTTCATACTTACACGTCTTTCATCTGTAATCTCTACTTCTAAAGGTAAATCGTTTGTAACACCATTCATTGTTAAAGAGGCTACATATTTATTGTCTTTGTACTTAATAGTTCCTGTAATTAAATCGGTATCTAACATAGCACCAAAGAAAGACGCTTTAATTTTAGCATCTCTTCCTTCGTCTTTTGTAATTAAATTACTAATTGGTATAGAAAAATTTAAATTGTTTAAAGCTTCTTGTGGTGTAGCACCTGCTTTATTATCGAACTTTAAAACAGAGAATTCTCCTCCAACACCTTTTTTTGCTGTTGTTTTGTAAGCCGTCCATTTTACAGAAGTAGCTTCTGCTTTTACAACATAATTCTCTGCTGCTTTAACTTCTGTTTCTGGTTCTTTTTTAGTTTCTTCTTTACAACTCACAGCAAAAACTAGAGAGAGTGCTAATATAAATAAGCTTATTTTTTTCATGATTTTTTGTTTTTGGTTTATTGAGTTCGAAGTTAAGTAGATATTTATCCTTTTGCAAGAAACGACGACTAATTAGCTTTTAAAATTAGTTTTAAATCATGAATGCCACGCTTTAGGTTTTCGGTCATTATAATAGATTTATCTACTTGGGTTTGTATATTTTTATAACGTTTAATGGCATAAATAATACTGCGTTGTTTTCCTGCTGTAAAACTTTCAAAAATAGAAAAGGCTTCATAATCACTTAATAGTACAGCTTCTAAAGCTTCGGGCATCTCTACGCCATATTTAGAAGTGTCTTCAAATAATTGCATAGAAAACGTATCTCCAAATTCAATTTGTAACTCTTTCTGTTTAGCATTACTAAAATAGATACGACAAAGCCCAGTTTTTTCGTTTTTTAAAGCAGCATAGAAATGTAACGTATTATTTTTATGAAACGCTTTTACTTTAACGCGTTTCTGTTTGGCCTCTAAAAATAATGTCGCTATACGGTTAGGTATAACGACACTATATTTATCGGTTAATGTTATTTTAAACGATTCGCTTGTCATTTTTTAGAGATTATGTCTTTGCTCAATTTTAAAATATAATTAGTAATTTCGTTTTGAAAATTATTTGAATAATATATTTCATTTCGTATTGCATTCAGTCGTAAATAAAAGCGATTATTTGAAATTATATTTTCATTATCATAGTGGTATTCATTAAATTCAGAGAAGTATGCTTTTTCATCCTTATAGTAAATGCTAATTTCTAACCTTTCTGTATTTGCATTTAGAGAATCTTTTACATGATATTTATAATGAACCGTTTGATTATGTTTTGCTTTAATAACTTTATTCGTCTTATCGTTCGTATAAGTATATGTTGAAAAACCTCCCGAACCAATTACAGCTTTTAGACTATCAGTAACTTCAATAGAACCTTCCGATAGTCCTCTAGTAATATATTTTTCTCGATATTCCATTTTGTCAGACGCTAAAATTATGCTGTCTGTTTTTTTAGCTTTTTTAGTTAACTTATCAAATTCTGATTGAGTTCTGTTATAAGGGTGTTCTTTATGCTGTCCAAATAAATTAGAACTAGATAAAATAAGTATTATAATCAATATTTTCATTACAAAACGATTAAGTTCTCAATTAGGTTTCGACTGCGCTCAACCAGACAGAATAGTATACTTTAATACTATTTGATACTTTTTTACATTGAACGTAGCTTAATCTAAACTAAACGTTTTAGTCTCTTTAAATTCTGAAGTTTCTAAGGCTTCAATACTAGTACGGTACGGTTTCCAATCGTCATTTAAAAACGTATTCACTTCATTTAAAAAGTCGTTTAAACTTTCTTTCGCTTGTTGTATTAATGTGGTTTCTGTTTTAGAGATACCGTTTTGCCTAGAGCTTACATAACCTCTTGCTTTGCCAATTCTAGAACTAACAGTTGGTAATGGACTTCTAGTAATACCTTGGCGTTTATCCACTTTTCCGAAGTATAGAGCCATAATAGTATCTATCTTTTTTACAATATCTTTAGACGCTTTAATTTCTGCTTTATACTTTTTACTATCTAAAGCTTTTAAGCGTTTTTGAAACGTTGAAGCTGTTGTTTTACTTTCTACTAATTGCTTCACAGCATCGGCAGCAGTTTCTTGCATGTTTTCCATGTCTTTTAACGTCGTATAAACAGCATTTGTATTTGCAGAAGAGACATCTAATCTTGGGTCATTTTTTACAGTAATTCTAGATTCGGTCGTTTGGTCTCCGTATTGCATAACGATACGATAAGTTCCTGGTTTTACAGAAACACCTCCTGGCTCTCTAGTGCTTTTTCTAATACTTTTAGAGGCACGATTTACACCTTTCTCGCGCATGTACCAAGTCCATTTATGTACGCCTGTTTCCTTAGGTGCTTTACGTTTTATAGTACGGATTAAACGGTCGTTATCGTAAACCGTCATAGTAATAGAATCCCATTTTACAACGGTTTTATCTGCTTCTGTAGAATCTTTTTTAGCTTCGGTTTTCTTTTTGTCTTTGTTTGTATCTGCTTTTGCTTTGTCAGCTTTTTTTACTTTTAAATAGTAAGCTAATCTCGCGCCACCGCCACGATTTTTTCCATGATACATAGCATCGCCTCCAAAACGACTTCCTGTTGGTTGTGCATAAGCAGCTTTATAAGCTGTAGGAGGTGTAAATAATGTTATCTTTTTATTTAATACTTGTTTGTTTTTTGCAATAGCGCGTAACGGACGAATATCGTCTAATATCCATGCGGCACGACCAAATGTACCAATGACTAAATCGTGTTCTCTTGGCTGAATTACTAAATCTTTTACAGGAACCGTAGGAAAACCTTCAGTCCATTTTGTCCATTTTTCGCCAGCGTTTGTTGAGACGTATAAACCGTCGTCTGTTCCTAAAAATAAAAGGTTTGGTTCTTCAATATCTTCAACAATACACAAAGCATAGCTTTTTACATCGTTTTCATCTACGATACGTTGCCATGTTTTTCCGTAGTTAGTCGTTCTATAAGCATACGGCGTAAAATTAAAACGACGGTAATCGTTAGCGACTAAAAGGGCTTCTCCTTTATTTTTATTAGAGGCTTTTATTTGAACTATCCAACTGCCAGCTGGTAATCCTTTTATGTTTTTTGAAACGTCCGTCCAAGAACTTCCTCCATTTTGAGTAACATGTACACGACCATCGTCTGTACCAACCCAAAGCATATTTTGTTCTACAGGGGAAGGTTCTATAACCAAAATTGTACAATGGTTTTCTGCTCCTGTTGCATCTACGGTTAATCCGCCACTATCGCGTTGTTTTTGTTTTTCGGGGTCATTAGTGGTTAAATCTGGCGAAATAATAGCCCAAGTATCGCCTTTGTCTGTCGATTTATGTACAAACTGACTTCCAAAATAGACGGTGCTATTATTAAATGGATCTAGATTTATAGCTGCATTCCAATTAAAACGTAATAAAACGTCAGGATCAGGATGTGTTGGTTGTACATTATAGTTGTTTCCTGTTTGCCAATCGTAACGACTTACGTAACCTTGTTGACTCATCGTCCAACCATATCTAGAATCGTCTCTGTCTGCAATAACATCAAACCCATCTCCAAAAGAAATTTCTTGCCAGTACGAGTTTCTAATGCCTTGCGCACGCCAAACATAAGCAGGGCCTCTCCAAGAGCCATTATCTTGCATACCGCCATATACATTATATGGTATATCGTTATCTACATTAATGTGATAAAATTGTGCTACTGGTAAATTACCAACAAAACGCCAGTTTTTCCCACCATCTTTAGTAATGTTTAATCCACCATCGTTACCATCTATCATGAAATTACCATTCTCTGGATGAATCCACCACGCGTGATGATCGGGATGCACACCATTACTAACGCCATAAGCAGGCATCAATTGTTTAAAATTCTTTCCGCCATCTTCACTTACATTTATATAGGTAAACACTGAGTATACACGATTTTCGTTTTGTGGGTCTACATAAATTTCAGAATAGTAAAATGGTCTGTTGCCGATGTCGCTTTTAGCGTTAATTTTTTTCCATTTAAAACCGCCGTCTTCACTTTTGTATAGTGCATTCTTCTTCGCTTCAACAAGTGCATAAACAACGTTTGGTTTATTTCTAGCAATGGCAACACCAATACGTCCTAAATTACCTTTAGGCAAACCGTCTTTGTCTGTAACTTGTTTCCAAGTAGTACCACCATCGTGTGTAATATGTATTCCAGAGCCTTTTCCGCCTGAATTAAAAAACCAAGGTTCGCGTTTGTGTTCCCATAAGGTTGCAATTAATTTATTAGGATTTGTTGGATCCATAACCAAGTCTGCAGCACCCGTTTTAATATTAGCGTATAAAATTTTATTCCATGTTTTTCCGCCATCGGTAGTTTTAAACACACCACGTTCTGGATGTTCTCCCCATGGCGAACCAATAGCTGCAGCATAAACGATATCTGGATTTGTAGGATCTACAATAATACGATGGATATGGCGTGTTTTTTCTAATCCCATAGCCAGCCAGTTTTTGCCGCCATCTAAAGATTTATAAATACCATAACCGCCATTTAAACTATTACGTGGGTTTCCTTCTCCAGTACCTACCCAAATAACACTTGGGTTAGATTGCTGAATGGCAACAGCACCAACCGAAGCTGTAACTTCTTTTTCAAAAATAGGTTCCCATTTTATACCTCCCGAAGTCGATTTCCATAAACCTCCCGAAGCGGTTCCCACATACATAATGTCGGGATTGCTATGTGCAGCGTCTATTGCTGTAACACGACCAGACATTCCCCCAGGACCAATATTACGAGGTTTCATGTTTTTTACTAAATCCATAGAGAAGTCTTGGGCAGAAATAGTAAATACAAAAAGTAAACATAAAGTAGATAAAAAGTGTTTCATTCGGTGGTTTAATTAGTTAGGTTTTAAAGGTACTAAAACGTATAAACATAAATCTTAAAGAGTTGTTAATATACGTGGGCTAGATTCTTAAAATGTCGTATTTTTATACAACTATGAAAAATAACAAGCAGAAAAGAAAAGGATTTGTTTTTAAGCCCTACGAAGCCCCGTCTCAATCGCCTTTCGAAAAGCTATTCGATATATTTAAAGAATTAATAACCCACACCTCTGGAGATTTTGATGAAGCTATAGATTGGCTTCGAGAACTTGATAAAGAATACCAATTAACAACTCCAGAATATACTATTGAAGACTTTATTGAAGATCTAAAAGCCAAAGGCTATATTAGAGAAGAGATAAAACCCGATGGGAAAGGGGGAATAGGTATTACGGCTAAAACGGAACGCGCTATTAGGCAATCTGCATTAGAGCAAATATTCGGAAACATAAAAAGAAGTGGCTCTGGACAACACAAAAGTAAATCGCCAGGAATAGGAGATGAGCACACTGGTGATTTTAGAAACTACCAGTTTGGCGATGCTTTAGATAAAGTGTCTATGACCGAAAGTTTACGAAATGCACAAATAAATAACGGTATTGATAATTTTAATTTAACCGAAGACGATTTGGTGGTAGAAGAGACCATGCATAAATCGCAAATGAGTACGGTGTTAATGATAGACATTAGCCATAGTATGATTCTCTACGGCGAAGACCGCATTACACCTGCCAAAAAAGTAGCAATGGCTCTGGCCGAATTAATAACCACGCGTTACCCAAAAGATACTTTAGACATTTTAGTGTTTGGAAACGATGCTTGGGCTATTAAAATTAAAGATTTACCGTATTTAAATGTTGGTCCCTATCATACCAATACCGTTGCAGGCTTACAATTAGCAATGGACTTACTACGACGTAAACGAAACACTAACAAACAAATATTTATGATTACCGACGGAAAACCAAGTTGCTTGCGTTTGCCAGACGGTACTTATTATAAAGATAGTAATGGTTTAAATCCGTACATAACAAACAAATGTTATGCAATGGCACAACAAGCCCGAAAACTACACATACCTATAACGACTTTTATGATAGCGCAAGATCGCTATTTAATGCAGTTTGTGCAGGAATTTACAAGAGCCAACCAAGGCAAAGCTTTTTACACAGGCTTAAAAGGATTGGGCGAAATGATTTTTGAAGATTACGAAACCAATAGAAAAAAACGAATTAGAGGATAGGTTTATTTTTGAATTACGAATTACGAATTACGAATTACGAATGTGAGAATTGAAATTTAAAAATATAACGAAATAATAAATAGAAGAAACTCCTCCCTTTAGAAAAGGGAGGTGGGTTTTTCAGAAGGAAAAACTCGGAGGGTTTAGCAAGTTAAAATAATATTAGAGCATTTAATTTATAAAAAACAACATTAAGTAAAAACTCATCTTTCTTCTGATTTTTTATAAAATCAGAATTCATCTCCTCTTAAATTTAAGAGGAGAGCAAGAAGCGAGAAAAATTACGTTTAGAATATTATTTGTATTGAATATTATAAGTACAAAATATAAATGAAACTAAAAATATAATTAGAAGGAACTCCTCCCTTTAGAAAAGGGAGGTGGATTTTTCAGAAGAAAAATTCGGAGGGTTGAAAAAGAAATAGAAAAGTTTAATTAAAAAGATACCCGTATTCACGGGCATGTATATGAATATAGAAACACTAAAAACATTAGGCGATTTAAAACAAGACAATTACCAAAGTAAATCGATTAAAGATGAATTAAGAGATAATTTAATAGAAAAAATAAAACAAAAAGAAACCACATTTGCAGGCGTGCACGGCTACGAAAACACCGTAATACCAGAATTAGAACGCGCTATATTATCCAGACATAATATAAACCTATTAGGATTACGCGGACAAGCAAAAACGCGATTAGCACGTTTAATGCTAAATTTATTAGATGAGTACATCCCTGTGGTTGGAGGCTCCGAAATTAATGATGATCCTTTAAACCCTATTTCGCGTTACGCTATAGAACTTATAAAAGAAAAAGGAGATAATACACCAATAACATGGTTACATAGAAGTGAGCGTTTTGCTGAAAAACTAGCAACTCCAGATGTAACAGTTGCCGATATTATAGGCGATGTAGATCCTATAAAAGCAGCCAATTTAAAACTAAGTTATGCAGACGACCGTGTAATACACTACGGCATGATTCCGAGAGCGAACCGTTGCATATTTGTAATAAACGAATTGCCAGATTTGCAAGCTAGAATACAAGTAGCCTTATTTAATATTTTACAAGAAGGCGATATACAAATACGAGGCTTTAAACTGCGTTTGCCTTTAGATATGCAATTTGTATTTACAGCAAATCCTGAAGATTATACTAATCGTGGAAGTATCGTTACGCCATTAAAAGATAGAATAGGTTCACAGATATTAACGCACTATCCGCAAGACATAGAAACAGCTAAAATAATAACGGAGCAAGAAGCAAAGTTAGATCAACGCCAAGAAGAAGCCGTAGTTATACCAGAATTAGCCAAAGACTTATTAGAACAAATTGTTTTTGAAGCACGAGAAAGCGAATATATAGATGCTAAAAGCGGTGTTAGTGCCCGATTAAGTATAACAGCTTATCAAAACCTATTAAGTACAGCAGAGCGACGTGCCTTAAAAGCAGGTGACGATACAACGATGGTACGTCTTAGCGATTTTGTTGGTATTATTCCTTCTATAACAGGAAAAGTAGAATTGGTTTACGAAGGCGAACAAGAAGGGGCAGCTAAAGTTGCACACAATTTAATTGGAGAAGCGGTACAAAGTCTGTTTCCTGAGTTTTTTCCTAAAATTGAAAAACTGCAAAAGCAAGGAGATGAAAGTCCTTACGACGATATCGTGTCTTGGTTCTTTAATAATAGTGAAGGCTTCGAATTGTTAGACGATTTAAGAGATAAAGAATACAAAGCCCTTTTAGACGCTATAACACCGCTAGACGACTTATTAGGCGAGCACCAACCGAAACTGTTAAAAGAAGAAAGCTACTTTGTTAAAGAGTTTGTGTTGTGGGGCTTAGTACAATTTAAACTATTAAGTAAATACCGTTATACAGAAGGCACACAGTTTAAAGATCCTTATGGAAGTTTTATAAGTGGATTATAAACTATAGCATATAATTTTACATTAAAAAAGGCTAAAATCTAAAAGGGTTTTAGCCTTTTTAAATTCCTGCGTAGGCAGGAATCTTATGCATAATAATAATAATAATATACCGTCAGTTCGAGTGTAATTCCCTTTTTGGAATTTTGTATCGAGAACCATATGAGCTGCAAAGCTTCTCGATACAATTTCTCGTACCTCAAAATCACTCCTTTAGATTTGTATATATAAATTTTATAAATTAAAAACGGAAAAGATACACTATCAAATCACTCTGAGT
>CANLUH010000013.1 GCA_947494205.1 uncultured Flavobacteriaceae bacterium | reverse complement strand
TAACCTTAATCCTCTCTTTTGTGCTTTCTTATTTATATATCTTAATTTAGTGTTTTTATTAAAATGCTAACTTAAGACGTGTATAAATTAAAAGATAAATCCTTATTTTTCGAAGACCGCCAAATTTTTAAATTTGGCTTTAAAAGTGAAAAATAAAACAATTGTCTAAGTGCTTAATCGAAAATTAATGCTTTTTAATTCTAGTACTAACCATAGCTAAAGCCATTGTTTGTAATTTCAAAAATGAAAAGGGAAAGTCCAAAACATATAAAATTTCAAAATCAGCAAAATTTAAAATCTCAATTTGACATTATTAAAATTGAGGAATTATATCAGCGTACTGGCTTAGACCATTCTATTGAGAATCATCATAAAGTTGAATTTTACATCCTCTTATTTATAGAAAAAGGACAAGGCTATCATACCATTGACTTTACAGATTATAAATGCAAAAGAGGGACATTACTAACTATAAGAAAAGATCAAATCCATAAGTTTTTCAAAAGCAAAACTTTAAAGGGTTATCTTCTCATTTTCACTAATGAATTTTTGGTAAGTTTCCTTGAAAAAATGGAAGCACAAAAAACAATGCTTTTATTTAACGAACTTTTAAGTGTACCAAAATTACAGCTAAACAACACAAATTTTGATACCGTTAACCAACTTATAAAACGTATAGAAAATGAATACTTCTCTGTAAATGATGACCACTCATTAAGTGTTATAAGAAATGAATTACACATATTAACTACACATCTACTTAGACTAAAAGAAAAAGACGAGAAACTTAATATTGAAAAGAAGTACTTAAAAGAGTTTGTTGAGTTGCAGAACTTAGTAGAAAAAAGCGTGGATAAAACCACAAAAGTTAAGGATTATGCAGACCAAATGGGTATTAGTACAAAAACCTTAAATACAGTAACAAAAAGTATTGTCCATAAATCTGCCAAAGCATTTATTGATGAAATATGTACTAAACAGATTAAACGCTTATTACTCAACACCAAATTATCCATTAAAGAAATTGCTTATAAATCGGGTTTTGAAGAGACAACTAACTTCTACAAATATTTTAAGCGACAAACTCAAACTACACCAGAGCAATTTCGGTTAGAAAAATAATCCTTTCCCATTTTTACAGTCATTACCCTTTTTATTATAGTCGAATAGTTTAGTTACGTCTATACATTTGTGCCATTATTAAATTAAAAATACTGACATGAATATATACGAAATCAATACTGTTGAACAGACATTAAATGTACTGCATAATGACGCAAAAAAAGACTTTATGCGTATAGGTAAAGGATTAGTAAAATCTGCTTTCAGACCTATGCAACCTATAGACTTTAAGCATGCTTACCTACCTATTTCTAAAGAACAAGGAGCGACAATACGCCAATTAATCGTAGACAATAATTGCAAAACTATTGTAGAGTTTGGTACCTCCTTTGGAATTTCTACCATATATCTAGCAGATGCAGCTCGTGAAAATGGTGGAAATGTAGTTACAACAGAATTATTAGGAAACAAAGCAAAGCAAGCTTCGCAAAATATTAAAGATGCTGGACTAACTGATTATGTAGATTTAAGAATTGGAGATGCTATGGAAACACTAAAAGACTATGATAAGCCCATCGATTTCTTATTTCTCGATGGTTGGAAAGACTTGTACTTACCTCTTTTTAGATTATTAGAATCTCATTTTCATAAGAATACATTAATCTATGCTGATAATATGGACATGATTGGCACACAAGACTATGCCAATTATATCCTTAAGAAAAAAGACAAATATGTAACACAAGCTATCCATAACGGAAAAGCATATTTAAGTAAATTATTATAACCATTTAAACTAAGTAACATGAAAATTAAAAACGTAATCGGAATACTCGCTATCGTAATTAGCGCTACAAGCTGTTCCGTAAAGCAAACAGTTTTAGAAGTCACTACTTTTAGAACAAAGTCTACAGTTAATAATTCTGTTTTTAACAAATTAGATGCTGAAGTTGAAGAAAACTTTACAGCCAATCAACCAGGTTTTATTAAACGACAAAGTGGAGTTGACGACAAAGGCAACTATGTTGTTATAGTTTATTGGGACACTCACGAAAATGCAGAAGCATCAATGAACAAATTTATGGGAGATGCTTCAGTTGCAGACTATGCATCAATGATTGATGGGGCAACGATGAATATGTCTCGCTATTCTATAAACGACAGTTTTAATGCTAATGTTAGCGAATTTATTGAAGTCATGTCTTTCGACACAAAATCAGACACCGACTTAGACACATTCAATAAGACAAATAAAAAGGTAGAAACTGAATTTACAGGCAAACAAAAGGGTTTTATACAACGCCTAACTGGTGTTAACGAAAAAGCAAGACAAGTTGTTGTCGTGTACTGGGATACTAAAAGCAATTCGGACGTTGCACTGCAACCATTTATGGAAGCACCTATCTCTAAAGAATTCATGAAAATGATGAACCAACCCTCGGTAAGCATGGGACGTTACAAAACACTTAAATCACTAAAAAACAATACAATGGAATTATCAAACAAAAACAAAGTAGTCGCATTATTAAACAGTTTTAATACAGGCGACCAAACACCGATTTCTTACATCAATCCAAATAAATACATTCAGCATAATTTAGGAGTTGCTGATGGCTTAGCTGGTTTTGGAGAAGTAATGCATCATGCACCAGAAGGTGGTTTTAAAGCAAACGTTATTAGATCATTTGAAGATGGCGATTATGTATTTACACATACTGAATATGATTTTTTTGGCCCAAAAGCAGGTTTTGATGTTTTTAGATTTGAAAATGGACTTATTGTAGAGCATTGGGATAACTTATTGGAAGTTCAAAAACCAAACCCAAGCGGAAGAACACAGTTTGACGGCGCAATAACTATAACCGATTTAGATAAAACTGAGGCAAATAAAAATACTGTAACAGACTTTATTGAAAAGGTACTATTAGGTCATGAAATGGATAAATTAACAACATATATTAATCCAACAAATTATATACAACATAATCCTGCTGTAGCAGATGGTTTAGATGGTTTTGGAGCCGCAATGAAATACTTTGCTGAAAATGGATTGGTAATGGAATACACAAAACTTCACAAAGTATTAGGACAAGGCAATTTTGTTTTATCAATGAGTGAAGGTAAATTTGGCAAAGGTGACAATACTGCATTTTATGATTTATTCAGGTTAGAAAACGGACAAATCGTTGAGCATTGGGATGTTATTTCACCTATTCCTGCAAAAGAAAATTGGAAGAATACCAATGGAAAATTTTAATTAAATTGATTATAGTATTTTAATTACCTTAAACAGACTACTTAATATTAGGTAGTCTGTTTTCTTTAAAAACTAAACATAACAACCTATATAGTCGATTACTGGCACTCTATGTACTCGAAAAACCCTATGGGTTTTCCTCTGGTTCGTTTTCTTTTGTTAACTTAGTTCTAGCCAACACAACTAACCATACGCAAAACTGCTGTCAGTAATTTGAGAACAACATTGAGAAATTGGAATACTATAAAATGGATTTTTGAAAAGGATGGAGCCTTAAGAGATATTTATGTACAAAACTCAACGATTTCAGATTGGGAAAAAGTAGTTAATTTACTAAACTCGGAATACAAAGTTTTATACGGAAATAGTGAAGAAAATTTTACTAACCAAATCGATTTAGATTATGTAAAAAAAATGTTTGCGGACGAGACTGGTGAATTGGAAATCAAGTTTGTGAGAATTGACCTAAATGGAATTTCAATACTTTGTCACTTCTTTCTCGAAGAACAAATTGAATTTGACATAAATCCGACCGAAATTAAAACGGAGATGGATTTTAATAAGATTATGGTTTTTATGAAGTCTATCAGTTCGGAATTGGAAAAACAAATAACACTTTGTGGAGAAAATCAACCTGAATTTCCTCTAATAAAAATAGACACTAAAAACAGAATTGAAAAAGTACTGACTAAAAAAGAAGCTGAAAGTTTGTGGAAAAAATCAAACCAAAATTTTAACGGATTTACAAAGTTAAAATCAAAAATAATAATGAAATACTTTCCGAAAATACTTAAAAAGAAAATTATGGAAAGTGCAAATAGTGAATATAAATCAACACCGAAAGAAAAAAACGTGTGGTAGTATCTTATAAAAACAATTAAGAATTAGTTCTTAATCAAAGATAGTTGCATATTTGTTACTTCTTATTTCCCTTCGGAAAATCCTCGTTCGCAAATACGCAACTTTCAATATATAAAACCATTGGAGTTAATTTAAAAAATGAATAGCTTACTAAAACTGATATCTGAAAAAGCGATAAAACTAACCGATTTAGAGTTTACTCTAGAACAGACTGAAAATAAATGGTTAGGAACACAACCTGTTTCGGAAACCGAAATAAAACTAACCGAAAAAAGGCTCGGAATTGAATTCCCAACAGACTTTAAACAGTTTTTATCAATTACAAACGGATTTTCTGCACCAAACGATATCGAACCTACTTTTGAGCCGATTAACAAAATTGACTTTCTGAAAAATATTGACAGTTTTATAATTGAAGCTTACAGTATTGACGGAATTGAAAATATAGGAAAACAACTTGAAAAAAGTATTCTAATTGGAGGAATAAATCAAGAACAATACTTTCTACTAATTCCACCGAATTCAACAAATGAAGAATGGAAATACTGGAAATTTGCAAATTGGCATCCCGGAGAAGAAGAATATATAAATTTAGAAAGTTATTTTACGGAAGTTTTGAACTTTATGAATGAACAAATTGAAACGGAGTAAAAAAACTAACCACAACAACATATATAATTCATTACTAGCACTCCCCTGCTTATAAAAACCTTCACGAATTTCCTATTCGGTCTATATTTACTAAATTCAGTGCTTAAAACACATAACAAACCATATACAAACATGTTGTGCAACATTTAATAAAAACCGAATTTGGAAAGAAAAATTAGAGAAAATATAGAAGAACTTTTCAAGAATTATCCTGAATTAAACAATGGTGGAATTAAATCCAACCAAAATATTTTCAAGAGACTTAAAAGAAAAATAAAAAATAAAATCCCAAATTGGTACATTGAATTATTGACTGAATTTCCAATTGCTAAATTGAAAATTGGAATTCCCTTTAATTACGGATGGGAAACTTTAAAGAACAAAAAACAAAGCGAACTTCCCTTTATGCCAACGGAATTTAATGACCTTGAGAATATTGAATTTATAACAACCGAGGAGTTTCCTGGTTCTGAACTAATTAAAGGAAATTATATCTGTATCGCAGAGGATACAAATAAAGAGGGAGATGGTTTTTATATTAATACAAAGGAAGAAAATCCTAGTGTAATATATATTTATCACGACTGTGGAAATAATGCATCTGAATTAATAAAAAACGGACAGATTATCAGCAAATCTTTTTCTGATTTCTTAAAAGTAATTAAACCACCAGAATTTGCAGACAAATGGATAGACGAAAATGAACATTTATTAAAATGCTAACTTAAGCCTTACATAATTCATTACTAGCACTCCCCTACTTATAAAAACCTTCACGAATTTCCTATTCGGTCTATATTTACTAAATTGGTTGTTGGAATACATTGACTATAACTAAAACACCACAAAAGAAACATGAGCTTTTTTAAAAAAATATTTGGTTCAAAAGACAAAACGCAAACCCCAAAAAAACCTAAAATTGAAACCAATTTAGAATCTTATAGGAAAATACCTTGGATGACAGATTTAAGACTTAAAAATATAACTATTTGTCTTAACGCTGGGTTTAAACCAGCAAGCTCTTTACCTACAGATTTTGAGAGAGCACTTCGTCCTTCAACTGAAATCGCAAAAAGATTAAATGCCATAAAATCACTAGTCCTATGGCTAATGATTCCTGAAGAAAATTTAGAAAGTGATAAAATTCTATCTTTTATTGATAGAAATAATCTTAAGGATTTTATGGACGAAGAGGAAAAAGCAATTCTAAATACATCAAGAGATGATGAACAAGCAAGAAATGCTATTGGATGGAAATTTGAAAATGCTTGGCCTTTAGCTTGGTATTTTGGATATAAAGAGCCTGATATTATGGGGCAAATGATGTCTGGGGAACTAATGCAAGAGATTTTAATGGACTTTAGTTGTCCTATAGACGATACTATAGAAGAATGGATTAATGGTAAGGAGGTACTTTCTGAAGAAACATTAATGCAAAAGGAAGATTTATTTTATTGTCTACATAATGCTGTAAGAAGTGCTCAATTGGGTAAGGAAACTGTTCCAAATAATTTTGATCCCATAGGAAATGGTGGCGTAATTCACGAACGAAGACATTCCTTAACTTGGATGTTATCTAAAGGGATCTCTTGGGAAGACACAGATTTAAGTACCTAAAAAAGATACTGAATCTAGTCAAAGTTTAATCTCTATATTACCATTTTATGGAACATAATTTACTTAATCTTATTACACCACATAAGCTTTTAAATCTGGCGGAATAAAAAAAGAGGCTATACAACAAAACCTAAACGAAATGAGAACTTTAAGGTTTAAAGCTAAGTTCTGTGTATATTTATAAAGCCGCTAAATCTTATGGGTTGCGCTAAAAAAAAGTAATCAATATTAAGAATTGAATAAATAATCATGACAACAACATTTTTAACTTTTGTAGGAGAGCAATGTGGAAAGGGTGAGGAAGCCATAACCTTTTATACTTCTATCTTTCCAAATTCGGAAATTAAATCCCTAAAAAAATACTCAAAAGGAGAAGCTGGAGGCACACCAGAACTTATTAAATATGGAGAATTCACGTTAAATGGAACTGATTATTTGATTTCTGAAAGCAATTATAATCATGCTTGGTCATTTACACCAGCGGTTTCACTTTTTATAAGTGATAATTCTGATGAAATGATACAAACACTTTTCGAGAAACTATCTTCAAATGGTGGTCTGGTGATGGTTCCTTTAGACAACTATCAAGGCAATGGAGATTACGGATTTGGCAAGAAATTTGGCTGGTGCCAAGACAAATATGGCATATCGTGGCAATTTGTACTCACTGAATAACTAATAAAATAAACCATAGTTATAAAAAAACAACATCCATGTAGAAACTAAAGTTTTTCAGTAACAAAAAATTATGAAATCAAATTTTAAAATAAGAACAGTCGTAAAAGAAGATCTTACACGCATTTTTGAAATGGAAGAAGAAGCTTTTAAACCCAAGCATTATCCATTATTTGTTCTTAGACAACTTTATGACATTTTACCGGATCTCTTTTTCGTAGCTGTCGATGAACTTAATCAAATAAAAGGCTATTGTTTTGGAGGCATAGATTATAATAATAAAATGGGCTGGGTCTTCGCTTTAGCTGTAGCAAAAGAAGAACAAAAGAAGAAAATTGGTCAATACCTTACAACGGAACTGATAACAGCTTTCAAGAATAAAAATATAAATATCATACAACTAACGACAACTCCGGATAACAATCCTGCAATTAATTTATATAAAAAGTTAGGATTTAAAAAAGAGATAGAGGTCATGGATTATTATTTAGACAACACTCCTCGAATACTAATGAAATTAGAAATATGAACAAACTTATTAGAAGATTTTTATTTTTAATTTTACTATCTGTTTTCTGCAATATTGCCTTTGCTCAAAATATTATACAAGAATACAAACCGGTAAAAAACGATAGCTTAAAAACTGGAAAAGGGGAAAATGATTTCTTACCCTATATTCAAAGTGGTTATACTCTAATGCTTCCAGAAGATAAAGTAATTAATGGCGTTCTTATTTTTCTTGAAGACTCAGGATACGATAAAAAGAATAATAACGCAAAGCAGGTTTATAGTCAAGCTTCAAAAAAAGGATTTGCTGTATTGTCTGTTTCAAGTGAGATTCCTTTTGACTTTTATTTTTCTAAAGCATCCATGCTTTCTACTCATCAGTTAATTCAAGACGTCTTTATCAAAAAAAAATTACCTAATAAAAATGTTTTCTTTTTAGGAGCCAGTTTAGTTGGCCATAGAGCTATGAGGTATATTAAATTTATGAAGGAGACTAATGATGAATTTCAGCTTGATATAAAAGGTATCGTTATTTGTAATTTCACGTTAGATTGGACAAGAAAATGGTACCAACATAAACGCGATATAAAAATTAATCGCATTAACCTTTGGGAACCAAATTTCATCAATTATATGTTGGAAACGTATTTAAAAGGGACTCCCAAAACTACACCAGAAAATTATAACGATTTCTCAACATACAGCTACTTCGATGAAAACAATGAAAATGTTAAGATTTATAAAGACTATGCCGTTAGAGCATATATAGAACCTGCTATAAACTATAGATTAACAAAATACTTTAGAACTTTATATGAAAACAATGCTACAGATATTGTTGGTTTTTTAGCAGAGTTAGCGCTTGTAGGAAACGAAAACACAGAATTAATTGTATTGCATGAAAAAGATAAGACATCGCAAAAAAAGAAGACGCAAACAACTTGGAATACAATAAATAAAGAGGAACTAATAGAGTGGATTCAAGTTCAGACTAAAAAATAAGCCATACAAAACAACTTTTATAACATTTAAGAATGCTATTTAATGAACACCTTAAATCAAATAGAACGAATTAAAGTAAAACTAAGATTAGCTAAAAATACGGACTCTTTTTTGGAAGTATTTGGAGCTTTATCACACAAATACATTTTAAACTCTCCTATAAAGCCTCGGGAATTAAATAACTTTGAAAAACGCTATAATATAACACTTCCAAAAGATTACAAGTCTTTTTTAACAGAAATTGGATGCGGCGGATTAGAATATAAAAATTCTGTTGTAGGTAACTCAGGTGCTGGGCCAGACTATGGCTTATATACATTAGGTAATCCATTTCAATTTATCGTAGACCCTACGTTAAAACACCTTGAAAAAGAACCTTTTTTTAATGAAAATACTACAGAAGAAATATGGCAAAAAATCTATGATGAAATGGACGATAACATTTCAGATAAAGCATACGATATAGAAATCGCTAAAGCATATTCTGGTATCTTAAACATAGGACATTCTGGGTGTTCAGGATATCTAAGCATTGTTCTGAATGGTAAAAACAAAGGGCGTGTTATCCAAACATATGATGAAATAGAATATTGTCCTCACTTTTTTAATGAAACTAATTTTTTAGATTGGTATGAGAATTGGCTAGATAGAATTATATCTGGAGAAGAAATTATGAGACAAGATTACATATTTAAGTCTGAAAAAGAAAATGATATAGTTACTCAATTTATATCTTGTATTGATGATACTTATTGGCAATTCAGAAGACTCGGTTACATCAGAAGTCTTGAAGCATTAGATAGTAATTCTGTTAAGTTATTATGGAAACAGTATAAATCTAACAAAAACGAAAAACAAAAGTCTTGTATATTAAACTTCTTAACTAAATTCGATTACAACAATGCTAAAGAAGAAATCTCAAAATTTTCGAAAAGAAATCCAATAGGATTCTTAAGAAATATTCATTTATACGCTAGGGAAAAGACGAGCGACTGGACAAATGAGATTGATATTATTAAAATGAAAAACTCTAAAGATTTAGAAGTCATAGAATATATTGAGTTTGTTACTGAATTTGATTTGCTTTCTAAAAGAAATAACGCAGAACACAAATAAAAATAGAACTTTTAATACTTATCTACTTAAAACATAAAAGATGTCGCTGGTTTTCTTTTAACTCTCTTCTATTTTATAATTTCAATTTCGTAAAATAAATTCTACATTAATAGTATCTTTGCTATCTAATTTTGAAATATTCTATACATGCAACTTCAAGACATTCCTAAAATAAAACATACAGATTCTAATAACTTCTTTTTGTTATGTGGCCCTTGTGCTATAGAAAGCGAAGATATGGCTTTTAAAATAGCTGAACGTGTTGTAGAAATCACCAACAAATTAGAAATCCCTTATGTATTTAAAGGTAGTTTTAGAAAAGCCAACAGAAGTCGTATAGACAGTTTTACAGGTATTGGTGATGAAAAAGCTTTAGAGATTTTAGCGAAAGTCTCTGAAAAGTTTGATGTACCTACCGTTACAGATATTCATGAAAGTAGCGATGCTGCTCTGGCTGCACAATATGTAGATGTATTACAAATCCCTGCGTTTTTGGTTAGACAGACTAGCTTAGTTGTTGCTGCTGCAAAAACAGGAAAGGTAGTAAACCTAAAAAAAGGACAATTTATGAGTCCGGAGGCTATGAAACATGCAGTGCAAAAAGTTAAGGATTCTGGAAGTGACAAAGCTTGGATTACAGATCGTGGTACTATGTTTGGCTACCAAGATATGATTGTAGATTTCCGCGGTATTCCTACTATGCGAAAATATGCACCAACAGTACTAGACGTAACGCACTCTTTACAACAGCCTAACCAAACGGTTGGTGTTACAGGAGGACGACCAGATATGATAGAAACCATTGCTCGCGCTGGTGTTGTAAATAATGTAGATGGTTTATTTATAGAAACACACTTCGACCCTGCTAATGCAAAAAGTGATGGTGCTAATATGTTGCATTTAGATAATTTAGAGTCGTTGTTAACGAATTTGGTTGCTATTAGAAAGGTGGTTAATAGTCTACAATAGCATTTATTAAGTATTAAAAGAATAAAACCAATAAAATGAATAGATTTACAATAATTGCATTAGCGATTATGGCTTTTGGTTTGTTTCATGACTTTAAAAGAGATAAGGGAAAAACAATAAAGCTAAAATATTTCACACAATATTATTAGTATTTCTACTTTGGGCTTTTGCTGGTTCTTTTGCAAAGATTGGATGGCTAATTAATAATTTTAATAAAGTAAAAGAACTTTTTGGGACTGAAGTTGGCCTTTTATCTGGAAATGCTCGTTTAGTAGTATTCTATTTGGATATAATTCTCTCTATAATTGTGTTATTTTACTCATACCAAATGATAAACAGAAAAAATAACGCTAGAAAAAAGTTACTCCTATTTATTCCTTTTTTGGCAATAGTTTACGTTTTTCAATTTTACATTAGTTGGTTAAATAGTTTAGAAGACTCTCTTTTTAATGATTACATTATACTATCTATTGGAGCTTTTGTTATTGGAACGATTACTCTAATTTATATGAAAACATACAGAAGTGATTTTATGAAAACTTTCTTTAATTTCAAACCTGAAACTAAAGAGGACGTAATAAATAAAATCGGAACCAAGTAATATTTCACACTAACTCCAAACTTAACACATAAAACTTTTCAAAAAAAAAGATTTCTATCTAAATGGAAAACCATTTTATGCTTCGCAAACAAATATTAATTTAGAATCATTATTTACTAACTTAGTTTTTATTAGAAGTTTATAATATATTTTACTTTAGTAAAAGCTATTAATATAATGAATGGAAAAAAATAGTTCAAAAAACGGCTTATTGATAAAATTGATAATTCTAGTAATTTTTATTTGGGGGTTATCTGCATTACTAATAATCGTGTTACTTCCAAATTGGTCAGACAGAGGGACCTTTGGCGACTTGTTTGGAGCTGTCAATGCTTTATTTTCTGCTTTAGCATTTGCAGCTTTAATTTATACAATTGTATTGCAGCGAGAAGAAATTAAAGAAAATAGAGAAGAAATAATTCTAAATAGAAAAGAGTTAGCTAAAGGGGCTAAGCTACAGCAAAAGGCTCAACAAGTTCTAATTCAACAAGTAGAACAAACTCATTTAAGCGCAAAAATGAATGCTATGAGAACTATTGTTGAATACTATAATAATCAGATTTCAAATCCAAAGAGTACTGAAGAAACTATTGAAAAAGCGAAACAGAAACGAAAACTCATAATCATACAAATTGACCAATTAATTGATGGTTTGAATGACTCAGAAATTGATTAAAAGAATTAATACCTTGAATAAAAATAATTAAACACTAAAAATACTATGGAAAATAATATAAGAGGAGGAGAAGCCCCTGTTAAATGTGAATTAGAAGCTGGAAAAAAATATGCTTGGTGTACTTGTGGCCATAGCGAAGACCAACCGTTTTGCAATGGCGCACACAGAAAAGCAGAAGCCACGCCTTCTATGCGATTTGAGGTAGAAGAAGATAAAACCGCATACTTGTGTACTTGTAAACAGACTAAGAATCCACCGTATTGCGATGGGTCGCATAATTAATGAGTTATAACATAAAAGCTAAATTATTAATTTATTTAGCTTTTAGATTTTCATATTAACAATAACTTTTTTGACAGAAAACATAGAAATAACTCTAAACTTCCACCGAAATCATTTTGAAGAAATTTACTTTAAAAATAATCAAGGAAGTTATATTCATAATACTGAAATTAAACCTCTATTTAGAAATTCAGTAATTCTTTTAATGGTATTTGTTCTTCTATTTTTTTATACTAAAGCTAAAAATGAGTATGAAATATTAATAATTCCTTTTATTCCTCTAATAGTATTTATTTTTAAATATTTAGAAAAATTAGCAATAATACAGAAATGGAAAAAGAGTGTTATTAGATATTTAAATGAACAAGAACAATACATTTCGCATAAATTAATCTTATCAAACAATAGCCTTTCTGTTATTCAAGATGGGCAAGAAACAATTGAAAAATGGACCAATTTTACAAGTATAAAAATTCTTGATGATTATATTTCCTTAAATAGTTCGGAGCATTTTTTAATTCCCAAAAAGTCAGTGACTCCTGAAGAGTTTCAAATACTTAAAAAAATTATTTCAGCTAAAACAAAATAAATTTGAAAATAAAAATTTCACTAAACTTAGTTTTATTTCTATTAATAAGTTTAAACACATTTGCTCAAAACACGTTTTGTGCCTCTAAAACTTTTAAGCACACAATACCATCTGAACATTTAAATGAAACACGCGATTATTGGGTAAGTTTACCACTTAAATATTCCGATTCTTTAAGTTATCCTGTTGTTTATGTTTTTGATGCTGAGTGGCGTTTCGATTTAATAAAAGATATAGCTTTCGATATGGCTGCCAATGCTAAAATTGAGAAATCGATAATTGTAGGCATTCCGCATGTAGATTGGAAATTTAAAAGAGGTATCGATTTAACGTTTAGCGAATCTAGAATAGAGTACGATGGCGAAGCTGTAGATTCTACTTGGTACAACAGTTCTAACTCTGGAAAAGGGATGACATTCTATAATTATTTAACTAAAGAATTAATACCCGATGTTAATAGCAACTATGCAACTAATAATCACGAAACGTTAATAGGGCATTCTTACGGTGGTTATTTTGGCGCTTATATTTTATCTTTAAATCACCCTTTTGAAGTAATACATATGTACGACCCTGCTATATGGTTTAGCGATGGTGAAGTCACAAAACGCTTTAAACTTACCGAGTATAATAAAAAGACTAAAATTCATATTACTTACCAACCAAAACCTGAGTTTCATAAACATAAAATAGAAGAGTTTATAAAGGCATTAGAGAACAATAAAAGCATCAACATTACTAAAGAGCTTTATAAAAACGAAACGCATAATTCATTATTCTTAGATAGTTTTTATAAAGGTATACAGTTAACAAATGCTAAATAAATTACGTGCTTTTTTCATAGATACTATAAAATTTGAACCCCATTATGTTTAATATATGTATATATTAAACATAATGGGGATTTTAGACAACATATTTTTAAGCTTAGATATTATCTTTCTATTATCAAGTTTTTAGTTCCTCTTTTAATATCTCCCTCATATACTTCAATGATATAAAAACCACTTTTAAGTACTTTTACATCTAAGGACAGATTTTGTTTTTCTTTATTAAACTCAACCTCTCTAAGTATAATTCCAGACAATGTTACAATTTTTACTCTAGCCTTTTCTTTTAAAGGTCTTATAAGACTTATATTAACATGATTTTCAGCTGGATTAGGTGATAATTTAATGTTAGAAAACTTAGAGAGCTCTTTTAATCTATTTACAATCTTTTTTTCTGTTACTTCCATGTTTCCATTTAACAATACCAAGTGTTCTATTTCTACAATAGGACTGTTTAGTTCTGAGGTGTACCATGCATAATACACTTGATATACCTTATCGGATGTTACGCTTGGAAATCTAGTAATACGCATGTATTTAAGTATTCCATCAAGAATTTGATTTCCTAGTTTTAATTTACCTTTTCCTATATAACCTTCCCAAACATCATTATCTCCTATTAGAGCTTCCCAATCGTATAGAGATAATAATTCAATCTCTTGAAATGGCATTATTGTTAATTCCTGAAAACTTGGCAATGTTGCATTTGGTATCGCTTCTGGGTGAATTTCTTCAGGATATGCTGTAGCTAATTCATTTGGTTTTATATGCCAAGCTTTATCTATTCCGTTTATAAAGCAAGCTTTATCATTAACAGAAAGACTAGTTATATATTGTTCATTAGTAATTGAAGATTCTGCATTGTTTTCGTTTTGAGCATTCATTAGACCACATACCAATAGAAATGCTATTACTTTTATTTTTTTCATAATGTTTTAATTTTAAAATTCGATATGTATGGGAAATACAAGCTCTTTACGTTCGTCTATACATTGAGGGTCTTGCCATTCCAAACAAATATTCTTTTTAAAGAAACCACATTCAAATGAGTATAAGAAAAAGAGACAATCCCATTCTAAACAAGTGTAACCGCCCCACTCTTCACAATAATTGACTTTTACTTCTTGCCAATTAGTATTAAATTGACAATTTTTCAAATATAATTTCCCATTATAAATTCCGCTTTGCACATTACTTCCTCCTACTGTTCCATCCCAGTGTATTGCTGGATTATCGAAACCTTGACAAGATGGAATTTGCTCTGTTATAGTTCTAATTAGTTCTCCCCATCTATTATAGATTTCTAACTTATATTCTGTTGCAAAATACTCGCCATATGTAGGCTGTGGGTCTTCTACATGCCAAATATTGAATGTATTATAAGAGTTAACATTACTTGTAGAAGAGTAATAAGAATGTACATTCTCATCATTTAAATTAGCATAATAACGATCAAAACCATCTTCAACAACTATAGAGAAAGATTTGCCTCCACATGAATTATATGCCGTAACCCAATATGTCCCTGGCATGTCTACAACAATTTCATCTACATTCTCTTCTCCTGTAGACCACTCTAAATGTGTATAATTTGTACCATTGAATTTTAAATTTTTACTACAACAATCTCCATTTTGGACTATTGCTCCAGTTGGCGGGCCTAAATACACGGTAACCGTATCTGTACCTTGGCAACCAGACTCATCTGTTGCTGTAAGAGTATAGGTCATATGGGTAAGCCCCATACTTTGTAATACAGAACAATTAACTCCTGTGTATTCATTAGTAGGATTATAGAGCCCTATAGTAGGCGACCAACTGTAGGTGTAGTTATCATTATTTGAAGTAGAACCTATTATATGTTTAACTCCTGTCCCTTTACAACATATATCGTTACCTGCATTAACTTCTGGACATATAGCATATACCAGTTTAGTCTCTGAATCCCATGCCACGCATTCATTACTTACGGCTAATTTAACCCTATAATAGGTATTACATTTAAACGTTCCACCTTTACCTTCTATAAAACTTTTTAAATCTATTGTACCAGCTTCGTTAGCAATAAACCATTGTGTATATTCTGTGCCAACACCTGTCCAGTTTGGTAATGACTCCTGAACTGACCAAAAATGACTATCTTCATTTATAGAGGCCGAACCATCTGCTATTAAAGAATTGTCTGGGCAAAACTCATTAGCAACTGTAAATGATGCATTAGCTCCATTAGCATTAGAGCACATACCATCTATATATGCATAGCCATAATGAGCGCCTTGCGAACAATCGGCTGCAGAAAATAATATTGTAACAGTATCTCCTACATATTCACTTAAATCTATACATTTTGTAGACCAATCTCTATAAACTAAACCTCCTCCAATTGCTTCAAAAAACGGGTCTGTACTATCTGCTATCCATTTTTCTTGCTGTATTGTATTAAGCCATAAATTCCAAAAAGAAGTACTTGTGCCTTTAATAATACGATACTCAAAGAATGGTTTATCTTCTGCTGAATGTCCAGAAGGATCCTCTAGTACTATTGCATATCTAAAGCTAAAATCTTTATTATTATCATCTACTGTAAATGTGTAACGGGTGTGATCAAATTGGTTTCCGTCATTACTATTTCCAAGGCGAAAAGCATAATTACCATTAACTACCATAGGCATAGATACTCCTTGAGCACCTAATTCTGGATCAAGTCCGTTTGTAACTAATGTATGTCGCCCAGAAACGGTACCTGCATTTAGGCTGTTTAAATTAACATTTCCTCCATTAAAAGAGCCTGTGTAATTAGACCAATGATTAAATGTACCTTCTTCTAAACTACCATTGTTACAATCATTTTTGGTAATTTGGGAAAACGCCCAGTGACTGCTAATGAGCAACCAAATAAGGATAAATAAATTTCTCATGATATTTCTATTTGTTAAACTTTGTTATGTAACATAGTATTCCTAATAGAAGTTCATTACCCAGTTTTTAATTAGATTTTTGAAAAATTATTTTTCACACATTAAAATAAACCTGTAAAATCAATACTTTACAGGTTTATTATATTGGATTTGTATTTCTATTTTTAGTATAGTGTAATAGCCTCTTTTAAAACATCCATTAAGACAACATCATCTATTGTTTCTAAACTAGTGTAACGTAACGAAAACATTTGTTTACGCTTTTCTGTCACTTGATGTTCTTGATGACATTTTATTTTAGTTCCCATCCAAAAGCCGACATCTACATATTGCCCTTTATGGCTCGCATTGAGATAACATAAAGGTTTGTTATTGATATAATAAAAAGGGATTTTATATTTATACTTTAGTTCAACTTGCGGAGCTGTATGCTCAATTATTGTTTGAATGTGCATTAAAATAGAACGGTACGGCTCTGGTTGATTAATGATATAGTTTTCTGCAGGATTCATATACCCTTTTAAAATAGTCTAATTAATCCCATTACAATTAAAGCAATACCTATTGCAGCTTTAAAGGGCATTAATTTATCTGATATTTTTTTTAAGGTATCACCAAATGCTGGCGCTTTTCCTATGGCATGCGTTAATAATAAAAAACCGCCTAAAACGCCGACAACACTAAATAATATACTATGTCCTCCTAACAAGCGCATAATACCAATTATAGTTAAAGCTCCACCAATAATCGTTTGAAAAGGAGCCAAAATGCCTGCAATTTTATTAAAAAAATTACTTTCCCCATCCCATTTATCTAATGTTGCTAATCCTAATAAAATTCCTCCAGAGATGCAGGCTATGTTAAATAATAAACTAATCATAATTCTTTTTTTTAATTGGTTAGACTCTAATTTAAACACTTTTGTATCATTCTACAAAAATGTTTTCAATAGATAAGTCTATCAAAATATCGTTTTGTTTCAAAAATTAGCAAACTTTTAACTTGCAAATTTCAACTTAATTATTTTACTTTGTGTTTCAAAGTACTTTAATTATGAGTAATCAAGATTATTTAAAAGACATAAGCGAAATTAAAAACCTGATGAATAAATCGTCTCGTTTTATATCACTTAGCGGGCTCTCTGGAATCTTGGCTGGTATTTATGCACTTGTTGGTGCAGCTGCCGCTTATTGGATTGTAGAAAAATACAGTTACGGTAAATTATTGTTAGATGGTACTGTTTTCAATTTGGTGGTTTTAGATTTAATATTAATCGCCTTTTTTAGTATTATTACTGGTATTTATTTAACCACTAGAAAAGCAAAGAAAAATGGAGAAAACTTTTGGGACACCTCATCAAAACGTTTAATCTTTAATTTTTTAGTGCCTCTGGTAACAGGAGGGATTTATATTTTAATCATTTTAAATCAACATAAATACGGGCAAACAGCTGCGTTAATGCTTATTTTTTATGGCTTATCTTTAGTAAATGCTTCTAAATTTAGTATTGGAGATATTCGTTATTTAGGATTTATTCAAATAATTTTAGGTTTAATTTGTGCTTACTATCCTGGTTATGGTTTTTGGCTTTGGACTTTAGGTTTCGGAGTTATGCACATTGTTTATGGTACTTGGATGTATTTTAAATATGACGTTAAACAGTAGGCAGTAGGCAGTAGGCAGTAGGCAGTAGGCAGTAGGCAGTAGGCAGTAGGCAGTAGGCAAAATATTTTTTAATTATCGTTTTGAGTATAATAAATAACATAAACAAAGTATTTGATCACCGTATAAGATTAGGCATTATGTCTGTTTTAATGGTAAACGAATATGCAGATTTTAAAACGCTTAAAGAGTTGTTAGGTGCTACAGACGGTAATCTAGCAAGTCACACAAAAGCACTGGAAAAGGCAGAATATATTTCTGTAGAAAAACAGTTTATTGGCAGAAAGCCTAATACACGTTATAGTGCTTCCTCTTTGGGAAAAGCAGAATTTAAAAAGCACATTAATGCTTTAGAAAAATTAATTAATAAACAATAACAACATTTTTTTTATTCATTTACTTTGAAATTCAAAGTACTTTAAAAACAACTTTATGAAACAACTATTTAATATTATCGCAGCTATTGGGTTTAGCACTTTGTTTTACAAACAGGGTTTGGGTTTAAATCTTATTGTATTTAGTATGCTAACTATTAGTATTCTATTTACGAACAGAAAAGCTGCTTTTACAAAAACGAATGTTATTATAAAAACAATAGGCTATTTAATAAGTGGTATTGCAGTCTTTTTATACCAATCGGATTTAGCAATTATTGCAAACATCCTATCGTTTTTTATACTTGTTGGTACTGTATCTGAACATAAAACGGCTATATATATTAGTTGGCTTAACGGTTGTTACACTACTATTGCTGCCTTCTTTCATCGTTATCAAGAACGTCTTCAACAAAGTAATAACGAAGACACTATAGAAAAACGAAAAATAGATTATTTGTACTGGATTAAAATTGTGGGTATTCCTGCAATAGTTATCATTCTATTTATAGGGTTGTACAGAAATGGGAACCCAGTATTCGACAATTTAATTTCTAAAATAGATTTTAGTTTTATCAACTTACAATGGGTTTTAATAACTGTTCTTGGTTATTATTTATTCAATAATATTTCGCGCCCTATTGCTATAGAACCATTAACTAAAACAGATTTATCTACTGGTAATGGTTTATTACGAACTGAAAACCCTTCAGAAAAAAAATTAGAGGGAGAGAAACAATTAGGTGTCGTTTTAATGAGTGCTCTAAACCTATTGATTACTCTATTTTTAATAACCGATATTGCTTATGTTTTACAAACAGACATTACTAATGCTTCAGAATTTTCTAACTCAGTACACAGTGGTATTAATGCTCTTATTGCTTCCATAATTTTTGCTATCGTTATCATTCTCTACTTTTTTAGAGGTGACTTAAACTTTTATAAAAAAAATAAAAACTTAAAATGGTTAACGTATGTATGGATTATTCTAAATAGTGCCCTTGTAATAGTTATTAGTATAAAGAACTACCAATACATTACGTCTTTCGGGTTAACGTACAAACGTATTGGGGTTAATGTCTATTTACTATTAACACTTATTGGACTGTTTACTACATTAATCAAGGTTTCAAACATTAAAAATCTATGGTATTTATTACGAGTAAATACACAAATTGCATTTGCCATTTTAATACTTTCTAGCACGTTTAATTGGGACAATACTATTACGTTTTACAACTTAAATAATGCAGAACGTACAGACACCAATTATTTAATATTACTCTCAGATAATAATACGCTATTATTAAAGGAATCTATTAATTCTCCTCTTTTTTCTGAAATACAGCGAGAAAGCATTAACAGAAAATATAACCATTATATAACGAGGTTAGAAAATCACTCTTGGCAAGAATACTTGTATGATAATTTCAAAATAAAAAATTAAGTTATGAGAATAGGAAATACAGCTGTAAAAGCAACGGGTATGGCTTCTGTTATTTTTTGGATAATTATACTTCCGGAATTAAGTTCAGATTCTGTAATAGCACTTATACCATTATCGTTAATCCCCATATTTATATGTTGCCTATTTACAATTGTATTTACTGTATTTCCTGTGTTCTGGTTTTTAGAAAGTACGCTTAGCAAACAACAAATATTTAAAATTTATTTTCCGTATTACGCTATAGTTGTTTTTACGGTATCTAGTATCGCTATTCATCAATTTAAGTATGACGTGTTTGCTATAGCGTTTTTTACATCTGCCTTTTTTACATTATTACAAACTTGGGTATGGATTTCTAAACAAGACCTGTATGAAAAAGTATAGAAAGCAATTAATTATATGGTTATTTGAAGTTTCTAAAACACTATATACTTCTCTTTTTAAAAACCACAAACCATGGGGAATCTATAAAGCAGAATTACTAACCTATCCGGATTATACATTTGGCAAACATTTGGGGCTATTTTTAGAAAAAAATAATTTCGAATTAATTCCGAAAGTAGAACGCCATGATGCGTATCATGTACTAACAGGTTATAGCATTAAAGTAGAAGATGAAATTGCCTTACAGTATTTAAGTTTAGGTAATGGAAAACATAGTCTTTATCTGTATGGTGCTGTTATTTTGGGAACACTGCTACTCCCCGATTATATTAAATACTATTTAAAATCTTATCGCATTGGTAAAAACGCAAATACGTTTCATAATCTAGACTTTAAAAACATGCTTCTTGTTTCTATTAGCGACATTAGAAGCGCCATTTTTATAAACCTTAATTATTAAATCATGAATAGATTAAAAGCAACCATAAAAATTGCCACTCTATTTTTTATAATAGGTACAGTGTTATTAATACTTCATTTTATATTCGGCACCTCCAATTTCATTATTTGGTTAGGCTATATGTATGTTTGGTTAGCTGCATTTATTAATAGTATTATTCTAATCCTATTAATAGTTGCTTTATTTATTGATAAGCGAAGAATAGAAACCTTAAAATCTATTGGCGTATTGCTATTAAATATCCCAATAGCATTAGTCTACTTTCAAATGGTTATAGACTCTTTATAAATACTTTAAAAACACTACATAAAATGAAACGCATTATAAAATATACGAAACGCTTATTCTTCTTATTTATACTAACAATGGGATGTATTGTTATTTCTAATTATATAGTAAAACAAACAGCCAAGTCTAAAACATTTAACACAGTTTCAAAATTAGAAAAACATAAAGTAGGTTTAGTTTTAGGTGCTGTAAAAACACTATCTAATGGCAGAATAAACCTATACTATAAATATAGAGTTGATGCAGCTGTTGCATTATACAAAGCCAATAAAATAGACTACATATTAGTTAGCGGCGATAACGGGCGTAAAACTTATGATGAACCCTCGACTTTTAAAGACGACCTTATTAAACAAGGTATTCCAGAATCTAAAATCTATTTAGATTATGCTGGATTTAGAACGTTAGATTCTGTAGTTAGAGCAAAAGAAATATTTGGTTTAACCTCCTTTATTGTAATCTCTCAAGAGTTTCATAACCAACGTGCTATTTATTTAGCAAAACACCACGATATTAATGCCGTTGGATTTAATGCTAAAGATATTACTGGGCGTTACGGGCTTAAAACTAGACTAAGAGAATACATTGCAAAAACCAAAGCAGTCGTAGATATTATATTTAATGTAAAACCGAAATTTTTAGGTGAAAAAATTAAAATTGTATAAGCCTATGAAACTCTATTTTAATCCTACTTATTTCATACTTTTTAGTATTCTGTTAATAACAGAAATACTCATTGCCCTCTTTTTAAAAGATGGTTTTATTAGGTATACTTTAGGAGATTTTCTAGTAGTAATACTTCTATATACTTTTTTTAAAAGTTTCCTTAAAGCAAATACAATACTCATTGCTTTATCGGTTTTAATAATAGCCTACACTATAGAGTTTTTACAACTTGCTAACCTATTAGACTATTTAAACCTTAGGCATAATCGACTAGCCACTTTAATTCTTGGTAGTCATTTTAGTATTGAAGATTTAATAGCCTATACTTTAGGTATTATCTGCGCCGTATTAATCGATAAAAAATACAACCACTATGCATAACGTAACACTTACATTAAAAAAGCGATTAAATATATTAACACTGCTAACGCTCTCTTTGTCTTTTAGTATCTTGTTACTTATCATTAGAATGCAAATAACAGAAACACGTTATTTTCTGTTTTTAATATGGAACATATTCTTAGCTTTTATTCCCTACGCCATTACTACCTATTTAATAAGTTTAAAAACGACTAATCGGTTTCTTGTAATAACTTCTCTTTCTATTTGGTTGCTATTCTTACCCAATGCGCCGTACATTGTAACAGACTTATTACACTTAAAATACAGTAGTAGTAAAGTATTATGGTTAGATGTTTTAATGATTTTTTCGTTTGCAGTTAATGGTTTAATGCTATTTTACTACTCTATAAAAGATTGTAAAATCATTTTAAAACAATATTTCAATAATACGCTTGTAGAATTCATTATTATTTCAATCTTGTTTCTAAGCAGTTTCGGGATGTATCTTGGTCGGTTTTTACGTTATAATTCGTGGGAAATTTTAAATAATCCCAGTCAAATAATTTCAGATATTGTATCCATAGTAATACAACCAAAAGCGCATTATAATGCTTGGCTATTTACACTTTGTTTTGGAGTCGCTCTAAGCATTGGATATCTACTCTTTAAAAAGACAAAAACCAATTTAAATTAAAAACGCTGTTATTTCTTACATAAAACGGCTTCTATCTCAATAAAAGAAACAGTTTATATAAATCCTATTATCAAATAGTTAGCCTATTTAAAAAGTATTTACTAATTTTAAAGCTATTAACATATAAACTCTCATATTCAATGAAAAAACTAACATTTTGCGCATTAGTTGCAGTATTGGCATTTTCGTCTTGTAAAGAAGAAAATAAAGTACCAGCAACAACGCCACTTGCTTTAGGAGACTTTGAACTCTCTACAGACAAGATTACACAAAACGAGCCTTTTACCATTACATACAATGGAGATGCTGAACAAATGGAAAGTTTCTACCATCAAATTAATCAATTAAAAGCGTACCCATACGATATTAATTTTACAAACAAGGAAGCAACTATAACTGTACCAGACTCAATTTCTGCTGTTGCATTTAACTTTACAGTAGATGGTAAATACGATGACAACAACAAAAAAGGATACGTATTAAAAGTTCATGATGCAGATGGTAATGTTGTAAAAGGAAGTAATACAAGTGTAGCATTCTATCCGTCTTCTTATGGACGCCAATTTGGATTAGAAGCGGATAAAGCTGCTATAGCTGAAGCAATGGAAGCTGATCTTACTGCTAGCCCAGAATTAAAAGAAGCTTGGGGTAACGGTTATATAAACACCATGTTTAGAAATGATAAAGCTAAAGGCAAAGCATTAGTAGAAGCAAAAATCGAAGAACTAAAAGGAAAAGCATCACTAACAGAAGAAGATTATGGTTTACTATCTAGCTTTTATGGCATGATGAAAAAAAGAGACCTAGCAGATTCTATTAGAACGGTTGCTATAGAAAAATTCCCTGAAGGAAAAATGAAAGCATCGTCGTTAATGAATTCCTTTTTTGAAGCTAAAGATTTTGCTGATAAAGAGAAAATATTTAATGATATAAAAGCAATGGATAGTGAAAACTCAAATTTAGGTTTTTTCACAAACAACCTAGCTTCTGCAAGTTACAAAGCTAAAGACATGAAGTCGTTTGACAAATATGTGGCTATGATGGATAAACCTATGGACAAAGCAAGCTTATATAACAGTATGGCTTGGCCTTTAGCAGAAGAAGGTAAAGATTTAGACTTCGCTGCAAAAATTTCTAAATCGTCTTTAGATTTATTAAAACAAGCAGAAAATGCTTTAGACGATAAACCACAGTATCTTACACCAAACCAATACAAAAAGAACATAAAGAGTTCTTATAACATGTATGCAGATACTTACGCGCTTATTCTATTTAAACAAGGAAAAGTAAAAGAAGCTATAGATCACCAAAAAATAGCAATAGGAGAAGGAAAAGATCCAGAATTAAACGAACGTTATATTCAATTCTTATTAGAAGACAAGCAATACCAAGCGGTTAGCGATAAAGCTAACGCTTTTTTAAACGATGGTAAAGGCACTAAAAAAATGACTGAGTATTACAAAACTGCTTTTGCAGAAGTTAATAAAGACGGTGATTTCGATGCTGTTATTGCAGATATAGAAAAGAAAGCACATGAGAAAGAATTAGCCGATTTAAAAAAATCTATGCTAAACGAAGAAGCACCTGCTTTTGCTCTTAAAAATATGGATGGAGAAGAAGTAACATTAGCTTCTTTAAAAGGAAAAACAGTAATCTTAGATTTCTGGGCAACATGGTGTGGTCCTTGTAAAGCGTCTTTTCCTGGTATGCAAAAAGTAGTTGAAAAATACAAAGACAACGAAAATGTTGTTCTATTATTTGTAGACACTATGGAAGATGGAGCAGATAGAGAGAAAAAAGTAGCAGATTTCATTTCTAAAAACAAATACGATTTCAATGTTATTTTTGATACTAAAAACAAAGAGACCGAAGAGTTTGATATCGCTTCTAGTTATGATGTAAGTGGTATACCAACTAAAGTAATTATTGGCCCTGATGGAAAAATGAACTTTAAAGTTGTTGGTTTTAGCGGACAAAATGAAAAAATGATGCAAGAAATAGATTTAATGATTGGTTTATTAAATCCATAAAAAGCAAACATTTTAAAAATAAAAAAACGGTTATAGTAAATTACTATAACCGTTTTTATTTATATAAAAGTATCTCTAATAATGAATACTTAGTACTTAAAAACTACTCTTTCCCGTCTACGTAATCTTGTAAATACGTAAAACGCTCAGTTAACTTTCCGTTTTCTGTCATTTTTGCACGCTCTAGAACACCGTCTTTATCTCCATTAAAAAACGCTGGGATAACAGACTTTAAAAACATAAATCCAAAACCACGACTAGCATTATTAGGCAACTCACAAGGTAAATTATCTACAGCCATTACAACAATAGCATTATCGTTTTTATAATCTGTTTCCTGTTCTGTTATTGGGTCGTAACCATAAATAGGATCTGCAATAGTAGATGGTTTTATAGTACAAGCCACTGGTCCATCTATATCACAACTAACATCTGCTACTAATTTTATATTAAAATCTGGTGATTTAGCATCTTCTCTAGTAAATAAATAAGGAGCGCCATCACCGAAGAAATGTCCTGCAACAAAAACATCGCTCACTTTAGCAAAACGCATAAAGTTAGATTTATAATCTTCAGCATTATTATAGAAATCGTATTTCCCTAAATCTTGCCCATCTTTACGTGTATTATAATCTAGTACATCTATTTGTACATAAACAGCTTCGTCAAACTCATTATTTAAATAATCGTCAACCGAAACTTCTTTAATTTTTAAATGGTCTAAAATTTCTTTTACTCCTGTTCCTACTTTCCCACTTCCCGTTAAAACAATTTTCATTTTAGGAACGGTTATTTTATCTAGCTCAGCATTTAAAGCATCTCTATCTTTTAACGTTTCAGCCTTTGGTAAATTAAAACTTCCGTATTTTAACCCGTAAGCTCTAAAACCATTATAAGCCCCTACTACTCCTGCATAATATCCAAAACCAATTAAACGATTATTCTTTTCGTTAACAATCGTTTCGTGATCATACATCGTAATATTTTTATCTAAAATAGCACGTAGTAAATCTCTATTATAAGGCTGTTTTTTAATCGTATGGCTAAAAAAGAAATACGACTTATTAGGTATCAATGCCGAAATAGGCACTTCTTTAACACCTAACATAACGTCAGCATCTGTTACATTTTCTGAAATCGTAAACCCTAAATCTGAATATTCTTCGTCTTTAAACACTCGAATATCTGACGATTCTACAACAAGTTCTGCCTCTGGAAAATCTATTTTTAGTTTTTCTAAAGCTTGTGGAGAAAATACAACTCGGCGATCTGGTGGGTTTTTACGTTCTTTTATTAATGCGAATTTCATAGAAAACAGTTTATTTTCATTTCTGTGAATACAGAAATCTATTTATTAATTTACTCCTAAATTACTGACAGCGACTGACAAAGCAATGCTATGGAATAATTTTTGCACGAAAATAGTAGGAATTGCAAGCTTATACAAACTTTTTGGTAACTTTGCGTTCTACAAAATGTAAATCATTTACATGAAATCGGGGTCGACTGGTTTTGACAGCGAGATTAATGAAACGGTAAGCACGTCGAGTAATGACATTGAACTCGTAAAACGCTAAGTCAACTTTTTAAACGGCGAGAATAACTACGCTTTAGCTGCCTAATCCGAATTATAGTAGGATTAAGCCTCGGTACACAAGGTGTACAAGCTTTATGTCTCCGGAAAGCCTTGATTGACGGCGTTCCATTTTGAGGCATCGTAAATGTCAATATAGATTGTGTAAAGCTTCGGTGCATTTTCGAAACTAAAGAAGATAAGTAATAAATAGGCTGTTTTTGGTCAGTTTATTATCGAAAACCTAATCAAAAAATAAGCGTGTAGAAAGCCCTTTGATTACTTGTTTGGACGAGGGTTCGATTCCCTCCGACTCCACAGAATAAAAAGCTCATAAATTAATATTTATGGGCTTTTTTAATACAAATAAAAATAATTTCTAGCTACTTTAATGACATTAACAGACAAACACTTTTTTTGATTCAATTATAAATGAGGTATATTTAGGAAAGTACTGCTCCTATTAATAAATGCCATTTTACGTATTGCCGTAGTGTAAAATTGGTAATTGTCAACTTTTTAGAATAGGACATAAAAACACTCTGTTGAGAGTGTTTTTTAATATTTAATTTTTTGAAGGATGTTTCATTTCATGTTTTTTAATAAACTCTTCTTCTTTATATTTATAGTATTTCTCTAAGTAATCTGTAGGTTTATGTAACATTGTCTTTTTTTGAATAGACGTTAAATAATGAAAATATAAAACCCTTCCTAAATCCGTAAATTTAGCTATACCATTTTCTATAGTCATTAACTCAAATTTTTGATATAACTCATTTGAAGGTATTAATTTTCCTTTTTCAAAATATTCTTTGTAAAAAGAATAGAAATTTGTAACATTATTATCTCCTAAATGTTCAATAATCAATCTAATATGAGATTGAGTATTTATTTTAAACAAATTTAATAAATCATCTTTTGCATTAGACATTACTGATAAGTCGTCTTTATCTTTGTTTAATGAATTTCTATTTTCCTCTAATTGTGAATAATACTCTTTATGCCCATTAATCTCATCTTCTTTATTTCTTATTATTTCTTTATTATCAGTTAACACTGACTCTATATTTGCTAATGAAGTTCTTAATTCTTTTATAGTATCAAACGCTTGATCTCTTTGGCTCTCAACTATATTAAATCGATTTCTTGGGATTACAGTATCTTTATCTAATAAGTTACTTATGAGTGGTTTTAATTTTATCTCTGAAAACAACGTAATTACTCTAGATAAATTCAATAGCAAATAACTTAAAAACAACACTAAAAATGTCCAACCTATATTATATAATACTCCATCTACAAAAGGATTTTCATTAAAATATTGTTGTATACACTCTAATCTATTGTCGAGATTAAGTTTTTCATCAAAATAAATCAAAGAATATACTAATTCCCAATTCCTAAAAAACCAGATAAGTGTATAAGTTGTAAAAAATGGAGTTTTAATTTTAGTATTAGCAAATTCTTTAGCAGTATTAATTATACTTAATATGGGCATTATGGTTTAGTTTTTATTTAATAACGAATAAAAAAACACCTATGATGAGTGGATTTTCAACAACTTTTTCTCTAGTCTAAATATAAACTAGATTATTTAAACATCAAATAAAATACGCTGTAATACCTATTTGTTAGGTTTACTAGAATTAACATTAAATCAACTTTAGCCTGTTTATTTGAAATCTCTCATTTTGATATTTCTAAATAAGTTTAAACCTTTTTATTTCGAGTCGCAAAAAAGTATAACGAATGGGTATCTATTTCTATGTTAAGCGTCTCTTCTATTGTTTTCTTTATTTCTTGTACCATTGGGTCGGAAAACTCTAATATTTCACCAGTATCTGTTAAAATAATATGATCGTGTTTCCCATCGAAAAAAGACTTCTCGTAAAATGCTGTACTATCACCAAATTGATGTTTCCGTACTAAACGAGATTCTAGTAAAATATCCATGGTATTGTAGAGCGTTGCACGACTAACTCTATATTTTTTATTTACCATTCTAGTAAAAAGTGTTTCTATATCTATATGATCCTTAGCGCTATAGATTTCTTCTAGAATAGCATAGCGCTCTGATGTTTTTCTATAGCCCTTTTCTTCTAAAAAAGATGTAAACCGCTCTTTTATAATTTTAAAACTACTAATACAGCTCATACTCTACTGTTTTAAATAAGATTAATTATATGAATTAGAAATTTGCTACTTATTTATTACGGGAGAGGTTCGCCTAAATACAAGACGAACCTTAAAACTAACTCAAATTAAATATGTATTAAAAGGATGTCTCGCCTTCATTAGGATTATAAACATAATTAAACGTATAGTGTCTTCCGCCTGCTGGATCAGCACTATTTTGATCTAGATAATAACTCAAAATTTCAACTTTCGCATACCTTCCATCACGAGTTCTAAAAACCAATACTTTTCCTGGTATGGCAGTGATTAGATTCGTCATAAAATTATAATTATACCAACCATTATCGCTTCCTGTTGGTATAGCAAAGGTAGCATCTCCATCTTGTGCAAACGTTAATCCATCTGCAGTAGTAACACTTGAAAAAGTTCCCGAAACAATAGTTGCTCCTGCATTACCATTACGCGTTGGTTCGTCTGCTGTTCCTGTAACTGTTCCGCCGTTAATTGCAATTGTTGTACCTCTAAAAGCAATATCCCAATCTGTACTACTTGTTGTTTGTAGTCCTGTTTCAAAATCGAATTTTGCGAACTCTCCACCTACAGGTTGCCCTTGCCCTCCTGTTTGTGGGGCAGCTAAATTAGTTACTTGTTCAGATTGTAGTGGTGCCGATTGTGTTGGTGATGGTGTTTGCATGTTGTCATCGTCGTTACTACAGGATGTAAACCCTACAAATAATAGAGTGATTACGATGGCTTTAATAGTGTTCATTGTTGTCATTTTTATTGTATTAAAATTTATAATTAATTCTTGCATATCCTTGAATTCCAGGTAAAGACGGAATGTTCTCATCTGTATAATCTAGTAGGTTATTTGCGCCAATTTGTAAGTTGAAGTCTTTAAAAAAGGGCTTACTTGCCGCTACATTTGTTGTTACAAAACCATTTACAAAACTGGTATCATAGCTATCAATAACGCCATTACCGTTAGTATCGAACTGCGCATATTTACTTCGGTATAATAAACGCAGGTTTACATTTATTTTAGCCTTAATAATATCGTAGAATACTTTTAAATTAGCATTGTGTCTTGAGCGGTTAACTAATCCGAAGTAATCTTTCTTTTTAACCACGACAGTCTCGTTGGTTTGTGGATCGCGTGCAAAAACGTCTCCATTTTCAACCTTTGCTTTTTTAGTTTTATCGAAAGCATACAATAGTTGATATCCTGCACTTATATTTAAGGTATTATTAATTTTATAGTTTGTATTAACTTCTAATCCTGTAGTATATATTTCATCAAAATTGACATAGCTAAACACATTCTGCCCATTTGTTTTACGTGCTATAATTCGCGTATCTATAAGATTTTTAAAGTCATTTCTAAAAAGATTTAATTCTGTATTCCATTTATCTTTTTTATAAGTAACACCTACATTATAGCCAATAGAACTTTCTGCTTCAAGTGGTTCGTTTAATGCACTTGTTGGTACTACAACATCTAAAATTTGTCCTTGTGCTTGTAGTTCTGCTAATTTATCTATAACTACATTATAACCTAAAACCGTATAGCCTACTGCTGAGTTTGTAAAATCGAAATAAAGTTGTCTAAAATCTGGTGCTTTAAAGCCATAACCCATAGAACCTTTTAAAGCTATATTATCGGTTAATTCGTAACGCATGGCCAACTTAGGGCTAAATTGATTGCTGTATTCTGAGTGATTATCGAAGCGACCACCAACAATTACATTTAATTTTTTAGCAAGGTTTACATCGTATTGCCCATAAATATATTGCGAGTTAAACGCTACTTTTTCATCAAAAAAAGTGCGATCCAACGCATCATGTTGTATCCCAATACCTGTGGTAATTGTTCCCGCTGTATTAAAAGTGTAATGGCCTCTAATCTCTGGGCGAAATAGCTTTTGATCAAAGTTACTATCGCTTAAAACCTCATCAGATATTGAACTAACTAAGCGTTCATCTGCATTATAATTTGTGTAATATAATTCGTAATCTACATCAAAATTATCGCTCCATTTTTGGTCTAGCCTAATATGAGCATTCCACTCTTGCTCTTCTGTATTACCCTCAAAAGTAGTCTCATTAAAAGTAAATCCGGCGTCTTGTTTTTGGTTATAAAATCGTAATGAAGAGAATAGCGAAAGTGTATCGTTAAAATCGTAAAAAGCTCTTGTGCTAAGTGTGTAATTTTCAAAAGGGTTTACCGTTTGGCCTTCTGCTTCTGGGTTTAGGTCATATCCTTCGCTAGAAAAACGATTCACAAAAACCGCATATCTAAATTTGTTAATACGTTGTTTAATATCTACATTAATATCTTGTTGATTGAAACGACCAATTCTATAAGAAATAGCACCTTCCAACTTTTCAGATTTAGGTTTTTCTGTAATAATATTAATTACCCCTCCCAAAGCTTCAGAGCCATATAAGCTGCTAGAAGGTCCTTTAACAACTTCTATTTGTTTAATATTCCCAACGGTAAGTCTGCTTAAATCAAAATTACCTGCACTACGCCCTACAAGAGGCACACCATCTATTAAAATAAGAATATAATCTGAAGCAATCCCTTGTATTTGTACGCCTTCAAAACCGCTCTCATCTGCTATAGTAATTATTCCTGTTTGTTCGTTTAAAATTTCATTTAATCTAATGGTTCCAGATTGAATAATTTTCTTTTTTGGAACCAATGTAACTGGTAACGGCAAAGAGGAAAGCTGCCTAGCCGTTCTGGTTGCTGTAAGGATCACTTCATTTAGGTTTGTAGTCTTAGTAGTGTCTCTTAAAATGTCTTGAGAAAATAATTGCCCAAAGAAAAGTATTAATAAGCAGCTAATAGACAGATTTTTATAATTCATATTACTTAGAATGATTCTTAATAAGGTGCAAATATATACATTATTCTTATTTAGATTAAATAAAAATAAGTAATTTTGTCATCTATTTAGAAATTTAAACTTGAAATAATGAAAACAACATTATCTACTTTACTTATGTTAATTGTGGTATTTTCTGTTAATGCCCAAAAGAAACAAAAACAGGATGCGGAAGCCATTAAAAAAATGTGTGGATGTTATGAAGTCACCTTCAATTTTGCGGAGACCTTTAATTATACAACTGATTCTTTATACAAACCTTCTAAAACAAAAGTTGCTACTGCTTTAGAATGGGCTGGTTTAGTAACCGACGAAAAGAATAAAGTTTCTATTCAACATATTCTTCAAGTTGGAAACCCTGCTAAGCCTAGTATTGTTAAACATTGGCGACAAGATTGGGTTTATGAAAACACAAATTTCTATATGTACAATGCTGATAATACATGGACTTTTTTAGAGAAAAAGAAAAAAGAGGTTAAAGGACAGTGGACGCAAAAGGTCTATCAAGTAGACGATAGCCCACGCTACGAAGGTTCTGGAACATGGGTACATGTAGATGGGAAAAGCTATTGGGAAAATACAACTACTGCTCCATTACCTAGACGAGAATATACTACACGTAGCGATTATAATTTAACCATGCGCGGTAACCGTCAAGAAATTACCGATTATGGTTGGGTACACGACCAGGATAATGATAAAATAATACGCGAAAATGGTAAAGATGATGTTATAATAGCGAAAGAAAAAGGATATAACACTTATGTTAAAGTAGAAGATAGTCGTTGTGCTGCTGCTAAAAAATGGTGGACCGAACATAACAACAAATGGAAAACTATTAGAGCAAAATGGGATCAGATTTATGGACGCAACAAAACATTGTCCTTAGAAACTAAAGTAGACAATAAAGCATTATACAAGCATTTATTTGACGATGCTGTAACCGAAGAGTCTCAAATTAGTCCCGTAATAGAATCCTTTGTAAAAAAGCCATAATATGCACGCAAAATTAATTTTAAGCACACTTTTAACACTCCTCTTTTCTTCGGAAATTCTTGCACAAGACAATGTGTTTTTATCTAGAGACTATTGGAAAACAAATCCAACAGTAGAACAGGTAAAAAAAGCTATTTCTGAAGGTAACAATCCATCTGAATTAAATACATATGCTTTTGATGCAATTGTGTATGCGCTTTTAGAAAAGACTAATGACGATACTATTAAATACCTTTTAACACTAGAAGGAAATGAAGTAAACAAAAGAACTCACGATAGCCGTACTTACATTTTTTGGGCTGCTTACAAAGGCAATACTAATATTATGAAACATCTTTTTAGGAAAGGTGCAGTAATTAATATTAGGGATAGTCATGGAAATACACCTGTAACATTTGCTGCTGCTACAGGGCAAAAAAAGACAGAGGTATACAATTTGTTCGAAACAAATGGAGCAATACTAAATAAAGAAATAAATGAAGAAGGTGTAAATGTATTATTCCTTGTAGCACCTTATTTAGACAATGAAAAGGAACTAAACTATTTTATTTCTAAGGGATTTAATCTTAAAGACAAAGATCCTATTGGGAATACTATTTTTAATCATGCTGCAAGAAAAGGAAACCTCTCTTTTTTAAAGTTATTGATTAGTAAGGGTGTTAATCCTAAAATAACTAATACAAAAGGCGGTAATGCTATTTTATATGCTAGTAAAGGGTTACGAAATTCACAGAATACTCTAGAAACCTATCAATTTCTTGAAGGTTTAGGCATACCTGTTAATGTAATAGGTGACCGCGGATGTAATCCGTTGCATGCTATAGCTTATCGCAGTGACGATTTAAAATTGTTTACATACTTTATAAAAAAAGGCGTAAGTGTAACATTACAAGATAATGCTGGAAATTCTCCATTTATAAATGCTGCTAATGGTAATACTTTAAAAGTGGTACAATTTCTTTCTCAACATGTAAAAGATTTTAATATTAAAAATGAAAACGGCCGTTCTGCATTAACTAGTGCTGTAAATAGAAACGATACTGAAGTCGTTACATTTTTATTAGAAAAGGGAGCGGATGTTAAAACAAAAGACAACGATGGAAATACTTTGGGGTATTATCTATTAAACACATTTAAAGCTGAAGACACAGCAATCTTTGATGCTAAATTAAAAGTATTGAAAGCACACGGTTTAGTCATGAATACCTTACAAAACGGAGGTAACACCTTGTTACACATAGCTACAGAGAGAAACAATTTAGCGCTTATAAAACGAGTCATTACTTTTGGTATAGATATTAACACAAAAAATAAAGAAGGCTATACTGCATTACATATTGCTGCAATGAAAGCTGAGAACGATGCTATACTTAAATACTTATTAAATAACGGTGCTAATAAAACCATTAGGACCGAATTTAATGAAACGGTATTAGACCTTGCTAGCGAAAACGAATTACTACAAAAACAAAATATTAAATTAAATTTTCTCCAATAAATGCTTAGATCATTAAAACTTATTTCAGTTGTATTAATTACAGTTTTTATATGTTTTGCCTTTGTAAAACCAATAGAAACCACCAATGTAAAATGTATGATACAAATGACAAATTATACAGGTGAAGGTGCCTATGTTGTTATTTCATTAATTAACCCTAAAGGGGATTATGAGCAGACGTTATACGTGCAAGGAAAAGATAGCGAATGGTATAGTGAAATACCAGAGTGGTGGCAATTTTATGGTAAACAACGTTTAGATGTCGATGCTATTTCTGGTGCTACCGTAAGCGGTGGCGGTCGTACTGTAAGTGTATTAAAAATACCTAAACAATATATAGATGCTAGTTATAGCATTAGATTTGAAACTGCAGTAGAAGATCAAGAATACTACACTAAAGATGTTGAGTTTAAATTGACTTCAGAAAGTATAAAAAGTAAAGTAGCAGGAAACGGTTTTATACGTTATGTACGTATGATGCCACAATAATTAGTTATGGTAGGGTCATTTTGGCGTTATAGTCATTTTTTACTTGCAATTGTCTCTGCTTTGTTTCTTGTTATTGCTGCTATTTCTGGTGCTATATTAGCTGTAGAACCTATAACAGAACAGGCACAACCTTATGCGGTTACAGATTTAAGCAAGGTTAAACTTTCGGAGACTATTAAAGTATTACAAAGCACTTATAATGAGGTTTTAGATATCGAAATTACAGCAGAACATTTCGTTAAAGCCTCAATAGTGTCTATAAATGGAGATAGTAAATCTATTTACATAAACCCAATAGATGGTGAAAACTTAGGAGATGTGGTACCACAATCTCCTTTTTTTAGTTTTATTACCAATCTGCATAGGTCTTTGTTTTTAAAAAGTATAGGACGTGGCTTTGTTGGTGTTGTTTCATTTTTACTATGTTTTATAGCTATTACCGGCATTTTTTTATTGGCACAACGACAAGGCGGATTAAAAAAATGGTTTACTAAAGTAAAGGAAACAGATACCGCACAGCGATACCATGTTATTTTAGGCCGTTGGTTTTTGCTACCTATCGTTATTTTAGCAACTACAGGCGTTTATCTTTCATTAGAAAAATTTTCTTTATTACCAAAAGATACGACAACGCATGACTGGAGTTCAATATCAAATGAAGCTTCTGAAAAAACGGAGGCTTCAGAGTTTTCACTATTCAAAAAACTAAGCTTAAATAATATTAGAAAGGTTACGTTTCCATTTTCAGATGCTGCTGAAGATTATTTTGAAATAGACTTAAATGATAAAGCATTATTGATACACCAGTATAATGGAACAGTTGTAAGCGAACTACAATACCCTTTTGTTACATTGGCTTCTCGTTTAAGTTTACAATTACATACAGGTCGTGGCAGTATGCTTTGGTCTTTGGTATTACTATTATCCTGTTTAAGTTTATTGTTTTTTATATACTCTGGTATTTCAATACGTTTAAAACGATCAAAGAACACCAAGTCTACAGTTTCTAAATGGACTAAAGGCGATGCTGAATATATTCTTCTTGTAGGTTCTGAAACTGGAACTACTTATAGTTTTGCTAAAGCGTTCTATAAAGCTTTAGAAAACGAAGGAAAGACAATACATTTAGCAACTTTAAATGACTATACAACCTACGAAAAGGCAACGCATCTAATTATTTTTACAGCAACTTACGGCGATGGTGATTCTCCTAGTAATGCTAGAAAATTTGAAAGTCTACTTAATACCATTCAACCAATAAAACATTTACAGTTTTCAGTATTGGGTTTTGGGTCTTTATTATATCCTAACTACTGTAGTTTTGCTATAAAAACAAATAACTTGCTAAATGCCCATCCTAATTTCAAATCAATAACGTCTTTGGTAAAAATAAATGACCAATCGGAAATTGCTTTTAAAAGCTGGGTAAACCAATGGAATAAAAACACAGGAATGAATGCTAAGGTATTATTACCAAATACTAAACATAAAACTAAAAAGCAACAGCTATTTACTGTTATAGAAAAAACACCTTTAAATGTTGATAATACAGTATTAATTAGATTACGCTGTAATAAGAAACGTCGTTTTCAATCTGGCGATTTACTAAATGTTATTCCGCCAGAAGCTACAATAGTAAGGCAGTATTCTATAGCAGAAATTGATGGCGATATTTTGTTAAGTATAAAATGGCATCCTAATGGTGTTTGTTCTACCTATCTATGTGCTTTAAATATAGGTGATACGCTTTCTGCGAGTATAGAAAAGAATGAGACATTTCATTTTCCTAAACAAGCTCCATCTGTATGGCTTATTGCAAATGGTACAGGTATTGCTCCATATTTAGGAATGCTTAATAAGCAAAGAAAAACACCTATTCGATTACTTTGGGGAGGAAGAACAGAAGCGTCTTTCGATTGTTATAAAGACATTCTAAAAGATTCTCTTTTACAAGATAATATAAAAGACTGCCTACTTGCTTTTTCTCAAGTTGCACATAAGACTTATGTACAGGATATGCTTTTAAAACAGCAAGCTGAAATAGCAAAAGCAATAAAAGCAGGTGGTGTTTTTATGCTATGCGGTTCTATAGCCATGCAAAATTCTGTACTAGAAGTTTTAGAAGACATTACAATTAATCAATTACAACAACCATTAAGTGATTTTGAAAATAATGGGCAACTTCTTATGGATTGCTATTAAAAAAATGTGATCTACATCATATTTATTCAGGACTCCTATTTTTCAAATACAGAAGACTTTTAAGGAAAATGAAAATATTACACCAAACAACTATGTAAATCGTTTATAGCATCTATTAATGTATTACCAAAACCTCTACTAACTTCAAAGCCTTTATCGTCTACTAAAGATATAATATGCTCATCGTTTAATTTATTAAATTTCAAGTATTTAAATTTATTTTCAGAAATCATACTATCTTGATTCGAGGGTGTACATAAATTGCCGTTCATACGATTTGTTTTTAATGGAATAGTTCCTGATTAATTATTAAAATGTTCTTTTGTTTTTATATCAATAAAATCTAATATCTCACTATAAAATAAAATGGTGTTCTTTATAAAAGCATTCATAGTATGGTTAGAACTATCTCTATTCTCTATAATATTTTCTAAAATATCAAGTAAATTTTTACTTTCTGCTATACTGTTTTTAAGGCATTGAATACTACCATTTGTATCTACAAAAAACTGATTTGCAAAAACAGAATTAGTATTAATATAATCGATTTGTCCGAAGCTTTTTAAAACATGTAAAGCTTTAACTATAGCATCTTCTTCTAAGCTAGTGGAACACTTCAGCTCTTTTACTGTAAAATATTTTTTATTAGATGCATAAAAAACCCACAATATTCGCCCCAATGTTGGAGGAAAAAAATCTGAACTATTAAGTATAGGAAATACTTGTTTTGTTTGTTGAAGTTCCATAGTGATTCATTTACACTACAAACTTAAAAGGAACTCTTGTAGAAACGTGTGACAAATGTCAATAACGACATTTCACAAAAAATTATTACGTGTATTTTCTAATACGGCTTAATGTTTCTCTAGTAATTCCTAAAAATGAAGACAATTCTTTTTGTGGTATATTCTGAATAAAATGCGGCATTTTTTCAAGAATATAATTGTATTTCTGTTTGGCCGTTAATGCTTGTAAAAAGAATAAACGTTCGTCTGCTTCCATGAAATAGAGTTCTAACATTTCGCGAAAAAACGTTTCTACAGCATGATATCTTTCTGCCAGTTCATAGCAAACATCTCTAGAAATAGACATATAACTACAATCTTCTATTGCCAATACGGCCTCAAAACTTGGTTTCTGCGTTACAAAACTAGTATAAGAAGTTACTAAATCATTCTCGAAACTAAACCATGTAATATGCTCCGTGCCGTCTTCTTTATGTCGTATTTGTTTAGCAATTCCAGATTCTAGCACGTATAGTTTTTTACATATAGAATGCATAGGAACTAAAGTATCGCCTTTTTTACTTTCTCCTTTCTCAAAAGCTCCAACAAACTCATTATAAGCCTGTTCATTTTTTTGTTTTAATCGTTCTAATTTTTGAGACAATATATCTTCCATTTCTAAAAGGTATTAAGCTAACTGGATGACTTCAAACAAAATATCGTCTACAATGGCTTCACATTTATCTAGCATAAAAAAATGTCCACCATTGTATGCTTGTGTTCTAATAGTTCTATCTGTAATGCGCTGCCAATATTTTATTTGCTCCAGACTAAAATCATCTTCGGTACCATAATAAACAGTAACAGGCAGATTTTTAAAAGTAGCATCTACAGGTAAATAATGTTCGATAGCTTTAAAGTCTGCTTTAATAATAGGTTCGAAAAAAGACATAATAGTTTCTTCTTGCAAAATTTCATCAGGTAAACCACCAAAGGCTTTTAATGCTGCTCTAAACGTTTCAGAATCCATTTCACTTTTAAGTGGCGGCTCTGGCATTTTAATTTCTCCTCCTCTACCCGACAAAAACACATGTTTAGGCATTGGTCTGTTATACTTTTCTATTAAAAATAATACATGAACGGTTAATAATGCCCCCATACTATGCCCAAAAAGTACATAATCTCCATTTGGAAATCGTGTTTTAAGTTGTCTAAAAATATCTTCCGCCATTTCTGGTACGGTTTCCAGTAATGCTTCTCTAATGCGCTTCCCTCTTCCAGGTAAACTACATTGGTAACAAGCTATATTTTTTGATGCTAGCAATTTGACTAATGGTGCATAAGAGATTTCACTTCCGCCTGCAAAAGGTAAAAAGTAGGCATTCATAATGAGGGATTTTTATTGATTAATTAACTCAAAGATACCAATTCTCATGTTTTATAAAAAAGAAATATACAATACTCATTTCCCAATATTACCATTCATTTTCCTTTTCTCTCTATTTACCTAGATATAAGCGAAATACTTTTGCAGTGTAAAATAAAAACAACATAAAAAATAACATTATGAGCAAAAGAGCATTAATATTAGGAGGAAGTAGTGGTATAGGTAAAGCTACAGCACAAAACTTATTAAACGAAGGTGTAGAAGTACATGTAGTAGGTACAAACGAACAAAAACTAGAAGCGTTTAAAAATGAAGCTTCTGGAAATTTACACACCCATAAAGTAGATATTACTAATAGCACTCAAGTAGAAGCTTTAAATACTACAATTGCTGGTTTAGATAATTTAGACTATTTAGTAAATGCTTCAGGTATTTTTGGTCCTAAGGCCTTTTTAGATCACACAACAGAAGATTACGATTCGTACTTAAACTTAAATAGAGGTTTCTTCTTCATTACACAAGCCGCTGCTAAAAAAATGAAAGAAACCGAAGGAGGTTCTATTGTAAACGTTGGGTCTATGTGGGCTAAACAAGCCGTAAAAGCAACACCATCTTCTGCTTATTCTATGCAGAAAGCAGGATTACACTCATTAACACAACATTTAGCAATGGAGTTAGCAGATCATAAAATACGTGTTAATGCTGTTTCTCCGGCTGTAGTTGAAACTCCTGTGTACGAAAGTGTTTTTGGCGGAAAACAAGAAGCGCATGATGCGTTACAGAATTTTCACGGATTTCACCCAATAGGACGTAATGGAAAAGCACAAGATGTTGCTAATACTATTTCGTTTTTATTATCGAATAAAGCAGACTGGGTAACTGGTGCTATTTGGGATACCGATGGTGGAGTTATGTCTGGTAGAAACTAATCTTGTTATAATTCAATAGAATAAACAATTCTAGTAATTTGATAGAGAGGCATTGTATCTAGAGTAATTTACATTCCCTAATTATTCTTGATACAATTTTTCTTCACTTCGTTTTGAAAAATCACTCGAACTGACGCCATCTATAAATAAGTCTATACGTCTTTTCGAGTGCTTCGACGAAGGAGAAGTGTCTCGAGAAACTTACAAACGAAAAGGCTTATCAATGTCATGGAAAGTAAATTGACAGTTTAAAATTTAATTAAAAAAGATATATTTATGTACGATATGAATAACTTAAAGCAATTAGGTGCTTTAGGAAAAAATGCGGAACAGCAAATGAAAGCTTTTCAGCAGTTAGATCAAGCTGCTTTAAGCGATGGGGCAATTCCAAAAAAATATAAAGAACTTATGGCTATTGCTGTTGCTTTAACAACACAATGCCCATACTGTTTAGAAATACACAAAAAACATGCTATTGAAGCTGGAGCTACTAAAGAAGAACTAGCAGAAGTTACTTTTGTAGCCGCTGCTTTACGTGCTGGTGCTGCTGTAGTACACGGTACTCATTTAATGGAAGATTAAATTAATGACAACATCATTTTCAAAATATATTATAATTGGCGCTGGACTTTCTGGTTTAACATCGGCTTACTTACTTAATAAATTAGGAGAAACCGATATTACACTATTGGAATCTCGTGATCGTATTGGTGGTAGAATATTAACTAAAAATGCTATAGATTTTGGTGCGACTTGGTTTCAAAATCATCATCAAAATGTTATCGATTTATTAGATGATGTTAATGTAAAGCGATTTCACCAGTACAGTAAAGGTAAAAGTGTATTGGTTTACAATACTATGGCACCTGCACATTATTTTGAAAATGATGTTTCTACGCCTTCTGCTTATAGAGTTTCCGGAGGTACTAAAACCATAATAGAAGGGCTTTCTAAACCCTTACGACATAATATAAAAACACAACAAACAGTTACAGAAATTAACGAAACAGAGCAAGGTTTAGAAGTCATAACTAACCACGGTATCTTTAATGCTGAAAAAGTAATTATTACCATTCCTCCTAGAATTGCAACACGAATAGATTTTAAACCTCAGCTTCCTGATGCTTTAAATAAAGTAATGAACCGTACACATACTTGGATGAGTAATGCTATAAAAGTGGGGTTAACTTTTAAAACACCGTTTTGGAGGCACAAAGGACTCTCTGGAACATTAATAGGACAAGTTGGTGCGGTAACCGAATTATACGACCATTCTAATGCAGAAGATTCTGTATATACTCTTATGGGCTTTGTAAATGAAGGTTTAAGAACTACGACTCCCGAAAAACGAAAAAAACGTATACTAGAATATATTTCTAAATATTTAGGAGATGAAATTTTAGATTACATTACTTACGAAGAAAAAGATTGGTCGCAAGATAAGCACACAGCTTGCGAAACGATTACTTCCGTATATATGAGTCCTGATTATGGGCATGATCTTTTTCAAGAGACATATATGAATGGAAAACTTATTTTTTCTGGAGCAGAAACAGCTCCCAAATATGGTGGTTATATGGATGGTGCCATTTTAAAAGGGTTATTAGCTGTTGAACAATTATTAGAACACGCATAAATTTCATTAAAAATTTTGAATACCTTTGAAGGTAGATGAAAAAAGAGAACATAGCACAATACCACTTACATAAACTGCATCCTCAAAAATTGCAGTTTGAAGTCTATGATCTTAACGAATATCGTAATCGAAGTATCGATAAACCTGCACAGCCACACTCGCATAGTTATTATCAAATTATATGGTTTTTCTGCAAAGAAGGTACACATACTGTAGATTTTAAAACTTACGATATTAAAGAAAATACCATTCTTTTTATTTCTAAAGATCAAATTCATGCCTTCGACAATAATTTAGATGTTACTGGTTGGCTCATTCATTTTAATGAGAGTTTTTTTATGCATAACGATGTAGATATTTTTCTAAAATATAACGTTTTTAAAAGCCAGAAGAATCCTTGTTATATTATTCCTGAAGATACTCTAGAAACAGCTTCAACCTATCTTAAATTAATGAAGAGGGAATTATCTCACCGTAATCAATTTGGTTATAAAGATATTATTCGCTTTACCTTAAAATCCTTTTTAATCACTTTAGAGCGTATTCATCGTACAAATCATTCAGAAACATTAGAATTAAATAGTGCTTACGAGCTTCAATTTTTTAAATTTAAAGAACTTATAGAAGCTCATTATAAAGAAGGATTATCGGTTAAAGATTATGCTAGTTTACTTCATATTTCTTCAAAAACGCTAACGACAATAAGTAAGAAGGTAGTTAATAAATCACCATCTATTATTATTGCCGAGCGTATTATATTACAAGCTAAACGCTTGTTAAAATTTACATCATTACAAATAAGCGAAATCGCTTTTAAAATTGGTTTTGATGATGCTTCTTATTTTGTAAAATTCTTTAAAAGACATGTTGGCATGTCTCCAAGTAGTTACAGGAGCTAACTAACTGAATTCGATATTAAAATTTAGTTCTAGGAAGCCGTCAAATTGAGTGATTTTTCAGAGTAAAACGGAGAAAAATTGTATCGAAATTAGGCTTTTGCTCGAAAATGTACTTGTCTTCGATACAATTTCGATAGCTATCGAAATCACTCTGACTGACGTAAATTTTCTTACATTGAACTCACCTTATTAGTTATTACAAACCGATACATCTAACACTTGAATTCTAGGATTTGTTGTATTTATTTCTGGTATCCCGATAATATTATCTGAAAAATCTCTAGTACTTGTTTCTATAACAACTCCATCTCCTGCATTATTAACTTCGAAAGCTAAAATTTGTGCCGTTTTAGGGTCATCGAATGTTACACTAATTCTTGTTTGTCCAGAAAAATTAGTAATCTGTGGCACTACTCCAGATGTGTTTAATACGCGTACGTTACTTACTTGGTTATGAAAAATGTTTACAAACATGTATTTCACACCACCTTTATCGCTTGCAGTTACACGAAAATCGACTGTACTATTATTTACTGTAGTAACATAACTTGCTTTAGTATCTCCAGCATTGTCTGTTCCTGCAGGGCAAGTAAAATTGGCTAAAGTAACTGTTGGGTCTGTTGCTGCAATAAGTGCACCACTAGAGCCACTTTCTATTACAGATACTAGAATACTTGGTTTTACAGTATCGTTTGCTGGCACTGTTGTTTTACATGCAACTACTAAAGCCGCAATGCTAAAAAGACTAATTAAATGTTTAAATAATTTCATAATGGTTGGTTTTAAATTCGGTACAAAACTAAATTCTTAACCCATTGTAAACCATAGGAAATCATCTCAAATCTATTAAGGATAAACACCTAAAACAGAAGCATTAAAACACTTACATTAATCTGAGAAAGCCCCAAACTCAACAAGATGAAGTCCCGGGTTTGCACTATTGTACAGCATGTTTATTTTTACATAACGGGCTTTTGTTGGGGGTATTTTATGTTCTATGCCTTGTGGTGTAGACTTTATTTCATTTTCAGAAAAATCGACCATTGTAAACCATTCTTTACCATCTAAAGAACCTTCAATAGTATATTGGTAATAACGCCAATTATCCCAAAACGTATAGATTTTAAATCGTGTAATATCTTCTACTTTTTCTAAATCTACTTTTACCCAGTTTTCTTTAGACAAGTGATCTCCCCACATATCCCATAATGAAATTCTTCCATTATTTGCTGGAGCAGCACAGTTTGGACGTATGTAATCGTTAGAAGCTGTAATTGGTTTTCCTGTTGTTAAACTTGGTTCTTTCCAAATTTTAAAATAACTACTACTGTAAGCTGACCCTATGGGTTTATTTTCAGCATTAAATAGCTGTGCACTTAAATGTGTTGTGTTAGTTACTGGCACTGCTTCTGTATACACTTTAGAATCTAAAGTTACACGTCCTCCATTAGTGTTATATCTAATGGTGTGGTCTTTTAAAGCTGTATTCATAGACATCCAAAGTGTATCTTCAAAACGATGTTTTTCCCAACTTCCTATTGGTAAGTTTTTCCACAATCCTTTTACAGATACTTCTAAAGGTTTATAGTAAAACTTATTAAAATAAGTTCGCCCTATTTGTTCGCCTTTATTATTTATTGCTCTTATATGTACTGGTTTACTATTGGTTAGTGTTAGTGGCTTTGGTAATGTCTTCCAATCTTCTGTTTTTGGATTTTCGGCTAACGCGTATTGTAATGTTATGTTTGAAAGATTAGGAACTGCTAAAATTTCTAATGTATCACCAAACCATAAATGTTCATAAAAATTCCCTTCTTCTAATTCGGGATAGGTTAGTCCTTTTAAATTTACTGTAAACGGTTGCGTTATAGCACTTAATTTAGCATCTACATCTTGTTGCTTCTTATAAAAAATAGCCCATGTTTCTGTAGGTTTAGACCATAAATGTTGTGCTACACTGGCTGCTCTATGTCTTAATCTTGGCATTTGGTGTATTTGGCTTTGCTCCCATGCACAGAGTGTCGCTCCCATTACTAGAGTATTATCTTCTAACTCTACACCTATAAAGTCGTTTTCGTTTGTCCAACTTTCCCAACGGTTTGGGTTCCATTGGTTATAAATATATTCGGCTTCCCATTTTCTGTTATTAACAACATACAAGGGTTTAAATGAAGCATTAATTACAGGATATTTCTTGTCTAACAAATCCTTCGGACTATGGTGTACATGATTCCAATTTAAAACAATAACGTCGTTAGGGATTTTTAATTCTCCTTTTTCTCCAAACCCTGCCCAAACAATGGTTTGTTTGTTTTTACTTTTTACGACGTCGTTCATTCTAATTAAAAAATGAAGAAATAACTCGTGCATGTTTGGTAAGTCATGCTCTTTCATATACATCTTAATATCTGGATCATCTTCCATACCTTCAAAAAAGGCTTCATCGCCTCCAATATGTATAAATGGTGAATAGGAAAAGACCTTTGCAACTTCACCCATTATAATATCTAAAGCATTATAAACAGATTCTTTCCCCATATTAATGGTATAAGGATTGTTTTCAACTTTAGCGATACCAAACAGTTCTGGCATTTCTTTTATAAATTTTGAAGAGTGCCCAGGGATATCTATCTCTGGAACTAAAATAACACCTCTATTATAAGCATACTTATTTAGCTCTACTAGCTCTGCTTTTGTGTAAGCATGATTTTTTGTTGCCAATTCAGGATAGGCATCCGACGGAAATGAGAATGCGGAATCGTCTGTTAAATGTAAATGCAAGTAATTAATTTTATACCAACGGCATAAATCGATAATGGTTTTAATAGTTTCTGGACTATGCCATGCTCTTGCAACATCTAGCATAATGCTTCGGTAATTGTAATCTGGCGCGTCTTTAATTGTCATTTTTGGCAGTTTCTTTTCCGCAGATACGGCTTGCCAAAATGTACTTAATCCTAAAGCCACAGCCTCGTAACTTCCGCCTGTTATATCTATAGTATTATTTACTATAAGAGTATAAGCTTCTTTTTCTAATGTAGTGTCAATATCTAAAACTAGAGTGGTTTCACTTTCTGTCCAATTAGTATTATAGAGCAAATGATAATCTGCTTTTATTATTGATTTAAGAGGTGTTAATATTTCCTTTTTAGTTTCAATTTTAAAACCTTTAGAGATATCTAATGTTCCCGACTCCATTACGATGTCTTGTGGTACAGGAAGTATCATTGGTTCTACTTCTTTTGGCTGTTCGCAACCTAAAACAAGTAGAGTTATACTTAATAGTATATAAATTCTTTTAAACATTATAATTTATATTTTTATAGCGTTTCGTAATGTCAAATTATTATTCGTTAGCTTTTAATACTAACATTCCAGATTGTGGTACTTGTAATGTGTACGTGCCTTTGTTTAAAGTAATTTCTTTTTCAAAAACTTGTGCGCCTATACAATCTAAAATAGTAAGTGTGCCTTTGTAGCCTTTTTTCAATTGAAACGTTACACTTTTCGTTGTTTTTGCATTAATAATATCTAACTGCTTTGTAGCTGCATCAACCTTTACAACAATATCTTCGTATACTGTAGTTATTTGATGCTGATTTCCTATAGCTGTTAATACTGGGTAATTTGCTCCTGGATTAGAAGGTATAAATTCGCCATCTATTAAAATGGCTCTGTTAGTATTCCAGTAATTAAACCAATATTTAATCATCTTTATATGGCTGTCTGGAATCTCTTCTAGTTTAACAGATAATTGCGGTACACTATATAATATATTTAATATTTGTAATGCTGCTTGCTCAACGGTTTCTTCTGGTCTCCATATAAACATATCACTATGTACTGCTGTATTTTGTGCCATGATACGCAAGTTTGTAACTTCTATTTTATTGGCTACAGCATTATTTGGTGCATCTACGCCTCTAAACATATTACCATATTTACGCATTAATGGACCAATGTAAGGTTGTCTAAATTCTATTAGCACGTCTGGTTTTAATGTTGTTAATTTAGTTGTAATTGCTGTCATTAAGGCATCGGTTGCCTTATTGACACTTGCGAAATCTCTTCCATTTGCTTTTGTTAATTCGGTGTCTTTTGTTGCTGTAAACCAACCTATAAAATCGAGTTTAAATCCGTCTAAATTCCAATCTTGCATGGCTTTTACGTAGGTATTAATCATATACTCGCGTACTTCTGGATAGCGGGGATCTAAAACATAAGTGCCTTGACTTTCCCAATGGCGTAAATACTTGCCTTTAAATTTAGGATAATTCTTTGCGTTTTCGCCCATGAATGGTAAGGAATACCAAAGTATAAATTTTAAACCTTCTTTATGCACTGCATCTACGAAACCTTTCATATCTGGAATACGATCTGGATTCCAATCGCCAGTGTATGCATAGCCGCGATTGCCATCTTTAGTTTGCCAACCGTCGTCTACAATTACGGCTTCGCAGCCTAAGGTTTTCGCTATTTTACATTCGGCTACAATGGCATCTGCCGTTATATTTTGATGATAACTATACCAAGTAGAATACATAGGTTGTTTTGCTACATCTGGAACATGCATTGGTTTATATGCCGGATTGTTTGCCCACCAAGTGGCTACATCGTCTACCGATTTGTAATATGGAATGGCTCGTGTATCTATCCTTAAGGTTACTTCGTAATTTTTGGTTTTAGGCATCTTCTCTCCAAAGAGTTTTATTTCTGGATAAAAGTGTACATCTTCTTCTTTTAAATAGCTTACAAATTCCGATTTGTTTAATGCGTCAGACAACGATAGTGTTATTCTGTTATTTAGTGCATTATCATAAAACGTTAATACTGGTGCGTAACTAGAGGCTTTTGAAGAGAAACCACTGTAATAATAGTTTACTTTATCTATTGCTATTTTAGGATTCCAATAGCCATTTATTGCTAATGATGGAAAGTTAAATTTTAATGTTACTGGTTGAAGCTCGGAAGGTGTTTCAGATGAAAACTTAAATGTAATTAAAGTTACATTTTCAGCTTCAGTTGTAATGGTTTTATCTATTTTGAAGTTCCCTAAATCACCTTCAACTTTAATACTGTCATTTATAATTTTTAAAGGTTGAAGCGTTTCGGTTTCTGCTAATGTATAGTTTAGTTTTTCAGTTTTATTACAGGAACATAACGCTATAGAGAGAAATACTAAACTTAGTATTCTTTTTAAATTTATGTATTTCATTTTATAGTGTTTTTAATTAACTTCCAATAGTAAAAAGTTATCTTCGGCTGCTCCCATTAACATATTTTGTACTAATAAATTCCAACCAACAAAACCAGTAAAGACTCCGTCTTTAGACTGGTCTGCTGTTGGTGCTAAAGGGGCTCCTGTGTCGGCATGATAATTTTCATGCATCGATCCATATGCTTCTATATCTTTTAATACTAATGTTCCTAATGTTGACGCTAATTGTTTACATTCTTCTGTAAAGCCGTAATTTTTAAGTGCTATATAATACATGTAGTTTCCTACTGGCCAAACTGGACCTTGCCAATTAGAATACGGTACTATAATATTTTCGTTATTGTAATCTGGGTCTTGTTTAGATAGTGATCGTAAGCCGTAAGGAGCCAACATGTGGTCTTCGTTCCAGAGATAACGTTTTATCATTTCTCGTCCGTTTTCTTGACTTACTAAATCGGTATGCATTAAGGCTATAAAGTTAGAATAGCTTACACGTTTGTATGGGCGACCTGTTCTATACATGTTCCAAAAACTTTTAGCCTCGTCGTCCCAAAGGTGTTTGGTAATATTTTCTTTTAATATTTTTGCTTTTTTCGCATAGCTATCTGCGTCTTCTATATGACCGAGTTTTATTGCTACATTTTTCATCGCTAAATATTCGCGATACATAAATGCAGATAAGTCTACTGCTAAAATGGCTCCAGGTTGATTTTTATCGTTGGTTAAAACGACATTATTATCGCCTCCGCTAGACATGGCATCATCCCAATAGAATAAACCATATTTTTCATCTAAACTTATTTTTTCGCGATAATTAATAATACTTTTTATTTGGTTATAGGTTTCTGGTGTTATCCAAGTGTAATCGTTTAGTTTTTCTGACGCTAAGTATGTGCCTTGACCTATAAAGGGTTTCATAGCAAATTTTCCAAATAGTGGTCTTGGTCCTTTAGTTGTTACACAACCTGGCACATATCCTTCTTTGTCTGCTGCAACTGCAAAATTTAGCACCCAGTATTTTAAATATTCTGGCTGCCCAATACTCATTAAATGCGAGCCTATATAAAAGCCATCCCAATCCCACATTTGTTTATAGAAGCCTGCTGGTATTAAATAATCGTATTTTATAAAACCTTCTGCTGGGCGAATAGATTGTGGTCTTAACTTAGCGAATGCTGTCTTTATTGCAATGTTTAAAGAATCTAAATGCGATGTCGATGTATTTGGAATAATACGATTACTTTTCTTAGCTATTTTTTCTTCAGAAGTAACCTGTTCGGTTTTAGTATCGTTACAAGAAAATAATACACCCATAGTTATACATAGTGTTAGTATTAATTTTGACTTCATTTATGCTACTATTTTAGTTTCTATTAATTAAACGCATCTCTACTCTTCTTAACTTCTAAATTTTGCCTTGCCAATATAGGTATTATTTCAATTTTTACCAACTAGTACCTACCAGTTGGTTTTACTAAAATATTTCTTTAAGTTTGTCTATGTTCAAAATTTCTCTTGATAAGAAAACTGGTATCCCTATGTACAAGCAAATTATTCTTGCTATAGAAAGGGCTATTACAGAAGGGGTATTAATTAAGGGGGATAAACTACCTTCTATTAATACTATAAAAAATGAGCATTCGCTATCCAGAGATACTGTATTATTTGCTTTTAATGAATTAAAAGCGCGTGGCATAATACGCTCTGTTGTTGGAAAAGGATATTATGTTAATAGTGAAAATATTACCATTACTAAAAAAATATTTTTGCTTTTCGATGAGCTTAACGCCTTTAAAGAAGATTTATATAATGCTTTTTTAAGTAATCTTGGGGATAACATTCAAGTAGACATCTTTTTTCATCATTTTAATTATGATGTATTTAGCAAGTTAATTTTCGATAATATTGGAGGTTACACACACTATATTATCATGCCCGCAAATTTAAAAAACCCAGATGTAGTTATAAGTAAATTACCCAGTAATAAAGTTTATATTCTAGATCAAACTAGTGATAAACTTTCTCAATACACATCTATTTACCAGAATTTTGAAAAGGATATCTCCACAAATCTTAATAAGGGTTTACATTTAATACAAAAGTATGATAAGATTATTTTTCTATTCCCAGAGAAAGAGCCTATAGGATTACGTAATGGATTTAACTTATTCTGCGAACAACATAGTATTACTAACGAATTATGTCATTCTATTAAAGATAGAGTTTTAAAATCTGGAGAAGTTTATATTATTCCAGACGATAGAAACCTTATTTTAATTATTAAGAATATTAAAGAAAGTGGATTAATTATTGGTAAGGATATTGGCATTATATCTTATAACGATACGCTTTTAAAAGAAATTGTTGAAGGTGGTATTACTACCATTTCTACAGATTTTAAGCAAATGGGAAAACGTTTAGCAGAAATGGTAATTAATAAAGAACATAAACAAATAGCGAACCCCAGTCATTTTATTTTAAGAAACTCCCTCTAAACTTGAATTTACAAACACTCCTAATAGAAGACAATAACTGTCTAGAATTAACAGATCCTAGCGGAACGTCTAAAGCTTCCATATATTTAAACGATGGAGGTAGTTTACAAAACTTAGTGCTTAATAATTGTACGGTTATTAAAAGCTTACATCCTAAACCTTATAGAGACAGTTATGCTTCTGCCATTTTATTTCCTTTTGCAAATAGGATCAAGGACGGTGTCTATATTTTTAATAACAAAACATACCAATTGCATTGTAATGATAAAGATAACAGCAACGCGATGCACGGTTTTGTTGCTTTAAAAGCATTTAAGCTTATTGATAGTGAATTAACTCAACATGCCATTTCTGCTACTTTAGTTTATAATGAAACTCAAAGAGAACAAGGGTTTCCGTTTTTATATTCTATAGTATTAAAATATACTTTAACTCAAGATAGTTTATCGCTTAAAGTTACTATAGTAAATAACGATAAAGATGCCTTTCCTTATACTATAGGTTGGCACCCTTATTTTAATAGTAGTAATTTGGAGAAGAGCACGCTTACTTTTGATAGTACTCAAAAATTTATTTTCGACGATAGAATGATTACATCTAAGGTAAAAGAACATAAAGAATCCATGCCTTTTACTATAAAAGACAAATTTTTAGACGATTGCTACACTCTTAAAACGAATACTGTTTTATTTAATACTCCAGATTTTGAACTAGCTTTACAGAGCACTTCGCAAAATAAGTTTTTTCAAATTTATACGCCTCCTATAGCAAACACTATAGCTTTAGAACCTTGTACTGGTGTTTCCGACAGCTTCAATAACGGTATTGGGTTACAGGTTTTAGCGCCTAATGAACAATCTGATGATATCTGGTCTTTAACAATACATGATACTAATTAAAAAGAAAGACTACCTAAAAAACACAAATTTAATTTTAGATAGCCTTCTTACTTAAAAAACAATTTATCAACCTATCATTAATTGTTTCAGCATACTTATAGTTTTAGTATGGTATTATTAGTAATATAATTAGCATTTATTTAGATAATAATTTGCTTTTTACTTTTTCTCGCTTATTAAATTCGTATACTCTTTTTTGATATACCATAAAAATAGCATCTTCGATATCTAGGTTTTCTTTCCTTCCATTTAAAACTGCACTAATATAAGTATCACTAAAAGGTTCCCCGCTTTTACTGGTTATTTGCTTGCTTTCTAACTCTTTTAAAACATCTTTTATGTAGTTAGTTTTTAGGCGCTCCTTTAGCGTTTTAGTCTCTTCTTTGGTTATCATAAAATGTATTATTGATTTCTAGGTAAATATTTGGTACATTTGAGGTGTACCCTTAGCACTAAAGTACAAATAATATTTTGCAATGTAAAATATTATAAACAAAAATTAAAATAGATATAAGTAACCTATATAAATGGAAATAGTAGATAGAATACTCGAAATACAGAAAGAAGTCACTAAAAGTCAACGTTCTTTCGAATTAAGTATAGGTAAAACCAGTGGCTATTTTAATGTTATTAGACGTAATAAAAGCACGCCTGGAGTTGATTTAATTCTTAAAATAAATGAGATTTATCCAGAATTTAGTATCAATTGGATAATGACAGGTAAAGGAGATAAGTACAACAAAGGTGTAGAAGTGAACAGGGTAAGTGAAGGCAGATCTCATTACATTACCAAAGAGACAGGTTCTATTGAAGCTATTATTGAACAATTAGCTGAAGAAAAAATAAATAGTTTTATTGAAGCACAAAATAAGAAGCTAACAGATTTAAGTGATGCTATTTCCGAAATTCAGAAAAGTTTAGGACTAAAGAAAGAAGATGAGTAATATTAACACACATAAAAAAAGCCTTGTAGTGATTAATTACAAGGCTTTTTTTATATATTATATCTTTTAATTAAGAGGTTGTTTTCTTTAATTTAAGATCCAACTTATGGTGTTGCCATTTAGAAAAACCACCTTTTAAATCGTATATTTTAACAAAACCAGCATCTTTAAGTTTCTTAGCGCATTTAGCACTTCTTCCTCCTCTTTGGCAATATAAAATAACTGGTTTTAATTTGTTTAGCTTTTTAATATCTTCATCGAAGGTTGGAGAATTAAAGTCTATATTTTGCGATAATGCTAAATGACCTTTCTGGTGTTCTTTTTCTGTTCTAACATCTATTAGCTGAACGTCGTCCAGTTTTAATAGTGTTTCCATTTCCTCTGTAGAGACTACAGTTATCTCGCTATTGGACTGATCCGAACAGCTAGATAAAAATAGCACTAGCAAAAGGCTAAGTGTAAGTGTTAATTGTTTCATGATTGATGATGTTATTAATTATTCGGTTCTTTCACCTCTCCATTGCGAGAAGCCTCCAGCAAGGTTGTAGGTGTTTTCAAACCCCATTTGATTCATTATAACGCAAGCCTGCCCGCTTCTTCCTCCAGCCTTACAATAGACATAATAGTTTTTATTTTTGTCTAACGCTTCTAATTCGTATACAAAAGCTTGACCTTTAAGGATATTAATGTTTTTAGCATTAGGGATATAACCATCTGCAACTTCTTCTTCCGTTCTAACGTCCAGTATAAAAGCGTTATCATCGTTTTTAAGTTGTTCTGCCCAAGCGTCTTGAGATAAATCTGCCATTTTTAATGTTTTATATACAAAGTTAAACAAAATTAACTTTTCTTTAAGAAATAGACGATAAAAAACCCGAAGTGTTACACACTTCGGGTTCTTTTTTTAAAATTTTATGTTTTTAAGTGTATTTACACCTTTATAGAACACCCTATAGCGCGTGTTTCTTTTACTTTAATATCCTCTCCTTTTAAAAGCGCATCTACTGCATTTTCAACATATTTTTCTTTTACTAAACTGGCATCGCTATAATTGTCATCTATTGCTCCAATGTATTTTACAACATTTCCTTTTTTAGTTTTCTCTAAAATGTAAATATGTGGTGTTTTTGTTGCTCCATACTGCGGGTATACTTTTTGCCCCTTATCCATTAAATAAGGAAATGTAAATCCTTTCTCTTTTGCTCTAGCTTTCATACTCGCCATATTATCGCCTGGCTTTACATCTGTATTATTAGGCATAATAGCTATTACTGGATAACCTAGTTTTGCATATTTCTTGTTTAAAGCTTCTGTTCTATCTTCGTAAGCAACAGCATAAGGACAAGTATTACATGTAAATGTTACTATAAACCCTTTGGCTTCTTTAAAATCTGCTAACGACACCATGTTACCATCAATATTCTCTAATTTAAAGTCTGCCGCAATATCGCCTACTTTATAACCTACTTTACCATCTTTAGTTCCGCTTGTAAAGGCACTAATGCCCAATATTACAACGGCCACACATAATAACTGTACTATTTTTTTCATGATTAACTGTTTTTCTATTATTAATTATTTACGTTTCCTTTAAACTATTTAGACTACTGTAATACTATTTAGTTTAAAAACGCATTAACTTCTTTTTGTAATTCTTTGTAATTAAAAGACTGTTCATAAAAACGACGTTTGTCTTTGTTATATATAATGGTTGCAGGTATAGCACCAGACCAATCTTCGTTTACTTTAGGAATCCACGAATTAGAATCTGTATCGTTTAACGCAACTACTTTAGAAGCTAGATTATGCTTTTCTATAAAAGGTACTAACTTCTTTTTATATTGTTTAGGAAAATCTAGACTTACTAAAATAACTTCTACATCCTTAGTTTTATATTCTGCATTTAATTGCTCGAAATAAGGTAACTCCTTAACACAAGGTGCACACCAAGTTGCCCAAAAATTAACAACATACGTTTTATTGTCTACTTTATTAAGTAATGGCTCTAGCTCAGAGAAATTATAAACAGGAAAAGCTTCAAAAGTATCTTCGTTTCTTTTTTTCATTAACTCTACAGCAATGGCTTTACTTTCCTTTGGTATATTAACCTCCTCTTCTTTTTTTTCTGTTTTGCAGGATACTATAGTAATTGCTAATAAGACTAATAAAATCTGTTTCATATTAATGTGTAATCTCTTTTTTAGTTTGTACATAATAATTCTTGAATGTCTTTCAAAAAAAAAACAAATTCAATACTTTATTAATTCTATAAAGTTATCACTCTCTTTTAAGTCAAAATAAAAATTTAACACAAAATTATAGTTTCAACAGAAAAAATAAACATACATTTGTATATACAAATATTGTAACAACAAATGAATATAGAACACGTTATTAAAAGTACAGTGCCTTTAGAGCTTCCAAAAAAAACAATAATAAACTTATTGTATACAAACAATATTGTAAAAGAAGAGTTAGCACGTTATTTTAAAACTCACGATCTATCTATGGAGCAATACAACGTACTAAGAATTTTAAGAGGTCAAAAAGGAAAACCAGCAAATAGGAGTACGTTACAAGAACGTATGATTAATAAAATGAGTAATACTACTAGATTAGTAGATAAACTAATTATTAAAGAGCTCGTAACTAGAGCAACTTGCGAAAACAACAGACGTAAAATAGAAATAATAATTACCGAAAAAGGATTAAACCTTATGGCTACTATGGATAGTGAAATTACCGAAAAAGAAGAGCAACTAACCAACGGACTTACAAACGAAGAATTAGAGACTTTAAATAATTTATTAAATAAAATTAGAAACTAAATCACAACAATTAATAACAATGAGAACAATTAAAAACACATTAGTAATCGCATTAGCATTAACATTAGTATCATTTACTACATCGCTAATAAACAAAGAAGTAAAAGTAAAAGACAGTAAAATAACATGGACTGGTTATAAAGTTACTGGTAAACATGATGGCACTATAGCACTTAAAGAAGGCTCATTAACTTTCGATGCTAAAAAACTAGTAAATGCAAACTTTACTATAGATATGACAAGCATAAGTACTACAGATTTAGAAGGTGGTATGAAAGGAAAACTAGACGGGCATTTAAAATCTGCCGATTTTTTCGATGTAGCAACATACCCAACGGCGACCTTTACCTCAACATCTATTACTGGAGATAATGGAAATTATAGCGTAACAGGAAACTTAACAATTAAGGACAAAACCAACCCTATTACTTTTAATATGGCTATAGAAGATAATAATGCTAATGCAAAATTAAAAATAGACCGTTCTAAATTTAACGTAAAACATGGATCACCTAGCTTTTATAAAGATTTAAAAGACAAAGCCATTTACGATGAATTCGATTTAAATGTAAACTTATCCTTCTAATTAAGTAGGATTTCATTAATAGCAGAAAAGCCTCTTAAATTATTTTTAGGAGGTTTTTTATTATAATAAATACCTTCTATTTACACCTTCTGCAATCAAGCATCCATCACTTCTTTTAGAAACTAACTCTCTAACTGTTTTATGGTAGTAGTCAATTTCTTTAAATGACTTTACAATATCTTCATCATTTTTCTTATTTAAATTAGAAGTGATAATAGGGTGAGAATCAAAGCTTATATAATAAGTATTAATTTCAAAAAAATTTGCTAATATGTAAGAGGTCTCTTCTATTAAATTGCAAATTGCGCTTTCAAATAGACTATTAATTCTGATAGGATATAGTATTTCTATATGATTTTTGAAATTAAAGAATTTAATACCTTCTCTAGTTGATAATAAAAAATCATCATACCATTTGTTTTTTTCTTCAAAATAACCTTCAAATTCAAATTCTCTTTTGAATGTGTTAAAATAATTATCTAAAAGCTTTTTTGAAAAACCTTTAATGAAATTAAGCTTATCTAGGTATATTTCTTTTTTAGAATCTTTAGGTAAAATGACTAAGATATTAACTCCCATACAATGAAATTTATTAATTTAAAATCAATAATACACAATTTTATTAAAATGACTTTGTAAACTAAAATTTCATTTATATATTTGAACTTTATAACAATTATGAATACAAATTTAAATACAACTTGGTGGTGGAACTCTCGAAAACAACATTCGTGAATCTGCACCTATAGTATATTTAAAATAACATACACAAAGGCTTGTCATTCACGACAAGCCTTTTTTGTATTATAAATAGTCATTTCCACGAAGGCGGAAATCTAAAAAAGAAAATTAGAACATGAAAACATTTAGTCTATACACACATTATAAAAAAATACTAGCAGATACTATTACACCTGTAAGTATTTATCTAAAAATAAGAGATAAATTCCCTAATAGTATATTGTTAGAAAGTAGCGATTATCACGCTAACGATAATAGTTTCTCTTACATTTGCTTTAACCCAATTGCCTCTATAAAAGTGACGGATAAAACCATTTACGAAACCTTTCCAGATGGTAGTACACTAACAAATAAAACAAAAAATGTTGCGAATAGAATTCATAAATTTACACAACGTTTCAAAGTCACTTCCGAGAAACAATTCAAATTTATAAACAACGGTATATTTGGGTATACAGCATACGATGCAGTAAAGTATTTTGAAGATGTAGCTATTTCTAAAAAACCAGACTCTATAGACATACCCGACATCTATTATGCTGTTTATCAAAACATAATTGCTATAAATCACTTTAAAAATGAAGCTTACATCTTTGCCCATTGTTTTAATGATGGCGCAAGTAATATAGATGATATCCTTCATCTTATAAAATCTAAAAACTTTGCGTCTTACGAATTTACAACAGATTCTGAAATCACATCAAACCTAACGGACGATGAGTATAAATCGCATGTAGAATTAGCAAAAAAACACTGTGCGAGAGGCGATGTATTTCAATTAGTGCTTTCTAAAAAATTCTCACAACAATTTAAAGGCGATGAATTTAATGTATACAGAGCCTTACGGAGTATAAACCCATCCCCTTACCTATTCTATTTCGATTATGGTGATTTTAAAATCTTCGGAAGCTCTCCAGAAGCGCAATTAGTCGTTTCAGATGGCACTGCCGAAATTCATCCCATAGCTGGAACCTTTAAACGCACAGGAAATGATGAGCAAGATGCCGAACTTGCAAAAAAACTAGCACAAGACGACAAAGAAAATGCAGAACATGTTATGTTAGTAGATTTAGCACGTAACGATTTAAGCAGAAACGGAAGCCAAGTACAAGTGGAAACCTACAGAGAAGCCCAATTTTTCTCTCACGTTATTCACTTAGTAAGTAAAGTAACAGGGAAAATACACGACAATACAGAAACCATGCAAGTCGTTGCCGACACCTTTCCTGCAGGAACTTTAAGCGGTGCGCCAAAACACAAAGCCATGCAACTTATAGAACAATACGAAAAAACAAGTCGTGCATTCTATGGAGGCGCCATCGGTTTTATGGATTTTAACGGGAATTATAATCATGCCATTATGATTAGAACTTTTTTAAGTAAAAATCATCAATTACATTGGCAAGCAGGTGCAGGATTAGTATCTAAATCCAATCCAGAACACGAATTACAAGAAGTATATAATAAATTAGGCGCATTAACCAAAGCTATAGAATTAGCAAAAGAAATATAAAATTATGGCGTTACCCCAAGGGTCAGGCTTCCGAGCAAGTTTATCCTGAGCGGAGACGATGGACTCTCTGCGAGGAGCTCCAACAAAGCCTCAACTGTAAAACAATCACGAGTTCCTATAAAAAATAAAAATGAACGAGTAATCCTTAACGCAAAATCAAATATTATGAAAAAAATATTAGTCATAGATAATTACGATAGCTTTACATACAATCTAGTACATTACTTAGAAGATTTAAACTGCGAAGTCACCGTAAAGCGAAACGATAAACTAACACTAGATGAAGTCGATGCTTTCGAAAAAATAGTACTATCTCCTGGCCCAGGTATCCCAGAAGAAGCAGGATTACTAAAAGCTATTATAAAACAATACGCACCAACAAAAAGCATACTTGGTGTATGTTTAGGGCAACAAGCTATTGGTGAAGTTTTTGGAGGTACTTTAGTAAATCTAGACACCGTTTTTCATGGTGTAGCAACTAAAGTAAACATTACAGTAGACGATGAACTACTTTTTAAAAACTTAGACAAAACTATAGAAGTAGGGCGTTATCACTCTTGGGTTGTAGACACTAATTTACCCGAACAGTTGGAAGCAACCTCTTTCGATGAAAACGGACAAATCATGTCCTTGCGTCATAAAGTTTTCGATGTACGCGGTGTACAATACCACCCAGAATCGGTATTAACACCAAACGGAAAACAAATATTAGAGAACTGGGTTAATAATTAGTCGCAGTATGCAGTCTGCAGTTGGCAGTAAGTAAAGTAAAAAATGAATAATGGTGTCAGGTTGAGCGAAGTCGAAACCTACAAACTAAAGTATTTAAAAAAACCTCTCGGCTGCGCTCGAGGAGACATAGAAACAAGTTTAAATGAAAAATATATTAAACAGACTTATAAATCAAGAAAACATCTCTAGCGAAGAAGCTAAAAACATCTTGGTAAATATCTCTAAAGGTGATTATAACCAAAGTCAAATAGCATCGTTCCTTACCGTGTTTATGATGCGTAGCATTACACTAGAAGAATTAAAAGGGTTTAGAGACGCACTTTTAGAACTATGCATTCCCGTAGATCTTTCCGAATTTAATGCCATAGATTTATGTGGTACAGGAGGAGATGGTAAAGACACCTTTAATATTTCTACACTATCCTCTTTTGTAACAGCAGGCGCAGGCGTAAAAGTAGCAAAACATGGAAATTATGGTGTATCCTCTGCTTGCGGTTCCTCTAATGTTATGGAACATTTAGGCATAAAGTTTACAAGCAATAAAAGTTTTTTACAACAATCTATAGATAAAGCAGGTATTTGTGTCTTGCACGCTCCGTTATTTCACCCAGCAATGAAAAACGTAGCACCAATTAGAAAAGCCTTAGGTGTAAAAACCTTTTTTAATATGTTAGGGCCCATGGTAAATCCATCGTTTCCTAAAAATCAAATGGTAGGTGTTTTTAATTTAGAATTGCAACGTTTGTATGGTTATCTATATCAAAACACAGATAAAAATTACAGTATTGTTCACGCATTAGATGGTTATGATGAAATTTCATTAACCGGAAATACAAAAATTATTTCCAATACTTCTGAAACCATGCTAACACCAAAAGATTTAAAAGTAGACCAAATACAACAACGCGATATTTTTGGAGGAGACACAGTAGAATCTTCAGCTAAAATATTTGTAGATGTCATTAATGGTCACGGTACAGAAGCCCAAAACAATGTTGTTTGCGCCAATGCTGGTTTAGCCATTGCGACAGTAAAACAAATACCTCATATAAAAGGATTTGTATTAGCGCAAGACGCTTTAATGAGTGGAAAAGCAAAAAAGAGCTTAGATACATTAATAAAATTAAGCAAAAAATAAGTGTGTAGTATAAAGTCGCAGTTTACAGTACTCACTGTTTACTGCCAACTGCATACTGCTCACTGAATACTGAATACTGAATACTGAATACTGAATACTGAAAAAGTGGATATATTAGAACGCATAGTCATAGATAAACGTAAAGAAGTTGCTTTTCGCAAACAACTCATTCCCATAAAACAATTAGAAGCCTCTGTCTTGTTTAGCCGAACAACAGTATCTTTAGCAAATAAATTAAAACAAAGCAATACTGGAATTATCGCCGAACATAAACGTCGCTCTCCATCTAAAGCCGTAATAAATCAAAGTTTCAATGTTTTCGATGTTGCTAAAGGTTACCAAGAAGCTGGTGTTAGTGGTATGTCTGTTTTAACAGATACTAAATATTTTGGAGGTTCACTAGACGATTTATTAACTGCGAGAGCAAGCTGTAATTTACCTTTATTACGAAAAGAGTTTATTATAGACGAATATCAAATAATAGAAGCCAAAGCTTATGGAGCCGATGTTATTTTATTAATAGCTGCTATTTTAACCAAAGCAGAAATAAAACAATTTTCTGAATTAGCAAAACAGCTAAACTTAGATGTTTTATTAGAAGTACATAACGAGGAAGAATTACATAAATCCATCATGCCAAGCTTAGATATGTTAGGTGTAAATAATAGGAATTTAAAAACGTTTGAAGTTAGTTTAGAAACTAGTAAAACATTAAGTACATTAATCCCAGACGATTTTGTAAAAGTATCAGAAAGTGGTATTAGTAGTATCGATGCCATAAAAACATTAAAGCCTTACGGTTATAAAGGATTTTTAATAGGAGAAAACTTTATGAAAACAGACAATGCGGGAGAAAGTGCTAAACAATTTATAACACAATTACAATGACTTTGTTATTCTCGCGAAAGCGGGAATCTCTTAAATAAAAAGAAACAATTGTTATGCTCGGCTTAATTCGACATGACTCAAATAATATTAAAAATAAACAACTATGAAACTAAAAGTCTGCGGAATGAAGCTTGAAAACAACATTTTAGATGTTGCAGAATTACAACCTGATTACTTAGGATTCATTTTTTACGAAAAATCTCCTCGCAATTTTAAAGGAGACATGCCAGATTTACCAGAACACATTGAAAAGATTGGTGTTTTTGTAAACTCTAAACTAGAATTTATATTAAATAAAGTAGAAGAATACAATTTACAAGGCGTACAATTACACGGTGACGAATCACCAGAATTATGCGCACAATTACAAGACAAAGGTTTAATTGTTATAAAGGTATTTTCTATAAAAAATCAATTCGATTTTAAAGTTTTAGAACCTTACGAAGACGTTTGTAAATACTATTTATTCGATACAAAAGGCAAAGAACCTGGCGGTAACGGTTACACCTTTAACTGGAACGTATTAAAGAAATACAAATCTAGCAAATCGTACTTTTTAAGCGGTGGTATTGGCCCAGAGGAATTAGATGCTTTATTATTGTTCTTAAAAAGACCAGAATCAGATTTATGTTGTACTCTAGATTTAAACAGCAAATTTGAAACCGCTTCAGGATTTAAAGACCTAAAAAAACTAAAAGATTTTAAATACCAGTTAGTAAAGCATGGTTATGTTTTTGACTAAAACAAAAGCATAACATACTTCAAAAAAATAAAGTTTAATTAAACAAATTCCTAATCACTCAGGAATAAGATTATGACCTATAATATTAACGACAAAGGCTATTACGGAGCGTTTGGAGGCGCATACATTCCAGAAATGCTATATCCAAACGTAGAAGAATTACGTCAAAATTATTTAAAAATAATGGCAGAACCTTCTTTTAAAGAAGCATTCGACCAATTATTAAAAGATTACGTAGGACGTCCTTCTCCATTATATTACGCAAAACGATTAAGCGAAAAACACAATACCAAAATCTACTTAAAACGAGAAGATTTAAACCATACAGGCGCGCACAAAGTAAACAATACTATTGGACAAATTTTAATGGCGCAACGTTTAGGTAAAAAACGAATTATTGCCGAAACTGGAGCAGGGCAACACGGTGTAGCCACAGCAACCGTATGTGCTTTAATGGGTATGGAATGTATTGTGTATATGGGAGAAATAGACATTGCTAGACAAGCACCAAATGTCGCTAGAATGAAAATGTTAGGCGCTAAAGTCGTGCCAGCACTATCAGGAAGCAAAACACTAAAAGATGCTACCAACGAAGCCATAAGAGATTGGATTAATAATCCTGTAGACACACATTATATTATAGGTAGTGTTGTGGGCCCACACCCCTATCCAGACATGGTAGCCCGTTTTCAAGCTGTCGTTTCCGAAGAAATACAATGGCAACTACAGGAGAAAGAAGGCCGTACAACACCAGATTATGTAGTTGCTTGTGTTGGAGGTGGTAGCAATGCAGCTGGCGCTTTTTATCATTATTTAGAGAATACAGATGTAAAACTAATAGCTGTAGAAGCTGCAGGAAAAGGCATACATTCAGGAGAAAGTGCCGCCACTTCTGTATTAGGAAAAGAAGGTATTATTCATGGTAGTAAAACCTTACTAATGCAAACTAACGATGGACAAATCACTGAACCTTATTCTATTTCAGCTGGTTTAGATTACCCTGGTGTTGGCCCAATGCATGCGCATTTGTATAAAACTGGTCGTGCCGAATTTATATCTATAACAGATGATGAAGCCATGACTGCAGGTTTAGAATTGAGTCAATTAGAAGGTATTATTCCAGCTATAGAAACCTCACATGCTTTAGCCATTTTCGACCAAAAACAATTTAAGCCAGACGATATTGTGGTTATTAATTTATCGGGGCGAGGTGATAAGGATTTACAGAATTATATAGAGTATTTTAAATTATAGTTTTTATGGCGTTACCAAAGGTCAGGCTTTCAAGGCTCGCTATCAAAGATGAGCTCAAACAAACCTTTCAATCCTTAACGCACTAACTCGAATGTATTACCTATATATAAAATAAAGTTTAACTAAATGAGATTTCCGCCTTCGCGGAAAGTAAACATGAACAGAATAAACAGCAAACTACAAGAAGATAAAAAACTCTTATCTATATATTTTTCGGCAGGATATCCAAATCTTGAAGATACCACTACCATTATTCAAAATTTAGAAAACAGTGGTGTAGATATGATAGAAATAGGACTCCCTTTCAGTGATCCATTAGCAGATGGGCCAACAATACAAGAAAGTTCTACACAAGCATTAAAAAACGGAATGACAACTCAATTGTTGTTCGATCAACTAAAAGATATTCGAAAAACAGTATCTATTCCCTTAATAATCATGGGATACTTTAATCCCATGTTACAATATGGTGTAGAAGCCTTTTGCAAAACCTGCCAAGAAATTGGTATCGATGGTTTAATCATTCCAGATTTACCAGTAGATGTTTATAACGAACAATACAAAGCTACGTTCGAAAAATATGGTTTAATAAATGTATTCTTGATTACACCGCAAACCTCTGTAGAGCGTATACAATTTATAGACTCTATATCTAATGGTTTTATTTATATGGTTAGTAGTGCAAGTGTAACAGGTAGTAAAACAGGTTTTGGAGAAGAACAAACCAATTACTTTAAACGCATAGCCGATATGAAATTAAAGAACCCACAAATTGTTGGTTTTGGTATTTCTAATAATGAGACATTTACGCAAGCCACACAATATGCAAAAGGAGCTATTATAGGAAGTGCTTTTATAAAACATTTAGCTACAGATGGCGTAAATACTATCAATAATTTTACAAATAGTATCAAAAATTGATTTTAAAGGTAAAAATAGACACCTTAAAATACTTTAAATTGCAAGTATAAAAATCTAAACGCTGTAAGCTACATTATGATATTATCCTCGACTCCCTTAAAAGTATTGTTTCAACTTTTTATTTTTACTGCTTTTATAACTTTAAGCAACTGTAAAGAAGAAAAAAAGCAAGACTCTGCAAAAATTGAAACAGAAACAACAAGTACAAAAAAAGAAAGTGCTTACCCACACGGTCTATTACCGCAGGATATAAACTTAAAAGTTTTAGATACTGTATATAGTAAATGGAAAGCAAAATACATTACATCTAATGGTTGTCCTGTTGGAAAACGCGTTTTGTTTGACGACATGAAACACACAGTCTCTGAAGGTATTGCTTACGGTTTATTAGCGTCTGCTTTTATGAAAGACGAATCACTTTTTGATGATTTACTACTTTATTATCAAAACTATCTAAATCATAACGGTTTAATGAATTGGAAAATTGATGACAAGGGAGAATTAGCTGGAGAAAATGCTGCCACAGATGCAGACGAAGATGTTGCTTTTGCACTTTTAGTAGCACACTCACAAATAAGTACAAACAAAGGATACAGAAAAGAAGCGCTTCGAATTATTGATGCCATGTTAAAATTCATGGTAGAACAAGACACCTATGTTCTTAAAGCAGGAGACGAATGGGGAGGATCTAATACTACGAATCCTTCATATTTTGCTCCGGGGTATTATAAATTATTTGCTAAAGTTTCTGGTAATAACGATTGGCTAAAAGTATCGGACAAGTGTTACGACATTCTTAACAAGTGTATGAATAAAGAGACTGGATTAGTTCCAGATTGGTGTAAAGCCTCTGGAGAATTGCCAGCAGATCGTGTTACTTGGTCTAGAGATAATGGTACTACATTTAATTACGATGCTATTAGAACACCATGGCGTATTAGTATGGATTATTTATGGACTGGAGATAAACGTGCTTATAAGTACTGTAATACTATAGCCAGTTTTATAGATAGTATTGGAGTTAAAAATATTAATGATGGTTATAAATTAAATGGAGAAGTTACTAGAGATAGACATACGAGTACTTTTGTTGGTTGTTTTGGTGTTGGTATTATGGCTTCAGACAATAAATATCAAACGTTAGTTAATGAAGCGTACACAGAAAATATAGTTGTTGAAAATGATAATTATTTTAATGAAACTTTAAAAGTAATCATGCTTATGGGACAATCTGGAGTTTTTAAAATGCCTGACGAATTCTATAATTAATCTAAATATTTTTGTTTATTAGTATCCCAACTAAAAATAAACGTGTATGAAATGGTATTTAAAAGTTCTAACAAAAAACTATGCTAATTTTGAAGGTAGAGCAAGGCGTCAAGAATATTGGATGTTTGTTCTATTTCAAATTTTAATTCTTGTAGGACTCTCTCTTTTTTCTGGTCTTGTGGAGGAAATTATGGATTTAGATATTTTAGGTATTTTATTACTAATTTATTTTGGTGGCACTTTAATTCCTTGGTTAGCGCTAAATGTTAGACGTCTTCATGACATTGGAAAAAGCGGAACCTATTTTTTTATAAACTTCGTACCTATTATTGGAAGAATATGGTATATCGTTCTAGTTGCTTCTAATGGAGATTATGGACCTAATAAATACGGTTTAGATCCAAAGGTTGAATATTTTGAAGACGAAATTAACCAAATAGGAGAACAACAAGATTATTAAAAAAAAACATTTTTTTCAGTAAATTATCATCTTAAATGATATATTTGAAACAAGATTATTAAAAAATTAATTATTAACTAACTAAACTACATTTTTTATGAATTGGTATTTAAAAGTTTTAAAGCAGTATGCAGATTTTAACGGTCGCGCAAGAAGAAAAGAATATTGGATGTTTTTTCTATTCAATACGATAATATCTTACGGACTTACATTTGGCGCTATAGCTGTAGAGATACCTTCCTTAGCTATAGTAGCTAACATTTATTCTCTTGCTGTTCTTATTCCTGCTATAGCAGTTGCTGTAAGAAGAATGCATGATGTTGGAAAAAGTGGATGGTATTGTCTTATACCTATTTACAATTTAATTCTTGCTTGTACAGATGGCGATAAAGGTCCTAATGAATATGGACCAGATCCAAAATCTGATGGTACAGAGGAATTAGATCAAATAGGAAAACCAGATTCCGAAGACTAATAAAACTTAAAATTTTCATATAAAAAGCCTAATCTTACACTTAAGATTAGGCTTTTTATTATTTTGCAAAAAAAGAAAAATAATGCCTTTAAATATTGTATTGATAGAACCTGAAATTCCCAATAACACAGGAAACATAGGAAGACTAACTTTGGCTTCAGGTTCTATTTTACATCTTGTAAAACCATTTGGTTTTGAGATTACAGATGCGAGATTAAAAAGAGCCGGTTTAGACTATTGGAAACATTTAGATATTAGATATTATGACAATATCGATGACTTTTTCAATACCAATAAAAATGCAGAAATGGCTTTTCTTTCTAGCCACGGCACAAAAAAGCATTGGGATATTCCTTTTAAAGACAATATCTTTTTAGTTTTTGGAAAAGAATCTGTAGGATTACCAAAATCTATTACAGAACAAAATACAGAAGCCCTTTATAAAATTCCGCTATACAGTGAACATATTAGAAGTTTAAACATAGCAAACGCTGTTAGTATTGTAGTTTATGAGGGTTTAAGACAGATGCTTCGTTTTTAACTAAAAAGAGTTAACTTCGCTCCGTTTTAAAACTAGATAATGTCCAAAACACTTTCCATAATAATACCTGTTTATAATGAACAAAATACAATACATTTAATTTTAAATGCTATTCAAGATGTTCAGTTAATAAATAATATTAAGAAAGAAATAGTTATTGTAAACGATTATTCTACAGACAATACTAAAGCAGCTATTTTAAAATACCAATCGGAACACCCAAATAGCTCTATATCATTATATAATCACGAGAAGAATAAAGGAAAAGGGGCTGCTTTACACACAGGTATAGCTAAAGCTAGTGGTGATTATATTATTATACAAGATGCCGACTTAGAATACGACCCAACCGAATATAATTTACTTTTAAAGCCTATGGTTTCTGGTTTTGCAGATGTTGTGTATGGTTCTCGCTTTATTGGAGCCAATCCGCATAGAGTCTTATTTTTTATGCACACAATTGGTAATAAACTTTTAACCACACTATCTAATATTCTTACAGGAATTAACCTTACGGACATGGAGACATGTTACAAACTTTTTAAAGCAGAACACATTAAAAGTTTAACTTTAAAAGAACATCGATTTGGTTTCGAACCTGAAGTCACTGCAAAGATTTCAAAAATAAAAGATATAAGAATTTATGAAGTTGGTATTTCTTATTATGGAAGAACATACAAAGAAGGAAAAAAAATAGGATGGAAAGATGGCTTTAGAGCTATTTACTGTATTTTAAAGTATAATATATTTGCTTAATGCCTACTAGCCCAATACAATTTGAAGAGCATGATACTATTGGAGAAAATACTCTAAATGTAATAGCCGATGCCGATAAGTTTAATGAATGGATGTATAACACTATAAAACCATTTAGCAAAGGCAAAGTTTTAGAGATTGGTAGTGGCTTAGGTAATATATCTAATTTTTTCTTAAAGGATAAATTTGAAATATTGCTTACAGATATACGTGAAGGCTATTGCTCTAAATTAGATACAAAATTTAAAAATGAATCCTCTTTTATAGGTACAGAGTTAATTAACTTAACAGATCCTGATTTTGATTCTAAGTTTAATAAATACTTTAACCAATACGATACAGTTTTTGCATTAAATGTAGTAGAACATATTTATGATGATACTTTAGCTTTAAATAATTGTTATAAACTATTAAAGCAAGATGGGCATGTTATTATTCTAGTGCCTTCTTATCAAAAATTATTTAATACTTTCGATAAAGAGTTAGGCCATTACAGAAGATATACAAAGTCTACGCTCTCTAATTTATTTGCTAAAACTAATTTTAAAATCATCCATAAACAATACTTTAACTTTATGGGAATCTTTGGTTGGTATGTAACTGGTAATTTACTAAAACGGGAAGCTATACCAGGTAATCAAATGAAATTATATAATACGCTTGTCCCTATCTTTAAAATAATAGATAAAATTATTTTTAATAGAGCAGGTTTATCAACTATAATTGTAGGTAGAAAATAGATAATACTTTAAATAAAAAATGGCTGTTGTAATTGTTATACTTCTTGTAGGTCTTTTCATTTATTATTTTTCGAAAAAGTCATCAGTTAAATCTGAACAAAAGCATTTAACTATAGATGATAAATACAATGAGGAACGGGTTAATAATGAAAAAGAACTAAATCGATTATTAGAAAAAATAAATAAAAAAGGTATAGATAGTTTGTCTAAAAAAGAGAGGAATCGTCTCGATAAACTTTCAAAATAAATAATTTAAAGCCTTATATCTTCTGTTTTCAGTTTTCTAAAACAAACCCATTAACTCACTAAAAACCAACACATAAACACAACAATTGCTTGCGTTTTTTTATAAATTCATATAAATGCTCTTTTAAAAAAAGACTTTTGTACTATACTTTTGCTTCAATATTAATTTAAACAATAGCATTATGCAAAGTAAACACAAATTTCGTCTAGATGAGTTAAGTGCACCTGTAAGTCCACAAGTCTCAGCAGAAAGTTCTTCAATGTCCATCGTTGACCTTACAACACTTCTTTTAGGATTAGTATTGTAACAACAACCTTAAAGTCTTTCATTATGTATGTAATGAAAGACTTTTTTTTAAACAGTTAACGAAATGAATAGTTACTTAAATCACTTTCAGAATGCCATTAAAGATTTAAAAGATGAGCAGTTTTTAACGCATGCTTTAACGCATTTTAATGCCTTGTTGCAAACGCCTTTTTTAATCGAATTAGTAAATACTTACCTAAAGAAATTAAGTACAGAAACGCATTTTTACCCAACACGTTCTTCTATTAATTATTGGCATATTTTAAATACTGACGCTTTTACATTAACATTGGTACGGCTAGAAAAAGCAACAGCATCTAAGTTTGTAAATGCTTACCCATACGATAAAGTAATAGTCCCATTAACAGAAAACATACAGTACAGTCACTACAAACAACCCTATCCATTTCCCGTAAATATTTTAGATAAAACTAAAAAAATAATACCATTTGCAATAGACAAAACATTATCTAAAAACACGTCTTATGTTATAAAGAAACATGAAGATATTTTTTCGTACAAAGGTGGTAAAAGCGATGAAGCTATGTTGCTCTCCTTTTCTTGTAGGAAATCACATTCTTATGGCTGGGAATACGATGCTAACACATTACATCCAGTGCGTTTAGTTACTAATGTTTTACAATCGGCTAGATTAGAACATACTTGTAAATTACTTGGAGAACTAGGTAATAAAAGCTCTCTTCCTAATTTATTTGAATTTTTAGAAAACCCTTATCATAATGTGAGATGGGAAGCAGCTAGAGCAATTATGAATATTGACTTCGACAAAGGCTTAGAAGCACTTTTAATACTTAAAGAAGATACGCATCCAGACATAAAACAATCTGTTGATAATGCTTTAAAACAAATCTCCGCTCTAAACCTTATATAATTATGGCTATTACTATTGAAAATCCTAATATTGACAAAACAATCTCTTTAGATGAGTTTATTGAATTCTCTAAACAAACTGTAAAAGAAAACGATGATGATTCTTTATTAGCATGTGCAGACCAACTAAAAATGTTATCTAATAATTCGGAATTTATTTCAGATTATATTAATGAGCAGTTAAAGGACTTAGCTAATTTTCAAAATAAAAATGCTTATGGTATACAGAGTACATTATTACATTTTAATGATATTTTTTATATTAGAATAAACGCTTGGCCTTCCATATCTGAACATAAAGATGTTAGTATTTGGCAGAAAGACTTGTACCATCATGTTAGAGCTCACGACCATAATTTTTCTTTTATAACTGTAGGATGTCATGGTAAAGGTTACAAAACAGATATTTGGGAATACGATTATAACAAAGTTATAGGTTATGTTGGTGAAAAAGTAGATTTAACATTTTTAGAACATACATCTTTACCTAAAGGAAAGGTTATGTTTTATAGAGCATCTAAAGATATACATACCCAAATCCCCCCAGAAGACTATTCTATTTCTTTAAATATTATGAAGCGAGGTAATTCCTTTTTAAAGAAGGAACAATATCATTTCGATTTACATAATAAAGTGATTACAGGTACTGCTCCTGGTTTTGGCACTGGTCGTTATTTTTTAATTGATCTAGCTAAAAAAATAGCAAATGCTAAAACAGAAGAAGTATTAGAACAATTAGCGTTAACGCACGAAACACCACATGTAAGAGCTAAGAGTTTTGAAGCTTTATGGGATTTAAACAAACAAGATGATTTTTTATCTAAAGCACTTAATGATAAGAGTAAAATTGTACAACGTTATGCGGAACGTGTTTTTAATGCAACCGAAAATTCTAAAATATCTATTCTCTAGTTTTATTTTTAAGCATCTTTAAATAAAGAGTTTCTACTTTTGTCCTAGCCCAAGGCGTTCTACGCAAAAACTTTAAGCTCGATTTTACAGATGGATCATGTGTAAAGCATTTTATTTTTATAGTATATCCTAAATATTCCCAACCGTAGTGTTCTTGTAATTCTGTTACAATTTGCGATAACTTAATGCCATGCAGTGGATTATTAGGTTGCACTTCCATAATTAACTTACTAACTGCTTTATTTTTACAGCTTTTTCAAAGTGGTCTAATTTATGAGTTTTTATCCACCATGTAGCTGCTTCCATTAATAGTTCTGGATTATCATTTTTATTAGCAAAAAAAGCGTAAAAAGACAATCCTACATTATCTCCTTTTTGTGCTATCTTTTTATCACAAACTGCAATTATTTTATCTTTTAGTTCTGGAGTCATACTACTCTTTATTATTACTAGTATTAGGCCTTCTATTGTTACGCTTTGGTTTTCTCGACCTACTATTTCGGCTTTTGTTACTTCTATTAGAACCTTCCGTGTTAGATTGTTTAGGTTTATTAGATCGGCGTTGTTGTCTTTGTCTACCTTGTCCTTGTTTAATAGGTTCTGTTGAAGCGTCAGGATCTGGCTCGAAACCTTCAATAATTTCAACAGGTATTTTTTCTCCTACTAGCTTTTCAATGGCTCTTAAATAAGTTGTCTCATCTGCGCTTACTAAAGAAATAGCTTCTCCACTGGCTCCTGCTCTACCTGTTCTACCAATACGGTGTACATAATCTTCGGAAATGTTTGGGATTTCAAAGTTTATAACGTGTGGTAATAAAGGAATATCCAACCCTCTTGCTGCTATATCTGTAGCAACTAATACGCGAACGCTTCCGTTTTTAAACCCTGCTAATGCTTTTGTTCTCGCGCCTTGACTTTTATTACCATGAATTGCTGCGGCAGTAATCCCTGCGCTTATCATTTTTTTACAGAGTTTATTTGCTCCATGTTTTGTTCTTGTAAATACTAGAACTTGTTTCCAATCGCCTTCAGAAATTAGTTTTATTACTAATCCTGTTTTTTTGCCTTTGGCAACGCGATATACTTTTTGGCTTATAGCGTCTACTGTAGAGTTTTCTGGTTGTGCTTCTACTTGCACTGGATGATTTAGAATACCATGAGCTAGTTTTTTAATGTCCTTAGAAAAGGTTGCAGAAAACATTAAATTCTGTCTGTGCTCTGGCATTATTTTTATAACACGTTGTATGTCTCTTAAAAACCCCATATCTAACATACGATCGGCTTCGTCTAAAACAAATATTTCTACTTTAGATAAAGATAATACACCTTGCCCGTGTAAATCTAATAAACGTCCAGGAGTAGCAACTAAAACATCTACACCATTACGCAGGTTAGCAATTTGTGGTTTCTGATTTACACCACCAAAAATAACAGCAGAACGCAACTCTAAAAACGTACTATATTCTTTGACATTAGCATAAACTTGCGCTGCTAATTCTCGTGTAGGTGTTAAAATTAGAGCTCTTACTGGTCGTTTCCTTAAGGTTTGCCCTTCAGATAAAATATGTAATAATGGTAAGGTAAAGCCTGCTGTTTTTCCTGTTCCTGTTTGGGCAGATGCTAATACATCTTTTCCTTCTAAAACTGGAGGAATGGCTTTGGCTTGTATTGGAGATGGCGTATCGTATCCTTTTTTACTAATTGCTTTTAGTAAGGCTTCAGATAGCCCTAATGCTTTAAATGACATATAAATTGTTTGGAAATGACAATCTATTTTTTAGCGCCATTCTTTGTTTAGTTGCCAAAGATACGGTTAATTTATTACTTGATTTGAGTTCGTATCTTATTTAATCAAACTAAAAAATGGACTCTCATTTACATGAAAATCCATTTTTTAAGTTAGTTATATTTTATAAATATTAGTCTTTAAGCTCTTTGTTTTGAGGTATTGGATTTGTCCCATATTTATCAAACAAGTAAACTAACGCTGTCATGGTTGCTGCTCCTAACTCTAATTCGCGCTTATTAACAGCATCAAACGTATCGTTACTAGCATGGTGATGATCGAAATAACGTTGCGAATCTGGACGTAATCCCGCCAAAACGTTACTATCATTTTTTAACGGACCAACATCTGCTCCGCTTCCGCCTTTTTCGAAGTAATGAATTAAATAGGGTTTAAACAACGGTTTCCAACTTAACACTTGATTAAAGTTAGCATCGCTACAATCGAAACTAAAGCCTCTTGGTGTAAATCCTCCTGAATCGCTTTCTAATGCGAAAACATGTTTTTCGTTATTCTTTTTAGCTTCTTCAGCATATTTATTACCACCTCGTAGCCCGTTTTCTTCATTCATAAATAAGACAACTCGAATACTTCTTTTTGGTTTAATTCCGGACTCTTTTAATAATCGCAATACATCCATAGATTGTACTACTCCAGCACCGTCATCATGTGATCCATCTCCTAAATCCCATGAATCTAAATGTCCTCCAACTATCATATACTCTTTTGGGAATTCACTTCCAGTAATTTCCCCTATAACATTATAAGATAATACATCTTCTAACTGTTTACAGTTTTGTTTAAAGTAAAATTTTAATTGCTTATCTAGTTTTATCATGCTCGATAATTTCTCAGCATCATTTGTACTTATTGCTGCCGATGGTATACGTTGCGCATTTGGTAAGTCTCCATAGCTCATACTTCCTGTATGCGGGAAATCGTCTAGACGTAAATTCATAGAACGAACTATAACACCTACGGCGCCGTATTTACCGGCTTCCATGGCACCTGCATATCGTTGATTTACACAACCACCATAAGCATTAAATGTAGAAATTAAATCTTCTTGCATTGGTCTATTATAGAATACTATTTTACCTTCTATATTTTCTTTGCCTAAAGCTTTAAGTTCTTCGAAATTTTGCACTTCTATAATACTAGCTTTTACACCTAATGTTTTTGTAGCAATTGAGCCTCCTAATGCACAAATATTAACTGTTGTTGTTTCTCCAGAACCATTTTCGTAATAAGCATATTCTTTTGCGCCTCTTATCCATTTAGGAACCATTACTGGTTGTAACCACACTTTATCTAACCCTAATTTTTCTAATTCTGCTTGCCCCCATTTTACAGCACGTTCAGCTTCTAAAGATCCAGATAATCGTCCTCCTATTTTATTCGACAAATGGTCTAACCATTCGTAGCTTTTACCATTTGTTAAGGAATTTTTATAGATACTCTTTATAGCTTCTTCATCCGTTTGAGAATGCATTGCTACAGAACATAACACTACCCCTAGTAATAATAGTTTTTTCATAATATTTTAATGTAATTAAAGATGTATTCTTGCTGTAGCAGGAATAACAAATTACTCGTTATTTAACTCTTGTTTATACAACTCTAAATTAGCTTTTGTTTTGTCATCTAATTCTGGTTCTTGTATGTCTGTATACTCTTTTAAAGTATCGTATAATATTTTAGCAACTATATAGCGTGCTGTAGGTTTGTCATCTGCAGGAATATTAAACCATGGTGCATGCGTTTTAGACGTTCTGTTTATAGCGTCTTCGTAACACTCTTGATATTTGTCCCATAATCTACGTTCTTTTAAATCTCCTGCTGAAAACTTCCAGTTCTTTTCTTTCTTATCTAATCGCCTTAACAATCTATTTTTTTGTTCGTCTTTAGACAAATTCATAAAAAACTTGAATATTAGAGTTCCATTATCGGCTAAATGTTTTTCAAAATTATTTATTTGTTCAAAGCGTTTATCCCAAAAGGCTTCATTTACATCTTCCACAGAAGTTACTGTTGGAATATTTTCCCCTAAAATATAATTAGGATGTACTCTAGTTACTAATACATTTTCGTAATGTGTACGGTTATGCACACCAAATTTACCTCTTGCTGGTAGTTTTAAATAATGTCTCCATAAGTAATCGTGTTTTAACTCTAATTCTGTTGGTACTTTAAAACTTTGTACCTCTACTCCCCTAGCGTTAAAATCTTTAAAGACTTCTCTTATTAAACTATCTTTTCCTGAAGTATCCATACCTTGCAAACAAACTAACACAGCATACTTTCCGTGGGCATACATGGTATCTTGAAGTTTTCCTAATTTCTTTCTTACCTTTCTCAGTTCTTTCTCTGTAGTTTCCTCATCTGCTTCTAAATTATAAACGGTAGATTGTTTAGAGATGTCTATGCTAGTTGTTATTTTAAAATCTTTTATTTCTATTTTTTTCATTGTCCTTTTCTTATAATGCTAAATATACAAATTCTTATAAATTCATTTTTATGACGTTTCGTTAATCTTTTCGTAGTTTTACAAATGCTATTATCTTACACTCTTAATGTTGTATAAACTATCTTTTTTATTTTTTGCATTAACTTTTTGCCAGTTCACTGCTGCTCAGAAACTTAAAAATACAGATACTACTTCTATAAAAAATGGTATTTCTAAACCTAGTCTATTATCTACTAATCCATTTGGTATTTTTATATCGCGTTTAAATCATAATTTAAAAAAAAAGGCGGCTAGTAACTATGAGTTAGATTTTAGTATAGAAAGTGGTAATGTTTGGGGACCAAATGTAAAAACTTATATTCCAAACGATGAGAATATAAGGAACGAGCTTAGAGCTATCCCATGGTTTTCGAGACAATATCTTTTTGATGAAGACAGCTTAAATGCCGATAATTACGAAATTGAAACCGATGGTGTTATTAAAGGTTTTAGAGGAAATTTAACTATACCATTAAAACATAACCAAGAATTGACAATAGGTTTTCGGGCTTTTTTATTAACCAGCGGTTTTTTTCCGTTCTCTTCTTTTACTAACGATAAATTTATTGAGTTCTTCCATGATAATATTGCTGGTGGTAGCGACCCTTTCGATAGAGAAGTCTTTGGGTACAACAAAGCGCGAATTAAGTATATAGACAGAAATGGTAATCGTTTAGATTTAAAAAGTGGCGATTTTGCCTTTGGTGGGATAGAAACACACTATTATTATTACCCTAAATTTTTAAATTCTAAACAGATTTATCTAAATTTTGGAGCGCATTTAGGAACAAATTTATCGCGATATAATACCTCTTTAGATTTAGGGTTTTCTTTTGCAGCTGTAAAACAACTAGATTTTAACACCCGCAACTTCATGCTATTTGGTTTTGGAATTAACGGAATTAGAAAGAATATAGTAGATTTAAAACCTGACAATATAGATTTTGGTACTAATAATTTTATTGGCAGTTTAGAAAGTGATATTGAATATAATTTTGTTTCTAAAGGTAATACCACGCACTCTTTTACTATTAGTTTTTATTTACAAACAAGCTTAAATAAAAAGGATGAAGCTAATTATGCTATACATGTAAGAGATGAAGATGCATTTAACTCTTGGCAGCATGGTACAAGACACCTATATAAAAATAATGACTATTGGACATTAGTGTATTCCTTTACTAGAAAAGTACAGACATCTTTTTATATACAACAAGATTTTACAGTGAATAACAATCCTGATTTACAAACGGGTATTGCTATTAAGTTTAAACTATAAAAAAAGCTTCAATAATTTTGTAATTACTGAAGCTTTATTAAAATAATTTATTTTTAGTATTACTATTTTGAAGCAAATAATTTCACATCTTCTTCACTTACTTCACTTCCACCTAATATAATTAAACGCTCTATAACGTTGCGGAGTTCTCTAATGTTCCCTGTCCAGTCATACTCTTGCAGTAATTTAATTGCCTTATTTGAAAACGACTTTTCTACTGTCCCTTGCTCTCCTGCTATTTTTTTAGCGAAATGTTTTACTAATAATGGAATATCTTCTCTTCTATCATTAAGTGCTGGAACTTTTACTAAAATAACAGCTAGCCTGTGGTATAAATCTTCCCTAAACTTACCATCTGCTATTTCCTTTTTTAAATCTTTATTTGTTGCTGCTACAACACGTACATCTACTTTAATATCTTTATCGCTTCCTACACGTTGTATTCTACTTTCTTGTAATGCTCTTAATACTTTAGCTTGTGCAGACAGACTCATATCTCCTATTTCATCTAAAAAAATAGTTCCACCGTTAGCTGCTTCAAATTTACCTGCTCTATCTTTTGCGGCACTTGTAAAGGCGCCTTTTACATGACCAAACAATTCACTTTCTATTAGCTCACTTGGTATTGCTGCACAGTTTACCTCTATCATAGTCCCTTTAGATCGCGCACTTTTTTCGTGTAACCAATGTGCTACTAACTCCTTTCCTGTTCCATTTGGCCCAGTAATTAATACTCTAGCATCAGTTGGTGCAACTTTATCTATTATATCTTTAATTTGAGAAATAGCATCGCTATCACCAATCATTTCGTACTTTTTACTAACCTTTTTCTTTAGTATTTTATTTTCTACTACTAATTCTTTTCGGTCTAAGGCGTTACGTACAGTATTTAATAATCGGTTTAAATCTGGCGGTTTAGAAATATAATCGAAAGCACCTAATCGCATTGTATTTACAGCTGTATCCAAATCTCCGTGACCAGAGATCATAACAATTGGAATTTCAGGTTTTATTTTCTTCACTGCTTCTAATACCTCAACACCATCCATTTTTGGCATTTTAATATCGCAAAGTATTAAATCGAAATCTTCTTTTTTTATTTTATCTACGCCAGCTAGGCCATCTTCGGCTTGATCAACTTCATATTTATCGTTCTCTTCAGAAAGTATTTTTACTAATACTCTTCTTATAGCCGCTTCGTCTTCTATTACTAGTATTTTTGGCATTATATTTTAAATTTTAGTCCTGTTCTTAAATAAAAGGCATTTACGTTGCCTAAGTTAAATAATTTATCACGATTATTGTCTCTTATAGTGTTAGTTAATCGTAAAGTATACCCTGTGTATGCGTAAGCTACTAAATGCTTGGTAAACTTATATTCGTACCCTAATCCACCTACTATTGCAGATAAAGAAACATGATGCGCTTGGTTTCCGTCTATATTAATTCTATCGTGAATGTTTGCATAGTACCCATCTATAGAAAAAAAACTTTGTATACTATGTTTTTCATTTAGGTAATATTTTAAATTCATTTTTGGTATTCCTAAGTTAAAAGACCATTTTTCATTAATCTGCCTAAAATAACTTATAAATGGTAAAGGAAATGGTAAACCTGTCGTACTGTTATAGGTAAGTCCTAAAATTAAACGATAAGGTCTTTTAAGTGTTTCGTCTTTTCGTTTGTCGTTAATAGCAAAAATACCTCCATTTAAAAACACATCATCCATACTTAGCCGACCTGTAAGTGTTGAAGCTATTCTAGGAGAGAAACGGAGTCCTAATCTCCAATTTTCATTTGTTTTAAATGTATAAGCTAAGTTTAAATCGGCCACATGAACACGTCTTAAACCATCTGTACTAAAAGGGTAATTATCCTCTAGCTCTAGTATAATTCGGTTGTACTCTGCCCCTATAATAAAATAACAATCCTCCGAGGTTTGTAACGGTATATTAAAACTCCCTCTAAATCTTGTATACTCGTCTTCGGAATCACTTTTCGGAATAAAAGAATACTCTAACCTTGCCAAATCAGTTAATTGTGCTTGTATAGTATGCATTATAAGGCAGAACACTATTGAAGCACTTAACTTTAAAATCATTTTGGCATTATTTGTCATAGACTATTATTCTGGATTAGATACAATATGAATATCGCGTTGTGGAAACGGTATATTTATATTATTCTCATTAAAAACTTCATAAATTCGGTATCGCAAATCACTTTTTAATAAAGGGACATGAAAACTATCTTTAACGTAAAAATGTAATCTAAATTGTAATGCGCTATCACCAAAATCTTGGAAAAACACGTTAGGTTCTGGTTTACTTAAAATACGGTCTTCTTGTAACGTTATACCTAATAATAATGCTTTTACTAAAACAATATCTGTGCCGTAAGCAACACCAACGTCTATATATTCTCTTGTAACTTCATTATTTTGTGTCCAGTTATATAGTATTTCGTTTAAAAACTTATGATTAGGGATAATTAATATTTTGTCGTCATTAGTAATTGCTTTGGTTGTTCTTAAACTTACCTGTGTAACTTTTCCTATTTTTTTATCTATTTCAATAATATCATTTACCGTAATAGTTTTATCTACTAAAATGAATATCCCCGATATAATATCTTGAAATAGTTTCTGCATCCCCAAACCAAGACCAACAAATAGAGCTGTAGAAGCGGCTAATAATGCCGTTATTTTTACACCCGAAGCATCTAGACTAGTAATAATGATAATAGAGAATATAATATACTTTAAAAACGTAAAAATTGTTTTAAATCGATTTCTACCATCGGCATCTAAACGTCGCCCCGCTATTTTTCTTACAAATCGTAATGTAAAATGTGTAATTAGTAATATCACTAAAAACAATAAAATCCCGCCGACAGTTATAGACACACCGTGATCTTTATTTGTATATAGAATCTGCGATAAAAAATGTTCTATTTTTTCTAACATATTAATATTTAATCCATTTTATAAGTTCTTTATAACTTGGTTTTTTACCGTACATTAATATACCTACTCTGTAAATTTTAGCAGCAAACCAAACTGTAAATGTAAATGTACCTATTAATATTAATAATGATACTATTTGTTGCCAAATAGGAACTCCAAACGGAATACGCATAAGCATAACTACAGGAGATGTAAATGGTATAAATGAAAATATAGTAGACACAGTACCATGAGGATCCTCTATTACTGTAAAACCGCCAACATACACCGCTAGAATTAAAGGCATTATTATTGGCATCATAAATTGTTGCGTATCTGTTTCATTATCTACTGCTGCCCCTATTGCTGCATACAATGAACTATATAATAAGTAACCACTTATAAAAAATAATAAAAATGCAATTATTAAATTAACTAATGGTAAACTTTGTATTGCTAGTAAAATATCTTGAACTTCTATACTTCCGTTTTGTCCCGCCATAGCTTGTTCTACCATCTGCTGTTGTGGCGTTTGCATTTGCGACATATCTATCCCTAAAACTAAAGGCAAAATAAACATTAAAGCACCTCCTACTATAACCCATATAGTAAATTGTGTTACACCTGCTAAAGAGGTACCAATTATTTTTCCCAGCATCAATTGTACTGGTTTTACCGAAGATATTATAACTTCTATTATCCTGCTGGTTTTTTCTTCTATTACAGAACGCATAATCATGTTTCCGTAAATTATAATAAACATAAACAGTAAATATCCCGTAGCAACACCAATAGCTATTTTAGTATAACCATCTACTTTAGATGTCTTCTCTCCATTAAAGTTTTCTTGATTAACTGTTACTGTAATTTTTGAGTTTTCTATTTTCTGAAGGTCGATATTATCTCTCTTCATTTTTATATTAGTTAACTCTTTTGCTATTGTAGATTCTAAACTTGATATTAATGATTGTGAAGGGCTTTCTTCTGAATAAAAACTAATATGCTTTGAAAGGCTTTCTAAATCTGAAAATTGCTCGATATGTAACAGCCCGTAATATTCCTTCTCTGCCGAAATTGTCTTTGCATTCTCTAATGTTACGTTATCTAATATATGATACTTTTTAGTTTCAGAATCTTCAAAAAATCCTTTTACCAAACCTGATTCATCTAAAATAGAAATGGTTTTGACATCATTATTATTTATTTGAGAAAGGTATGCTACTAAAAGGACAAGCCCTATCATGATTAATGGGCTTAAAAATGTCATGATTATAAACGACTTATTTCTAACTTTTGTAAAATATTCTCGTTTTATTATGAGAGGTAAATGATTCATAAATATTAGTTATTCTTTATCGTTTGAATAAAAATGTCGTTAGCACTTGGTATTAGTTCTACAAAGTGAGAAACTTGACCTTGAGTTGTTAAATATTGTAACAAATTATTAGCAGACTCTTCTTTAGATAATTTTATATTTAACTTTAGCTCGTCTCCTATGGTTTTAAAATGTGCTTTAGATATAGAGAATTTATCTGCTAAAGCCTGTTCTACTATGTTATGATTATTAGCATTTAACCCTACCTCGTAAGTATTTGTTTTGTATTGCCTTTTTATGTCGGTTAATTTGCCTTCCAATATTTTATTAGATTTATTAATTAATGCAATATGGTCGCATAACTCTTCTACAGATTCCATTCTATGAGTTGAAAAAATAACAGTAGCGCCTTCATTTTTTAACCTTAATATTTCATCTTTAATGATGTTGGCATTAATAGGATCGAAACCAGAAAAGGGCTCATCGAAAATAAGTAATTTTGGTTCATGTAAAACGGTAACTACAAACTGTATCTTTTGGGCCATCCCTTTAGACAACTCTTGTATTTTTTTATTCCACCAATCTCCTATCTCTAAACGCTCAAACCACTGTAGCAAACGTTTTTTTGCTTCTGCTTTTTGCATGCCTTTTAATTGTGCTAAATATAAAGCTTGCTCTCCTACCTTCATAGATTTATACAACCCTCTTTCCTCTGGCAGGTAGCCTATATCTTTTATATGATGTGGTTGTAATGGTTGACCGTCTAACAATACATGCCCAGTATCTGGCATAGTTATTTGGTTTATTATACGAATTAAGGTTGTTTTTCCTGCCCCATTGGGTCCTAATAGTCCAAAGATACTTCCTTCTGGTACAGTTATAGATGCATTGTTAAGTGCTGTAAAATCTCCGAATTTTTTAGAAACCGAATGTGTTTCTAATAGATTACTCATAGTTTGCCATTAAAATTAATCCCGTTTTACTATACGTTTTACGGGCGAAATGATATCTTCATAACATCGCTGTAAATATAAAAAATGTAATGCCATTTCTCATTTAAAACTACTGTAAAAGAAAATGATATTTTTTTCCTTTATACAAAATAGAAAAATAAAGCATAGCAATGGTTATGGTTTATTTTTATGTTGAAGTAGAAAGGAAAAAAAGTGTTTTATTACGGTTATTTTAAAGAAGAAATGGCATAATGGTGGAGTGCTTTGTTGGTTTGCATTTATTTTTAACATTAATGTCTTAAAATACAAAACCCACCCTTAGTAAACCAAGGATGGGAAAAAATTGCTATGAAAAAGAAAAATTACCGCTAACTTTCATTAGCGATAAATCAAATATACTATTTTTTATGAGACAATTGCCAAATGACCATAAATAATTCGGTTTATTATAAAAAATCCCGCTTTTTAGCGGGATTTTAGTCTTTATCTAGTTGTTTTCTTATGAAAACATGTCTTTTACTTTTTCAAAAAATGATTTATCTGAACGTTCCGGTTTAGGCGTGAAATGTTCATCTTCTCTCATACTTTCAAAAAACTCTTTCTGCGATTTACTTAATGTTTTAGGTGTCCAAACGTTAACATGTACTAATAAGTCTCCTTTTCCGTAGCCATTAATACTCGGAATTCCTTTTCCACGTAAGCGTAATATTTTTCCAGATTGCATTCCTGCTTCTATCTTAATACGTACTTTACCTGTAACGGTATCTATTTCTTTAGAGCCTCCTAAAACAGCATCAGAAATACTTACATACAAATCGTAATGTAAATTATCGCCTTCTCTTTGTAATGTTGGGTGTGCTTCTTCTTCTATTGCTACTAATAAGTCTCCCGAAACACCATTTCCAGGTGCTGCGTTTCCTTTTCCAGAGACTTTAAGTTGCATACCATCTACAACTCCAGCTGGTATTTTAACAGGAATTGTTTCTTCTTTAACTACAAACCCTTGCGCATCTGCATTAGATGGTTTTTTATCTATAGTTTGTCCTGCTCCTCCACATGATGTACAAGTTGTTGCCGTTTGCATGCGTCCTAGAATAGTATTAGTAACTCGCATTACTTGCCCAGCACCGTTACAAGTAGAACATGTTCTGTAAGTAGTACCTTCTGCTTGAACTTTACGCTTTACTTTTATTTTTTTCTCTACACCATTCGCAATTTCCTCTAGGGTTAATTTTACACGAATACGTAAGTTACTGCCTTTAACTCTTCTAGCGCCTCCACTTCTACTTCCGCCACCGAAGCCGCCAAAACCGCCTCCAAAGATATCTCCAAACTGACTAAATATGTCGTCCATATTCATTCCGCCTCCGCCAAAGCCGCCTCCGCCGCCATTTTCAAAGGCTTGGTGACCAAACTGATCATAACGTGCTTTTTTATCTGCGTCGCTCAATATTTCATAAGCTTCTGCTGCTTCTTTAAACTTACCTTCAGCACTTTTATCATCTGGATTTTTATCTGGATGAAACTCTATTGCTTTTTTTCGGTAAGCTTTTTTTATTTCTGCAGCCGTTGCATTTTTGCTTATCCCTAATATTTCGTAAAAATCTTTCTTTGCCATTTTGCTTGTCTTATTGACCTGTAACTACTTTTGGGAAACGAATTACTGTTTCTCCTAATTTGTATCCTTTTTCTATAACGTCTACAATTTTACCTTTTAAATCCTCACTAGGTGCTGGAATTTGAGTTACTGCCTGATGAAAATCTGCATCAAAAACATCTCCTGCTTTCACTTCCATTTCTGAAAGTCCTTTTTGCGTTAATGTTGTCTTTAATTTTTGACTTATTAACTCCACGCCTTTTAAAAGATCTTTTTCTTCTGTTTTAGAAATCTCAGAATAGGCTCTGTCAAAATCGTCTAAAATAGGTAATAGCGACACCATGACATCTTTGCTCGCTGTTTGAAATAATTCTACACGTTCTTTAGATGTTCTTTTTTTATAGTTTTCAAATTCTGCGAATAGACGTAAAAACTTATCTTTTTCTTGCCCTAATTCTTCTTTAAGCTTTTCTTCAGCAGTCATTTCAACTGTTTCAGTCCCTTCAGCAGTTTCTGTTTGTGTAGCGTCAACTTGTTCTTCTACTATGTTCTCTTTGTTATCTTTAGCTTTGTTCATTTTGTATCTCGTAATTTTAAATACATTTTAAAGTTGGCAAAAGTACTGCCAATATTACTAAAATGTCAAAATGTCATTCATTTTTTTAAAGTTTTTTATTCACTAATTGGGAATTTTATTCTTTATTTTTGTAACCTCACTAATTAAAAATAAATATCAATGAAAAAAAGAGTATTAAATGTTCTTCTATTTGTCTCTATAACTTTTGCTGCAACAAGTTGTAAAGAAGAGGCAAAGACAGTTGAAACAGAAGCTGCTAAAACAGTTGAAACGGTTATTACTGAAAACAATTATACAGCTGTAGCTGCAGAATCTATGATTTCTTGGAAAGCTAATAAAATAGTTGGCGGACATGAAGGAACTATTAATCTTGCTAAAGGTAAAGCAAACACTAAAGGAGATGCTTTAGTTGGTGGTACTTTTATTTTTGACATTAACACTCTTAAGTGTACAGATATCCCTGCAGAAGACGAAAGTAATGCTAAACTAGTTGGTCACTTATTGTCTCCAGACTTTTTTAATGCAGAACAGTTTTCTAATGCTTCTTTTGAAATCACTAAAGTAGATGGTAATAATGTTAGTGGTAATTTAACGATAAAAGGGATTACCAAAAACGTAACTTTTCCTGCTTCGGTTTCTACAGATGGAGACATACTTTCTATTTCTAGCGAAATGTTTACTATAGACAGAACAGAATGGGATATTAAATATAATTCTGGAAAATTTGCAGATCCTGCAAAACTTGGAGATTATTTAATTAAAGATGATATAGAAATTAAAGTTTCTGTTAAAGCTCAGAAAGCTTAAGTTTTCCCTACTAAACAATAACAAAAAACACATCTATATAGATGTGTTTTTTGTTATATAGATTATTAGAAACCTCTTACATTTTTATTAGTTTAGCTGTATATAATTCTTTATTAGCTAAGAGACGAATAAAATATACACCACTTGCTGTTCTAGCTATATCTAACACCACTTGTTTTTTATTTCTAAAGTTTTGCTTTTTAATTACCACGCCATTCAGATCCAATACTTGAAGTTCTCCTTCATTAAGATTATTTGGTATTTTAACATACAAAATACCCTCAGTAGGATTAGGATAAACTGTTAATACCTTAACTAAACTGTTGTCTTTTATGCTTTTAGGCACATAATACGATAAATCTATTTCCTCTTCAGGAAAAACATATGCCTTTTTACTAGCAAATACACCAGAACAGCCTGCTATATATGCTCTAAATTCAGATCCATTTTCAGCTACAAACCCATTTGTCATTACAACTTCTTGTCCTGCATGATATATTGCTTCACCTCCGTTAAAAATAGTATTATATGCTTTAATACCAATAGACGCTTCTTCATAATCCATTTGACCTGATGGAACATTTGTATTTATTGATAATCCTGTAGTACATAAACAACTAGACGGAACATCGAAAGCTTCTTGCCCATCATCTATACTAAATTTACTTCCTTGATTTGCACTAACACCTAGACCTCTTTTAGCAAAAGCATTCCATAATAGACATTGATTTGAACCTGAATAGATATTCTGATCTGCTAATAAAATTGCATCACGCGCATTAACAAAGCCTGGGCTTACTGTTGTAAGTTTCATCCCTTCTATGACTAATTGTAGCGCTATGTTATTGCCACCGTTACCATTATAAAAATCTGAATCAAAACCATAATTATCTATCAACGCCCAAGTAACTTCCCATAGCATAGACGCCCAAACTTCTCCTACGTAATGTTGACTAGCATTATTTGGAGCTGTGTACGCACCTATAATATTATTATAAGTCAGGTTATTTATAGCCATATCTGTACTATAAGGTCTAGTACGTAAGCCTGGCCCACTTAAACCTTGCCCAAATAACCAAGATGCAATACCTCTAGCATCGCTCCCCGAATGAGTATTATTCATAGTAAGCATTAAACCTAACCAATCACTCCAACCTTCTCCCATTTGCTCATCATTCCCTAGTGAGCCTACATTAGTAGCTCCTCCAACTAGTCTCCTAGAGACACCATGAGCATACTCGTGCGCAATAACAGCATTATCATAACAACCATCTCTATTTACCGTAGAAGGTGGTAATGGTAAAGGACTTGGAAAAGGAGAAGGAGGTATTGTACAACTATTACCAACGTACAAAGTCATCCAAGGAGATGTACCGTCTGGTGATGTAGAAAACCCTGCATTACAAATGGCATCTATTTGAGCATAGGCCTCTACAGGATCTCCGTCAACTCCTCCATTTCCATAATTATTAAATTGAAAATTTCCACTGGCTTCATCGAAACCATATTTATAGGTAATATCATGTATTGTATTTACCCAGAAAAATAAGTTTGTTACCGCTGCTTCTTCAGATTTATTATTTAAACTCAATGGAAAAACAATAGGGAAATCAAAAACTAAATTAGCTCCACCATTAGGAGATGCTAATGTAACAGGCAATCCACTACCAACATAGTTCGTTAAAGATGAAGCTTCTACATTATTCCCTTGTGTACTTAAATTATTTACTCCAGCTCCTCCATTATTCGTGTTATGCCATCCAAATGGCGAAGCTATTGGGTCTGCTGGATTTGTTATTAATTGTCTATTACCATGCAAAGGACTCTCGACTCCCAAAGGATATACTCTGTAGCACCCCAATTGATTACTATTCCCAAAATGACTCATTGAAGGTGAAATTAGGTTTATTTTTTCATCAGTAACAGTATTTATAACAGCCTTCTTTTCTTCTGTTGATTTATCACATTCATGATTTAATACTATGCAATTATCTGTAAGACTTTCTTTTTCTAAAACTTTACCAGTAACTGCATCTACTTTTAAATTCAACATTTCTGATTCTAAGCTTATTTTTACAGTCATGTCCCAAACCAATTGTAACGATTCATCTACTTTTTGAAGGTACATTAGCTTTACAGGAATGTCATTTATTACCAAGTCTTCATTATTCAATACTTGTTTAAAATCTGCCCCAGTTGGTTCTTCTTTTACTTCAACCACATCGCTTATATCATGCCCTAATTCTTTAATGGCTAAAAGTAGTGCGCTCTCAGCTTTTAATATGCTGGATAATTCTACATTATTTATTTTGTCGTGTATATTATTTATAAAATTATTATCATACTGAATAACTGTTTGGTTATTTTTTATATGCAATCCAAAAGTAGCTTTAGAAATAGCTATTCCATTATAACGTTGATTTCCATAAACGTGTAATATTTTACTTTTTTCACTTCTATGTGTCTGTGTAATTTCCCAATCTTCTATATCTGCTGAACTTAATCCATAGTCTTCTGCACTTTGATGTAAATAGGCATTGGTTAATATCTTTGTTTCCTGCCCAAAAGACAATTGTAGACTGAAGAAACAACAAATTATTCCTAAATATTTTATTAGATGATTCATAAATACAATCTGTTTTATATATTATTAATCTTCTAACAATGTTTCTATTTTTTCTTCCAGTAATTTTAGTCTTTTATTCTGCTGAATAATATATAATGTTAGCTCTTCGATTTTTTCTTGTTGTATTCTAGAAATGTCTCCTAAATTTAATCCATCCTCTTCTACTCGGCTAGCAGAAGGCACGTTAGGTAAATGCTTATTCTTTTCTATAAAAGTTTCTACCTCTTCTAATGATTTTAATTTGTAATCACTATTAAAAACGTAATCTGCCCATCCTGTTCGAACACGCACTTCTTCACTAAGTATACCTCCTTTAACATATAAACTGTAATCACTAAGGTTAATAGCTCCTAACGTATTAGGCGTTTGTAAGGTTCCTATACCTACTTTACCTGTTGTTCCTACTCCATTTGATGGACCAACGTAAAGTGTAGGTAAATTACTTTTAAAGCCAATCATTAAAGAATAATTAGTAGTGTTATCTATTATATGTCCTTGTAGCCCACTTCCTATAGTAATATTATAATCTCCTTTTGTTCTTAAAAAAGACCCTATAGCAATGGCTCCTTCTCCTATAGACACATTACCTCTACCAAACATTGCTGCACTATGCAAACCACTTACTTTAGACTCAAATCCAGACACTATATTATATTCTCCAGTAGATGTTGTTTTATAGCCTAAAGCTGTATTTGCGAAACCGTCAGCTATAGTTTGTTGTCCAAGCGCTGTATCATTAAAATTATTTACATTTGTACCAACTGCACCTACCTGAGCATAAGTTAAATTACTTAATGTGATAAAGATTATACAGAACAAAAAGCGTTTTATATTCTTAAAGTTTAAAAATTGAAGGTTTGAAATGAGTCTTTGAGTGTTTTTCTTTTTTAACATTATATTTCGTTTTAAGTTTTTAACGTACAACAAAGCGTGTTTTACGTTTTACTCAAAGTTCTTTTATTAGCTTCTTAAAAATCATTGTCTTCTTCTAAAAAGGTGTTTTCAATTTCTAAAAAGCATTAAAATGAAGTTAAAAGACTTATTCACAAACCTTAAACAAGTGTTTATCTAAAAAAAAGTACTATTTCCTGTAGGTAAAGTATTTGTTTTTTTCAGGACAGGCCACAAAAAAACCCAAAGTCTTCACTTTGGGTTTAACGCACTAATACTACTAAGATGATAGGTTTATCGTAATCTATCTACAGATTTTACAAGATCTTCATCCTTTTTGATGGCCTTATTAGCTAATGCTAATAATACGATAGACGCAATAGGAAGAAACATCCCAATACCTTTCTCTGAAGCCGAAACTTCTCCAGGTAAGTTTAGAGATTGATACACAAGTAATCCTAGTAAAATAAAGTTTAATATTATATTAAGTCGTCCCAACATAAATTGAGATTTCCTATTCTTAAACATGAATATGGATATTAATGATAAAATAGCCGATCCTAAGAACATACCAAACAATGGTAATTCGTTTATAGCATATACTTTCACACTATCATTAGTCCAAATATGAAACATAAAAATTAACCCGCCAGATATTCCTGCGGCTAATAATAAGTATATAGTTTGTATACGTTGTAACATATATAATTTGAAGATTTTGGATTACAAAAATATAGTTTCTTTTATAATTTTAACTCAAAAAAATAAAATAAAGTTGTATAATTGCAATAACAATTTGCAATACGCACGTTTGCAAGGGGTTAATTCTTCAGAATTACATTACAATTTCTTCGGAAAAAATTTCAATTCAAAATATTCAATTCAACATCAATGTTTGAAATCACACAATTAAAAGAAATGAAGCTTCCTGAATTACAGGATATTGCAAAAAAATTATCAATACCAAAGTTTCGTTCATTAAAAAAATTAGATTTAGTTTACCAAATTCTAGATCATCAAGCTGCAAACCCAAAAGCAGTAGCAGAAGTCGCTAAAACAGAAGTCAAAAAGGAAGACAAACCGCAAAAAGCTCCAGCTCCAAAAAGAGCTAGAGTACAGAAGCCTGCTGCAAAAGCAGCTACAAAAAAGACAACTGACAAAAAGCCTACACAAGAAACACTAGAATTTAAAGACGAAAAAGCAGACGCTAAAAGCGACAATAAACCTAGAACTAAACGTCCTAGAACGTCTAAAAAAACAGAAGACAATAAAGCAACTGTTACACCAGCTACAGATAAAACTTCTAACGTTAATACAGAGGCTAAAACTGATAATAAAGAACCTCAAAAACCTCAGCAGCCTCAGCAGCAGCAAAAACCACAACATAAAAAGCCGGTTCATAATCACCAGAATAAAAAGGACGACAATAGTAATAATCAACAAAATCGTCCTAATAAACCAAACAACAATCCTAACCAGAATAAAAACCAAAATCAAAACAAGAATCAGAATAAAAACCAAAACAATGGTAATAAGGACAATAGAAACCGTTACCGTGAACCTGATTTTGAATTTGATGCCATTATTGAAAGTGAAGGTGTTCTAGACATCATGCAAGATGGATATGGATTTTTACGTTCTTCAGATTATAACTACTTATCATCTCCTGATGATATTTATGTATCACAATCTCAAATTCGTTTATTCGGGTTAAAAGTTGGAGATACTGTATTAGGAAATGTAAGACCTCCAAAAGAAGGTGAAAAATATTTCCCACTTATTAAAGTAAATAAAATAAATGGACAAAGTCCAGATGTTGTTAGAGATAGAGTTTCATTTGAGCACTTAACACCATTATTCCCTCAGGAAAAATTTAATATTGCTGAAAGACAAAGCACTATTTCTACACGTATAATGGACTTGTTTGCGCCTATTGGAAAAGGACAACGTGGTATGATTGTATCACAACCAAAAACAGGTAAAACAATGCTTTTAAAGGATGTTGCTAATGCTATTGCAGCAAACCATCCAGAAGTATACCAAATGATTTTACTTATTGATGAACGTCCAGAGGAAGTTACAGATATGCAACGTAATGTTCGTGGAGAAGTTATTGCTTCTACTTTTGACAAAGAGGCTCATGAGCACGTAAAAATTGCTAATATCGTATTAGAAAAAGCAAAACGTTTAGTGGAATGTGGACATGATGTTGTTATTTTATTAGATTCTATTACTCGTTTAGCAAGAGCATACAACTCTGTACAACCAGCTTCAGGGAAAATATTAAGTGGTGGTGTAGATGCAAATGCTTTACATAAACCAAAGCGTTTCTTTGGTGCAGCACGTAATATAGAAAACGGTGGATCTTTAACAATAATAGCTACTGCTCTTACTGAGACAGGTTCTAAAATGGATGAGGTTATTTTTGAAGAATTTAAAGGAACTGGTAACATGGAACTACAATTAGATAGAAAAATATCTAACCGTAGAATTTTCCCTGCTATAGATTTAACGTCTTCAAGCACACGTCGTGATGATATATTATTAGATGATGTAACCGTACAACGTATGTGGGTAATGCGTAAATATTTAGCAGATATGAACCCTGTTGAAGCTATGGAATTTATAAACCAACGTTTTAAGCAAACTAAAAATAATGAAGAGTTTTTAATCTCCATGAATGGATAAAAAATAAACTCAATTCTTTATAAAATTAAAGGTCTTTCTAAACGAGTTTAGAAAGACCTTTTTATTTATGGTATATCAGTCAAACTTACTCTTTACAAAAAGACATCTAAGCGTAGGGGAATATATAATAGCAGACAGAATGTTCTCACTCTTTTAAAAACTATTGATACTAAATTAAAAGAAACACTATAAACCAAACCTACTTAACTTATAACTATAATATAATCCTATCCAAAATTGTTTCACAGAGGTTTCTAAATGATTATAATTCTAAAAAACTTCATAGTTGTTTAGAAAGAAAAAAGCAACTATAATATAATGGTAATTTAATGGATAATGCAGTAGAAATAATTATTAAACATTGAACCTGATAATAATCTTAGACATACCGCCATTACAAGAGATTTTTTTCAAAGTTTTGGAGTGCTTTAAGAATTAAGCAAATATGTTTTCACTATTGATGGCATAAAATAATAGATTCCACATTTCCCTTCTATTACACTACTTTTCAGAAGAAAATTTATTTATAAAGCATAAAAAAACCTATTGCGTAAACAATAGGTTTTTCTAAATATAAATTTAAATGATTATATGGCTGCTACGTGCTTAGTTAAACCTGATTTAAGGTTTGCTGCTTTGTTAGCATGTATAACATTATTTTTAGCTAATTTGTCTAACATAGACACAACTGATGGTAATAAAGCCTCAGCTTCTTTCTTATCAGTTAACTCACGTAATCTTTTGATAGCATTACGAGTAGTTTTGTGCTGATACTTGTTTCTTACGCGTCTAGTTTCGTTACTTCTAATTCTCTTTAACGCTGACTTATGATTTGCCATTTGTTCTTATTCTTTCTTTATTAAAAAATTGTAGCCCGTAGGGGAATCGAACCCCTCTTACCAGGATGAAAACCTGGCGTCCTAGCCGATAGACGAACGGGCCATTTATTTTTGAGTGTGCAAATATAAAACTTAATTTAAAACTCGCAAAAGTTTTTTTGTTTTTTTTATTCTGCAATACTTTTCAAATAACTTACAATGTCTCCATTGCGGATGCAAAAATACAACTATTTTTGAGTGTTGCAAGCACTAAATGAAAAAAAAAAAAAAAAAATTCATTTAGTAAGCTTTTGCAAACAATACTCTACGTTTTGAAGGCTTTCCAGAATACACACATAGTCCTTCTTTTACATCTCCTTCTAAAGGGATACAACGAATAGTGGCTTTAGTAATTTCCTTTATTTTATCTTCTGTTTCCATTGTGCCATCCCAATGTGCTGATATAAAGCCTCCTTTACCTTCTAATACTGTTTTAAATTCATCAAACGTATCTACTTCGGTTATATGTTCTGTTCTGTAGTCTAAAGCTTTTTTAAATAATGTTTCTTGAATTTCTGTCATCAGCCCTTCAACTTTTTCAGTTAAAGCATCTAAAGCTATAATTTCTTTAGTCAACGTATCTCTTCTTGCCAACTCTACTGTTCCGTTCTCTAAATCTTTTGGACCTATAGCTATACGCAAAGGAACACCTTGTAATTCATGTTGTGCAAATTTAGCACCTGGACGGTATGTTGTTCTATTATCGAACTTAACAGTAATATGCTTACTTCTTAAGTCTTTCATTATACCATTAACAACTTCTGTTATTTCTGCTAATTGCTCTTCTGTTTTATATATAGGTACAATAACAACTTGGTTTGGAGCTAAGTTTGGAGGTAACACTAATCCTTTATCATCACTATGTGTCATAATAAGCGCTCCCATTAATCTCGTAGAAACACCCCAAGAGGTTGCCCATACGTGATCTTGCTTACCTTCTTTAGAAGTAAATTTAACGTCAAATGCTTTCGCAAAATTTTGTCCTAAAAAGTGAGAAGTTCCCGCTTGTAAAGCTTTCCCATCTTGCATTAACGCTTCTATACAATACGTTTCGTCTGCTCCAGCAAAACGTTCGCTTTCTGTTTTTACACCTTGTACTACAGGAATAGCCATAAAGTTTTCAACGAAAGTTGCATAAACGTTATTCATTAATTTAGCCTCATCTAAAGCTTCCGTTTTAGTGGCATGCGCTGTATGCCCTTCTTGCCATAAAAATTCTGCAGTACGTAAAAATAAACGTGTACGCATTTCCCAACGTACAACATTAGCCCATTGGTTTATTAATAATGGTAAATCTCTATAGGATTGTATCCAACCTTTATATGTATTCCAAATAATAGCTTCACTTGTAGGTCTAACTACAAGCTCTTCTTCTAACTTAGCAGCAGGATCTACTCTAAGCTTTCCTTTATTATCTGGATCATTTTGTAATCTATAATGTGTTACTACAGCACACTCTTTAGCAAATCCTTCTGCATTTTTTTCTTCTGCTTCAAAAAGACTTTTAGGTACAAATAGTGGAAAATAAGCGTTTTGATGTCCTGTTTCTTTAAACATTCTATCTAATTCTGCTTGCATTTTCTCCCATATAGCATAGCCATAAGGCTTAATTACCATACATCCTCTAACTGCTGAGTTCTCTGCTAAGTCAGCCTTTACAACGAGTTCGTTATACCATTTTGAGTAATCTTCTGCTCTACTCGTAAGTTTTTTGCTCATATTCAATGTTTTGGCACAAATATTGTGACTATGTTAAAAAAATAAATAGTTCGACAAAACTAACTATTTTTGTTATGTTCAACAATTAAAATGAAAGAGATATGAGATTTATTAACTACTTACAAAATAAAGTACCCGCTTTAGCGATTATAGGATTAACTTTAGGACTCACATCATGTGGTTCTTATCAATATGTTGGTCAAGATACAGACGGCATTTACGATTCTTCTGAAACTACTGTTGAACGAACAGAAGAAAGAGTCCCTGATGAAACAACAACATCTAGCGGTTATTATCAAAATTACTTCAAAGAAAAATCTCAAGAATTAGAATTAGCTGAACAAGAAAGTGAAATTTTCACAGATATAGACTCTTACCAAGGGGATTACACAGAACAAGAAAGAACTGCAGAAAACAGTACAGGATATGCAGCATGGGGAGAATCTAGTGATAACGTAAGTATTAATATATACAATAATGGTCCAAATCGATGGCTATGGAATAGACATTGGGGTTGGAATGCTGGCTGGAGCGCAGGCTGGGGCTGGAATAACGGTTGGAATAATGGCTGGGGTTGGAATAATGGCTGGGGCTGGAACAACTGGGGCTGGAATAACGGCTGGGGTTGGAACAACAACCTTTGGTGTGGCCCTTTTTATGGTAATGGATTCTATGGTAATGGATTCTATGGTAGAAATGGCTACAGAGGTTATGCTTATAACACAGGTAGAAGAGGTGTTTTAGGAAGACAATCTATACTAGGAAGAAACTCTAACTTAAGAAGTACTAGAACAAGAGGTACAGTAAGACGCTCATCCACATCTACAAGAACTAGAGGAGTAAGAACTAATAACACACGTACTAGACCATCTTCTGGTACTAGAGTAAGACCAAATTCATCTGGTGGAACTCGCACAAGACCAAGCTCGGGAACTAGAACAAGACCTTCTTCAGGAACACGTACTAGACCAAGTTCTGGTACAAGAACAAGACCATCATCAGGAACACGAACTAGACCATCTTCTGGAACACGAACAAGGACTAGAGCAACGTCTCCAAGTCGCTCTAGCAGATCTTTTAGTTCGCCAAGAAGTTCTGGTTCTTCTAGATCATCTTCTGGAGGTTCACGAAGAGGTGGAAGAAGAAATTAAAATTCAGAAAAAGAAAAATAAGACATTAATTATATGAAAAAGTTAATATTACTATTCATAGGTATCCTTTCTATGCCTATAATTAACGCGCAAAGCATTAGTGATGCATTACGATATAGTAATGGAGAAATACACGGAACAGCTCGTTTTAGAGCCCTAAGTGGTGCTTTCAACTCACTTGGAGGAGACATAAGTGCTATAAGTTTAAATCCTGCAGGTTCTGCAATATTTAATAATAGTTATGCTTCTGTTTCTCTATCGAGTAACAATAACGATAACGATACTTCTTTTTTCAACGGAAGAAACACATCTTCTAACTCAGACATTTCACTACAACAGGGAGGTGCTGTGTTTGTATTTAAAAACTACAAAGAAGGTTCCAATTGGAAGAAGATAACACTAGGAATTGCCTACGACAATACTAAGAATTATGAAGACGACTGGTTTAGTTCTGGTACAAATACAACTTCTATAGATAGTTACTTTTTAAACAATGCTCAAGGTTTAAGATTAGATGAAATCTCCGCCTTACCAGGAGAAAATACTTCTGATGCTTATGCAGGTATTGGAAGCGCTTTTGGTTTTGGGAACCAACAAGCTTATTTAGGATATGATTCTTTTATATTAGAACCTGCTACATTTGACGATGATAATACTGTTTACACATCTAATATTGCCGCTGGGAATTTTAACCAAGAATACAATTATGCAGCTACTGGATACAATGGTAAAATAGCTTTTAACTTAGGCGCACAATACACAGAGAACTTATATCTTGGATTAAATTTAAATTCACATTTTTTAAATTATGAACGTACAACATTTTTATTTGAAGAAAATTCTAATGTTGGATCTACAGTAACTCAAGTAGGTTTCGAAAATAGTTTATCTACTATTGGTCGAGGGTTTTCATTTCAATTAGGAGGTATTTATAAAGTTTCTAATTTACGATTAGGATTTACTTACGACTCCCCTACTTGGCTGAGTATAGAAGAAGAAACCTCTCAATATTTAGAAACCATAAGAACTGAAAGTGGTTCTAATGTTTTACAAATTGTAGACCCACAAATTATTAACATCTTCCCTAGATATAGAATTCAAACACCAGGAAAAATGACTGCTAGTTTTGCATATATATTTGGACAACAAGGTTTAATTAGTTTCGATTATTCTAGAAAAGATTATAGTAACACCAAATTTAAACCAACATCTGATAGTTTTTTTGCTTCACAAAATGCAATTATAGCTGATAATTTAAAAGCAGCTGCAACTTATAGAGTTGGTGGGGAATACAAAATAAAAGATTTTAGTTTAAGAGGAGGCTATCGTTTTGAAGAAAGTCCTTATAAAAATGAAGCGACTATAGGAGACTTAACAGGTTACTCTGTAGGTTTAGGTTATAATTTTGGGAATACTAAATTAGATTTAACTTACGACAGAGCGCAGCGTTCATCTGAATATCAGTTATTCAATACAGGCTTAACAGACGCAACAACTATAGATAATACTAACTCTAATATTACATTATCATTAGGATTTAGACTATAAAAACAAATTAACAACTATATATTATTAAAGCTGTAACCTATTTCGTTACAGCTTTTTTTGCATCTTATATTTATACAAAACAATATGCTATAACATAATCTCGTTTATATTTGTAGACCAACAAAGGTGATATCTATGAAACTTCTACTAAGCTTATTTTTATTTTCCAGTCTATGTTATGCTCAAAATAATAATTGGGATAAACTTAAAAAGTCTGCACATGATATTGGATTTTGTGTTTATAGTATTAACGAGAGCCATTGTAATGAACATGATGCCACACTAAGCAAATATGAAAATGAAGCCGACGAAGATACAGATGTCTACTATTTTTTAATGAAAGAAGATTGGGCAAAAAAAAGGCTAACAGAGTGGGCAAAAAAACAACAAGGCGATCCAAAAACTCATATATTACTATTCGATATTAATCAAGGATTTAAGTACAGAAATAAATCGAACAGCCCTAAAGCCAATAGTCGTTTTTATATACTAGACTTAAAGGATGAACTTACTTTAAAAATGGGATATAAAGGATACGACCTCACTATTTCTCACAATAACACTCCTAATATGTTAGAAAATTCATTGTGGAGAGAGTTTATGTCTGGAAGATTAGGTCTTCTTAAAAAGAAAATAGTGTTTAATGCTTTTTCAAAATCGAAACCCAAGAAAAAACTAAAGGTTTTTAAGAAACGTTTTATAGCATACAGAACGAACCTTTAAAAAAATAACAAAAAGAGGCATTACAAATTAATGCAACACCTCTTTTCTAACAATAATCAATCAATAAAACTATCTTTTAATTACTCTTTTAGTAATTGTTGTATTATTATTTCTATCTGTAACATTTAACAAATAAACGCCAGCTTCAAAAGTTGAAACATTAATCTGTAATGTTGTGTTTAACTCTGTTGCATTTGCATATACTCTTCTTCCTGAAATATCATATAATTCTATATTCACATCTAATGATTGGTTAAAACCATTTTTAATGTTTAAAATATCGCTTGTAGGATTTGGATAGACCTTAAACTCAATAGTGTTTTCAAAATCATCAACACTTAATACTGAATCTCTAATAACAGTTATCCAATTAGAAGAAATATCTTCACATTGATCATCTGATAAAGTAGAAATATTATCTCCTACAACAGGATTAGGCTGCCCTCTGTAAGACCATCCCCATACATGACATTCTCCTGCCGGTGCTGCACTTAAATCTAAAGTGTTTCCAACTGTTGAATTTTGGAATTCTAATATATTATCGTTCTCATCTGTAATGATATACCAGTAAGATAAATTAGCGGCTGTAGTAGCGTGCTCAACATCGAACACTATATTACCAGCACTTCCTGTAAATGTTGTGCCTCCTCCAACTAAACTAATTGTTCCACCATCGGCAGCTTCACGAATTACCGTTACTGCATTATCTGATAAGTCTGAACAGTCGGCTGCTTGTAAATCTGCTAACGGTCCACCTATAAAGCTTGCGCCATTATCTGCCATACCTCTGTAAGACCATCCCCAAATTAAACATGTTCCTACGCCTGCTCCATTTAAGTCTATTGTGTTTGTATTTACTATGTTTAAGATTTCTGATGAATCTTCGTTTGTTATTACATATCTGTAAGATAGATTTGAGGCTAATGGGTTCTCGTGTGTTATTACTAATGGATCTGCTTGTGTGTCTACACATATAACTGCTTCCGTAGCACTGTTAAAACTCGTCGTGTTATTAGGGTTGCCAGTAGCAACCAAATCGATAGCAACACTCCCACCGTCGGCAGCTTCACGAATTACCGTTACTGCATTATCTGATAAGTCTGAACAATCTGCTGCTTGTAAATCTGCTAATGGTCCTCCTATAAAGCTTGCGCCATTATCTGCCATACCTCTGTAAGACCATCCCCAAATTAAACATGTTCCTACGCCTGCTCCATTTAAGTCTATTGTGTTTGTATTTACAATGTTTAAGATTTCTGATGAATCTTCGTTTGTTATTACATATCTGTAAGATAGATTTGAGGCTAATGGGTTCTCGTGTGTTATTACTAATGGATCTGCTTGTGTGTCTACACATATAACTGCTTCCGTAGCACTGTTAAAACTCGTCGTGTTATTAGGGTTGCCAGTAGCAACCAAATCGATAGCAACACTCCCACCGTCGGCAGCTTCACGAATTACCGTTACTGCATTATCTGATAAGTCTGAACAGTCTGCTGCTTGTAAATCTGCTAATGGTCCTCCTATAAAGCTTGCGCCATTATCTGCCATACCTCTGTAAGACCATCCCCAAATTAAACATGTTCCTACGCCTGCTCCATTTAAGTCTATTGTGTTTGTATTTACAATGTTTAAGATTTCTGATGAATCTTCGTTTGTTATTACATATCTGTAAGATAGATTTGAGGCTAACGGGTTCTCGTGTGTTATCACTAATGGATCTGCTTGTGTGTCTACACAAATAACTGCTTCCGTAGCACTGTTAAAACTCGTCGTGTTATTAGGGTTGCCAGTAGCACCTAAATCGATAGCAACACTACCTCCATCGGCAGCTTCACGGATAATACTAATGGTATTAGATAAATCGAAACACCCAGCCAAATCTGAGATATCTTCTCCTATTTCTAAACCAGTTAATCCATCTTCATATTTTATATAGTTTAAATTACAAGTCCCTACACCTAATACATCTGGATCTAAATTACTTGCTACTGGTAAAAACAATATTTCTCCTGTTAAACTATTAGTAATTATATAAGCTTCATTAGTTCCTGCACTACCAATAATATCTATAGTTAATAAATCTGTATTACCATCGACACAAATAACAACATCTGTTCCTCCGTTATACGAAATACTCCCAGCTTCTGCTGGACAAATTCCATTTTCTGCTCCTAAAGTATCTGGAATAGGGAAAAAATCACTAGATAAGTCTCCACTCCCATCATATTGTATTGATAAAGCATCGTCAAAAGCTGGTATAAAACTTCCTGTTGTCCATATTCCAGCTGCCACAGCAACTCCTGATCTTTGATGCCCAGTAGAACCCCACTCTATATAATCTATTAGCGCCGTACTACTACTAAAACTATTAGTAGTATATAAACCTAATTCTCCGTCTGCGCTATCTATAAAATTAAAATCGTCTACAACTAAGAAACTATTAGCTGGCATATTTAAATTTCCACTAACTACATTTAAATTACTCATTTGTCTGTAACTAGGAAAATCGCATAACCAATATCCTGAAACATCTACAGTACTAGTTCCTAAGTTTTTTAGCTCTACCGATCCATTTTCTTTTACTTCATTAATCACAATTTGCGCTTGCGAAAAACTAAAACCGAAAAGTAAGAGAAAAAGAAAAATTCTTGTTTTTGAATTAGAGGCATTTAAATGCATCCAATTTTGAAGTACTTTTTTCATCATTTTTTTATTTTGTTTAAAAATTAATTATGATGCAAATAAAGCTTCGAAATCGACCTTAATACAACTTAAATACCGTAAAGCGGAAAAATAGCATTTAAAAAGGAACTCTTGTATCTATTGATATGCTTACAACTAGAGAAAATTATACAATATATAACGCTAATTAAACTTCACTCCCTTTTTATTAGGTTTTCTTTCAGTATTTTTTGTAGAAGCAAAAAAATAGCCATTTGCGTATTGCAAATGGCTATTATTAAAAAATCTATAATTTATCTTATAATTGAATATGATAAGTGGCATGAAAACCAAAAAAGAAATTACCATCTCTAAAATTAAAATTCTGTGCTGTTTGTGTTATAAAAGCATCTTCAGTAAAAATTTGATTATTGGTCATTTTAAATTGCAATAACAAATCACTAACCTCCCAATTAACACCTAAAGAAAAGGCTCCGTATGTATCTATTGATTTTAAAGGATTAGCTACATAATAGTATTCTGAAACTAAAGATACATGATTTCCTAATTTATATCGTGGACTAAACCCTATAGCAAAATGATTATGGTCATCTATATTAAGTCTAGAAGATGTTCTATGTATAAATGTTGGTGCTATTTGAAATGAAAACTTTCTAGAAAATTTTCGAGCAATTAACAACTGTGTCGTAAATGCTAATTTATCTCCAAAATCATCTCTTAATTCTACATTTTTAATATTTCTAGTTCTGTAAGTCCCTGCTTGAAGTAGAGTAATGCCAAAAAGGTTTCCATTATCATTAATGTTTTGTTGCATTAAACGGTACTTTAAATAACCATCTACAATACCATTAGGAAAACCACCACCAAAACCAACAGTAAAATTATCAGACACACCATAATCCACGCCAAATCGAGTACACATCCTATCTGCTATAAAAGAATTACTAGTTTCTTGTGGCACATTCCAATAGCGACTCATAAAAGAAACTTCAAGCGTATTCTTTTTACGAGTTTCTAAAGAATGTCCTATAGAAATCCTAGTTCCTTTAAAAGTAGACATTACATATTCGGGGGCTGATTGGTGTTCTTCTTCTAATTTATCTAGAAGACTTTGCCCATTTAAAAATGACGACATACTTAAGAAAAGTATAAATATTAGGGTCTTACTTTTCATATGGTGAATATTTAAAGTTAAAGGATACATCAATTTTTTTAGCAATATTGGGAGATAATAAAGGAGGTACTTTAATATCATAATCTTCAACAAGCACACTAAGCGCTCCTTCAATTTTATAAGTATCGTCTTCTGCTATTATCTTAGCTTTTATCTCTACAGGTTTTGTTGTGTTTTTTAAAGTAAAATCGCCTTTTATTAATCGTGTTTGTACTCCTTTTATTGAAGGATCAAAATCAATAATTTTACCACTAAAAGTAGCTTTAGGGTATAAGTCAGACTCTATATAACTTTCATTAAAGTGCTCATGCATTAGCGATTTTTTAAACACAAAAGCACGCATTAAAACACTCACTACTATTTCGCTAGTCTCTGGTTTAAATAGACTATTAACTTGATTGTTTTCAGCTTGAATGTTCTCTACAGATGTGTAAGAAAAAAACATTACCTGCCCTTGTCTTTCTATATACTCGCCTGATGCAGGTAAATAATTATCACTAAAGACAAAAAGAAGTAAAAGTAAAAATTTATTCATGAATTTATTTTTCTAAAATAATACAGTTTAATACAATAACGTCCATTAAAACTCCTTTAAGAACGCCTTTTATTTTAATTTTTTCGTCGACATTTAACTTTGTCATTTTCTGGTTTTGATCTATTTGCATTTCACACAAGACTAAAGTGTTATGATTTTTTTCACTTAATATTATGGTATACTTATCGTTTCTAAATGTTATTTCTTTTATTACTCCCTCTACCTCTATTGCTTTCTCTACAAATTGCTTAAACGTTTCGGTTTTATGCTCTAATATTAACTCATTAATAGTAAAACGTTTTTCTGTTTCTATTTTATTTGTATCTATAGCGCTTTGCATCACTATATTTAAAGCAAGGCAGACACATATTATAACAGCTATAATAATTATATTTTTTTTATGTAAAAAGTATTTTTTCATAAATTCAATTAGAAACAAAACTAATAACACTTCGCTAATGTAATTCGAAATACCATAGTCTTTATAGAATAAAAATAGTTATTTTCTATTATTACATAACACGCTTTCCTTATCAAACTTGCTCAAACGGAAATTTGCCTCTTAAAACGGAATTAAAACTGGTTGAAATTTATAGTTTTAATTAACCTATATAGTATTTTAGTACTTTAATTATAAATCGTTTAGACCCCTAATGAAAAAATATAAAATATATCTATATACAGCTATTAGTTTTTTAGCATTCTATGTAATATTATCTTTAGTATTCATTCCTTCTATATCTAAACAAAGCATGTCTTTTTTATTAGAAAATGAAATTAAGTCAGGAAAACAAAAAGCGAAACAAATTGCTTTTTTAACTGAAGAAGCATTAAAAAACTCAGATAAAAAAGAAGTCTCTAAAGCTATTCAGAAAGCGATTGAAGATGTAGAAAATGAAACTTTATTTATATCTATAGTAGATTGGTCTGGTAACATTATAAGCTATCCAGATATTACTCAAGTAGGCTTAAAAAACACAAAAGAAGGCACATTAGTTTCCAATATAAAGCAAACTATTTCTGGAGAAGAACTTTATAGTTTTATTAAAAATTATAAATTAGAAGGTAACCAACCTTTCACTTCAGAAATCATTCATCTTAACCCTATTCCCAACTCAGATTGGATTGTTACTGTTCATATTAATATAAAAAATACATTCTCGAAATTAAACACTTTTAAAAGTGGTCTGTACACAACATTTATAATTCTAGGACTTTTAATACTAGTTTTTCTATTAACACTTTTAAGATTTGTAAGTAGTTATTACCAATCTATTATAGAAGAAAAATCTATAAGAATAGAAGATGGTGTACTTAACTTATCTAAATTAAATGCCTCATTAGAAAGCTACCAAAAAAGTGTTACTAGCTTAGCAGAAGCAAAAACCGAAGTAGAACAACGCATCTCGGAAAAAGAAGACGACATTAAAGAAGCGCCAAAAAAACGCTTACTAACTTATATTAGAAATGAACTCATGCCAGTTGCCATAGAAGACATCTCATATATTTATGTAGAAAACACAATAACCTATATTGTAAGAAACGATGGTAAACGTTATACTGCTAACGACAGTTTAGATCAAATATACTCCTCACTAGACAGTAAATTATTTTTTAGAGCTAACAGACAAATTATTGTTTCTATCTATGCCATAGATAAAGTAATTAAATACGGAAATAGTTCCTTAAAAATAGAAACAAAACCAAAATCTGAAATCGATATTGTTATTGGAAAAAACAAAGCCTCAACCTTTAAACAATGGCTAGATTTATAATATTTTTCAGCTTTTTAATAATCTGAAACAGCACCTCTGCTACATTTTATCTATTTTCACCTCATAACGACTTAAAAAAAATAGTCAAAACTCAATTTAAAGTGCTTTTTAAGCGATTTAAGCATGTTTTAAGAAATTAACAATTGTTAATAAAAAGACACCTAAGCACTTAAAAAGCTTAAAAAAGCTATTTTAAAATTGTATATTTGTTTGTATTGAAAAAGATGCCATTTAGCATCTTTTTTACGTTAATAAAACACCGTTAGAGGACTTTAAAACGGTCTGTCTAACTAAATCCGTTGAAAGATGGAAATATTAAAATAATAGAAATACATCATAAATAATTGAAATATGAGTGATAAAAAAGAAGAATTCAATAAGCATAATTATTCTGCCGATAGTATTCAGGCTTTAGAAGGAATGGAGCACGTACGTATGCGTCCATCCATGTATATTGGAGATGTAGGCGTACGTGGTTTACACCATTTAGTTTACGAAGTTGTAGATAACTCAATTGATGAAGCATTAGCTGGGCATTGTGATAATATTACAGTAACTATTAATGAAGACAACTCTATTACCACAGAAGATGATGGGCGTGGTATTCCTGTAGGATTACATAAAAAGGAAGGTGTCTCTGCATTAGAAGTTGTAATGACTAAAATTGGTGCTGGTGGTAAGTTCGACAAAGATTCGTATAAAGTATCTGGGGGACTTCATGGTGTTGGGGTAAGTTGTGTAAACGCATTATCAGAACATTTAAAGGCTACCGTTTATAGAGATGGAAAAATTTGGGAACAAGAATACGAACGCGGAAAATCTTTATATCCTGTAAAAGCTATTGGAGACACGGACAGAAGAGGTACTACCGTTACTTTTAAACCAGATTCTTCGATATTTACACAAACACTAGAGTATAATTACGATACTTTAGCTAGTAGAATGCGTGAATTAGCATATTTAAATAAAGGAATTACAGTTCATTTAGTTGATAAAAGAGCCACTAAAGAAGATGGTTCTTTTGAAGGAGAAACGTTTCATTCTGAAGACGGCTTAAAAGAATTTATCAAATTTTTAGATGCGACTAGAGAGCCTTTAATGAAGGATGTTATTGCGTTTGAAGGTGAGAAAAATGGGGTTCCTGTTGAAGTTGCTATGATTTATAACACATCGTATGCAGAGAACTTACACTCTTATGTAAACAATATTAATACACACGAAGGAGGTACACACTTATCTGGTTTCCGTCGTGGATTAACACATACACTTAAGAAATTTGCAGATGGTTCTGGAATGTTAGACAAATTAAAGTTTGACATTGCTGGAGATGATTTTCGTGAAGGTTTAACAGCTATTATCTCTGTAAAAGTTCAAGAACCTCAATTTGAAGGACAAACTAAAACAAAATTAGGAAACAGAGAAGTTTCTGCATCTGTAAGCCAGGCCGTTTCAGAAATGTTAACGGACTACCTAGAAGAACACCCAGACGATGCTAAAACCATAGTACAAAAAGTAATACTCGCTGCTCAAGCCAGACACGCTGCCCAAAAAGCACGTGAAATGGTACAACGTAAAACAGTGATGAGTATTGGTGGATTACCTGGTAAATTATCTGATTGTTCAGAGCAAGACCCTGCAAAATGTGAAGTATACCTAGTAGAGGGAGATTCGGCAGGTGGAACTGCAAAACAAGGACGAGACAGAGCTTTCCAAGCCATTTTACCATTACGTGGTAAAATTCTTAATGTTGAAAAAGCAATGACTCATAAGGTTTTTGAAAACGAAGAAATTAAAAACATTTTTACAGCCTTAGGTGTTACTATTGGAACCGAAGAAGACAGTAAAGCATTAAACCTTTCAAAATTAAGATATCATAAAATTGTAATCATGTGTGATGCCGATATAGATGGTAGCCACATTGAAACACTAATCTTAACATTCTTCTTCCGTTACATGAAGGAATTAATTGAAAACGGACATATTTATATTGCGACACCTCCATTATATTTAGTAAAACGTGGCGCTAAAAAACGATATGCATGGGATGACGAAGAACGTGCTGCTATAGTTTCAGAATTTGGAGATGGTGCAAAAATTCAACGTTATAAAGGTCTTGGAGAGATGAATGCAGAACAATTATGGGATACCACTATGAATCCTGAGTTTAGAACATTACGCCAAATACACATCGATAACGGTGTAGAAGCAGATCGTGTATTCTCTATGTTAATGGGAGATGAAGTACCACCTCGTAGAGAATTTATAGAGAAGAATGCTATTTATGCAAATATTGATGCATAACTTCTAATAACAACAAACTAAAAACGCCTGTAATTTATTCTTATAATTATAGGCGTTTTTTCATTTATTATAATTGGTTCATTAAAACGGACCAGAAAGTATAAGAATATAATTCTTAAATAATTGAAAACCTTAGGATAAAACCTTAATTTTTTCAGTTTAAAATTCGTAAATAATCACTACTTTTGCGATCATTAAAAACATTACAATTAAAACATAAAAATATGAAAGTAACAGTAGTTGGAGCTGGAGCAGTAGGTGCAAGTTGTGCAGAATATATTGCTATTAAAAACTTCGCTTCAGAAGTGGTAATATTAGATATTAAAGAAGGATTTGCAGAAGGAAAAGCAATGGACTTAATGCAAACTGCATCTTTAAATGGTTTCGATACAAAAATAACAGGAAGCACTAGCGATTATTCTAAGACAGCTAACAGTGACATTTGTGTTATTACTTCTGGTATTCCTAGAAAACCAGGAATGACTCGTGAAGAATTAATAGGTATTAACGCTGGTATTGTAAAAATGGTATCTGCTAGCCTAATCGAGCACTCTCCAAATACTATTATCATTGTAGTAAGCAACCCAATGGATACAATGACCTATTTAGTACACAAAACTACTGGATTACCAAAGCATAGAATTATTGGTATGGGTGGTGCTTTAGATTCTGCACGTTTTAAATACAGATTAGCAGAAGCTTTAGAAGCTCCAATTAGCGATGTAGACGGAATGGTTATTGGTGGACATAGCGATAAAGGTATGGTACCTTTAACAGCACATGCCACTAGAAACAGTGTAAAAGTATCTGAATTTTTATCTGAAGAACGTTTAGAGCAAGTAAAACAAGACACTAAAGTTGGTGGAGCAACATTAACTAAATTATTAGGTACTTCTGCTTGGTATGCACCAGGTGCAGCAGTTTCCGGTTTAGTACAAGCCATTGCATGCGATCAAAAGAAAATGTTCCCTTGCTCTGTTTTATTAGAAGGTGAATATGGTTTAAACGATTTATGTATTGGAGTTCCTGTAATTTTAGGAGCTAATGGTATTGAAAAAATTGTTGAAATTGAATTAAGTGATGCCGAAAAAGCACATTTAGCTGAAAGCGCAGAAGGCGTTAAGAAAACTAATGGATTATTAGAACTTTAAATTAAAGTCTAATTTTAATACATTAAAACCTCACCTGTAATATTACTTGTGAGGTTTTTATTTAAAAATAAAACAACTTATAGTGTAACATTTTTCTAAACAAAAAGACTTACATTGTATACAATTAACAAAAACTAATAAGATGAAAAAAGTATTAACATTATTAGCATTATCATTAACCGTTATGGTATCTGCTCAAAAAAAGATAACGGAAGGTGTTATAGTTTCTAAACAAACAATATCTACAGACAATGAGCAGATGAAAGCGCAGTTAGAGATGATGGGCGATATGCAAACTGTTACTTATTTTAAAAATGACAAATCTAGAGCAGAACTTTCTAATCCTATGTCTGGAGATGTTGTGACGCTAACAGACTCTAAAAATATGCTAGTACTTATGGATAACCCAATGCTAGGTAAAAAATACATGCTTCAAAATCTAAAAGATGCTGAAGATCAAGTAAAAGGTGTAGAGGTTACAGAAGGTACAGAAACTAAAACTATTTTAGGTTATAAATGTAAACAATATACGGTTAAAGTAACGCAAGATGCTGGAAGTATGGAAATGGAGATGTATACAACGGAGGATATTCCTGTAAAATCTCAACAAACTTCTATGGTAGGGGATAAAGTAAAAGGATTTCCGCTTTATGTAGTAATGAAAATGACCCAAATGGGTACAGATATGGTAATTACAACAGAAGTAACTGAAATTAAAGATGAAACAGTTTCTGATGATAAATTTGACATGACACCGCCAGAGGGTTATGAAAACATGAAACAAGAATAATTCCCAAAGCATAAATTAAATAAAAAAAGAGCAACATAATGTTGCTCTTTTTTTATTTAATTCTTTACTAAACCTTCTCTCATTTAGTTTTTTAGCTTTCAATAATTTATAGTAATATATTTACATAAAAGACTACATAAATACAGTCTTTATTTTTATATTTGGCGCATGAAAGCGAAATGGTGCTTTAGTAGTTTAATTATTCTTCTTATCCTCTTAGGGGTCCATAAGGAGCAAACTACTGTACACAATCAGCAAATTATATTACAATTTACTGACATTAAAACAGCATCAAACGAATCTGAGAATGCTTTAGCTCTTGTAACGGAACAATTACACGCTATAGGAATTAATAATATTCAAGTAGAAGATCAAGAAGGTAATCAATTAAAAATTACTTACTATAGTAATACAGATGCTAAAAGTATAAAACAATTACTTTCTAAAGATAATGTATTAAGTATAGACTATACTTCACACAAGCAGACACAAAACCCATCTAAGACTCCTGAAAAGCAAACATCTAAAAAATATAATATAGATGTATCGGATATTAAAAGTGCTTCAGATTTTAATTCAGATTTAAGCAATAAGTATGCTTTTGAATTAAAACAAGAGTATGACCGCTTCTCTATACCAAATTTCAACACCTACATACCTGAAATAACTGTAGACGAGAATAAGCAACTTGCTAAAGTAGCTTATAAAATAAATAGAAATATTGCAATAGCAATAGATAATACTTCACACAACATTCCTGAGGTAAGAGCAGGACCTTTTACAGTTTAACGTATTTAAATATAAAATACATTCAAACCAATTTAAATTAAAAACTTATGAGATTATACTCCATATAGTGGTATAATTTCCGATATATTATTTTTAATTCCCAATAGCTTAAAATAAGCTAAAACATATAACACATAAATAACAGTCGAATATATAATTATTCGACACAAACAACAGAAAAATGCAAAACAAAGGATTAATAAAACTGTTTGCGCTTTTATTTGGACTGGTAAGTCTTTACCAACTGTCTTTCACCTATATGAATAACTCTATAGAAAGTGAAGCTAACCAAATAGCAGAAAGCAAGTTTGATGCTTCCGTAGAAGGTAGAAAAAAGAAAGTAACTGCTTACGAAACTAAATATCTAGATTCGTTAGTTAATGATACAACTAAAGTCTATTTAGGCAACTCATACTCTGAGGTTAAAACTAAATCTATGAAATTAGGTTTAGACCTTAAAGGTGGTTTAGAAGCTATTTTACAGGTCTCTGTAAAAGACATCTTAATAGGTTTAGCTAATAATAGCCAAGATCCTGCTTTTAGAAAAGCTTTAGAAGATGCAGACGAATTACAAAAAAATGGACAGAATGATTATGTAGATGATTTCTACAATGCTTTCGATGCTATTAAAGGAGATAAAACATTAGCGTCTCCAGATATTTTTGCAACACGTTCTTTAGAAGACGAAATCCAAATAGGAAAATCAGACGATGAAGTAAAAACGGTTATATCAAGAAAAATAGACGAATCTATAAATTCTGCATTACAAGTATTACGTACTCGTATTGACCAGTTTGGTGTAGCATCACCTAACATTCAACGTTTAGGTACTTCAGGTCGTATTTTAGTAGAATTACCTGGTGTAAAAGATGTAGAAAGAGCAAAAGAATTAATAACAAGTACTGCAGAATTAGAGTTTTGGGATGCTTACAAAGGTGCTCAATTCTTCAAATATTTTGAAGATGTAAATAATCTATTAAAAAGTAAATTAGAAGTAAAAACTGAAGCACAAGATGCAACTGTACAGAAAGATTCTACTGAAACTTCAGAAACTAATAATATTATTGAAAACTTAACTGGAGTAGAAGATAGCACGGAAAAAGAGGTTAATCCTTTATTAGACTTAGTTGCAGGTTACGGTTCTCAAAACGGACCAGTCGTTTTTGCTTTTAACATAAAAGATAAAGCTACAGTTTTAGAATTTATAAATAGTCGTGAAGCAAGAGCATTATTACCTGCAGAACTTAAAAATGTAAAGTTTGTATTTGGTAAACCTAAAAAAGATAGTGAATTAACAGAGCTATATGTGCTTAAAGGCACTAGAGATGGTATACCTCCTTTAAGTGGTGGTGTTGTAGATAATTCTCGTCAATCATTCGACCAATTGAATAGACCAATAGTAACTATGCAAATGAATCCTAAAGGCGCAAGAATTTGGGAGCAAATGACAAAGCAAGCTAATTTACAAGGAAGTCAAATTGCTATTGTTTTAGATAATACTGTATACTCTGCTCCTGGTGTTACTGTTGCTGGAGGAATTGCAGGAGGTAATTCTGAAATCTCTGGAGATTTCACACTTAATGAAGCAACCGATTTAGCAAACGTTTTACGTGCTGGTAAGTTACCTGCTAAAGCAGAGATTATTCAGTCGGATGAGATTGGGCCTACATTAGGAAAAGAAGCTATTGAGAGTGGAACAATGTCATTTTTAATTGCATTAGTATTAGTATTATTATGGATGATTTTCTATTATGGTAAAGCTGGATTATATGCAGATATCGCCATGCTATTAAACATTTTACTAATCTTTGGTATTCTAGCCAGTGAAGTGGTGTTAACATTACCAGGTATTGCAGGTATTGTATTAACAATTGGTATGTCGGTAGATGCCAACGTACTTATCTTCGAACGTATTAGAGAAGAATTAACAAAAGGTAAAGATCAAAAATCTGCTATTAAAGATGGATTTAGTAACGCATTATCTTCTATTTTAGATGCAAACATTACTACAGGTTTAACAGCATTAATTTTATTTATTTTTGGAACTGGACCAATTAAAGGTTTCGCTACTACATTATTAGTAGGTATATTAACATCTCTATTTACAGCAATATTTATTACTAGACTATTAATTGACTGGTATGCAGAAAAAGGAGGTAAATTAGATTTCTCTACTGGTATTACTAAAAATTTATTTAGAGGTATCGATGTATCATTCCTTAAAAAACGTAAGATTGCTTATTTGATTTCTGGTGGACTAATCTTATTAAGTTTAGTTTCTTTATTTACTAATAAACTAGATCAAGGTGTTGACTTCGTTGGAGGTAGAACATACCAAGTACGTTTTGCACAAGACGTTAATGCAGCAGAAATTACAGGTGTTTTAGCTAGCCCTGATGTATTTGAAAGTGCACAAGCAAAAACATTTGGAGGAACAAATCAATTAAAAATTACTACAAAATATAAAATTGATGAAGCTTCAGAAGAAGTTGATGAAGAAATAAGACAAAAATTACATAAAGCATTACAACCGTATTTAAACGGATTAGATTATGCTGGTTTCGTTGATAATGCAGAAAAAGAAGCAGGATTAATGAAATACTATAAAGTAAGTCCTACTATTGCAGACGATATTAAATCAGCATCATTTTGGGCTGTATTAGGATCTTTAGTAGTTGTATTCCTTTACATCTTATTCCGTTTTAAAAGATGGCAATTCTCTTTAGGAGCAGTAGCCGCTGTATTCCACGATGTATTATTAGTATTAGGTGTATTCTCTATAGCATACAAAGTTGCACCGTTCTCAATGGAAATAAATCAAGCATTCATCGCCGCCATACTAACAGTAATTGGATACTCGTTAAATGATACCGTGGTTGTATTCGATAGAATTCGTGAATTCTTCAATGATCACTCAGATTGGCCTTTCGATAAGGTTATAGACAAATCATTAAGTAGTACATTAAGTAGAACATTAAATACCTCTTTAACAACTTTAGTTGTATTATTAGCAATCTTTATCTTTGGTGGAGATTCTATTAGAGGATTTATGTTTGCATTAATTGTTGGTGTAATAGTAGGAACATACTCTTCATTATTTATTGCAACTCCAATCATGTATGATACTGTTAAGAGAGGTGATGCTACAGAAGCTCTTAAAAACAAAGTTATAGAAGAAGATTCTGAAGAATTAGAAGCTTAGAACTTACGTCGTTTAATACGATAATAATTAATTACCATAAAAAACCTGAACACAAATTGTTCAGGTTTTTTTTATTTCCTCAATCTTATAATTAAATAGTAGTATTACAAATTATATTAAAACCATAGGGTGTTATAATTCTCTTCTCTTCTCTTCTCTTCTCTTCTCTTCTCTTCTCTTCTCTTCTCTTCCTCATCATTTAATGCAAACAACTAGAAACACACATTACTTATCCATTTTTAGACATCTTAATACTCATGTTTTTAATGCAAGCATACGTTAATTTACAACTATCAGAGTTCGTTAGAAACATAATAAAAACGTTTTGCACTATGTATTTTAAAGCAACTCTACATTATACTAGACACTTATATTAATAATATAAAAACATCCCATAATAAGCCTCTAAATATTAATCTTATTAAAATAAAAAAGGTCTAAACTTATAATAAGTTTAGACCTTTAATAGTATTTAATTTAATACCTTTTTTATCTCTTCAACGCAAAAGGCGCTTTTAGAGTTTTCATTTCATTGGTACTTGGTTCTCTGTATTGCACCGTAAACCAGTATGAGCTGTTTGGCATTGCACTACCATTATATAATCCATTCCA
>CANLUH010000012.1 GCA_947494205.1 uncultured Flavobacteriaceae bacterium | reverse complement strand
GAACTCAGAGTGATTTGATAGTGTATCTTTTCCGTTTTTAATTTATAAAATTTATATATACAAATCTAAAGGAGTGAATTTCACGATCGATATTTATGAGTGAAATTTGTATCGAGAATAAGACTTTTTGTTATTAAACCTGTTCTCGATATAATTTTTTTATCAAAAAATCACTCAAACTGACGTCATTATATGCTAACTAACTTAAAATGTGAAACGGGACAAATTATATTTTACATAGACTCATGACTTTAAACAATTATATAGACCATACTTTACTAAAACCAACGGCAACAGCAGCAGATATTATTACACTTTGTAACGAGGCTAAAGCACACTCGTTTTTCTCTGTCTGCGTAAACTCTAGTTATGTACAATTGGTTACATCACAGTTAGCATCTAGTGCTGTAAAAGTATGTAGCGTTGTTGGTTTTCCTTTAGGAGCAATGAGTACACAAGCTAAAATTGCTGAAGCGAAACAAGCTGTAATAGATGGTGCAGATGAAATTGATATGGTTATTAATATAGGTGCTTTAAAAAGTAAAGCTTTCGATACCGTTTGGCAAGATATTGAAGGCGTTAAAAAAGCGATACCCAATACAACTTTAAAAGTTATTTTAGAAACTTGCTATCTCGACGAATTAGAGATTATAAAAGCCAGTGAACTTGCTGTAAATAGTGGTGCAGATTTTATTAAAACATCTACAGGTTTTGGTACAGATGGCGCTACAGTTAACGCTATTAAATTAATGAAAAGCGTGACCAAAGGTACTACTGTAAAAATTAAAGCTTCTGGCGGTATTAGAGATACTAAAACGGCTCTTAAATATATTAATTTAGGTGTAGACAGATTAGGCACCTCATCTGGTATAGCCATTGTTACTGGAGGTAACACAAAAGACAACTCTAGCTATTAGTTTACAAATGATTAAAACCATTATTCTTTCAGACAGTTTACAATTGCATCCAGTCACTTTAAGTGACCAATCTAAGTTGTATTCATTAATGGAGACTATTTACCCTCCTGTTTATAAACATTTATGGGCTAATGAAGATTGTAGTTTTTATATTAATTTATTCTACAGCAAAACGCCTTTAAAAAATGAACTTTCGGAATCGGATAGCGAGTATTATTTTGTTGTTTGTAATAATGAAACTGTTGGTATTATTAGAGTACGATACAACCAAACCAATCCAGAAAAGACAAGTAAATCTTCCACTTATATTAATCGTATTTATTTGGGTGAGCTAGCTAGAGGTAAAGGGATTGCAAAACAATTATTCCATTGGATTACACAACGCGCTTTAGACCATAATAACACCTTACTTTGGTTAAAAGCAATGGATACGCAAACACAAGCCCTTCGGTTTTACGAAAAGGAAGGTTTTAAGGTCACAGGGACTACTCGATTAGAATTCAATCTATTACATAAGCATTTACGCGGTATGGTTATTATGGAAAAAGTGCTAGATGATTAAAAAAATAAAGCGTCTAAAATGAGTTCTACGTTAAAAATTGTATTTTAATTGCCTCATATACTAATTGCTATTACAACATATAACTATGAATGCCGTAAAATTGCCTTTTGTCTTCGATACAGAAACTATAAAAAAAGAACTCTCTCAGTTTACGCAAAAAGACTATTACGATATATACAATCCATCGGTTACCCTAGAAACACTTTGGTCTAAACACTTTATAGAACCTGTAATTGGTGAAAATGGTTTACCTGTATTTTTACCTAATGATGCTTTAAAGCAATGCCCTTACCTCCTATCTGTTTTAGAAACATTTAAATGCGATAAAGAAACATTTAGAATCCATACACTAGACGCTGGCGCAAGTATAAAACCGCATAGAGACATTGGCTATAGTTTAGAGCATGGTAAAATACGTATTCATATTCCTATTGTAACCAATGATAAAGTAGAAATACTACTCGATAAAGCTCCTGTGCAGATGAGTGCTGGAGAAACTTGGTATTGCAATTTCCATATTACGCACGAAGTACATAATAGAAGTAATGCGCCTAGAATGCATCTTATTATGGATTGTTTAGTTAACGATTGGGTAAAAGAAGTATTTAAACAGGTGTCTTAATTACTATTGAATTAATCGCTTATATGCTGTCTGGTTGAGCGCAGTAGAAACCTAATTAAAGGTAATTTCTATTTTAGTGATGCTAATTATTAAACTTTTTAACAGATTGCCACGTCCTTTGTCCTCGTAATGACAGTTTCATTTCAACTTCAATTTCAACTTCTTTACTTGAGTAAGTAATTTATAACTCACTACTCATAACTTATAACTCATCATTTAGAACTTATAACTCACCATTTTTTATCAAAATTGTTTAGCTTTGTTCTCTCATGCAAAAAAACATAAACATACAAAACAAAAAAGCACGATTTCAATACGAGATATTAGACAAATATACCGCAGGAATTGTACTTACTGGTACCGAAATAAAGTCGATTAGAGAAAGTAAAGCGTCTATTGCAGAAGCGTTTTGCGAATTTAATGAGGCTGGTGAGTTGTTTGTTATTAACATGACCATTCAGGAATACATATATGGTAATTACTACAACCATGCTCCCAAAGCAGAACGTAAACTATTACTTAACAAAAAAGAATTAAAGAAGCTTAATAAAGAGGTGCAAAATACAGGACTTACCATAGTGCCTTTACGCTTATTCATTAACGAGAATGGTTATGCAAAGTTGTCTATTGCCTTAGCAAAAGGTAAAAAGTTATACGATAAGAGAGAGACTATGAAAGACAGAGACAACAAACGTGATTTAGCCAGAATTAAGAAAAACTTCTAATTCTTAATTTTAAAATAAGTTTCACATTTTTTAGGAATTCTATAACATCCGTATGCACGTTTAATGTCTATGTTTGAATTCTATTAAACCAATATATTCTTAAAAAATAATTGGTCTTAGGCAACCTTATTAATAAAAAGTACGTCTATACTAATAGAAACAAATAATAAGAAACAAACTAACACATGCTTAAATCCTTACAATTAGTTGCTGCACTATTATGCTGTAGCATATCATTCTCTCAAATTACAGGAACAGTAACCTCATCTAAAAACGAAACACTACCCGTTGTTAACATTTTTGTAGACAACACCTACATTGGTACTACTACAAATAGTGAAGGTATGTACGAACTTAACGTTACTAAACTTGGTGATTATACTATTGTGTTCCAGTATTTAGGTTATAAAACACTGAAGAAAAAAGTATCTATTAAAAGCTTTCCTTTTACTTTAAATGCCGTTTTACAGGAAGAAGATATTTCTTTAAATGAAGTTGTTATTAATTCGGAAGACAATCCGGCAAATAAAATTATTAGAAGTACTATTAATAATAGAAAAAAGGTACTTGAAAAATTGGGCGAATATACTTCAGATTTTTACTCTCGTGGTGTGATTCAAATTAAAAATGCACCTGAAAAAATATTAGGTCAAGAATTAGGTGATTTAGGTGGCGGATTAGATTCTACCAGAAGTGGTATTATCTACCTTTCGGAAACAATTTCGAAATTAAAATACCAAAGACCAAAACCTTTAAAAGAAAAAATTATAGCATCTAAAGTAAGCGGCGACGACAATGGTTTCAGCTTTAATAATGCTAGTGATGTTAATTTTAACTTCTATAATAATACATTCGAATTAGGAGCTCGTGTGGTCTCTCCTATCTCGGATATGGCATTTAACTATTACCGTTATAAATTAGAAGGTGTTTTTTACGACGATAAAGGCAACCTTATAAATAAAATAAAAATCACACCTAAACGAAAAAACGATAAAGCATTTTCGGGCTATATATATATTGTAGAAGATCAATGGAATTTATATGCTGTAGATGTTACTATTAGAGGTGCACAAGTTGATACTACGCCAGTAGATTTATTTACATTACAACAAACGTTTTCTTATTCTGAAAAAGATAGAGTTTGGGCATTAATATCTCAAACTTTCGATTTTAAATTCGGTATTTTCGGTATTAAAGGAGACAGTCGTTTTACATCGGTATACAGTAACTACAATTTTTCTCCAGAATTTGAAGCTAGAACATTTAATAGAGAAGTCTTATCATTTGAAGAAAACTCAAACAAAAAAGACTCTACCTATTGGAATACCATTCGCCCAGTGCCTTTAACTATTGCAGAATCTACAGATTACGTAAAGAAAGATAGTATACAAATTGTAAAAGAGTCTAAACCTTATTTAGATTCTATAGATCAAAAAAATAATGCTTTTAAAATAACAAATATATTAGGTGGTTATAGCTACCAAAACTCACATAAAAAATATAGATTTAGTGTTAGTTCTCCAATAGCAAGACTTAGCTTTAATACTGTACAAGGTTGGAATGGTAATTTGGGATTAAACTTTACAAAACGTTACGACGATTATAATCGATTTTTAAGTGTTAACTCTAATATTAATTATGGAGAAGGAGATGATCGTATACGTGGTACAGCTTCAATTTACTATAAGTTTAATAATAAAAATAGACGCTCCTTATCGCTTTCTGGAGGAATAAAAACAGAACAGTTTAATGCCTCTAGACCAATATCTAGATTAGAAAACGCAGTAAGTACCTTGTTTTTTGAAGATAACTATATGAAACTTTACGATAGAAGTTTTACAAGGCTAGCATTCTCGCAAGAACTATTTAATGGCTTTTTCTTAAACTCTTCTGTAAGTTACGAGCGTAGAAAAGCATTATTTAATAATTCGGACTATACATTAGTTGACGAAGATGGAGACCGCTATACAAGTAACAACCCTACTAACGAACTGGCTTATAACATAGCACCATTTAACACGCATAATATTGTAAAATTTAATGCAAGTGCTACTATTAATTTTGCACAAAACTATTTAAGCTATCCAGATGGAAAATACAATATGCGTAATAATAAATATCCTTCTCTTACTATTGGTTACGAAAAAGGATTAGGCGCAACAAACGAGAATTATAATTTCGACCAGTTTAAGCTTAATTTAAGGCAATATGTATCCTTAGGCAACAAAGGTGATTTTAGATATAATATTGGTGCTGGTACATTTTCTAATGCAGAGAATATTGCTTTTATGGATTATCACCACTTTAATGGTAACCAAACCAATGTAAAGTTAGATGGGGCTTATATTAATGCTTTTAAAAACTTACCATATTACGGTTTAAGTACCAATGAGTCCTATGCAGAAATTCATGCAGAGCATAACTTTAATGGTTTTATTTTAAATAAGATACCATTATTAAATAAGCTTAACTTTAACTTAATTGTAGGCGCAAATGCAGCTATAACACAAGACAATAAGCCTTACAGTGAATATTCTATAGGAATAGATAATTTAGGCTTTGGAAAATTCAGGTTTTTACGTGTAGACTATGTACGCTCTTACCAAAGTGGTTTTATAAACGATGCTGTTTTATTTGGCTTTAGCTTTTAATTTATAAAAGAATATAATTTAACGTGGAAACTAACGTTATCAAAAAAGACTGATTAAGAATTAATTTATTTGAAATAACAAACACAGTATGTTGCATTAGGTATAGTTATATTATTGACAGTTACCAAATAGATAATATTACTATACCTAATGCATCTTTTAAAACGCTATTAATTTAAAACCATTAACATATGTAATAAAACACTGTTTATATTTAAATAGCCATCGACAAACCGTGTATTTAAACACTTTTATTAGATTAGACATTTTATAAAAACAATAGTATAATTCTTGTATACTAACGTTTTTAATAATTTATTTGAAAGACTAATCGTAAGTATTAAAATTTCGGAAACTTACCACTTCTATCAATTTATTGTTTAAATATATTGATGCTATTCAAATGTTATAATTTCCATTTAAATGGTATTAATTTACCCAAAACTTTTACATTTTAAACAGCTAAAATGGGTAATAAATATGTTTAATTGACACATAATAGTAAAGAGAGGTAACTTTCTTTACATTTTTAAGACGTATAGTACAACCAACCAACTTCCTCAATTTTGAATACAAACAATATTAACGCTATTAATATTATTAATTTTAAATGCAGAAAAAATGTAACAATATTCGTGTTTCGCTACTTATATTAAAATACGAATTTATGTCTAAAGCAATTTTAATTATCGGTGCAGCGCTTTTAGGGCTTGCTTTAACTATAGGAATTATTGGAGTACGTTATTTTTCTCCCAATAAAGACCGTATTGTTAATTTTATAAAAGAAAATCCAGATAAGGCTGCCTTAACGCTTATTAGGAATGACAAAATTATTGCAAATAAAAATGCACAAAGATTGCAGCCATTAGCTAGTACTGTTAAAATAATTATAGCCATAGAATATGCAGAACAAGCAGCAAATGGAACTATAAATCCAGACCAACGCATTGCTTTAAACGAATTAGAACTGTATTATGTTCCCAATACAGATGGAGGCGCTCATCCTGCTTGGTTAAATTATGCAAAACAAGATATTCTAGATAATACAGTAAGCATTCGTAACATTGCTAAAGGCATGATTTTATTTAGCTCTAATGCTAATACAGAATGGCTACAACACAAATTAGGCTTAGACAATATAAACAAGCGTGTGGAATTGCTTGATATTAAAAATCATTCTGAAATTTATTATCTAGTATCGTCTTTATTTGTAGGAAAAGAAGCGTTTCCGGAATTTAAAAATCAAGGCTTACAAATAGCTTTAAAAGGTATGCCTGTGAAAGACTATATAGCAACTACAGAGATGATACATGATAAATTAATATCAGACACATTATACAGAAAAGACTTTGGAGATTTAAGTATGCCTATTCAAAAAATATGGTCAGATAACTTACCAGCATCAACTACAGAGGAATATGCTAAACTTATGCAGAAGTTTAATTCTAAAACGTACTTTTCTCCTAAAGTGCAAGAATTTTTAAACGAGGTAATGGAAAGCTTAATGCAAAGTCCAGGTAATCAGGCTAATTTAAAACACGCAGGTACAAAAGGAGGTTCTACCTCTTTTGTATTAACTAAAGCATTTTACGCTACAGATAAAAAAGGAAATAAAACAGAATTTGCTTTATTTTTAAATGACTTAACACCTATTGAAGCACAACAACTCACAGGAAGTTTAAATGATTTTATTGTTAACGTCCTCTATGAGGATGTATTTTTAACCTCAATTAGTGAAACATTAAAAGAATAGCCTTTCAAGTAATGCTACTAAATTAAGGCAACTATTCTTACTACATTTTTATCATTTAATTGAGATACCTTAAGAAGTGATATTAATTCTTGTTCTCTAACAATGGTACAAAGCGAAATTCTCCTAACTCGGTTTTTTCAAAGGCTTTTGGTCCTGTTCTTACAAAAAGCGTCATGGTTTGTACTTTATCACCAACAGGAATAACCAAACGTCCACCTATTGCTAATTGTGCTAATAAAGGTTTTGGAACAAAAGGTGCTCCAGCTGTTACAATAATACTTGCAAAAGGAGCCTCTTCTACCATACCTTTATAACCATCTCCAAAAATTAGTTTTTTTGGTCTGTATCCTAACTTTGGTAAAAACTTACTCGTTTTTTTAAAAAGTTCTTGTTGGCGCTCTATACTATAAACTTTAGCTCCCAACTCGCAAAGCACTGCAGTTTGATAACCACTGCCCGTACCTATTTCTAGTACTTTATCTCCTCGCTTTACTTGTAATAACTCACTTTGAAAAGCTACTGTATAGGGTTGCGAAATAGTTTGATCTGCCGCTATAGGAAACGCTTTATCTTGGTAAGCGTGGTCTAGAAAACTAGAATCCATAAATAAATGTCTTGGAATTTTAGTAATGGCATTTAAAACTCCTGCATTAGTTATTCCTTTGGATTTCAGTGTAGAAACCAATTGTAATCGTAAGCCTTGATGTTTAAAAGTATCGTTCAAAAGTTAGAAAGTTTAGTAGGCATAAAATTAATGAAAGATTTTAAAGTCGAAACTAATTTCTATAGAATTTATAATATCAATAACTAAAGTCCATTTTATTAGCATATTCGCATAAATAAATACCGAAAAATACTTAGTTTTGTTGAAAACGTAATATAGAATGCTAAACGCTGGAGTATTAGGTGCTGGACACCTTGGTAAAATTCATTTAAGACTACTAAATCAATCTGAAAAATATAACCTTGTTGGGTTTTATGATGCAGACGAAGCCAATGCAAAAAAGGTAGTAGAGGAATTTGGTTATAAATACTTTAATACTATTGAGGCTTTAATTGAAGCTGTAGATATGGTAGATATTGTAACTCCTACCCTTTCGCATTACGATTGTGCTAAACAAGCCATTGCTAAAGGAAAACATATTTTCATAGAAAAACCTATTACCAATACTGTTGAAGAAGCAGAAACTCTAAGAGCTTTAGTAGCCGAGCATGGTGTAAAAGGACAAGTAGGCCATGTAGAACGTTTTAACCCTGCTTTTATAGCTGTAAAAGACCAGTTAGATTCGCCAATGTTTATAGAAGCGCATCGTTTGGCAGAATTTAATCCACGTGGTACAGATGTTCCTGTGGTTTTAGATTTAATGATTCATGATATAGATGTTATACTAAGCGTTGTACAATCTAAAGTAAAACATGTTTCGGCAAGTGGTGTTTCGGTAATAAGTGATACACCAGATATTGCAAATGCCAGAATCGAATTTGTAAATGGTTGTGTTGCAAATTTAACCGCTAGTAGAATTTCGTTAAAAAATATGCGTAAAACACGTTTCTTTCAAAAAGACGCTTACATTTCTGTAGACTTCTTAGAAAAGAAATGTGAAGTTGTAAAAATGAAAGACGCTCCAACCAATCCTGGAGATTTTGATATGATTCTTCAGAATGCCGAAGGTATAAAAAAACAGATTTATTTCGATAATCCTGAAATATCTACAAACAATGCCATTTTAGACGAGCTTGAAACATTTGCAGATGCTATAAATAATAACACCAAACCTATTGTTACATTACATGATGGGACGGAAGCATTACGTGTAGCAACTATGATTATTAATCAGTTCTAATTCTCTTAGTAAGAGAGTCTCATATTTAAAGAACAAAACTTATATATAAACAACACTAATTAATAACGTTCTCATTTTGTGAGGACAAAACACAATAAGATTCCCATTTTCATGGGAATGATAAAAATACTTTTTAGATGAAAAACATAGCAGTAATCGGTGCAGGAACAATGGGTAATGGTATTGCGCACACATTTGCACAATCAGGATTTAAAGTACAACTTATAGACATTAGCGAAGAATCTTTAAAAAGAGGATTAGCTACTATTACTAAAAATTTAGATAGAATGGTTGCTAAAGAGCGTATCTCTGAAGCCGATAAAACAGCCACTCTAGACAACATAACAACTTACACTAGCATAAACGAAGGTGTTGAATACGCTAGTTTAGTTGTAGAAGCTGCTACAGAAAACTTAGATTTAAAACTTAAAATATTTAAGCAATTAGACGAGGCTTGCCCAGAAGACACTATTCTTGCAACTAATACCTCTTCTATTTCTATTACACAGATTGCGGCTGTAACCTCTAGACCAGAAATGGTAATTGGTATGCACTTTATGAATCCGGTGCCAATTATGAAATTGGTTGAAATTATTCGTGGTTATAATACTAGCGATGATGTTACTAATACTATAATGGAATTAAGTAAAACTCTAGGAAAAGTACCAACAGAGGTAAACGATTATCCTGGGTTTGTTGCTAACAGAATTTTAATGCCAATGCTTAACGAGGCTATTGAGACATTATATAATGGTGTTGCTGGTGTTAGCGAAATAGATACTGTAATGAAATTAGGAATGGCACACCCAATGGGACCATTACAATTAGCCGATTTTATTGGTTTAGACGTATGTTTATCTATATTAAACGTTATGTACGATGGCTTTAAAAACCCTAAATATGCACCATGTCCATTATTAGTAAACATGGTAAACGCTGGTAAATTAGGTGTTAAATCTGGAGAAGGTTTTTACGATTATAGCGAAAGTAGAAAAGCAGAAAAAGTTTCAAAACAATTTGCTTAAAATATATTAAAATGTAATACATGCAGTTTCATATTAAAACGATACTCTCTTTTATTTTTATGTCTACTATTGTCTCCTGTAAAACGGAAACAAAACAACCTAAAGAAGATAGTATCGTTTTAAGTGAAACAACTCCTGTGGTTATTACTACAGTAGATACAGTACCTAAAGCCATAAATTATATGGCTTTATTTAAATCTAACCCAAACTTTATAGCCGATGGGTTTGACTTCCCAGTTGGCAAACCAGAAGCTAGAGGTTATTACAATGCTCAAAAATTTGGAGAAAACAATCATTTAGGTGATGATTGGAATGGTGTTGGCGGCGGTAATTCCGATTTAAGAGACCCAATCTACAGTATAGCTAATGGTTATGTAAGTGAAGTAAAAGATTATGAAGGTGGTTGGGGAAATGTCTTACAAATAGTACATTTACATAATAATAAACTCTATAAATCATTATACGCACATTGCGATAGTATTATTATTAAAGAAGGTGCTTTTGTGAAAAAAGGTGAACAAATTGCTACTATTGGGAACTGTAATGGCACGTATTATGCACATTTGCACTTAGAAATTAGAGATTCCTTACATTTAGATATTGGAGGTGGTTACTCTAGTGATACTGCGGGTTATTTAGACCCAACATTATTTATTAAAAATAATAGAAAATAAAAGCGTCAAAAATACGAATACTGAATAAAATAAAAATATGGCAAAAATACTTCCGTTTAAAGCAGTAAGGCCAACTCGTGATAAAGTTAGCTTAGTCGCTTCGCGATCATACCAAAGTTATACGCAAGCAGAACGTGAAGCACGATTAGACTATAATCCGTTTTCATTTTTGCATATTGTTAACCCGGGGTATAAATATGATAAAGAAATTTCTGGGGAAGAGCGTTACCAACTCGTAAGAAACAGATATTTAGAATTTAAAGAAGATACAGTTTTTGTACAAGACAAAACACCTGCATTTTATATCTATAAAATTGTAAACAGAGAGCAAGATGTTTTTAATGGTATTGTTGCTGCTGCAAGTGTTCTAGATTACGAAAACGATGTTATAAAAAAACACGAAGACACTATTGCAAGTAAAGAGGTTATTTTTAAAGATTACTTAAAAACGGTAGGTTTTAATGCAGAACCAGTACTATTAACTTACCCAGATAATACAGAAATCTCAGAAATAATAAACCAAACACAAAAGCAACGTTCAGAATTTGAGTTTACAACAACCTACAGAGATACACATTATTTATGGTTAATAGAAGACCTGGCCCATGTAGATGCTATTTCTAAAGCCTTTAAAGCCATGGATACGCTATATATTGCAGATGGGCATCACAGATCTTCTTCTTCGCAATTATTGTGTCATGATTTAAAAACAAATAACGAAAACCATAATGGAACTGAACCTTATAATTATTTTATGAGTTATCTTATTCCTGAATCTGAATTACGAATTCATGAATTTAATCGTTTAGTAAAAGATTTAAATGGTTTAAGTAAAGAGGAATTCTTAATTAAGTTAGACGCCACATTTCGTATAGAAAATAGAGGTATTTTCCCATACAAACCTTCAAAAAAGCATCACTTTAGTATGTATTTAGACGGTGAGTTTTACTCGTTGTATCTTAGAAAAGCTAACTATACGTTTGAAACGTCTTTAGACGAACTAGACGCACAATTATTATATAAAACTATTTTAGATCCTATTTTAGGGATTTCAGATTTAAGAAATAACGAGCGTATTGATTATCTAAGTGGTAAAAAAGACATTATAAACTTAAAAAGCAAAATAGATAGTGGCGAATTTATTGTTGGTTTTGGTATGGTTCCTGCAACTATTGATGATTTAAAGCAGATTGCAAACGATGGTTTAAAAATGCCACCAAAAAGCACTTATATTCAACCCAAATTAAGAAGTGGTGTTACTATTTACGAATTTTAAAATCTCTGAGCAGAAAGTATAACATGAGCATAGCAAACAACCTCAACACTATAAAATCTACATTACCAGAACACGTTACATTAGTTGCGGTTTCTAAAACAAAACCTGTAAGCGACTTAATGGAAGCTTACAATGCAGGACAACGCATTTTTGGAGAGAATAAAATCCAAGAAATGGCAGAAAAACATGAGACGATGCCAAAAGACATCAAGTGGCACATGATTGGGCATGTACAAACTAATAAAGTAAAGTACATGGCTTCGTTTGTAGATTTAATTCATGGGGTAGAAAGTTTAAAACTGCTTAAAGAAATTAATAAACAGGCTAAAAAACACAATCGTATTATAGATTGTTTATTACAAATAAAAATTGCTTCAGAAGATTCTAAATTCGGAATGTCTCCAGAAGACGCTAAAAGTATCCTTCAATTGGAAACACTTTCAGAATTTAAACATGTAAATATTGTTGGTGTCATGGGTATGGCAACTTTTACAGATAATCAAAATCAAGTACAACAAGAATTTAAATTATTAAAAGCTACTTTTGATGCTTTGAAGTCTCTAAATAAAGGCTTGCATACCATTTCTATGGGGATGAGCGGAGACTATCCATTAGCAATTGCATCTGGTAGTACAATGGTTCGCGTAGGAAGTAGTATATTTGGTGCTAGAAATTATGCTATATAGTCTTTTTCATTAAAAATGGACTAACTCTAATACAATAAAAAACAATACATATTTATACAATAGTAGACATAGAAACTACCGGTGGGAAGTTTAATGAAGAAGGCATAACAGAAATAGCTATATATAGGTATGATGGCCATGAAGTAGTAGATCAGTTTATAAGTCTAGTTAACCCAGAGCGAGAAATTCAGCCCTTTGTTGTCAATTTAACGGGGATTAATAGTAAAATGTTACGTAATGCACCTAAGTTTTATGAAGTAGCAAAACGTATTGTAGAAATTACTCAGGATAGTATTATAGTAGCACATAATGCTAATTTCGATTACCGTATACTACGTACCGAATTTAGTCGCTTAGGTTTCGATTTTGAACGTGAAACGCTTTGTACAGTAGAACTTTCTAAAGATTTAATTCCAGACCAACCGTCTTACAGTTTAGGTAAATTGGTTCGTGCTTTAGGGATTCCTGTTACAGACAGACATCGTGCCTCTGGTGATGCTTTAGCTACAGTAAAACTATTTAAACTATTATTAGCTAAGGATGTAGAGAAATCTATTATTCAAAATTCTATACGAAAAACACCTAAATTACATTTAGAGCCTAAGCTTATAGATATTATTGCAAGTGTTCCCTCTGTAACTGGTGTGTACTATATACATAATGCTAATGGAGATATTATTTATATAGGAAAGAGTAAAAACTTAAAAAAGAGAATAAATCAACACTTTACTGGTACTAATCCAAAATCTAAAAAAATACAAAAACAAGTTGCTGCTGTTACCTACGAAGCTACAGGAAGTGAACTTGTAGCACTTTTAAAAGAAAGTGAAGAAATTAAACGCAACAGGCCACCACTTAATCGCGCTTTAAGAAAAAGGAAGTTTAATACTGCTTTATATAGTTTTAAAGATGATAATGGTTACATTAATTTATATCTAGATAAGGCCGATGGTCGTAAAAAAGCAATTACAACGTTTAGTAATAGACAAAGCGGTAAAGCCTTTTTATTTAATGCTGTAGAAAAATTTAGATTATGTCAAAAATTAACGGGTTTGTATAAAACCAATACTAATTGTTTTAGTTACGGTATAGATGACTGTGATGGCGCCTGTATACAAGAAGAATCTAAAGAAACTTATAATACCAGAGTACAACAATTAATTACAAAATATAGTTACGACAATAAAAATATGGTGATTACAGACCGTGGTCGCGAAGTCGATGAACGTAGTGCTATTTTAATAGAAGATGGTGTGTTTAAAGGACTCGGCTATTATAATTTAAACTACCAAATAAATACTATTAAAGTACTAGAATCTATTATAACCCCTATGGAAGACAATAGAGATAGTAAACATATTATACAAAGCTATTTAAGACGTAATAAAAAATTAAAAATCATAACGCTATAAATGAAACATAATCTACTCATTGCCCTACTACTATTATCTTTAATTGGTTATAGCCAAACTAAATTTAACACAGCAAATTATATTGTATCTAAAGACGACGTACAAACCAATGTTTTTAGAAAAGACTCAACTGCGAATGCATTAGTTATATACGAATATGGTAAATCTTATATAGACCAAAATAGTTTTAATTTAATAACAGAAATTAAGCGTAAGGTTAAAATTTTAAATCGTGAAGGTTTTAATCATGCCAATGTTGAAGTAGGACTTTATAATAATGACAGAGGAGATTCAAAAGAAAAAATTTCCAATATAAGTGCGACCACAAGTAATATAGAAGGAGGTAATATTATTAGAACTAAACTGGAAAAAAATCAAATCTTCAAAGAAAAATATAATAATAACATTACACTAGTAAAGTTTACCCTTCCCAATATAAAAGAAGGTTCTGTAATATCTTATAGTTATACATTAGAAACGCCTTTTTTATTTAAATATAGAGGGTGGGCTTTCCAAAATGAAATCCCTACTCTTCATAGCGAATACAGAGCAAGTATTCCTGGGAATTACGAATACAATATAAAACTTGTTGGAGAGCAAGAACTTGATGTTAATGAGTCAAAATTGGAAAAGAACTGTATTGCTATTGGTTCTGCCAAAGCAGATTGTTTTACTTCTGTTTATATTATGAAGAATGTTCCTGCTTTTATAGAAGAGGATTTTATGACTACTAAAGATAATTACTTATCTAAAGTAGATTATGAATTAAAAATCTATAGAGGTTTCGATGGTGGTGTAAAAAACTATACTAAAACATGGAAATCTACAGATAGTGATTTAAAATCTGAACAAAGTATAGGACGCCAATTAAATAAGAAAAGTATAGCTAAAGGGTTATTATCTTCGGAAGTAACAAAAGAAAAAGATCCTTTAAAAAAGGCGGAAGGTATCTTTAAATATGTACAAAACAACTATACATGGAATAAAGAGTTTAATTTATTTAAAGAAGTCTCGTTAAAAGATTTAGTAAAAACAAAATCTGGTCGCGCTTCAGAAATTAACATACTCTTATATAATTTACTATACGCAAATAACATTGATGTTAAAGCAGTATTAGTATCTACAAGAGCCAATGGCTTAGCTACTAAAATTTATCCTGTTTTAACAGATTTTAATTATCTAATAGTACAAGCGACCATAGATGGTAAAACTTACTTATTAGATGCAGTAGATAATTATTTAGCTTTTGGTCAAGTATCATTTAGATGTTTAAATCAATATGGGCGTCTTTTAGACTTTAAAGATGGAAGTTATTGGTTACCTTATAAAGCTAATGAGACGACAACTAAAGTTTTAAAAACAAATCTAACTTTTAATGATGATGGTGTAATAGAAGGTACTATAGATTCTAAAAAAACAGGGTACCATGCGCATTCATCCAAACGTGCTTATCATAGTAATAACGATAACTACCTTAAAGCTTATAGAGAAGCTTATACTAATTTAGACATTACAGAGCATGAGGTTAGTACTAAAGAAAAAAGCAGTAAAACATTTGAAGAAACGTTTCATGTTAATGTAGAACCAGAACTTATTGGAGAAAACATATATATAAATCCATTTTTATTTAAATATATATCTGAGAATCCTTTTAAACTACAAGAACGTACCTACCCTATCGATTTTGGCTACAAAGAAGCGTATTTATATAATTTTGAAATTGATTTAAATGGTAAATACGATGTTATAGAGCTACCGAGAAGTTTATCTATGAAATTACCAAATAATACAGGATCACTATTATTAGATGTAAAGCAAGAAGGAGATACTGTAAAGGTTCTTTTAAAGTTTAGCTTTAATGAAGCCATTTACACTTCTAACTATTACAATAATTTAAAAACTTTTTTCTCTAACATTGTAGATTCACAAACCAATTCATTAATTGTGCTTAAAGAGAAGTAATTAATCTTTTTTAGTACTTTTGAAACTAATATGAGCAAACAAACCTCACATAGAAATTGGAAATCTAAACTTCATGAAATTATTTATGAAGCAGATACTCCTGCTGGTAAATTATTCGATGTTGTTTTACTTATCTTTATTTTAGCGAGTATTATTTTAGTGATGTTAGAAAGTGTTATTGCTCCAGACATTAAATCTCTTGAGCTACTTAAACACCAAGATAAAGAGCAATATTTAAACTTACTACAATACCAAAACTTACTTAATATAGGCGAATGGATAGTTACTATATTATTCTCATTAGAATATATTGCTAGAATAGTCTCTGTAAAAAAGCCTTTAAAATACATTACCAGTTTTTATGGTATTGTAGATTTATTATCTACAATACCTAAATATCTATCTTTAATCTTTGTTGGCACACATGCTTTAGTTGCTTTACGAGCTTTACGTTTATTACGTGTTTTTAGAATATTAAAACTAGCACGTTATTTAGGTGCTTCTAATAATTTAGTGCGTGCTTTAAAAGCTAGCCGTGTAAAAATTTCTGTGTTTATATTCGCTGTTATTATTTTATCTATTATACTCGGTACAATTATGTATATGGTAGAAGGTGAAGAAAACGGTTTTACAAACATCCCAAAAAGTGTGTATTGGTGTATTGTTACTTTAACAACTGTAGGTTATGGAGATATTGCTCCACAAACACCAATAGGACAATTTATAGCTTCGTTAGTAATGATTTTAGGTTATGGTATTATTGCTGTACCAACAGGAATTGTAACTTCCGAAATAGCAAAGACATCAGATAAACAAGTTCCTACAAACACACAATCTTGTCCTAACTGCTCTATAGAAGGGCATAAAGATAAGGCAGAATTTTGCTACGGATGCGGACATAAAATGAATGATTAACGCCCTCTAATTTTTAAACAAAATCAATTCAACATCTTCAAATAAAGTTTTACTTTCTATAGTTGGCCCAACAGCCATTGGAAAGACAAGCTTAAGTATAAAATTGGCAAAGTATTTTAATACTGAAATTATCTCGGCAGATTCTCGTCAATTTTTTAAAGAAATGCAAATTGGAACTGCTGCTCCTAACAAAGAGGAATTAGCAGAAGCTAAACATCATTTTATACATCATAAATCTATAACAGAAGATTACAATGTTGGTGCTTTCGAGAAAGAGGCAATAGAACGCTTAGAATCTCTTTTTAAGTTACATAACGTAGTTATTATGGTTGGAGGTTCTGGTTTATATGTCGATGCTGTAACTAAAGGTTTAGATTATTTCCCAGATGTAGATAAAAATATTAGAACAACATTAAATAATCAACTAGAAACTGAAGGGTTAGAAGCCTTACAACTTCAACTTAAAACATTAGATACTACTGCATATAATACTATTGCTATAGATAATCCACAACGTGTTATTCGCGCTTTAGAAATTTGTATTGGTTCTGGGCAACCATATTCTTCATTTTTAAATAAGGGTAAAGGAAAACGTCCTTTTAAAACCATTACTATAGGGTTAACTGCAGATCGTTCTATTATATACGACCGTATTAATAGACGTGTGGATATTATGTTAGAGCAAGGTCAATTAGAAGAAGCTAAAGGGTTATTTAAACATCAAGAATTAAATGCACTAAATACTGTTGGGTATAAAGAATTATTCAATTATTTTAATAATGAATGGACTTTAGAATTTGCTGTTTCAGAAATTAAAAAGAATTCCCGTCGTTTTGCCAAACGTCAACTCACTTGGTTTAAAAGAAACAAGGAGACTCTTTGGTTTGATTATAATTATAATTTTGATGTACTTATTACATGTATAGACAGAGTTATTAAAAACAATTAATAGATTTATTTATGGCAATGCCCAAAAAAGGGTCGAGGAAAATAACTGTTAACAACAGGGAGTATCTTTGGAGAGTATTAGCAGATGAAGATTTATACTATAAATCTTTTATTATTGAAAGTGTTATGCATCAAGATTACCAATTAACTGGTTATTTTGAATATAAAAGAGAACTTGTTATCTCTCCTAGTATTATACAACAAATAATTTCTAAAGCAGAAAAAGAGGGCTGGGTTCCTGGTGAAAGTTCTGATAAAAGACTATGTATCGATACCTCTTCTGGTTTAAAAATTAAAACTACAGCTTTATGGAAGCCAGATCTATTTAAAGACAAACAAATTCTACAAAAAGGCATTACTAATAATCATTATTTTTATGATAATAATGGCTTACATTTTTCTTGGGGAGCCTTTGATGTTTCTAGAGATTTTTGCGCTTCTTGTAAGGTAGAAGAGATTTCCCATGAAACATATGGAGAAATCAATTATATCGAATCTAAAGGAAACAAATTTATTATTAAAGGAGAAAATATTGAAACCACATTGGATTTCAACACTTTAAGCCAAAATGATATTGTTTTTTGGGAACTTAAAGTTAAGCTGAGTAATTATATTGTGTTACCCAAAAAGAATTATTACTAGATAGTATTAGTTTTTTATAAAAACAGAAAACCTAAACAACATAAGTTATTTAGGTTTTTTTATATCGTAAAAAAGATTTGTTATTCGTTATTAACGACTAATCTAAATCCTTCTCCGTGAATGTTTAATATTTCTACTTTATCATCTACTTTTAAGTACTTACGCAACTTAGCAATATATACGTCCATACTTCTAGATGTAAAATAGTTATCGTCTCTCCATATTTTTGTTAACGCTAACTCTCTTGGCATTAAATCATTTTCATGTAATGCTAATAAACGTAATAATTCATTTTCTTTAGGCGACAACTTTGTTGGTTCTCCCCCTTGGAATTTAAGAAAACGTAATTTAGAGTTTAAATCGAAATCACCAATTTTAAATTCAAATTGCTTACTATCTGCAATGGTTTCTGTAGCTTTACGTTGCATGATTGCTTTAATTTTCATTAAAAGCACTTCACTATCAAAAGGTTTATTTAAGTAGTCGTCTGCTCCTACTTTATATCCTTTTAATACATCTTCCTTCATTGCTTTTGCTGTTAAGAAAACGATAGGCACATCTGTGTTTTTTTCTCTAATCTCTTTAGCTAGAGTAAAACCATCTTTGTAGGGCATCATAACATCTAGGATACATAAATCGAAGTCATCCTTTTTGAATTTTTCGAAACCTTCCATACCATTTTTAGCATGTGTAACTTCGTAGTCATTCATCATTAAATAATCCTTTAAGACTGTTCCAAAATTTGGATCATCTTCAACTAATAGTATTTTCTTTTGTTGTTCTTCCATAGTAATTACGATATTAATGGCAGCTTTATTGTAAATGTGCTCCCTTTTTCTTTTTCACTTTCTACTGTTATATAACCTTGATGGTCATCTATAATTCTTTTAACGTAGGCTAAGCCCAGTCCATGACCTTTTACGTTATGTATGTTTCCTGTGTGTTCTCTATAAAATTTTTCGAACACTCTTTTTTGTGCGGCTTTACTCATTCCGCTTCCTTGATCTTTTATTTTAATAAGAATACTGTTTCCAACATTCTGTGTGCTTACATCTATTACAGGGGCTTCTACAGAATACTTTATGGCATTATCTAAGATATTTACTAATACGTTAGTAAAATGTGTCTCGTTTGCCAATACCGAAGTCTTTTCGGCTTTAAAATCTGTTGCGATAGTCCCTCCTCTATCTTCTATAATTAACTCTACATGAGTAATAGCATCTTCTACTAAGTCGTGAGTATCTACTTGTTCCTTACTTATATTTAATTCATTCTTTTCAAGTTTAGAAATACGAAGTACATTTTCTACCTGTGCATGCATACGTTTATTTTCCTCTTTAATCATAGTTAAATAACGTTTCACTTTCTCCTTATCGTCTATAATTTTAGGATTCCTAATAGCATCTAAAGCTAAGTTTATTGTTGCAATTGGTGTTTTAAATTCATGCGTCATATTATTAATGAAATCTGTTTTAATTTCAGAAATCTGACGTTGTTTTATTAATTGAAATAATGCACTAGAATATGCTAAAATAATGATAGAGGTAAATACTATAGATAATATTAACATAGTCATTATAGACGATAGAATGAATTTTTTTCGTTCTGGAAACTCTACTAATAATTTATAATTCCTAGGGTTTTTTGCTCCATTAAAAAAAGGAACACTAATATAAGCTTGTTCCCTATCAAAATTTTCTGTTTTTACTTTAGTTGCTAATGCGTTACTGTAAATAGCAAACTCATAATCTATATCTATATTACTCTCCTTTAACTTGGTACCTAAAAGTTCTTTTATTTCTTCTTTGTTTACACGTTTATGTATTGGTTTTCTATGCGCATTACTTTCGTAGTGCGTTCTATACATAATGTCTTGTGCTTGTGTTATATTACCAAACTGCGTTAACATTGCATTAGTAATATTAAGCTTATCCAAAACGTTAGTCTTAATAATTCTCGTTTCTTTGTTATTAATAATACGTTTTATGGTCGTACTGTCTGAACCTATGTCAAAGAGCTTTGATGATAATTTATAGCTTTCTTCTAAAATACCGTTTCTGTATATTAAAGTTTCATTTGTGTCTTCGTTATCTTGCTTTATGTAAATATTTAAAATTGCTGTTGTATCTATAACAACACCATCATGCATTAGTTTAGATAATATAAATACATAATCTTCATATTCTCTGTCTCCAATTTCTTTTGAAACATCACTTAAAGCTTTTTTTACTTTAAACTCAAATTGGTCTTCTTCATTTCTTACAGAGTTAGTAATATAATAGGCTTGAACAAAAATAATACCCATTAGAGATAAACTCATTAAGATGACTAAAACCAGAAATATTTTTTTACTCATCATTCAAAATTAATATTTTAACATTTAGCAATAAGGCCATTTAACCTTACATTAACAAAAATGTTAAAATTTAAACTTCCTTTTTAGTTGAAATGAGTGCTTTATGTATTGATAACACTTGTTTTTTTGTAGTTTCTAAATTATTGTTTTCTATTACAAAATGGGAGTGTTTTATTTTCTCAACGTCTTCCCATTGATTCTTCATAATAGATAACACTTTCTCTTTTGTAGTATTATCGCGTTGCATAACGCGCTCTATTCTTACCGATTTTGAAGCAGTTACTGTTATAATATAGTCGTAGTGCTTATAGCTTCCGTTTTCAAATAAAATTGCAGCTTCTTTTATTACATAAGGAGCACTTTGTTTAGCTACCCATTTCTCGAAATGCCTCCCTACTCTAGGGTGCACAATAGCATTCATCTGTTCTAGCAAAGATTTATTGTTAAATATAGCTTTAGAAAGAAATGGTTTATTTAATTGATTATTTATGTAGGCCTCTTCTCCAAATAATGCGATTAGTTTTCGTTTAATTACTTTAGATTTTACCATAAGTGCCTTGGCCTGTTCATCTGCGATGTAAATGGGGATTCCTAAGGCTTCAAAAGCTTTCGCTACTGTAGTTTTCCCGCTTCCTATTCCTCCTGTTAATCCAACTGTAATCATAACTATTATTCTGTAATAATAAATTCTATCTTTTTTTGATGCAATCTGGTGCTTTTTACTTGCTCTGGTTGCTCTATTAGTTTAGGTGTTAAGTATGACGCATTATCTTTAATATCCTTATAATCGCAAACCACTTTAAAACTAGTTTCGTCTATAGTATTAAAAACATTTAAGCTAGTATAATAAGATATGTTTACACGTTTAGGAAAGTGTTTTAACTTAATACCTCTAGGTACATTAACAATTAATACAGGAATGTTTATTGTTCCCTCAGTAAATCGTTCAACAGAGACTTCTAAGTTTACTGCTGTATGGTCTAGTTTAATTTTTTCGTCTATATCGTTAACTTTTAAGTTTAAAGTTTCTTGTATTGGTGTCTTTACATTTTTTAATGTTAAAGTCTCCGTTTCTATATATTCTAGTCTAGCTAACATTGTTTTTGGGCCAATGACTTTTATAGAATCTGGTGTAATCTTAATTGATTTTAAAACATCATAACCAGGACTGTAAGTGATGTCTGTATTTATTTTTACGGGAATATACTTAATCGCATTTGTATCGTACTTAAAACGAAGTGTGTCTGGTGTTATGCTTTTAATAGTCGTATTTTTATCAAACTGTTCGTTAACTCCTGAAAACCCTTTAGATTTACTCCATATAAAATAATCGTCTGTTTTATTGAGGTCTTCTTTAAAATTTAAGGATAAGTCTGGCTTTTTTAAATAATAACTTAGCCACTTAAAACCATAGGTGGTTAATGTAACTTTTAATTGGTGGGTTGAATCATTTAAAACAATAACTTCCTCTGGTGTATTTTCGGGAGTTATATTAAATACAATAGTATTAGTATATTCTTTTGAAAGTTTTGTTAATACCAAAATGATAAATGCCAGTAGAAAAAAAAGAATAAAAACATTTATCTTTTTACTTCTAATTACTTTCCCAAATTTAGATTGTAATACAGTCATTATTTAGTTTTAAAAAACAGCTTAGGAAACGCCTCTTCTGGGTTTTTGTTAAATAGTTTAATTGCTGTTGTTACTTTAAAAAATCCTGTTCCATAACCATAAAATTGAATACTTATAGCAATTAAAGCTTGTAATGCTATTATTATACTTTTTGTTTGTACTAATGCTAAAACTAAAGCTAATAAATAATATCCTAATAGTAATAGTAATGGCAAAAAAACATTAAAAACTGCTAAAAGTATTGCCGCAACTACACCAATACAAAAAAATGTAGGAAACCAATAGGTTAATTTTTTAGTTTCTGGATGCCATGTATTTAATATAGGTCTTACCATACCAAATTTATTAACTTGGGTGTAAAACTTAGACCAAGAAATACGTCGCTTATGATAAACATGCACCTCAGGAATAAGTTTTGTTTTAAATCCAGCATTCCATAAGCGTATAGATAAATCTGGATCTTCTCCTGGGTGTATGCGCCCGAAACCATTAGTTGCTTCAAAGGCTTTTTTAGAAATCCCCATATTAAAACTTCTAGGTTGAAACTTACCAACGCTATTTTTATTACCTCTTATACCACCTGTTGTTATAAAAGACGTCATACTAAAATTAATCGCCTTTTGTAAGTTAGTAAACGATTTATGTGCTGCATCTGGCCCACCAAAACAATCTACATAATCGGCTTCTAAACTTTTTATAACTTCTGTAAGGTAATGTTTAGGTAAAATACAATCGCTATCTAGTATTATAAAATAGTTTCCTTTGGCTATTCGCATACCATAATTTCTAGAATCTCCAGGTCCTGAATTGGGCTTATTGTAGTATGAAATATTAAGTATAGAACTAAACGCTTCTATAACCGTTTTACAAGTTATTGAAGATCCATCTTCTACAATAACAATCTCGTAATCTACCGTGGTTTCTAAAGCTTTAAAACTTTGTAAAAGCTCCTCTATTTCGTCTGGACGATTATATACTGGAATAATAAAAGAAAACTGTAATTGCATGCTGCAAATGTAATCTAATCACTTTTAAAATGTAAAAGTAGCATTGATTTATTTTTTTATAAAACGAAGAGTTTTACTCTTTCCATTATCACGTAGTAGCTTTATAAAATAAATACCAGTTTTAAACTGAGATACATTTATCGTTTTGGTTTTTACGCCAGTAAATGTTTCATGCAATACTTGCTCTCCTAAAACACCGTAAACTATAATATCATTTATAGCATCTTCACTTTTAATAGTTAATGTATTAAATGCCGGATTTGGATACATAGAAATAGTGTTTTCTAAATTGTACTCGTAAGTGCTTAATGTTCCACTTCCTTCTAGTATGTTTAGTGTTTGATTAGCAGATACATTATAAAGAATGTCTTCGTTACCACTTAACCAATTTACCTTTACATAATCTATTGTTGTATTGGTGCCTAAACCAAAGGTTTCGGTTCCTGAGTTTTGTCCTAAATACCCTTCTCCACATAAGGTATATCTATATTGTTTATCACCATTTATAGAAATCTCAATAAAAGAACCTATACCATCTCTATTACTTTGTACACCTTCTAAGTTAACTTTTAACCAGTTGTTTGTAGTTACTGTTTCATTTTTCCAAATAAATATATTTTCATCATTTGTATTACTTACTATAATTTCTGGTAAACCATCATTATCTACGTCTCCAATAGCATTAGAATAACTTTCTCTATAATCATTAGTAAAGCCAGTATTAGGAATAGAGAATTGTCCTGTTCCATCGTTCTCATAAAAGGCTGCAGATAAATAACTAGGATTGGAGCCATCTAGCAATCCGCTAACATAAAGATCTAAATCCATATCATTATCTGCATCTAGAAAAACTGCTCCCCAAGCTATACTATTAAAAGTAGTCCCATTATTTATAGCAACATTTGTAAAAGTTTCATCTCCGTTATTTTTTAAAAACACATTACCTTCGGAAGTATTTGTAACATAAATATCTAACCAGCCATCATTATTATAATCTTCTACTGTTACAGACATAGCCCCTATCATTAAATTAGTATTTGAAGATACACTTACATCTGAAAACGTACCATCTCCATTGTTTTTATATAACACATTAGGGTTTTCTATTCTATCATTAGACACATAAATATCTTGCCAACCATCATTATTAAAGTCTAAAAAAGCAGCACAGAATGTTAAGTCGCTTACATTTAAAATTCCAGCTGTAACACTAACATTAGTAAAAGTACCATCTCCATTATTTTTATATAAATAATTTGGAACAACCTCATTGACATCTCTATTACTTAAAAAGACATCTAAAAATCCGTCGTTATTATAATCTCCCCAAGCTGCACCGTAAGTAAAAATAGTTGTTGTAGGTAATTGAGAAGCAACAGTAATATCTGTAAAGTTTAAACTACCATCATTACTGTAGAGTTTATTACTACTGGCATTACTTGTAACGTATAAGTCTTTATCTCCATCATTATCAAAATCTACCCAATTTACTTGTTTGTGCTGTGAAGTGTTACTGGGTATATTTATATTGTCTTCAACAAAACTGCCATTTACATTTTTAAAAAATCGTAACGACTGTCCAGCTTCAGATGGCAATGTAATATCGTCCCAGCCATCATTATTATAATCGAAAAAGGTAATTCCATTTCCTATTGGAGTATCTCCACAGGTTTCTGCCATTCCTAAAGACGTAGCTTCATCTATAAAATTAATTTGAGCTTTTATACTAATAGTATACACTAAGGTTAGCAAAAGCAATATGCTTTTCCTTATCATTTTTAGTTTATTTAGTTGGTTGTTAGCTAAATATACTATTATTTTTCTAAAACCTAAAAAAAGTCTAGTATTTCTATAGGAAATAAATAAAAAAGTCTCAAATCGTTAAACGATTTGAGACTTAGATGGTTTAGATTATTGCTAATTAAAACTATTTAATTTAGTTTTTAATTATTTTTATTGTCTCTGTAGCTTCTCCTACAATTACTTTTACAAAATAGGCTCCAGTTTCTAATCTAGACATATCTAGCTCTTTAGATGAAGCGTTTGGTCTTTGCTGAATAACTTCTTGCCCTAACATATTGTATACAGAAATACCTGTGATTTTTTGTTGAGCATTTAATGTTAAAATAGAATTAACAGGATTTGGATAATAAGTAAATAGAGATTCTTGATTAAACTCTACGGTAGATAATGAATCATCAACTGTAACTTTATAATCTTCGACTTCCCCTCTACCCGATTGTAAAGAGCAGTCAGTATCATTACCCGGGTTACTATCATTCCAATCTATCATAACTCTCATTCTATAATCTCCATTTGCTGCTCCTGATGGAATTGTAACTGTACCTGTAAAAGGTCCATTTCCGTATGATGTAGTGGAAAAAACAGCTTCAGAAACATCAAAAATGAAATCATTATTCCAATCAATCCAAATTGCACAACCTACAGTACCACTAACAATTTCTACATTAAAATCGAATGTTCCATTTTGAATCCCACTAACTGTCATTGCCGAATAGTTATCTTGATAATTACCAGCCGTAAAACCAGAAGCTAAATTAGATATATTAACCGCCCCGTTAGTCGTGCTAAAATTATCTATATAAGTAGAACTATTTGTGCCAGAAGGTACACAATACCCCGTAAAAAAGTTAAATGGTCCAACCCAGTTACTAGTGCTGCCACCACATGCAGATTGCACATAGAAATCGTAAGACATATTAGCTGTTAAACCAGAAGATAAATTATAAGGATTAGTTGTTGTTCCAGAAATAACTGTTCCCATACCTTGTGTAAACCCTTCAGTTCCCCATTCAATATTCCAAGCTCCAGCAGTTCCGTTTTCTGTCCAACCTAAACTTGCAGAAGTTTCCATTATATTTGTCACTGTTAATGCAGATGGATCTGGGCAAGTAAGTTCTTCTATACAAACATCTGTGGTACCAGTTGAAACATTATCTCTCCAAACTGCTAATTTATAAACAGCTGAGGCTGTAAGCCCCACTACTACCTGAGATGTCGTTGTTGCAGAATTACAAACAATTTCTGTACCTCCACAGGCGTCAAATATTGCTATTTCGTTAGAGCCGGAAGTATTTACTGTGATTGATCCACTAGCCGGTGCTGTAAATTCAAACCATGCTCCTGTGTTTCCTGTTGTTGTATCACAGCTACCTGCAGCCCCAATATCTGCAGCTGTTGCATAATCTACAGTATAAGGCGTAGCCGTACTACAATCTGTTTCCACAGCAATAGCTATTGGTAATGCGCATGTGTCACCTAATGCTGGTTGAGTCCAAGCAAATGGACCTGCCCAACTAGAGGTTCCATCCATACCACAATCTGCACGCACGTAAAATTCGTATTCATTTCCAGAAGTTAACATTGTTGCTAAATATGGGTTAGAAACTCCTGTTGCTGTTGGTGTTCCTGTTGCTGTACCCATAGCTGTAACATCTACTATTTCGATATCCCAGCTAGTTGACATACCATTTTCCATCCATCCTAAACTAGCTTCTGTTAAACTTGATGTAGTAACTGTTAATGCTGTTGTAGCAAGACAAGTAACTTCTTCTATACAAACATCTGTAGTACCTGTTGAAGCACTGTCTCTCCAAACTGCTAATTTATAAACAGAAGATGCAGTAAGCCCTTGTACTAAATGTGAAGTCGCTATTGTAGAATTACAAATAATTTCTGTACCTCCACAAGCATCAAATATTGCTATCTCGTTAGAGCCGGAAGTATTTACATTTACTATTCCACTAGCTGGAGCAGTAAACTCAAACCATGCTCCTGTATTTCCTGTTGTTCCATCACAGCTACCTGCAGCCCCAATATCTGCAGCTGTTGCATAATCTATAGTATAAGGCGTAGCCGTACTACAATCTGTTTCTACAGCAATAGCTATTGGTAACGCGCATGTATCGCCTAATGCTGGTTGGGTCCACGCAAATGGACCTGCCCAAGTAGAAGTTCCATCCATACCACAATCTGCACGCACATAAAACTCGTATGCATTACCTGCTGTTAACATTGTGGCTAAATATGGGTTAGAAACTCCAGTTGCTGTTGCCATTCCTGTTGCTGTACCCATAGCAGTAACATCAACTATTTCGATATCCCAAAGCATTGCAGTACCGCCTTCCATCCAGCCTAAAGTAGCTTCTGTTAAGCTCGTAGGTGTAGCTGTTAAACTGTTTGGTGATAAACAAGCTGGCTCTAAAGAAGCATCTACAGTTACTTTGTAATCTTCTACTTCTCCTCTACCAAAGTTAAGAGCACACGCATCATCATCTGGATTAGAATCATTCCAATCTATCATAACTCTCATATAATAATCTCCATCTGCTGTTCCTGGCGGAACAGTTATAGTACCTGTAAATGGTCCATTACCATAACTTGTGGTATTATAGACTACTTCTCCAGGCGAATCAAACGTTAAATCTCCGTTCCAGTCTACCCAAATAGCACATCCAACAGTACCACCTTGAATAGTTACACTAAAATCGAAAGTACTTGTTGCGTAACCAGATACTGCCATTGTTGCAAAATTATTTGCATAATGTCCTGCTGAAAGCCCAGAGGCCATATTAGATATATTTACAGCTCCATTAGTTGTTGTAAAACCATCAATAAAAGTAGTTGTGTTTGTATTAGTGCTCGATGGGTCACACTGGGCATTAATTTGCGTGCAGTACATAATAATGCAGCAAAAAAGAAATAAAGTAATTTTCTTCATTTTAAAAAAAGTTTTGGTTAGTATGTTTTTTTTAAAGGGGATAAATCGTATTAACGATATATAAACAGCTAGCACATTATTTTATAACAGAAATAAGGTGGCTCAAAATGAAGAAATGGGGGGGGACAATTCTTAATATACTCTAATTCAATAAAGTAATATATTTTTCAATTTAATGCTTTTTTTTAGGAGTACAACTTTTTTATTTAAAAAATTCAAATAAGTTATATAATAAAAGAGCCCAAAAACTATTTTAGTTTTTGGGCTCTTTTATTTATTTTATCTGTTTTATTCTTCTGCTTCAACAAAAGCATCCATTACAGCATCACTAACGCCCATATTACTAAAACCTCCATCATTATAAAGGTTTTGTAATGTAACACGTTTTGTTAAATCACTAAATAATGTTACTGTATAGTTTGCACAGTCTAAAGCAGTAGCGTTTCCTAATGGAGACATTTTATCTGCATAAGCTATAAATCCATCAAACCCTTTAACACCTTGTCCAGCTGTTGTTGGTGTTGGTGATTGCGATATTGTATTTACTCTTACTTTTTTATCTCTTCCAAAGAAATACCCAAAACTACGTGCAATACTTTCTAAATAGGCTTTATTATCTGCCATATCATTATAATCTGGAAACACACGTTGTGCAGCCATATAAGTTAAAGCGACAACACTCCCCCACTCGTTCATAGCATCTGCTTTGTAAAGTGTTTGCATTACTTTATGAAAAGACATTGCTGAAACATCTGTTCCTTTTTGTGTCCAATCGTATTTTTGATCAGTATATGCTCTTCCTTTACGCACATTTATAGACATTCCTATAGAGTGTAATACGAAATCGATTTTACCTCCTAAAATCTCCATAGATTTTTCTACAAGGTTTTGTAAATCTTCTTCAGAAGTAGCATCGGCAGGGATAATTTGAGACCCAGTTTTTTCTGCTAATTCTTTAATCTGTCCCATTCGCATAGCAATTGGTGCGTTTGTTAATACAAACTCTCCGCCTTCTTCATGCACTCGCTCTGCAGTTTTCCATGCTATAGAATTGGCATCTAATGCTCCAAAAATAATTCCCTTTTTACCTTTTAGTAAATTATAAGACATAGTATTTTATGTTTAGTTGATATGTATCTAATTAATTTCTTAATATTTGTAGATCAAAGTTATAAAACTTTAAACGTTTATACTTCAATCTTTTCCTTTTTTAGTTTAATAATTCTTTCGCATGTGCTAATGCAGAATTCGATACATCTGCACCGCCAAGCATCTGTGCTATTTCTACAACACGTTCGTCATGGTTTAATTGTACCAAGTTAGTCGCAGTAATATTATTAACATCTTCTTTATACACTTTAAAATGTGTATGTCCTTTAGCTGCAATTTGTGGTAAATGTGTAATACTAAATACTTGCATTGTTGTGCTCATTTGCGCCATAATATCCCCCATTTTATTAGATATTTCTCCAGAAACTCCAGTATCTATCTCATCGAACATAATGGTTGGTAGATTTATATATTGGGTTAAAATGGATTTTATAGCTAACATTATTCGAGATAACTCTCCACCTGAAGCTGCCTTTTTTAATGGATTAAAATGCCCTCCTTTATTTGCAGAAAACAAAAAGTACAATACATCCTTACCATTATTATAATATGTATCGTTTTGCTCTAAGCTAATATTAAACTGTGCATTTGGCATACCTAGGCTAAATAAAATAGTTTCTAGCTTTTTCTTTAGCTTCGGAATAGCGTCTGAACGTTTTTTATGTATTTTTCCTGCTAGAGTATCTAATGCAATTTTAATAGTTGCAATTTCGTTTTCTTTACTTTGAATTGTTGCGTCTATATTTTCTGTATCCGATACTTTTTGAGATAATGTTTCTCGTATTTCTATTAATTCTGAAACTGTATTAACTACATGTTTCTGCATTAAATTATTAAGCATTGTTAGCTTGGCACTTACTTCTGTAAGACGTTGCGGATCTACATCTAATTCTTCTTGAAAGCCTTCTAAGGCTCCAAAAACATCATCTAATTCTATTAAGGTACTGTTTACACGATTGTAAATGTCCGTATATTTATTAGACAGTGTAGAAGCGTTTTGTAATGTATTCTTAAGTGCTGTTAACGTGTTTAAAACACCTATTTGCTCTTCACTTAATAGTTGATTCGCTTCTGTAAGTTTTTCTTGGAGTACTTCTACATTATTTAATACTTCGTACTCTTCTTCTAACCCTTCTAATTCATCTGCTTTTAAATTAGCCTCTACTAATTCTTTTAATAAAAAAGCATTATAATCATGCTCTTTAATCGCTTCAGTTTGAAATGCTATAAGTGATTCTAATTCCTTTTTTAATGTTTTAAAGACTGATAACTTTACGTTGTATTGTTCTAATACTTTTGTATTATCTGCTAAAGCATCTATCACTTGAAATTGAAAACTATCATCTACTAACTGAAGTGTTTCGTGTTGCGAATGAATGTCTATTAAACGAACTCCTAGTGTTTGTAAGCTATTTAAATTTACTGGAGAATCGTTAACAAAGGCTCTAGATTTACCAGATGGTAATATTTCTCTCCTTATAATGGTATGCGGCTCGAAATCTAAATCGTTAGTTTTATATAAGGTTTCTAAATTGTAGTTAGTAACGTCGAATACAGCTTCTATAATACATTTACTGTCTTTATCTCGTAGACTACTTAAGTCTGCACGTTTTCCTAAAATTAAAGATAAGCCTCCTAATAAAATAGATTTCCCTGCGCCTGTTTCTCCTGTAATAATAGTAAAACCAGTATTAAAATCTACTTGTAAATGCTCTATTAGAGCATAGTTTTTTATGGTTAGTGAGGTTAACATATTTAAGTACTGTATAAAATTATACGTATTGCTTTTTGGTTATACCTTTATGAGGAAATACTTTTAGTATTTTATATTTCTCCACTTGCTAGAGTATGTAGGTGCGACTCTATTTAATACATCTATTAAATTGGCAATATCTACATTTGGCCCTCCTGAGTAAATACTAGCTATTTCATCGGACTTTGCATCGAAGAACACTCTGGCTAAATAAGAATTTGGACGTCTGTTATTCATCTTTTTAAATGCAGTTAATGCTATAGCAATCTCGCTTTTACCATCTTTTATATTAGTACTCATAACATCTAAGCCTCTTCTGTGGTAATTATACATAACCTCTCTAAACTCTCTGTAGGTAGGTGACATAATATTATCTATTAAAGCAAATCTACTTTGTAATCCGTCTTCTAGCTTCCAACCTTTAAAGTTTTCTTGTTGCGAATAATTTGTAATACGTTGTGCTTGTGTAAAATATTCTGTTCCTCCTTTTAGAGAAAAGGTATCGGCATCCATTCCTAAAATCATATAGATATGAAATGTTAGTACCGACATTAAATTAGATTCGTATTGGTTTTCGTTATAGATTAAATTCTGAAACTCTACATACCTAAAATTAAAATCCTTATCATTTATGTTATAAACAGGTGTACTATAACTAGATCCAAATACTGGTCTCGATGATTGCACTTGTATTCCTGCCTTAAAGTTCTCTCCAGAGTTTTCTGTTACATTTATAACAATGTTACAGTCTATTCTTTCTTGTAAACCTACTGTTTTTTTAGTCCACTTTCGTTTGTTTACAAACTCTGTTAGTTGGTTTTCTAGCGTTTTGTATAACTGTAAGTTTTCGTTTCCTGTTAATTGTGCATTTACTACAACCTTACAGTTTAACTCTTGCGCACTACCAAGTGAGACAACACACAACAATAAAAGGATTAAAATATTACGCATCTAATTTTGTTATTATTTCGTTCATTATATCTACAGCAACTTCTGCTTTAGACTTTAATGTATACGCGGTTACATTATCTTTATTATCTATAATAGTCACTTTATTAGTGTTTCCTTTAAAACCAGCGCCTTTATCTTGTAACGAATTTAATACAATTAAATCTAAATTCTTCTTTTTTAGTTTTCCTTTTGCAAATTCCAATTCATTATTGGTTTCTAAGGCAAATCCTACTAATAATTGCTTTGTTTTAATAGCTCCTAAAGAGGCTAAAATATCTTTTGTTTTTTCTAACTCTAATGTTAACGTTGTTTCCTTCTTTTTTATTTTCTTATCGGCAACTTCTTTTGGTCTATAATCTGCAACTGCTGCCGAAAGGATGGCTACATCTACAGTATTATAATGCTCATGAGCTGCCTCATACATATCTTGTGCACTAGTTACAGGTTGCACCTGTATTAGGCTGTGCGATACTTTTTGATAGGTTGGGCCTGTTACTAAAACAACTTCTCCGCCTAGGTTTGCTGCTGCTTTTGCTATTTCGAACCCCATTTTACCGCTAGAATGATTTCCTATAAAACGTACAGGATCTATAGCTTCGTATGTTGGCCCTGCAGTTATTAGTATTTTTTTTCCTCGTAATGGTAATTTACCTAATATATTATTTTCTATAAAGGTAACAATATCTTCTGGTTCTGCTAAACGTCCTTGTCCAACTAATCCACTCGCTAACTCTCCAGAGGTTGCAGGAATCATAATATTCCCAAAACTTTCTAGTGTTTTAAAAGTATTTAATGTTGATGGATGTTTGTACATATCTAAATCCATAGCTGGTGCAAAATATACAGGACATTTTGCTGAAAGATATGTTGCTAGTAATAGATTGTCGCAAACCCCATTAGCCATTTTAGATAAAGTATTAGCTGTTGCTGGTGCTACTATAAAATAATCTGCCCAAAGGCCTAATTCTACGTGATTATTCCATACTGCATTTTCGTCTTCCTCATTATAAAAGGTAGAACTTACAGGGTTTTTAGAGAGTGTGGATAATGTAAGAGGTGTTACAAAATCTTTAGAAGCAGGCGTCATTACAACTTTTACGTTTGCACCTGCTTTTATAAATCCTCTTACTAATGAAGCTGTTTTATAAGCAGCGATACCGGCACTAATGCCCAGTAATATGTTTTTGCCACTTAATATAGACATACTTTAGTTTTAGTATTAGTTGTCTGCTTCAGTATTTCTGTGATAAATTTTATCGTCTAACCATTCTTGAACTGCTAAAGCGTGTGGCTTTGGTAACTTTTCATAGAATTTAGAGACTTCTATTTGCTCTTTGTTTTCAAAAATCTCTTCTAAACTATCGTTATAAGTAGCAAATTCTTCTAACTTCTCGATAAGTTCTTTTTTGATTTCTGAATTGATTTGTTCTGCTCTTCTAGAAATAATTGAAATTGCTTCGTAGATATTCTCTGTAGGAGCATCAACTTCATTTCTGTTGTACGTTGTAGTACTTAAAGGTGCATCAATCTGTTTTAAATCCATAATATAGTTATATTAACTTTTTGTATTATACTGTTCTAATTGCTCTTCAATATCTTCATACATTTTGTTTGCGTCTTCAAGAAACTCTGAATTTGAATACGATTTTTTAAATGCATTATAATATGTTTTCGCTGTAATTAAACGCGCTTGTTTTCTGTATTCTACACTCTTTGTTGCTAATTGATATGCAGAATCGAATCTGTAAAATAAGGCTTTTTCTCTAAATGACGTGCCTGGGAAGTCTATAATAAAATTATCGAATGAAGCTATAGACGCTTTATAGTCTAAAATAGTATTGTATTGTTTAGCAATACTATATGCTTTTTTCTCTAACTTATATTCTAATTCTTTTACTAATTTATTAGCTTCTGCTAGATATTTAGATTCTGGATATACATTAACAAACGTTTGTAGTTTTTCTAAAGCTGTAACGGTATCTTCTTGATCTTTTGAAAATCTAGGAGACAATTGGTAATAACTTTTAGCACTTTTAAACATCGCTTCTTCTAACTTGTCACTGTTTGGGTATGCAGACACAAAACGCTCAAAGTGGTAACCAGATATGTAATACTGTTCCATTTCGTATGAGGAATTAGCATTTAAAAATGTTAGTTTTTCTGCTTGTGGCTTCCCTCTATACTTTGGTATAATCTGTTCGAATAACTTATTGGCTTTACCATATTTACCTTCATTGTAAAGTTGTTCTCCATATTTAAACTTCTCTCCTAAATCTTCAGACTTTAATATCTTCTGATATTCGCTACATGAGCTAAATAGTAAAACTAATAATAAGATGTAAAAACTGTTTTTCATAATTTTTTAACAAGACGCAAAATTACGCTATTTATATGTAATTTAAAAATATAATTTATTGGCTAAAATACTATTTGCAAAGGGTTTTAAATTGAGATTAAGTATAATTTAACTTTTTATCTAAAAAAGCATAGTTATATGTAGGGTTAAGCAGGTTCTATTTCATCAAAAAGATCATAATCTAAAACCATTTCTCCTTCCTTATTATAATAATAAGCTTGAGAGAATTTATAATTAATTTTAAGCTCTTTTAGCATATAAGAATGCATTTGATAGACTTCTTGATCAAAGGATTCATCGAAATAACTAATCATTACCAATAGTTCTCCGTTATTTTTAACAAAATCTTTATTAGACAAACCATATAATGGACTGTCTTCATTTATTTCGTGTACTATTGTCCAAGTTGTTGGTAAATATGTTATAGTATCTCTTTCTAACTCTAATGCGTAAAAAGAACGCACATAATCGCCTACGTTATTAAGCTTTGTTAACGATAATGTTACTGCTACTTTCGGGTTTATCATTACTGTAGAGCGATTATTAACTAACCTAAACATAATAGCTTTGGTTAAATCAAAATCGCGAAGCACTATGTGTTCACTAAATCGAATAGACGATTTAGGTTTAGAGAAACGTCCATAGATAAGTCCTGTTAAAAAAGAAAACATAGACAACCCGAAAAAAGCTTCAAATGATGAAACAACTCCACTTATTACTCCGTTAGGAGACATTGCTCCATACCCCAAAGTTGTTAGTGTTTGAGAGGAGAAGAAAAAGGCATTCATAAAATCTTGCACTAAATCTCCTGTGGGTTCTGTTATTTGTTCTATACCAATAATTAAATAGAGTACAGCAAATAAAAGATTAACAATAAGAAATGCTAAAGCTGCTAACAAAAACAATTTAAGCCAAGACACATTTATTAGATAGTGATAGGTTTCTAATAAGCGTTTTGGCTTGTTTACTCGTTTTATATTAAAGGACCCGTCGCTATTAACCATACGTTTAGCGCTTTTATTGGAATAGGTTCCAAATCCTGGATCTTTTATTTTTTCTCCCAAATTATAATTTTTCTAAAGCGGCTTTAATTTTGCTTTTTAAATCACTAGTTGCTTGTACTAACGGTAATCTTACAGTTGCGTCACATAGATTTAAAGCTTCAAAAACGGCTTTAATTCCTGCTGGATTGTTTTCAGAAAAAATAAGGCTTGTTACATCCATTAGTTTATAATGAATGGCATAAGCTTCTTTTGCTTTGCCTTCTAATCCTAATTGAATCATTTTAGAGAAATCTGCTGGTAAAGCTTGTGCTATTACAGAGATTACTCCTGCTCCACCTGCTAATGTTACACCTAATACTAAGTCGTCGTCTCCAGAGATTATTCCGAAGCCTTCTGGTTTTCCTTTTATTAATTGCAAATATTGTCCAACATTATTTCCGGCTTCTTTTACCGCTACAATATTATCGAAATCATTTGCTAATCTAAAAATGGTTTCTGGCAACATATTCGAAGCTGTACGTCCTGGCACATTATATAAAATAATAGAAACGGGACAAGCTTCTGCAATAGCTTTAAAATGCTGATATATGCCTTCTTGTGTTGGTTTACTATAGTAAGGAGAAACAGATAATATACCTTCAAAACCAGATAAATCTGTTGTTTTAATTTCTTCTATAACTGCAGCTGTATTATTTCCTCCAATACCTAAAACTAAAGGTACACGCCCATTATTAACTTTACTAATAGTTTTTATAATCTCCTGTTTTTCGGTCTTGGTAACGGTTACGCTTTCTCCTGTAGTTCCACTAATTACAATATAATCTACACCGTTTTTAATGTTATGTTCTACAATGTTTTCTAGTGCTTCGTGATCTACACTTAAATCTTTTTTAAATGGCGTTACTATCGCTATTCCTGTACCTACAAAAGGATTGTTCATTATTATAATTTATTTAAAATTTTAAGATATTTTTCTAATTCAACTTTAAACGTTTTAAAATCGTTTAATTCTGTTTTTATAATCAAGTCGTTAATACGCTCATCTTCTTGCAATATGCCTACTTTAAATTTTGCTTTAGAGGCAGTTGTTAATAATTTCAGTAAAATATTATCCTCTGTATAATAACTAATTAAAAGGTCGAAATCTGTATTTATAAATGTTTTTAAATTAGGATTCTTAATAGTACCATTCCATCCTAAATCTGTTCCATCGTAAGTAACAATAAGTTCGTTATTCTCGTCTTTCTTTTTATCGTTAGTAAAAGCGACAATTTCAATAGCTCTAGTTGTAACATTTAACACCTCTTTTAAAGTCTTAAACCAATTATAATCTACTGATTCGTTATTATTTACGAGTATACCAACACGTTTAACCTTCTCTTTAGTAGTAACAACGACTCTCTCGTTTACTATTTTATTAATATACTTTTTATTAGATTTTTCTTTAAATCCTTTTAAAATCATTTATATTTATTGCTTTGCTACAAAAATAGCAAAAGACGGTTAAAAATTTCACCTTATTACAATAAGTTTAATATTCTAAAATAGACTGTATTATAAAGCTCTTTTTTAAGACATATTTATTGTAACGAATGACACAAAAACCAACAACGTACAAAACGAAAATCAATGACACATAAAACCTTTTTAGCACTCTTTATAGCTTTTAGTTTTTTTGCCTGTAAAGAAGATGCACAAGTACTTACCAAGATTGAGGGGAAACAAATTCCTATTACAGATACGCTTAAAATTGACCAAGGTTTTGAGGCTATTATAAAACCTTATCGCGATAAGGTTAATAAGGATATGAACGCAGTCCTTTCTTATGCTCCCGAAATCTACTCTAAAAGCAACGGACACTTAAATACGGCTATTGGTAATTTAATGGCCGATGTTGTTTACCAACAAGGAAATTTTGTATTTAATAAACGTACGGGAAAGAATATTGATGCTGTAATATTAAATCATGGTGGTATTCGTTCGGTTATTTCTAAAGGTAATATTACTACTAGAACAGCTTTCGAGGTGATGCCTTTTGAAAACAGCATTGTTGTTGTTGCTTTAAAAGGGCAACAAATGGATAGCATGATGGGCTATTTAAGTCATGCCAAGCGTGCACACCCAGTAAGTGGTATACAATTAACCTTGGATAAAGATTTTGGTATTACTGAATCCTTAGTGCAGAATAAACCTATTGATGCTAAACAAACGTATTATTTAGCAACAAACGATTATTTATATAACAGTAGTGGTAGAATGCACTTTTTTAAACCTAATGATAGTTTATATGTTTTAGATTATAAAATTCGTAATGCGATGATAGATTACTTTAAAAGAGTAGACACCATTAAACCCGTTATAGACGATAGATTTACTCAAACCAAATAATAGACACCCATGAAACGTAGAACATTTATACAACAATCGACAGCCGCAACAGCTTTAGTAACTATTGGTGGTTTTGGGTTACAATCTTTTAATGCTGTTCCTAGAGCTAAGAAAATTACTATTTTACATACTAACGATGTGCATAGTCATATAGATCCTTTTGCTGCAGATGCCGCACGCAACGCAAATCAAGGTGGTGTTGCTAGACGCGCAAGTTTAGTGGAGTCTATACGCAATGAAAATCCTAATACATTATTATTAGATGCTGGTGATATTTTTCAAGGCACACCCTATTTTAATTATTATGGTGGTGAACTGGAATTTAAGCTAATGTCTAAAATGAAATACGATGCTGCTACTATTGGAAATCACGATTTCGATAATGGTATAGATGGCTTGTATGCACAATTACCACATGCTAAGTTTCAATTTCTTTCTGCTAATTATAACTTTAAGAATACCGTAATGGATACGCATGTAAAACCGTATCAAGTCTTTATAAAAGATGGTCTTAAAATTGGCGTTTTTGGCTTAGGTATTAAACTGAATGGTTTAGTAGATAAAAAAATGTACAAAGAAACTGAGTATTTAGATCCTATTGAAAGCGCTCAGGAAATGACACGTATTCTAAAAAAAGATGAAGGTTGCGACCTTATTATTTGTTTATCGCACTTAGGCTATTATTATAAAAAGAATCCAGACAAAATTTGTGATCTTACTTTAGCAAAATCTACAAAAGATATCGATTTAATTATTGGCGGACACACCCATACGTTTCTTCCAAAACCTACAGTAGCACAGAATAGCGAAGGTAAAAACGTATTAGTAAATCAGGTAGGATGTTACGGAATTAATCTAGGAAGAATTGACTTTTATTTTGATGCTGAAAAGAACAAATCTGCAGATGGCACTTCTATAATAGTGTAAGGTATCTATAAAAACAACTACTAGTTAGAGTAAATAATCAACTTAAAACCATTTCTAATGAAAACCAAATTATTATTTGCTCTACGTTTAATTGTAGCTATTATATTAATACAAACCTTACGTTTTAAATTTACTGCACACCCAGATAGTGTTTATATTTTTGAACAAGTTGGACTAGAACCTATTGGTAGAATTGGCATTGGCGTTTTAGAATTAATTGCCGGTATCTTATTACTTATTCCTAAAACAGTTTGGGCAGGTGCTGTATTAACATTAGGTGTAATTGGTGGTGCTATTTTTATGCATTTAACCCAATTAGGTATAGATGTTAATAATGATGGTGGTGTATTATTCGCTACAGCTATAGTAACTTTTACATTGTCTGCTATAATTCTATTTTTCTACAAAAAGGATATTCCGTTTTTAAAACTATCGTAACACTTTATAGTTTTCGCTATAGATTTTAGATTCTATATGCATATAAATAAAATAAAAGCCTATAATTAATAGTAGTGAGTATATTACATTCAACACGTAATCTGCTGCAATAAAAATGTAAGCTACTTGTACCATTTCGGAAAACACAATGCATGCACTTGCTAAAAACAGTAAAAAGCCTTTTCGGGAGTCGTGGTATATTTAACACAGTATTTTCAATGAATATTTATTTTTATTAAGAATTTTAAATTTATAATTACTATCCTAAAAAATAAATTCTTAAATATGATTCAATACATATTTTTCACACCCTATTTTGATAAACAACGATTTGAAGAATTCTTATTTTAAAGTTTCTAGCAGGTTTTCTATTTTTTCAATAGATCTAAGAACGCATAAAAACAGTAATGAGTATTTTTACTAACTACAGTACTAACTTCTTTATTTAAATATGTCATCTAATAATCTAGCTAATCTTATTCCTCCTTTTTGTAATTGTGTTTCAACTATAGAGAAATGATTGTAATTATATTTATAGCCTAGTGAATCTCCTGTTTCTGCTGAAGCATAAATTTTTTGTGCTAATTTTTGAGATTCATAAGTCCAATCTAAAATAGTTCCTTTTTGTATACTTCTTATACTTTTTTTATCTGTTCTTGGTAAATTAGAGGCTAACTCAGTATAACTCATATTATGATAATTAATCATGTCTTCATCCCACACCTTATGTAAATTAGATTTATCTTTAAACCAATTTACATTAATATCGTTTCCCCCTCTATCTTCTGTCCTACCTGTATGTAAAGGCTGGTGCAAATCACCAACAAGATGGATTAATAACTTAAGATAAAAAGCTTTATTCTCTTTACTACTTTTTTCATCTTTTATTACTTTAATGCATTCTTGAATTCCAAATATAATATCGCCTTTAGGGTCTCTTTTCCTAGAATCGTATTTTTCTCCGAAATCAAAATTCACATAGTGCCAAGAATAAAAATTTCTATATCTCGGATCTGATTTTATTTCGTCTGCAAAAGTTGAGACAGAGGCTAAACTTTCTCCTTCAAGTAATTTAGCTATTTTTCTTTTGGTTTTATTAGAAATATGCTGTGAAGCTATTTCCCCAACAACTCTATGTCCTGTTGTTCCCCATGCCTGAACAACATTAATATGAATACATAATAAGAATAAAATAAGTTTGTTTTTCATAATTCTACCAAAAATTTTGTAAAAGATTTCTCCAACTGATTCGTTTTTACCTTTAATTGATTTAATAATACTATATCGAGTATAGTTTTCAACTGTACTCTCTATGAGATAAGTTTCTTTATTAAGAATTCATCGTTATCATGAAATTCTTAAATTAATTTCTTTATATTTTTCTTCGAATTGTATTCAAAGACCTTAATAGAAAAAGATTCGATAGGGCCAAACTTGTAGTCAACAATTCTTCCCCAAATAGAAAAACTTTTATTTGTTGATTCAAATGAAAACAAAGCAAAAATTACTTACAGGTATAAAATAGTTTTTTATAATACGAATATAGCTTTTTTGATTTATTCTATCAATTCAAAAAAAAGTATTTGACTCTTTTGATTTTTAGAAAAATTATTATCCGCTACTAATAACAAAGTTTTATTGCCATTAGGTAAATTTGGACCGAATGTAATTCCTTCAATATTATCGATATGAATACCCAAGGTGTCTAGGTTTAAAAGTAAATCTTTAGAAACTTTCCGATAGTTTTGTTTTCGATTCAATGAAATAAAAGAAGAAACATCGTTAGCTTCACTTAAGTCCGCTATAAATATTTTTATCGTAGAAGATTTTCTCCCATTTGAATAGGATCGTTCTACCACTAATAACTTATCTTTTTTAAATTCAATAATTGCAGAGATACCATTAATTTGAAATGTTCCTTTAGGAATGGCTTTAAATGCAACAGGGTCTAACGTGTATCCGTATTGATATATTGCTTTTTTAGTTTTAGTTTTAAACTTATAAATTCTTACCTTACCTCCTTCTTTAAAGGTTGAAGGTTCTCCATCTTCAAATAAAGGTACTTCTAAGCTTGTATACAAATAGTTATAATCTTTAGAAAACGCCACTCCTTCTAAAGCTCCGTTTTTACGAGGACCTTTATCTAATTCTTGCATAACTAAATTTGAAGGGATTAAAAACTCTCCAATAAAATTACCTTTCAAATCCATAATATTAATCGATGGGTTTTGAAGAATACTTTTTGAGCCTTGTACGAGTCGCTCCCCTTCATTACTCCAATATATATATTTATCCTTTGGATTATACCTAAGGTCCTCTGGGTCAATTGATTTTAAAGGCGACTGTTTAGGATTTATAAAATTATTCCCATTCTTGTTTTTTAAGAAGTTAACATCTAAAAATGTAATACTATCAATCATTTTATTATTTGAATGAATTTTTACAGTATAATATCTAGACGGACTATTAGTAGAAGGATCATCACTAATTAAATAATAAACATCTTTTTCTAAATTATAATCAATACCGGACAAGCCTCCAATTTTTGTATTTAAGAATGTTTCATCAAATGGGATTTCATACATCCCGATATAATTCATTTGAGAATACAGTCTAGCAGTGTTTTTTTTTATTCCACAAGAATAAATTAACAAAACCAAAATCAGTAGCGCCTCATATTTTAGTATTTTATTTGACAAAATTAATGAATTTAAATAGTTGGATATAATATTATTGTTTAATAAAGTTTACATAAAATGCATAATTAGAAAATAATAATTCATTGAATCTTAATGTATAACATTGCATAAATAAATTTTATAAAAATAAATTATTTTTTATAAACAATAACACTTTTTCTATATCTATGAAATTAATATATAATGAATAAGAGATTATTCATGAAACTGTTATCCAAATTAAAAATTCTCACAGAACTCAAAAGGCTTTAACTCTTTTAAGTAAAAAAAATAATTAATATACAAGATAGAATAGTTATGAAGACTAAAAAAATATTCTTTTAGAGTTATAATTAACGGTAACTAAATAATTGACTCAAAAAACTTAAATAATTGAGTATATTCGTTTTTGTAATAGTAAAATTATAAATAGTATTGAAAATAGCCATTTTTAGCCAAGTTAAACATTACCAGTCTTTAAGTTATATTCAGATTATTTTAAATTATTTGATATTAAAAGAAATAAAGGTCCATATTGAGAAAGAATGTTTTCTCTATTTAAAGAATGAAAAACTTGAAATAAGTTCAAACCTTAATTGTTTTGAAAAACTAGATAGTTCTTATGATTTCTTAATAAGTATTGGAGGGGATGGTACAATATTAAAGTCTATAATATTTATCAAAGAACTTGAGATTCCAATTATTGGTATAAATACAGGTCGCTTGGGATTTTTAACGTCAATAAAAAAAGAGAATATTGAAAAATCTATTGACCAGATAATAAAAGAAAACTATTCAATTTCTGAAAGATCACTTGTTTCTATTACAACATTTCCAGATGTATTAAAGAAAAAGAAACAAATAAATTTTGCTCTTAATGAAGTCGTAATTAGCAGAAAACAGACAACATCAATGATTTCTGTAAACGTGAGCTTAAATAGTGAAAAACTAACAAATTATTGGGTTGATGGATTAATTATTTCAACACCTACAGGAAGTACTGGGTATTCTTTAAGTTGTGGAGGGCCAATAATTGATACTAGTTGTTCTAATTTAGTTTTAACTCCTATAGCTCCCCATAATCTTAATTCTAGACCCTTGGTTATATCTGATAAAACTCAAGTCGATTTAACTGTTAAAAGTAGAGAAGATGAGTTTTTAATATCTTTGGATTCTAGAATATTAGCGGCTCCTATAAAAACTAGAGTAATAATAAAGAAAACTCCATTTGTAGCAAAATTAGTTATGATTGATAAAGACAGTTTTTTTAATAGATTAAGAGAAAAGTTACTCTGGGGAGAAAATAATATGTCATAAATTAACTAGAAGCCGAAGAATATGCTCTAAGCCCTTTTTTCCAAAAATATCTCATAAACAAAAAAAGAGAAATCACTAAAATGAAACTATGCATGACTGCTTTTAAGGGTGAATTTTCAAATAATATTGACACAGGATAAGATGCAACAAAGGCAAAAGGAAGTATAGAAGTTAAAACATGTTTAATCCATCCAGAATATATTCTATGCGGTTGGTTTCCAAATCGCTGAAATGAAGAGAAAATATCTTTTAATCCTTTTTGAGAATGAAGCCAAAAAACTGGGATAATAAAAATCATTCCCATCATAGCAAATAATAATATACCGCATATTAATAAAAAAATAAATAACATTATTTTATCAATACTAAAAGATTCAGGGTAACGTAAAATAGTCCAGACTAAAAATCCAATTGCGAAAAATAAGTTCATAAAAGAATTAGCAGCAAAATCTCTTAAAGAAAGAAAAAATAATGAAGATACGGGTCTCATTAGATAATAATCTAGTTCCCCTCTATTAACATAAGTAGGTAGCCACCAAAAATTATTTGAAAATACCGTCATATTAACAGCATCCACAACAAAGATACTTCCCATAAAAATTAATACTTGATCAAAATTCCAACCACCTAAAAGATTAGTATGTTTATATAAAATTGAAAAAAAGGCAATTTGTGTACCATACCATGCAAAATCCATAAGTATTCGAAAAAAGAAATCGAATCTAAATTCCATAGACTTGCTAAATGAAAACCTTAAAAAATAGGCGTATAATCTTAAGTATTTTTTCATTTTTTTTATTGTTAAATTCCTACTCCAGTATATTGTAATCTACCCTTTTTCCAAACTAACCTGCAGACTATTAAAAAAAATAGACACCAAATTAAAGAGATTGCAATCTCTTTAACCCATATTTCTACCCCAATTTTACCAAAAAGAGTATTGACAGGAAAGTCAAACAAAAATTTAAAAGGTAAATAATTTAAAACTATTTGTAAATTTTTAGGGAAAACACTAATTGGTAACATATATCCACCTAAAAGAGAAACAATAAACCATTTAAAAGCATCTAAACTCCACACATTGTCAATCCAAAAAGCAGTAAGTTTTAACATGTAATTCATAAGAAAATAAAGAATATTAGCTATAAAAATTGTGATTAAAGCCATGAAAATTGATGTAAAAGATAAATTAATGTCGTTTGGTAAATCTATAACTAGAATAACAACAACCCCAAATAAAAAAAACTGAATGAATGAAGGAAACATTACACCTAAATGTTGAGCATACTTATATAAAATATAATTTACGGGAAACAATAGATATTTATTAAGATTACCTTGGTAAATATCTGATGCGATATCATTTTTTGATCTACTTCCTCTAACAATTTTACTAATTAATATTACAGTTAAATAATAAATATACATACTCGATAAACTATACCCTCCTATAACATCAGAATTAGATTCTTTAAATACAGCATTCCATAAAAACCAAACGGCTCCAAACTCGGCTATAAAACCAATAACTGCGCTTATCCAAAAGTCGAAACGATAAGACATCGTGGTTCTAGCTTCTAGATTAAGAGTCTTAAAAAATAATTTAGTAGTCATTGATTGAATCTAATTTTTTATTGTCTAATATTGACTCGATAGTTATAGAAATATCTACTTCTTCTATAGATAAGTCTATAATTTCATAATGTTCTAATAAGTAATTTGTGGTATTTGAAATATTTTCTCTATTTACCATTAAGTGGATTTGCTCTTTTTCATTGTGTAAGATTTCACCGTATTTTTGCAAGTCAAGTAATATATTTAAACTTTCTTGCTTTTCTTTAAAATGAGCTTTAATTATCTTATTAGGAGAATATTTTTGAGCTAAATCTGTTAATAAACCATCATAAACGATTTTCCCTGATCGTATTATTAAAACCCTTTCGCACAAGTATTGAATATCGTCCATATAGTGACTTGTTAAAATAACAGCAGGGCTATATTTTTTAATATAATCTAATATGAATTCTCTAATTACTCTTTGTGACTTAACATCTAAACCAATCGTTGGTTCATCAAGAAAGAGGACTTTTGGCCTGTGTAATAAAGAGGCTATTAACTCCATTTTCATGCGCTCACCTAGACTTAAACGACGAATTTGAATGTTTAAAAGATGTTTGACATTTAATTTAATACTAAGTTCCTCTATAGTTTCTCTATATTGCTTTTCAGGAATTACATAAATCTCTTTCAACAATAAAAAACAATCCGCTGCTGGTAAATCCCACCATAATTGAGCTTTCTGCCCCATTATTAATGAGATTTCTTTAAGAAATTCATTTTTTCTGTCCCAAGGATTGTAACCTAGTATTTCTACATTTCCTTTGGTTGGGTGGATAATACCCGTTAACATTTTTAATAGGGTAGTTTTTCCTGCTCCATTTGCCCCTAACAAGCCTATTATTTCACCTTTTCCAACAGAAAAAGAAACATCTACTACAGCTTCTTTATCTATATATTGACGTTTAAATAATGCTTTTAATGACCCAAGGAATCCTTCTTCTTTTTTATGTACTCTAAATTTTTTATGTAAGTTGTTTATTTTAATTAACGGCATATCCTTTTCTATAATGAACAATTTTTTCTATATCTCTATGAGGATTAGAAACACGCTTATTTTCATAAAAGAAATTCTCTCTAATCTCATGTCTTATGGCAGTAGAAACAGCTAAAAAGCAAGTATTAACTATTTCGGTAATACCCATATTTATATTTAGTATCCATTGTCTAGAGTATTGTTCGATTAATTCACCTGTATCGGTGTCTTTTTCGTAAAACCATAATTGTAAAATCGTTAAATTTCCTTTTTCTGTAACTCTAAACTCCCAATCTTTATATTTTACATCACCTATAACCTCTTTTATATTTTCTAAAGAGGAAATAGGTTTATGTTCATGTGCATAAACTGTTTCATTTTCAACAGAAGAATTATCCTTTTCTCTGTTTAAAAAAACATTAATATCCTTATAAAAAAAGTCATGTTTAAGAATATTTCTTTCTATTGTCGAAATTCCCAAAAAACATTGGTTTATTACTTCATAGAATGACATTTCTTCTTGTAAAAACCATTTTGATTCAAAATTTGAAATTTGATCTATTTCAGCATTAGATTCGTTTTTAGGAATAATAGAAGCGTATATTATTTCTTCTTTATTTTTAAATTCTAGTACCCAATTTTTATAGTTTATTGCTTTAATGATTTTTTTGATTTCTTCCATGATATGGTTATGTTAATTTTAATTATTTATGAATTTTATTACTCCAACTTAAAAGTGATTTATAAAAATCTGCTTTTATTAATTCCTCATCAATCTCATAATGAGCTAATGAAACAAATGAAGGGTGGCCTACTAAATGTAAAATCTTATTATCTAAAAATATATTTTGTAAAATACGTACATAATTGGAGTTTTTATACATTTTATCATTAAAAACAATATCTAAAAGACCTCCTCCAAAAAGAGGTTTTGATTCTATTAAATTAGCAATTCCAATTTCTAAAGCTATATTATTAAATAGAGTAGACAAATTTGTGCCTGCTTTACCTATTTTTTCGTATCCATTGGATTTGTCCATTATTTCTAATGTAGAAAGAGCACATTGAACAGAAAGGAGTTCTTTTGAATGTGTTCCTCCAATTCTTGCGTCTTTTACAGAACTTCCATATTCTTCTTTAACAAGTAACATACTTAAAGGTGTCCCATTACCAATAGCTTTTCCCAAAACAACCATATCCCACAGCGAACTATCGGTAGCGATAGCCCCAAAAGGTGAAACCCTTCCAGCAGTTTTAGTCTCATCAATAACAATTACTATACCATAGGATTTACATAAATTAATGGCTTCATTAAGAATATTAATATCTATAAAAGATAATTGAAAGGCATCAAAAATAAAACAAGCTATTTTTGATCCGTTTTTCTTTAAAAGACTACTTAAATCGTTTAAATCTAACGATTGCCAATTAAATACTTTTTCATCGTTACTAACTCCCCTTAATCCATCGATATTTCTTAGTTTTCCTCTGTGTTTTGGAGGCATATGCCAAGAAGGGGAATAAGCATGTTGTGAATCATGCCAACCACTGAAACCACATCTTAAGACCCCTTTTCTATTAGTTTCTATAGATGCTATTCTAATTGCTCCTGTAACAGATTCGGAAGACGTTTTCATAAATACGGATAGAATACTAGACGTTAGGTTTTCATGCTTGGATAGTAAATGCTCTAAATATTTATCATGCAAATCTGTAAAACCAGGCATATGTATTCCATTAGATAAAAAATTAGATATTTTAGTGTTAAAAATATTATTAGAATGCCCTAAAACTACTGGGCCATAACCTAAGACACAATCTAAATATTTATTCCCAAAATTATCAAAAACATAAGCGCCTTTTCCATGAGAGAAAGTCACTTCTTCTTGATTAGAATTAAAGTACCTGATAACTCGTCTTTTTACTACTTCGTGTTTTATACTGTTATTCATTTTAATTGTCAATTCGTTTAAGTTCTTCCTTTATACCCTCATTTTTATTATTATATTTTACCTTGTCTTTATTTCCTGAAATTTGATAAGAAAAACTTAATTGAATTTGTTGTGTTTCCCATTTACTATATATTTGAACTCTGTTGTTCACTGGGCCTACTAGTCCTGAAAATTTATCAGTATTAAAGACATCTGTGAAATTTACTTTTACAACAGCTAGATTATTAAACATTTTCTTACTAAAACCTATTCTAGTAGAAAAACGATAATCTAAATTATAAAGACCTCCTCTAGATATTTGTGGAGATAAATATTTTAAAGCAAAGTTAGATGAAAAACCATCCGCAATTTTAAAAGTATGCTGGGTTTGTGAATATAATCCATAACCACTAATACTCGTTGGAAAATCTAATAAAGATATTTGATAGTCGTCATAATAAGTAGAAAAAGTATTTATAGAATTCCACCAATTATTGATTTTAAAAGGGAAAGAGATATTTAAACTTATTCTTTTTGATAAATCTATATTTTCGTATTTATAATTTTCTTCTTTAGATATTATATTTTGTTTTGCTAACCTATTTAGCATGTTTTTGTCGTTAATATAATTAATTGAAAAATTAATTTTTTTATAAGTGTCACTTATACTATAATTATAAGTATACTGAGGAGATAATTGAGGATTTCCAGAGATTTTTGTAAATCTATCTAAATAAAATTCAAAAGGGTTTAAATTTGCATAGTTTGGACGGATTATACTTCTAGAAAAATCAAAATTTATAGAGTGATTCCCTTTCAGATAATTTAAAGAAATATTAGGGAAAAAATCTGAATAATCATTATTTACCACTGTATTTTGACTCAATGTATTTAGACTGTTTTTTAAGTTAGTATGCTCAAAACGAAGACCTATTCTTGCTTTCATTTTGTTTATATTAAAACTGGTATTAACATATAAACCTAAAACATTTTCTTTATAGTCGAAATCACTAAATCTATCAAAAAAATTATCATTCCCAGAAATCGTTTCTGTTGTAGTCAATAATGAAGTATCAACACCTGATAATTTTATTCCGGTTTCAAAATTTAAATCTTCTTTTATAGGCAAAAAATAGTCTATTTTTGCTGTGCTAATTTTTATAGCTGAAGTGATTTCATTTTCAGTTATTATGTTTTGATTTATATCTTGATTGGTTAACGCATAAGATAGTTCTTTGTTGTTTAGGTAGCTAAAAGTAGAACTTAAAGAACTGTTATTTTTCATGTTTATTTTATATATCAAAGAACCAAGGTGTTGTTCCCAATTTACATCTTGATTATTACCAGAATTAAATGTTGAATCAAAAATATTATCTATTAAAATAACAGTATTTCCACTAGGGTTATATTTGTCTTTACTATCCTTAAAATCATAATTTAATTCTACACCTTGATTTTTATTTATTTTATATTCTATACCTGTATTTAAAGAGTTTGTTTTAAACTCCTGGTTTTGATTTACTCTCTGGATAAAACTCCAAGATTCATCCTCATCTATAATAAAACGGTTTAATTCTAAGTCTTCTGAAAACTTATTATCTGAATAAATATATCCTCCCCATACAGAAAACTTATTCGAACTATAACTCGCTCGTGTTCCCGAATTAAGCTTAGGCCTCCTTCCATATGACCAATTAGAATTCACATTTAAATTAAAGCCATCACCTTTATTTTTTTTAGTCTTTATGTTTATAAGTCCAGATCCACTAACCGCATCGTATTTAGATGAAGGGTTGTTTATAACTTCTATTTTTTCTATATCTCCTCCTGAAATACTATTCAATGTTCTTTCTATATCTTCATTAGAAAGATTAATTAATTTACCATTAATAACCAGGCTAATCTTATTTTTACCAGCTAAGCTAATGTTACCATCATTGTCAATAATAACAGTGGGGATATCTCTTAATAATTCTATAGCCGTGCTACCTTCAGAAGCAGTACTATTTTTCATATCAAAAATAATTTTATCCGCATCAATTTTTATTGCTTGTTTGTTTGATGTTATTACAACTTCATCTAACGAGTTAGATTCTAGAACTTGATTTAATATTAAATCTTCTCTTTTTTTTAAATTAATTTCTTGTTCAATTGTTTTATAACTTACGTGGGAAAATTGAAGTATATAATTATTAGGCGTAATGTTTTCTATAGAATAGTTTCCTTTGATATTAGTTGTAGTTCCTTTTACAAACGATGAGTCTATTTTATTAAGGAGTATAATATTTACAAACTCTAAAGAGCGATTTTCTTCATCATATACATTACCCTTTATTTGATATTTAAAACTATCTTGAGAAAAGAGGGATGTAATAAAAAAGAGTATAAAAGATAGAGTTAATAAATAATTTTTATGCCTAAGGTACATATATATGCTTTAATTGATTTTTTATGAAAATCATATACAATAATACGAATTTCTTATTATTATTTAGTGAATTAAATACATTTTTAAAATCCTTAGTTATTTGTATTATATTTGTTTTTAAAACATTTTATATGGAAATAACTAAGGAAATAAAAAAGGCAGTTTTGGATAGAGGGTTTTTAGATATAAAAGTTAATCCAGACATAAATTATAAAGAAGAAATTATATTTTTAAAGAAACAAAAAAACGCAATTATTTTAGCTCACTATTATCAAGAAAGTGAAATACAAGACATAGCTGATTTTGTAGGAGATAGTTTAGCTCTTGCTCAGAAAGCAGCTGAGACAGATGCAGATATTATAGTTTTTGCTGGAGTTCATTTTATGGCAGAAACTGCAAAAATTTTAAATCCAACTAAAAAAGTTCTTCTTCCAGATTTAAAAGCTGGTTGCTCTTTAGCTGATTCATGTCCTCCTGAAAAGTTTGAAGATTTTGTTAAAAACAATCCAAATCATAAAGTTGTTACATATATCAACTGTTCTGCTGAGATAAAAGCTCTAAGTGATATTGTTTGCACTTCATCTAATGCGGTAAAAATCATTAATTCTTTTCCAAAAGAACAAAAAATAATTTTTGCTCCCGATAAACATTTAGGAGACTATTTGAATGAACAGTCTGGAAGGGATATGCTACTTTGGGATGGAGCATGTATGGTTCATGAAGCCTTTTCTATGGAGAAAATGATAAATTTATTTAAAGAACATCCAGATTCTCAAATAATTGCTCATCCAGAATCTCCACATTATATACTAAAGGCAGCTGCCTATATTGGTTCTACATCTGGGTTATTAAAATATGTTAGAGAAAGTCATCAAAAAAAGTTTATAGTAGCTACAGAAGTAGGTATTTTACATCAAATGAAAAAAGAATCTCCAAATAAAATACTAATTGCAGCACCAGCTTTAGAAGATAATACTTGTGCTTGTAGTGAATGTTTTTATATGAAATTAAATACAATGAAAAAGCTATATTTATGCCTAAAACATGAATTACCTGAAATTGAAGTTGATTCTAAATTAAGTGAGAAAGCATTATTGCCAATTGAGAGAATGTTAGAATTGTCATAAAATTTTAAAATCTAGTATGTATAAAACAGATTTCCTTGTTATAGGATCGGGTATTGCTGCACTAACATTTGCTTTAAAAGTAGCAGACAATTTTAGTGATTTAAAGGTTACTATTATTACCAAGGATGATAAGTTAGAATCTAACACTAAATATGCGCAAGGAGGCATCGCTACTGTTCTTAATGAAGTAAAAAATGATTCTTTTGCTCAACACTTTAAAGATACGATTCTCGCTGGCGATGGATTATGTAATGAAGAAGTTGTTAAAATGGTAGTTGAGGAAGCTCCTATACGGTTGGAAGAGCTTTTAGAATGGGGAGTTAACTTTGATAAATCTAGTAATGGAGAATTTTCTTTAGGTAAAGAAGGAGGGCATTCTCAAAATAGAATTTTACATCATAAAGACATTACTGGGTTTGAAATAATTAGGGCTTTACTTAAAAAAGTGTCTTTGAAATCTAATATAGAAGTTTTTGAACATCATTTTGCTTTAGAATTGATTACTCAGCACCATGTTGGCCAGCAAGTGGATAGAGATTCTAATATCTCTTGCTATGGGGCTTATGTTTTAGACACTAAATTTAATAAAGTGAAAAGAATAACATCCAAAATAACAATGTTAGCTACAGGAGGTATTGGTCAAGTCTATAAAACTACAACTAACCCTAAAATAGCAACTGGAGATGGAATTGCTATGGCATATAGAGCTAAGGCAGAAATTGAAAACATGGAATTTATTCAATTTCACCCTACAGGTTTATATGATAAACTATCATTAGAATCATCTTGTTTTTTAATCTCTGAAGCTGTGAGAGGTTTTGGGGCATATCTTAGAAATATTCATGGAGAAAGGTTTATGAATAAATATGATAGTCGCATGGAGTTAGCTTCAAGAGATATCGTTGCAAGAGCAATAGATAATGAACTTAAGGTTAGAGGAGATGAATATGTTTTTCTTGATTGTACTCATCTTGATTTTCAAAAATTCAAAGAAAAATTCCCAAACATACTTGAGAAATGTATTTCAATAGGTTTGGATATAAAGAAAGATATGATTCCTGTAGCACCTGTTGCTCATTATTTGTGTGGAGGTATTAAAGTGAATGTCAATGGAAAAACATCTATAGAAAACTTATTCGCATCAGGAGAATGTGCATCAACAGGATTGCATGGAGCCAATAGATTAGCATCTAATTCTTTGTTAGAGGCAATAGTATATTCACATAAGAGTTTTATGTACTTGAAAGCTACTTTTGATTCTTTAAAAAGCATCCCAGAAAGCATCCCAACCTGGAACGACAAATATCAAAAACCCTATGCTGAAAACATTTTAATAACACATGAAAGAATGGATCTTAATAATATAATGAATGATTATATAGGAATAATAAGATCTAACAAACGCTTGTTAAGAGCTAATAATAGATTAGAAATCTTATATAATGAAACATTAAAAATGTATGAAGAATCAAAAGTTTCTAGAGATTTATGTGAGTTAAGAAACCTTATTACTATTGGATATCTCATTACTCAGTTTTCAATTTCAAGAAAAGAAAATAAAGGAGGCTTTTTTAACGTAGATTTAATAGAAAAGAAAATAGTTTAAAGTAATATTCTATGCTACGTTTATATTTAAAGAGTAAATTTTTATTGAAATATAAGAGAAATGAAATACGTTTTTCTATAAGTTATTTATACCGAATTTATTTAAACGGTAATTATTTACTTGTTTATAATACTAAAAACACAAAACAACTTCAGCCAGTAGGAGGAGCTTATAAAAAATATGGAGATGATAAATTGTTTCATTCATGGGGTGTTAGATATTCAAAAAGGAAAGAAGAAAATACTAACAAATTTAACGATTTAAGGTTCTATGTTGAGGGAAGACATTGTTATGATGTTATTAATTGGTTTAAAAAAAAGAAAGAAAGAGAAATAAATGTTTTTAGAGAGTTTAAAGAAGAATTGTTAGATAATAATATTCTTAATTTTAAAATATTTTCGTCATTTGCTTGCAAATTTATAAAAAGAGAATATGAACTTTTAAAATGGAATAATTATTATAATTGCTATGAGATAAAAATATTTGATATAGTAGAGTTAATTCCAAATGAAATACAATTAGACGATTTAAAAAGAATATTCAAAAGAAATCAATCTAATTACGCTTTCGTCTCTAGAAAAGAAATTTTGTCAAAGAAATTTGTTAAGAATGGAAAAGAATATACTATTGGAAAGCATACAAGATATATTTTATAATAACCTGATTTCTATGATAATTCCAATTTATTTTGATAAAAAGTTTGATTTTTAATTAAAGCGTAAATAATATGTATGCTTTTATTTCTTACCGCATTTAATACACTCATTTTATTTTCGCCTTACTCTAACTTTCTTAAATAGTATTTTTGTATTTCATTTTACTTTTAATAACACTAATACTAGCCATATGTAATAAGCTCTTTATCTGCAAATAAAGAAACTCTATATTTTCCAAAGATTGATGCTCTAGAACGATTTTCAAAAGGAGTAACATCAGGGAAACAGGCTAATTTTCTTGCGCCATTAATATCTTTAAAAACATTTATTTTTACCAACCAGATTCCATACTAAAATCTTACTAACTCTCTAAGAACTGAAACAGGTTGGTTATATTTCTATTTTAAATCCAGTTGTTGTTTAATTAAAAGATTGATTTGTTTTCTATTTGTTTAACCTGATTAGTTAACTCTTCGATTAAATTATTGCTTTGATTAATCAAGAAACTTAATAAGTTCTTTTGATTTACTAACTTATAGTCTGTTAATTTCGTTTTCAACTCTTTCCTTTGTTTTACCCGATGTTTTATTTCGACACTGAGCACTTGAATGCTTTTTAACAGATTGGTTTTATTGCTTATACCCAATTAGGTATAGATGTTAATAATGATGGTGGTGTATTATTCGCTACAGCTGTAGTAACTTTTACATTGTCTACTATAATTCTATTTTTCTACAAAAAGGATATTCCGTTTTTAAAACTATCGTAATGCTTTATAATTTTCACTATAGATTTTAGATTCTATGTGCATGTATATAAAATAAAACCCTACAATTAACAGTAGCGAGTATATTACATTCAACACGTAATCTGCTGCAATAAAAATGTAAGCTACTTGTACCATTTCGGAAAACACAATGCATGCACTTGCTAAAAACAGTAAAAACCCTCTTCTAGAATCGTGATACAAGTAATATAATAATGAAAACGATAATACTAGTAAGATGCAGAAATTATAAAGCCCCTCAAATACAAACTCTAACGTATTTACCTTTAGAGACTCGTCCTCTAAAACCATACTATTTAGTGTGAAGATAATATAACCACTAAATAACATTAAGACTATTAAATAATACTTAAAGCGTTTAATAAGCGTTTTAAAATTCATACTTCTTATCATGTAAATCAACAAACACATATAAGCAGCTATATAAGGTAAACTACCAATATGTGAGTATATATTAGATCTAAACGCTACAACTACTGCATATAAGCCAGCAACAGAAAAAATAAATAAAAATCCCGTAAAAGATTTACTTTTACGCTCAGACTCCACCAAGTATAAATATAAGTATATAGGAAATATAAAAGCTTTGGCAATACTAGATATTAGAGTATTACCCAACACAACACCAACAATAAATAAAGCAGCTAAACATAGTATAGCCACCCTAACTATTTTGAATCTATCAACATTCATTCTGCACGATTTAGGGGCTGCAAATATACGAATAAATTACAGTTTATCGATAATAAGACACTTTTTAACGATATTCATTGTTTTTAGCATATTGATTGTCAATATGATAACTCATACAAGAACACAAATAAAGATTTCGCAATTATTTTAAACAAAAACACATGCTTCAAACAACACAAACTACTTACTTTTAACACTTTAACGAATTAAAAAAGAGTATTTTATTCTAAAAAAAAGAAATAAAGTGCTTATTCTTCTATTAATTTAGGAAAATAACAACCTCTATTTAAAAGAATATATTTAAACAAGAAGAAATAGGCCACTAATTCTAACACAGAATGCGCTACAAAAATAGCAGAGATAGCGTCTGTGTATAAATAAAATAATTGAACGATATCTGAAAAAGAAATCCCTAAACAGGCCAATAGTAAATAAAATGCTTCTTTAGAATACTCCTTATAAAGATAATTTAGCAACGATAATGTTAGTATTGTTAAAACAACGACGTTGTATACAGATTCAAAAATAACAGCCAAGAGTGTCATATTCTTTACTTTATCGACCTCTAACATAGAGTTTAATGTATATAATATATAAACATTTAACACCGTTAACACTATAATGTAGGGATAGAAATTTAATATTAACTTTTTAAAATTAAACTGTCTTAAAATATAAATTATTAAAAATACGTAACCTAGAATATTAACTACTGTGTATATATAATATGCCCATCTAGAAAACTTAATATATTGCATAACAACCATCATAAAAGTTAGAGTAAATGCACCAAGAGAAAGCTCTAGATAAACACTTCTCTTTTTATTTTTACATTGTACGCATAGATACAGGAAGAAAAGCATTATAATAGCTTTGACAGCTACTAAAAACCCTTCCCAATTTATAGTAATTCCAAAAATATTGTCAACTAGAAACTTTTGCCAATTGGCAATGAGACCTAAAACAAATACAACTGCTAGTAGGATAGCGATACCGTTAATTCGTTTTAATTGTTGCTCTTTCATTATCAATAATTTAGGGACATCAAAAGTAAGAAAATATATTAAACCTTGAAGCTTTAAATCAATAACTTATAAATTATTGAAGCCTATATATCAATTTCATTTAGGTTATTTTTCTCAGATTTAAACATTAAATAATTGTAAACACAATAAAACCCTGTAAGCTTTATTAGCATAATTGTTATATTAAATAATGTCCTTTCTGAAGAAAATAGAGAAAAAACCCATAGAAATTCTGAAACCACAATACATAAACATGCTAAAAACAAAACTAATGCCTTCTTATTTCCTTTATACACATAATTTAAAAATGAGAATATAAACACTAAAACTATAAATATATTATAGGATAAATCCATAAGATATATGAAATCTTTAAAAGCATTATTATGGTATCCAAGCATATCATTTAACAAAACAAACCCATAAACACCTACAGCTATAGACGCTATTAAATGTAGCATGTATTTTTTAAGTAATACAGATAATTTAAGATCAACTATTACATGATTAAATAAACAGATATATGCTATTGTATTAGTAATACTTCCTGTATGAAAGAGAATCGTATTCTTATAAAAAAAATTAATAAAATATGACGTTTCAGAAATAGTTATTGCCAATAAAAATAATCCTAAAAAAAAGTTTTCTGCTTTATTAGAAAATAGATATAAGACAAAAAACATAGCTATTATTAGTAATTTTGACACATAGTAACTCATACCAAAATTTAATAATGTACTAAGCGCAAAAACTATAGAAAATAATAGAATTAAAACTAAAACAAAACGTTCTTTAGTAGATAGTACTTTTTCCATAGGAGCTATTATTTAGCCCAATTTATAAAAATTGTTTTTAAACTAAGTACTCCAACCAAAAATTCTTTAAGGCTAGCCTAGTTTACAATCTATAATTTACTTTAAAATAAATTTGAACCTTTATTCTAATATTGAAAACTGATTAAAAAACTCTTGCTCTGTTATTAACGGTACACCTAGTTTTTCTGCTTTTGCTTTTTTACTTGGTCCCATTTTATCTCCAGCTATAACGTAATTGGTTTTTGAAGAAATTGAAGAGGCATTTTTACCACCATTGTCTTCTATTAACTTCTTAAGCTCGGTACGAGATACGGTTTCGAAAACACCTGAGACTACAAAAGCTAATCCTTCTAACTTATTTGTTTGATTGGCTAATTTTTCTGCTGAAATTTCTAACTGTACACCAAACGCTTTTAAACGCTCAACCATAGCTATATTTTCTTCCGAAGCAAAGAAAGCAACCACACTCTCCGCTATTTTTATTCCTATTTCGTCTACTTGCTCTAAATCTTCCATAGTAGCACTTGCTAAAGCATCAATTGTTTTATAATGCTTTGCCAGTTTTTTAGCTACTGTTTCTCCTACAAATCGAATCCCTAAAGCGAAGAGTACGTTTTCGAATGGTATTTGCTTAGAAGCTTCTACGCCATTCACTAAATTTTCGGCACTCTTTTCTGCCATACGTTCTAATGGCAATAATTGCTCTACAGTTAATTCGTATAAATCTGAATAATTAGACACTAAACCTTCTTTTACTAAAAGTGCAACGGTTTCTCCTCCTAAACCTTCAATATCCATTGCTTTTCTCGAAATGTAATGTTGTATTCTCCCCACCACCTGTGGCTCACAACCATTATAATTAGGACAATAATGTTTTGCTTCACCTTCTATACGCTCTAATTCCGTATCGCATTCTGGACAGTTGGCAATATATTCTGTAGGTTGAGAATCTGCAGAACGCTGCGTTACATCTACAGCTATAATCTTGGGTATAATCTCTCCTCCTTTTTCTACAAATACAGTATCGTTAACTCTTATATCTAGTTTCGCTATTTGATCTGCATTGTGTAGAGAGGCTCTTTTTACAGTGGTTCCTGCTAATTCTACTGGTTCTAAGTTTGCTACTGGGGTTATAGCTCCTGTTCGTCCCACTTGGTAAGAGATGGTATTTAACTTAGTAGAGACTTGCTCTGCTTTAAACTTATAAGCCATGGCCCAACGTGGAGCTTTCGAGGTATAGCCTAATTCATCTTGTTGAAATAGACTATTTACTTTAACAACAACACCATCGGTTTCGTAAGGTAAATCGTGTCTTGCCGTGTCCCAATGATTTATAAATTCGAAAACCTCGTCTATAGAGTTTGTAAGTTTGGCTGCCTCTGGTACTTTAAAGCCCATAGCTCTCGCTTTTTCTAAACTATTAAATTGAGATTCTACGCCCAAGTTCTCACCTGTTAAATTATACAACAAACATTCTAAAGGACGTTTTGCAACCTCTGCACTGTCTTGTAGTTTTAAACTTCCCGACGCCGTATTTCTAGGGTTTCTATAAGGGTCTTCACCATTTGCAATTCGCTCTTCATTCATTTTATTAAAACCATCGAATGGTAAAATGATTTCACCTCTAATATCGAACTTTGGTGGATAATCGCCTTTTAATTGTAAGGGTACCGATTTTATAGTTTTAATATTTGCCGTTACCTCATCCCCTTGAAAACCGTCACCTCGTGTTACTGCTCGTAATAATTTACCGTTTTCATAGGTTAAACTTATAGATGCACCATCGTATTTAAGCTCGCAAGTGTATTTAACATCACCGTCTACTAGTTTTTTAATCCTGGTTTCCCAGTCTTTTAAATCTTCAAGAGAATACGAATTGTCTAGAGAGTACATTCTATAATCATGCACTACAGTATTAAAGTTTTTAGTAACCTCACCTCCTACTCGTAATGTTGGTGAATTAGCATCGTAAAACTCTGGATGTGCTTCTTCTAAGGCTTGTAATTCTTTTAGCTTTGTATCGAATTCGTAATCGCTAATCGTCGCGTTATCTAACACATAATAGTTATAGTTATGTTCGCGTAACTCGTCTCTTAGTGCGTTTATTTGTTGTTCTGTAGTCATTTTTATAATCCCTCTTTTTTCAACCATTCTGGTGCTGGTAATGGTATAAAATTATTCATTTTTTCTAAAAGTCCACCAATAGTAGCATCAATTACTATAGCATCTCGATTCTCTTGTTTTAAAAAACCGCGTGCTACCATAGTATCGCATTGCGTAATTAGTGCATCGTAATAGCCATTTACATTTAAAATACCTATGGGCTTTGTATGCAAACCTAATTGTCCCCAAGTAGCTATTTCAAACAACTCATCCATGGTACCAAAGCCTCCTGGAATAATCATAAATCCGTCTGACTTCTCATACATAATCACTTTTCTGTCATGCATATTAGTGGTTACAATAAGTTCGGACAAACCTTCATTTACAATTTCTTTAGTTTTTAAAAACTCTGGAATAACACCAATAGTTTTCCCTTTAGCATCTGTAACGCCTTTGGCTACTTGCCCCATTATTCCAATTTTAGCAGCTCCATAGACTAAGACTATTTGTTGTTGCGCTAAGGTTTGCCCTAAGTTATAGGCCATGGAAATAATTTGTTCATCGTTTCCTAAACTTGCGCCACAAAATACTGCTATACTTTTCATGAAAATTTTTATTTTCATTCCCATGAAAATGGGAATCTCATTATTATTCACATAATCCTCATAAAATTGAGAATCAAATTATTTATCTCTTATTCCTAAAATTAGGATTCTATTTACTTTTAGTAGCCTTAAGCAATCTGTATTTACCAAACATATCTTTTTGCACTGAAACTTCAATAAAACCATAACCTAATACCAGAGCCATCATTTCGTTAGCTAGATATTCATTAATTTCATAGCACAACTTACCATTAGGTTTTAAGTTTTGTTCCGCAAACTCAGTAATCGCTTTATAAAATATTAAAGGATTATCGTTTTCTACAAACAGTGCTAGATGTGGTTCGTTTTCTAATACATTGGCACGCATGTGTTCTTTCTCCATTTCCCTAACATAAGGTGGATTAGATACTATAATATCGAATTTATCTACTTCTTCTAGACTTTTTGTTTCTAAAATATTAGCTTCAATAAAATTAACTATTACATCATTTAGTTTAGCGTTACCTTCAGCGACTTTTAAAGCTTCTTTAGAGACATCTACCGCATACACTTCTGCTTCAGGCAATTGTTTTGCTAGTGTTACTGCTATACAACCGCTTCCTGTACCAATATCTAATATTTTTATAGGTGCTTTTAAATCTCCTAAACCGATATCTCTAATGGTTTCTTTAATAAGTCCATCTACTATTTCTTCAGTTTCTGCGCGTGGTATTAGCGTATTTGCATTCACTTTAAATGGTAAACCGTAAAATTGAGCTTGCCCTATTATATATTGAATTGGTTTTTGCTGCTTCAACTGTTCTAAGGCTTCAAAAATGGGTGGTTGTTCTTCTTTTGTTATCGATAATTCCACATTTGTTGCTAATTGTAAACGCGAAATATTATAAAATGATTCTAAACAAATAAAAAAGAAGCTAAATACTTCTTCTGGTCCATAAATAGCGTCTAGTTCTTTATGAAATATTTTTTCTAAGTCTTTTAATTTCATTGGTTATTCTTTTATTAGCTGTTCGCTGTGTAAATTTTTAAAAATTAAATTATTCTGTTTATTTATAATGTAAAATATATTCTATACTCATTAACTTTCTCTATTCTTCCTCCCTCCTTCTCCACTCTAAAGCCTACCTCTTACTGCTCACTACCTACTACTTAAAGTTCCTTAATCATCCAAACACCACACGAATAATGTCCTGTGTTACCTAATGGTTTATCTAAGTGTTTAAATCCGTAACTCTCGTAAATATGTATAGCTGCTTTTAATTGCGATGCCGATTCTAAATAGCATTGTTTATAACCTAGTGCTTTTGCAGATTCTAAGCATTTTTCAAACAATAATTTACCATAGCCTTTACCTCTCATTTTTGGCGCTGAATACATTTTTTGTATTTCGCAAACACTGTCCTCAAAATCCTTCAATGGTTTAACACCGCCACCACCAATAATGTCTCCATTATCTTCAACTACATAATACACATCGTTGTTATTTTGGTACGACTCAAACATCTTAGGAGTTTCTTCATCTTCGTAAGCTGTCCCTACTAAAGGCAAATTAAATTCGGGAAAGCAATCTCTAATAACACGTTCTATTTGCGCATTATCCTTAGCCTCGATTTCTCTAATAACAATATTATTTTTACTCACTTTAATATAGTATTTTTACGCCCGTGAAGATACATGAATTCTAAAAAAAGTGGAATGAAGAAACTTATAATGTTATCAACAATTATAGTAACTTTTTTAAGTTGCTCTGTAAATGAAAAACCTGTTTTCTTAAAAGTAGAAAACATAGCGATTGTAGAATCTACTTCGGAATATGTTACACTTAGTGCTGATGCTTTTTTTCTAAACCCTAACGATATTGGTGGCGAATTACAGTCTGAAGGCATAAAAGTACTTGTAAACGACGTAGAAATGGCAACGGTCTCTTCAGAAGCTTTCGATGTACCAGCAAAAAAAGAATTTTCTATTCCGTTAAAAACGAACATTCCTTCAGAAAAAATATTTAATACCAATAACATTGGCGGTTTATTAAATAGCTTATTAAGTAAAAAAGTAAAGGTGCAATATACAGGAGACATTAAGTATAAAGTGTTAGGTTTTTCTCATGTATATACTATTGACAAAACCGAGTATATTAAAGTAAAACTATAATTAGTGTCTACTCACGAATTTTATATACAACGCTGTATTAAAATCGCTAAAAATGCTTTAGGGAGTTCTAGACCAAACCCTATGGTTGGTAGCGTTATAGTACATAATAACAAAATAATTGGAGAAGGTTACACAAGTACTTATGGTGGTAATCATGCAGAAGTTAATGCAATACAATCTGTAACCAACAAAGCGCTTTTAAAAGCGTCTACACTTTATGTAACTCTAGAACCTTGCTCTCATTATGGTAAAACACCGCCTTGTAGCGATTTAATTATTGCTAACTCTATTCCTAATGTTGTTATCGGTACAGTAGACACCCATAGTAAGGTTGCTGGGCAAGGTATTATAAAATTACAAAGTAACGGCTGTAATGTAACCGTTGGTGTTTTAGAAAAGGAGTGTAAACTACACCACAAACGTTTTTTTACATTTCATAATAAACAACGGCCTTATATTATTTTAAAGTGGGCAGAAACGCATGACGGTTTTATTGCTCCCGAATCTAAAAGGGAAACCAAACCTGTTTGGATTACTAATGCTTTATCGAGACAATTAGTTCATAAATGGCGTGCAGAAGAGCAAGCTATTTTAGTAGGCACCAATACTGTTGTACAAGACAATCCTAGTTTAACGGTTAGAGATTGGACAGGAAAACACCCAATTAGAGTGGTTATAGATAAGGATTTAAAATTGAATAATGACGCTTCCGTTTTTAATACTGATGCCGAAACTTTGATTATAAGTTCGAAATCTGAAAACAAAGACAATGTAAAAACCATAGATTTTAGCCATTCTGAAACTATAGCACAACAAATTTGCTCTGTTTTACATAATAGGGATATTAATTCTATTATTATTGAAGGCGGCTCTAAAACGCTTCAAACATTTATAAATGAAGGACTTTGGGATGAAGCACGTGTGTTCACTGGAACTATTCAATTTAAAAAAGGTGTAAAAGCACCTGAATTTTCTGGAGCATTACTTTCTGAAACACAACTTTTAAACGACACCTTAAGAGTCTATAGCAACAATACCATAAATTAAACACTATTCCGTAATTACGGAAACAATATAATATGATTAAAACACTAATTTTCGATTTTGGAGATGTCTTTATTAACCTTGATAAAGAAGGTGCTATTACTAATGCGTTAGAAGTATTTGAACTGGACGAATTCCCTGAAGATATGATTGCCGTAAATGCATTATATGAACAAGGTTTTATGGACACAAACGAATTTTTGGAGTTCTATTGCGATAATTTCCCAAAACTTTCTAAAGATGATATTATAGAAGCTTGGAACTATATTTTATGTGATTTCCCGCCACATCGATTAGAGTTTATACAACAATTAGCTAAAAACAACACTTATAAATTGATATTATTAAGCAATACTAACGCATTGCACATAGATAGTATAAAAAAGCACATCCCTTTTTACGACGATTTTAAAAATAGTTTTGATGTGTTTTATTTATCTCACGAAATAGGCTATAGAAAACCAAATACAGATATCTATAATTTTGTTTTAAACACTAACAATTTAAACCCTGAAGAGTGCTTGTTTATAGACGACACTAAAGAGAATACAGACGCAGCTTCTTCCCTAGGTATTAACGTTTGGAACAACAACCCTAAAACGGAAGATGTTGTTAATTTATTTACTATTAAAAGCGACTTGTTTTGATTAATCTTATATTAAGCATTCTTTTTTCTAGTTCGCTTTATGTGTTCTTTAAATACTTCGAGAAATACGAAGTGAACACATTACATGCTATTATAGTAAATTACATAGTTGCAGGTACTTGTGGTTTTCTATTATACGACGGCGAAGTAAATTTTAGCACTATCCCAGAGCAATCGTGGTTTATAGGCGCCATTGCATTGGGTATTATGTTTATTTTCATTTTTAACTTAATGGCATTAACATCTCAAAAAAACGGCTTATCGGTTGCTTCGGTGTCTGGTAAAATGTCTGTAGTTATACCTATATTATTTGCTGTTTTTGTTTATAAAGAACAATTAGGCCTTTTAAAAATCGTCGGTATTATCATCGCATTATTGGCTGTCTATTTTACTTCGGTTAAAGAAAAAAGCAACACGGTTCCTTTCGATAAAAAAACACTGATTTACCCTATTGCCTTATTTATAGGTTCGGGTATTATAGATACATTTATAAAGTATATGGAAACTAACTATATTGCTACAAACGAAGTGCCTTATTTTTCTGCTGTTGTTTTTAGTTTTGCTGGAATTGTAGGTTTTATAACCTTACTTATTAAAAGGGATTTCAATTTAAAATTAAAAAGTGTTATCGGCGGTATCCTTTTGGGTGTTCCTAATTATTTCTCTATTGTATATTTACTAAAGGCATTACAAAACGAAAATTTAAATAGTTCTACCGTATTTACTATTAATAATGTGGCTATTGTAATGTTATCCACTATATTAGGCATTGTAATATTTAAAGAACGATTAATTAAAAAAAACTGGTTAGGTATTATCTTAGCCATTATTAGTATACTATTAGTAGCAAGCACTTAAATTTGGAAATTAAAGACACTTATAAAACCATTGTAAACCCTTCTGAAGAAACGCTGTTTAAAGATAAAAACAGTAAGTTTTTTGGTTACGCATTTCCTATTAAAACAGAAGAAGATGTAAAAACCAATATAGAAGCCTTAAAAAAACAACACCATTCTGCAAGACACTGGTGTTATGCTTACCAAATAGGCACAGATCCAACAAAACTAAAATATAGAGCTAATGATGATGGAGAGCCTAGCAACAGTGCTGGTATGCCAATTTACGGTCAAATACAATCGTACGACATTACTAACGTTTTAATTGTTGTGGTTCGTTATTTTGGTGGTGTAAAGCTTGGGGTTGGCGGTTTAATTAATGCTTATAGAACTGGCGCACAATTAGCATTAGAAGCTTCCGAGATTGTAGAACGTACCATTAACATAGACTTCTTGATTACTTTCGATTACGCTAATATGAATAAAGTAATGCGTATTATAAAAGAAAAGAACTTAAATATTATTGCCCAGAAATTAGAATTAGATTGCCAGATTACGATTTCTGTTCGCAAAAAAAAGGCTTCAGAAATTGAAGCTATTTTTAAAGCATTGTATAAAGTAGATATTAAAACTATCGAACATTAACTTAAAACATCTAGCAGATATTTTGGTGGTCGTGTTGGGCGTTTTGTTTTTAAGTCTATAAATGCCAAAACTGTACTTGCGATAACAATAATTTCGTTAGCTTCATTAACAATTTCATAATCAAATTCTATAGTTGCTCTTGGCATTTTTCTCAATTTGGTTTGCACACGTATTACGTCATCATAAAGCGCAGATTTTTTAAAATTTAATTGTAACGAAATTACCGGAAGCCCAACACCTTCCTCTTCCATTTTCTTGTAAGACAGTCCAAATTTTCGCAACCACTCAATACGTCCCATTTCTAGATATAATGCGTAATTCGCATGATGAACGACACCCATTTGATCGGTTTCTCCATATCTCACTCTTATTTCTATTGTATCGCTTTTCATCGATTTTAATTGTATTATTTTTGGAATTTAAAATATAATTTAAACATGAGGAAAAAAAACTAGATAATCAATAGCAAATGATTTTTTTTTTTAGAAATTTGTTCACATATTTGTCACGCTATAAAACAATACAGAATTTAATCCATTTTTTGTGTTGTAGAATCAACTAACAATTAAAGTCTTTTAATAACAAATGAGTGTAACTGCGCAATCGGTCTGGAATAACTGTCTAAACTTTATAAAGGACAATATTCAGCCACAAGCTTATAAAACTTGGTTCGAACCGATAATAGCAGTTAAGCTAACGGATAATGCCCTAAGTATACAAGTACCTAGTAAATTTTTCTACGAGTGGTTAGAAGAGCATTATGTTAAAATTTTAAAAGTAGCACTTACCAAAGAACTAGGTGAAACCGCAAAACTGGTTTACATTATTAAAATGGAAAACACCTATGGTAACAAACAACCCTTTACAGAAAAAATACCAAGTTCTAATAGAAGTGCAGTAAAAGCTCAAGATGTAGATGTTCCTCTGAACAATAAAAATCCTGAGTTACGTAATCCGTTTGTTATTCCTGGTATCCGTAATGTAAAGATTGAATCGCAACTGAACCCAAATTATAATTTCGATAATTTTTTAGAAGGAGATTCTAACCGTTTAGCAAGAAGTGCTGGTTTAGCAGTTTCGGCAAAACCAGGAGGAACGTCTTTTAATCCATTATTAATATTTGGAGGTGTTGGTTTAGGTAAAACACATTTAGCGCACGCTATAGGCGTTAATATTAAAGATAAATACCCAGAGAAGACTGTTTTATATATCTCTGCTGAAAAATTTACACAACAATACATAGATTCTGTAAAGAAGAATAATAGAAACGATTTTATTCATTTCTACCAACTTATAGATGTTTTAGTTATTGATGATGTACAATTTTTATCTGGAAAATCTGGAACACAAGATGTCTTTTTCCACATATTTAACCACTTACACCAAAACGGAAAGCAGGTTATTTTAACAAGTGATAAAGCACCTGTTGACATGCAGGATATAGAACAACGTTTACTATCTCGTTTTAAATGGGGATTATCTGCGGAATTACAAACGCCAGATTTTGAAACACGTGTTTCTATTTTAAAGAACAAATTATATCGTGATGGTGTTGAAATGCCAAATGATATTGTAGAATATGTTGCTAAAAATATTAAATCTAATATTAGAGAGTTAGAAGGAGCCATTATCTCATTAATTGCACAATCGTCTTTCAATAAAAAAGAAATTAATATAGATTTAGCGAAACAAGTTGTAGAGAAGTTTGTAAAAAATACCAAACGTGAAGTTTCTATAGATTACATACAGAAAGTAGTGTCCGATTACTTCCAAATGGATGTAGACACATTACAGTCTAAAACAAGAAAACGTCACATTGTACAAGCTAGACAATTAGCTATGTTTTTTGCAAAGAAATTTACTAAAGCATCTCTAGCAAGTATTGGCTCTCAAATAGGAAAACGTGATCATGCCACTGTATTACATGCTTGTAAAACTGTAGATAATTTATCTTCTACAGATAAGCAATTTAGAAAATACGTTGAAGATCTTACTAAAAAACTATCTGTTTAATATATTTCTTAAAACATGACTAAAATACTAATGGTTTGCCTCGGAAACATCTGTCGCTCTCCACTAGCCGAAGGTATTTTAAAATCTAAATTACCAGAAGATAATTTCTTTGTAGATTCTGCTGGAACAAGCAACTACCATATTGGTGAGAAGCCTGATTCACGTTCTATTTCCATAGCAAAACATTATGGTATAGATATAAATAAACAAAGAGGAAGACAGTTTACAACCATAGATTTTGATCGCTTCGATTATATCTACGCCATGGACAATTCTAATTACAGAAATATTATTGGATTAGCCAGAGATACTTCAGACAGAAACAAAGTAAAACTAATTCTAAACGAAAGCGTCCCAAATCAAAACTTAGATGTACCCGACCCTTATTACGGTGGAGACTCTGGTTTCGACAATGTTTTTAAAATGTTAGATGAGGCTTGTAATAGTATTGCTGATAAATTAAATAATAATTAGAAAATAGCTAATTTAAAATTAAAACATTTAGCTATTCTATTTTTAAGTTACTTCCAATAACGACCATCTCGTTTACTTTCTTTTCATTAACTTTACTCTTTACAGAAAAGCCCTAATAACTATACAATGGATACCACTCTTGGAACTTTATACCTTATCCCTACCACTTTAGGAGATACAGAACCTTTAAACGTTTTACCATTAACTGTAAAGAAAATGATAGAACAAATAGATGTATATATTGTTGAAAATGAAAAAACAGCAAGGCGATTTATAAAGAAAATAAGCTCTGGTAAACAACAATCATCTCTAACCTTATTACCGCTTAATAAATTTACAGACCCAAGTGAATTACCTAGTTATTTAGACGCTTGCAAAAAAGGCATTAATGTAGGTGTAATTTCTGATGCTGGATGCCCAGGTGTAGCAGATCCTGGAGCAGATATTGTAAAAATCGCACATGAGAACAATATAAAAGTGGTTCCACTTGTTGGTCCGTCTTCTATTTTGTTAGCAATTATGGGCTCTGGAATGAATGGACAAAGTTTTGCTTTTAATGGCTACTTACCTATAGACAAAGGTGATCGTAAACAGGAAATAAAGCGCTTGGAACGCCTCTCGTTTGAGCAAAATCAATCGCAGCTATTTATAGAAACACCATATAGGAATAATAAAATGCTAGAAGATTTATGTAGCATTCTTAATGGCAATACAGACATTTGTGTGGCTTGCGATATTACACTTCCTACAGAATATATTAAAACAATGTCTGCAAATGCATGGAAAAAAATAAAGGTTGATCTTCATAAAAGACCAACCTTATTTATAATTCATAAAAATTAAAAAATGCTTATGCTTTAAGCTTTAAAGACACTTTAGGTCTTTTATTTGCTTTTATAACAGATGTATCGAAACCAGAAAATCGTTTCATGTACGACCGTATAGTTGTACCGTAAGCATCAGAGAATCCCTGCTTACCGTAACTTCTTAGATATTTCTTTACACTTCCTGGGCCTGCTAAATGCGCAGCTGCTAAAATTCCAGATTCTGTAATTTTAATACCATTTACATATCTACCTTCAAAACGTTTTATGTCACGTCTTAACACCCATTTATTACGTTGTGTATTAGCAATAAATGCTTTTTCTTGTAATTCTGGTGTCTTTAAAAATAGACTTGCATTATTAATACCAATAAGTTTCAATGTACTTTTACCAAATTGATATTTACCTAAATACCCTAAAGTATTTACTGAGAAATAATTATTTCTCGACTCTTTAAATCCTAAAGCCTCTTTAAATCCTAAAAAAGATTTACCAAGCTCTGGTGTAAACGCTACTTCTTGTTCTTCAAGAAATGCGATGTCTTTAGATCCTTCTAGATTAACTGTATAATCTAAATCTAAACCTTTAGTAGAAAAATATTCTACTTCTGTATGATTTAACTTCTCTTCTGTTGATAGCGACACAACAATTAAAACACAAATTGTAACCGCTAGTAATAAAAAACTTGCACTACTCTTCTTGTTCATAATTTTTAATTTCTTAGGCTATTTTTTAATTAAATGATATGCCTAAAATTTCAGCGTGCAAAATTATGTAAAAAAAATGATATGGCAAAATTAATCGTTAAACTACAATTAAAAGTATATAGCGTGAAATTTTATGTCATTTTTATCGGTGAACTCCACCGTAGGAAGTGGTACTTTTACTACATTAAAAATGTTAAATAACGTTCTTAAAATGTGAGAGTTAGTGTTAATTTTTGTTAAATCTATATCTAAGCTTAAGTAGTATTGTCGCCGTCTATTATGTTGACCAAACAGCTCTATTTGTTTAGCTTCTGTACCAGCTAACAAACCTTCTCCTCCATACCCAAATGCTACATTTAACCACTTAGGAAGCTTACTTTGCTTAAAAAACGAGTGTAAATTTGCACTTAACCAATAGGTTTGTCCGTTATAATCTTTAAGTGATTCTTCTAAAAGTCCTATGCCTAATTTATCTGGTCGCTGTGCTGCAAATCCTGTGCGATGAAAAGAATATTTTAATGTAATACGTTGCTCTTTCCATAATAACTCTTGTCCAATATACAATCCTGTTCCAGATGCATTGGCAGCAAAATCTCCCCATGAGAAGCCCCATTCTTTAGAAAAACCATCTAAAACCTCAACAGCTGTTAAAAAAGAAAATCCTAAAGTTGCACCATAAAGCAACTGATCTTTTTCGCTAACACCACTCCAGTTTAAAACGTCTGCTCCTAACTTACCAACTTGGTACGCAGTAAAAGCGTGTCCCAACTTATCCATTTGAAGCCACTCGTTATTATCGTTAATGGTTTGAAATTTGGAGCGTTCAAAATCACTATACCATAACTGGTTTAAACCAAGTAAGGTTAACCCCCCTGCCGTAGCTTCTGTAATTACTACAGCATTACGTCTAGGTTTATGTAATGTATCGCTAGGTTTTAAAAACTGATTAAGTTTAGATTGTGCCAATCCTGAGAAAGACACTAAAGCAAAAATGAAATATAGAACTCTTTTCTTCAATATTATTTATAAATACCTTGAGAGGACAAGTAATTGTGGTACACTCTAGCATTAGCATTATGTTGTGCTAATGTTTTTGCAAATTTATGATACCCTAATCGTTTAGCATCTGCAACAAAATAGAGGTATTTATGCTTTTCATGATTTAAAACAGCATCTATAGCCGATATATCTGGCATAGCAATTAAGCCTGGAGGTAATCCTAAATTCACATAAGTATTGTAAGGTGAATCTATTTCTTTATGTACATTTAGTACACGCTTTATAATAGTATTACTATACTTTGGTAGTTTATAGGCTGCAAAACGAATGGTTGGATCTGCTTGTAATGGCATTCCTATTCTTATACGGTTTAAATAGACACCAGCAATACGTGGTTGCTCTTTTGCTTGTTTAGATTCCTCATAGACTATAGAGGATAATGCTATAATTTCTGATTCGGTAAGATTTAGTTTTTTAGCTTTAGCTTTTCTAGAATCTGTCCAAAATGCTTTGTATTCTTTTAGCATACGATTACGAAACGCTTCTGCAGAACTATTCCAAAATAACTCATAGCTATTAGGTAAATACATACCTAATGCCGTTTCTTCTTTAAAACCATTCTCTTTTAAAAAGGTTTTATCGGTCATTGCTTTTAATAATGCTAAGCTATCGGCATCTATTTGCACTGCAATTCTTCCCGCTAATTTTTCTATCGTTTCTTGATTATTAAACGTTACTTTAATTGGAGTATTATTTCTACGAATAGAATTAATAATATCGTTATTAGTCATTCCTTTTTCAATAATGTAACGTCCAGACTTAACATTGTTTACATATTTTTTTTGATTTGCTAATGCATCAAACGCTTCAATATCTTCTAATAATGGTTCTAGTTGTTTTCTAACATCTTGATAGTTGGACCCTCTAGAAATGTATACTGAAACCGTATCGGTATCGAATGCTGTATTAGGAGAAAACATTGCTCCGTAAACAAAATAAGCAAAGTAAGCTGCAACAGCTAAACCAATAAGCACAATGGCTAAAAGTATTTTTTTAATGTACATTATTTATAAGTTGAAATAAATATTCGTTTTTAAATTGACCATTATGAAAATTCCAGTCTTTTTTTAATCCTATGTTTTTAAATCCTTGAGTTGTGAAGAGTTTTATACTAGCTTCATTCTCTTCAGAAATATTACAATATAATTGATGCAAATCTAAGTGATTAAAACAATAATTGCACAGTAATTTAAGTGCCTCGCTTCCATATCCTTTTTTTCTATCTTCTGAAGCCTTAATTAACACACCAACTCCTGCCCTTCTATTTTTAATATCAAAATCAAAAATATCAATCATACCCAATGCCTCATCATCATAACTAGAAATCACTAAACGGAGTTGTTTTACTTCATAAATATCCTTGTGTGCATGTTCTAGATATTGTTTTATTAAAAACTTTGAATAGGGTGTTATCGTACTACTAATTTCCCAAACAGATTCATCATTTTCAATACTATGTATAAAATCTAAATCTTCTGGCTCTAGAGCTCTAAGGTATATATGTTCTCCCTTTAGCGTAATCATTGAACAATTTCTCCTTTAAAAACCTGATGGGCTGGTCCTTGAAGCCAAATATTTTTATACCCTTGGTTATGCGCTTCAAAAGACACTTTTAAGACACCGCCTTCTACATTAAGTTCTACTTCATTTTTTGCTGTTATACCTTTATTATGCATTGCTAAGGCTACAGCAGTTACACCAGTACCACAAGATAAGGTTTCGTCCTCTACTCCTCTTTCGTATGTTCTAACACCAAATGTATTATCATTTACTTGTTCTACAAAATTAACATTACTTCCTGCCTCATTATATGGTGTCCCATAACGTATTTTAGCACCTTCTTCTTTTACATTAAAAGTCTTTAAATTAGTAACCATAGTTACATGATGAGGAGAACCCGTATTTAAAAAAGTATGCTCGGTATAGTTTTCTATCGCCTCTACATCTTGCATTTGTAGCTTCACATAGTTGTTTTCTATAGTAGCATGGTGCAAACCATCTATTGCTATAAAGGTTGTTTTACTGTCTATAATATTAAGAAACTTTGCAAAAGCAACTATACAACGCCCGCCATTACCACACATAGAACTTTCGTTACCATCTGCATTAAAATAGACCATTTTAAAATCTGTCGCATCATCATTCTCCAAAAGGATTAAACCATCTGCACCTATGCCAAAACGTCTATCGCATAAAAAAGCAATGTATTTGGCATCTTTTTTGTTAAATGTTAGTTGTCGATTATCAATAAACACAAAGTCATTTCCAGTGCCTTGATATTTATAAAAGGTATGTGTCATTAAACTTAAATAATTACGACAAATATACTGTTTTAGAAATTTATTTACGCTGTTAAATACGCGTTAAAATTGAAAACGACACTCAATAATATTTTAATTTTATAGTTATCTATTACAAGTGGTTAAAAACTAGCCATTGTATTATAAAAAACAAACCTTAACAATAAACATTTAACACATGAAAAAGATTTTATCGCTGGTTTTAGTTTCGGTATTAGGTGGTGCAATTACCTTAGGAGCGTACAAAACCTTAATTGAAGAAGACCAAAAAGTTGCTATAGCACCACAACAAACAACGCCTGTATACATACCTACTAACAGCACTGTAAACACTAACAACTTAGCTGCAATGGAAAACGTGAGTTTTGTAACTGCAGCAGAAAAAACAGTTAATGCTGTTGTGCACGTAAAGAATGTTACATTAGGCAGTAAACAAATTACATTACAAGATTTATTTTCTGGACGTACACAACAACGTAGACAATTAGGAACTGGTAGTGGCGTTATTATCTCTCCAGATGGTTACATTATTACTAACAATCATGTTATTGAAGGTTCTGAAGCACTTAGCGTAACCTTAAACGACAATAAAACTCTTGAGGCTAAAATAATTGGCTCTGATCCTAAAACAGATATCGCCTTATTAAAAATTGAAACTGATGAGGATTTACCTTATACTACTTTTGGAGATAGCGATACTGTAAAAATTGGAGAATGGGTATTAGCTGTAGGCAATCCGTTTAACTTAACCTCAACAGTTACAGCAGGAATTATAAGTGCTAAGTCTAGAGATTTGTCTGGTAATGCTAATAGTAGTCAATCGTTTTTACAAACAGATGCTGCTGTAAACCCTGGGAATTCTGGAGGTGCTTTAGTAAATGCTAATGGCGAATTAATAGGTATTAATACAGCCATCACCTCACAAACTGGATCTTATGTTGGTTATTCTTTTGCTGTACCTAGTAATATAGCTAAAAAGGTAATACAAGATATCATGGAGTTTGGAAATGTTCAAAATGGCATCTTAGGTATTATTCCCAGATCTTTAGATAGTGGCACTGCCGAAAAGCTTGGTATCTCTGAAACTGAAGGCATATATATTGAAGAAGTAGAAGAAGATTCTGGTGCTTATATAGCTGGGCTACAAGAAGGAGATATTATTAATAAAATTGATAATATAAAAATTAAGAAATTCTCTGATTTAAAAGGCTTTCTAAATACTAAAAGCCCTAATGATGTTGTGTCTGTTAGTTTTTTACGTAAAGGTTATCAAAAAGAAACTAACGTTACTTTACTAAAAAATAATACTTATAATATTCCATATATTGGAAAACTTAAAAATGCTAAACCAAAAGATTTAAGAAAAGCTGGAACAAAATTTGGTGTTAAACTTTCTCAAATGACTTCCAATCAAATCTATTCTAACTATTGGTATAAAAACGGTATACAGCCAGGAGATATAATTACAGCTATTAACGATACGGAAGTAAACTCTATAGATGATGTAAAAAATATTCTAAAAAACAGCTCAGAATATGATCCATTTAGAATAGAAATTATTAATTCTAATGGAGAAAAAGAACGTCATTACTTTAGATAAAGTTAATTGATAATCTCTAAGCCTATTTTGAGGTTATAGTAACGATAAACAAAAGCACTTTAAGCACTCCTTAAAGTGCTTTTGTTATTTTAAGGCTAAAAGTTTTACGAAAACGTTTGAAATCTATACTTTTGCAAAAAATTTAACAACACACAAAACATTTAAACTAATGCCTGTTAAAGAAAGTTACGAAAGCGAATTAGCGTTTCAAGCAGATAGACGTAGAGCTACTGTAGAGTTTATTAAAATTGTAAGTGATCTTTGGTACGATAAGTCTATCGAGTTAGTGATTTTTAGAAATCAATTAATAGATAGAAACGTAAGCCAGATTTTAAACCTTCACGAATATGCTGGAGAGTTTGTACAAAAGCCAATTTCGGTTTTCGATTCTGTAGAAATAGCACAAGCTATAAAAACATTAGATGTTCCTCCTGCAAAATTAGACATTGGTAAGTTAACTTACGAGTATCATTTAGAGGAGAAAAAGTATAGCAATGCTATGGCTTTTGTAGCTAACAAACTAAAAGATGCTAACAACAACGAAGCTATTACTCCTAAAGATGTAGTGCTTTATGGTTTTGGACGTATTGGACGTTTAGTGGCTAGAGAGTTAATGACTAGAACTGGAAAAGGAAGTCAATTACGTTTAAGAGCTATTGTAACTCGTGGTAAAGTAGATGCTGTTGTTTTAGAAAAAAGAGCTGCTCTATTACGTAACGATTCTGTACACGGTGAGTTCTCTGGAACTGTAGCTATAGATCTAGAAAAAGAAGCTTTAATTATTAACGGAACAACCGTTAAAATAATTTCTGCTAACCAACCAGAAGATATCGATTACACTAAATATGGTATTGATAATGCTTTAATTATTGATAACACAGGTGTATTTAGAGATAAAGAAGCATTAACAAGATTACAATCTTCTAAAGGTGCAGACAAAGTATTGTTAACAGCGCCAGGAAAAGGCATCCCTAATATTGTTTATGGTGTAAACCATTTAGAAAACAATCCAGATGAATTAGATATCTTTTCTGCTGCATCTTGTACAACAAATGCTATAACACCTATTTTAAAAGCCGTTGAAGATACATACGGTGTAAAAAGTGGACACTTAGAAACAATTCACGCCTATACTAACGATCAAAACTTAGTAGATAATTTCCATAAAAAATACCGTCGTGGCCGTGCAGCAGCATTAAATATGGTTATTACAGAAACTGGAGCTGGAGCAGCTGTCTCTAAAGCATTACCAAGTTTTGAAGGTAAATTAACTTCTAATGCTATTCGTGTTCCTGTACCAAACGGGTCTTTAGCTATTTTAAATTTAGAATTAGAATCTAAAGCAAGCGTAGATAGCATGAATGCTACTTTAAAAAAATATGCTTTAGAAGGTGATTTAGTAGAGCAAATTAAATATGAAATGAGTGACGAATTAGTATCTAGCGATATTGTTGGTAGCTCTGCTCCTTCTATTTACGATAGTAAAGCAACTATTGTTCGTAAGGATGGTAAAAATGCTGTACTATACATTTGGTACGATAACGAGTATGGTTACAGTCATCAAGTTATTCGTTTAGCAAAGCATATTGCAAAAGTAAGACGTTTTACTTATTACTAGTAGACTAAAATATTGTGTTTTAAAAAACATCTAAACACAGTTATTTTAACGTATATATAAAAGCCTCACCAAAGTGAGGCTTTTTACTATAAAAATTTCTATAATTAATCTTTTTTCGTAATATTGAGTATAATTAAACTAACTCCCTGTATGAACCAATTTAAATTTACTTTAGCACTAATTTTAGTCGCTTTTTTCTCTTTAAGCACACAAGCACAAACACCTCAAAACACAACAGAAAAAGCATTGTCTTTAGATGGTGGAAGTATTAGCGACCAGTTTGAATATATTATTACAAAATCGAGTAACTGGAATGATGAGCGCAGACAATCTTACGAAGTAATAAAAAGAAACTGGGTTTTAAAATTAAAAGGTAATGTTCTAGACTCTCTAAAAGCTGTACATAAAAATTTAAACGATACAAAAGCTACAGTGAGTAAACAAGCTCAGGATATTGAAAAATTAAAAGCTGACCTTTCAACTACACAAGGTACGTTAGAGTTAACTAATACAGAAAAAGATAGTATGTCTCTATTTGGTATACAAATGAGCAAAGGAGGCTATAATACACTAATGTGGTCTATAATTGCAGGATTGTTTGCATTACTATTATTATTTATATACAGATTTAAAAGCAGCAACTCTATTACTAAACAAGCGAAAGCAACATTAGCTGAAACCGAAGAGCAATTTGAAGAACATAGAAGGGTCGCTTTAGAAAGAGAACAAAAAGTAAGACGCCAATTACAAGATGAAATAAACAAACATAAATCTGGCAATAAATAGTTTTACTTATAAAATATTAAAATCTGTAACTTTGGTTACAGATTTTTTTTTTGAATACTTATGAAAATTATTAGAGCAGACATAACGCACCTAAACGATTTAGCACCTTTATTTAATGGCTATCGTGTATTTTACAAACAAGATAGCGATATTGAAGGTGTAAAACCTTTTATAAAAACACGTTTAACAGCACAAGACACTATTATCTATATTGCTTATGTAGATAATACCCCTGCAGGATTTACACATCTATTCCATAGCTTTTCATCTGTTGCCATGCAACCCATATTTATTTTAAACGATTTATACGTAGATGTCAATTATCGTAAAAAAGGGATTGGTGTTGCTTTAATGAATCAAGCCAAAGCACAATGCAAAATACTCAACTATAAAGGTATTGGTTTACAAACAGCAACAACGAACCCTGCACAACATCTCTATGAAAGCTTAGGTTGGAAAATTGATAGCGATTTACAGTATTTCTGGACGAACTCATAAAGTATTGCCCCTTTTAAAAGAGACCGCTTAATTATTAACTACAAATCTTTTTAAGATTCTAATTACCAATCTTAAAAGAAACCCTACCTTTGCGCCTTATTTTAGAAAAAGCAGCCTTATGAAGCGTATTAATGAATACAAAAAGTTATTTAATGTTGAGAATGATATGTCATTAAAAACATTAAAAAAATCTTATAGAAATTTAGTAAAAGAATGGCACCCAGATAAATTTCAAGAAGGAGACGATAAAGCTAAGGAAGCTGAGCTTAAAAGTCGTCAAATAATAGATGGTTACCATTTTTTAGTTAGTATTGCTCCAGAAACAATTGAAGCTAATTTAGAAGAGTATAATACTACAATAAATAGTGTTATTATGGATTGGAAACATAAAGGACTTTTACTTGAAGTCACTTTTTTAGATGGCAATACTTATGAGTTTTTTGGGGTAAACAAAGCTTTATATATAAAATTTGCACAATCGGATAAACAAACACGTTTTGCAAAAAGAAATATCTTCAATACGTATACTTATAGAAAGATAAAGAAAAGTTTACAGGAAGCATAGAAATTATGTTTGTAAACAATAAAGCCTAGTTATTCTAAAAGAATAGCTAGGCTTTTTATATTATAAAAAATATCGTTAGGAATGGTTCCAGTTTTCTGCATCATCGCTATCATTAGGAGATAACCCTAAAATATCACCATCTGTAGTTACTCCCAGCCCTAGTACAGTTCTATTAACATAATTAAAATAACTCGCTACTTGATTTAACTCTAAAATCTCACCATCTGTAAATCCGTTTAATCTAAGATTTACAATAACACCTTCATTTAGACTATTATGATCTACAGTAATCTGTTTAGCATATTCTAACCCTACTATTAATTTTTCTTCTAAAGCACCTTTTAAGCTATCTGCTTTAATTGCTTTGTAAAGCTGCTCAGACTTTTCTTTGTCATTTAATAAGCGTTGTAATCCTGCAAAATGGTGCGTTACACAATATTCACAGTTATTAAGATTACTAACATATACACCAACCGTTTCCAAATACCATTTAGGTAATGTATTGTTAGAATTATGCAACACATTTTTATACAACGCCATATGCCCAATCAAAGTGTGTGGTCTTAAACTGTGTATGGTTAATACATTATCTATAGTATTGTTTGGTCCTTTAACTTTATCGTAAACTTTTTTTAAACGTGATTCTGCTTCATTATAGGAGATTACTTTTATCCAACTCATACTAATTAATTTATACGTTTTAGGTCTAGGTGTTGAAAATCGAAACTAAAGTCTATATCTGGAGAAATGCCTTTTATTTTCATGTTTTGCGCTATATCTCTAAAATCTATACCAAAAGTTATAAATACATCTGCATTCATATCTTGGTATTCCCATTTTACAGCAAAAGTTTGATTTTTATAATATTGAAGCTCTCCATTTAATTTGGGAGAACGATGGGATTTTATATATAATTTATCATCTTTTCTGTATACTTCCATAATACCAAACCAATTATCTTTGTATTGCCCTACATAATTTTCATGTTTAATTTTTGACGTATCTGCAGACGCTACATCTTCCCAAACTTTTTTTGTGAAACCATCATTTTCTTTAACCTTATTATTAAAATAATTAGAATACTTGTCTACCCATTTAAAATCATCTAATCCTAAATATTTATCTACAATAGCATTACTAAGTGCCGAAAATAAAAGACCTCCGTCATTACTAGTATTTGTTAAAATAACAAAGCCTAAATTTAAATCTGGAATCATTACTGTATTAGATAACATACCAGGCAAACCGCCACTGTGCTCTACTTTTAGATTTCCTTTTACGTCTGATATAAACCAACCTAGTCCATATCCTGAAAAATGAGTATTGTAGCGTGGGTTAAAACCGCTATCCAAAACCGTGTGCATTTTCCACATTTCTCTATGGTTTTCTGCAGAAAACAGACGTTCTTTTAAGTCCGTTCCATATTTACCTTTATTTAAGTGTAAAAGCATCCATTGAGACAAATCGTCTACATTAGAAAAAATACCACCAGCAGCACCATTAATCATTTCTTTAAATGTAGGTATTATTCTAATGTCACCTGTTTCTGTAGAATGCGAAGCAGACAAATTGCTTGTATCCTTAATATGATCTAAGGATGCGTATGTATTATCCATATTTAATGGTGTTAGTATACGCTTTTCAATAAAATCTTCCCATGTCATTCCACTTTTTCTAGCTATAAGTTCTCCAGCTACTAGATAGAGTAAATTATCATAATCCCATTTTGTCCTAAAAGCAGATTCTGGTTTAAAATGCTGAAAACTTGCTAATAAATCATCTATGGTGAAATCTGAACCATCAGGAAAGAACATTAAATCTCCCATGCCTAAAGGTAAACCACTACGATGTGTTACTAAATCTTGAATATTAAAATTATCTTCAACATATTTATTATACATTGTAAATTCTGGGATATGATCTTTCACTTTATCTAACCAATTAATCTTCCCTTCTTCAACAAGAATAGCTAATGCTGCCGTTGTAAAAGATTTACTATTTGATGCTATAGCAAATTGTGTATGTTGGTTTACGGGCAGTTTTGTTTCAATAGATGTAATTCCATAGCCTTTATTATGAATAATTTTACCGTCTTTAACTACTGCAACAGACATCCCTGCAACATTAAATTTACCCATAGCATAATTTACTAACGAATCTATCTCTTTAGAATTCATTTGCGCGTTTACACTAATCGATAATAGTAAAACAAATAATAGTTTAAAAAAGTGCTTCATAATTAAAGTTATTTAATACCGTGAATTTACTTAAAAAAAGTAGTATCAAAAAACTATAATATGCTAAGAACTGGTCTTGATTTTTTCTCTTTCCTAAAAAACAGTTAAAAACAAAAATTAAAATCAGCTTTAAATAAAAAGAGAATTTACTTATTCTTCTCTTCTATCCATTTACTCATATACTTTGTACTTTGTAATGTATGGTGCATTAACATCGTTCCTGTAAAATTACTTTTACGATGCGCTTCTAGACCATTTTGAAGTAGTTCTAATCGGTGTAAAAAATCGGCAGTAAATAATAGTTTATCAAAACGAATATTAATAATTTTAACACCGTTTTTCTGTTTTCCTGCCCAAAATATTTTATTAGTGTATAATTCAATCGCCTTAATAGTAAATTCTTTTGGATCGTCTTCTACGAAGCCATTAGGATCTAAATCTCCATACATACCTTCTGCCCCAATACTAGTTGTTACACAAGGAGTACCATTTAACATGGCATCTACAATCTTCCCTTTTAGACCGGCACCAAAACGAAGTGGCACTAAACATACCCTGTAATGCTGCATAACTTCATTTATATCTTCTACAAATCCTTTTATTAAAAAGCCATCTTCAACACTATGGAGTTGGTTTGCTTTTTGAGATTCGTATGCTCCATAAACATGGATTTCTGCTTTAGGTAGTTTTTTACGAATAAAAGGCCATATATTTTCCTTTAAATGAATTAAGCCATCAACATTAGGTTCGTGTAAAAAATTACCAACGGTTATAAAATGTTCTCGCTTTTTGTAGTTTGGTAACTCTTTTTGAGATTTTAAGGAAATAGAATCTAATAAAAATGGTAAATACTGCAATAAATGCTCATCTACTTTAAACTGATGTTTTAATATTTCTATTTCAACTTCAGAAATCATTATAGATAAATCGCACCTGTAAATACTTGCTATTTCTCGTTTTGCAACGTCATTATATAAATGATCAATATCAAAAACAGTGTTATCTTTAAGTGCTTGCTTTCTTCCTTTTCGTAGACAATGTAAATCTTCTGTATCCAATAGTCTTAAAGCATGTGGACATTGTTCTGCAACGCGCCAACCGTATTGTTCTTCAATCATAAAACGATCAAAAAGTACAATATCTGGATTTAATTCTTTTATAAATACATCGAAACTAGAGTCGTTTAATGTAATAGCTTTTGTAATAACACCAATACTTTCTAAATCGAAAGCATTGTCACTTTTTGCACAAGATGTCGCAAATGTAATGTCGTATGCTTTAGATTGGAAAATTTCTATAAGATGCATCATTCTGCTTCCTGCAGCAGAGCTCTTTGGTTCAGGCCATACGAAACCAATAATTAGTAACTGTTTTTTCAAATTGTATAGGGAATGGATTAATTTACACGGTTAATAGCAATTGAGTAGTTCAATTTTCCTACAATACAAATATAAATACTAATCTTAAAATTCCCAATAAATATCCTATTGTTTAACTGGACTTTAGCATTTAAATAACATTATAGCAACGACTTATACAACATACAACTGTAAGAATTATGCTAATTATTCTGGTTTTGGCATAGTTAATTGGTATTTTAAGCGCACATTTTTTGCCCACTTAATAACCGCTTCTATTTGTTCATCTGTTAAATTAGCCTCGCTATGTGTCCATGTGTAAGACGGTAATGGCATTTCTTTAGCTTCTACCATTTCTATAAGTTCCTCAAATTTATGGTCTTTTCGTTTTACAGAATTCCCTTCCCATTTAGAGACATTAAAATGTTTAGAACCATGTTCTATATGATCTGCCAACCAATAATTAACAGGCGTTATAGAATTATACCAAGGGTATTTTGTTACATCACTGTGGCAATCGAAACAACTTTCTTGCAAAATAGCTTTTACTTGCTCTGGCGGATTAGTATCTTCTAAAAATGCATTTATAGATGCCATATCTCCTTCATTTTTTTCTGGTCCAAAAAACTGAGCCACTATAAAAATTGCCAATAAAACGAATAGTATTTTTTTGAGTAGTTTCATTATTTATTACTTTTAAAGCGCTCAAAATACAAAATCGTTGACTAAAGAAGACTTATATCAGGAATTAAATTATGTAAATCATTCTCGTGAGAAACGTTTATATTATTCAAATTTAGTTATAGATAATCCAGACTTAGTGCCCATACTATTAGATATTTTATTTATGGTTAACGATAAAATTTCCCCAAGAGCGGCATGGGTTTTCGAGTTTATGTGTGGTAAAGATATAGAGGCCGTTATTCCGTATTTAGATTCATTTACAAGCTCAATACATAAAGTGCATTTAGACTCTGCGGTAAGACCTGTTGCTAAAGTTTGCGAATATTTAATAACCGCATATTACGCTAAAACCGAAAACAGAATACAATCTACATTATCTCCAATACATCGTGAAAAAATTATTGAAGCCTGTTTCGACTGGATGATAAACGATGAAAAGATAGCGCCTAAAGCATACGCTATGAATACGTTGTATTTATTAGGTAGAGAATACGACTGGATTCACCCAGAACTGGTTATGATTCTAGAACGCGATTACCAAATGCAAAGCTCAGGTTTTAAAGCCAGAGCAAGACGCATTTTAAAACAAATTAAAAAATAGTATTTCGGTTATTATAAATAAGAAATCATATTACTTCAAAAAATCATAATTCGTAATTCGTAATTCGGCATACAAAAACCTATCTTTGCCCCTTTCAAAAAAACAACAACACAACACACACTATGTCAGTATCAACATTAAATGCTATTTCGCCAATAGATGGTCGTTATAGAAATAAGGTCGATGTTTTAACCAATTACTTTTCTGAAGAAGCATTAATTAAGTATCGCGTTTTAGTAGAAATAGAATACTTTATTGCGCTTTGCGAACAACCGCTACCTCAACTATCTAAAGTAGACGCTTCGGTTTTCGAACAACTACGTGCTATTTATAAGGACTTTTCTTCGGAAGATGCTCAGGCTATAAAAGATATAGAGAAAGTAACAAACCACGATGTAAAAGCTGTTGAATACTTTATTAAGGAAAAATTTGATGCTTTAAATTTAAGTGATTATAAAGAGTTTATCCATTTCGGATTAACCTCTCAAGATATTAATAATACTGCTGTTCCTTTAAGTATTAAGGATGCCATGAACGATGTTTATGTTCCTGAATATTTCGCCGTTTTAGAGCGCCTAAAAGTTTTAGCTAAGGAATGGGCAGATATCCCAATGCTAGCTAGAACTCACGGACAACCTGCTTCGCCTACTAGATTAGGTAAAGAGATTGAAGTTTTTGTAGTGAGATTAGAAGAGCAGTTTAATTTATTAAACGATATCCCTAGTGCAGCAAAATTTGGTGGTGCAACGGGTAATTATAATGCTCACAAGGTCGCTTATCCAACAATAGATTGGAAAGTTTTTGGAAGCACTTTTGTACAAGAAAAACTAGGTTTACACCACTCCTTCCCTACTACACAAATTGAACATTATGACCATATGGCTGCATTGTTCGATTGTTTAAAACGTATAAACACTATTCTTATAGATTTAGATCGTGATATTTGGACTTATGTATCTATGGACTACTTTAAGCAAAAAATTAAAGCTGGAGAAGTTGGTAGTAGCGCTATGCCACACAAAGTAAACCCTATAGATTTTGAAAACAGTGAAGGTAATTTAGGTATTGCTAATGCTATTTTCGAGCATTTATCTGCAAAACTACCTGTATCGCGTTTACAACGTGACCTTACAGACAGTACAGTATTACGTAATGTAGGTGTTCCTTTTGGACATACCTTAATTGGTTTTAAATCTACTTTAAAAGGTTTAGGAAAGTTATTATTAAACGAGGCTAAATTTGCACAAGACTTAGAGAATAACTGGGCTGTTGTTGCAGAAGCTATTCAAACCATTTTACGTAGAGAAGCGTATCCAAATCCTTATGAAGCCTTAAAAGGATTAACACGTACTAACGAAACCATTACAAAAACGTCTATTGCTAATTTTATAGATACCTTAGAGGTAAGTGATGCTATTAAAACAGAACTAAAAGCGATTACACCTAGCAATTATACTGGGATATAATTAATTAACTATATAAACATATAGCGTTTAATTAACGCTGAAAAACAAAAAAAGGATTGCGCCAACAATCCTTTTTTTTATGAACTCGTTTTTAAGTTCTATTAACATATAAACTATAAAAATCTTTTTCTTATTTAAGATTTAAAGAAATCCATAATTCCGCTAAGCTGACTATCGTCAACATTTGCATTTTGTAACTTACTAATTAATGCAACCATCTTTTCAGGATTCATATCGTCTCCTAAAACTCTTAACAATCCAAAACCATATTCGCTAGAACTTGCTAGTACTAATATTTCGTCTACTGTTTTATCATCTCCAATAGAATTTACTTGAAATTTCATTCCGTCGGAACTAAATTCCATAAGTTCGCTATGGTTATCGTTATTAAACACTTTTCTTACTTTAGATAGTTCAGTTTTATAACTTTCTAAATCGTCTTTTTTAGCACGATATAATAGGAAGTTTAATTTTTCTAAAGCGCCAAGTGTTTCTTGTTGCTCTTCTGTTAATTCAGCCTTAGAAAAATCTACAATTTTTGCAGAGATGTCTATTGCTTTATAATCTGGTAAGTCTTGGTGTTCTACAATATAAGTTTGTATAGATGCCTCATTCTTACAGCTTAACAGCATAATAGCAGATAAAATAGTTAGAACGACGATTTTGATTAGTTGTTGCATAATTGATGAGTTGGTTTTGGTGTATTACTCTTTATCTTTCTTTTCTAATTCGTTACCTCCTGGTAAGTTCATTTTTTGTGTTAATCTAGAAATCTGATTTAAATCGATATCTCCAGTAAAGGAAATTACAATAGTTTCTAAACTTCTTTTCTTTCCATTAATGTTAATGTTACTATCTTTCATCATTGCATCTAATCCATTAACAAACATTAAAAGTTCTTTAACATGATCAGAGTCTTTACCTTCTTTAACGTAAAACTTAACAATCATACCATCGTCTTTAACTTCCATTAACTCTTCTAATTTGTTAGAACGAGACTTTACCCAGCTTGCTATATCTGCAGCTATTGTTTTATTATCCGTCATCATAGTTTTAAAACTAGTAATACTATTTACCATTTCTAAGAACTCTTTAGCATCTTTATCGTCTGTATCGATATCGATTTTGGCTAACATTTGAAACATTTTTGGTTTAATAGATACATAAGTAACATCACCACTATCTCTATATTTATCGAATATGTTATTCTGTGCCATTGCAGTTAGCGGCATTAATAGTACTGCTAAAGCGAATAATACTACTGTCTTTTTCATTGTATTGAATGTTATATTTATTGTTTTCATAATTTTTGTCTTTTTAAGGGTTTAATTTTTGTTTTAGTTGTTTTTAAATATCCTACCTAAAGGATCATTCATTTCATCTAGATAGGCAACTTGCTTACCTGCTACTTCTAATGTTTCTAAATAATTAATTTGAGAAACACCTTTGTTAAAATGTCTAGAAACTAGTGCTAACGACTCTTTTAATTGTTGTTCTGCTAACGCAATTTCTTTTTTTTCTTTTATCTCATTATTTAAATAAAAGCCTACCATAAGAACGGTAACTGCTGCAACCGATAACCACTTATAGTTAAATACTTTTTTAGTTTTTAGTGGTACGTGTTTAGTAAACTGTTCTTGGTGGTTTACCAAAAAATAGCAAAAAATAGGTTTATACATTTCTAAATGTGGCGCTACAGTTTCTTGCGAAAAATAGTCTTTTAACTGCTGCTCTTCTTTTAGTGATGTCTCACCATTTTCGTACTTTTCTAGTAATTGTTCTATATTATTTAACACCATAATTATGTGTTTTTGTTAATTGTTCTCTAATTGTTTTTCTTGCTCTAGATAGGGTTACACGAATCGCCGTTTCGTTCATATCTAACATTTTGGCTATTTCTTTAAACTCGTATTGCTCTATATCTCTTAATTGTATTACTAATTTTTGTTGCTCTGGTAAATCTTCCATTATGCGATCTACCCAATCTAAACTATCATTTAATTCTACTTGTTTTTGTAAAGCAACATTATGATCTTGGTAATTACTATGTACAATTTTTAAATTCTGTGATTGTTTAGATTTTAATTTATCGAAACAAAAATTCTTTGTCATAGTCATTGAAAACGCTTCAATGTTTTTATACTCTTGTATCTTCTTTTTATTATTCCATAATTTTATTAAAACCTCCTGCGTTGCATCTTCCGCTTCTTCAGTCGAAACTAAAAGTCGTTTTGCTAGCCTAAAGACTTTGTCTTTAAAAGGGGTTACAATATTTAAAAATTCCTTTTGTGTCATTTTTTGGTTGTGGTTATGAAAGCTTATTTTATCGCTTCTTATTATTACGACGAACGAGTTTCAATTTTGTTACAAAAAATTTTTAATCTCAATTAAAGTACCTATTTTTAAGCTGAAAAAGAAATAGATACATTATGAAAAGAATGCAAAAAATTGCTCTATTATTAATTATTCCTTTATTAGTTACTAGTTGTTTTGAAGATAGAGACGATAATCCTATAAGCTCTACCGATATTAATGATTTTGTTTACAAAGGTTTAAACAGTTGGTATTTCTGGCAAGAATCGGTACCTGATTTAGCAGATAATAGATTTTCATCAGATTTAGAATATAATAATTACCTAAATTCATTTAATAGCCCTAATGAATTATTTGATAGTTTATTATTTGAAGACGATCGTTTCAGCTGGATTGTTGATGATTATATTGCTTTAAACAATTCAATAAATGGAGTATTCTTATCAAACGGTTTAGAGTTTGGACTTGTAAGAATAGGTAATGGTCCTGAAATTATGGGATATATTAGATATGTTTTGCCAAATTCTGTCGCTTCTACAAAAAACATTCAAAGAGGGGATTTTTTCTTAGAAGTAGATGGTCAGCAACTAACGGAAAATAATTTCAGAAACTTACTTTCTAATACTAATTATACGCTAGGTATGGCAAGCGTTGTTAATAATAATATTGTTTTAAATAATGAAACTATTACTTTAACAAAAATCCCTTACACAGAAAATCCTGTTTACATTACTGAAACTGTTACTGTAGATAATATAAAAATTGGTTATTTAATGTATAACCGTTTTACAGGTAATTTTGATGAGCAGCTTAATAATGCGTTCGCAAACTTTTTAGCTGAAGGTATAGACGAGTTAGTTATAGATTTACGCTATAATCCAGGAGGTAGTGTTACTTCGGCCATTAACTTATCGAGTATGATTACTGGTCAATTTACAGGTAATTTATTTTTAAAACAACGATGGAATAGTAAAGCGTTATCTATTTTTGAAGATTCTTCACTAAAACGTAATTTTGTTAGTAATTTAAACAATGGCTCGGCTATAAGTCATCTTAATTTAAGTAAAGTATATATTTTGGCTCAAGGAAGTTCTGCTTCTGCTAGCGAACTTGTTATAAATGGGTTAAATCCTTATATAGATGTTATACATATAGGAGATACTACTACGGGTAAAAATGAATTTTCTATTACAATATTTGATGTTCCAGAATGTAACTATCTAAGAACTTCAGACTGCTCCGGACAGCCTAATCCAAGTCATTTATGGGCAATGCAGCCTTTAGTTGGTAAAAATGAAAATGCTGTTGGATTTTTAGATTATGAAGATGGTTTAAATCCAGACATCTCATTTCCTGAAGATTTGACAAATCTGGGCATTCTTGGACAGATTGATGAACCACTATTCGCAAGAGCCATACAACACATAACAGGTAATGGGAAAGCTACTAATGTTACACAAAAGGCATATAACCTTATAACCGACTCTAACGATTTTAAACCTACAAAAAACAATATGTATTTAGCATACTAATTTTATTTTTCAATATAGAAATAAAAAAACCAATGAAATTATTAACTAAACTTCTTCTCACTATAAGTATCTTAAATATTACCAACATATGTCAAGCTCAATTTGGAGAAACCTACCCTTTAAGTGATTTTTCTGATTTAAGTAATACTTATAATAATCCTAATTTTTCAGACGGACTCTATTTATTCGGAACTAATCAAACTGATAATTGTAAATCTCATGCTAGAGTATCTTTAAAATTTTTCAGAACACTAGATGGGAATAAGGATTTTACTTTTGATGACGAGTATTATGAAATAGAAGCTAAAATTTATGGATTAAACTCTAGTAATGATACGTCAACCTATGTAGGTTCAGTTACCTTCGATTTAAATAACTACGTTTTATCAAATGGACAGTACAGATACACTTCTAGTTCTTTAGACTTGGATTCAATACAGCCCAACTTTGAAAATTATACTATGTCTCTGACAATAAAAGAATACAAGTTGTTTGGTTATCCTGATTTAATGTATTACCAAGTTTTCTCAACTTATACTGACTCTTTCATCAATTACGAAGAAAGATGTCCTGCTGTAGATAATGACTATGATGATGATGGGGTATTTAATGATACAGATAATTGCCCAAACATATTCAATCCAAATCAAGAAGATACAAACAATGACGGAATAGGAGATGTTTGTGAAGACGATAATACTCTTCCTAATTTGACTTTAGAGAAGATTACTGTTTCTGTTGACGGGACTACATATGATACAAATAGTAATTCGAACTTTATTCCTATTTTTAAATATGGAGAACAGCATACTTTTAACTTTACAATTAAAAATGATGACTCAGGAAACGCAAGTAGTTCACCTTATGAGCTATTAGTCTCAACATCTAGTGATGCTTATCCAGACCTTAATTCAACTCCTGTATATTTTTATAGGAGTGAAAATGCAGGAAGTATAAATGGTAATTCTGAAGAAACAGATACATTCATTGTAACTCTTTATGAAAACATCTCTAACCTACAATTACAAGAGAATACCACTTATTATATGTTTATACATATAGATCCAGATAACAACATCATAGAATCTAATGAAAATAATAGTGATAATATATTCTACATGGAATTTAAATATGAAAACTCTGGAGGTAGAGTTTATTTAGATTTAGGTAATAATATACTAGTAGAAGTCCCTTATAGTTATACTGAGAACTCAGGTCCTACTAATCTAAAAATATATAATATAAACAACCCTAACACACCTGCTTTTCAATATAACTTTAATAATCAAGTAGAAACTATTGATATTTCTAACTTACCAGTAGGAGTTTACGCTGTTATGATAAATGATATTTACAAAAAGAAATTTAGAAAGAAAAATGGATCTTTAGTTCTTCCTTCATTGAGAAACTGATTAAAATTAAATGCATAAAACCTACTTTAACTGGAGCACAGGTAAAGACTCTGCTTTAGCCTTGTATTATTTATTACAAGATGTTAATTATTCTATAGATGTGTTAGTAACTACGGTGAATTCACACTACAACAGAGTGTCTATGCATGGTTTACATACCCATTTATTACAAAAACAAGCTAAAGCCATTGGTATACCGTTACAAACTATAGAATTGCCAGAACAACCTAGTATGGCCATTTACGAAGATATTATGCGTAATGCTTTGCAAGGTTTAAAAGCAGAACATTATACGCATTGTGTGTTTGGTGATATTTTTTTAGAAGATTTAAAAACCTACAGAGAGCAACATTTAAGCAAGCAAAATATACACGCAATATTTCCGCTTTGGAAACAAGACACAAAAACACTTATAAACACCTTTTTAGATTTAGGATTTAAAGCCGTTATTGTTTGTGCCAACGCAAAATATTTTAATGAAGATTTTGTGGGTAAAACGATTACAAAAGCGTTAATAGAAAACCTTCCAGAAACAGTAGACCCTTGTGGAGAAAATGGAGAATTTCATACATTTTGCTATGATGGTCCAATTTTTAAACATCCAGTACCATTTACTATAGGCGAAAAAATATATCGAGAATACGATACACCCAATGCAGACACCAAAACAGGGTTTTGGTTTTGCGATTTAGAGACTAAATAAAAAAAGGCTTTCAGTTTTATACTGAAAGCCTTTCCAAATATTAGTATTGAGGGGTTACTAATTAAAATAAACTTCTCCAGCAAAAGGGCCTAAGTTAAAAGTGTTAGTTTCGGTATTTGTAGTTAAGTCGTAAACTCTTAAAGTACTAGACTGACCAGAAAAACTGTTATTATCTAATCCGAAAAGTTGGTTATTACGTACGCTAAAATCGTATAAATTTACGCCAGTAAATTCTGCATCTGTAGGTAAGTCTGTAGCACTATCCGACATTTTATAAATACCATTAGAGGCGTAGTAGTAAAAATCACCTCCGCTATAATATAATTTTGAAGCTCCACTTACTGTAAGTGTTTGCGCAATTACATTATTAGAAGCATTAATCTTTATTAAGTTTTCTGAAGATAACACCCATATATCACCTTGCCCATCAAATTGAATAGAGTTTGGCGAATTTCCAACAGTAATACTTGTTGTTAATGCATCTGTAGCTGTATTAATAACATCTACTTTGTCTCCTGTACTAAAAATTCCTGTTGTTACATAAAGTGTATTGTTATTAGCAATAATATCCTCAGGTAAATAACTCGTTGCTATACTTCCAGAAACTGTATTAGAAGCTAAGTCTATTATTAAAACTTTATCGTCTGTAGCATCTCCAAAATCCCCCCAATTGGTTACATAACCTTTTCCATTAGAGAAAGCCATGTATCTAGGGTTATCCATCATTGTACTAGTAATTGTTGCTACACTCTCAAAAGTATAACGATTAACCACTTCAATTTCATCAGAACCGTTGGCTATTATGTAAGCTAAATCGCCATTAAAAGCCATGCTCTGTACAGTATTTCCTAATAGTTCTCCGTTTACATTTTGATAAATTGTTGTTTCTAATGTACTTAAATCATTAGATAAATAACTAACAGCTCCATTTCCATTTGTAAAGTTACCCTCTTCAGATATTAAAATACCATTTTCGTAATCACCTCTTGGAGCTACTGGTGTAGTTGTGTCATCGCTAGTACAAGCTGTAAAGATAAAACCTATTGCTAAAGCTATTAGCGTTAACTTATTCATTTTCATAATTTAAAATTTAATTGTTGTTTGTAATGTATAGTTTCTATTTGGCATTGGTCTTAACGCCACGTTTTCGTAATATCTGTTATATATATTATTCACTCTAAAATCAAGTTCATAATTAATTTGTCCTTTAGTATTAAAAGCATAGCTAATCCCCATATTTCCAATATCGTAAGTAGACAGTGTTTTTCTATCTATTTTAAATACTTCACCATTAAATAAATGCTGGTAAAACATAGAAAACTGCTTATAATGGTATGCAAGCGCTATATTCCCTTTATGAAATGGTACGTATATTAATTGCGCTTTGGTTGTTGCATCTTCCGAAACCGTATACGAATAATGTCCCGTTACATTAAAATGATGTTTTTTTAACGCAAATCGAGACTGTAATTCTAGTTCTGCACCATAACTTTCTACCTCTGCAACATTTATTGGACTCCATATACCACTAGTAGTATTTGGTCGCCATTGTATTAAATCGGTAGTATTAATATAGTAGCCATTTAATTTTAAAGCTATGCTTTTAAAATTGAATTGCTGTCCAAAATCTAATTGATAAGACGACTCTGGTACTAAATCTAAATTACCGCCCGGTTGCCAGTACAAATCATTAAACGTAGGCACTCTAAAGTTTTTAGAACCATTTAGTTGCAGTGTATAATGCTTTGTTAATTGGTAAGCACCATCTATAGAAAACACAAACGGACTTGTAAAACCAGAAGTAAAATCCTTTCTAACATTTACACCATAACTTAGCGCTTCTGTTGGTTTATGGTTTAACAAAGCCGTAGCAGAGAAGGCATTACGTTGTGGCTCACCAAAACTACTACCAGAACCTTCAAAACGACTATAATCTAATATGGTTTTTATCTGAAGTGTTTCAGAGAAACGATAATTAAAACTGTGATTAACTAAATACGTATTCAACTTTCCGAAGGAATAATTAGCTTTATCCTTATTTTCGAAATAACGGAAGAGTTCTTGCAAATGCGCAACCTTTAGTTTAGAGTTATATTTGCCAGACAGACGAGACCACTCTAACATGGTGCGATAATTTTCGTCATCGTACTTACTTCTAGAACGCGCTACTAAAGTTCCTGATAGGTTTCTTTCACTTTTAAAACTTTGCTGATACAGTTTAAGCACATCTTTATCCGAAATAAAATACCCAAGATTAACATTAATATTATAGTTATTAAACTGCCCATTAGTGTTTACATTATCTGTACCAAGAAAGCGATAATCGTTTTCCGAATCTATATAACTCACACCTAAATTACCTGAAAACCTATTAGTTCCGTAAGATGTTGTGTAATTAGCTTGTCTGGTCTCAAAACTTCCGTAAGACAGGTCTACTCTATTTTTAAAATGCGAATAAAATTCTAGTTTGTTATTTAAATGCACACTTCCGCCAATACTACCACTACCATATTGCACACTTCCACCACCACTTCTTATGTCTATAGAACTATAATTAGTTGTATTAATGGTATTAAAATCGGTTTGTCCGTTAAGTTGCGAGTTTATGTTTATACCATTCCAAATCACGGCGGTTTGCGAGGCGTTAGTACCTCTAAACGACGGTGAAGAAATCATACCAAAACCATTCTCCTTAAAATAAATGTTAGAATTAAAAGCTAGTGCACCAGTTAACGACATGGGGTTTTTAGCTAATGTAGAATCACTAAGCGTTTCAATCTTTATACCTGCCGAGTAGTTTTTAAGCTTATTATCACTTAACACCACCTCATCTAATGTTTGTATAGAATCTGTTGGTGTTTGTGCATAACCGCAAAAACAGGATACTAAAATACCTAATATACAAAGTGTTTTTCTCATAAATCTTCAAGACGCTTTACCCGAGTGTCGTATTTAGATGTTAAATCATGGCAGGTCTCCTGACTCTCGTCTTATTATTTACCTTCCCAGTTCTCTAAAACCAGTGGTTAGAAGTTTAATAATAAGCATCACCTAACGGCGACTAAGATTACAGTTGCGGGAACAGTTCAAGAATTATTGAGTTTAAATAGCCAATAGATTTACGTTAGAGTTATTCAAAAATCGTAAATCAAAAATCGACAATTATATATCGCTTCACTTGATTCCCTTTTAATCGATTTCGCATTAAAGCAAAGCCGAACCAAAATTCGCTGCAAAAGTAACCTTTTTGTTTTATCTTATTCACAAAAGATTAAATAATATTACTTTTGAAACTTAAAACCCATCGCAATTGAAATATTTTATACCTCTTTTAATCTGTCTCGCTTTCCTATCTTGTAAGGAAAATAAGCCTTTAGAACGCCAATTACCGCCTTTAGAAACAAGTGCGACTATTACAACTACTGCTAACGCTTACGCGGAAGGATTCTCGATTACAAACAACGGTAATCATTCCATTTTAGAAATAAACGGCCCTTGGCCAGACTCTAAAGACAACTTTAAATATGTGTTAATCTCTGCCGAAGAAGCTGCGAAAACAACATTTATGCGAGATCAGTACGATGGTATTATTATTACGCCTATTGAAAAAATAGTGGTTACGTCTACCACGCACATTCCTGCTCTAGAATTATTGGGTGTAGAAAACACATTAGTAGGATTCCCAGGAACCAACTATGTATCGTCTACAAAAACAAGAGCACGAATAGATAATGAAGCCGTTAGAGAATTAGGTAAAAATGAAGGCTTAAACACCGAAGTCCTGTTAAGTTTACAACCCAATGTAGTGGTTGCCTTTGGAGTAGATGGTAAAAGCAAATCGTTAAAAACCATTAAAAATGCCAATATTCCTGTAATATATAATGGCGATTGGGTGGAAAAATCACCATTAGCAAAAGCAGAATGGATTAAATTCTTTGGCGCATTGTACAACAAGGAACAAGAAGCACAAACCATTTTTAAACAAATAGAAACCGATTATTTAAACGCAAAAACATTAGCCTTAAAAGCTACTAATAAACCTACCATTTTATGTGGTGCAATGTATAAAGACACATGGTATTTACCCAATGGTACAAGTGCAGAAGCCATATTTTTAAAAGATGCCAATACTAATTATTTATGGAGCGAAACCACAGGAAAAGGAAGCTTAACACTAAATTTCGAAACCGTTTTTAGTAAGGCGAAAGACGCCGATTTATGGTTAAGCCCATCCTATTACACGAGTTTAGAAGCTTTAGAAAAAGCAAACGCACACTACACAGAATTTATAGCCTTTAAAAATAAAAAGCTCTATTCCTTTTCTAATACAACAGGCGCTACAGGCGGTGTCACTTATTACGAATTAGGCTCGGCAAGACCAGATTTAGTATTAAAAGATATTATTAAAATTTGTCATCCAGAATTACTAACCGATTATACACCCGTATTTTTTAAACCAATAGACTAAGTGGTAAAAACGCAATCGTATAGAATATATTTTGTACTCTTAAGTTTAGTACTTCTCCTACTCTTCATTATTAATGTAAGTTTAGGTTCTGTATCGATTTCTTTTAGCGAGTGTTTTAATAGTTTTTTTGCAAACCCAGAAAACTACACCAGTAACGAGTATATTTTTCAAAATTATAGATTACCCAAAGCCATAACAGCTATTTTAGTAGGCTCAGGACTTGGTATCTCAGGCTTATTAATGCAAACCTTGTTTCGTAATCCATTAGCAGGACCTTTTGTGCTCGGTATAACTTCTGGCGCAAGCTTAGGCGTAGCATTAGTAATTATGGGATCATCTCTATTAGGAGGTATTTTAACCACTATATTAATCTCTAAATGGAGTTTAGTAATAGCTGCCAGTTTAGGTAGTTTTTTAGTATTACTAACTGTATTAATAGTATCCTCTCGAGTAAGAGATACTATGGCAATACTAATAATAGGTTTAATGTTTGGAAGCATTACAGCTGCAGTAGTTAGTGTTCTCTCCTATTTTAGTTCTGCCGAAGACCTACAACAATACATTTTTTGGGGATTTGGAAGTTTAGGCGATTTACAATGGGACGAGTTAAAACTATTCGCTGCCATATATTGCCTAGGATTACTATTTAGCATCGCCTCTATAAAAGCATTAAACACCCTACTCTTAGGCGAAAATTACGCTAAAAGTTTAGGGTTAAACATAAAACAAAGCCGCTTACTTATTATAATAGCCACCAGTTTATTAGCAGGAACAATTACCGCATTTGCAGGACCAATAGCCTTTATAGGATTAGCAATACCGCATATAACACGACAAGTATTTAACACCTCTAACCATAAAACCCTATTACCAGCAGTATTTTTATTTGGTGCTATTATTATGCTCATTTGCGATAGCATTGCACAGCTACCAAATACAGATTATACTTTACCAATAAACGCCATTACCTCGTTAATTGGTGCGCCAGTAGTTGTTTGGTTATTAGTTAGAAAAAAGAAAATGGTGTTTTAGTTGAAGTTGGATAAATGAGTTATGAGTTGCTTACTCAAACGGAAAAGTTAATCCGTCAGTTCGAGTGATTTCGAGGAACGAGAAATTGTATCGAGAACACATATAAATTGAAATTAAAATGAAACAAATCCGTCATTACGAGAACAAAGGAAGTGGCAATCTCTTTAAAGATTCGAGAATAAAACGTCTCGATACAATTTTATTACGTTGCTCTCCATAAAATCACTCAAAGTGACGACCAATTTAAAATTGAACCAAAATCGTCATTTCGAGTGATTCCGAAGCATGAGGAATTGTATCGAGAAAACTATGGAATTAAATTTATAAAATGTCTAAAGACAACAAAAATACCATCCTTAAAACCGAAAACCTTACCATCGGTTACACGTCTAAAAAAGAAGACACCGTTATAGCCTCTAATATTAATTTAGAATTGCATCAAGGTGAACTTATTGGCTTAGTTGGCGCCAATGGTATTGGTAAATCTACACTATTAAGAACTCTAACTAATGTACAGGAAGTAATTAGTGGCAGTATTACTATAAATTCAAAAAATTTAAAAGACTATAATGCCCTAGATTTAGCAAAAGCATTGAGTCTTGTATTAACCGAAAGTATTACCTCAAAAAATTTATCTGTTTTCGAATTAGTAGCCTTAGGAAGACAACCCTACACTAATTGGGTAGGTACTATTTCCGAAGCTGATATTTCTATAGTAAATACCGCATTATCGCAAACCAATTTAACCGATTTAAAAGATAAAAAATGTTACGAACTTAGCGACGGACAACTGCAAAAAGTAATGATTGCACGTGCGCTTGCTCAAGATACTTCTATTATAATTCTAGATGAGCCTACAACACATTTAGATATGTACCATAAAGCGTATGTATTAAAATTATTGCAACGTTTAGCCAAAGAAACTAATAAAACCATTTTGTTCTCGTCTCACGAAATTGATTTAGCCATACAACTCTGCGACACCTTAATTGTAATGACCAAAGATGGTATTATAACAGACACGCCTAAAAACTTAATTAAACAAGGTGCTTTTAATAGTTTATTTCCAGAAGATTTAATAGTTTTTGATGAAGGGACTGGGAGTTTTAGGGTCAGGAAGTAAAAAATTAAACTTAAGGTTTTCCTTCTCTATCTTTCATTCAAAAAAATTATCTTTGATTTAAATTAATTTTATAAATGACCGACAATCTCATTCTTATCATCGCAATCCTAGTTTCCGCAGCTATTGGTGGCTATTTAGGTATGCTATTTACTAAGCTGAAAAGCAAAAGTGAAAAAAGTACATTAGAAGAACGTAACCTGAATTTACAACAACAATTTAATGACTTTAAGCAATTTTCGGAAGTAGAAAATCAAAAACAAAACGAGACTTTTAATGCACAGTTAGATGATTTAAAAGCTACTATTTCTAAAATTGAAAAAGAACGCGATGTCTTTAGAGATGAAAGAGAAGGCTTAAATATAGAATTAGCACAACGTAATTCGGAATTTGAAAATTTACAGCAACTTAACCTAAAACGTGATGCGGAATTAGAAGAACGCCAAGAACAGCTTCGTAAAGATTTTGAGTTATTAGCTACTAAAATTTTAGATGAAAAATCGGAAAAATTCACACTTCAGAATAAAGAAAATATTAAAAACATATTAAATCCGTTACAAGAGAAAATTCAAATTTTCGAAAAGAAAGTAGACGATACTCAAAAAGAAAGCATCAGTTTACATTCGGCTTTAAAAGAACAATTATTAGGTTTAAAAGACTTAAACCAACAAATGACCAAGGAAGCTACCAATTTAACACGAGCTTTAAAAGGCGATAGCAAAATGCAAGGAAATTGGGGTGAATTGGTTTTAGAGCGTGTATTAGAAAAATCGGGATTAGAGAAAGATAGAGAATACTTTGTACAACAAAACTTTACGCTGGATGATGGCTCTCGTGTATTACCAGATGTGGTGTTACATCTTCCAGATAGTAAAAAAATGATTATTGATAGTAAAGTATCGTTAACCGATTACGAACGCTATGTAAACTCTGAAGACGAAGAGCGTGCACTACATTTAAAAGCACATATAAATTCTATAAAGCGCCATGTAGAACAATTATCGGATAAAAACTATCAAGATTTATACGATATAGAATCGCCAGACTTTGTGTTACTTTTTATCCCAATAGAGCCCGCTTTCGCCATTGCTATAAACGAAGATAATTCGCTATACAACAAAGCCTTTGAACTCAATATCGTAATCGTTACGCCTTCTACCCTATTAGCTACTTTACGTACTATAGACACCATGTGGAATAACGAAAAACAACAACGTAATGCCATAGAAATAGCTAGACAAGCTGGTGCATTATACGATAAATTTGAAGGTTTAGTAAAAGATTTAACTGGTGTTGGCAAAAAACTAGACTCTGCGAAAACAGATTATTCTGCAGCCATGAACAAACTAGTAGACGGACGTGGAAACTTAATTACTAGTGTTGAAAAATTAAAGAAAATGGGAGCTAAAGCTAAAAAAGCACTTCCTGAATCTTTTATAAAACGTGCCGAAAGTAATGAAGAGCAATAATTCTATGTACAAATGGGCATTACGTTTTAATTATTTATGGGCATTTGGTTGCGGAATACCCGTAATGATAATGGGCATTAAAGGACTTCTAGGTTATGATATACTTATTGACATTGCTGAAGCAAATTTCTTTTTATCTATTATAATGACACTTATAGGTATTATCCTTATCATTGTTGGCTTGTACTATAGTAAAGACATAGAAAAATATATAAGAGAGCATAACCTTTAAAAACGAAGTATAATGAAAACCTATAAAACTGTAGACGCCTCAAGAATTAGTATTTCGGAATTAATGCTCCCATCCCACTCTAACTTTAGTGGTAAAATTCATGGAGGTTATATTTTAGGTTTAATGGATCAAATTGCTTTTGCTTGTGCTTCTAAACATTCTAAAACCTATTGTGTAACAGCTTCGGTAGACACTGTAGATTTTTTAGCACCAATAGAGGTTGGAGAACTCGTTACTATGAAAGCGTCTGTTAATTATGTTGGACGTACCTCTATGGTTGTTGGTATTCGTGTAGAGGCAGAACACATACAATCTGGGGCTATAAAACATTGTAATTCGTCTTATTTTACAATGGTTGCCAAAAATGAAGACGGCCAATCTGTAGAAGTTCCGGGTTTAATTTTAAATGATAAACAGGAAGTAAAACGTTTTTTAAAAGCATTGAAGCGTAATGCGATGAAAAAGGAACGTCAACAAGAATTTGATCATCAAAATTTTTCACTTAAAGAGTATCTTGGACAATTAGAAAACTATAAGGTAAAAATAGAATTGCCGGACAACTATAGTTCTTAAGTTTTTACAATTAAATAGTATTAGTAATTTCTTATAAATACTTCTAATAAATTATAAAGTCCATATTATTTTTTATATTACTAAAAATATTTAGTTATGAAAAAACGTTTATGGATTATCTTATTAATAGTTATTATTGGTGGCTTTTTAGGATACAACTACATTTATCAGGATCATCGAGATATTGATGCTGAAACACCAGAATTTACCGTAACATCACAAGCTATAGCTACAGAATTCTCTAACGATGCAGCTACAGCTGAAACCAAGTATTTAAATAAAACCATTATGGTTTCTGGAAACATAACAGAAGTAAACGCAAAAGATATTACTATAAATAATACACTCTTTTGTAATTTAAACGAAGGTTATGAGACTACTAACTTTAAAATAAACGACAACATTACTATTAAAGGACGTTGTATAGGCTACGACGACTTATTAGAGCAAGTTAAATTAGACCAATGCAGTATTAAAAACTAAACTAAAACTATGAAGCAATTACTACTTATTATTCTTTTTCTCCCATTTACACTCTTTGCTCAAGATGATTTATTAGATGAAATAGATACAGATGACGATACTAAAAATTATGCGTCTGCGAGCTTTAAAGGCTTAAAAATTGTAAATTTTGAATCGACAAAACTAGTCGCAAAAAAAGAGTTAACTTTTGTGGTATCTCACCGATTTGGAAGCCTAGAAAAAGGGCTAGACAACTTTTTTGGATTAGACGATGCTGTAACACGTTTAAACTTTGTTTATGGTTTAACAGATGCCATTAATGTTAGTGTTTCTAGAAGCTCATTTCAAAAAATATACGAAGGTGCACTTAAATATAGATTAACTAGACAACAAGACAACGGTTTCCCTTTTACAATGGTTGGTTATAACTCTATTTACATAAACACAGCTTTAGACAAAGCTAATTTACCTAAGTTAGAATTTAAACACCGTGTGGGTTATACCGCACAATTATTAATTGCAAGAAAAGTAAATAAAAAATTAACTTTAGAGTTAGCTCCTACATTTTTTCACGACAATTTTGTTATTATAAACGAACAAGATAATTCTCAATTTGCATTAGGTATGGGCGGACGTTATAAACTAGGTAAACGTTGGTCTTTTAACGCAGATTATGGTTGGCATTTAAATAGAGCTAGTAACTCACCTTTTAAAAATCCTTTATCTATTGGTTTCGATTTAGAAACTGGTGGACACGTATTCCAAATGCACTTAAGTAACTCGCAAGCAATGAATGCTAATGGTTTTTTAGGTCAAGCAACTGGAGATTGGGGAGATGGTGATATTTATTTCGGATTTAACTTAAGCAGAAACTTCTAGTCACAAAAAAATAAAACTTAAACAAATGAAAAAAATAACCTACACGCTTTGCTTAGCATTTTTAGCTTTTATGTCTTGTGACAATGCCAGTGAAGACGATTTAATAGAACCTATAGTAATAGAACCTGATGTATTTGTTACTTACGATGCTAATGTAAAATCTATAATAGATAATAATTGTATTGTATGCCACAATAACCCACCAGTAAATGGAGCATCTGTACCTTTAGTAACCTATAACGATGTAAAAACAGCTGTAGAAAGCATTGGTTTAATTGGACGTATTTCTGCTCAAGCTGGAGACCCAGGAGCTATGCCATTAGGAGGCCCTAGATTACCACAGAATTTTATAGATATAGTAAACCAATGGCAAGCCGATGGGTTGCTAGAAAATTAAATTCTGCTTTGGCAAACTATTTGATTATGTATTAATAAACGAATAAGATTATGAAAAAAATAGCACTATTATTAGCTTTAGCATTAACAACTTCTATAGCTACTGCTCAAAAATACTTCACAAAAACTGGAAGTACAACATTTGAAGCTTCTGTACCGGCTGTAGAAGAAGTTAAAGCTACAAATGTATCAACTACCGCTATTATAAATACTGCCAACGGTGATTTTGCAGCATTAATATTAGTAAAGGGATTCCGTTTTAAAAATGCCTTAATGGAAGAACATTTTAATGAAAATTATGCAGAGTCTGACGATTATCCAAAAGCAACTTTTAAGGGTAATATTGCAAATTTTGATGTCTCGAAACTTTCTACTGAAGCAACGGCATATTCTTTTTCGGGGACTTTAACGTTTCACGGAAAAACTAAAGCATTAAGTAATGAAAAATTAATGCTTGCTATGGTAGATGAAAAAATAACAGCTGTAGGTGAATTTGCGGTTACAGTTTCAGATTTTGATATTGATATCCCAAAAGTAGTAAGCGATAAATTATCTAATAACGTTAGTGTTACTTATAATTTTGAATTGAAAAAGAAGTAATTAAATTACTTACTAAACATATAAATATAAGCCTCTTAATTGAGGCTTTTTTTTGTATCCGTAAGCTTAAAATTTAACATATTTATAGTTTAAAACGGCCTAATAAAAGCTCTTTTCATTTCTATAGAAACATTCCAAACTAATTAACAGACTAGACGGGTTTTAAAAGCCTCTCTGGTCTATTGTTAATGATGTTATAATTTAAGCTGATAACAACTGTATCATTAAAAAAACAGTATATATAGCCCATAAAAAAAGCCTTCAATATGTATTGAAGGCTTTTAAAATATTTTATAATGTAACTATATTACATTTTCACAAAACGCTTAGTTAAAGATATATCACCTTCAACAGAAGATAATTTAACTAAAAACATACCGCTGTTCCATGTAGACACGTCGATGCTTGTAGATAATGTATTTAAGTTATCTGCGTATACTTTCTTTCCTAATATATCGTATACTTCAACTGTTAATCCATCAACTAAAGAAGGTAAACCAATATTCATTGTAGATGAACTTGGATTAGGGTGAATAGAGAATTCTCTAATTTCAGATTCAAAATCTGGTGTGCTTAATGTAATATTAGCAACTACACCAGCTTTGTTTCCAAAACCATGGTAACCAAATGCAGTTGAACCATTTCCATGAGCCCATAATATTGGTAACGCTTGTGCAGACGTTGGGAATACAAAATCGTCAGCATTTCCTGTATCTATAGCTCTTGTAGCTATTACTGTTACTAATCCACCTGATGTATTATCACTTACTAAAGTCCAATCATTTGTGTCTACAAGAGGAGTTCCTGTACCAGCTGGCATATTTCTATCTTGTAACCCTGAAGACGAATAAACAGCAACATCATCACCAGCATTTCCCATACCGTTACCAGCAGCAACACCAGGCGCTACAGCTAACCATACGTTTTGGTTTCCTATCATAGTCATAGTAACCGTACTAGTCCCCACGTTAATATCGTACTGAACAGAAAAGTTATCTCCAGTATCTAGAGACACTTGTCCTGTTGTCCAAGTTTGCGCTAATAATGTATTAGCAGCTAAAAAAAGTAATAAAAAAGTAATTTTCTTCATAGTCTATAGTTTTATATTTAACAATTTATTTATTTTTTCGTCATTATAGTTTTTGGCATAATCTAATGCAGATTTACCATTATTATCTTTTAAGCTAAAGTCTGCTTTAGCTTCTACTAGCATTTCTATAATACTGTATTTTCTAAACATAACCGCATAATGGGCAGCAGTTACTCCTTTTACGTCGGTTATATTAGGGTCGGCTTTGTATTTTAATAATATGTTTACAATTTTAATATGGCCTTTTACTGTTGCAGCCATTAAAGGCGAGCCATAATTTGTTGCTCCGTTAATGTTTTCTACTTTATCTGCTAAAAATGTAACAACAGCATCATTACCACTGTAGCATGCTAATACAAGAGGTGAATAGCCATTCTCATTAGCCGTATTTATAATATTAGGATTTTGTTTATAGAGTTCGTCAAGTTCTGCTACAGTACCAGAACGACTAATATCGAAAACAGTTTTTTGTGCAAATAAGGCACAGGTAGATAGCATTACAATACATAAAAGTAATGTCTGTTTTTTAATAAAATTGAATCTAGTAGCTTTTTCCAATAGTAATACGTTGTTTTTTATTAGATATAATTAACAAGTAAATTTACTATTTTTTTTATCAAAAACTGATTTTTATCATTTTATATCTAGTAATAAAACGACATAATCATAAAAAAACTAGTCCTTTTTAAAAAAAAGCGCCTTAAAACAAGTTTTAAGGCGCTTTAATTATAACATGTATTTTATTTACTTACTTAAATACATTTTACGTCTTGAGTATAAGTTGTAAAATTCATCATCTTTTAAGTCATCTATAAATAAGATACTTTCTCCTGTACTCTTCATTTCTGGTCCCAATTGTTTATTTACATTATGGAATTTATTGAAAGAAAATACGGGTTGTTTAATGGCATATCCTTTTAATTCTGGTTTAAAATCGAAATCGGTTACTTTTTTATCTCCTAACATTACTTTTGTTGCATAATTAACATATGGCTCTCCGTAAGCTTTGGCTATAAATGGTACTGTCCTAGAGGCTCTTGGATTGGCTTCAATAATATATACCGTATCGTCTTTTATTGCAAATTGTATGTTTATTAAACCTACTGTATTTAATGCTAAAGCAATTTTTTTAGTATGGTCTTTTATTTGTTGCATTACTAAGTTCCCTAGGTTAAACGGCGGTAATGTTGCGTTACTATCTCCAGAGTGAATTCCGCAAGGTTCAATGTGTTCCATGATACCAATAATGTAAACATTTTCGCCATCACAAATCGCATCTGCTTCTGCTTCTATTGCGCCATCTAAATAATGATCTAATAGTAATTTGTTTCCAGGAATGCTTCTTAATAAATCAACAACGTGTTCTTCTAATTCCTTTTTGTTAATTACAATTTTCATACCCTGTCCTCCTAATACATAAGACGGACGCACTAATATTGGGAAATCTAATTTATCTGCAACAACCAATGCTTCTTCTGCTGTTTCGGCAATATCGAACTCTGGATAAGGAATATTATTCTCTTTTAATATATTAGAGAAACTTCCTCTATCTTCTGCTAAATCTAAGGCTTTGTAACTAGTTCCAAGAATTTTAATACCGTAGCGTTCTAATTTTTCGGCAAGTTTTAAAGCGGTTTGTCCTCCTAATTGCACAATAACACCTTCTGGCTTTTCATGCTTAATAATATCGTAGATATGTTCCCAGAATACAGGTTCGAAGTATAACTTATCTGCAGTATCAAAATCGGTAGATACAGTTTCAGGATTACAGTTAATCATGATGGTTTCGTAACCACATTCAGCGGCAGCTAAAACACCATGAACACAACAGTAATCGAACTCAATACCTTGTCCTATTCTATTAGGTCCAGATCCTAGTACTATTACTTTTTTCTTATCGGATACTTTACTTTCATTATCTGCAAAACGCTTGCCATCTGCTGTTTCTACTTCATTTTCGAAGGTAGAATAGTAATATGGTGTTTTGGCTTCAAACTCAGCTGCACAAGTATCTACTAACTTGTACACTCGGTTTATATTTAATGCTTCACGTTTAGTGTATACTTGACTTTCTAGACAACCCAACATGTGTGCTATCTGTCTGTCTCCGTATCCTTTTTGTTTAGCTTCTAATAACAGTTCGCGTTCTATAGTATCTATCGTGAACGTAGAAATTTCTTTTTCTAAAAGGTATAGTTCTTCGTATTGTTTTAAAAACCACATGTCTATTCTTGTGATTTCATGTATACGACTTAATGGTATTCCCATTTGTATAGCGTCGTAAATAACAAACACACGATCCCAACTTGCATTGGTTAATTTTTCTATAATTTGTTCGTAATTTTTATAACCTTTTCCATCCGCTCCTAATCCATTACGTTTAATTTCTAAAGATTGTGTTGCTTTGTGTAATGCTTCTTGGAACGAACGCCCAATTCCCATTACTTCTCCTACAGATTTCATTTGTAGTCCTAAGCGTCTGTCTGCACCTTCAAATTTATCGAAGTTCCAGCGTGGTATTTTTACAATAACGTAATCTAATGTTGGTTCAAATAAAGCCGACGTAGATTTTGTAATTTGATTTTGTAATTCATCTAAATGGTAACCAATAGCTAATTTTGCTGCTACTTTTGCAATTGGGTATCCTGTTGCTTTACTTGCTAATGCAGACGAACGTGATACACGTGGGTTAATCTCGATAGCAATAATATCTTCATTTTCATCTGGGCTAACTGCAAACTGCACGTTACAACCTCCTGCAAAATCACCAATATTACGCATCATATGGATTGCCATATCACGCATTTTTTGATACGTTTTATCACTTAAAGTCATTGCTGGTGCTACAGTAATAGAATCTCCTGTATGAATCCCAATTGGATCCATATTTTCTATAGAACAAATAATAACTACATTATCGTTTGCGTCTCGAAGCAATTCTAACTCATATTCCTTCCAACCAATTAAGGCTTTATCAATCATAACTTCATGAATTGGAGACACTTCCAAACCACGTGTTAATAATTCATCAAAATCTTCTTCTTTATATACAAATGAGGCTCCTGCTCCTCCTAATGTAAAAGAGGCTCTAATAATTAAAGGAAAACCAAATTCTTGAGCAATCTCTTTACCTTTTAAATAAGATGTTGCAGTTGCTTGAGGCGCCATTGGTATTCCAATTTTAAGCATTAACTCTCTAAACTGCTCTCTATCTTCAGTAATATTAATGGCGTCTATATTTACACCAATAATCTCTACTCCAAAATCCTCCCAAATTCCTTTTTCGTCTGCTTCTATACATAAATTTAAAGCAGTTTGTCCTCCCATGGTTGGTAAAACAGCATCAATTTGAGGATGCTCTTTAAGGATTTGTATAATCGATTTTGTATTTAATGGCAATAAGTACACATGATCCGCCATAGAGGGATCAGTCATAATAGTTGCAGGGTTAGAATTTATTAAAATGGTTTCAATTCCATCTTCTCTAAGCGATCTTAACGCTTGTGTTCCTGAATAATCAAACTCGCAGGCTTGTCCTATAATTATTGGACCTGATCCAATAATTAATATCGATTTTAGTTTAGAATTCTTTGGCATTGTGTTGATTTATAGAGTTTCAAAAATAGTAATAATTAGATACAAAAAAAGGCGCTACACCTAAGTAACGCCTTTAAATATGTTAACAATTGTTAATCATTATTTCTTATGTCTAGTTTCAGATGAAACAGATATTTTCTTTCTTCCTTTTGCTCTTCTACGAGCTAATACTTTTCTACCATTAACAGATGCCATTCTTTCTCTGAAACCGTGCTTGTTTCTTCTCTTTCTTTTTGATGGCTGAAACGTTCTTTTACTCATTTTATAATATCTTTAAAATCTGAAAAATTATATGCTTTGTATTGTTTTAAGTATAACCCCAAAACTGAGCGCAAATATACAACGACTTTTTTATTTCGCAAACCTTATTTTAAAAATATTTTAATAACTATAGATATTATTTTTTCTTTTGAAGATATCCCCTGTAAACAATGGAATTTTTAAAGTATAAATTACGTTTTGTTAGCCTTATTATTTCGTTAAAAATTAGTTTCTTTGCAATCTGAATTAATAAATAACAACTTTTGAAGGCTTTTTAAGTCGTCATTTTCATTAAAAATACAATATGTATAACAAAATATTTAAATTAATAATTGCTGGTTTAATTATAGCAACTGCAGTTTGGCAGTTTACAGAAGGTGGTATTGGTAACGGAATTATGTTAATATTACTATCGTTAATATTTATATTCTTGTACTTTAAGAATGAATTTATATTACTTGCCTTTTTAAAATTACGTAAGCAAGATATGGCTGGTGCAAAAAACTGGTTAGATAAAATTAAAAACCCTGAGGCAGCCTTAGTTACAAAACAACAAGGGTATTTTAATTATTTAAACGGTATTCTAGTTTCTCAAACAGATATGAATGAGGCAGAACGTTATTTTAAGAAAGCGGTGTCTTTAGGATTATCTATGGATCAAGATTTAGCCATGGCCAAACTTAATTTAGCTGGTATTGCTTTTTCTAAACGTAGAAAACAAGAAGCTACTTTATTAATTAATGAAGCTCAGAAATTAGATAAGCAAGGCATGCTAAAAGAGCAGATTAAGGAAATGAAGAATAATATGAAGCGTGCACAAATGCCTAAACAACATTATGGACAAGGGGGTTCTATGAGACAACAACGTCGTGCTGGTAGAAGATAATTTTAGTATTGCAACATAACAAAAGGCGCTAATTATAATAATTAGCGCCTTTATTGTTTTCTATACTATTATGCTTCTACTCTACTTTAGAATAATAGCCTTTTTCTGGCATGTCTATATAGTATTGCTTTCTAGACTTATTATTAAGTATATTTTCTCTTAGCCAAGGGTTGTGCAGTTTCAATATTTTATAATTAATATCGAATTTTTTAGCAAATTGAGAAAAATCTGTAACAGCAGTGTCTACGCCTACTTTATAAGTTGGAATGTTCTTATATAAATCTTTGTCTCTAAAATTAAATCCATATTTATCTGGATGCGATAGAATTTCTTTTAACGCTATTATTCTAAAGACATAACGCCCTGTTTCTTCTCCTAATAATAAATCGTAATAGGTAGTAACGTCTTGGGCCTTTAAACGTCTAGAAACACCTGCATTCCCAGCATTGTAAGCTGCCGCTGCTAGCGTCCAAGATCCTAATCGTTCTTTAGATTTTTTAAGATATTTACAGGCTACCTCTGTTGCTTTCTCTAAATGATAACGTTCGTCTACGTTTTTATTAACTTCCAAACCATTCTCTCTTCCTGTGGCTTTCATTATTTGCCAAACGCCACTTGCTCCTGCAGGAGATTTTGCATTTGTTAAACCACTCTCTATAACAGCCAAGTATTTAAAATCTTCTGGAATACCATTTTTTTCTAAAATAGGCTCTATAATAGGAAAGTATTTTTTGGCGCGTTTAAACATTAACAAACCATTAGATTGCCAATAGGTGTTTACTAACAATTCTTTATCCATACGTTCTAAAATGTCTGGATTTTGTAATGGTACGCCTTCTCCAGCAAAATCTAAATTATCTGGAACTTGTATAGCATAAACATTGTAATCGTTTATACGTGTGGTTTCAAAATTCTCGTCTGTTGGTGCATTTTGATAGGCGTTAATAAATAATCCGCCAAGGCATACACAGCCTATTAATGATAGTGTTTTGTATATAATCTTCATCTTCAGGTACGTTTTACGTAAATTTAAAACTATTTTGCAGAACTAGGTCTCTTTTAACCTAAAATTAATTGTGGTAAATTCTCATTAAACCACTTATATTTATTAATAACCATAATATGTGTTCCATTTTTAATTGGAATATAGTCCTCTATATTAACGCATGGAAACACACCGTCTTTTTCGCCATGAATGTGTATAACTTCTGGCATGGCTTTATCTTGCCCCCAATTAATTACTTGTTCTATAGCCCAATCTAAATAGCGTTTATCGTTAACCGATAGGTATTTTTTATACAATTCTATACGCTTAGTAATGGTATCTCCAAAAGCAAACTTGGCTAATAAATCTATATTACTCATTAATTGTGTAGGTAATAATTTATATGCCTTTGTGGCCCGTAAAACCTTCATACGCTTAGGTAATTCGTGTTTTGTTTTAACACTAGATACAATTATAAGTTTACGCAACTTAATGTGTCTACTCATTTCTTGTACCAAAATTCCTCCAAACGACACCCCAATTAACACAATATTCTCATGTTTTATATGTTTAGTCATTCGTAATGCATAATCACTTAGCGATTCGTTTTCTTCTGGTATAAACCAATGTAATTTATGAATTCTAAATTGCGATTCTAGTAAGCTAATATTATCAAATATAGAAGGATTTGCTGCCATGCCAGGCATCAAATACACGTGTATTAGGTCTTGATTCATAAGTATTTAACAGTAAACAACACGTTAAAACGAAAAAAAATTCGTAAATTCGCGCAGTAAAGTTGTAAAAATAGTGGTACTATTTTTGATTTCCTACTTAAAAAATTAAATTTTATATATTATGATTGATGCTGCTGAACTAGTTGACAATGATTTTTTACGTCAATTTGAATTAAAAATGGACGATCATTTTGCAAAGATTGAATACTCTCTTCAAGAACGCAAAATCTTCCTTACCAAGTTAATTATTCCTGAAGGCATTTCCGATGAAAACTTCACTACTGAATTTTTAAAATTAGTATTCGAAAATGTAAAAGACCGTAATTTAAGTGTTGTCCCTACAAGCCCTGAAATTGCAAAGTTTATTAGACGCAATAGGCAATACAAAAGCTTACTTCCTGTTGGAGTAAGAATTTAATTACTAAACATTAAAACATAAAAAAACCGAAGTATTAGCTTCGGTTTTTTTATGTTTATAAATTAAATTACTAATAAGGCTAGACAAACTCAAATCTCACTAATCCATCATCATCTATTTTGGTTAATTCTACGTCTTGTAATGTATTTACCAACTCTGGATTCCAAGGTGCTTTTACTTTTACATAGTTTTCTGTAAAACCATGAATATAGCCTTCTTTATTTTCACTTTCAAAAAGTACTGTGCGTTTACTTCCTAATTGCTTTTCATAGAATGAACGACGTAATTTCGCACTCAACCCTCTTAACATTTTACTACGTTTAGCTCTTACATTTTTTGACACTGCGCCTTCCATTGAAGCCGCAACTGTGTTATCTCTTTCTGAATATGTAAACACATGTAAATACGAAATATCTAAAGTATTTAAAAAGTTATAGGTATCTAAAAAATGGTCATCTGTTTCCCCTGGAAAACCTACAATAACATCTACACCAATACAGGCATGAGGCATCACTTCTTTAATTTTATTTACGCGATCTACATACAATTCTTTCATGTAACGACGACGCATTAATTTTAAAATTTCATTGTTTCCACTTTGTAACGGGATATGAAAATGTGGCACAAAGGTTCTACTCTTTGAGACAAAATCTATAGTTTCGTTTTTAAGCAAGTTGGGCTCTATAGAAGAGATTCGTAAACGTTCTATCCCTTCAACTGTATCTAAAGCTTCTACTAATTCATAAAAGGTATGTTCGTGTTTTTTATTACCAAATTCCCCTTTACCGTAATCTCCAATATTTACACCTGTTAATACAATCTCCTTGATGTCTTTTTCGGAAATCTCCTTTGCATTTTTTAATACATTTTCTAAAGCATCACTTCTAGAGATTCCTCGCGCTAAAGGAATGGTACAATAGGTACACTTATAATCGCAACCGTCTTGTACCTTTAAAAAAGCTCTTGTTCTATCGCCTATAGAATAACTTCCAACATAAAAATCGGCATCTTCTATTTCGCAAGAATGCACTTCTCCAAAGTCGTTTTTAGATAAGTCGTTTATATAGTCTGTAATTTTAAATTTTTCGGTTGCTCCTAAAACTAAATCTACGCCATTAACATCTGCTAATTCTTGTGGTTTTAATTGGGCATAACAACCTACTGCGGCTACAAATGCTTCCGGGTTTGCTTTTTGCGCTTGCTTTACTATAGATTTAAAACGTTTGTCTGCATTTTCTGTTACAGAACAGGTATTAATGACATAAATATCTGCTGTTTCAGAAAAGTCTACACGATCAAAACCTTCTTCTGTAAAATTTCTAGCTATTGTAGAGGTTTCAGAAAAATTTAGCTTACAGCCTAGTGTATAAAATGCAACTTTCTTTTTATGTATCACTTTCAGAAATTATAAGGGTATTCTTAAACAAGAATGATTATATTTACTTTGTCTCTTTATTTTTTTAGAGACTGCAAATTTACATAATTGTTTGCAAGTAAGTAACCTCTATTCATTTTACTACTTTAAAATTATAAAAACAGCGCTTAATCGTACATAAATATGTCTAAAATAAAGGAAAGAATTGATGAAGTATCGCATTTTTTTAAAAATAAAGATACCATTCTAGGGTTTCGTAAACTTATGGATTGTGCCATAGATACTCAAGATTTAACTATATACAAGTCTGTTATTGCTTTAACAGATTGGAAAGAACAATATCCTGATAAAGAAGATGAATTAATAAAACGTTCCTTAGAGATACTAGAAGCTATTTCTAAAGTAGACATTTCTGTTTACGACACGTCTAAGTCTATTTTAAAGGCAGAAAACGTTACAAAAAGCTATGGTAGTAATAAATTTAAGCTCGGCCCAATTTCTCTAGACATAAAGAAAGGAAACGTTTATGGTTTAGTTGGGGAAAATGGTAACGGAAAAACAACATTACTTAGAGTCTTGGCTAAAGAATTAAAATACACGCAAGGCTCTATTAATTATCATCTTGATGGAGATACTAATACGGAATATAAACTACGGTCTAGCTTAGTCTATATTCCGCAAAGAACTCAAAAATGGTATGGTAGTTTAAAAGATAATTTAAAGTTTGTACTTTCTAATTACGGAGTTCCTGCAGATGAAATTGAGACTAGGGTGTTAATGATGATTGCTAGACTTGGTTTATGGAATTATAAACATTTAAAATGGAGTGAATTGTCCTCTGGTTATAAAATGCGGTTTGAATTGGCCAGAACATTATTACGACAACCTGAATTACTTTTGCTAGATGAACCGCTGGCTAATCTAGATGTTTTAGCGCAACAGATAATTTTAGAAGATTTAAAGTCTATTTGTAACTCACTAAATAATCCTATTGCCTTAATATTGAGTTCTCAGCAATTATATGAAGTAGAAAAGGTGTCTAACAAGGTAATTTATTTGAAAGATGGTAAGTATACTGAAAACGAAAATGTAGCAGTTGAAACAACAACAAATCAATTAATTATAGAAATTGAAACGCATTGCGATCGGGACAAACTTTTAGAGTTATTTAACCCAATAGGATTAGAAAAAATAATGTTTAATGGCGGGGTTTTTATTGCATATTTTAAAGCAGAAACGGCTTTTTCTTCTGTTCTCGAAGTTTTAGGTAAACATAAAATAGACATTACTTATACTCGTAATATTTCGAACTCAACTCGTAGATTCTTTGTTTCTTAAAACGCTTACTATTCATGAAAAAATTTATATATAAAACCAATCAACATTTATTAGAACGTTATCCTTTATTGTGGAACACCAAAGCGGTATGGATGTTAGCAACGGCTTTAATTTTACATATTTGTTTCTTTTTATTTGGTCTAACGGCTTTAATGAACCCGGAAACATTACATGACAGAAGTGCTTTCTATATTTTCTTTGAAAATGGGTCTGTATTTTTTAGTATTATGATTTCCATATTAATGCTAGTGATATGGCTTATCTATTTATTTAAGAATAATGCTTTTAAAAACTTTTACCCCACTAGTGCTTTTGCTTTATTTAAACAATTTCTCTTATTTTTTATAATACTGCTTTTCTCTACTTCTTTTTACTATTCCTACACAGCAGGAGTAAAAACGTATATTGTTAACACTTATGAAGAAGAGTCTGTTGAAAATGAGATTGCATTAGCTAATAAAGTAGCTCCTTTTCTATCTCAAAGCATTAACGATTATACTATAAACAATCTTATATATCCACAGCCGTTTGATACCTTATACTGTGAAACCGATGAAGATTATATCGATTTTTCCTCAGTTTACTACCAATATGGAAATAGAAACTACCAATACTATTCATTAAAAGAGTTTATTGTAAAAGATGAAGAATATACAAGGTCTTTTTATGATACTAAAGATTCTTTAAAACATAAACTAGCATATTATAAAAACTTAGACTCTTCCACTGTTTATTATCTTAAAGACAAGGTTGTAGATGTTACTACCCATTTAAAAACTACGGCTCCTAGTTACTATAATTATTCTGATCTTTTTTACACAAAAACACAACAAAAACTTTTTAATAAGAATATTTATTACCCTATAAGAAATCGTGATATTAATGATCATGAATTAACATTAGCAAAAAAAATACAGAAAACTAATCAGGAATTACTAGACAGAAACAATCCTGAAGAAATAAAACAACTCTTATCAGATTATCTTGTTTTATTAAACAAATATAGTGTAGAGCATAATTTAACTATAGATAATTGGTTTAATTTAATTTACACTCAAGATCCTTTTAAACTAAAAAAACTCATTAGAGGTCGTAAGAAGAAACAAGGTTATCCATATTCTAATTATGATTCTGAAGAAGAAGAACGTTATAAGGCACTTATTACAAATTATTACATCGAATCTAGTGACCTCAAGAGCGCTTTTGAAAATATTGATGAAATTAGAGATACGAAAATCATATCAGAAAACATTCATATTTTTATTTGGATTTCCTTTACTATAGCCATGCTTATTTTTGTGTTTAGATTAACTGGATTAAGAGCCTTGCTGTTTTCTATTGTAGCCTCTGGACTCCTAGGTATAGTTATTGGATTATGTGCTACTGTATTTGATTATATATTTTCAATTAGAGGAAAAAATCTCGAATTTTTCGTTGTCTATTTAACACTCTTTATCGGCACTTTTATATTATTTACAGCCCTCTTTTTAACCAATAAGTTGAAGAAACAAATTATTAGCGTTTTTATAAATATAACGCTCGTTGGATTCGTCCCATATGTTTTTCTAATAATTGGTTTAATATCTATGCATCAAAGAAGTCGTTGGAATGAGATTCCATATACACAGCAGAATACAGAATTCACTTCTTTAATAGACTATTTTGGATTAGATTGGAGTTATATTTTACTTATTATAGGAATTCTGTTTGTATTTTTATTTTCTAAAACAGTTTTAAAATGGAAAGCATTGCCCGAAGGATAAATGCATAAAAACGTATTACATGTTTATTAAACAAAGAGACTCTTTTTTTTATTTTATATGTTCTTGTGTTTTGTTTTGTTTTTTTTCTTGTGAACAGAAAACGAAAGCTAACAAAGACCATCTTGTTTTTAGATATAACGAACATAAAAATATTGGATCATTAGATCCTGCTTTTGCAAAAGACAATGCAGACATCTGGGCCATTAACCAATTATTTAATGGCTTAGTACAAATGGATAACGATTTAAATGTACAACCTTGTATAGCTAAAGATTGGGTTATTTCGGAAGATGCATTAAGTTACACATTTACGCTTCGTAATGATGTGCCTTTTCATAAACATTCTCTTTTTGGTAAAGACTCTACAAGAATCGTTATTGCATCAGATTTTGAATATAGTTTAAATCGATTAATTGATGATAAAGTAGCATCGCCTGGTCGTTGGGTCATGAATAAAGTTGAATCATTTTCTGCTATAAATGATACCACTTTTAATATTAAATTAAAACAAGGCTTTCCAGCATTTCTTGGGTTATTAACTATGAAATACTGCTCTGTAGTTCCTAAAGAAATAGTAGAACATTACGGAACAGATTTTAGAGCTAATCCTATTGGTACAGGACCGTTTAAATTTAAACGCTGGGAAGAGAATATTAAACTCGTTTTTAGAAAGCATAACAACTATTTTGAAACAGACGCTTCGGGAAAAACACTACCTTATCTTGAAGCTGTAGCCATTACTTTCTTACCCGATAAGCAAAGTGAATTTTTACAGTTTATACAAGGGAATTTAGATTTCTTAAACTCCTTGGATGCATCGTATCAAGATGATATTTTAACGGCAAAAGGCACACTTAGAGAGAAATATAGCAACACTATAGATATGCTTAGAGGGCCTTATTTAAATACTGAGTACTTAGCTTTTTTTATGGAGTCTGATGCTCCAGAAATGCAATCTAAATTATTACGACAGGCTGTAAATTATGGCTTCGACAGACAAAAAATGATGACCTTTTTAAGAAACGGTATTGGTATTCCTGCCAATGGTGGTTTTATACCTAAAGGGCTTCCCGGTTATGATAGCTCTATTGGGTTTACTTACAACCCAGAGAAAGCAAAAGCTTTAATAGAACAATACAGAAAAGAAACTGGTAATAATAACCCGAAAATAACAATAACAACCACAAGTAATTATTTAAATTTCTGTGAGTACATTCAGCGAGAACTACAAAAAACTGGTTTATTAGTCGCTGTAGATGTTATTCCTGCATCTACTTTAAAATCATCTAAAGCCAATGGTAAGTTAGATATGTTTAGAGCTAGTTGGGTGGCAGATTACCCAGATGCCCAAAACTATTTGTCTTTATATTACAGTGATAATTTTGCACCTAACGGTCCTAATTATACGCATTTTAAAAATGATATATTTGACACTTGGTACACGCAATCGTTTACAGAAACAGATACTGAGTCACGAGAGTTACTGTACACCAAAATGGATAGTTTGGTAATGCGAGAAACCCCCATTGTACCATTATATTATGATGAAGTGGTACGTTTTACACAAAAATCTGTTTCAGGGTTAGGAAACAACCCTATTAATTTATTGGATTTAAAACGTGTTAAGAAACAGTAACCTCTGTTTGAGATTGTGTTTCTTTAATAATACCTAAAACTATTAAATATTGAGAAACGCCATACATTAGCATAACAAAAACATCATAATGCAATATAATGTTTGGGTCATAAAAAGATTGTAAAACGGTTACACTATCATTAATTACAGATAATAATACTCCTATACCTACCAGAAGATAACTAGTACTGTTAACTGCATTTTTTCTAAGAAAAGAAAACAACAATAACATTAAGCATATAAATAGATAAATAAATACAGGTAATAGAAAACTTCCTAAATTATCTATTACTAAATGCATAATAAAGAACATATATATAAAGCTTAAACCTAAAAAAGGCAATAAGTTTGATAGCTTAAAATCTTTTTGATTTGAAAACCTGAAAACATAAAATAGTTTCCCACAGATAAACAAAAAGACACCTAAGATATAAAAGATAATATCCTCGTAATTAATAAGAAACATATCACCCAATAAAAAACTAAATAAAGCTATACACATAATATATAAACTTCTTTTTTGTTTTTCTTTTTGATGCATTAAGTAAAAAATAATGAGTGAAATCATTATTAAGGATTTAGATAGATAACGAAATAAGATATTATCTAAGGTATCCTTTATTACCAAATCCAAAATTAAGATAGTTACAAAAATTATTATGAAACTAATTTTATTTTTCAGAAATTTCTTCATCAATAAAAACCATATATTAATTTACATTACTTTTAATCACTTCTTCTCGTTGACAATTCCTAAAACTATAAAATACTGAGATATACCATAAAATAACATTATTAAAATTTCATGGTAAGGTAAATCTGGATTATAAAAAGATTGCAATAAACTAATACTATCGCAAATTACCATAAAAAACACACCGATTAAAACGAATACATAACTCTCTCTATTCACTTCATTCTTTCTTAAAAAAGCAAATAAAATAGTGATTAAACAAGCAAAGAGATAAATTAAAGTAGGTATAAAGAAGTTCCCTAAATTATCTATTACTAAAAACATTATAACCAACATATATACAAAACATACTGTAAAGAATGGTAATAGACTAGCTAATTTAAAATCACTTTGATTTGAAAATCTTAAAATATAAAAGATTTTACCTAAAATAAACAATACCAAACCTAAAATATAAATAACTTGATATTCATAAAAGATAAATGCTATATCTCCAAATAGAAATAAAAAGAGCGCAATAATGACTAATCTGTTTTTTTTAATGGATGACTCTCTTTTAGCTAAATAGTAATACCCAATCAACAATAACATCACTAATGGTTTTGTAATTAGACGATACGGCATTCCATTAAAATTTAATTTAACGTATATATCTAAAGAGAGTATTATAAAAAATACTACCGTAAATAAAATATTATTTCTAATTACTTCTTTCATAAATTATAACACCAAAATGTTCTGCATCAAGTTTTTAATTTAATTCTTTTTCTATAGGGTTCTCAATTAAAATTCCTATTAAAATTAAAAACTGAGAAATCCCGTAAGTAATCATTATAGTAGAATCTTGATACCCCATTTTAACATGAAATATACTCAAAGCAACTATAGTTTCAGAAATTATAAAAAAAATAACTCCTGAGAAAACGCATAAGAAACTCTTCTTATCTACAGTATCTAACCTTAAAAAGGACATTAATAATAGTATTTGTGAAATATAGTAATATATCAACACAGGTATAATAAAATCACCTAAGTTTTTATATATAAATAACAACAAACCAACAACATATATAAAACTAAACAACAACAAAGGAATTAATTTAATAAGATTAAAATCTTTGCTATTTAAAAACCTATAAACATATAAGAGCTTACCTACAATAAAACAAAGCATTCCTAGCAAAAAGGATATTTGATTTGCATCATTAATTAGAAAAACATCACCTAACAAGAAACATAAAAGTCCTACAAAAAAAAATCTATTCTTTTTATTAACTCTCTTTTTATAACTAAGATAAAATAGAGCAATACTAAGCATTACTATAGGTTTAGAAATATATCTATAAGGCACTACATCTAAATATAGCTTAACATAGATATCTGTTGCTAGGACAGCAAAAAAAAGCAAAGCAAAATTAAGTATGTTTTTAGGGATTGATAGCAACAAATCAACTGTTTTTTTAGTGAAACTTTACATAATCTAAAATTGAATAGTAACCTCCTAAGATTATTGCAAAAATCAGTTTTATTAATAAATAATATTCTTATTAATAACTATTCTTAGTTTTTCTAAACTTCATTTATCTGTTTTTTTTCTTTAGTTATTCCTAAAATTATAAAATATTGTGATAATCCATAAAATAACATGATTGTAATATTATTATAAGCAATATCTCTATCGTAAAACTGCTTTAATATCGTTAGACTATCTGAAAACATAGATAGTATCACGCCTATTAAAACTAACCAATAGCTTAATCTATTTACTTCATTTTTTCTTAAATAAGCAAACTGAGCTAAAATCATTACTATAAACAAAAACATCAATAAAAATATGAAGTAATTTCCTAAATTATCATATATAGCTACCATTAAACAGCACATATATATAAAACAAAATAGTAGAAAAGGTATGAGTTTTAAAATATTAAAATCTCGCTTATTAGAAAATCGAATAGCATAAAGTACTTTCCCTATAGCAAAAAAGACAGTTCCTATAACTAGCATTATGCTAGAGTCTGCACCAATAAAAAAAACATCGCCTACTATAAAACTAAGCAGTGCCAGTATAACTATTGGTTTTTTATTTGACTCTTCTTCACTTTGATTAAATAAAAAGAATATGACTAATAAGAAAATTAGTGAAGCCTTTGAAATATAGCGACTAGGAAAAGGGTCTATGTTAATTTTCACATAGCTATCTATTATAAATACAGTAAAATATACTATGGAAAAATATAAGAGGTTCTTAAAAATTAATTTCATAAATAGGTTGTAGGGCAATACATAAGCAATATATATTTTTTTTACAACATAATGATTCTATATTCTAATTTATAGACAAACTACTATAAATCAGCACCTAAGTTCGATACTTACGATAAGTGGTCTTGATATTTACCTATGTCCTGTATTTCGTCTTTAATCGTCACTACAGACTTACTCCAGTTACGCTTTAATAAATAATAAAATAAATAAGAAGACCAACGCCAAAAGGTAATAACATTAAAGACAAATCTAGAGTACTATCCCAATCAATACCTAATTCTAGAAACATATCTAACAGAACCAAATCTACACCGCCAATAACAATAGATCAAAAATAGTAAGACACTATCCTAATACACTAAATAACCATTTATTTTTGTCGAATTTATCTGCTAAATCGAAAAAATATTTTCCTAAAAAGTATATTAATAAAATTCCTAACCATAGTACGCTATTACTCTCTTCTAAACTTTTTAGAATCTTCAAAAATAGCTAATAATATTTTCTCATCTTGTTCAGAGAATTCTATATTACGTCTAGACATAACAACTTTTGCGACTTCAAAAGCTTTTGTAGTATTGTATGTTGTAAAGCCAGAACTTCCACCCCAACTATAACTTGGCACAAAATTACGAGGAAAACCGCTACCAAATATATTAGCATTAACACCTATAACTGTACCTGTATTAAACATTGTGTTAATACCACATTTACTATGATCTCCCATCATTAAACCACAAAACTGTAATCCCGTTTTTGCAAAACGCTCTGTTTCGTAATCCCAAAGCCTTACTTCTGCGTAATTATTTTTTAAATTAGAATTATTAGTATCTGCTCCTAGGTTGCACCATTCACCAATTACAGAATTTCCTAAAAAGCCATCATGTCCTTTATTAGAATATCCAAATAACACCGAATTATTAACCTCTCCTCCTACTTTACTATGTGGCCCTACTGTGGTTGCTCCATAAATTTTAGTAGCTAATTTAAGTGTCGCATTTTCACATAGTGCCAACGGACCTCTTACCACACTTCCTTCCATTATTTCTGCATTCTCACCTATATATATAGGACCAGAGCTTGCATTTAATGTTGTAAATTCTAGCTTAGCACCTTCTTCTATAAAAATATTTTCTGGTGCAATACAGTTATTAGAACTTGGTATAGGTTGCGATTGGCGCCCTTTAGTTAATAACGCAAAATCTTGAGCTATCGCTTCTGCATTTTTAGAAAAAATATCCCAAGTATGCTCTATTTGCAAAATAGCTTCATTAAACTCAATAGCTTCAAAACTATTTAAGTCTATATCTTCTTGAGATTCTAATGTAAAAAAGGCAATAACATCTTCTCCTTTAAAAATAGCCTGATTTTCTTTTAACCCCATAATTAAAGCAACTAATTCTGCACTTGGACAGTAAGAAGCATTAATCATTACATTAGTTTCTAGTTCTACCATTGGATATTTATCAGACAAATACTCTTCGGTTACTGTAGTTGTAGTCGTTTCAAGATAATGTTCCCACTTCTCTCTAATAGTTAAAATTCCAACTCTAATATCTGCAACAGGGCGTGTATAAGTAAATGGTAATAGTTGATTACGTGATGGCCCATCAAAAAGAATGTAATTCATTGTAGCTTAAAAATTAAGTCGCTTTATTAATAAAGACTATTTATTCATCTATTCAAAAATAGTTTAAATGTATATAACAAAAAAAGCCTTTCAATAATTTGAAAGGCTTTAACTATTATTTCGCTTAAATTATTTTTTGAATTTAGCGTATTTATTTTTGAATTTATCGATACGTCCTGCTGTATCAATTAATTTAGATTTACCTGTATAAAAAGGATGAGATGTTCTTGAGATTTCCATTTTAATTAATGGATATTCAGCACCTTCAAACTCGATAGTTTCGTTTGTGTTAGCTGTAGATTTAGTTATGAACACATCTTCGTTTGACATGTCTTTAAATGCTACTAATCTATAATTTTCTGGATGTATACCTTTTTTCATCGCTAAATGCTTTAATTCTATTCTATTTTCGAGGTGCAAATTTAATCCTTTTTTATTAACTAGCAACAAATTTACAAGAATAATTTTAAACTTATTTTTGTAACGTTTAGCTATCTTTGAATACTAACCAGCATAATTAACTATTAAACTACAAAAATATGGAAACTCAACAATCACCTATTAAAGCTACAGCTCTAAATTTCGGGCTATATTACGCTCTATTTTCAATAGTAATTCTTATAGTGCTATACATGTTAGACATGGAAAAAAACCTAGCAATAGGAGTTATAAATGTTATTGGAACTATAGCTATATTTGTCTTTGCCATTTTAGCATATAAAAAGGCTAATAATAACATGTTAACTTTAGGGCAAGCAATAAAAGTTGGTTTAGCAACTGCTGCTATTGGAGGTGTTATTCTTGCTATTTACACCTATTTTCATTACTCTTATATTCAACCTGAATTTATAGAAAACATAAGAACTAAAGGCTTAGAAGATATGTATGCTAAGAACCCTGATATGCCAGCAGAAGCTGAAGAAACAGCAATAAGTATGATGAATATTTTTACATCCCCTGCTTTTATAAGTACCATTGGTATAATTGGGTCGTTAGTATATGGTTTGATTGTATCTTTAATAACTGGTTTAGTAGTAAGAACCAAAGATTAATTATATATTTGAAGCATTAAATTTCAAATACTTTCTATGAACATATCAGTAGTCATACCACTACTTAACGAAAAAGAATCACTAACAGAATTATATGATTGGATTGCAAAAGTTATGCAATCCAATCATTTTTCTTATGAAATCATTTTTATAGATGATGGTTCTACAGATGGTTCATGGGATATTATTACCTCTTTATCTCAACAAGATAATAGCGTAAAAGGTATACGTTTTCTTAAAAACTTTGGTAAATCTCAAGCATTACACGCTGGCTTTAAAAAAGCACAAGGAGAAGTAGTTATTACTATGGATGCAGATTTACAGGATAATCCAGAAGAAATACCAGAACTTTACAATATGATTGTGAAGGAACAATTCGATTTAGTTTCTGGATGGAAAAAGAAACGCTTCGATAATAAATTAACAAAAAACTTACCTTCAAAATTATTTAATTGGGCAGCGCGTAGAACCTCTGGAGTTATTTTAAATGATTTTAACTGCGGTCTAAAAGCCTATAATTTAAATGTTGTAAAGAACATAGATGTAAATGGTGAAATGCATCGTTACATTCCCGTATTAGCTAAAAACGCAGGTTTCACCAAAATTGGAGAAAAAGTAGTACAACACCAGGCCAGAAAATATGGAGAAACTAAATTTGGCATGGACCGCTTTATTAATGGGTTCTTAGATTTAATTACTATCTGGTTTATTTCACGCTTTGGTAGACGCCCTATGCACTTATTTGGTGCTTTAGGCGTTATTATGTTTTTAATAGGCACAATGTTTTCTATCTACTTAGGTATAGATAAATTGTTTTTAAATCCGGGAGGAAGACTCATTACACAACGTCCACAATTTTACATTGCCTTGGTTACCATGGTTATTGGTACTCAATTTTTTGTAGCAGGATTTCTAGGCGAAATTATATTAAGTACCAAACGCGATAAAAAGCGCTATTTAATTGGAAATGAATTAAATTTCTAATTAAAAACTCAAATTAACACCATCTTAGGTTTTAACATTTTTATAATTGATTATTTTTGCAGTCAATAACAATAAACTATGATACACATAGAACCCGAATTATTAGCAAGAGTTAATACTTGGCTAACACCAGCTTTCGATAAAGCAACCCAAGACCATATAAAACATTTAATTGGCACAAACCCATCTGAACTAAAAGAAAGTTTCTATAAAAACTTAGAGTTCGGAACAGGCGGTATGCGTGGTGTTATGGGCATTGGTACCAATAGAATTAATAAATATACATTAGGAAAAAATACGCAAGGCCTAAGTGATTATATGCATAAGGTCTTCCCAAACGAAGATCTAAAAGTAGCTATCGCTTTCGATTGTAGACACAATAGTAAATCCTTAGCTAAGATTGTTGCAGATGTCTTTTCGGCAAATAACATACACGTTTATTTATTTGAAGACTTACGCCCTACCCCAGAATTGTCTTTTGCATTAAAACATTTAAACTGTCATTGTGGTATCGTTTTAACAGCATCTCACAATCCACCAGAATATAATGGCTACAAAGTGTATTGGCAAGATGGCGGACAATTAGTACCACCACAGGACGCAGAAATTATTGAGACTATAAATAACTTAGATTATTCTGAAATTAAATTTACAGCTAACGATAATTTAATTGAATATATAGGAAAAGAAGTAGACGATGTATTTATTAATGCATCCGTTAAAAATGGAAGCTTTAACACTCCACAAGATGCAAAGGATGGACTAAATGTAGTATTTACATCCTTACATGGTACCTCTATAATGACTATTCCTGAAACATTTAAACGTGCAGGTTACAATAATGTACATATTGTTGAGGAACAAAGAGAACCAAATGGAGACTTCCCTACTGTAAAATCTCCTAACCCAGAAGAGCCAGAAGCTCTAAAAATGGCTTTAGACTTGGCAGATACAGTAGATGGAGATATAGTAATAGGAACAGACCCAGATAGTGATCGTGTAGGTATTGCTGTAAGAGATTTAGATAATAAATTAGTATTACTTAATGGTAACCAAACCATGGTAATGATGACGCATTTTCTATTAGAACAATGGAAAAGCAATGCTAAAATAAACGGAAAAGAATTTGTAGGTAGCACTATCGTATCTACACCAATGATGTCCGTTTTAACAAACGCATATAATGTAGAATGTAAAATTGGACTCACAGGGTTTAAATGGATTGCTAAAATGATTAACGATTTTCCTGAGCTAGACTTTATAGGAGGAGGTGAAGAAAGTTTTGGTTTCATGGTGGGTGATTTTGTTCGCGATAAAGATGCTGTAACTTCTGCCCTATTAGCTTGTGAAATAGCTGCACAAGCAAAAGCAAAAGGGAGTTCGTTTTATAAAGAATTAATACAACTATATGTTGCACACGGATTATATAAAGAACGTTTAATCTCTATCACTAAAAAAGGGATTGAAGGTGCTAAAGAAATTAAACAAATGATGATTGATGCCCGAGAAAATCCTTTACAACAAGTTAATGGCTCTAATGTTATTAGAATTGAGGATTACCAATTATCAACATCTAAAAATATGGTAACTAATACTGTTACCGCTATAGAAGTACCAAAATCTAATGTACTAATTTACTACACAGAAGATGGCAGTAAAATAGCCTTACGACCAAGTGGTACAGAACCTAAAATAAAATTCTACATTAGCGTTAATACAACTTTAGATTCAATAGATTATTTTATTGAAACTGAAGCCACTTTAGAAACTAAAATAGATGCCATTTTAAAAGACATGAATCTTATTTAATGAATTATTTAAAAAAAATACTACGCTTTGCGTTACCCTATAAAAAGTATGGTATCCTAAATATTATTTGTAATGTTTTCTATGCGCTTTTTAGCACTTTATCTATGATTGCTTTAATACCAATGGTTAACGTACTTTTTGATAAAAGCAAGCAGGTTAATATTAAACCAACTTGGACTGGTATTAAACAATTTAAAGATTACGCATCGGATTCCTTCTACTATTTTATAACTCAAAAAATGGGAGTCATAGGACAAGAAAGAGCCTTATTATATATAGTAGGAATTATAGTCGTGCTTTTTTTACTAAAAAACCTATTTGGCTATTTCTCTTTATACTTCATTACTTTTCTAAGAAATGGCGTTTTAAAAGATCTTAGAAACGAAATGTTTAAAAGGGTTGTTAACCTCCCTTTATCCTATTTTACTGAGAAAAGAAAAGGTGATACTATTTCTAGAATTGCCTCAGATGTTGGCGAAGTACAGATGTCATTTCTTGCCGTTCTTGAGTTAATAGTAAGAGAACCATTAACAATATTATTTGCAATAATTTCAATGTTAATACTTAGCCCTAAATTAACATTATTTGTTTTTGTATTTATTCCAATTTCTGGATTTATTATTTCATTTATAGGAAAGAGTTTAAAAAAGAAATCGCATCGAGTACAAAATGAAGTCGGTATGTTTCTATCTTCATTAGAAGAAACTTTAGGCGGCTTAAGAGTTATAAAAGGTTTTAATGCAGAAGGTGTGTTTAGAAATAAGTTTGAAAGCTCTACACATAGACTTTATAAATTTTCTAATTCCTTAATGAATAGGCAAAACCTAGCCTCTCCCGCAAGCGAATTTTTAGGGATATTAACTATTGCAACCATACTAATTTATGGAGGACAAATGGTATTCCAAAAACAACTTGGCGAAGCAGAATTTTTAGGCTTTTTATTACTTGCTTATAACATTCTAACACCAGCAAAATCTATAAGTAAAGCACTTTATAGTGTAAAAAGAGGAAATGCTTCTGCCGAACGTGTATTAGAAGTCCTTGAAAGTAAAAGCCCAATTGAAGATTCACCAAATGCGAAAACTAAAGTTGGTTTTAATACCGGTATTAAAATAAATAATATCGATTTTAAATATGAAGACGAATTAGTTCTTAAAAACTTTTCGATAGATATTCCAAAAGGAAAAACTATCGCATTAGTAGGACAATCAGGAAGCGGTAAAAGTACGATTGCTAATTTAGTTACTCGTTTTTATGATGTTAACAATGGAAGTATTACAATAGACGGAGAAAACATAAAGGACTTAACTAAGCATTCTTTAAGAAATATAATGGGTATTGTCTCTCAAGATTCCATTCTATTTAACGATACTATAAAAAACAACATCCTAATTGGTAAAGAAAACGCTACAGACGAACAAATCATCGAAGCCCTTAAAATAGCCAATGCATGGGAATTTGTAAAAGACTTACCTAAAGGAATTAATCATAATATTGGAGACTCAGGAGCTAAAATTTCAGGAGGCCAAAAACAACGTTTAAATATTGCAAGAGCAGTATTAAAAAACCCGCCAATAATGATATTAGATGAAGCAACTTCTAATCTAGATACTGAAAGTGAACGCACAGTACAAGTCGCTTTAGAAAACATGATGAAAAATAGAACTTCTATAGTTATTGCACATAGATTATCTACTATTCAAAATGCAGACGAAATTATTGTGATGCAAAAAGGAGAAATCACAGAGCAAGGCAAACATGACGAGCTCATTGCTAAAAACGGAGTTTATAAAAAACTTGTAGACATGCAAAGTTTTGAATAGAAATTGAACAAAATATAAAAGGATAAACGTAATGTTTATCCTTTTTTTGTTTATTGCTAGACTTGGGGACGACTAACAACATAAGTATGTTTGTTGGTGCAAAAGTAAAACAAAAAGTAATAAAAAACAAAAAAATAATGCTTTTAATCGATAATTACCAACACTTAATCGATGATTAAACACTTAAAACACTGTAAAACAATATTTTACATATTTAAAAATATCAAATATAAAAAAGTATTAAACCTTTATAAACTATTATAGTCTAATAAGAAATTAATTTTTGTGACTAAAGACAACGAACTCGTAAAACAACTACAAACCAAAACAAGTAAAGACCAAGCATTTAAAACACTTGTTAGTCTTTACAAAGAACGTTTGTATTGGCATATTAGAAATATAGTAAAGTCTCATGACGATGCAGACGATGTTTTACAAAACACTTTTATAAAGGTTTACAAAAGCATAGATAACTTTAAAGGAGATAGTAAACTATATTCATGGTTATACCGTATTGCAACAAACGAGTCTATTACATTAATAAACAAAAATGCAAAGCGATTACAAATAACAAGTGAAGAAGTACAAAATTTAGCAATAAATAATTTACAAGCCGATGTTTATTTTGAAGGAGATGCCATTCAATTAAAATTACAAAAAGCAATTGCAACTTTACCCGAAAAACAACAATTGGTTTTTAATATGAAATATTTTCAAGACCTTAAATACAAAGACATGGCAGATATTTTAGAAACCAGTGAAGGCGCTTTAAAAGCATCATATCATATAGCAATTAAAAAATTAGAAAAATACTTAACAACGCATTAAACTATTTAATACTTTAATAGTCTTACTGTTAGACTATCACTAAGTGATTATATAAATGGAAAAGAATAATTTACATAACACTAAAAATTCAGGATTTAAAACTCCAGAGGATTATTTTGAATATCTAGAAGACACTATTTTAAGCGAAGCAAAACTTAGTGAAACAGTAGAAACTTCTGGTTTAAATACTCCTACCGATTATTTTGAAGGATTAGAAGATGTTATTTTAAATAAAGCTAAACTAAACGATAAAGTAAGCGACACTGGTTTTAAAGTCCCTGAAGACTATTTTGAAACTGTAGAAGACACTATTATAAAAACTACAAAACAAGCCCCTAAAGTAATATCTCTTTTTAGCAAAAAGACGTTGCTTTATACCTCTAGTATAGCAGCTGCAGTAGCTTTATTTTTTAGTTTATCTATTTTTGGTGAAGGAGACACGCTTTCTTATGCAGATGTAGATACAGAACAATTAGACAGTTATGTATTAAATGAAACCCAAGCGACAGATATAGCTGCTTTATTTACAGAAACAGAATTAGAAAACACTAATTTTATAGACTATAATTTAAGCGACGATACTCTAGATAGTTATTTAGAAGATTTAGACGAAAACGAATTAATATTACAATAAAATGAATATAAGAAGATTACTCCCTATACTATTATTATTACTTGCTTTTAATGTGCAAGCGCAACGTAATAAAGACAAAATAAAAGCATTAAAAATAGCACACATAACAAGTAAGTTAGACCTAACAGAACAAGAAGCACAAGCGTTTTGGCCAATATATAATGCTAATGAAGAAGCAAGAACTACAGCTAGAGAAAAAAGCGATATAAAACGTAGTTTAAAAGGTAAAAGACCAGAAGATTTAACAGAAGTAGAAGCTAAAGCCTTTTTAGATAATGTAATAAAAATGGAAGAAGAACGTATAAAGCTTCAAAAAATATACTACCAAAAGCTTCAAAAAGTATTGTCAGCAAAAAAAATAATGAAACTTATGCAAGCGGATCGCTCTTTCAGAAAAAAAATGATTGAAGAGTTTAAAGACCGACATAGAGGTATGAGAGGAGATAAAGGACAAATGAGAGAACCTAGACATTAAAGAGACAACTGAGTCGTCCTAAAATAGGTTGACAGATTTAAAATAAATTAAACCAGAGCATTTAACAGCTCTGGTTTTTTGTTGTG
>CANLUH010000011.1 GCA_947494205.1 uncultured Flavobacteriaceae bacterium | reverse complement strand
CTCAGAGTGATTTGATAGTGTATCTTTTCCGTTTTTAATTTATAAAATTTATATATACAAATCTAAAGGAGTGTTTTTATGTAGAGTAACGTAATAAAATTGTATCGAGAAGTTGTTGTTTTCGAATCTTTAAACAGGTTATCATGTCCTGCGCTCTCGCAATGACGTTTGTGTAAATGAATTATATAATATCAATATTGTAATGAGATAATAGCCCTAATGCATTTTCTTTTGAGAATTTAGCGCCTTTTAATCGGTTGTTTTCTGGGTTAAAACTAATGTTTTTTGAAGTGGTAAAATCAACTTTTTCTAGAATAGCATTATCAAAAATCGCTTGATGAAAATCACAATCATCAAATAAAGAAGCCGTAAGGTCTGTATTTGTAAAATCGGTCTGCTCTAATTTACAGCCTTTAAAGGTTGTCGCTTTTATTTTAAGATTATAAAAAGAAGCTAGATTTAGTGTACAGTTATTAAAACGTACTGAAAATAAAAAGGGATTACAGTCATGAAATGGTAAACCTAACAATTTGCAGTTATTAAAAATAGCATCTTTAAAGGCTGTGTTTTTAGTTTTAGTTAAACTTAGGTTACAGTCTATAAACTCACATTCTAAAAAAGAAATCATAGCTAAATAGCTTTCACTAAAATCACAGTTTATAAAAGTACAATTATCGTATTCTCCTTTTGGTAATGCTGTTGTTGTGTAATCTTTATTTTTAAATGTTTTATCTGCTATGAAAGGTAGATTCATATGTTGCTATTATTTCTAAATAGTTTAAAAAACGAAGTTAAGGTATTTGCTCAAAAGATAATTATTGACTGGTTAATTTGAAAACTTACTCTTTCGACAATTCATTCCACAATACATTTTCTGCATGTAGATAGTGTGATTTTTGTATTTCTTCTGTCCATTTTTTTGAAATGTACTTACTCATTTGAAGTCTTGAATCTACATTTTTAAATACAGGATTAGTTATCCACATGGGTTGAGCATACCAATCTGTGTTGATATAGCTAAAGGCTTTAATAACATCGCTATTGTTTTTTATAGTTTTAAAAAAAGGAACATACCATTCTTCCCAAATAGCTTCTGCTTGTGTTTCCTTTTTTAAATCGGTTTCAAAGTACAAGTTTTCCATTTGCCTTACAGGTGTTGCTTCAGCAATAAAAACAGGTTTGTTGTGTTTCCTAGCAAAGGTGAGCATTTCTTGGTCTGCTTGCCCAAAATAAGAATAGGCACACCAATCTACTATTTCATCTCCTGGATACCAAGCTTCTAAAATGTCTTGGTTGGAGCCTGTACCTTTAGATTGCCAAACAAAAGTGACATTATCTATTTGCATTTTTCTAAAAATATTGTGTATTCTTTCCCAAGCTTTTAAATAATGTTTCTTTTTATAATGATTCCATTCCCAACCATCAAATTCGTAGCCAACTCTTAAAAAGATTGGTCGTTTAGACTCTTGTATCCAATTGGCCAGTTCTATAATTAGGTTATCGAGTTGTCCTTTAGATACCTCTTTTTCATGATTAACAAACGATAAACCAATAGCTATAGCACTGTTTTTAAAAGTAGAATCTTGCAAATATAAGTTAGCGTAATTGTCTCCTGCTCCCCAATTTACTTTTGTTTTTATGCCATCTAATCCTTTATTGTAGTATCCGTAAGATTCGTTATTGGGTGATAAGTTGGTGTAGATGGTAACACCTGGAGGTATATTAAAATAATCTACATAACCCTTGTTATAGTCTTTTAAACCTCCTACAGCTTCCAAATCTTGTCCAACAAAAACAAGACAGTTTCCTGTTTTTGGTTCAAACTTTTGCGCTATTGCTAGAGCTGTTGAACACAAGAATAGTATCGATAGGATTTGGTTTTTAATTTTCATGTTTGTTAAGTTAAATCTAACTATTATATAAATGTAATTTATGATAATTTTAGATAATACTTTGTGCTTCTAACTTTTTAATGGATTCAATCATGCAATAATCGTCCATAAATTTTTTTAATCCAACAACTGATACACCTAATGTAACTATTTTTATAAGGTTATTTTTTGGTCTTGAAAAATCTAATTATGTAAAATACCTTTCTTATGACAAGACATTAAGGTCTTGTGCCATTTTCTCTGTAAACTTTAAAGTGTATTTAGATATTTGGAGTGTTGTTAGGAAAATTACTTGTATCAGTTTGTACAACATCATTTATAAATGAAGAGTAAGTTTCTAATACAATCAAAAAAATATTATAAATAAATTTTAAAACATTATTAAGATGGGAATTGTAAAATCAACTATTTATTCGACTACAGCAAAGGAGGCAATGACTCAATTAGATTTCGCTACAGATTTTCAAGGAGAAAATGCAAAAGTAACAATTAGTATACTAAAAGAAGGTAGTGCGAGTACACCAAAAACTTATGATTTGGATACTAAAAATTTAACAACTGTGGTTTCTCAAAATGCTGACGGTATAAATTATGAAGGTACGCTTACTTTAGCTGCTAATGGAAATGCAGTTGTGTTTTCTGGAAGCTGTGTATGGCCAAATGTAGTCTCTTTTAGAGCATTAAATGTAGCTGTCGCTTACAGATAAAACATTTGAATTACATTTTTTTGAAAAGGAATGTATTACTTATTACAACAAAAGGAAATTCTCGTTAGGATTTCCTTTTTTGTAAAAAAACTATATTAGGATAAAATACAAAAGCCATAACATTATAGCATTACGCTGTAGTATTATGGCTTTCTTTGAAGGCAACAAACAACTGACCTATTTAGCTTTCGCTAACTCAATCTAGAACTGTCGTTCTACATTTTTTCAATTCAAAAGTTGTTACTTCAAGGATACAAACCTGTAGCTTTCAAAATGTATCGACTTGCTACTACAATGTATCTATATATTGTTTTTCTTGATGCTTTTAAGTGTACTTCATTTTCATGAGGCATAGCCTTTAAAGCATTGCTCTGTATTATAACTATTACTTTCGTTTTAATTACTTTTTAGAGCTTTCCGTTTTACTAGTTATTGTCTGTTTGCACATACATTACTTTTTAAAACATCATGATTTAAAATATTACAATTTCAAAATCTCAAAAAACAATATCTAAAGAATAAATCTTCAGTTAGAATCTAATTCAAATTAGGGGTCTATGCCTTAACCAACTTGCGTTGTATTTAAATTCTTTGTCTAAAGTATAGTATATTATTAAAAAAGTCAATTTTTTAAGCGTTTAGTTATCAACGGTTTATAAACTAGCGTTATTAACAAAAGTTAATAACTGTATATAGAAAAAGCCTGTTTTTTTGAAAAAACAGGCTTTTTAAAATTATTTAAGAAAGGATTATTACTTTCTTCTAACTTCTTTAATTCTAGCTTTCTTACCAGTAAGACCTCTAAAATAAAAGATTCTAGCTCTACGAACTTTACCTCTTTTGTTTACTTCAATTTTCTGTAATGCTGGTAAATTTACTGGGAAGATACGCTCTACACCAATTGTTCCAGACATTTTTCTAATTGTAAATGTTTCAGAAGATCCACTTCCTCTTCTTTGGATAACTACTCCTCTAAAGAACTGTGTACGTGATTTTTCTCCTTCACGAATTTCGTAGTATACTGTAATTGTATCTCCTGCCGAAAATTCTGGTAATTCTTTTCTTGTTACAAACTCGTCTTGTACAAATTTAATTAAAGATTCCATCTTTATATTTTTTAAAGTATTGATTCAGAGCAACATTCACGTATCTCGCCAGAGGTTAATCCGAAATTGGGTGCAAATATAACTAATAATGAATAATTAACAATGAATAATTAATAATTTTAAACACCGTATTGCTAGTTTTTATAATGTAAAATATATTTTGCCTTTTATAAAAGGGATTCCTGTGTTTTGAGTTGAGGATTACCATATTCTCGCAATAGCTCCATAGTTTAAGTAAGTAATTTAAAAAATCATTATTTGTTAATCAGGAATCGTTAATCATTTAGCAGATTGCCACGTCCTTCGTCCTAGCAATGACGGCAAATTTTTAGCTTTCCTAATTCCTAATTCCTAATTCCTAATTCCTAATTCCTAATTCCTAATTCCTAATTCCTAATTCCTAATTCCTAATTAACTATTCTTCAAGCAAATCCGGTCTACGTTTTTTGGTACGTTGGTAAGCTTGTTCTTCTCTCCATTTTTCAATGTTTGCAAAATGCCCGCTCAATAATACCTCGGGAACACTGTATCCTTTATAGTCTCTAGGTTTTGTGTAAATAGGAGGAGCTAATAAATTATCTTGAAACGAATCGGTTAGGGCAGAGGTTTCATTGCCTAATACACCAGGGATTAATCTAATGATAGAATCGCAAAGTACTGCTGCACCTAATTCGCCACCAGATAACACATAATCACCTATAGATATTTCTTTGGTAATAAATAAATCGCGTACACGTTGGTCTACTCCTTTATAATGACCACATAGTATAATGATATTTCCTTTTAATGATAAATGATTGGCTATGCCTTGGTTTAAGGTTTCACCATCTGGAGTCATGTAAATAACTTCGTCATAATCACGTTCTGCTTTTAAACCAGTAATACATTTATCTATTGGTTCTATCATCATAACCATTCCAGCTCCACCTCCAAATTGTGTATCGTCTATAGATTTATAATTATCGGTTGTGTAGTCTCGTAAATTATGAAAGTGTACTTCTACTAAATTAGCTTCAATTGCGCGTTTTAAAATGGAGGCTTCAAACGGGCTTTTTAATAATTCTGGTAAAACGGTAATGATATCAATTCTCATTTGTTGTCTATAATAAGACTGCAAAGATAATTTAATTGTTTAGAATAAATGGGGTGTATGAAAAGTCATTACAATTCACTTTGTCCAAGCGCTTGTCGAAATATGTTATCTTATTTAATAACTAATATTAGCTTCGACAAGCTCAGCTTGACAAATAACTATACTTTTATGGAAGTTTCTTTTATTATTTACTAAACTCGTTTATAAAGGTTCTGTAAAATTGTATCAATGGTTCTATAACTTGCGTCCAGTCGGAAAACTGTACGTGGTATTTAGATTCTAAAGTATAGACTCCGTTATTGTAACTACCAATGATGTTAGGTTCAAACAAAGTGTCTTTTGCTATTGTATTTAACTGTTTTACACTTTCATTGTTTTTTATAAAACTAGTAATATTAGCGGTGTTGCTATTTAGTTTAAAGCGTTCTTTTGTTCTAGAAAATAGCGTAGATAAATGACTTTTAGTAGTTAAGTTGAAATCTAAAGATTGTCTAGTTACCGGAAACTGAGCTGTAATATTAGCAACAAAACTGGTTCCTGTTTCATTTATAATTGTTATCTCGTAATCTTTATGAGGTACTTTAAGAAGATAAATTACTTTAGGACTTCTTACGCCACCACCTACAGAAATATCTTTGTCCTTATAGGATAATTTTCCGCCTTCTTGTTTCGCTATTCTTATAAACTCGCTTTTTATCATAAATACCAGTGTTAATATACTTAATATGTCTATAAGTTAGTAAAAATGTTACAGAAAAGTATATTTATAGTGGTTTTGGTGCATGAGTTGTATTCATAAATATTAAAGTATCAAACATATTTAAAGGGGATAAATCGTAATAATCTGTGGCATCTTCTTTTGCATAACCTAATAGTTTTAGTTTTCTATTAATTTTTAAATCTTTAAGTGTTTCCTTTAACGTTTCAACACTAAAATAATAATCTCCTTTTTTAGCTTTTGCAAATAAGGCTTCCCATGTGTTTTCTGGTTGATATTGTAATGTTCCAGTATATAATTCTTCATCATAGTTATGGTCATCGTTAATATACCTTCTATTAATATAAGTATAGCCGCCATTTAATGAACTTAATCCAATAGAATGGTATTGATTTCCAAATTCAGCTTTTAAATCTCTTCCCATAATACCAATCTCATTATCCATAATAACCGTATTAGAGACATGCGCACTATGTGCCCAAACAATAACTTTAGCTTCTGTGTTTTTTGCAAAATGCTTAATTCTATTAGCCATAACTTCATCTCTGGCTTGTATTGGGCGACGATTGGTATAGTTTACAAAGTTGATATAACTGTTTTTGGTGTTGAATAGTAATTCTTTTAAACGATCATTATACGTATTAGTTTCTATTAAACGAGCTTCTATTTTTAGGGCTGTTTCATGTGCGAATCTACCAAGGTAGAAGTGATTTTTTGCTTCTTGTTTTTGGTTAGGATATTTCTTTACATAGTCTTCTAACTCTAAAGTAGTTTGGTCTTTGTACTGTGTTAATAAATCGTTTAGTTTAGAATCATTAAGTTTAGAAAAAGCCGTTTCTAAAAGTTGGTGCATTGCCCAATAGGAATCGTCACAGCCTTTAAAGGTAATATTTACTGAAGGGTTTTCTTGTAACCAGATGATGAAGGCTTTCATCTCTTCTGTTTGATAAATAGGAAATAAATGCGTTTGCATTAATTCTATTGCCGATGTTGTTTGTAGTTTTTTACTCAATAATTCGATATCATCGTATGGGTTTTCTAGAATAATAGTATTGAAGCCTTTTTCTAAAATTAGCTTTTTGGTAATAATAGCTCTAAGTTTAAAGTATTCTGAAGTGCCATGTGTGTCTTCACCAATGGCTACTACTTTTTTATCTGCAAGCGAGTTAATTAACGAATTTAAACTTTGATCTAAGGCATCATTATTTTTAAAACTAATTTTAGTACTATTCTTTTTAATAAATTTAGTGAATGCTTTTTCTTCTTGTTTTTGGGCTTGAGTTGTCTGTGCTATTCCCGAAATAATAAATAACAGGTTAAAACTTAAGGCAAATACTGTTTTGATTGTGATTTTCATTTTTTGATTGAATTTTATATGTTCTATATCTATAGACACATATTTTTTTAAAATGGTTGCCTCAGTATTCATTTTAATATTTTTAAAATGTAATAAAAAACAAATCCGCCTTAGTAATAACTGCTTGTATTACTATGGCGGATTTATTTTTTAATTATAAAAAAAAACTTTTATTTAGGGTTTATGCTTTCTAGAGAAGTGTCTTTTTTTTCTTCTTTGCTCTGTAAGCTACTGCGACCTAATATATAACCCGAAATACCACCAATTAAAGCGGAGATTTCTTTGCCTCCTAATACTTCGGTAATACCAAATAATATAATGGCTATTATAATAGAGAATATAGTTATAAACTGTAATCCAGAATTTCCAGTGAAAATAGATTTTCTAATCTGATTGTCTTTTGCTGCAATAATGAAGAAACCAACAATTACAATACCTACTAAAAATGCAAAAGACCAACTTATTTGTTTTTTAAAGTTCTGACTCACATAAGACGTGTTATTTAGTTCTGTAACTTTAGCACCAACACTAGAAAGTTGATCGGTTTTCTTTAAAATGGCTTGCACTTTATTTTCTATAATACGTCTAAAACCTTCGGTAACAGAGATATATTGCATGTCTGCCATGCTTTGTCCTTCTATAGTTTTAAGCTCAGGCAAAATAATTTTGTTACGTATGTTTTCTAATCGTTTACTGTAAAGTTGTCTTTCTGGCGATAGCGAATCTATACCTCTTGCGTTATATTCTTCTAATAGCTTCTCTAAACTCTCAGACCGTTCTAACTCTGTAAATAAACCACTAATTTCGTACATACTACCATACATGTCCGATATTATTTTTAATCGTTCTTCTTCTAAATCATGAAAGTTATTCGGTAATTTTAGACTTTCTGGGTTCGTTATTAACTCTGCATCGTTTTGAGCATAAAGCGATAGACTTGTAATAATTGTAATCGTGTTTAATAGAATTATTAAAACTTTTTTCATGGGATATTGTGTTAGTTGTTAGTTGTAAAAAAATATCTTTAAATCTAGGAACTACTTTTTAACTGTATTAACGTATAAACCCCTGTTTATTAATATTTCGCTAGCTAAACTATAACTTTAGATTTTATAATCATGCTATACTATCTTGCTTTTTATTAGTTTTGCATTTTTAAAATTAAAAATAGTATGATTACAGTAGATGGTTTAGCAGTAGAGTTTAGTGGTACAACTTTGTTTAGCGATGTTAGTTTTGTAATAAATCCAAATGATAAAATTGCCTTAATGGGGAAAAACGGGGCAGGGAAATCTACAATGATGAAAATTGTTGCTGGTGCACAAAAACCTACTCGAGGTAAAGTAAATTGCCCAAAAGATACTGTAATCGCTTATTTACCACAGCATTTATTAACCGAAGATAATGCTACTGTTTTCGATGAGGCGTCTAAAGCCTTTGGTCATATTTTTAAAATGCGTGACGAAATGGATACGTTAAACAAAGCTTTAGAAACCCGTACCGATTACGAAAGTGACGAGTACATGAGTATTATAGAAAAAGTCTCTGAGCTTGGAGAACGTTATTATGCTTTAGAGGATATAAACTACGATGCCGAAGTAGAAAAAGCCTTAAAAGGATTAGGTTTTAAACAAGAAGATTTTACGCGTTTAACTAGCGAGTTTAGTGGTGGTTGGCGTATGCGAATAGAATTAGCTAAAATTCTACTACAAAAACCAGATTTAATTTTATTAGATGAGCCTACTAACCACATTGATATAGAATCTGTGATTTGGTTAGAAGATTTTTTAGTGAATAAAGCTAATGCGGTTATGGTAATTTCTCACGATCGTGCCTTTATAGATAATATTACTAATAGAACTGTAGAGGTTACTATGGGGCGTATTTACGATTATAAAGCAAATTATTCACACTACTTACAATTACGAGAAGAACGCCGTACACATCAAGTAAAAGCATACCAAGAACAACAGAAGTTTATTGCCGATAATATGGCATTTATAGAACGTTTTAAAGGCACATATTCTAAAACTAACCAAGTAGCATCGCGTGAGCGTATGCTAGAGAAGTTACAGATTATTGAAATTGATGAGGTAGATACCTCTGCATTAAAGTTACGTTTTCCACCAGCACAACGTTCTGGAGATTATCCAGTATCGGTAGAGGAACTAACAAAAACCTACGGCGACCATGTGGTGTTTAAAGATGCTAATTTATCTATTGCGAGAGGAGAAAAGGTCTCTTTTGTTGGACGTAATGGTGAAGGAAAATCGACCATGATAAAATCTATTTTAGGAGAAATTGATTTTGAAGGTAAGTGCAGTTTAGGGCATAATGTACAAGTAGGTTATTTTGCACAAAACCAAGCGGCATTATTGGATCCAGATTTAACGATATTTCAAACTGTAGATGAGGTTGCTAAAGGCGATGTGCGTACACAGATAAAGAATATTCTAGGTCGTTTTATGTTTAAAGGTGAGGATATAGATAAAAAAGTAGGTGTACTATCTGGAGGTGAAAAAACCAGATTAGCAATGGTGAAATTATTGTTAGAGCCTGTTAATTTATTAATTCTAGATGAGCCTACTAATCATTTAGATTTAAAATCTAAAGATGTACTTAAAGAGGCGCTATTAGGATTTGATGGCACTTTAATTTTGGTGTCTCACGATCGTGACTTTCTACAAGGGTTATCTCAAAAAGTATTCGAATTTAAAAACCAACGTGTTATAGAACATTTTGAAACTATTGATGCCTTTTTAGAGCGTAATCGTATTCAAAGTATTAAGGAGATGGATTTGTAGAGGAGGAGAGGTTTTGAAAAGATTCGTTTAACATGTTTGTGTATGGTTTCGTTGCGTGTTTAAGTATTAAAGCTAGCAAACAAATTACAGATAGAAAGCTCGCGAGGACTTTAGTAAGTTGGCTCTAACTAGCAATGAATAACTGTAGTTTTTTAATATGTTCGTATAACTTCATCATGAGCTCTACACCAATCTATTATTTCTCCTTTATCATTAAATTCAAGATGATAGGTGACATACAAATATTTGTGAGTCTCGTGAATATTGACAAAAATCCGTTCAGTTCCGTCTGTTTCTTTATTTGGTGCCGTAATATGCAATCTCGGGTAATTTCCTTTTCCTCTTTTTTTGACTTTAAATTTCTTTTTATCCAGATTAGAAAAGTCCAGTTCAAATCTATCCGAGTCTATATGCAATTGAGATTCCACGTACTCTTTAATTTCTTTAAAAGGATTGCTTTTTTTCCAATCAATTCCGAGACAGTTAGGGCGATAAAAATTACCTCTCGATGGATGAAAATCCATAACATAAGGATAGACTTTTACTTTCTTTTTTGTTGGAAAGGAATCAATAAGTGTTGACTGATAAAAGTCTAATGCGATTTGCTCATAAAATGGAAATTTAGTTTGTGAAATTCCAATTCCGCAATTGAATAAAAAAATCAGAAGTATTACTTTTTTCAAATTTCTACTGTTTAAAATTCAATTCAAATTTAATTCAGTTTATTTTTATAGAAAAGTTCTAATGAGTGAACACTATTTTTCGTTTAGTTAACGGGCTTTTTAATTACAGCAACAATTAAGATATAAAATCGTTTTAATGCTTCATTATTAATAGTTAAACCAAGTAAGCAAAAAATACTTGCAAAGTCAAGTTTCTATAGCTGCTTTGTCACAGCATATTATTTTTTTGATATAAAATCTTCAGCTTCTTTACTATAATTAAAAAATTCAATTCCTTTATCTCTTAAATTTTTCCTTTGTTCGTTATTAACTTGTAGCCATATACTTGTAGATTTAATTGTTTTAGATTCCATTACAATTTGATATGCTTGTTCTGTCATTTTTTTTCTTATGGAAGCTTTAAAGTTTTCTGGGAAAAACAATAAAAATTCTTCAAGATTAGGAATTTGAGAAACCAAAGAAATATCGTTAAGTCTACTGTTATTATCAATTTTTATTTTTTTTAAAGACCTTAGCCCACTTAAATCAGGTAAATTGTGCATTTCAGACAAGCCTTCAAAACAAATATTCTCAAGATTAACAAGACTGTTTAAAAATTGGTAGTCAGGAATTTGTCTTACTCGACTTATTTCTAATTCTTTTAATTTTTTTAGTTTAGCAACTGCCTTTAGGTCTTTGTAGCTACCATAAAGCAAGTTTAATTCAGTTAAACTATTCAAGTTCTCTGCAAAATCAAAATTGGTCATTTTTACACCTCTTAGACTAAGTGTTTTAAGTTTGGATAGTTGTGAAATACTTTCCAAACCTTTTTTCATGCCATCTATGTAAAGAGTTTCTAAATCTTGAAATTCTTTTAAGAAAGATAAATCAACTGCTATAGATTTTGTTTCTTCGACACCTAATGTTTTTAGTCTAAGGTTGTTTTTTAGAAATGAAAAATCCTTGGTCAAATAAGAACCGATTGTAAAATGTCTTAATTCAGATAAATTGGTATAAAATGATTGGTCAAACTTTTCATGCCATAAAATCCGTAGTCCAATTTCGGGGTGTTTTTTAAAAAATTGATTTAAAGTTTCCCAAGTCCTAATATTTGGATTTTTAAAACTATAAAGCTGTATTTGATGAATATTCTTTTCAGCAATAAGTTTTGGTATATCTGAAGGTTTAATGTCGTTAATTAAATTAACATTTCCGCTAAAATTCTTCCATTTGGATTTTCTACTAAATATTCCCATTATTTTAGGAGACTGGTTTTATTTTGTATAAGAAAACGATATGAAATCGTTTTAATGTTTTCAAATTAGTAATATAAACGAAGTTAATTTAAAACTTCAGAAAAAGGACGTTTAGTATTAAATAGCTTTAACAGACATCTTTCTAGTAGAATTAATATTATTATGCGCTATTATTTATTTCAATCCAATATCCATTTGGGTCTTGAAAATAAACTTGTATAATTCCATCTTTGCGTATGTAATCTTTGTTTGGTGTGTTAATCCAATCTGAATACTCAATTTTTAATGCTTCTAGGTGTTTTATAAATGAATGTATATTAGTTGTTGCTAAAGCAAAATGGACAGCTTTATTTGTTTTTATTTCAGCATTTGGGCGCGGAATCAAGTGCAGCTGTTTGCCTTCATTAAGCGACAACCATCTAGTTTTAGAGTTAGAAGCTGTATTATCAATTTCTTTAAGTTGAAGCACTCTTTTATAAAAATCAATAGATACATTGACATCTTTTACAGCAAGTGCTATATGATTAAATGAAAACGTATGCATGTACTTCTTTTGAGATTATAATAATTTAAATGAAAGACTTTATATAAGCTTGTATCCCGTGTTTATTTTTTTCTTTACTCTAAATTCAATTGCCAAGACACACCAAATTGATCTATTACCCAACCAAATTTTTGGCTAAAACCATAATTGTTTAATGGCATGGTTACTGTTCCGTTTTCAGACAATTTAGCGAATAGTCTTTCAAGCTCTTTTTCATTTTCGCAATCAATGTAATTTGAAACAGCAGGAGAGAAGTTCCAATCGTGAATTGGTGGGCTATCGCTACACATAAATAAACTTCCGTTTAAATTAAACTTTGCCATCATAATTTTCCCTTCTTCAACAGGGCCATCTTTTCCCCAACGTTGTACTTTAATAACTTCAGAATTATCAAATAATTCTACGTAAAAATTCATTGCATGTTCTGCATTATTGTCCTGAAATGTAAGAAATGTAGTGATCTGGTTTTTCATGGTTGCTTTAGATTTTGTGAATATATTTTTTAAGCTGTCGTTTTCTAATTGTAGTTTTTCAATTTCGGCAGTTTTGTTGGTTTCGGTCTTTGTATTAGTACAACTTATAATTATTAAACCTAACAAAACTAGTAGTGGTATTATCCTTTTCATTTTTAATGATTTTATGTTATTAGTGTTTAAGGTTGCCAACCTAAGTTAATAGAAAATAGTTACTTATTTATTTATTTATGCTCTATTTCTAACCATTCTTGGTAAGTTACTACTCGTTTTTCTGTATTAGGTTTTGGTTCTCCGTTTAAAATACCTATAAATTCAAGTTCATGTCCGTCTGGGTCGTTAAAATATATAGAAATAGCTGGCATCCATACAAAAACCATTGGGCCTTTGGAACCATCATTTAAAAAATTCCAATAGTTAATGTTTTTAGACTTTAGATAGTTTACAGAATCGTTTAAAACCCAATCGGGTTCGCACTCAAAAGCATAATGTCTAATATCAATTTGTTCTTTTGGTTTTTCCCACAACCCTAACATAGATTGTTTTGCTTCTCCAATCCAAAAAAAAGCAATACGTCTTTCGTTGTCAAAACGACATTGTTCTAATTTCATTGTATTAGAATAGAAATCTATGGAACGTTCTAGGTTTTCAACGAATAAGTGCGTTTCAAAAAGTCCTTTTATCATTTATAATCTTGGTTTCTTCTATACTTTAAATTAGTAATTTAACTAAATTAGCAGAAAATGTTTACGAAATCATTTTTTTGTAGTTATTTATAGAATAGCGCTTTTAGTACATTGTTAAATTTTATTTATTGATATTTCTTTGGAATTGGGTTATCTGCTCTTTCTCCATCAAACATCCAAGATAAAATCCACCATCTATTGCCATCATGATATAATTGAATACTGTTTATGCCTCTTTCGGTTACAGGTCCATCTTTTTCTTGTGTAGTTTCGTAGGTAGTCCAAACATGAGTAATATTCCCGAAGGTTTGTGTTTCTCTTTTAATTTCATATTCCCAAAAGCCAGCTTTAGGGATTCCGAAACTTTCATGGTATTCTGTTAAACTCTGCACTATTATAAATGGTTTATTGTTTTTATCTTTTCCAGTAACAGATATTAAAGCATTTGGGTGGTGTAAAGATTTATCTCTTTCCCAATTCCTCGCTTGTCCAGCTGGACCAGATATAACATCGTAATAGGCTTTTATAATGCCATCAATAGTTTCTACATCTGCTTTTAAGGGATATTCTTTTTTAGATGACTCTTGAGCATTTGTTATTAAACAGAAAAAAAGGAATAGAGTCAGTAATTTTAAAAGTCTATGATTCATAGCATTTTTTATTAAAATTTGTTTTTTGATGATGGATATAGCAATGAAGATATAAAAATCTTTTTTAATGGTTCTATATTTTCTGTAGTGCGTTGCTTTGGGTTATCCAATGTTCTACAATTGGCCATAACTCTCTTTTTGCATTCTGAGATTTTAAAATACGGCTATGGTTATAATCTTCTAAATTTCCATTTGCTTTAGAACAGTATAGTAATTGGTTGGCATCATTTTTAAAGGCGTTTAAAAAACGTTCGCAACCTTGTTTAGGTGCAATAAAACGATCTCCCTTTGCGCAGATAGAAAGGATTGGGGTTTTAATAGTATGCATTTTGTCTTGGTAATTAAAACCAGTATTGCCAATAAATTGTTGACTTAAATTCCAATTAAACCATTGTTTCATGGTGTAATACGTTTCACTGTGTTCGCTAGAACCTGCAGTTTTTGCAGGTACTTTACCTAATACAGCAGAAACATACTTACTAGATTTTATTTTTAATCTATTCATGGTTGTTGTACCAGCACCAAATGCTTGTACACCAAATAGAGTAATGCTATTTATTTTTTGCGTAGCACTAGGGTTTTGTATTAAATACATGGTTAGGGCGATACCGCCTCCGCTGTGTGTTAAGCAATCTAGTGCTTTAATGTTTTGATTAGTGTATAAAAACTGAAATGTTGCTTTTAAATCGTATGTTGCAATGGTTTCAAAATTAAAAGGGTGTTTACTTTTAGAACTATTGCCATGATTTCTCCATTCCATTATCCAACACGTAAAGCCTTTGTTTACCATATAAGAAGCAATACCGTCGCATATTTTTCTGTTAGAAAAAGTGCCATGTGTTAGCAATAAGTGTTTCTCTGAATGCGTTTTAGGACTCAATTTCCATAAGGCAATAGATACATTGTCTTCCGTTTTTATATGATAGAGTTGTTCTTTCAGAAGTTATAGTTTTTAAAATGTAACGATTGTGAAATATAGTTTAATTTGCTATGCTTTGCAAAGTACAGTGTTTTAGTTTTTTGAGAGGACTATTTTAAATTATTAAATTTTTATGGCTTTGTAGGAAGTACTATTTTTTGAAAAGGTTCGTTTGAGGGGCTTATTCATACCCAGTGCCGGGTTGAAAAGATGAATTTTTCAATCAGACACAAACAGTAGCCAAAGTTGTGTTTTGTGTTTTTAATTTTATTCAACAGGAGAGACATAGCGTACATTTCTTGGAATAGAAGTATTAACCTTTAGAATGTTTTTTCAACCCAAATTGTGTATAGGTTTTGTTGATATTAGTTTTTTCTTTTTATTTTATGTCTTACAAAAACAACTAAGCTGGTAGCTAAATACATTAATCCAATGTAGTAATCTGAGTTTGATTTTGATAGTTTCGCTTCAATTTTTAAGATATCATTTTTGTTCAAATAAGTAAATCCATTTACTCTAACTGATGTCAAGAAGACGTCTCCGTTTGAATTAATTTTGTCATTTTGAGTCTTAGCGTAACTAATTGAGATTTTGTCTCCTTTTCTTACTTGCTGTTCAAATAAAGTTTTTTGGAATGCGCCTAAATAATTGGCAGGAATTTGAAATTTATTTGAATACTCTTCTATCCAAATGTAGTATTCATGTCCCATATTTTTTAACCCTGCATTGTCCAAAAAAGTATGGCGTATATATTTGCCTTCAACACTAGTTAAGCTTTTTTTACTATTTATAAAATCTCGATTTATTCCTTGATACATGAAATAGCAAAAGGCGAGAATACCTAAAGTCAAAATAATATTTCCTTCGTTAAGGTGCTTTTGCATATAATCTGATTAATATCAACAATAAAAATATAAAATCATTTTAATACTTCATATTGCTAGTTAAACTAAGTTAGCCTAAAATTTTTACAAAATAAACTTACATTAAAAAATAAAATGGATGATAGTAGCTTCTGTTTTTAATAAGAAATTGAAATATCTTGACAACGTGTGTGAGTTGTTATCGTTTCAGAAGCAAGTCGGTTATATTCAATCAACTTGTTCCATTTACCATTTTCTTTTCTATACAAAGCTGTAAAACCATGGCCTTTACAACGCCAGTTTTTAAATACTGAAATTATAGCGTATTTTTTATCTTTAGTAAATATGGGTTTTGAAAACTGAAAGTATATTTTTTCTTCAAGCTTTTCTTTTAAATCCTTTTTCCAAGCAGTAATTAACTCCTCGTAGAATGTTTTGTTTTTCCAAATTCTATTTTTACGCCACAACCATTTTTTCTTAACTATTATAGTATGTGGAGGCTTAGTTTTTACTAAGCTATCGTACTCTTGTTTTTTAATATTGTATTTTACAAACGTAACTGTTTTAGTTCTTGGTGGGGCAATTGGATTTATATATTTGTTTGAAGGATACTGCACATTTTTTAAATTGTACATTTTCCAGTTAGTTGTTTTGTTGGTGCTTTTATAAGTAAGATTTAAAGGAAGATTTGTATAGGTTTTCTTTAGTTCTCGAATTTGATAGTTTTTAAGTGAATCGTAAATTTTAGGTTGTATCCTACTTTTAGGCACTAAAAAATAGTAAGCAAAACTATTAGGTACTACATCTATTGCGACTTGATTAATTAAATTCTCAATTTCTGAATCTTGACCAAAACTAAAAGCCGTAGTGATTAAGAGGCAAATACAAAGTGTTATTTTCATGTCTGTACTTTATGGTTTAGTAACATCTACAGTATAAGTAGCAACAACATCTGTATTCACTTTTAAATGTACATCGTAATGTCCTCTTTGCTTAAAGGAATAATGGAATGATGTTATAGTATCATGATTTGTAATAGAATGTATTTGTAGCGGAATCTCTCTAGAACCAATATAATATACCAATGCTACATCTTTTTTTGTAATAGGTTTAGCTGATTTAAAACTAAAGGTAACGTCTTCTTTTTTCTTTACAGATAACGTCATGTTTTTAGGTGTTATAGTATAAATAGCATGTTTAAACGTTTCTCCATACACTAAAGGTGCATTTATAAAAGTAGAAGCGTTTATGTTATTATTAAGTGTCCATTGTTGCTGTAAGGGAAAATGATTCTTTCCAAACAAAAGAGGTGATGCTAAAAAATAACCATCATTATAATCTTTAATAAAGTTACCACGATGATCTATATAGCCGCTAGACCACGTGGCATCGCATAAATACCATTTGTTATTTAGTTTTACGGCATTCCACGAATGATTTTCTCTTTCTAATTGATTAACATTGGCTTCTACATCTCTTCCATAACCATTAACAATAACACAGTTTATATTAGCTAAAAAACAGAGTTCTTTAATAAGGTATGCATAACCAGTACACATCGTTTTTTTATGCTTTAATAATTTTTTAAAAGCAATTTTCTTAAAACTGGCATTCCATTTTAATAGGGCAGTAGTGTCATTTTTTAATTTTTTTCTTTTACTAGAGACTTTACTATGTTGTGCATCGTCCCCCTTTATATTTTGGCAAACCCAAACATAAATAGCTCTAAATTTTTCGACATCCGTTTGTAAAGTATGGGTTAACTGCTGTGTTAATAATGGTAAGTTTTCTAAACTTGCCCCTTTATTTAGTTTGGCAATTTGGTCTGCTTTTGTAAAATCTATAGATTTAAAATCGGATACTTGAGCAAATAAATACGTATTAAAAAGAACTATAAAAAGGAAACAAAGACTAGTTTTCATGATACTATTGTAGGTTATTATTTTTTAGACTGGTATACTTTTTTTACAGCTACTTTGCCCATAACAATACAAGCATCCATGCTTAAGTTGATCTTCATAGAAATATTTAAGGATGCATCTTTATCTTCAATGATTATTTTTTTAGAATTATAGCCAATTGTACTAAATATAATAACGTCTCCTTTTTTTACTTTTTTGGGTAATTCAAAATTACCATCAAAATCACTTTGTGTTCCTAGAGTTGTACCTTCAACAAGAACACTAACACCAGGCATTGGTAGTCCTTCTTCATCAGATATAATACCTTTTACAGTAATGTTTTCTTCGTTAACCGTATTTTGAAATCTAGGTGGAACGTTATTTAAGGCTGTATTCTGGTTTTTTACAGTTTGTGCACCAGCTTTATTAAAAGAAAATAACGATATAAAAGCCAAGCCTAATCCGCTAATAAAACTAATGTTTCTTCTTTTTTCAATAGGAGGTGTGTATGTTTTTAATTGGTCGTTTTTAAAACGTCCACAAGTATTTGTTGTGTTATGTGTTTGGAAGTAATTAATAATTTCGTCTGCTTTCATAGAAGTGAAATCGACAACTTCTTGTGTGCAAGCATTACAAAATCCGCCATTTTTAGTAGGGGAGAATGTATTGAAGTTTTCTGAGCATGGTGTTTTTACGTCTAAGTTAAATGGATTGTTCATAGTATAATGTCTTATTTTATACGTCAAACATAATGCCCTTACTCATTGTAAAAAACATGGAATGAGGCAACACTACTTTTTTAAAGGTAAACGGTGTATTTAGATTAGTATAATATGAATAGTTACATTGTATTATCGCTATCCAAAAAAAATATGCCATTACATATACAGCAAGTTCCCAAACGCTATTAGAAGTGTTTAAGTGAAAAGCAGATTTAATTAGTTTAAATCACTTTATTAACTATTTTTCTTATAGTGTTAATTCTGTCATGAACATAGGTCGTTTCTATTTCATAATCTAAAACATCATTTTGTGTTATTTCGAAAATTCTATTTTTTATTTCTTCTGAAGTATTAGGATTGCTCAATATAGCATCAATTTGATTAGTTTTAGCCTCCTGTCCCTTATTAAGAAAACTTTCCCAGTTTTTTAAATGCTTATTAAGTACGTTAGTATTATTTACTTCATCTAAATATTTTACAGCAGTAATAACTTCCATTTGGTCAAAAGGGAGTTCAGGATGCAATAAATAATAATTAAGATAATCGTTTAAATATGAAATAGATGATTTGTTATTAAAATAACTAAGGGTTATTGCATACTCTCTAGCAGCATAACACACTTCACTTTTTAATAAATGAGTTCCAACAATTTTAATGTACTCTTTTTTGTTTTTAACACAAGTAAAGAAAGCTCCTGTTTGTCGTGTTCTCCAATTAAAATCACCTAAACAATTTAAAATCACAGTATCCGACATTTTATCGCTTCTTCTTTTTATCGCTTCAATCCATTCATCACTATCATTATTTAAATGCATATAAAAAGGAATAATCCATTCATTGCGGAATTCTTGTGTCATTTCAACTTCGTTTCTATACGATTCTAAATGCTCAAATTTACTATTATGTCTAATAGTAGCTCCAGCTATATGTTTTTGTAGATTATTCATTGTCTTATAAATAGATACTATTTAGCAATCCTTACAAGGAAATAATTCAGTAGAAGGCGCTTTAGAAAATAAACGGTCACCATGTAACTTGTAGGTTTCAACATAATTTTGCCCATCGTTGCTTAACCATTTAAAAAATTCTTGAGCGGCTTTAGGAGCTGTTTTTAATACTACGGCTAAACAAGCGTTTAATAAAATATCGTCTGGATTACTATCTCCAGCTTCACAGAAAATTTGAAGGTTTGTTTTTTTATCTGGATCAGCCCAAGTCCAAATACCACGATCACTTAACGTGTAATACCCCTTTTCGTTACTTACTTCTAAGGTCGTATCTGGGTAATGTTTATCTCCGGTTAATGGTTTGTACCAAGCATCTGTTTTGGTATCTGGATAGCGACCTAAAACATGTTTAAAAATATCACGTTCTAAAACGTTTGTAGCAGATAAATCATCACGTGTTAAAAATACGGTATTGTTTTTACCTTCGCTTATGGTTTTAAACATAGCATACACTTCATCATTAGAAGCATGTGGATGACTACCACCCAAAACAGGTAGATTGGCATTGTTAGTTTTTGGCCCTACTAAAGCAAAATGATCCCTAAAAATATAGCTAGGCTCACTCCAAGTTTCACTATTGTCTTTGTAAGCATTACAAACACGTTCTATAGCATAAGGCCATCCAATAGGAATAGAACCATCGGACAAGGCTTTAATGGTTTCTTCAGTATCCGATTTATACCATTCGAAATTATAATTCGTGCCATTTACTTCATTAAATTTTGTATACATAAATGCTACAAAACCTACAATTCCTGCGCCTCCGTTTCCTACTTTTATGATGTCTTCCATATTTTGTTTTAATAGTAATTAATAGTGAGAAGTAAATGTACAATACTATTTAAAATTTTAAAAGGATTTTTTTAATTTAGAAAAGACCTATAAATAGAGTATTTTTGCAGAATGAAGGAGAAACAGGATCAGCATAGATTATCAGATTGGTTACCAACTACTAATAAGGAAGTAAAGATTAGAGGTTGGGAAGCACTAGACGTTATATTATTTAGCGGTGATGCTTATGTGGATCACCCTTCCTTTGGGCCAGCAGTAATAGGTCGTATTCTAGAAAGTTATGGTTTGCGAGTTGCTATTGTACCGCAACCTAGTGTTACCGATAACTTACAGGATTTTACAAAACTAGGAGTTCCAAGATTATTTTTTGGAATTACTGGAGGTTGTATGGATCCTATGGTTAGTAATTATACTGCGAGTAAAAAGCGTAGAGATAAAGATGCTTATACACCAAATGGAGATATAGGGTTTCGTCCAGATTATGCAACAACGGTCTATTCTAATATTTTAAAAGAAAAATTTCCAGATGTACCTGTGCTAATAGGTGGTATAGAAGCGTCTCTTCGTCGTGTTACACATTACGATTATTGGAGCGATAAATTAATGCCTTCTATTTTAGAAAGTTCTAAAGCAGACATGTTAGTCTATGGTATGGGAGAACAACCTTTGCGTGAAGTTGTAGAACTATTACAAAAAGGAGTGCCATTTTCTAGTTTAAAAACCATTAAACAAACAGCGGTTTTAATAGATAAAGGGGAAAAGTTCCCGAAAAATTCTAATTGGGAGGATGTTAGTATACATTCTCATGAGGTTTGTTTAAAAGATAAAAAGAAATTTGCCTCTAACTTTAAAGTGATTGAGCAAGAATCTAATAAATTAAAGGCAAGACGTATATTTCAAGAAGTAGGAGGGAAGACCTTAATGATTAATCCGCCATATCCAACCATGACGGAGAAAGAAATTGATGCTTCTTTCGATTTACCTTATACACGATTACCGCATCCTAAATACAACAAACGTGGACCAATTCCTGCGTTCGAGATGATTAAGTTTTCTATAAACATACACCGTGGTTGTTTTGGTGGTTGTAGTTTCTGTACTATTTCTGCGCACCAAGGGAAGTTTATAGCTAGTAGAAGTCAGGAATCTGTTTTAAAAGAAGTAGATACGGTGGCAAATATGCCAGATTTTAAAGGGTATTTGTCAGACATCGGTGGGCCTTCAGCCAACATGTATAAAATGAAAGGGAAAATACAATCCATTTGCGACAAATGTGTCGCGCCGTCTTGTATTTCGCCAGTAATATGTAGTAACTTAGATACATCGCACAAACCATTAACGGAATTGTATCAAGCTGTAGATAAACATCCAAAAGTAAAAAAATCGTTTATAGGAAGTGGTATCCGACATGATATGTTAGTGCCAGAGTTTAATAAAAACGCAGACCCTAAGGAACTAGATGCTTATACAGAAGAAGTGATGACAAAACACGTTTCTGGACGTTTAAAAGTAGCTCCAGAACATACTTCGGATCCTGTATTAAAATTAATGCGTAAACCTTCGTTTACTTACTTTCATAAATTTAAAGAGCGTTTCGATAAAATAAATATTAAAAAAGGATTAAAGCTTCAGTTAATCCCTTACTTTATTTCTAATCATCCAGCATGCGAGGTGGAAGATATGGCAAACCTAGCTGCCGAAACTAAAGATATGGGCTTTCAGTTAGAACAAGTGCAAGGCTTTACACCAACACCTATGACGGTGGCTACGGTAATTTATTACAGTGGTTATCACCCCTACACATTAAAACCAACACGGACCCCAAAAACTAAAAAGGAAAAAGACGAACAACACCGTTTTTTCTTTTGGTACAGACGTGAAAACAAAGATTGGATTAGCAAAACATTAAATAAGCTAGGCAGAAAAGATTTGTTAAGTGTATTACTTCCTGAAAACGATAAATGGAAGAAAAATAAAACTACAGGGAAAGCAAAACATACTTTCGATGATGCGGTTCCTTTTAACCAGCGAAAAAATAAGGCTAAGTTTAAGTCTAAAACTGGTAAAAAGAGACGGTAAGAATCTTTAAATTAGAACCTTTAAAACAATATTTATTATTTGCAAACCGTTGCATAGTATGCGAATAATAGAAAACAATACATTAACTACAACTATCATTTATATAACATTATTATCAATTCTAGTAAGTTGTAGAAATGATAAGGTAGAAAGCGTCCCAGAAAATGCATTTGAAATTACTTCTAATGAGGCTAAAGTTATAGACAGTTTTAAAATTTTCACCCAACTAAGTAAACATGCTAATGTATACCTTGGTTTTAATTCTCCAAAAGCAATAAATAGAATTGCAGAAATTGAAAACGACTATTTTAATGATTATAATTTAAGTTACAGTAAATACTATGGTACGCAATGGTATAATTCTATGGGTCAAATTATACTCCCTAAAGATTCTATAACTCTTTTTGAAAGATACGTTGAAGAAAATAAAAATATAAAACTGGATAGTATGCATTGTACTATTTATGCAGTAAAAGCTTTAGAAGCTGGTTTTGGAGAAGAATTTAATGCTATTAAAAACCACCATAAAGATATTTGGAAAAATCGTGAATATGCGGGTTGGAGCTTAGGGTATATTTTGACTAAATTCTATAATTGGAAAGCCTATCTTTTTATATCAAAAGATTCGGATGAATATAATACCTGTTTAAAAAACTATAAAAAAGATAAAAAATATCATGTTTGGAAACAACCTAATATTCCTGTTGAAAAACTGTTGGATGTAGACGATGATAAAGATAAAATAGAGCGCCTTTTAAAAGAGAATGAGTTTGGCTGGGGATTTAGTAATCAAGGCTGGCATACATGGATTACTCGCTTTAATTATTTAAAAGAATGTAATTGGCTAGGAGCGCCATCTAAAAAGTACGATGCAGCATATAATAAGCCTTTATTTTTAAAAACTGAATTTATTAATTACTTCGATTACAATTCGCATATAATAATTTTTCCACCAAAAAATAATAACCTACTTTAAAAACAAAAAGAGAAAACATCCTTTTTAAAGGCGTTTTCTCTCTTCTACACAGCGACGTGTTTTTCTATTGTGCGATAGCTCCTGTTATAAAACCAGATTCGGCTAACTTCCCTGGAAGATTAGTGTTAATCCAGGTTATTCTTGCATTTAAGTAATTTTTAAAATCTGTAATTTGAGCATCGTAATTTGCTTCAGAATATAGGTTTCCAGAACTATTAAATGCATTAGGCCATTTATCACTATCTCTAGCCAAAGCACCTGTTGCTTTAATATAAGAAACTTGATTATCGATAAAAGTATTTATAGGACTGGCTGTATGTAAGGCATTCATTTTCCCCCATTCTTCCCAAACTTTTGCTGCAAATTGAGAGTCTAATAATAATACTCTCCACCAAACAGGTGATTGTCCAGATTGTGTTATAGACTGTCCGCCACTAGCATCTACTATATATAACCAACCTTCTGGTTTTGTATAGCCTTGAGCGTACTGACTACAGGAGGCAGTATTACCGTAAGATTTGTTTTTGTCCCATAGTGGTCCAGCTTGGCAAATGGTTTTATTTTTAACCATAAATGTACTTTTATGGTAACCATCCGGATCCTTAGCAATTTCGTTTAACAAAAAGTAAACAGCAAAAGAGGTATAATCAGTAGTTTTTCTAATCGTATCGAAAGCATTATCGGGAATATCGCTTATTTTATTTGGTATAATATAATTTGAAAATATATCTGCAAAAGGCGTTGCCCAACCAGAATTTGGACCATTGTATAACCAATTAGAAAATTCTGTTTGTACGGTACTTTGTATATCCTTTTTCTTTGGTTCGTATATTTCTATATTACCTGTTACAGGTGGTTTCGGTAAGCTTAAATATTTATCGCTATGCTGGTTTAGTTGTACAATAGCATAATTTGATGTCATATCCTTTTTCTTCTTCTTCTTGTAAGGTAAATCTACACGTGATTTCTGAAAACGTATTTTATCAAAATTTAAGTATAAACCATGATAGTATGTTGCTAAATCTGAAGCGCTAGCAGTTATCGTTTTTAAATCTGAACCAGATGGTAAAATAAATAGTTCAAAAAATTTATAAGCAGGCGCATATTGCCCCATGGCATTTTGTTGATTAAAAGCAAATGTGTTTCTTAATAATGTATAATCTACAGCACCGCAATCGTTAAATACCCAATGTTTGCCTCCTTTAGCCATACCTAGAAAATTTCCGCTAGATGGCGTATCTTTTAATTTTACAGCATATTGCTGTTTAGGCATAGCAGCCGTAGCATCACCACGAACATGCATTTTACCTTTTAATGGAATAAGTTTACTATATAAATCTGCTAAAGAAACTGATGAAGTTTGGTCAATATCTGCATAATAAATAGACACTTTGGTATCTGTTGTTGTAATAGGTAGGGTACTATCAGAAATAACAAAAACAACAGGGTTACTAAAGCTAGTAGGCATAGTTATGGACATAGTTTTGGGTTTTTAAGTTTATAGATACCCAAAATTATTGTTTTTGTAGAATTTAAAAATACGTAGAAATACGTGTTTTTACTTTAATTTGAGTACTCGATTTTAGGAATTATTTGTACGGAAAACCTTTTGTTATTATCTTCAATTTTATCACGACATAAACCATTAAATCCACTACCGCTTATTAAGACTTCTGAGTTATATTGTCTTAAATTAATATTATTTCTATTCCAAAGTTGATATACCGCTAGAGCTCTTTTATAACTGGTGTTATAGCCATAATTATTGTTTTTGTTATATTTTTTATCCCAAGTATTGGCCATATTACCTTCAATAATAATAAGGTAAGAGAAGTTTGTATTGTTAGTGTTTAAGTTTTGTAATAATGATTCTATTTGTTTCCCAACATTAATTGCGGCCGTTTGATATTTCTTTTTTATTGTAGTTTTATTAGGTTCAAATATTTCTATTTTGCTTAATGTTTTTGATATGTATTTTTTACAATCTTTTAAATAAATAAAATCATTATCGTTTTGTAAAGGCTTAAATTGTTGTTCTAATTTTAATATTTGATTCAGTTTTTCGTTTTCTACTAACAAGTTGTTTTGCTGTTTTTTTAACATTACATAAGTTAAAACATACAATACTAAAACAACAAAAAACAGACTTGTCATTACATCCGAAAAACTAATCCAAAAAAGATTATTACTGTTTTTTTTCATTGCTTTTATTGGTTGATTGCATTTCCTATTTTGGGAACGATTTGTATTATAAAACGTTGGTTCTTCTTCTCGTTAATAAATTGATTTTTAGGATCTCTAGTGAAACGACCAATGCCTCCCCAGCCGTTACCAGAGACTTGAAGATCTATTAATCCTTTATATCTTTCATTTTCAAAATTTACCCCAATGGTTTTCCAGTATTTCCATAAGTTATAAGCTCTTTTATAACTTAATTCATAGTCTAATGTTTCAGAGCCATTTAATAAATGAGAAGCATAACCAGATATAATTAGTAAATAGGACACATTTTCAAGTGATTTATCTTTTGTTTTTTGATATGCTAAGTGATTAATTATTTTTTGAAGTTCTAAACCAACTTCTTTTATTTTTTTTGAGGTACTAGCGTAATCTTTGAGTTTATTATTTTTAATTTGATATTGCCCTATTTCGAAATTAACATCAAAAGCAAGTGTAAATCGTTTATAAGTTTCTTCATACCTAAAAAGTTTAGAATTGTTCTTTATAGGCTTTAAGTTTTCTTCGACTAAATCAAATATTTTTAATTTATTTTGTAATTCTTCAACTGTTATATATAATTGTTGTTCTTTACGTTTTAAATTTTCTACAATCTCTTCATTTTCTAATTCTTTTAGTTTAAGGTTACTTACGGTTTCTAAAAGAGCCTTGTCTCTTTTTTGAAGCATGATATAGGTTAAGACATAAAGGACTAAAACAACAAAGAATAGACTCGTCATAAGATCTGAAAAGCTCATCCAGAAGATGTTATTAGACTTTTTTTTCATTGTTGTTTTAATTTTTTATAATCAGAACCTATTAGTATGATATAAAATATTGCGAATGTCATAATGAAAAGAATAATATTCCATTTATCAAACCCTAATTTAATAAAGCTTGTTATGTGTTTATAAACATTACTTATAAAGTATATTATAACATAGAATAAAAAAGTTGTAGTAGAGAAAAGGATAACACTATAACAAAGTTTATAAGGAGTTTTAAATTTTTTTTTCCATGACCATTTATTAAAAAGAATAATGCTAAAGTAAAATATTATAAAAGAAAAAGTTAATCCAAAAAATAAATATAAAAAGATTAGATATATGCAAGTCGTTATAGGAAGGCTCGATTTAAAAACTATAGGAACTCTAGATATATATGTAGAATTGATTTTATGAAATTCTAAAAAATAATCTTTACTCTCTATTTGATTGGTTACAAAAGTAAGCGGAGTAGTTTCATTTTTATTAATGTTTTTTGGTAAATATTGAAAAGCAGAAACTTTTTTATTATTGTTAATTAAATAGCTATATTCTGTTTTTGTTATGGTATTTCTACTATAACCATAACCTAAACTATAAGTGTTTTCTGATTTGTTTTTTTTTGAAAGTACTATATTACTAGCATAGTCGTAGTTATAACTTTCTTTATTCCAAGAATGATAAAATATAACTGGGTTAGATTTTTCAACATCGGAAGAATAAGAAAACATTTTTGCTATCTGTGAAGGGTATGATTTGTTTATGAGTATTTCATTATCTATTAAAGCGTCATTAAATTCATAAAAATTGATATGGTTAAAATTTTTTCTAAAAAGATTAATTGTTCTAGTAGCTAACTCTTTATACTTACCATTACCTTTAAATTGTATTAAGTTAATTTGATTTATTTTATGGCCAAGAGATTGTAGTTTATAATTAAGATTTTTAAAGGATTTATGCGTAGCTTCATCTTCATGTGCGAAGTCGCTTAATATAATTAAACTAGTAGATACATTATTATCTGAATTTGAAGTAATGTAGGCCTCGGAAGAAATTTTTTCGAGCACAAAAGAAAAATCGGTATTGATTGTAGATGTATTCCTTTTACTTATATTCTTTTTATTAATGCTTCTTAAATCATCAGCACACTTCTTAAATAGATCAACAATACTTTCTTTATTAATTTTAACATCTGTATTGAATGGAGATTCATATTCAGAATTACCTTTGTAAAATAATAAATCAATATATGTTTCATCCTTATCTCTATAAATTCTTTCTAAAGCTGTCAATAGAAATAAATCCTCAATTTCTAATTTTGTTAAATTAATTTTATTTTTTAATGGAGTTGCTTTTTTTAAATACGCTATTAATGTTTTTTTGATTTCTAAAATATATTTTTCTTCAGACTTTGTAGAACTTGTTTTATCTATTACAATAGTAATTCGTCTTGTTTTTTTTTGAATTAATGAATCTTCAGATACTGTAATTTTAGGAATGTATTTTGAGTCAATATTAATTCCATATTGTTCTATTGGAAATTTTAAAATGTCTAATGGGTCAAAAAAATTATAGGAATTTTTTACTTCAGAACCATATTTATTATGGCTAGAGAATACTTCAGAATGTATACCAAAGTTTAAAGAAATTAATGCTAATGATATAACCAATAAACTACCTGCTCTTTTAAAAAAAAGTAATTTTGGATTCTCATTTAATATTTTGTTTATGAGAATGTAATAAGTTAAAATCGCAATTAATATAAGATAGTAAAACATTATTTCTCATCTTTTTTTGATAACCATTTTTTAAATTTATTAAAAATAGATTCTTCAGATTGATTATAAATATTGGTTAATTGTTTATGTATGGCTTCTAATATGTTTTTATCATTATTAGAGTTAGATCCTATTATATTCTTTAATTCTATAAAATTTTCATTCAAATCTGCCAGTAAGGATAATTTTGAAAAATGACTTTTATTTTCGGCTAATGTTTGTGTCATTAAATCTTCTTCCTTCTCTGTAATTTCTTTAATCGCAGTAATTTTGGTAGTGGTGTGGTCTTGTAGTTCTACTAAAGATTTAATGAGCACATCGTCTACTTTTTTTACAGAATCTGTTATTAAATGACCGCGTTCGCTTAAAACTTCGTAGTGGTTATTTAAAAACTGAACAAGTTTGTTACTCTCTTCAACTCTATTATCTAATTTTTGGGCTAAGTTTTCAAAGTTATTTGTACGTTCTAAAATAGACTCGAAGGCTTCCGATAGTTCTGAGGTATTTTCTACTGTAGAATTTAAAAGATTTAAATATTGATTAAACTTTTGTAAATCTTTAGTTCCGTTTCTTAGTTCGCTTAAAACTTTTACATTGGCTTTAGCATACTCATTAATATCTATTTTCTCTAGATGGTTTAAGATGCTTTCTTGCGCAATAACTGCATCATAATTTTTATTAAGTATATAAGTTAAGTTGTTTATGTTTCCCGTAAAACCATCATTAAACTTGACAAGGTTAGTATGGAGCGTATGGATACTAGAGGATACACTTTGGTTAAGTATAGGTAATAACTCGGTTTGAATAAAAGTGTAAAAATTGTTTTTCGTTTTTTCTACATTTCTTCTAGCTACTTTAAATTTGAAATTTGAATTGCTTACTGTCCAAATTAAGCCATATAAACTAGCAAACATAGCAATAGAGACCCCTAATAAAAAGCCTTGTACTTCGAAATCATTTTCACTATTAGAAACTATAAATAGATTTATTAAACCAAATATAATTCCTAGCATTGTACCTATTAGACCTAAGTATAAAGGAACCGTAACAGCATCATTAATGTCATTCTCTTCAATATCTACATAACGTTCTGTAATGTCTTTAATGAGGTTGAAATCTGTAGAAGCACCTTTATTTCTAAGTAAATAGACATTTATAGAATGTAAAATGGTATTAAAAACTGTACTATATTTATCTTCTGGGTTAACTAAACTTATTTCATTTTTTATAATTGAAAACAGTGTTTCGTTCTCTTCATTTATATCTATGTGATAAGCAGATAAGTTGTTTAGAATTTCTTTCGGTTTTGCCGTTTGTAAATCTTCAGTACTAATATTATATTTTTTGATTTTAAAGACATCAATATCTGGGATTAGAGTGTTTAATGTTTTTATTTTTTTGTGTGTTTTGAGTGCCTGTTTTGTTTGAATAATTACAATACAAGCTACCAGTATAAGTTCTAATATTGTAATGTTATTCATATCTTATTTTTGCTTTAGTTTCCACTACCCATTTATTATCTTTTTTAATTGCCGTACCTGGAGTGTCAGTTATTATTTTTTGTGCATGCTGATTTAATGGGTTTATGGCATTACATGCCAGATCTATATATCTTTCAGGAGAATTTGTTGCTTCAAGTACAGTATCTTCAGAACTTAAAAAAGTAAATTCTGCATTCCTATCATCCACTAGAGTAATAATATAATATTTAGAGTCTTTGTTAGTTTTAGAAAATGAAGTTTCTAAGAATTCTCCATCTTTATTCGGTCTAGGCGCGTAATAGTTATTAAGTTCTGTTTGTGATTCTTCTTTTTGTGGTATTATTTTCGGAGACGAAACTTCATTTGTATGACCATTTGAAGAGTCCTTAGTTTGTAAAAGAGCTATAGCATCACTTAAATCTGAAATTTTGTGGTCGAGGTCTTTTTTAAGAGTATCAATTTTTTTAAATAAATCTTGGTTATTGATATCTATACGGTCTTTATAAGTCTCAAATTCTTCAAAATGATCTTTAGAAACCTTTGTATCAATTTTGTTGTTAAGTTTTAAAATTTGCTGTTTAAATAATATATAAAACAAGAATAGTAAAATAGGTATGGCTAAAAAGTATTCCCACTTTATTCTGTTTTTAACAACAGGAGATTGTTCTCCATTTTTGTCTTCGATTTCTTCTTTTTTCTCTTCCTTTTGAGGTGTACTAATAATAAACGGCTCTAGTTTTTTATTTATAGAGTTTTCTATATCTTCTTTTAAAGAGATTAATTCATTAGGGGTATTACTAAAAAATACTGAAAAATCGGATTCTTTATTATAATTAAATAAGTTTGATTGAATCTGTTCCTTATTCTCTTCAATAGTATAACTTAATAATATTTCGCTTTTTGTTGTTTCTATTCTCTTTTTTAATGAAGCATTATATTTAGCGAAGTTATTTCTAGAAAGTAAACTATCGAGTTCAACTGAATTTAAGTCAAAAGATTTTAATTTTAGGTTTATACTATCGTTAAAAGATCTAGCTTCTGTTTTCTCTTTATTAGCAGCAGCATAGTTTTTAGTGTAAGTATATGCAATCTTACAAGCGCAATAATCTATTAACTTATCGTAATCATCAGCAGTTATTTGTTGTGGAAATGAATAATTACTAAGAAGAATAAAAGTAATTAAAATTACTATTTTGGTTTTCATGAGTTAGTATGCTTTTGTGGTTAGTATCTTAATAGCGTTTTATATACTTATGGTAGTATTCAATTATAAAGCTTAGATTAATAACTTATTCTTTCTGTTTGTTTGCAATTTTATATGCTAAGTTATTTAACGCCCCTACTAAGGGGTAAAAGAATAAAGATTCGTCTATATCATCAGAATTTATCTTTTGTTTCAGAGTAATACCAGATTTTAGAAATTTCATTATATCTTGTTTCAACACTTTTTTATAAGTCTCAAAATCATTTGAATTAATTCCGAAGTAGTTTTTAAAATTGAGGTCATTATTTAAATCGAATAATAAGTCTATAAAGTTTTCATTTTCTTTTTTTACACTTTCTAATAACTCATTTTTAGATAATAACTCTTTATATAGAAGCTTGGCTTCTTTATTGGTTGTTCCTTTTTCGTCTCCAATAAGGATTTCTTTAATAGACTCAAAGTCTTTAATATCGGTATCGATTTCTAAACCTCCTTTACATGTCACTTCTTTAGGTTCAGACTCTATTTTTAACTCTATTTCTCTTGTTATAGATGTATTGTATACTTTTTCGAAAATTAAAGTTGTCATTTTATTAAGCTTCTCTAAATTATCACTACCACTGGTTATTAAAATAACTTTAGACCCAGTTCCACTAAACAGAATGTTTTCTGGATATGCGAGGTCTTTACTTTGCATTAGTTTAGCTAAGTGATAAATAATAGAGCTAAAGAATACAATGAATACTATTTTTAACTCGTTGTCCTCTGCTAATTTTTCATCAAAAATTAAAGGGATTTTTTTTCTTTTTACTTCTGTATTAGTTGCTAAAGAAAAATAGAAAGCGATAATGTCTTCAGATTTGTTTTTATTGTTGATTTGATTGAATGCATTTTGAATTTCGCTTAACTCATTTTTAGAGATTAAATCATTCATGATATCTCCGTATTTTTTAATGAAACCATTAATTTCTGAAGAACCTCCGTAACCATCTCCAAAAATAGAATTTGCAGCATATCTAGAAGATGATATTAGTATAGGGTCGTTTTTACTAAAAACAACAATATCACTTGTACCTCCCCCAATATCTATAGATACTACTGGCTTATCTGCATCTAAAATATTTCTACGCTTTTTATAAAAATAGAAAGGAGCTATAGATTCGGATATTTTTTTAGTTTCACCACTGTTAATATATTTTTTATAAAATGTATTCCATATTTTTTCTAACGATTCTATTTTTAATTGTTCCATACTTGATGGATAAAACCAGACTACTTCTGTAGATTCTAAGCTACCTCCGCTAGCTAATACCTTGGCTCTTATAAGCAGTACAATGGTTTCTATAAAACATTTTACTCGATCTTTATTGTTACTTTTTTCTTTATTAAAATCAGACCATTTTAAGTTTGGAGTAACAATGGTATTACGTTTACTAGCGTATTTCTCGTAATCGAACGGAATATTAATATCTGCTAAGGCATCAGGTGTTGTATTATAATCAAGCGATTCACTTTCTCCAGTAACAGTTCTTATAGGGAATTTAAATTCAGAATTACCCCCTATAATGCTTGGGTAAAATTCATGCCTTAAATACTCATTTATATCTTCTAAAGCATCATTTAAATTATCATTGATAGTATTAGAATCTTTAAAATTAGTATGTAATGTTTCATATTGAATATCTTCGTTACTTATTTCGAAGGGAATAGGACCTATATCTTCTGTTTTATATTCAATATGTGTATTGGTTGTACCAAAATCTACAGCAAATTTTAATTTCTTGGTTCCTTTTTTATTGTTTAATAATGGTATAATAATACCATTTGCATTATTTTGTTCTAAATTTATATAATCGAAATTAGACTCTATTAAGTAGAAATCTGTACCGATAACATTGTTCTCTTTGTTTGTCCTCGATTTTTTATTAGAAACTACAGGTTGATTGCTGTTGTTGGAATAAAAACTAAGATTGTATTTGTAATGAAGTGTTTCTTTACGGTTTTTGTCTAAAAACATAACACGATAATGTGCATTGTTTTTACTCATTTTTTCGAAAGGGTGTATTGCTAAAGAGACTTTATTATCCATAATAAAACCTTTATTATTTAATAAGTCGGGAATATTTCCGGCAAGACCGCTATTTTGGTATGTTCTACTAAAAGTAATATGCTTAATGTTTTGGTTGCCTTTAATAGGTATTCTAAGGTTAACTACAACAGAATTCGCATATGCTTTCATTTCTATCATGTTTGGATTATTCTTTAAATCCTCAGCACTGAAATATTCAAAAAAAGATGCTGTTAGTGGTAATAAGTAACTATTGTTTTTGTCTCCACTTTCGTATTTAGTATTACCATTAAAGTACTTTTTAGAGTTTAATGTAAACGGGATCCTTATTAAATAGGGTTGCAAAAAATCACTTACCGTTACATAAGGATATCTATCTAATTGATTTGGTAATGTTCTCTCTATTATAGGTGTCTCGTTATAATAAGGTACTTCCCAGCTACTGTTCCATTTTACATTTGTATCTGTATAGATTAGTGCTTCCGAAAACTTATTTTGAAGTACAAGAGGTGGAAGCGTTACAGGTTTAGATGAGTTAATTAAAAATTGACTATTCTGTTCTATTATATCACTTCTATTACCAATTTTCTTTTTCTTCAAAGGAAAATTAAGAATCATAACATTATCATTAGCAGACCCTGTATCTAAAGCTTTGTAAATAGCTTCATCATTTAAGATTTCTAATAAATCTTGCGGTTTTGTGTCTTCAATATTCTTAATTTCTTTATATAAGTTGTTATTATAATAATCTAATTGTTTTAAACTTTGCTCTAAATAGTCAGCAATGTTTTTCATTTTAGTAAAGAGTTCTGGATGGGCATAAAAAAAGGTATATAAGTATTTTTGAAACTCTCCATCTCTTTCATAAAGTGGACATAAATTGTCATCGAAAGTAATATCGTTACCAAAGTTTACTTTTACAAAACTTAAGTCATTAGCAGAGGTAAAGAATAAAGAAATAGGAGAGGTGCCTCCAACAATTTTATTATCATATAATAAAAAATACATTTTATTTAAAGAATCAAAATTATTGGATTTAGAATCTTGTTTTAAATAAAGATCTAGTGTCTCGCCAAGAAGTTGATGTCTAGGATTATTAGAATCTATTAAGTTTTGTAAGTCTATATTTTTATCCCAAACTTTAATTTGTGCTCTATCACCTAAAGTATCTATATTAAAAAATAATTGAGCAACATCTAAACAGTCGGAAACTAATTGATGATAGATTGTATTTCCTGTAAAATCATTTTTATCGACTATATATTTAAAAGCTGATCTAGCTAAATCTATTCTAGCAAATGGGCTAGGAATAGATGTTGGTGCTTTTTTAGAAAAATCACCATCTGGATTTTCTATATCTTCGATAACAGATGGACCGTAAGGTTCTCCACGATCTTCCCAATCTTGTAAATCTCTATCTTGAAATAATCTATATACTTTAGTCATAATTATAATAGTTTTTTATTTACCAGTGTTTTTGTGCTTTCAGAAAATATTCCCATAAAGCGTTTAGACGTATCAGGAGCATCACCTAAAGCTGAAGCTGCTGTATTTAAATGAGAAATAAATAATTCGTAATTGTTTTTAGCAAAAGGATTGAGTTTGTTTTTTCTTTCTGGGATGTCTCTTACTAATGTAAAAATGCTATTTGTACCAATACTAAAGTCTATTATTTCGTTTTGCTCGTTTGTAACTGGTGTAATACTGAAAGGTAAGAATGAGATTTGATTTCTGGATAACTCGGTTAACCAAATTCTATTTTCTTTGTTAAAATCTGTAAGCGTTTTATAAAAGGTTTGGTATAAAAAATTAGTATCTATTTTATTAGAGAATTCTCTAGCATATGGATGATCTAATTCGTTTTTTAATTTTTCTTTTAAAAATAGATTGAAATAAAAATAAGTTGTTAAATTAAATTCTAAAACATTTTTGCTGCCATCAAATAAATCATTGAAGCTTAATTGAGAAGAATCCTTTGTCCCAAATTCTTTATATTTTGGGTTTAATGCAATACCATTATTTGTCTCTAAATGGGTGTCTTCAGTATTTGCATAATCTATAATGGATAATGCTGAAGCCAATTCAATAAAATGGGCATCGTTTTTTTGATGTGTACCTCCTTCAATATTTTCATAAGTATTATTTGCTGTATCTCCTATATAGTATAAAGCGTTTATAGAGTTATTACCTGTAATGTTTTTCGAGTAATAATGTAACGCAGCTTTGGTTTTTGTTATAAAACCATGGCTATCTATTTGAGAATTGTCGTTTTGTTCTACTTTAAAGTAAGGCTGTACGGTAATGGCTCCAATTCTCGCATTTTTTAAGTGTTCGTAATGCTTGCCAGTAACTTCTCCTTTTCTTATGTTTTTTAGTAAAAGTGGGAATCCAGCTGCTCCGGTACCTCCAAAAATAGAACTAATAATAAATATCCTATCTTCAGGTTGGTAGCTGTCTGCAAAGGACTGAAAGATTTCAGATTTTGTAAATTGATTTAATACAAGGCTCCCAATATTGGGGTTGCCTTTAAAACCAACAGACAAGTCTGCTTCTAAATTATGTTCAGAGAACAATAGTTTCGCAAGGTTTTTATTATTACTATCTAGAGTATTAAAATCTATAAAGTCTTTAAATCGATCATTTTGTATACCATCTAATTCAAAACGAAAGCCATCAAAAATTTTAGCACCTTTACTTTGCTCTGCAATAATGCTACTTAATGTTGAAATCTTATTTTTAAAAAAACGATTGTCTTTGTAGCCATTTATCGATTTATGTATTGTTTGGTAATCTCGTAAAAGTTTTATTGTTTTATTTAAATCGCCTCCAGCACTATCTGGGTCAATTAAAATTGGAACAATATCAAAATTTGTTTTTACTCCTGAAGCAAGCAGCATTGTTAAAGATTTAATTACTCTAGATCCTGTTCCGCCTATTCCAAATATGTATAGTTTAGCCATAATAGTTTTGATTAATGGTTTTTTAGAAAGTGTTTGTTTAGAATTTACCTAAGAATAGTTTTGGTGTTCCTTGAGCATTAGACTTCCACCATTTTAAGCAATAAGTCCAAATAATAAAATATAGCGTAGCTACTACAGCTACTTTTAAACCAAATAAAATATATTGGATTGTTTCATATTCTAAGCCTATGCTTTTAAAAACATTTAAAGGAACTATAAACCCAATAACAAAAGCAATTATGAAATTCACAAATAGTATGATTAACCAGTGTTTTGATTTAGAAAAACTAGGTCGATTAATTATAAAATAGAATGTAGTAACGAGTAATAAACTTATAACTATACCTGCTATGCCAATATTTGTGTAAATCTCTTCTTGAAATAAATCGTCGGAAAACGCTCCAGATTGCCCTAAAACATCATATATCTTTGAAAAAGTTTCGTTTAAATCCATGGTAATTATTTTTTGATGGTTATGTTAATAGAAAAATATGATTTATTGTCTGCATTTTGAATTTCGTAGGCTTCCGAAACACCTTGTATTAAATAAAGAAGTCCAAAAGTTTTATCTAGTTGATTTTTTATATTAGTATCATCTAGACTATTACTATTTTTCACCCAATTGGGTATTGTATTAGCTAATTCTAATTTTAAATCTCGAAGTGTATATTTACTAGTTGTAGTTATTGTTATAAAATGAGTTGAGCTAGTTTTTTCAAGGGTAACAAAGTCTCTTTTGTTAATCTTATCTCGATCTATTTTTTCAATTGCTTTTATAGAAAAACCAGTAGATAGATTATAATTTTTGTAATCCATTAAATAGTCTTGCTCAACAGGAATGTTACTTAAATCAATAGCTAATGAAAATTGGAGAGTTCCATCTTCGTACTCTATATCGTTAATACTGTTTATCGTTCTAGTTCTCCTATCTGTTTGCTTAAAGCGACCTATTTTATTAGTTTCTTTTAAAACAGAATAGTAAGGTGTGTTATTTTTATATGTATTAGAGAGGTAATAACTATTTTTAAACCCTTTTAAAGTATTTAAATTTATTTTTTCTAAAAAAGAAGAGATATGTTTATCTGTGCCAATTACCCAAATGTAATACGGTCTATATTCCTTATCTAATACCGTTATTTTATCATTTTTATCATAGTAATTTCCTTTAAACTTAGAGTTCATTTTTAAAATTAGTGTAGAGAAATTGAAAGCTTTAGATTTCTCAAGAAAAGTGCCTTTAGTTAAACTTTTTTGAAATTCTAGAGCTCCTGATGTATCTTTTCCTTTATCTAAAGAGTAAATACAATCGGAAATTAAAATAGATATATTTTGTTGTGTCGTACTATCTAAAATAGTTTCTAGGATTTCATTGAATTTACTTGTCGCTCTTTGTCCAACTTTATAAGGTGCTTTGTTGGGGTCTAGTTTTTCTACAAAAGTATTTACTTCATCAACTTCAGATGGATGTATTTTGGTATTGATGAAGTTTATATTTAGATTTTCCTTGTTGTATTTATATTGCATTTGAACAAGTAAATCTGATAAGGCTCCTTCAAATTCTGTTGTATTACGTACATAGCCGTCCATACTACCAGAGTTTTCTATAAATACTTTAATTAATGTATTATCATTTGTGGTATCTTTAATTTTGTTTGGAGTATATATATCTGGACTTGGTTGATTTCTTCTTTTATCTGCGATATTAGAAATTAACTTTTTGAGTTCCATAACGACTTTATTAGAGTCTAAATGGTCAAATTCCTTTTTATTATTATCAATATAACTTACAAATGAATTCCATTCACTTTCGTCTATAGTATTATCATTTCTTAACGCCATTTTTATTTTATTATTTAACACTTCCGAAGGTTCGGGCGTGCATGAATTAAGAGACGATACAAATAGTAATAGTACACTATATCTAATCAAGTTTATACAATTTAAATATGGTAGTCTGCTCATATAAGATTTGATTTAAAATTTATATATGTAAACGGAGAAGTAGTAATTACCGAAAAAGTAATTAGGTGTAATTTGAGCATAATTAGAATGGTTAGTTAGTTTGCTGGGTTAAAGTTCTATAGATCTTTTTATAATTTTTTACGGATTTCCATAAAGGGATTAGGTTTTTTAATCGTTGAGTAAAATTTTTACTACTTATTATAAAATAGTTTGCATTTTTGTAATTATGTATCTAAGGCCTTTACTGTGTATTTGGCCTTGTTTGTTTGATATTTTATTATCATTCCAAACTTGTTAATTACTCTCAAATGTTTTCTCTATATGTTTACAGTTTCCATTTCTAGAGATATAAACAACGTAATTGCCTTTAGGTTCTTCTTTTTCCGATTGCGCATACATTATTGTATTGCAAGAAGGGTATTTTTTTCCTTTAGCCATGATGGTTATTTTTAAGTTAAAGATTAATACATCTCTTACTGTTAAGAGTTTAACAATATTACATATAACTATTCCTTACATCAATACGGGATTTCCCTTAAATTGTCTTTTAAAGTTCTAAATGAGAGTATTTTAAACTACTTTAGTATTAATAATTACACTTATGCCTAAATCTATTTTTATATTTTACTTTTATTCTTGTTTCATTTTAGCGCCTATAAATATTATAGATTCTAGTCTTTATTCTGAAACATTAACAGTATTATTAAAAGAAGCAAAAAAATTAGAGAAAGAAGCTGAGTATAAGCAAGCAATATCTGTATATAATCAAGCTTTAGAATTAGCAGCAGAAGAAAAGTTAATGACGGACGCCAGTTTTATTTATAAAAAAATAGGACTCATTTATTATAAACAGAAAGATTATCGTAAAGCAGTCATTCATTTAAAGAAAAGTATAAATAAAGATTCCATATCGCAAAATACAGCAGATTCGTATTTCAATTTAGCACTCATTTACAGAAAACTAAAACAAAAAGATAGTTTGTTATGGAGCTTAAATAATTCTGTCGACCTCTATATTAAAGAAGGAGATTCTAAAAAGAAATTTTTAACATTTTCGAAAGCTGGTATTTTATATAAGAAGTTGGGGTATAAACAAGAAGCTATTAAATATTTGTTATTAGCATACGATGGATTTAATGCATTAAAAATGAATGCTGAAAAAGCAACTGTTAGTGGGAGCATAGGTGATATTCAAAAACAATTAGGACATATAGAAATTGCAGAAAAATATTATCAAGAACATCTTTATCTACGTCTTAAAACTAAAGACACTCTTAAAATCTCATTTGCATATAACAACTTGGCAAATCTCTTTTTAGAATTAAAACAATATGATTTGGCAAGTTATCATTATAACAAAGCTTTGGAGCTTCAGAAAGCTCTTAATAACAAAAAAAATATAGGAAAGACATTGAGTAACTTGGGTGTGGTTTATTATTTGCAAAATAATAATGATTCCGCTAAGAGAATGTATAACAAGGCACTTTCTTTTAAAAAAGAAACTAAAGACACTCTATCAATAGTAAAAACAATAAATGAATTAGCATTAATAGCTATTGAGGAGAATCAATATAAAGAAGCTAAGAAGCATATAAACGAAACGGAAATATATTTATCATCTGTTGTAGATAAAGAAGTGTTACTAAGAAATATTGATGTGAAATCTAAATACTATCTAGGTATTGAAGATTATAAAAAAGGCTATTTATATAAAGAAGAGGCATTTAAAATGTATAAGGAGCTTTTTAACGAAAAACAATCTAAAGTAATACAGCAGTTGCAGGAAGAGTATGAAAGTAAACTTAAACAGCAAAAAATAGATGAATTATCTTATAGTAATACTGAGAAAAAACAAACTATAGATAATCAAAAAAAGAAGTTAGAAAGCCAAACTGTTTTATTGATTTTTTTAGGAGTTTTAATAGTTTTATTAATAGTGTTTTATGTGTATTTGAAGCAGAAGCAAAAAATTAAAGAACAACATGTAGAGTTTAAAAAACTAGAAGCAGTATTTAAAGGGCAAGAGCATATAAAAGAACGGATAAGTAAAGATTTACATGATATTATTACTACTAATTACGATGGCATTAGATTAAAAATACTCGCGTTATCTAAAGCAGAGAATCCCGAAAGTATAGGTAAAACAATTGTTAATGATATTAAGGATGTTAATCATCAAATTAAACTAATTTCTCATAGACTATCTCCATTAGGAGACAAAATACAAAAAGCAACACTTAGAGAAATAATAGTCTCTCAATTATCCGAATTTCAACATTACAGGAAAATATTTATTGAAGTTGAACTACCATTACCTTTAGTATTAGATATGATGACTTTGAATGCTCAAACAAACTTTTATGGTATATTATTAGAAACATTAAGTAATATAGAGAAACATTCTAAAGCTACAGAAGTTAAAATTACCCATTGGGTAAAAGATGAAACTATTTTAAATTTTAAAATATGTGATAACGGTATAGGGTTTACACAAAATAACTCTGTGGAGGGAATTGGACTTTTAAATATAAAGCAAAGAGCTTCATTACTAAGAGGAGAACATGAATTTATGGTAACAGAGTCTGGAGTGTGTCTGCATTTAAAAATCCCCATTAAAGAGAATTTAAAATGAAAAAAATATTGAAAATACTATTGATTGAAGATTCAAAATCTTATGCACAAGGCATGCAATTGCTATTGGCACAACATCCTCTAATTAATACAGTACAACATGTAGATAATTACAAAGCAACATTATCATTATTAAAAGAAGAGGATATAGATATAATTATATTGGATTTAAATTTCGAGACGAATGCGTTCGATGGGTTTATTATTGCTAAAAAAGTAAAGCAACTATATCCAAAAATAAAAATTATGATTTTAACTCAACACACAAGACAAATCCATTATAATAGACTGTTTAACGAGTGTAATGTAGATGCATATTTAGATAAACAATTAGGAGTAGAAGAAACGTACGAAGCTATTGGTGTAATAATGCAAGGCGGTAAATATGTAGATGATAACATTAAACAAATGTTAGAAATAGAAAAATGGATGCAAGCCTCTAAACGGGAACAGGAAGTAATAGTTGAATTAATTAAAGGTTTTACACAAAAAGAGATTGCAGATGTATTGTGTATTTCGCCAAAAACAGTAGAAGTACATCTTAGAAATTTATATGACAAATTTAATGTAAAGAATGCTCCAGAATTAGTAAGTAAGTATATAAGGTATAAAAATGCAAATAGAGAAAATGTAGAAGAAAGTACAGCGCCTTTTAAATCAATAGAATAAAAAAGCAACAATGTCGAGCTCATACATTGTTGCTAGTTTAGAACAAATTAATCGTTTACTTCTAACTCTTCATCATCACCTTCGTGTTCTGGTGTTGGTTCTGTGTTATCTGTAGTACTTAATTGTTCATAATCTGTAATCTGTTCGTCGTCAAGAGAACATGATGTTATCATTCCTAAGGCAAACGCCAATAGAATGAAAGTTGAAATTTTTTTCATGACACATAAATTTTGTGTCCTGATCAGGAATAGTCTAAAACCGTTATTAGACTATGTTAAACATTACGGTTCCTTTGCAAAGGGTATTTCGCTCTGAAATACAGTAGCAAATATGTAACTGAAATGTAGTTACCTATATAGATAGTACTTTAAAGTCCTATAGTATTTGATTTGGTCTTATTTAGTCCGAGTGATTATAAATTAATACGTAAACAGTAAATATGAATCCAATAGTTGAAGCTTATTTAATAGCTAAAGAAAAAGCATTATTAGTCTATTTAAAAGATTTGCAAGAAGGACAGATACGGCAATGTCTTTTAGATTTTATTGAAGTTATCAAAAACGATTCAGAGCAAGAAAAAATAATTTTGAGCTATATGCGTGTTCGAAATATAAAAACAATTCAAGAGGTTAAAAATAGTTGCAAACCAGATGATTTTAAATCTATAATTACTTTTTTTAAAAAAGGAAGTAATCCTAGTAAACCAGGAACTATTCAATTAGCGAAAATGCTATTAGAATTTGATATAAGTACAGGTAAAGCTATTAAAGAAATAATTAAAGCGCCTAAAGATACTAGTCTTAATAGACCAGAAACATTAAAACATTTAGCAGAAATATATCTAAAGAACCCCAATTTTAATAGTATAAAAATTAATGGAGATGTTGATGGTAAGATAGGTGTTTTATCTATGGAAGAGTACTATATTTTACTCTCTTATATATCTTATGAAGATACATATAATAGAGACAGTCTATTAAAACTTGAAAAAGAATATGGTTATTCTAAAAAATCAAATACTATTAGCCCAAATGAATTGTCGCAAGATTATATAACTGAAAATATTATAAATAATAATAAAGTTATTATAAGTGGTAATCCTGGAGTAGGGAAATCTACTTATGCAAAATGGTTATGTTACAAATGGGCAAAAAGTGTAGAATCTAAAGAACAAAATAGAACTATTATTTATATTCAATTAAGAGATTTAAGTTTTGAAACTGAAGACTATCTAATTAAATACATAAACACAATATATTTTAGTAATATCCATTTTAAAGTCATTACGTTAAAAGATATAGAAACTTATCAATTAATTTTAGATGGTTTTGATGAGTTAACCTATAACAATAGAATTAAAATTTCATCACAGATAGAATCATTAAATTATATTATTTTATCCCGCCCCTATGGTTTAATAAATCACACTTTAAATTATGATATAGCAATACAAATAGACGGGTTTAACAGTATTTGTATCGAATTATATTTAGACAAAATTTTAAAAAACGAAAAAGAAAAACACACACTCCTTAATCTAATAAACAACAATAGAGTCCTGCAAGATTATGCAAATATTCCCTTAATGCTATCTTATATCGCATTAATATTTTTAACAAGTAAAAGAGAAAATATTGAAGTAGAACTTTCTTCCATAAAATCAATTTATGATTTACAAGAAAAAGTATATAGTTGGATTCTTACTTATGCTATAGAAAAAGAAAGTATAAAAAAAGAGGAACTTATAGAGGTCAAACATAAAATAGAAGCATTCTCCTATTTTATGCAGATAAATAAAAATTTTATTTATACAGGCGCTTTTGATGATTCTAATACAAATACAGTAGAAATCTTATCCACTATAGGGCTGGGAAGTCAAAAAAGAACATCAAAGGATGCTTATCATTGGCAGTTTAATTTTAATACTATAACCTTTCAAGAATTTTTAGCAGCACGCTATTTAAGTCGTAAAAGAATAAATGTAGAGGCAATGGTTTATTTAGTTACAGATTCCTTTTTTTGGAACTTCTGTATTATGTTAGTAGGAATGCAATCGCATAATGATGTTAATAATAATAAGGCACATCAAAACTCAATAATTCTAGTAGATATTTTAGCTTTTTTATATAATTTTTACTTAAAACAACAACAACCTTATTATGGATATGCTTATTATATGCTTTTAGCAGAATGTAGTGATGAAGTTATTAACAAAATAATTAAAAAAGAAGATATAACTTTAATGATAGCATTCTATAAACAAGCTTATTTTGATGAGTTTTGGAGTGCAGTAATATACCAATCAATTAATAAAGTTATTAGTAAATTACCTTACAACCTTCAGTATAATTTTGTAGAGCAATTAAGTGATAAAATAAGAGACGTTTCTAATTTAATAGAACAAGAATTAGAAGTATCTGAATCTTATTTTTATTTATCAAACCTATTTGCAATAGGTATTCGTTATAACGAAGAAATTATTCTTAAACCTTTAATGAAAGTATTAATAAACGTAAGTGAAAAAGTAAAATTATTAAGTGAAAAAATTGAATTAGAAAAATACGATAATATATATGATTCTGAAGATGAAGATTTAATAGATACTTTTGAATTGTTAGTAGATAAAGAAATTCAATATAGAAATAACCTAATCCCTTTACTTTTAGATTTGCCGCTGTTTTCTCAGACAGCATTGCTGCCATTTAGAAAAGATATTATTACTATTTATAAAGAAGAACGAAGCTTTGGAGTACTAGAAGATTTAGTTTGTGAACTTACTTTAGTTAAGACTTTAACTATAATTAATGAACAATATGAATTGATACTAAATTTTAAACAAAAGCATAACCTACAAAATGTAACAATACAAGATAACTATTATTACATGGTTCTTGAATTAGTTGAAGATTTATATGTAGTAATAAGAGCAAGGAATGATTTTACAGTAAAAGAAATAAATCTCATTATTTCTTATTTAGACTTTGTTGTAAAAGATTTAATTGATGCTGATAATTATGAACACATAGAGGATTTTTATTTAGGACATTTAATAGATGTATGTATAATGAATTTAACATTAATGGATACTCCGCAATTGTATAACTTGCTATTTGATTTAGTAGTACAATTTGAAGCAACTATATTTAAAAGGATTCCTAATGAAGATAAGTTCACTAATTATATAATACGGAAAATTAAAAAAAATATAGAAGAGTTAAACCCCAAATTAATAAGGGAATTAACAATTGTTTTAAAATTGACTCCTAATATTAGAGCCTATTTTTTTAAGTATAGAGCATTAATTTTTCATTTATTTAAAGTGTTTGTACAACATTATAAAACTATTTTAATTAAAAATAATGTACAGGATAAAACCTATGTAGATATAAAAAATACAATGGTAGATTTAATGGGAGTAATAAATAAAAATTATGATAAAAAATTCTTTTTAGAAGCCATAGATACCAATGGTTTAGAATTTGTTTATACCATTGATAATGGAAGTGTTTTAAAAGAGCTGGTAACAAATTTTATTTTTTATGAAGATAAATATTGGGATTTATTTATTGCCTTTTTTAATACTGTAAACTGGAATGTTTCTACCGTTTTATCATTTGTAGGAAATGAAAATCTTTTTTTATTTAAATCGAATCACTCTAAATTAATTTCAATTTTCACTCATCTATTTGAAAATGAAAATAATTTTAAGAAAGAAGCATTAGAAGCAAATGGTAGTGATATTTTAGTTTTTTCTAGTCGCATTTTAATGTGTTTAAAACAGTTTGGAAATAAACAGTTAAAAAACAAAGCATTAAAAATAATGAAAACCGTTTTGTCTAATAATAAACTTCTTAAATTATGTTATTATGAAGTAACAGATTTAACACCTGTAAATTATTTTGCAGCTTATATTTTATTTTATTTCTTTAATCCTTGTCAAGAAACTCTTTTAATAAAAATGAAATTTAGTAATCAATTAGAAGGCGAGCCAGGTGCAAAAGTATTATTATTAGACTATTTAATAACATTTACTGAAAATAAAAATTATGGAGTAGAAATTTATGAAATAGAAAAATTTAAACCAATATTAGGAGAATCTTTTTATAAAGAATTGTTAGAGTTAATAAACCAACGATTAATAAATAAAAATCAATATACTCCAGAGTATTTTGAGATGTTACTTAAAAATGGAACTGATATGAAAAATATATATAGTTAATACTTATAATCCAATCCTATCGTTAATCCAATCCACTTTTTCTTCTAAATATCTTGGCGGATTAAAGCGAAAACCAAAATAGATACTAGCATAATTTTTATCATTAATTACATTGCGTTTTACAGCTTCGTTTACAGAGTTCGATTCAAAATTAAAACGAGCGCCAGCACTTATTCTATTAGATGTATAACCAAATTGAAGGCCAACATCTAAAGCTTTAGTAATATAGGTGCTTTTTATATCACCTTCACTAGATTTATCGGTGCTAAAACGCAAACCAATGGCCGGAGAAATAGAAGGGGTAACAAACCAATTATGTTTTACAATCCATGTATAATAATAACGTGGTGCAATAGCAATGTCGAAATTATTCTGAACCACTTTTTCATTCTCAATCCTGTCCGATAATCTATTAAAACCATAACGTAACGTTGGAATAAAACTGCCTGAGTTTTCACGTTGCCACTCATTTAAATATAACAAATGACGTAATGAGAATTTAGGGTTAAAAACATAAGACGTTTCGCCTCCCCAATTAGTCGTTTTTAAATTAGGAAACCGCAAACTTACATCGTTAGGATTAATACCTTCATCATAAAACCCTTGTACTTTTCTATATTGAAAATTCTGAATCCATTGCTTTAAAAATAAGCGTAGTTGATATTCTCTAAACGACGATTTAAAATCCGAACGCCTACTACTAGGTGAGAAACCAACACTTAAACCTAAAAACTTATAGTTGGCAGACACTTGCACTCTATAGACATTATCGGCAGTAACCGTAAAATTGTCTTCGCTAGTATCCTGTATAGAAAACGATTCGTTTTGTGTGTTAACATTAAATTTAACTAACATATTGTCCTTAAAAGAGACAATAGAACCAAAGTCCTGAGCATTTACAAAACTAAAGCATACTATAAAAAAAGACGATAAGATTAATTTCATTAATAGAATTTCAATATGTAACGTGATTTCAAAAGAACTATTGTCATTAAGACTTTACAAGTGCTATAAACAATTTTACACCCTCTGTGGCTGTTTTGTTAATTACTGTAATGTTTTTAGACTTAGATAAAGCAGGATTTGGATCTATAAAATAAATAGGTGTATTATCTGGAACATAATTAATTAAACTCGCAGCAGGATACACTTGCATAGAAGTACCGATAATTAATAATATATCTGCGGTATTGCAAATACTTACAGCTTTGTCTAGCATAGGTACAGCTTCTCCAAACCATACAATGTGTGGACGAAGTTGGTTACCGTTGTTATCTACATCGCCAAGATTTAAAGGTTTACTCCAATGCAGAATATTATTTGTACTATTTACAGGTCTTACTTTTAGCAATTCGCCATGTAAATGTACAATGTTTGTGCTGCCAGCGCGTTCGTGTAAATCGTCTACATTTTGCGTAACAATGGTTACCTTAAAATCCTGTTCTAAAGCCGCTAAATCAAAATGTGCCGTATTAGGTTGTACCTCTAAAAGCTGTTTACGGCGTTGGTTATAAAACTCGAAAACTAATTTTGGGTTAGCAGCAAAACCTTCGGGAGACGCTACTTGCATAACATCGTGCCCTTCCCACAAGTCATTAGCATCTCTAAATGTTTTAAGGCCACTTTCGGCACTCATACCAGCACCCGTTAATACAACAATATGTTTCATATTTGTTTTTTTGAACTCAGGCTGTCTAAAAAGTATTATAATTCACTAGTATCAAGTTGAGTTTGTCGAAACTTAGATTAATTCTCAATATGATATAAAACGATACTTTTTTTTAGACAGTCTTTTTACGTTTATAAAAGTAAGCATTCTTAAAAATATCCAGACAATTTTATTACATTCGATGAAATTTAAGAAGCAGACTATTTTAAGTATGACAGATATTGCCCTTTTAGAACATTTAGAAACGTACCTAACCGAAAACCGTTTAAACCGTTTTAATACCGTAATTAAACAACGTACTAAACACTTTACGGTTGCCACAGAAGATGTGTACCAATTACACAATACAAGCGCAGTTATTAGAAGCTGCGATGTTTTTGGCATACAAGAAGTAAATATTGTAGAAGAACGCAATTCTAAACGAATAGATAGAGAAATAGCAATGGGAGCGCAGAAATGGGTGGACTTAAACCGTTACCATTCTATAAAAGACTGTTTAAAAGCTGTAAAAGCAGAAGGCTACCAAATAGTAGCAACCACACCACATACAAACGATTGTATGTTACACGAATTTGATGCTACTAAAAAATCTTGTTTTTTCTTCGGAAGGGAAACCGAAGGCTTGTCTAAAGAAGTACTAGAAGAAGCCGATGTATTTTTAAAAATCCCAATGTCTGGATTTACAGAAAGTTTAAACATATCCGTTTCTGCAGCTATTATATTACAACACGTTACCACAAAGCTTAAACAAAGTAATATCGATTGGCAATTAACAGAAGCTGAACAGTTAGCAAAACGATTTGATTGGTGTAAAAAAACGATTAAAAGTTATGATGACATTATAGAGCGTTTCTACTCTAAATAATATTTTTTGTACATTTAAATGAGCTAATGTAATACCAGAAATATTATGAAATTAAATGCCTATATCGCTTTTAAAGGCGATTGCGAAAAAGCAATTCATTTTTATAAAGATGTTTTCGATGGTGAAATAACAGAGTTTATGCGTTATAGTGACGCACCAGAAGATGCTTTTAAATACCCCGATACCGCCAAAGATTTAGTAATGCATGCTACCTTAGTATTTAATGATTGTAGATTATTTGCATCAGACAATATTGGAGATCAAATGACTATAGGAAATAACTTTAGTTTAAGCTTTAATGCAGACGATGAAGCGCAAGCACAATCTGTGTTTTCCAGTTTACAGGATAAAGGAGGGCAAATTATTATGCCATTTGAAACTGTTTTTTGGGGCGGTAAATTTGGAATGCTAGTAGATTGCTTTGGAATACAATGGATGGTAAGTTGTAATGAATAAATAACTAAATACAGATATTATGATGATAATTTTATACATCGCTATTTCTCTATTAGCATTAATTATTTTGTTGGCAATAATAGCGCCTAAAGAGTATAGTGTAAAACGAAGTATTTCTATAAACAGACCACTTCCAGAAGTATTTGAATACTTAAAACTAATAAAAAATCAAGATAATTGGTCGCCTTGGAAAAAGAAAGATCCAAATATGAAACAAGACTATTCTGGAACCGATGGAGAAGTTGGTTTTATTTCTAAGTGGGAAGGCAATAAGGAAGTAGGTACAGGAGAACAGGAAATTAAACGTATCGTTGAAAACGAAATTATAGAAGCACAATTACGCTTCTATAAACCATGGAAATCACAATCTGATGCGTTTACTAAAGTTGAAGATATGGGAGACGGATTAACTAAAGTAACTTGGGGTTTTGCAGGGGTTAATAAACCACCATCTAATATTTTCTTTTTATTTTTTAATATGGATAAAACTGTTGGAAAAGATTTTGAAGATGGATTAGCCGATTTAAAAATAATTTTAGAAAACTAAAAAGTAATGGAACATAATATGGTAACTTGGTTTGAGATTCCTGTAACTAATATGGAAAGGGCTAAAACGTTTTACGAAGCAGTTTTTAAAATTAATATAAAAGTGGATGATTTTGGAGGAACCTTAATGGGCTGGTTTCCGTATTTAGATGGAAAACATGGCGCACCAGGTTCATTAATTTTAAATGAGGCTTATATACCAAGCGATACACATGGTGCATTAGTATACTTAAATACCAATAATATCCCAGAAACATTACAAAGAGTAGAAACAGAAGGAGGGACTATTATACAGCCAGAAACCTTAATTTCTTCGGAAACGGGGCATATGGCACTCTTTAAAGATTCTGAAGGTAATAGAGTAGCGTTATTTGCTAAACCAATAAATTAAGACATAAAATAAACCTAAAAAAGGAGTGAAATTATTTATAATTTCACTCCTTTTTTATTTTTTGTTAACGGCTAACGGCTAACGGCTAACGGCTAACGGCTAACGGCTAACGGCTAACGGCTATAGTCTTTTCTTTTTATTTCGACTTAGTACTTTATACTCTTCGTAACATTCGCTAATAGCATCTAATATTTGTAAGTCGTTTGCAGTAGTAACAAACTCTTTAGAGTAGTTACATTGTGCAACAATTTCATCTAAATCTACCTTATTAACCTGTAGTAAAACCATAAGCATTTCTCTATCGAAACGTGAAGCTAATAAATTTCTAATTTCATCATCCTTCTTCATTTTCTTTAGCTTTCTAAGCTCTTTTCCTTTTTTACTAAAGGTATTGTATAAAAAGTCTAACGGATTAAATATGGATCCTAATACTTTAGTTACTGCATTAGAACGGTTATCGGCTTCGTAACCAGACGTTAAACCAGAAATACTATAACGGTAATTTGTGTTTACTTTTACACTTTGTATATCTAGTTCTAAATAACCTGTTAATTTTAAATCGGAAACAACAACTTCTTCTAAGGCAAGAGCAAGTTCGGTTAATGTAATTTTAGAGTTTCCAAACTTTATCCAGTCATTAGTAACTCTAACTTTAATAGATTTGTATCCTAAATACGATAAATGTAGTGTGTCGTTAACTTTTGCTTTAAGTTCAAATAGTCCATCTTTACCTGTAGAGGTTCCGACAACTTGGTTAATATTTACAATATTCACCCCTTCTAAAGCTTTATCTGTTGAAGCATCTACAATAGTACCTTTTACTTCTGTATCTTTCTCTACTTCTTGCGCATAACAAAGTGTTGTCGTTATGAGTAAAGTAAATAAGATTAAAAAATGCTTCATATTTTAAATTGATATATTTAGTTGTAAAAATACTAAAGAAATCGACACGTTTTATGTTAGTAGTCGTTATTTTGACTAAATATTAACAAAATAGTTTAATGGCTACAGGCTTTTTTCAATATAATCATTAGTAATAAAATGAGTATATTGAAGAAAAAAAGCTATTAATACAATTATGAAAAGAAAACTACTTTTAGTTTTAATGCTATTGCTATGCATTAAAATTAATGCCCAAAAAGAAGCCACTGTTTGGACTTTTGGAAATAATTCGCAAATAGATTTTAGTTCTGGTATCCCAGAATTACTCTCAGCTAGTGCTATTTCTTCTGTAGAAGGTTGTGCTACAATTTCTGACGGTTTAGGAAATCTATTGTTCTATACAAATGGAACAAAGGTGTGGAATAAAAATAATGAAATCATGACTAATGGGGAGGATTTGTTGGGGAGTCCATCTACTTCTCAAAGTTCAATTATTATACCCAAACCTAACAGTTCTAATTTATATTATGTCTTTACTTTGGCTAATTTAGGAGGGGAAGATGGTTTAAGATACTCAGAAGTTAATACTGCATTGTCTAATGGGCTTGGTAGTGTTACCAATGTTAAAAATGAATTATTATATACACCCCTAATCGAGCGGATGACGGTAGCTAAGCATAGTAATGGAACCGATTATTGGATTATTGTACATGATTTAGGTAGTGAGTTTTTAGCGTTTAGAGTTAGCGCTTCAGGAGTGAGTACCAATCCCGTAATATCTAGTACAGGGGCAAATTATTCTAATAGTCTTTTTGGGTGTATGAAGGTGTCTCCTGATAGTAATTATCTAGCTATTGCAAAACCTGGTAATAGCGTTTCTGGGAATAATGCTATTCAAATTTTTAATTTCGATTCAACTACAGGTATCATAAATAATACTATTTCTATTTTTAATTTTTTCCTTGCTGGAGAAATAGCTGGACCTTATGGAATAGAGTTTTCGCCTAACAGTAAATTTGTTTACGTAAGTGATTTTAATGTTCAAGATGGTTATTCAAAAGTGCATCAATTTAATATAGAAAATTACACTCTAGCAGACATTACTAATTCGCATGTAGAGTTATATTCGGGAACGGACGTTATGGGCTCTATTCAATTAGCTTCTAATGGAAGAATTTATTTGGCAAACTCATCGAGTACTTTTCTAGACGAAATACAAAACCCAAATGTAGCTGGCGTTGCCGCTAATTATGTTAATAAGGGAGTTAATATATCTCCAAGATTGTCATCATATGGACTACCACAATTTGCAGCACAAACACCAGAAATATATATTAATGTGTCTAATTTTTGTTTTGGAGACGAAACCGCTTTTTCATTAGAGTTTGGTCAAACAGTAGACTCTGTAGAATGGACGTTTGGAGATGGAACGGTATCTAATAACGAAACTCCAACACATACTTATGCAGAAAGTGGTATATACGATATTACTGCAAATGTTGTGTCTGGGACATTATGTAAAACAATATTAAAAACAATAATGATAGCAAACCTACCCAATGTAAATAATTTACCAGATTTAGAATTATGTGATGATGAAAGTAACGATGGTGTAGAAATATTTAATCTAGAATTACAAAGCGATTTTATACTAACTGGAGTAGAAGGTAATTTTAATGTTAGTTATCATTTAAGCGAAGCAGATGCAGACACAGGAGACAATGCACTTGACTTTATTTATGAGAATAGTGTTAATAATGAAGAGGTATTTGTTAGAATAGAGGTGGTAAATGGAGAAGATTGTTATGCTGTAGGTTCTTTTCTTTTAAAAGTCTTAAACTTTGGGGACTTTGGAGATAATGGTACGGTTGTAACTATTAATGTACAAGATTGGGCTGCGTTTAATAATATGATTACAGTAACTGTTGAAGGGAATAGTATTTATGAATATTCTATAGATGGTATTAATTTTCAAGAAAGCCCTTCTTTTTCTAATCTAGATGCTGGGGCATATATTATATATATTAAAGATTTTTCTAAATGTAGTATTTTTCAAAAGGAAGTTGCTTTATTAGATTATCCTCGTTTTTTTACACCTAATGGAGATGGAGTTAACGATTTTTGGAAAATTAAATTTTCTGAACTAGAACCAGATATAGAAATTATAATATTTAATAGATACGGTAAATTAATTAGGAGTTTAAAATCTACAGATTATGGTTGGGATGGTACTTTAAAAGGGAATGCTTTGCCCCAGTCCGATTATTGGTTTACAGTAAAAAGACCAAGTAGAGGATTACAACATTCTGGGCATTTTACGCTAAAGCGTTAAAGATTGTTTTTTACAAGTATTTTATACTATTAGAGCTATTAAGTTTTCTCTTAATACTTTTAATAATCTATTCTTAATTATAACTAATTTTCTTAGAGTAGATTACAGAAAAGAGAAACTATATTAACATTATATTTTTCGATAAGAAGTAAATAAAAAAAGCTTAAAACCTTAGTGTTTATAGCTCAATTCAATTCATTTAGCTTATTTTTAAATCTAAATCTGCTATATATCAATATCAACATGAATATTAAACCCTTTTTAACTCTAATTTTATTGTTTTCCATCTTTTGTAGCCATGCACAAAATGAAGCAGCAATTTGGTATTTTGGGAACAATGCTGGAGTAGATTTTAATAGTGGGGTACCAGTAACTATAAACGACGGACAACTTACTACTAACGAAGGTTGTGCTACAATATCTAACTCAAACGGAGAATTGCTTTTTTACACAGATGGCATCACCGTCTGGGACAGAACGCATAATATTATGCTTAACGGAACTGGTTTACTAGGAGATCCGTCTAGTACTCAGTCTGGAATAATAGTACCAAAACCTAATGATTCTGATACTTATTATATTTTTACAGTTGCAGCTCAAGCTGGTATTTCCGGATTAAATTATTCTGAAGTTGATATGACTTTAAATTCTGGAAACGGAGGTATAACAGCTGTTAAAAATGTATTATTAGAAACTCCAACTACAGAAAAAATATCTGCTATTAGCCATGCAAACGGTACAGATATTTGGGTGGTATCTCATGGCTGGGAAAATGCAGATTTTTTAGTTTATGCTGTAACAGCAGCTGGTATTAACGAAACACCTATTGTATCTAGTGTGGGAGAAATACACGGTGCAGACGGCTCTACAGATGGTACTATTGGTTATTTAAAAATAGCACCAAATGGAGAAAAACTAGCTTTAGCAAAAGCTTACGGGTCATCATTTGTAGAGATTTTTGATTTTGATAATGCTACTGGAATTGTTTCTAATCCTATTCTTTTAGAAAATATTTTTTTCCAGACTGGTGATGGTCCATACGGTATTGAGTTTTCACCTAATAGTAGTATTCTTTACGTTTCAGATGTAGGTGGAGGAAATAGAATACATCAATTTGATATTAGTTTCAATACAGCTGCAGATATAATAAATTCCGATACTATTATTTTTGATGGTAATATTCCCATTGCTGGACTTCAATTAGCAATCGACCAAAAAATATATGTTGCTCAATTAGGATCTAGTTTTTTGGGTGTTATAGAAACTCCAGATGTGCTCGGTTCTACAACTACATATATAGAAAATGCTGTAGATTTAGGTAATGCTACTGTACTTTTTGGTTTACCACCCTTTATACAATCTTTTTTTAATATTGGTATTACTACCGAAAATGTATGCTTAGGAGAGACTTCTATTTTTTCAGTCAACTCAAGTGAAACAATAGATTCTATTTTGTGGGAGTTTGGGGATGGAACGACCTCAGATGTTGAAAACCCAACTCATAATTATACTAGTTCAGGAATTTATACTGTTAGTGTAACTGTTGTTTCTGGCACAGATTCTGTTGATTTAACGAGAGATATTGTAATTAGTGAAGTCCCTACAGCCAATACAATATCTAATTATATTGTATGTGATGATAGTTCAAATGATGGGGAAGAAGTTTTTAATTTGTCTATTAAAGATTCAGAAATAATAGGAGGCCAATCTAACACGCAATTTGCTGTAAGCTATTTTTTAAATCAAGAAGATGCCGATAATAATGAAAATGTATTAGACAATAACTACACGAATACTTCTAATGAACAAGAAATTTTTGCTAGAATATATAATGTAGATAATGGCGATTGTTATGCAGTAACATCTTTTAATTTAATAGTATCTCAATTTCCTTTAGCAAATACTATATCAGATATCGTTTTGTGTGATGATGCTTCAGAGGACGGCGTAGAATTTATAAACTTATTAGAATTGAATGATGCCGTATTAAATGGACAACCAGCGTCGGATTTTAATGTTAGTTATCATTTTACACAAACTGAAGCTAATGATGGATTGGGAGCTTTGCCTAATAATTTTGAAACTATAGACAATCCGCAACCCATTTATATTCGAGTAGAAAATGCATCAAATGCATTATGCTATAGTACAAGTATGTTTATGGTAATTATAGATGATTTTTTTGAACTAAATCTGCCTAACGATTTATTTCTTTGTGATGATGTTTCAAATGATACTGTAGAATTTTTTAATCTAGCTGCTCAAAGTGCTGATATTATAGAGGGATTAGATGGTAATTATAATGTTACCTATCATACGTCTCAAGACGATGCAAATACTAATACAGATAATGTTGCAGATAGTTACGAAAATACGAGTAACCCACAAGAAATATTTGTTAGGGTTGAAAAAACGACTAATGCGCTTTGTTTTCAAACAACCTCTTTTTTTATAGAAGTAAAAGAAACCCCTGTTTTAGATATGGATACTACCAGTTACATCTGTACAGGCGAAGAATTAGTATTAACAGCTACTCCTGGTTATGACACCTATTTATGGTCTACAGGAGAAGAGAGTAACTCTATAACCATATATAGTGCAGGTAGTTATACCGTTACAGTAAGTAGTAATTATGGTACAGATATTACTTGTTCTGTAACAGAAACGATAACGGTAATAGAATCTAATGAAGCAGTTTTTAATACAATAGAAGTTTTAGACTGGTCTCCAAATACTAATTCTATACAAGTTTTTGTTGAAGGTATTGGTAATTATGAATATTCTATTAACGGAATAGATTATCAAGATAGTCCAATTTTTACATACCTAGAAGCAGGAGAATATAATGTATATGTAAGAGATAAATTTGGATGTGGTATTATACAAGAAGAAGTATTTTTATTATTTTACCCTTACTACTTTACACCTAATAATGATGGTGTACACGATTTTTGGCAAATTAAGTTTTCTGAAACAGAACCAGATTTAGTGATAAAAATATTTGATAGGTATGGTAAATGGCTAACCAATATAAACCCAAGAGGAAGAGGATGGGATGGTACATTTAAAGGGAAATTACTCCCTGCTTCCGATTATTGGTTTGTAGTGACACGACCAAGTAATAATAAAGAATATACTGGGCATTTTACGCTAAAACGTTAAAGACTGTTTTTTGCGTATTTAAAAAATAATTAATATCCATTTCGTTAAGTTAAGCTAATAGAAACAAGTATTGATTTGCAATACGATAGAATATTTCAAAAAGCCTATCTTTTACCTCTCAACTGAACTCGAGATAGGCTATAGACGAAAGGCTCAATAGGACATAGAATTATATTCATTTAGACAGTTTCATCTGGTAATTCATTCTTAATTATAACTAATTTGGGTTTTAGATAAAGTAGATTAAACTGTATTAGCATTATATTTTTTCGATAAGAAGTAAATAAAAAGGGCTTAAAACCTTAGTGTATATAGCTCAATTTAATTCATTTAGCTTATTTTTAAGTGTGAATCTGCTATATATCAAATCAATATGAATATTAAACCCTTTTTAACTTTAATTTTATTGTTTTCCATCTTTTGTAGTCATGCACAAAATGAGGCTGCTATTTGGTATTTTGGAAACAATGCCGGAATAGATTTTAATAGTGGGGCGCCAGTAGCTGTAAACGATGGACAGCTTACTACATCGGAAGGTTGCGCTACAATATCTAACACAAATGGAGAATTACTTTTTTACACAGATGGAATAACCGTTTGGGATAAAACGCATAATGTTATGCAAAATGGTACAGGTTTATTAGGAAATCCTTCTAGTACTCAATCTGGTATTATAGTACCTAAACCAGGTAATCCTAATATTTATTATATTTTTACAGTAGACGCGGTTTCAGGAATACAAGGATTAAACTACTCTGAGGTAGATTTAACTTTAAACTCTGGTAATGGAGCTATTACGGCTATTAAAAATGTTCAATTAACTACACCAGCTACAGAAAAAATATCGGCTATTAGTCATGCAAACGGCACTGATTTTTGGGTTGTAGCACATGGTTGGGAAAATGCCGATTTTTTAGCTTATGAAGTTACAGCTTCAGGAGTTAATAGTTTACCAGCGGTATCAACCGTAGGTTCTACACACGGAGGAGATATTTCTAATACTATAGGTTATTTAAAGATGTCTCCAGATGGGCAGAGGCTGGCTTTGGCTGTTACTTACAGTCAAAGTTTTGTAGAGGTTTTTGACTTTGATAGTACTACAGGAATGGTCTCTAATCCTATTTTAATAGATAATATTTTTTATAGTGATACTGGTGCATATGGCATAGAGTTTTCACCTAATAGTGAAATATTATATGTAACAGATTTAAATTTTGTTGAAAGCAAATCAAAAATTCATCAATTCGATATTAGTTTGAACACTTCTGCAGATGTTTTAAATTCCGACACTATCATATTCGACGATAATTTTTTTACCGGAGCACTTCAGTTAGCAATCGATCAAAAAATTTATGTTTCTATAAGTGGTAATAACTTTTTAGGAGCTATAGAAAACCCAGATGTACTTGGTACAGGAGCGAGTTATATAAATAATGCAGTAAGTTTAGGTTCAGGTACTGCTACTTTTGGTTTACCGCCTTTTATTCAATCTTTTTTTAATGTAGGTATCGATACACAAAATGTTTGTTTAGGAACCTCTGCTACTTTCTCAATAAGCTCTAATGCGCCAATAGATTCTATTTTGTGGAATTTTGGAGACGGTACAACATCTAATGTAGAGAATCCCACACATGATTATACAAGTGCAGGGGTTTATAGTGTGACAGTAAATGTTGTCTCTGGTACAGATTCTGTTGATTTAACAAGAGATATTATAATTAGTGAAGTCCCTACAGCCAATACAATATCTAATTATATTATATGTGATGATAGTTCAAATGATGGGGAAGAAGTTTTTAATTTATCTGTTAAAGATTCAGAAATAATAGGAGGCCAATCTAACACGCAATTTGCTGTAAGCTATTTTTTAAATCAAGAAGATGCCGATAATAATGAAAATGTATTAGACAATAACTACACGAATACTTCTAATGAACAAGAAATTTTTGCTAGAATATATAATGTAGATAATGGTGATTGTTATGCAGTAACATCTTTTAATTTAATAGTATCTCAATTTCCTTTGGCAAATACTATAGCAGATATAGTTTTGTGTGATGATGCTTCAGAGGACGGTGTAGAGTTTATAAACTTAATAGAATTGAATGATGCCGTATTAAATGGACAACCAGCGTCGGACTTTAATGTTAGTTATCATTTAACACAAACTGAAGCTAATGATGGATTGGGAGCTTTGCCTAATAATTTTGAAACGATAGACAATCCGCAACCCATTTATATTCGAGTAGAAAACGCATCAAATGCATTATGCTATAGTACAAGTATGTTTATGGTGATTATAGATGATTTTTTTGAACTAAATCTGCCTAGCGATTTATTTTTGTGTGATGATGCTTCAAATGATACTATAGAATTTTTTAATCTAGCTACTCAAAGTGCTGGTATTATAGAAGGGTTAGATGGTAATTATAATGTTACCTATCATACGTCTCAAGACGATGCAAATACTAATACAGATAGTGTTGCAGATAGTTACGAAAATACGAGTAACCCTCAAGAAATATTTGTTAGGGTTGAAAAAACGACTAATGCGCTTTGTTTTCAAACAACCTCTTTTTTTATAGAAGTAAAAGAAACCCCTGTTTTAGATATGGAGACTACCAGTTATATCTGTACAGGCGAAGAATTAATATTAACAGCTCCCCCTGGTTATGACACCTATTTATGGTCTACAGGAGAAGAGAGTAACTCTATAACCGTAGATAGTGCAGGTAGTTATACCGTTACAGTAAGTAGTAATTATGGTACAGATATTACTTGTTCTGTTACAGAAACGATAACGGTAATAGAATCTAATGAAGCAGTTTTTAATACAATAGAAGTTTTAGATTGGTCTCCAAATACTAACTCTATACAAGTCTTTGTTGAAGGTATTGGTAATTATGAATATTCTATTAACGGAATAGATTATCAAGATAGTCCAATTTTTACAAACCTAGAAGCAGGAGAATATAATGTATATGTAAGAGATAAATTTGGATGTGGTATTATACAGGAAGAAGTATTTTTATTATTTTACCCTTACTATTTTACACCTAATAATGATGGTGTACACGATTTTTGGCAAATTAAGTTTTCTGAAACAGAACCAGATTTAGTGATAAAAATATTTGATAGATATGGTAAATGGCTAACCAATATAAACCCAAGAGGAAGAGGATGGGATGGCACATTTAAAGGCAAATTACTACCTGCTTCCGATTATTGGTTTGTAGTGACACGACCAAGTAATAATAAAGAATATACAGGGCATTTTACATTAAAACGCTAAACGTCAAAAAAAATCCCAATCGTTTGTTTCGATTGGGATTTTTAAATTGTGTTTAATGTTTTTTATCTTCTAGAACGTCTTGGTCTTGAAGATCCTGAGTCCGAACGTCTAGAGCGTGACTCATTATTATCACTTCGTCTTCTATCACTACGTTTAGAATCGCTTCTTGGTCCACTAGAACGTCTGTCGTTACGTTTTCTATCTCCACCACCTTTTCTATCGTCTCTACGTCTTCCGCGACCTCTACCACCACGGTTTGGTTTATCTTCAGTAATTTCTACATTTACAAAACGTCCGTTATGTTTAAAATCTGTAAAGAAAGCTAATACTTTTTCTTGGTGTTCTTTTTCTGTATTAAAGAAAGAGAAGGTGTCTTTTGTATCTACTTTAAAAACATCATCACGCCCTAAGCCTAATTGTTCTTTTAAAAAGTCTTTTAGCTTCATCCAATCGAAACCATCTTTCTCTCCAACATTAATAAAGTAACGAGCAGCATTTCCTCCACCAGGGCGAGATTCTCTACCTGAGTCTCTATCTCCTGCTTTTACGTTTAAATCTTTTGCTTTTTTGTAATAATTAAAGAATCTTGTAAACTCAACAGAGAAAAACTTCTTAATTAATTCTTCTTTACTTGTATCTTCAAATAAGGCATTAATATCTTCTAAATACTTATCAATTTCATGATTAATTTCAGTATTATGAATTTTGTTAGCTAAAGACATTAATTGTACCTCGCAGATTTCCATTCCGTTAGGAATTTCTTTTAGCTCAAACTTTTTATTAATAATACGTTCGATGCTTTTTAATCTACGGACTTCACTCTTAGAAACTATAACCATAGAAACACCAGTTTTACCAGCACGTCCAGTTCTTCCAGAACGGTGTGTGTAGGTTTCTACTTCGTCACTTAATTGGTAGTTAATAACGTGCGTTATATCGTCTACATCAATCCCACGAGCTGCAACGTCTGTTGCTACTAACATTTGTATTTGACGAGATCTAAATTGCTTCATAACAATATCACGTTGATTCTGACTTAAATCTCCGTGTAAAGCACCAGCGCTATAACCGTCTTCAATTAATTGTTCTGCAACTTTTTGAGTATCTCGTTTTGTACGACAGAAAATTACCGAAAATATATCTGGATTAGCATCTGCTAAACGTTTTAAGGCTTGGTAACGATCTCTTGCATTTACTAAATAGTATTCGTGAGATACGTTATTTGTACTTTGGTTTTTGTGTCCTACAGTAATTTCCTGAGGGCTAACCATAAAGTTTTTTGCTATTGCTGCAACTTCTCTTGGCATTGTAGCAGAAAATAACCATGTGTTTTTATCTTCTGGAGTGTGCGATAAGATATCTGTAATATCTTCTTTGAACCCCATGTTTAGCATTTCGTCGGCTTCATCTAAAACAGAATACTGAATTTTAGAAATATCTACCAAACGACGGCTAATCATATCTTTCATACGACCTGGAGTAGCTACAATTACTTGTGCACCACGTTTTACTTCTCTGGCTTGATCAGTAATACTAGAACCTCCATAAATGGCAACAACATTAAGGCCTTTACAATATTTACCATATTGTTTCATTTCGTTTGCAATTTGTAAACAAAGCTCACGAGTTGGTGATAAAATTAATCCTTGTGTTGTGCGGCTATTAATATCAATTTTTTGAAGCATAGGAAAACCAAACGCTGCCGTTTTTCCTGTACCAGTTTGTGCTAAAGCAACTAAATCGGTTTCTTCTTCTAATAAAATAGGAATGGCTTTGTCTTGGACTTCACTAGGTTTTTCGAAACCTAAATCTGTAATAGCGTTTAATAAGTCTTCGTTAAGACCTAAATCTTGGAATGTGTTCATTCTTTAAAAAGTATTTCAATGTCATCATATTATGTTGGTGTTACATATAGAAGCGCATCGAACATACTTAACCTAAAACTTCTAGTAACACATCCTCTCTCTGAGGAATTCAATAAAACCACTTGGGTTTCAGCGTGCAAAGGTACACTTTTATTTAACAATTGCAATAATTCTATTTTAAAGCAGGGTAAATTTGTTGTTATTTAATTAAGATAATACCATTTGTTTATATGCTAATCGTGCTTTTTAACAACTATTAATTGTCTTATAAATAAAATATAGATTAATAGTAAAATACTTAAAATAGCCATAACGCTTATGGATAATATAATTGCTGTTTTTGGATTATCGTAAAAGTAATCCTTTGTAGCTCCCATTAATAGTATAACAGAGTATGTAGGAACAGTTGCTAAACTAATAACAATAGCTAAATACTTTGGGTTCGAGTATTGTGTTAATACAGAATAGAGTATAGGAGCAATACATAGTTCTGCAATGCTAAATAAACCTATGGAAAGACTATATACTAATAAATGTTCTTGCGCTGGTATTTCTGGAATGGAGAACAATATTAAAAAGGATAAAGCTCCAAATATAAAACCAAGCATTAATTTAAAAGATTGTGAAATGTATACATATAACCATAAAATACATATTATAACACCAATTACGAATATAAAAATAGGATTTAAATAGTTTAGAATGTCTTCATGAAATAATGCTGTAGAAAAGTCGCTTAATTGTGTTTGTAATGTGTAAGTATGTGATGAGGATAAATCATAAATGCCCCAAAAAAGAGTAAGTAATATAACAACTGCTATTATTTTAATAATTTTAATATCATTAGAAATTGTTGTGTCATCATAGGTGACGTCTCTAGCAGTTTTAGAAAATAGTATAAGAATGGTAGACAGTAACATAAATATTCCTGCTAGTATAAATCCATAATTAAAGCCTAGTTTATCTCCTACATAACCAATAAGTAAAATACCACTAGTAGCTGCTAAATTAACAACTAAATAATATAGGGTAAATCCAGAGTCGAGGAGTTTTATAGAGTTGAGGTAGTTTTTTCCAAAAAGCGAAAGAATATTTGGGGTGTAAAAACCATTTCCTAATACAATTAAAAACAAACCAATATATAAACCTAAAGATGTAGGAATGCAAAGAGAGAAAACACCTAGAGCTTGTAAAATACCTCCTATAACAGTTGCCGTTTTATTGCCCGTTACTAGATCACCAAAAATAGCACCTATTACTTTTGAGATAATAAGTGACCCAGCTAGTGTTCCGTATATAGAAAAAGCTTCAGATCTATCCATATTTAATGTTTCTCCTATCATGTATAGAATTAAGATGGCTCGAAATCCATAATAGGAAGCTCGTTCAAAAAATAATGATAAGGAGTAAATTAAAGTTTGCATAGTCTATTTTATTGGTTGTTGTTTATCTCTGTTGACTAAATATTATTAGAAACCTTTTGAAAGTGTATTAATTTTAATAGTCTTAAAATTAGTATCTAAAGCAACAAATGTACTGTCTCTTTTAGAAATAATATAGTGTGATGTAAAAGCATTATCAGTTAGTTTACTTAACCCTTTTCTATTCAATTTTAAGGTGTCACCTTTTAAAGCATAATGCCCCTGAATAGTACAACTGTAGTCTGCTCTATAACTTGTAATAGCAAAAGAATTATTTTTATAAAGTATAATTCTATTAGTTCTACTAAAGTTGTTGTTTTCTAGATCTCCTACTAAAACTTCTGTAGTCCAAAATTTTTTATTATCTGTTTTTAAAAGACTGTAGTTACTACCAACAATAATTATAAATATAGCTAAAGGAATAAAATCAAATGGTTGTTTATGTTTAACACGTTTAATAATATCAAAAAATAGAATTATTAAAAAAGCGAGTAAAAATAAAGCTCCTAAAGCTAAAAATAGTAAGCCGTTTAGCAAACCATTGCAATAATCCCCAATAGGGATAAATTGATAAAGCATAAGTAATCCTAAAAGGACTAGAATAGTATGTTTAATGGTTTTTAGTGTCAAGTGTATTTATAATTTATTCTTTAATTTAGAGAATATTTGTTTCACTATTATTAAAACTCTACAACGTATTCAAAAATGAAACCAATTGCATAACTGCTTTACCACGATGTCCAATTTTATTTTTAAGCTCTAAATCTATTTCAGCAAAGGTTTCGTTATAACCATTAGGTTGAAAAATGGGGTCGTAACCAAAACCTTTGTTTCCGCGTTTTGTGCCTGTAATTTTACCTTCGCAAATGCCTGTAAAGGTTTTTAATTTGCTATTTAAATGTAAAGCAACGACGGTTTTAAATTGTGCATTTCTATTTTTCTTGTATTCAAGGTTATTTAATAATAAATCCATATTATCGTTAGCATCTCGTTTAGGGCCTGCATAACGGGCAGAGAATACACCTGGTTCTCCATTTAGTGCTTCAACTTCTAAACCAGTATCATCTGCAAAGCAATCGTAACCGTAATTTGTTTTTACGTATTTAGCTTTTTGTATAGCGTTGCCTTCAATAGTTGGCTGAGTTTCGGGTATGTCTTCTAAGCAATTAATATCCTTTAAACTAAGCAATTTTATATGCTTTGGGATTAAACTTTGTACCTCTTTTAGTTTGTTTAAATTATTTGTTGCGAATACGAGTTGCATAGTATTGTGTTTTATGAATTCAAAAGTAATACTTTAAAATGTTTTCTTTTTTAAGTAACATTGCTTCTTTGTAAAAGACTTATAAATAAAAACATGAAATATCGTATAACAGAAGATGATCTTAAAAAAAGAAACTATACCTCTTTTTCAAATCTTCTTAATGCAGACTTTTTAGCATTTATAAAACAGGAGGAAGCTAAGAATAGTTTATTATTTAAAAATGAAAGTATTAATAAGTTAGAACAAAACACAAAACGAGATATTAATACTAGTATTGGTTTTTGTTTCGTTTTTGGAAGTATAGCATTGGCGTTAGGTTTGTATTATTTCTTTAAGTATGAGCCTAGAATAGCTGTTAATTTATACACACAAATGCCTCTTATAGAAAACGGTTCTTTTGCTATTGTATTTGGAATTGCTTTAATTTTAGGAGGACTGTATAGTTTTATAAAGTATAGTGCTATTTTAGAAACTAAAGTAAAATCTAAAATTATAGAACAGTTAAAAAAGGAACAACAAGATCAGCGATTAAAAACATCTCAAAACGTGTCTAAAAAGCGGAAACGATTTAGGCAGAAATTTACTGGACATAAAAAGAAAAGAAAATAACTGTAACGTTTTTAGAAAAAGCATACCTATAGTCTATATAGTAATGTGCTAAATGCACGCTAACCTTAAATATAACCACATGAAAAAAGTAATAGTATTAGCCGTAATCTTTTTATTTATGTCTTGTAATACAGCAGAACAGTATAAAAATTTAAAAGGGGAATGGGTATGTTCTAGTTGGATTAATGTTGCGACAGGAAGTGATAATTGTAATAATAATGTTTATTTTAAATTCAATGAAGACAAAACGTATGCTTCAAAAATAGGAGCAGACGATACTACTGGAGACTATAAAATAATGAATGACCGATTGTACTGTACACCAAAAGGAAAATTAGAAATAGCAGTAGAAATGAAAACTTTTACAGCAGATACTTTAGAATTGGTTATGAGTCGTTCAGGAAATGAAGAATTACTAACTTTGGTAAGGAAATAGATTTATCTATGGTGATAAGGTTCATTTCGTAAAATAGTGAAGCCTCTATACAATTGCTCAATAATAAATAAACGTACCATTTGGTGAGAAAATGTCATTTTAGATAATGAGATTTTGCCTTGTGCTTTATTATAAACATCTTGAGAAAAACCATAAGGGCCACCAATAACAAAAACAAGTTGTTTTATGCCAGAATTCATGTGTTTTTGTAGGTAATTAGAAAAACCTACAGAATCCATTTGTTTTCCATTTTCATCTAAAAGAATTAAAACATCCGTGTTACTTAGTTTCTTTAAAATAAGTTCGCCTTCTTTTTGTTTTTGTTGTGCCTCACTTAAGTTTTTAGCGTTTTTTATATCTGGAATAATATCAAAAGAAAATTTAATATAAAAACCCAAACGTTTCTGATAATCTTCGATTAAAGATTGTAATTGTTTATTATCGGTTTTGCCAATGGCAATGAGTTTAATAGTCATTTAGAAACAATGTTTTTTGTGATAATAAGAATCCGTTTTTTTAAATAAACCAGAACCATTAATAACCTGTTTTTGAAAAGATAGCTTCCAGTCATTTTTATATTCAGACCAATCCATTTTTTTTAATAGTTTACCAACTTGCTTATCAGTTATGTGGCCGCCACTCAAAAAGTAATCTCCATCTGGCTTTATAATTAATAAATGAAAGTTGAACATTATGTTAAAGAACTTATTTTTAAAAACGCCATTATCTTTTACCCAATTAAAATCTTCATATTGGTCTAAAACATTTTGTTCATCTTTATAAAGATAGATAAGTTTCATATCGTATTTTTTTTCATTTTTCGCTATACATTTTTTGTGTTTCTTTACCCATTTTTTTCTGTTTTCATTAAAAATGGATTCATTAAAAGTATGAAATACATTTTTAGTGTTTTTTGCACTGGCTAAAGAATCTGGTAATACGGTTTTAGGTTTTTTGATATGATTTAGATGTCTTCTATTTACAGAATTGAAATTTAAAAGGGAGTCATAATATTTAATAACTAAAACTTCATTTTGTTTTAGTTTCATATCCGAATTTCTTGTGATAACACCTTTAATTTGATTGTATTCGCTTGAAGTTAGTTTTCCAAATGCATATTTAATAGATATTTTATTAATAATTAAACTATCTGTTTTGTACTCTAAACATTTAGAAAGTATACGTTTACATTTTTTAGAATAGGTTATAGAATCTATTTTATTTAAATTTTCATCAAGGTATAACTCTGTAGTAGATTCCTGAGAGAAAAGAAAAAAGTAATTAAAAAGGAAAAATAAAGTAAAAAGCGGTTTAATAAATTTCATGAAATTAATATACTTTAAAACGAAACTACTAATTAAATATTAAAAAACGTAAATCAATTTCTTATTTTAGCACTAAAGTAAATACCTATGATTAGTAAAGCACAATTTGATACAGAAATAGAATTAATAATAAGTAATGCCATACGCGAAGATGTAGGAGATGGAGACCATAGTTCACTATCTTGTATACCGGCCAATGCAAATGGAAAAGCAAAACTATTAGTAAAAGATGAAGGCATTATTGCTGGTGTAGAATTTGCAAAGCAAGTATTTAGCTATGTAGATCCAAATATTACTATAGAAACATTAATAGAAGACGGTTCTAGAGTAAAATATGGAGACATTGTATTTTATGTAGAAGGCGCTTCGCAATCTATATTAAAAGCAGAACGATTAGTACTTAATGCTATGCAACGTATGAGTGCTATTGCTACAAAAACAAGACAATTTGTAGACTTGTTAGAAGGGACAGGAACAAAAGTTTTGGATACCAGAAAAACAACACCAGGTATACGTGCGTTAGAAAAATGGGCTGTAAAAATAGGCGGAGGAGAAAATCATCGTTTTGCCCTATACGATATGATTATGTTAAAAGACAATCATATAGATTTTGCAGGAGGAATTACTAAAGCGATAGATAAAACTAAAGCCTATTTAAAAGAAACCAATCGCGATTTAAAAATTATTGTAGAAGCTAGAGATTTAGACGAGATTAAAACCATTTTACAAAGCGACGGTGTGTATAGAATATTAATAGATAACTTTAATTACGAAGACACCAAAACTGCAGTAAAACTAATAGGTGATAAATGTCTTACAGAAAGCTCTGGTGGCATTAATGAAAAAACAATTAGAGAGTATGCATTATGTGGTGTAGATTATATTTCTAGTGGCGCATTAACACACTCTGTATATAATATGGATTTAAGTTTAAAAGCAGTATAAGCAAAACGTAATAGAAATAATTCAATACTAAATAGTAAGTGTCGCAAAACCTAGAAGAACAACTTAAAAAAATTCCTGTAGTAAATATATTGGTGCGTTTGCTTGGTAAAATTAAATTACCAGGTTTAGCAGGTTTATCATTATATGATTTATTAGAAATATACATAACAGGTATTGTAAAAGGTGCATTAGGCTCTAGAGCAAGTGCCATTGCGTATAGTTTTTTTCTAGCATTGTTTCCATTTCTATTATTTGTAATTATTTTAATACCCTACATTCCAATAGATGGGTTTCAAGGTGATTTTTTAAATTTTTTAGAATCCTTTTTACCACCAACAACCAGTGATTTTTTTCATGAGAATATTTTTAAAAATGTAGAAAATTCTAATAGCAATGATGGTTTAATATCTTCTGTGTTTTTATTATCCATATTTTTAATGGCAAATGGTATTAATGCTTTGTTTTCGGGTTTCGAAAACTCATATCACGAGCAATTAACACGTAATATTATACGTCAATATTTATATGCTCTAGGTGTTGGTTTAATATTAGTGTTTTTATTAATGCTAACCGTTGCAGGTTTAGGCTATTTTGAACTCTATGTTTTAGACAACTTAGAAGATCGAGGCTACATCCAGAAAAGACAAATAGATTTCTGGGCAATTTTAGCTAAATATGTTTTCTTTATTGTTATGGTATATTTAGCAACAGCAACATTGTATTACTTTGGAACAAAAGAAGGGCGTAAATCTAGGTTTTTCTCTGTAGGAGCTCTATTTACAACATTACTAATAATATTATCGTCTTATCTCTTCGGAATTTATATAGAAAACTTTGCGAAGTATAACGAACTATATGGGTCTATTGGTGCACTTTTAATTTTACTGTTCTATTTATGGTTAAATTCTAATATTTTATTGTTGGGGTTTGAACTAAATATGTCATTAACACGTTTAAGAAATAAAAATATAAAGCCTAATGAAGCATAATTTAATTATTTGTTTAGTATTATTAGTAACATTAACCACATCTGCACAAGATGTTTTAGGGAAATGGAAAACAATAGATGACCAAACAGGAGAAGCAAAATCTATAGTAGAAATTTATAAACGAGACGGACAAATATTTGGTAAAATTGTGCATATAATTGATGCTACAAAACGCGACCGATTATGTACAGAATGTAAAGGAGATGCAAAAAATAAACCCGTTTTAGGTTTCGAATTACTTAAAAATATGGAGAAAAGTGGTAAGTATTATAAAAACGGAACCATTTTTAATCCGGAAAATGGTAAAGAATACAAATGTAGATTATTAGTTACCGAAGATCCTAATGTATTACAAGTAAGAGGTTATATTGCCTTTTTATACGCTACCCAATATTGGGAAAGAGTTGTAGACTAAGCCCTCTAATAACAGATAAATAAAAACAGGAAACGTTGCACTATTTTATAGATGTTATATTGCCCATTCCTTTAGAAAAACTATTTACCTATAGTATTACTAAAGCAGAATCCGACTTTTTAAAAGCTGGGATGCGTGTTTCTGTGCCTTTTGGTAAGTCTAAAATATACACAGGATTAGTAGGCGCAATACATAATACAGCTCCTCAAGTATACGAAGCTAAAGCAATACATCAAATACTAGACGAGCATCCCATAGTTACAGAAAAACAATTAGAATTATGGCAATGGATCTCTAAATATTATGCCTGTAGTGTTGGTGAAATAATGCGAGCTGCATTACCCAATGCGTTTATTTTAGAAAGTGAAACACTAATAAGTAAAAACAACTTAAAAGAGATAAACGATGTTGAGTTAAAAGACGATGAGTTTTTAGTATACGAAGCTTTAAGCTATCAATCTTCATTAAAGATTCAGGAGATTTCTAATATCTTGGATAAGAAAAACGTATTACCAGTAATTAAACGCTTAATAGAAAAAGAAGCGATAACATTACAAGAGGAGATTTACGAAAAATATAAACCTAAATACGTTAGGTACGTAAAATTAAATGCAAATTATACCTCTGAAGCAGCATTACAACAATTATTAGATGATTTAAGTAGAGCAGTCAAGCAACGACAAGTTATTATGACGCTGTTTTCTATTTCGGCTAAAACGAAAAAACCTATTAAAGTATCCGATTTGGTAGCAGAGAGTAAAACCTCTTCAGCAATAATAAAAGCATTAATAGATAAAGACATTTTAGAAGAATACCATATTCAAACCGATCGTGTACAATATTCTGGAGAAGAGAATGAAAATTCAAAAGCACTAAACGAATACCAAACCGAAGCATTACAGCAAATACAAGATACATTTACAACTCAAAATGTAACCTTGTTACATGGTGTAACATCATCTGGAAAAACAGAAGTGTACGTTAAACTTATTGAAGCTGTTTTAGAACAAGGCAAACAAGTGTTGTATTTATTGCCAGAGATTGCATTAACAACGCAATTGGTTAATCGATTACAGAATTATTTCGGAGAACAAGTGGCTGTATTTCATAGTAAATATTCGGTTCACGAACGTGTTGAGGTTTGGAATAATGTGTTGAACAATTCCGCGAAAGCGAAAATAGTTTTAGGCGCAAGATCCTCAATCTTTTTACCATTTCATAAACTGGGACTAATAATAGTAGATGAAGAGCATGAACAATCTTTTAAACAATTTGATCCAGCACCACGATATCATGCCAGAGATACAGCTATTGTATTAGCTCATTTACATGGCGCTAAAACATTATTGGGGAGCGCAACGCCAAGTTTAGAAAGCTATTATAACGCTAAAGAAAATAAGTATGGTTTAGTTGAAATTACTAGGCGTTACAATAATGTACAATTACCAGATATAGAACTGGTAGATATAAAAGATAAACATAAACGAAAACTAATGAAAGGGCATTTTAGCGATAGAATGCTAGAAGAAATTGCCGAAACGTTAGAAGAAGGACACCAAGTTATCTTATTCCAAAACAGAAGAGGGTATTCTCCAATTGTAGAATGTAATACCTGTGGGCATTCGCCACAATGTCCAAATTGTGATGTTAGTTTAACCTATCATCAATATCGCAACCAATTACGTTGCCATTATTGCGGACACACACATGCTATGCTTAAAAAATGTATGGCTTGTGGTACGGCTAACTTAGACACCAAAGGTTTTGGAACAGAGCAAATAGAAGCCGAAGTAAAGCAGTTGTTTCCCAAGCATAAAGTAGGTCGTATGGATTTAGATACTACAAGAGGTAAATATGGCTACGAAAAAATAATAACGGCCTTAGAACAGCAGGAAATAGATATTTTGGTAGGTACGCAAATGCTTACTAAAGGCTTAGACTTTAGAAATGTTAAGCTTGTTGGTATTATGAATGCCGACAATATGCTAAACTTTCCAGACTTTAGAGCACATGAACGTAGTTTTCAACTCATGTTACAAGTATCGGGTAGGGCAGGGCGAACCGATAAAAGAGGGAAGGTGTTAATACAAACCTATAATCCTTATCATAAAATATTACAGCAAGTTTCTACCAATAATTATAAGGAAATGTATAGCGAACAATTGCAAGAACGCTATAACTTTAAATACCCGCCATTTTATCGTTTAATTAAAATAACGATAAAGCATAAGGATTACGATCGCGTAAATATGGCAAGTGAATGGTTTGCTAAATCGTTACGACAAGTGTTTAAATCAAATATTTTAGGGCCAGAGTTTCCGCCAGTCTCTAGAATTAGAAATCAATATCATAAAAACATTCTAATAAAAATAGCGCCAAAACAATCGCTAGGAAAAACTAAAGCAGCCATTGCTAAAATAAATACCAGTTTTAGTTTAGTTAAAGATTTTAGACCCGTTCGTGTTATTATTAACGTGGATAATTATTAGGTTCAGTATTCAGTATTCAGTATTCAGTATTCAGTATTCAGTATTCAGTATTCAGTATTCAGTATTCAGTATTCAGTAGTTAGTAGTTAGTAGTTAGTAGTTAGTAGTTAGTAAAGAAGTGATATAAAGTATAGAATATATTTTGTACTTGATTTAATAATATTTGTTTCACCAACAGCCAACAGCCAACAGCCAACAGCCAACAGCCAACAAATAAAAAATCCCACTCGTTAAAGCAGGATTTTCAGTATTCAGTAATTTTTCAAATAAATTAAATATTATTTAAGGCATCAACAAGCAATGTCTTCTTGTTTCTACTTAAAGGTATTTCGTAAGAGCCAACTTCAACATTTTTGCTGTTAAAGCGATCTACCTTATCTAGATTTACTATATAAGATTTATGTATTCTTAAGAATTTACCTTCAGGTAACTCGTGTTCAAAAGCTTTCATTGTAGATAATACTACTAAACTAGTTTCTTCAGTAACTAATTTTACGTAATCCCCTAAAGCTTCAATCCACTTAATATCTTTTACATAAACTTTACGTTTCTTAAGGTTACTTTTTACAAAAATGTGTTCACCTTCGGTTTCGTTAAAGTCTAATTTTAATTTATGTTGTTCTAGAGCTTTATCTACTGCTTGGTTAAAGCGATCTCTAGTTATCGGTTTTTGTAAGTAATCGGTAGCGTCGTAATTAAAAGCTTTAAAAGCATACTCCGTTTTCCCTGTAACAAATATAATTTGAGGTTTGTTGTTTAGTACATCTAATAACTCAAAACCATTTAAAACAGGCATCTCTATATCTAAGAATATTAAATCTACTTTTTGAGTATTTAAACCATTTTTAGTTTCAAGCGCACTACTGTACTCTGCAATAAGATTTAGCGAGTTATGATTTTCTATAAGCTTTACAATAGATAACCTTTGTATCGCTGAATCATCTACTACTACACAATTTAGAGTCATAAGGGTTTTATATTTGGGTTTAATTATCGACAATGTTACAAAAAATTCGGTTAAAAACCAAAAAACATCGGCAAAGTGTTTTCTTTAACATTTTTTTAACATTAAAACCGAACGCTTTAAAATTGTTTGAATTTTGTTTAAATATTATTGTAAGATAGAATAAAAATAATTACTTTTGCAGCCATTTTTAACAATAAAATAGATTTTTATATGAATCATTATGAAACTGTTTTCATCTTAAATCCCGTTTTATCTGAAACACAGATAAAGGAAACAGTAAAGAAATACGAAGACTTTCTTGTTTCTAAAGGAGCTAAGATGATATCCAAAGAAGATTGGGGGCTAAAAAAGTTAGCTTACCCTATTCAAAACAAAAAGAGTGGATTCTATCACTTATTTGAGTACCAAGTAGACGGTACGGCTATTAACCCTTTAGAAGTAGAGTTTAGACGTGATGAGCGTTTTATGCGTTACTTAACAGTTACTTTAGACAAGCATGCTGTTGCATGGGCTGAAAGAAGAAGAACTAAACTAAAACAAAAAGCGTAATTATGTCTTCAATAGAACAACAATCGAAAGGAAAAAAAGAAGGAGAAATTAGATATTTAACTCCTTTAAATATTGAAACTAACAAAACTAAAAAGTATTGTCGTTTCAAAAAGTCTGGAATTAAGTACGTAGATTACAAAGATGCAGACTGGTTATTAAGATTTGTAAACGAGCAAGGTAAAATTTTACCAAGACGTTTAACAGGAACTTCATTAAAATATCAAAGAAAAGTATCTGTAGCAGTAAAAAGAGCGCGTCACTTAGCGTTATTACCATACGTAACAGATTTATTAAAATAAAATACCGTAACAATGGAACTTATATTAAAACAAGACGTTGAAAATTTAGGATTTAAAGACGATATTGTAACAGTAAAGAACGGTTATGGTAGAAACTTTTTAATTCCTACAGGGCACGCTATTTTAGCAACATCTTCTGCAAAGAAAGTATTAGCTGAAAACTTAAAGCAACGTGCTTACAAAGAACAAAAAATAGTTGATGATGCTAACAAAGTAGCAGAAGCACTTAAAGCATTAGAAGTTAAGATAGCATCTAAAGTTGGAGCAGGAGACAAATTATTTGGTTCTGTAAACAATATAGATATCGCTGAAGCTTTAGAAAAAGCAGGTCAGTCTATCGATAAGAAATTTATTACAGTTGCTGGTGGAAACATTAAGCGTTTAGGTAAATATACTGCCGCTATACGTTTACACAGAACTGTATCTGTTGATTTCCCATTTGAAGTTGTAGCAGCGCAAGCTTAATACAAAATCAAATTATATTATAAATTAAACCGTTTAGATACACTCTAAACGGTTTTTTTAATAAAAAATAATTCCTAGGTACTTTGTCTAGGTTTACTATAAAATTGTCATTCCCATGCATACGGGAATCCAAATAATAGAATTTTGTTTTTTAATCTATGAGGTGAAATTTAGCGAGTAGTATCTCTCTATTGCTATAAAATTCTTTATTACGTAAGCATTATGAAAAAATATTTAGTATTACTTTTAGTCTTAATTTTTAGTGTGTCTTGTAAAAAAGAAACGACTAAAACAGTTATAGAAGCACAAGTAGAAACAAAACAAATAAAACCTTCCGCATTAATTGAAGCCTTTAAGTATAAACCTAATGCTACACCTATAATAAGTGTGCACAGAGGAGGGAAAGGACTAAAAAATTATCCTGAAAATTGTTTAGAAACCTTAGCTTACGTTAATGATAGTATTAAAGCAATTTACGAAATTGATGTTGCTAAAACTAAAGATAATGTTTTAGTGTTATTGCATGACAATACTTTAAACAGAACAACTACAGGAGAAGGAAAAATAATAGAGCATACTTATAAAGAATTAGAAGCTTTTAATTTAGTAGACGATTACGGAACAACAACCGAATTTAAAATACCACTTTTTAAAGAGGTGTTGGTTTGGGCTAAGCAAAATAATGTTGTACTTACAGTAGATATTAAAAGAGGAGTTGAAGTAAGTGCTATTGCAGACTTAATAAGAGAAGTAGGAGCAGAAGATGTCTCTTTAATTATTACATACGATTTAAAGCAAGCTGAAGCAGCTTATGCTGTTGCACCAGAATTATTATTATCAGTTTCTGCTAGAAATGCTAAAGAATTAGATTGGTTATTACATTCTAAAATACCAACACAAAATATGTTAGCCTTTACGGGTACACGATTATCGGATACTACACTTTATAATGCAATACATGCAAAAGGTATAAAAACTATTTTAGGAACCTTAGGTAACTTAGATAAGCAAGCCGAAGCTAAAGGAAATACATTATATAAAACATGGGTTGAAAAAGGAATAGATGTTTTAGCAACAGATAGACCTTTTGCAGCTGCTAATGCTGTGAAGTAAATAAGAATCATGTCAGTTCGAGTGATTTGAGGAACGAAAAATCGTATCGAGAACCATCTCGATAGCTTCGAAATTATTCTAATTAATGAATTTTATAATGCATACAAAAGGGTTTAAATAATAAGATTAAATAAAAAGTAGAAGATTCCCATCTTCATGGGAATTGAAAAAAATGTTTTTTCAATGAAATACGCAAGATTAACAAAAGAACAGTTTGAAGAATTAGACCAAGAGTTTATAAATTTCCTGGCAACGCAATCTATCACTGCAGACGAATGGACAAATCTAAAAGCCAATAAACCAGAAATGGCAGAAATGGAATTAGATGTTTTTAGTGATTTAATTTGGGAAGGTGTTTTAGGGCAAGCTAAATACTTAGAACATATCTCACCAAAAAATATCCACCTATTTGCTTTAAATGACGATCACATGCATCTTATTGGAATTAAGGTTAATAATGATATAGATGTTACAACAACAGAAGGATTTAACTGGCTTAGAGAAAACTTAATGGATGATGCTGTAGAGTTTGTGCAAGCTAAAAAAGACTATTCTGAAGACGATAAATTAGATAAATTTACATTAATAGAACAAGGTGCTAATATTACAAAAGGGGATTTGTATAATTATATGCACAAGTTGATTAACTAATAAATAAACTCCTGTTAAAACAGGAGTTTTGTTTATAATTATAGAGCATTTCAATGTATTAATATATTTTGAAATGCTTTTTTATTAAAAAGATTCGCAATACCAATAATCATTAATTATTTTTGTTATCGCAGAAGTGGTTTTTAACCGCTTTGTTATTCCTGCGCAGGTAGGAACCACTTTAAAACGCGATGTCACACTGAGCGCAGTAGAAGTGCAATTAAAAAAAGAATAATTATTAAAAAGAGATCCCTTTTTGCAAAGGGAATTAATATGGCACAAAAACCAGGTACACCAAAAGGAACAAGAGATTTTAATCCAGAACAAGTTGCAAAACGTAACTATATATTTAGCACCATAAAATCAGAATTTCAAAAGTTTGGTTTTCAGCCTATAGAAACACCTAGTTTTGAAAACTCTTCAACTTTAATGGGGAAGTATGGGGAAGAAGGTGACCGCTTAATTTTTAAGATTTTAAATTCTGGCGATTATTTAAATCCTAAGAAAGGTGCTATTTCAGAAGAAGATTATGTAGAGCGAAATAGTAATACGCTAACGAAGTATATTTCAGAAAAAGCATTACGTTACGATTTAACAGTGCCTTTTGCGCGTTACGTTGTGCAACATCAAAACGAAATAGAATTTCCGTTTAAACGTTACCAAATACAGCCAGTTTGGAGGGCCGACAGGCCTCAAAAAGGACGTTTTAGAGAGTTTTTTCAGTGCGATGCCGATGTGGTAGGGTCTAAGTCTTTATGGCAAGAAGTAGAGTTTGTACAGTTGTACGATAATGTATTTACAGCTTTAAACTTAAAAGGCACTACCATAAAAATAAACAATCGTAAAATTTTATCGGGTATTGCTGAAGTCATAGGAGCAAGTGATAAATTAATTGATTTTACAGTTGCTTTAGATAAACTTGATAAAATAGGAGAGGAGAAGGTAAAAGAAGAAATGCTAACTAAAGGAATCCCACAAGAAGGCATAGATAAATTACAGCCTTTATTTAATATCTCTGGTGAGTTTGGCTCGCAAATAGAAAGCTTAAAAGGCATTTTAAGTACTTCTGAAGACGGTAAAAAAGGAATTGAAGAATTATATTTTATAAATGATGCGATTTCAACCTTAGGTTTAAAAACAGCAACATTACAACTAGATGTTACTTTGGCTCGTGGTTTAAATTATTACACAGGTGCTATTTTTGAAGTCTCTGCTCCAGAAGGTGTAAACATGGGCTCTATAGGAGGCGGTGGTCGTTATGATGACTTAACGGGTATTTTTGGACTTAAAGATGTAAGTGGCGTAGGTATTAGTTTTGGTTTAGATCGTATAGAAATTGTATTAGACCAGCTCAATTTATTCCCTGAAACGATTACTAAAAGTACAGAGGTTATATTTATAAACTTTGGTGATAAAGAGGCGTTATTTAGTTTAAAAGCTGTAAAAGCATTAAGAGAAGAAGGTATTAGTGCAGAATTATATCCTGATGCAGCTAAAATGAAAAAGCAAATGAATTATGCTAACAAGCGTGAAATTCCTTTTGTGGTTTTAGTTGGAGAACAAGAAATGAGTGATAATGTGTATACATTAAAAGATATGAATTTAGGAGAACAATCTAAAGTGACTTTAGAGGATTTAATAAGTGCTGTGAAGTCTTAAAGTAGACGTTTGTATTATAAAATAGAAAATCCTAAAACATTATGTTTTAGGATTTTTCTTTTTTAATATTTTATTATAAGCTTTTATAGCAAGGAATACGAATAAGATGAAAGCAATAAAAATAATGCATAATGTCGTCCAAAAGTTCTGTTCTACAGTTTTCTGTAATTTTTTAACATCTTTATATGGCTCGGTTTTTTTAGCAAGTTTTTCAAAAGCTATTATTCTTTTTTCCATTAATGGAGATGAAAAACCATATTCTTTAGCTGCATTGTAACTTTCTAATGCAGCTTGTACATCTTTAGTTTGAGCTAAAATATTGCCAAGGTCGAAATAAATATTACCAACAATTTTATTTTCAGGTTTTACAAAATTAGAACGTTCTCTTAATTGATGCCAAATATGATAGGATAATTCCTTTAAGTCGTAATAATTGCGATTTACAGGGATAGCTTCATCACTGAAATCTAGTTCTAGTATTGACTTTCTGTAATCGTTAGAGTTGCTAATTTTAAACTCTAAAATTTTTATATGAATCCACTCAGAGCCTTTATGAGAATCTGGATTTAGTTTTATGGATTTTTTTATCCATTCAAGTGCTAATTCTGGATTACCTATTAGTTCGTAAATGGTTCCAAGATTAGAAGCGGTAGTATAAAGGTTAGGCTTTTTTTCTTCTATCTCTTCATAAATAGTTTTAGCTCTATTATAGTCTTTTAAGTAAATTAAAGACGCTGCGTAATCAGATAAGTATTCTAGTGAATCTGTAGTTTTGTATTGTAATAAAAGTTTATTGGACTTTTCTCGTAATTTAACTGTATCAATTTTCTGAGTCCATACTTTTCCATTCATTGGATGGGTGTAGATAACCTCCCCTGTTAATAATGTTCTATACTCGTTTATACATGCTAAGACTCCAGTGCTTATTAATAGCGTAAATAGTATTAATATTTTTTTAGGTTGTAGCATTGTATGGTTTTATTTGTAATCTTAGAATATGGTTAATTGCCGATTGTGTTATAATTTGTTATTTTAAAACCCAATTTTATTACGCTCTAAGTTGTTATAGTTAGCGTCTGTATAGTTGTAGATATCAGAAATGGTAAGTCCTTTATCTGTGTTTTTAAGTTTTAAAGTAGTTAACAAATTGTTAGTTTTTTCTAACGTAAGAGCTTTAAACTCGTACATAGCGATCATTCTTCCTTTACGCATTAAAGCTGTATCTATTTTAGATAAACTGGTATTAAAAGTACAAATAACTTTAATGTTTAGGTAGTCGCTAAATAGACCATCGGTTAATTGTAAAATAGTAGACACTACCGAGTTCTGGTTGGATTGCTCTCTGGATGTTAGTACTTTTTCAGCATCTTCAATAATTAGTATCGCATTTCGCTGTTGTAATAAGAAAGAAATAAAATCGGGGTCTAAAAGATTATTTACAAATTCATTTTGAATAAAAATGAAATTTAAATTATTGTGATTACTAATTAAGCTCTTTATATAGGTCGTTTTACCTGTTCCTGGTATACCGTGAAGTAGTATTAGTCCAGATTGTTTTGATGCTATGGCTTCAGAAATCGTGTTATGTGTATTTTCAAAGTCATCATTATAATTACTTTTAATATCTAAATCTAAGTTTTCTGTTTTTACGTCTTCTACATCAAAATGCGAATGCGATTTAATTAATACATTAAAAGTAGATGTTTTAGATAAGCCAAGAGTTTGCCTTAATTTATGATTCATATCTATAACCCATTGCTCTAATGTTTCATCTTTACAATCATAAAGAAATTCTACATCTAGAGTATCTCTTTCAAGAGTAATCCATATTAAACATTTTTTATGATTGCTTTTATAAAGTAATTGAAAAGGGAAATCTTTACTAAAGTCAGCGTTACTAGAATCTTCTGTATTCCAAGCTTTAAAAATGATTTCATAATTATTTTCTTCTAATTCAATTAGGTCTAAAACCTTGGTGATATTCTCTTTAGATTCTTCTAGAGGCGTTTTAAAACTCATTACAGAAGATAATTCATTAAACGATAATGTAAAGAAAGAGGTACGTTCAAAGTCATTATACGAATCGAAAGCTTTAAGTAGTTTTGACATAATTTTATTTTGTAATCTTATTTAACGTGAGTTCGACATAAACATTTAACAATGACATATACTTTTATAATAGAATAGAGATATGTCTCCTTGAGCGGAGACGAAAGGCTCAACCTGACAATAAAGTTTAATCAATTATTAATTAGTTTTTAAAAATAGTTTTTTATCGAACTCACGTTATTAAAATGCTTACTGTAAACATAATCATTTATAATGCTATTAAAAAAGAAGACATTATATATAAATGAAAATCCCAAGATTTACTCTTGGGATTTTCTTCTTTTTTTACTTAAAACAAAATATAATCTTATTCGATTAACACTTTCTTTGATAGTCTGCCGTTTGTGGTTATAATTTCTAAGATATAATTTCCAGTAGCTATCGCATTCGTTTTAAGTTCTACATAGTTTTGAGTATCGACAGAATCGAACTCTTGGACTTTTTGTCCTGTTATGTTGTATAACCTTACGAAGATAATGAATTTTAATTCAGGATTATTTATTACAATGCTTTTTGTTCCGTTTGCAAAGTAGTATTGTATTCCTGTTTCGTCAATTTCAAAATCTTCAACGCTAAGTACTTCGGTGTTTTCTCCGTTTTTAAAACGTATGTCAAAGCGTTCAAAATAATCTCCAGCGATTAAGTTTAAAGTAATGTCTCCAGCTCTTAAATCGTGATATATTTCAGTTTCAGAATCGTATAAGTATATATTTAAATCTTCTGGTACGTTTTCTAAAGCATCAATTTTAAATGTATTTTCTCCATCTGAACTTGTTTGTAGTCCTAAAGGTAATATAGAGTCTTCGTTAATAGTATCGATTCCTTGAATAGATAGTTTAGTATCGTCTACCATCCAAAACAGATCATCTATTTGTGATTCTACATTTTCAGCATCGTAACCGTAATCCATTCCTGCAGTAGCATTATCGTCTGCGGTTACTAAAATTTGTCTGCGTATTGTGCTAGCTGAATTTATGCCTAATCTAATTTTTAATCTATTATCTGTTTCTACAGCAGTACTATTAGATAAGTTACTACTATTTTTTACAAAAATAGAGTTACTTCCTTCTTTTTCGAAGGCACGTTGTCCGTTGTTAAATACAATGTTTCCAGTTGCTTCTCCGCTAACAAAAAAGCCTTGTCCTACAGGAATGTAACGTCCTGGTAATTTTGTTGGTGTTCCGCCACTTCCTAGAGTGTTTACTCCTAAAGCTGCTGCTGGTACAGCTCCAGATAAGTTGTATGTAGCATAACCACCTTGGTATTCTGCTGTAACGTGAGAGCCTCCGCCCCAGTGTTCCCAGAAGTATAATGTTCCGTTTGTTGCTCCTGTACCTGTAATAGTAGCTGCATTATCTATAATAAATTGATTAGCATCTAAAGCCGAAGCATAAGGGTTTCCTACTAAGTATTCGTTATCTTCTGTAATTGGTAATGTTATGTCTCCGTTATTTGGTTTACCTTCAAAGGTATAGTTCTGCTCTAAAGCTACATTGTTATTGGTGTTTTCTACACCTTTCATTGTAAAACCTTCAGCCGCTAAAAGCGTTCCTGTACTTCTTACTTGACTCCAATCGTAAAAGCTTCCACTTTCATTACTGTATTTAAATAGCCAGAAATCTGCTATTGTTATAGGTGAACCATTGTTTCCATCAAACCCAGCAGAAGTGTAGTTGATATCAACAATATTGTTTGGATCTGTTCCATCTCTTAAAACATCTGCAACAGTGTAACTGTTATTATTACTTGTAGTATTGCTAACACCTACAGGAGATCCCCAGTAATTGTATGTGTATAAATCTTTAGTACCTTGTTGGTCGCGTTCTAATGTTCCAGAGCTATTGGCATCGAAATCACTGCCGATAGTTTGTATTAGTTGTGATTCGCCTTGTAGGTCTAACTTTCCGTCTATGTTTAAATAGTGTGTTATAGTTAATCCATTTCCTGTATCTATATCATTATTTCCGTCTACAGTTACTTGTGCGTTTTCTATAGATAAACCTAAAAGTGTTCTGTTATCATTTTTTGTAGCTGGTAAACTTGAGTTTTCTAATGTAATATTTGTTTCTGTTTTAACAATGTTCCAATCTACTGTAATGTTTGGGTTTACTATAGAAGCTGATCCAGGAATATATTGTTCTATACCGTTTTCCCAAGTAGAGTTATCATCCCAATTTCCGTTAGTTGAAGATCTGTATGGAAGGGGAGAAGATTGAAACTCTAAAGTAAATTGGTCTGGATCTGCTAAGCTACCTCTATTACCATTTCCTGAAACATCATTTAAGTGTGTTCCTATATAAGAATTCATAGAGTAGTAGGCTAATAGGTTAGACCAGTCTACCGCCTCAATATCGTTTTTAGTAATTGTATTTGGTATAATAACACCATTTACTTTGTCACCGTTTCTAACAATCTCTTGATTCATTATGTAACGTAATTGCTCTAGAGATAAGGCTTCATCCCATATACGAATTTCATCTAAGTCACCTTTAAAGTGATTACTTATGTTGTCGCTATCTACATATAAAGCGCCAATTGCGAATTGCGAACTGTTTGCTGTCGATGCTATCATGGTAGAAGAGTTGTCTAAAATACCATCGATATATAATCTTGCTACATTACCATCGTAAGTTGCAGCAACATGGTGCCATACATTGTTTGGTAATGTTGTGTTAGATTCTATTCTATCTAAAGCAGTATCGCCTACAGCAAAATTTACTTTATTATCATCTGTAAGGAATAATTTATAACCTTCTGTGCCATCACTTTTAGCAACTACTGTTTTGTGAGAATTTGCTGAGTTAGATCCATCTGGTTTTACCCAAGCCGATACTGTAAAACGTCCTGCTAAATCTAATTTGTCTCCTATTAAAGTGAAGTTATCTATACCGTCGAATCCTAAGTGTCTTGTTCTAATTTCTTCGTGTGCTACTCCAAAAGTAAAGTATTGTGTATCGCGAAAATCGAATTTACCTTCTCTAGTTGCTAAACCATTAAAAGTGCTAGGATCCATAAAAATTGTTTTTACATTTTGTGTGAAGTTTTCATCGCTAGCAACAATCATTACATAAGCATCATTTCCTACTAAAGCAGGCAGTCCAGCAAAATCAGTATCGAAAACTGAAACCTCAACTTTACCTATGGTGCTAGATGGTGTTTCAGTAATTTTCCAACTTCTATTCATCATATCTGTTACTGTTGTTACAGTAGCAGGTCCTAAGTCTACAACTATAGAACTAGTAGATGCATTAGTGTTTAATCCATTATTTCCCCATACTAAGAAATCGTTATTTGTAGTAAAGGTTTCTGTATTCAGATTGTTAGTTAACTCTGTGTTAGTTAATGATAATGAAACAATTGTACTGTTATTAACGCTTCTAGATTGTTTTTGGTTTAATATTGAATTATCATCTCTTCCTATACCGGCAATATCAAAATTATAACCTGTATTTGCTGATGCATCCCAAATAATTGTTCCATTTGAGTCTACGTAATCTTGACTTACTCCATTTATACCTAATGTAATGCCGTATTTTATTGCTAAATATGATTCTATTTTATCTCTGTCTGTTTGGTTGTTTCTTGCTGTAAAAGAAATAACTTCTAGTAAACGGCCATCTAAACTTCCATTAAACCCTTCACTTCTTCCTAACCAATATTTCCCATTGTCTATAGTTCCAAATTGTGGTACACCAACTTCTGTGTTCACTACATCTTCACTATTGTATAATAATTGGTATCTCGTATTATTGTTATTGTGTCTTGCATTTATAATCCCTACATTATCATAATTAATAGAATTACCAGATTGTGCTACACCATAACCTCTATTATTTACAGGTGTAAATCCGTTAGGTGTTGTACCATGTGCATAAGCTAATACTTCATTTGGAAATCGTACAGAATAACGACCTAACCCAATTCCTGTTCCATCGGTTGCTTGTTGAGAAGTGTTTGAGTCTGAACAAAAAATATCCATACTTGGTGTTGCAGATGTTGAATTAATATCTGGAATAACCACTACATAGATATCATCGGAGTAGTAACCACCAGCACCTTCCATTTCATTTCTATCTGTATCGTTGTATGAAAAATCTACTCCTGCTGTTGCTGGATTATTTTCAAAATCTACTACTGGATTAAAGTTAACATTAAAATTAGGATTGTCTCTATAAGTTGGTGCTTGCTGAGGAACATTTACAGTAGCATCATTATTATTTGCTTGATCGTTCCATGATGAAACTGCTTGACCGTCATTTACTCCTGCGCCTTGGTTAGCCTTTAACCATAAACCTATATTAGTGGTAATTCCTCCAGGGCCTTCTGCTAGGTCTGTACCATTATCGTTATCATTGTCATTATCTGTTGTGTTGCAATTTCCTCCAAATACATTAAAATTAAGTGTTACTCCTGATTGCGAAGCTGCATTTCCAGAATTAAATAATACTGTATTCCCTGCCGATTGTATTGTAATATTTGATGAAAAGCCATTCCAGCCATCACCAAAATTATCGAACATAATAATAGAGTAGTTGTTTCCGTCTGGTAAACAACCTAAATCAACAGATGTAGAAAAAGAATTATTAATGCCACCTGTAAATCCGTTATCTATAGTAGTAATTAAGCTACCACTAGGATTATAAATTTCAACTCTATTTTCTGAAGACCATCTTGGCCAGTTTACAGAAACTTCTACGGGTGAATTTTGAGCATAAAAGGTTGTTGAGCCTAATATTAGAGCAAAAATTAACAGTAATTTTTGGGCATAAGTAGTTACAGTACCCGTTTGAGTATTTTTTTTCATGGTAGCAAATTTTTGGGTTAATTACTTTCTTTTAAACCGATTAAGTTTTAAAGAGAGTTGTAATAAGAAAAACACGTGGCCCAGTGTTTTTATAATGTTAAGTTAGTATTTTAAATTTCTAACTTTTACCCTTATTAAGACGAGTATGTTGTAATTAACTTACGTTTGCTTATAATTTTTTTATGTTAAAATTTATTAAAACATAAAATCCCAAAACGTAAAGTTTTGGGATTTAGAAAGTTACTGATAATATTTATTATAGATTTGAGGCTACAATTAACTACTCAATCAGTACTTTTTTCGATAATTTACCAGTTTCAGTTTTAAGTTCTAGGATATAACTACCTGAGCTTATGCCATTAGTTTTAAATTCTATAAGCTCTTGAGCCTTTGTTTCGTTTTCAAATTTTAGAATAGATTGTCCTAATATATTAAATAGCTCTACAGATTTTATAGTTTCTAATTTAGGATTTTCTACAACTATAGTTTCATTGTTATTTGCAAAGTAGAATGCTATATTTTCACTTATTTCAATATCCTCTACACTTAATGTATTAGCATTAGCAAATCTTAATTCAAAGCGGTCTAGGTATTCTCCTGCATCTAAGTTTATAGAGAATTCATTTGTTTTAATGTCATGGTACAATTCTGTTACTGTATCGTAAATGTATACTTCTAAGTCGCTTGGTGCATTTATTAATTCATCTACTCTAAACGTATTGCTTCCATTTGTATCTGTATGTATGCCTAAAGGTAAAACTGTAGAGTCTTCTATAGTGTCTACACCTTGTATTACATACTTTTTGTCCTCTATCATCCAATATAAATCGTCCATTTGAGTTTCAGTGTTTTCTCCATCGTAACCATAATCTACACCTAAACTAGCGTAAGGATCAGCTGTAACAAGTAATTGTCTGTTCATTTCATTTACAGAACTAAATCCTAAACGAATTTTTAGTCTTGTATCTCCATCTGGAGGAGTAACTGGTGGTTGACTTGCAGCTGCTGCTGTATTGTTTTCTGAATTTCTAACAAAAATTGAATTTGTAATATCTTCTTTTTGGAATACACGTTGTCCATTATTAAAAACAATATCTCCTGTTGCTTCTCCACCTACAAAGAATCCTTGTGCAACTGCAATATAGCGTCCAGGTAATTTAGTTGGTGTTCCTCCGCTTCCTAAAGTATTGTTTCCTAATGTTGCTGCTGGTACTGCACCAGATAAGTTATAGGTTGCATAACCACCTTGGTATTCTGCTGTATTGTGCGTTCCGCCTCCCCAGTGCTCCCAGAAATATAATGTTCCGCTAGTTGCTCCTGCGTTTTCTATTACTGGCGCATTATCTAAAATAAATTGATGAGCATCTATTGCAGAAGCGTATGGGTTTCCTACTAAATAAGAGTTTCCTGCTGTTATAGGTAATGTAATATCTCCATTATTTGGTTTTCCTTCTAAAACATAGTTTTGTTCTAAAGACACATTTCCACTAGTATTATTAACGCCTTTCATAGAGAAGCCTTCTCCTGCTAATAATGTACCTGTGCTTCTTACATGTTGCCAGTTGTAATAGCTTGTAGCGTCATTACTATATTTCCATATCCAGAAATCTGCTATTCCTAAAGGGGATTGTGTTCCGTCAAAACCTGTTGTAATAAAGTTTATTGGTCCCGGTGCATTAGGGTTTGTACCATCATTAAAAATATCTGGTACTGTATAACTATTATTATTAGTTGTTGTATTAGTTACGCCTACAGGTGATGACCAGTAATTATAAGTAAATAGATCTTGAGTACCTTGTTGGTCTCTTTCTAAGGTTCCAGAACTTGCAGGATTGAAATCACTGCCAACAGTTTGTATTAACTGAGATTCGCCTTGTAAGTCTAATTTACCATCTATACTTAAATAGTGAGTTACTGTTAAACCATTACCAGTGTCTGTTGCATTGTCTCCAACAACTTCAACTTTATTAGCATCTACCATTAAACTTAATACAGTTCTGTTGTCTCTGTTTGCTGTAGGTAAACTAGAAGTGTTGTCTATTGTTATATTGTGGTTTGTTCTAACTATATTCCAATCTACTGTAATAGTAGGATCTACTATTGATGGTGATCCAGGTATGTATTGTTCACCTCCATTTTGCCATGTTAAGTTATCATTCCAATCTCCATCTGCTAAAGAGTTGTATGGTAGAGGAGAAGATTGATATTCTAAAGTAAATTGATCAGGATCTGTTAAGCTACCTCTATTACCATTTCCAGATACATCATTTAAGTGCGTACCTATATATGAATTCATATTATAGTATGCTAATAAATTAGTCCAGTCAACAACTTCAATTTCATTTTTAGTAATAGTGTTTGGTACAACTGTTCCATTTACAACTGTAGCAGCTTTCTCTAATTCTTGATTCATTACATAGCGTAATTGATTTGCTGTAAGAGCTGCATCCCAAATACGAATTTCATCTATATCTCCTTTAAAGAAGTCTTGAATATTAGATTTACTCACATAAATGGCTCCAATAGCAAAAGCAGATCCATTTGGTGTTGGAGATGTCATTGCTTTTGTGTTATCTAGAACACCATCTATATATAAGTTTGCTGTTGTACCATCATACGTTACTGAAACATGATGCCATACATTGTTTGGTAACGTTGTGTTAGAATCTATTCTATCTGCTGCTGTTGTTCCTACAGAAAAGCTTACACTATTTCCATTTGTTACAAAGAACTTATATCCTGTTGTACCGTTATTTTTGGCAACAATAGTTTTATCTGAAGCCAATGCATTATCTCCATCTGGCTTTACCCAAGCAGATGCAGTAAAGCTTCCTGCTAAATCTACTCTGTCTCCTATTAAAGTATAGTTGTCTATACCATCGAATCCTAAATGTCTTGTTCTTACTTCTTCGTGTGCTACTCCAAATGTAAAGTACTTAGTACCATCAAAATCGTAAGTACCCTCTCTAGTCGCTAAGCCATTAAATGTGCTAGGGTCTAAAAATACAGTTTGTAAACTGGTTGTAAAATTAGGGTCGTCTGCTACTAACATCACGTAGGCATCGTTTCCTGTTAATGGTGGAAGTCCTGCAAAATCTGTTTCGAATACAGAAACTTCTACAGTACCAACATCATCTCCAGCTGTTTCGTTTATTTTCCATTTTCTATTCATTACATCTGTTACTGTTGTAATGGTTGCTGGTCCTAAACTTACAGTTATTGAGGTTGCAGAAGAGTTTGTATTATTACCATCATTCCCCCAAATTAAGAACTCTCTATCGGTGCTAAATCCATTAATATTAAGGTTGTTTGTTAATTCTGTGTTGCTTAACGATAATGCTACTATAGAGCCATTGTTAACGCTTTTAGATTGTTTTTGGTTTAATGCAGAGTCGTCATCTCTTCCAATTCCTGCAATATCGTAGTTGTAACCGCTGTTTGCAGCTACATCCCAAATAATGTTTCCATTTGAGTCTAAGTAGTTTTGGCTAACTCCGTTTACTCCTAATGTAATTCCGTATTTTATTGCTAAGTACGATTCAATTCTATCGCGATCTGCTCCATCTGAATTTCTTGCAGAGAATGTTATAAGTTCAACAATACGACCATCTAAACTTCCTTTGTAACCTTCACTTCGTCCTAACCAATAATTAGCATTATCAACAGTCCCAAATTGTGGAACACCTACTTCAGTGTTTACAACATTATTACTGTTATACAGCAATTCGTATGCAGAGTTTGAAGTATTGTGACGTCCGTTTATAATGCCAGCATTATCGTAGTTAGAAGTATTATTAACTTGCGCTACACCATAACCCCTATCGTTGACAGGAGTAGTTCCATTAGGGGTAGTACCATGTGCAAATGACAATACTTCTCCAGCAAATCTTACAGAGTAAGCACCATAACCAATACCTGTACCATCTGTAGCTTGTGTACTTGTGTCTGAGTCTGCACAGAAAATATCCATACTTGGCGTAGAAGATGTTGTGTTAATGTCTGGAATAAGTACAACATAAATGTCATCTGAATAATATCCTGATGCCCCAGCCATAATATCTCTAGTGGTATCAGAGTAAGTATAATCTACAGGTGCATTGTTATAATCGTTTTCAAAATCTACTACAGGGTTAAAGTTTACATTATAATTTGCATTATCTCTGTAAGTAGGTTCTTGTCCTGGATTTGGTGTTGTAGCATTGTTAGAGTTTGCTTGGTCATACCATGTTGTTAAAGCTTGTCCATCTGCTGTTCCTGCTCCATCATTAGCTTTTAACCAAAGTTCTAGGTTGGCAGTTATTCCTCCTGGAGCTTCTATTACTGGTATACCTCCAAAACCTTCTACTAGAAAGGTATAAGAGCTTTCATCTGAATCGTTATTCGCAATTGTAATTATTGCTGTTCTAACACCATTACCAGTTGGGTCAAAAGTAATATCAAAACTTGTACTTCCTCCCGGAGTAATAGGAGTTGTTGGATTAGACGATAAAGTGAAATCTGCAGGATTAGTTCCTGAAACACTAACATAAGGAGAGCCCCCTGTTAAATTAAGGTTTAATGTTCCCAAATTGTTAATAGTAAATGTATTTGTTGTAGATCCAGCAGCTACAGCTAAGGCTCCAAAGTCTGTGTCGTCTGTTGTACTAGGAGTAGTATCTCCATTAGTAATAGAAACACTATTTCCTGTAACATCTATTTCTGGTTGAGGTGTACTCATTGTAGTTAAAGAAATATCATCTATAGACATGTCACTTTGGTAATTATTACCAGTAGTTCCAGAAAAACGTATTTTAATAGTTTGTCCTAAATAAGCACTTAGATCTATTGTTGCTTGATTCCATGCTGCTCCGTTACTAGTTTGTACACTTCCAGTTTGAGACCAAAGATTAACAGGGTAAGTCGACCCTCCATCTGTACTTAAGTCTACATTTAAAGTTCCCATTGTACCACCATACATATGGTAATAGAAAGAGAATATGGCAGAAGACATACTAGTTAAATCAAAACAAGGGCTTTCTAAGTATGAGTAGTTGTTATAATTATATGAGGCTTCTGTATACATATAATATGTACCATCTGCAGCATTATTTGGTCCTGTACCAGAAGATATAGTAGTACCGTTGTTTCTTGTCCAATCGAAACCATCGAAAGCATTTTGTGTCCATAGACCTAAACCAGATTCAAAACTTTCTGTATATGGAAACGTGTTAACTGACGATGTACATGAGCAGTTTCCTGAAACATTAAAATATAAAGTGTATCCTGCTACACTAGCATTTGCTCCAGAATTTGTTAACACAGTAGCGCCTCCAGAATTTATTGTAATATTTGATGCACCACCGTTCCATCCATCTCCATAGTTGTCGTACATAATTACGTAATAATTATTTCCTGTAGGAATACACCCTAAATTTACTGTAGTAGAATAGGAATCGTTATATAGTCCTGAGTAACCATTGTCTATAGTAGACACTAATATGCCAGAAGGATCATATATTTCTGCTCTGTTTTCCGAAGACCAATTTGGCCAGGTTACAGTAACATCTACAGATGCGTTTTGGGAGTTAGATAATTGAGTGAAAATTGTTATTAGAATTAATAACAATGCTTTTTTTAAATTTACAGATTGTAAATGCTTTTTGAGGGTAAAAGTTTTCATAAGTAGGAAGATTTAATTAGTTGGGGACTAATTTTCTATTAACTAAATATATCTAAGTAAAGGTTTAAATACAATTATTTTCGATGAATGGTAATTGTTAGAGCGATATTTTCGATGAAATACGTTGAATAAGCTTTTTTAATCGATGAAATGCACGTTTTGTTTGTTGAAATTAAAAATTTCCGAATGTATTTTTACACAAAAAAGGCCTGAAATTTTCATTTCAAGCCCTCTTTAATAATGTTAGTTGTTGTATTTGAATAGATTAAGTGAGAAGCCTATTTAATTATTTTGCGTTTTAAAGTTGCGTTAGTTTCTAAATCTAATATTTGTAAGATGTAAGTTCCTTTAGATAGTGTTTCTAAGTTTTTAATCTGTATTGTATTATTTGTTAGTGCCTTATTTGTGTTAAAAATAATGCGTCCACTTAAATCATATAACGTTATATCTATGGTATTTATAGATTGAGGTAAATTAACAGTTATACTACTATTAAATGGATTAGGGAATACTTTAATATTCTCTAATATATTTTCAGTAATACTTAAAGTAGAGATGTTTACAGTTACTGAAACTGTTTTTGTATCGTTACCACAAATAGTATTTGTGCTTGTTAAGGTAACGTCGAAAGTTCCAGACTCAGTATATGTGTATGTAGGGTTAATTGTATTAGATGATCCAATAGCATCTCCAAAATCCCATGTGTAAGTGTCAGAATTTATAGAGGTATTGGTAAACGTTACTTCTCCATTATTAGACGGATTTACTTCAAAAGAAAAATCAGCTATAGATGAAGGCGTTACAGTTACATTTACCGCTTTTCTAGAACTTTTAATATCTGCAATATCCCAATTATAAAAGAAATAGTAAAATGAACTACCAGCACTACTATCTTTTATAGATATGCCACTGCTATTTGTATATGGGTAAGAAACCCCAGTACCTGTTCTATATAACGATAAACCACTGGATAATTCTACAGCAGTTAATCTTAAGTCTGTTCCTATAGGTATTAAAAAATCTAAATCTATGGTTTGTACTCCTGAGCTTTCAATTAGGATTACTCTAGAATCTAACATGTTTCCATTACTATCTTGTAATTGAACTTCCATTTCACCTGCTTGATTTGGATTAATAGTTACTTTATTTAAAAGAACAGATTCCGAAGCATCAAAAACTAAATATCTGCTGCCAGATCTTTGTGCTCCATTACTTTGACTATCTGTAATACCAACAGATGGTTTTGTAATAACATCTTCAACATAGTATGTTGTATTTACATGTAATGAAGGTGTATCGTATGTTGTACCAGTGTGGATTGGAATAGAGGAGTCTACTGCATCGTACCAGTTTAATGTTCCAGATCCAGAAGCTATTAGAGTGGCAGATTGAGCTTCGCAAACACTATTGTCACTAGATGTTGGCTCTGGTGTTATAGCTACTAATGTTACGTTTTGTATCGTTTTTGTGTTATTTGTAACTGTTACACTAATGGTTTGCGACGTGTAGCCATCAGCTTCATATGTAACATTATATGTACCAGCGTCTATAAGTCTATAATAGTCTCCTAATGTTTTGCTTGAATTTACCCACGAATTATTAAAGTCATGTCCTGCTATAGAAATTTTTGCAGCAATAGGGTTTCCAGATGCATCGCTAACAATGCCTTGAAATCCAAAATTAGCTTGTTTAATATAATCTAGAAATGCTTGTCTGTTATATTCCCATAAATCGGGTAATAGAGAGCCATTAATAAACTTTGTATTAGATAGTTCTATAGTTACTTCTTTGGCATGCCTAAAATAAGTCATGTAATCTTGTCTTCCTCCATAAACGGTATACCAAGTTGCGCCATGAGTTACACCTGGACTAGGATAAGTACCCTGATCTTCATCTATTGTCATATAATTAAAATCGCCTAAAGCGTCACTTGCATTTTGAGCATGTGTAGCATATTCTGCTGAGATGTATTCGTAATAATCATGATCGGCATGTTGTGTAAATGTATTATCGCCAGGGTAATTAACTAATTCTGTGCCTCCATGAAAATTTGCAGAAAGTACAAAGTTTTTTGAGGCTTCAAAGTTCATAAAAGCTGTAGTTTCCAATTCGTATACTCCTCCAGTGCTATTAACATGTAATCTACTAGTGTTTCCTGCCCCTTCATTAATTCGTCCTATATTCTCATGATCAGGATAGTTTCTATTTAAATCTTGTCCGCTAGCATTGGATCGAGTTGGATTACTTATAGTTACACTCCCTGTAGAACCATAAGTACCATCTGGGTTTGCAGAAGGATTAATGTATAATTCTGTTGAGTTTACTAAATTGGTTACTTCTGTATTAGTTCCATAATTATTTAATAGGTAATCTATAAGTCTTATCATTAAAGGAAATCCAGCAATTTCATTACCATGCATAGATGAGGTATAAAAAAACTCAGGCTCTGCTTCTTCGGTATTTACATTGTCCGAAATTTTTAATACTAATAACGCTCTTCCGTTTTGAGTAGTACCTATTGTTTCTAGCGAACATAGCGAAGGAAAAGTATTAGCATAGTAATTCATTTTATCTACATATTCGGTATAAGTAGGGTAAGAGTCCCATGTTGTATCCCATCCAGGAGCTATTGCTGAGTTTTTAGATAAAGCTTGTGGAGACAATCCGCTTTTATGAGGATCAAATTGTAATTCGTTATCTTTAATATTAACCTGATATGGAATATTATATGTTAGAAATTGCTGAAAAGCTTTAGTATCTGCATAGGCTTCAATCTCTAAAATTGTTTCATCTATATGTTTATGACCTATAGTTACTACCTTAGATAACTCATGAAATTGTTCTTTGTTTGATGCTTTAAATGTAAAACAAACTTCACCTTTCTCTTCTAAATATTTTTCAGCTTTTTGTCTATTAGTTTCCTGAGCATTTAAACTAATTAATGAGGTGGTAAAAACGATAAATAAGAGTATTATTCTTTTCATGGTAGGTAGGTTTTTTTGGGAGCTGAGTCTTACTAAAGTATAAAAAAAACTTCAAAAACACCGTGAAATGCAAATAAAATCGATAAAATGCATTTATAAGTGCAGGTTTGTATAGTTATTCAAAACGTGAGAATAACAGCTAGTTATTAATAAATTTGAGCTTAAACTTGTGAGGTGTCAGTCGGAACGAAACATAGTTAATTACATGTTAATCTAATTTTTTAAAATTAATTTGCACTTCAATTAGATTTAAATAACTCAAAAGACTATGAAGTTTTGTAATTAATATAAAGCATGTATCTTTAGCTTAATTATAACAAAAATGAAATTATAATGTATGAGTAATTATCATATAAAACACTTAGAAGAATATTGGCAAGTCTATAGAAACTCTGTTAGAAACCCAGAAAATTTTTGGGAAGAAATTGCAGAAGAACACTTTCTATGGCGTAAAAAATGGACTAATGTTTTAAGTTGGGATTTCGCTAAGCCAGAAGTAAAATGGTTTGAAGGTGCAGAACTTAATATAACAGAAAATTGTATAGATAGGCATTTAGCTACCAGAGGAGATAAAACTGCAATTTTATTTGAACCTAATAATCCAGACGAAGAGACTTTACATATAACATATAAAGAGTTACACGAACGTGTTTCCAAATTTGCAAACGTTTTAAAATCTCAAGGCGTAGAAAAAGGAGATCGCGTTTGTATTTACCTACCTATGATTCCAGAATTAGCGGTATCTGTATTAGCCTGTGCTAGAATAGGCGCAGTACATTCTGTTGTATTTGCTGGTTTTTCGTCAACAGCATTAGCAACTCGAATAAATGATTGCGATTGTAAGATGGTGATATGTACTGATGGTAGTTATCGAGGTAACAAAACAATAGATTTAAAAGGCATAGTAGATGAAGCTTTAAAAAGCTGCGAAGGTGTGTCTACAGTTTTAGTTGCTAAACGTATTAATTCTGAAATCGTTATGCAAGATGGAAGAGATAAATGGCTGCAGCCGTTATTAGATAAAGCAGATACTGTTTGTAAAGCTACCATTGTAAAAGCTGAAGACCCTCTATTTATATTATATACATCTGGTTCTACAGGTAAGCCTAAAGGAATGGTGCATACTACTGCTGGATATATGGTGTATACTGCTTATACTTTTAAAAACGTGTTTCAATATAGAGAGTCGGATGTGTATTGGTGTACTGCCGATATTGGTTGGATAACCGGACATAGTTATATTGTATACGGTCCGTTAGCAAATGGAGCTACTACAGTAATGTTTGAAGGCGTCCCATCGTACCCAGATTATGGACGATTCTGGGAGATTGTAGAAAAACACAAAGTCACTCAGTTTTACACTGCTCCAACAGCTATTAGAGCCTTAGCTAAAGAAAATTTAGATTATGTAAATAAGTATGACCTAAGCTCTCTTAAAGTATTAGGAACAGTAGGAGAACCAATAAATGAAGAAGCTTGGCATTGGTATAACGATAATGTAGGAAAGAAAAATAGCCCTATTGTAGACACATGGTGGCAAACAGAAACAGGTGGTATTATGATTTCTCCAATACCATATTCTACGCCAACAATTCCAACGTATGCAACATTGCCGTTGCCAGGGATTCAACCAGCACTTATGGATGAGAATGGGAATGAAATAAAAGGCAATCAAGTAGAAGGACGTTTATGTATTAAATTTCCATGGCCGTCTATGGCAAGAACTATTTATGGAAATCATGGCCGTTATAGAGATACTTATTTCTCTGCATATAAAAACAATTACTTTACAGGTGATGGAGCTTTAAGAGATGCAGTTGGTTATTATAGAATTACAGGTCGTGTAGATGATGTTATAATTGTTAGTGGACATAATTTAGGAACTGCACCTATAGAAGATGCTATTAATGAACATCCGGCTGTAGCCGAAAGTGCTATTGTAGGTTTTCCTCACGATATAAAAGGTAATGCCTTGTGTGGTTACATTACATTAAAGGAAACCGGAGAAGGAAGAAATCACGATAATTTAAGTAAAGAAATTAATCAACTTATTACCGATAGGATAGGACCAATAGCTAAATTGGATAGCGTTCAATTTACAAATGGCTTACCAAAAACACGGTCTGGAAAAATTATGAGACGTATTCTGCGTAAAATTGCAAGTAAGGATATTTCTAATTTAGGGGATACTTCTACGTTATTAAACCCAGAAGTGGTTAATGAGTTAATAGAACAAGCAGGATTATAATTAAGTGCATAATGTTGTACTATAAGTATCATTAAAATAAAAACCCGATAAAACGAATTCGTTTTATCGGGTTTTATCTTTAAAGGTTTTTTACCAATCTGGTTTATAGATTAAAAATTCTTTTTTTAGCGCTACTTCTTTATAGTTAAAATGATATTCTTTATCTACCAGTTTTAGAGTGTCTTTATTCTTTTCAATAATAAACTCATAATCTACTAGGCCATTTCCTTGAGGGGTTTCAAGGTAATATTCTATATGAAGTATATTGTTAGAATAGTTGTAAATTCCCATTCTAGCACGTTTAGGGTCTAAAGATGTTAAGTCATTTTCATTATAACTAAAGAATTGACCTACACGACCATTGTTATAAAACTTTAAATGTAGACTATATGCTTTGTCTAACTGCTTATTTAATGCGTCATAGTCTTTAGATATTAATCTGTATAGTTTCGTAGTATCAATAATTTTATAAATAGTATTATTTATATTAGGCTTGGTTGAAAAACGATTATAATCAAATCTTTTTCTCCCATATTCTGTTCTATGACCTGAACAGCCTACGAATAATGTTACTATTATTAATAAGAAACTAATTTTTTTTACCATGATGTAAACGTATTTAGTGTTTTGTATTGCATAAACCCACTCCAGCCTTGTGAAGTATTTCTAAAGGCTCTATCTCCAATATGATCGTGAATTAAACGCGTTTGTATAGCATGACGTACATGCTCACTGTTAACACCTATTCTATAGCCTTTATACCCAAAGGTTAAAGCTCCTAAGCGATATGGTGTACCTTGTTCGTTAACAAAACCATATTTAAATATTTTTCCAAATTTACCTTTTTCATTGGTTATAGGGTTAACTAACTTACCTTTTTCGTTTAGAACTTTTAATTCAGATTCTTGATCTTTTAAAGTTCGTCGTCCAGTAAATAGATTAAACCCTACAGAATAATCTCCAATGCCTAATTGTAAGGCAGCTGTTCTGTAGCTGTCACCTCTATCTCCCAAACCTAGATTTTTAATTCCAAATCCGCCATCATTTTCATAACGTAATTTAAAATCTCCGCTTCTAAAACCAATCACTCCAGTTCTTTGGTGGAAATTATCTGTACCGCCGCCAAGGCCACCTCTCCACCAGTTTGTACCTAATGAAAAGCCTGTTCTACCATCGTCGTATGCTGCTAATATAGAAGCTCTAATTTCTGTTCCGTTACCAAAACCATTATAGTTACCGTAATTCATGAAACCAACTCCTGCTGAAAAACTCCAATCGCCGTCGCTATAGCCAACACTTAAACTAGCACCTATACCAGAGGCATTACCAAATGCAATGGAGGGACTAATACTTATATTCCAGTCGCCTATGGGGATATTGAAAGAGGGTAAAAATGCACCTACAAAACCGGAGGCGGCTATAGATAATAGTGAGCCAGTACTCCAGACCAGAGAAGGGGCTATTCCGTATGTAATACCTCCAATAATGGCACCACCGAGTATTGCCATACCAAAGCCTCCCCAGCTCCAATTTCCGGTTTGTATTGCATGACCTATATATGCAGCTGCACCAGATACAGCTCCTACTATTACACCTACTAAAACTGCTACCCAAACAATTTCTCCACTTGGATCACTTAATGATAAAGGATTATTCCATACATAACCATAGCGGTTAAAACTTTGAGTACTATAAGGGTCTTGTATAAAATTGTCAGGAGATAAGAAACGACCTAATTTTTGATCGTACATTCTACCATTCATATGAATTAAAGAGACATCGAAAAAGTGTTCATGTCCTGTAAAACCTCTTCCTACTAAGGAGTCGTGAGAAAATGTTGCATTACCATTTATATCTATAAACTGATCCGTCACTCCCCATGCCCCAAATTGTCGTTGTTCTACAATTTCTGTACTTGAATTAGAGATTGCTAAAATACTTCCTAAATAGTCACGGTGTAAATAATGATATTCATCTATAGTATTTGCACTTCCTCCTTCTTGTTTTATTTGTACTATTGGCGCACTGTAGGCATCTCCACCTATATAAGTCAAGATTTTAGTACTTCCATTTGTAAGGTCATCAACTATTTCTACAGGAATAATACTTGAATATTGTTTATGATATTGCCTTTGGTTTTTATCGTCTTGCTCACCTCCATAATAGGCATGCGTTCTATTCATTAAGGGACCATACTCAAAATTTATTCGTCCTTTATCTTCTTGAAACACTTTAACAGGTTTTTTAAAGGCATTGTAGGTGACTTGTTGTAGCTTATTTTGTTGATAGTATAAATCACCTTGATTGTTTAAGTCTATATTTTCTAAACGATAAGTATTAGAACTATTGTAATTGTAATCTCCAATAATAGAATTATTTATTATTCTACCTCTGCCATCATATTCTTGTTGTAAAGGATTTGGTCCACTAATTTGTGTTAATCTATTTAGATTATCGTAAGAAAAACTTTCATCCCAATTGGTAAATGCATGATTTTTTCTACTGTTTAATATGCCTCTTTGCTCATTAAAACTATAATCCGTTTTTAAAGCTATAATTGGGGGAGGAGGCGGGGTCCCTAATTCGAAGAGTTGAAATTTCTGATCGCTAATATTTGATAAAAATCCATATTGATCATACGTTTTTAATTTAGTAATACCATTGCCTAGAGTGATACTTAGTGCTTTTCCTCTAGCATTTTCAGAATTTATTTTCCATAGACGTAGGTTGGTATTAAAATCTTTAATTTCTCTTAAAATACCAGTAGCAGCATCATAAACGTTTTTTACACTAACTGTATTATTTATACCTGTAGAAAGATTATTAGTAGTGTACGTTTCTTTATTAACACGTCCAAAAGAGTCGTAGGTTACCAGTTTTTCAAAACTAGCAGTACCATTGTCTTCGGTAACTTTATTAACACGTTTAGTGCTATCGTAATAATAATCATAATTGTATTGAGTCCCTATTTGGTTATCTATAGCTTCTATGTGTTTTAAAAGTTTAGTTGTAGCGTCGTATTCGTAATCTGTAACAAGATTTGTTTCATCTCCTACAATACTTTTATTTACTAGTTTTCCTAAGCTATTGTATTGGTATGTTGTAGTACCTTTTGGTGTGGTTTCTTGAGTGATTTCTCCAAGAATATTATATTGATAGGTGTAATTTCCAGCAGAGGGATCGTTTAAAACTGTTTTTCTTCCCCAGCCATCCATACTAATATTTATAACGTGACCTCCATAATCTGTAGACTTTAGTTTATTATTTGCATAATAGGTGTAATTAATAGTCCCTCCGTTATCTTGGATGCTTATAATGTTACCTTGAGCATCTTTTGTAGAAGTTATAGTCTTAGTGCCATCGCTCACCGTAGCCGATAACCCATCATAGGATGTATTTATAACACTTCCTGTATATAGCTGTTGAGAGATGGCTCTTCCATAATTATCGAAAGAAGATTCGTTCCATTGTGTTGGTGATGCTGTACTAAAATAAGGTTCACTTTCTTTAAGTTTCTTTCCTGCTACATCATATTCATAGTTTTTATAAATCCATTTATTATTTATACTTAATATACCTTGTTTCATTAACCAGCCAAAGGCATTGTAATGTGTTTTTTCATCTTGACCTTGATTGTAATTAATTGTTTTTACCATGCCTCCAGCACCGTAGAGAGAACTATTAGCGTAAGTTGTATAAGTATATTTTCCTAAATGATTTGTCTCTCGTGTTATTCTGCTCCAATCATCATAGAGATAATTAACGGGTAAGTTGTAAGCATTGGTAACTCTGGTTGGGTTTCCAGTTGCTATATCATAAGTATATAAGGTTTCTAGTCCTTCATCATCAATAGACTTAGTCATATATCTACCTGAGGTATCAAATTCGAAGTTTTCTATCCTATCGGAAATTCCAGTGCCTTTAATTCTTTTTTGTAGTACATTACCAAAAACATCGTATTGATAATATTCATATAACCAAGGTGTGCCATTACCTTGTCGTCTTACTTCATTAATAAGATTATTGCTATAAAAGTATTTCTCTGTACTACTAAAAGTATTTCCATTTAAGACATTTGTATTTGCTTTTTCGGTGAGTCTACCAATAGTATAACTAGAACTAAAAGGCGTGGGGTTATTATAATATTGCTGCGTTATAGTTTCTGAGCCTCCTGGAAACGTTGTAACTATACTTGTTGGACTATAGTAGGAGTTATATGTAAAAGACTTTGTTCTTGTTACTCCTACTAGAGCATCTTCAGATACGGTTTGATTTTGTACATTAATAAAAATTTTATCTGCCGTTAGCTGTGTTTGATAGGTGTAATCTGTTTTACTTATGTAAGTATTTGGAGTGTTTGAAGAATTTAAAGAAATCCAATTTCGTATGGAGGCACCCCGTTTTTGTATATCAAAATCCGTAATATTCCATAGGCGCTGTACGCCATAACCATGAAGATTAGATTGTTTTACTTGTTTAAAGCCTAAGAATCCTAAACCAGTTGCATGAGATACAGCTCCACTATATCTATAATCTTGAGTTCTAGTAAAACCACCTCCAATTTCTCTTACTTTACTAACAAGTTTTAAAGAACGAGCAACATTTATATTTACGTATGGGTAAATCTCATCGTAATTTCCTGAATATATTTGTAAATAATCATTGTCATCTTGATTTGTTAATCCAGCATAATCTAATAAATGAGATGTACCATTATTATTTATTTGATTTAGTTGTACTGTTTTTCTGTGGTCTCCTTCAAATTCGTATGCAGATAAGTGATTGGCACTTAAATAGGCATATTCAATATTATCAGTATTCATATTAGAATCTAAAAATATAGGAAGCCCAAATCTGGTGATGTCAGTATTGGCTTGTACATAATTTGAGGTGTGTTGAAAGGAGGGGGTGCTATCTGTTTCTGAAAACGTATTGACGTGAATGTTTACAATATCATCGGAATATTGATGGTTTGTATAATAACCACTAGCTATAGCATGTTTAATTAAGTCTGTTTTGCCATCACCATTTATATCTTGAGCTATAAATTTAAATTCTATTATAGCATCTGTGGTTGGGCCTTGACTATAGTTAAAATACTGAGAAACTTCACTTTCCACAAAAGTTATAGATTCAAGATATTTTGTGTATTTTAAAATATTACTTCCTCTAGATAAGTAGAATCTCCAGTTTTTACTATTATTAGCTGTTGGTGCTAGGAAATCTGTTTTTCCATCTCCATTATAATCTCCTAATAAAATAGGGCGATCCATTTTTATAAAGCTATCTGTTTCTGTATGTATTAATGTTAGTTGATTATTACTGTTTAGTTCATATATAAATACTTTGCCTTCAGTAAAATGAAATAAATTAGATTTCCCATCTCCATTAAAGTCTGCAGCAAGAACTCTATCATCAGACTTTATAGTTTGTTGTAAACTTCCTGCTCCATTAACAAAGTTTGATGTTAAGTTTCTGTTTAAGTCTATAAAGTACGAGTATTTGTAGCTTGAAGTATATGAGCTACATGTGCAACATGAGCCGCCGCCGCCATCTTCTTCGTCTATAATTTCTATTGGTCTGCCTGCAGATTGATTTTCGTGTTTTTCTTTATGTGCTTTTTCTCTTAATTGAAAGTCTTCATCACTTTCATCATGTTGTTGTGTTATAGGGATTTCATCATATGGACCTCCTCCGCCACCGCCACAATCGTATTCTGAGCAGTATCTAGAAGTATATGGTTTACCAATTGCTAACACATCGGTTAAACCATCACCATTAAAATCTCCAGAAACATATTCTTTAGGTATTTTTTTTCGTGTTGTACTATTACAATAATTTTCGTAGCTATAGGTAGAGGTATTCCACGTTTTCGTATAATGATAATACAGTCCCACTGCTCCATGGTAATAGCTTTTAAATGTTACATTACCAGTATTACCACTAATACTTTCTTTTATGAGTGTAATACCTTGTTGTGTTAATTTTTTCCCTGTATGATTAAGCATGTTATTTGCTATAACAGCATCAAAATTAGACACATTGTACGTTCTACCTATCTCTGTGTTATTATAGGAATATTCATATATGTTATCGAATACGTGAAGTTTATTTCTAGAGTTCTTATTATATAGTATAAAATCTAACTTTCCGTCTCCATTAAATTCACCAGATAGTATATTATCTGTTTGGTAATTATATCCTGGGTAAACTGTACTAGCGTATGTATCAGGTTGCGGGTTAGTAGGAGAGGTACCATAAGTAAAATTAATGGGCGTTAATGATTGGTTTGATTTATTGTATTCTCTTACAGATGTTATTCTCTCATAACCTAAAGAGGTTTCATTGTGAGTTAAAACATATTTTCTATATAATATATCATTACCTTTTGTTTCTATTCTATCTAAAATTTTACTTCTTCTAAAGGTATAACCTTTTACAAAAGATAATTCTGGTCTTTTTCTAGTCTTATAAACAAAATTTATTTCAACTGGTGCATTACCGGTTCTATTTCCAAATCTAATTTTAGATATAGCTCGCAATTCTCCATCTGTAATATAATCAAATTGTATCATGTTGCCTTGCGGATCCACCTTTCTAAATATAGCCCATTCTAGCCTACTTCTTGAGTTTGCAGCGCTACCATACCACACTCTTGAACCATCTGGATAGAATACAATAAAATATGAAGGTCCATAAGATGATCCATATGGAGAGGTACCATAGGCTTTTACTTTTATGTTCGAGTATGTTTCTGTTTGGTACTCAGAATTAGAAGCGCCATAGGTTCCTGTTTTTAACATTAGTCTTTGCCCATCTAAAGCGAATCTATCATTTGCATTAAAGTTAACACCGTCTACATAACCATCATGAAATTTTGTAGACGAAACTCTACTAATTGTTGATAGTCCAGAGATTCCCCATCCCCATCCGGCTAATCCGTTAGAGGCTTGGCTATTAAAGTTTAAACCAATATCTGGGCTTATATCTCTTATTCCCGGTGGTGTTGCAAAAGGAATATTATAAGTTGCTCCTCCAGATAGAGATACAGAAAAACTCGCAGGAGTACTTCCTACTTGGGAAGATGATTTAGAGTTAGTATTACTTGTAGATTCTTCATTTAGTGTATTACTTTTCTCTTTAATTGAAATTTGTCTATTACTACTTAAAATAGGTTTAGAAGAAATATTTTGACTATTATCTGTACCTTTTAAAAGATGGTCTGGCGTTTGTGAAAAGCCTAATAAACCAACTAATAAAAACAGTATTGTTATATATGTATATTTTAAATTCATTTTAATTGAAGTTTAGTTTTTAATAATACGTTTTGTAGTGATACTTCCATTGGTAAAGTGTAGATGTATAAAATAGACTCCCGAAGGTTTGTTACTTAAATCAAAATCTAATTGATTAGTTGGAGAGGTAATATTTATTTTTTGTATCAATGCTCCATTTACATTGTATAGACTTGCGGATTTAGTAAGACTATAATCTTTTCCAGAGAGAGAAATAGTAACTTTATTATTAGTTGGGTTTGGGTAAATTTTTAAGTCTTTAATGGCTGTGTCATTAGATGATTCATTAGTTTCTGGATTAGGCGCTAATTGTGTTATTTCATCTGTTTTTATACTTTCTATAATGTCTTTACTTGTAGGAGCAGTTGGAGAGCAAAAACCATCTTCCTCACAATAAAAACGCTGAGTTTGATTGCCAGCTAAATCATAATTAAAGATAAGCTTAGAGTTTTCATTAATTTGTAATAACTCTATAATAGTAGGTTCATTTCCAGTAATAGGATCTATTCTCGGAGCATAAAAGTATTGTCTGTCTAATGTATTCGTATCGTAATATAAATAAGAACGGTGTCTAACATTAACTGCGGTATTTTTAAATTTATAATCTATAGTTGATGCCACTTCTTCACCAGTTACACCATCATATATTCGTCCTAAGTTAACTGTAGAGGTATAGCTGCTTTTATGTACATAACCTACAACTAGATACCATCTGTTTAGTTTAGGTAGATCACCTACCCAAAAGTATGGGTTATTATTTACTACACCATTTAACCGTAAAATATTATTTGTACTGTTGCACCCTAAATAAGAATGTCCACTATTGGAATTTGTTTTTTTTAACCAAACACTAAAGCGATAGGTTTTTGTATGATTAATGTTATGGTAGCTTGTATTCCAGCCTCCATCTCCATTACTATTTTCATCTGGTACAGCTTTCCAAAGTACAACATCGTCACCAACGTGATTTTTCCCTAATTCTCTATAGTTTTCTGAGGCAGCTCCATTTGCTCCGAAACCACTAACGCTTCCACTGCCAACGGTCCATGTAGAAGTATCTAACAAATTTGTGTCTGTATCATTTAAGCCTAAAAGATTTTGTATATCTGGTTCGTTTCCATCTACCTTATCTATTCTTGGATTAAAGAAGTATTGTCTGTCCGAAGTATTAGTGTCATAATATAGATAAGAGCGATGCCTTGTATTTACTGCGGTAGGTGCAAACTTAAAATCTGTTATATTAGACACTTTATTACCAGATACAGGATCGTAAATTCCTCCATAATTTATAGTAGAATTATAATTACTACCATGTACAAATCCAACAATTAAATACCATTTATTTAGTTGAGGTAAATCGCCTACCCAAAAATAGGGATTACTATTAGTTGTCCCGTTAAGTCTTAAAATACTATGTACTCCATTATTATAACTAGCAGTCCCTAAATAAGAGTGTCCGCTATTAGAGTTCGTTTTTTTTAACCAAACAGTAAAACGATATGTTTCAGTGTGATCTATAGTTTGGTAGTCTGTATTCCAACCGCCATCTGCATTATTAGCGCTATCTGGAGTGGCTTTCCAAATTAATTCGGAATTACCGAAAGGGCCAATGCCATATTCTCTATTATTTTCAGAAACTTGTCCATTTCTTGAAAATCCAGTAGCAGAACCAGAGCTAACCGTCCATGTTGACGTATCTAGCATGTTTTGTGTATAACTATACTCTGTCTTTATACAGAAGCAAAAGATAGTAATACATAATGTAGGAAGTAGTTTTACATTCATAATTTGTGTTTTTAATTAATATATAGAGAGAATTAGATATAAAATCTCTTGTTTATCAATAACTAAAAGTATAACCATTTATATGTATAAATGGTGTATTCTGAATTTTGTATACAACAATTAGGGAAGTGTCTTAATAAAGACATTTGTTGTTATAAAAATGATGGCTAAAACTTTTGAGGGTTAAAAGCAGAAAATTAAATAATTACATCAATATACAAATTAAATCTGAGTTTAAGAATATTTGTATTTACCACAATTTAAATAATAAAGAGACTATTAATTTATGTGATAAAGAGAAATTATAAATCAAAAACTGATTATTTTATATTATAAAATAAATAAACCAATGATGTTTTTTTGAGCATTTAAAAATAATACCCTATAAAAATGGTAGATTATTTCTTGTTTAGAACAAAATTCAAAATAAAAGAAGCATTTTTTTGATAAATGAATAGGCATTAAATGTTCGTTTAACCTAGTAATTAAACACTTCGTCTATAAAAAAAATAGGGTGTTAAAAATGTTAAATAAAAGTAAGGATACCCCTTACTTTTTTTACGTAATTAAATCATTTTTCCCTCAATTATATTTTGCAGATTTGTAACAGCTATTAATCTTTTCTAGTTATAAATAGACCTCATGTAAGTGAGGGAAGCGAAGCTATATTTTGCACTTAAAAACACAAATTTTTTATGAATTTTAACATCGGTTGGCATATATTATATGTCAAATCTCGTAGTGAGAGAAAAGTACACGAATATCTCACAGAGATATCTTTAGAATCATTCCTCCCAGAATATAAATCTGTAAGACAATGGAGCGATAGAAAAAAAATAATTACAAAGCCATTATTTCCGTCCTATGTATTTGTAAATATTAATTCTTCTATGGATTTCCATAAAGCACTATCTGTCCAAGGTGCTTGTACATATATCAGTTTTGGAAAAGACTATGCAAAAGTAAGTGATAAAGAAATAGAAAGAATAAAGTTATTTGTTAAAGCAGAAGGTTTAACAGAAGTTGAAACAAATGTACAATTACCAAAAGTAGGAGAAGTAAGAACAATAACAGATGGCGCTTTAAAAGGTCTTGAATGCGAAATTCTAAAAGTAGATAATACTAATAAAATTATTGTAAGAATAGACTCTTTAAAGCAAAATATAATGGCTACTATTCCTGCCGAAGTAATTTGCGAACCGCAGTATTAAAATAATCCATAAATTTATAAGCGCTTAAATAAAGTCTAAGCTCCCTCAATACAATGACCAACTTTAAAATAGTAACGCTAATGCGTTATCTTTCCGCATTTCCTATACCTAAAATTATCAAGTTAAATATTATATTATTTTTCAGCATTATTTCAATACAGATAAATGCACAAACTACACCAAACGACTCAATAAATGTAGTAGAAATAAAAGAAGTTGTTTTAACAAATACGTTTAAAAAGAATGCTACAGGCATTACAGAATCTGCTATTATAAGTTCAGAAGTTTTTGAAACCTTCAGTCCACTAGAAATTACGAGTTCTATTAATCAAATTCCTGGCGTATATGCCTTGTCCGGAGCATTAAATACTAATAGAATTACAATAAGAGGTATTGGAGCTAGAACACCATTTGGAACAGATAAGCTACGTCTCTATTATAATAATATTCCTATAACTAACGGAACAGGAAGTTCTACTATAGAAGCTTTCGATATAGAAAACCTAGGCAGTATAGAAGTTATAAAAGGACCCAAAGGCACTGCTTATGGCGCTAACTTAGGTGGCGCTATTTTGTTAAAATCTAAAACACCAAAATATAACACTACAACAATCTCTAACAATTTTACATTAGGGTCTTATAATTTATTAAAGGATAATCTAAATGTACAGCATAATGCAGACGATTTTTATATAGGAGTAAACTATAACTATACTGATATAGAAGGTTACAGAGAAAATAACGCCTTTAAAAGAAATGGAATACTATTAAATACAGAGTATCGTATTAACACATCTCATACTATTGGATTGTTAGTTAATCATATCGATTACATAGCACAAATTGCAAGTTCAATAAATCAAACCGATTTTAATGAAGATCCAACACAAGCAGCAGGAAATTGGTTGGCAGCACAAGGTTTTGAAGATGATACATATACTCTTATAGGTTTACATTATAAAGGTAAATTAAGTGAGAGAATAGAAAATACAAGTTCTATATTTTACAGTCATTTAGATAATTATGAGGCCAGACCCTTTAATATTTTAAACGAATCTACAGGAGGTTATGGGTTTAGAACACAGTTTAAAGGTAGTTTGAACATAAATAATTCCATAGTAGACTACACTCTTGGAGCAGAACTATATAAAGATGAATACAATTGGGAAACCTTTAGAAATGAGTTTAGAGACAATAACGGAAATGGAAGTTTACAAGGTGAGCAAATAAGTGATAACAAAGAATATAGAGATCAAATAAATATTTTTGGGTCTTTCACGTACCCAATAACAAATAGGTTAAAAGCGCAATTTAATTTGGCATTTAATCAAACTACTTACGATTTTAGAGATCAATTTAATACAGGAGACGAAAATACAAGTGCAACAAGATCTTTTGATCCCATTCTCTTACCTAGTTTTAATTTAGAATATTTATGGAATCCTTCGCATACTGTTTATGTTAATATAAGTAGAGGGTTTTCTAATCCAGGTTTAGAAGAAACACTAACTCCAGATGGTGTTATTAATCCAGACATAGCACAAGAAAAAGGAATAAACTATGAAATAGGATCTAACTTAAAATTACTTAATAATAAGTTATTAATAAATGTTTCGTTATACCAAATGAATATTAACGACTTGTTGGTAGGAGAACGTATAGGTGAAGATCAATTTGTAGGTAGAAACGCAGGGAAAACAAAACACCAAGGATTAGAGCTAGATGCAAATTACACGTTTTTATTAGCAGATAATACGTTACTAAAACCGTTTATTAGATATACACATAACAATCATTCTTTTACAGATTTTATAGATGAAGGAGAAGACTTCTCTGGTAATGATTTAACAGGAGTCCCTAAAAACAAAGTAGATGCAGGGTTTTATTTGCTATCTAATGGGTTTTATTGGAATACTACATTTCAATACGTAGATGAGATACCCTTAACAGATGCCAATACATTAAGTAGCGATTCGTTTTCGGTATTTAATACTAAAGTTGGTTACAAAAAAGCAATAACCGACAAATTAATTTTAGGAGTTAATTTAGGAATAAATAACCTTTTCGATACTAAGTATGCGCAATCTGTATTAATAAATGCTGTAGGATTTGGAGGGGCAGAACCAAGATATTTTTATCCAGGAAATAATAGAAACTATTACGGAAGTTTTAAAATAAGTTACCGTTTATAAACACTACTAAATAAGCTGTTTTCTATACAGCGTAAAGTAAAAAAATCAAAAATACATAAATAATTTTAAGAGAAACACATACTAAGTGTTACTCTACTTGTTAGTACAGCATTCTCAATGTTCGTATTAACAACAATACAACGCTATTTTAATATTCAGAACTATGAGTTTAGAAAGACAATATAAATTAAATATGCCTCAATTACTTTGGGGCGGTTTAAGCGAGAATTGGTTACTTAAAGAACTAGGAGATGTCCATTGGCAACAAATAACAAATGCTTTAAATACAGCTTCCGATGAGTTAACCGATAGTAGAGGAGAGCGATTATATGCAAGTTTTGTACGTTTACATTGGTCTGGAGCTAATATTTCAACATTTAACGAAAACGATAGTCTAGAGTTACAAAGTAAACTATCTAGATACGGTAGTAAAATGTTTTTTAGCGAGACAGATGGTAAAGGCACATCTGGAGTATTTAAAGCCAATTTAATGTCTGTATTCTCAACCAGAGAAAAATCAGATAATACCAAACTTAAAAAAGGTGCTTTAAAAGCAGAAATAGATTCAGATACTATAAAACTACACAGTAAACTGCCATTAGTAGCAAAAAAATACTTAGAAAATAAAAGCGAGATATTCGACGAAAATAATCAGCTAAAACTAGAAGGTGTAGAACCAATTATATACCAAAAAGAATATATAATTGACGCTTACGACGATATAAATGGTGTAGGGTTATTATACTTTGCCAGTTACCCGAAAATTAATGATAAATGCGAGCGTGAGTATATAAAAGCACAATACCAATTAAAAGGCGATTGGTTAGAAATAGCAGGCGTAATCTCTAGAGATATACACTATTACGGCAATGCAAACTGTGGAGATCAATTAATCTACGAATTAAACAAGCTAGAACAAGACGGTGATATAGTAACCTTACATAGTTCGCTATATAGAGCAAAAGATCAGCAATTAATAGCAAAAGTTTACACAACGAAACAACTAAATACAAAAGATGCTTTAAATAATAAGAACGAAACAGTAGATCTTAAAACACAAGATTTAAAAGCAACGCAACCAAAAGCTAAAAAGGCAGTACAAGAGGACTCTACAAGTAAAGCATTAACAGATATAGATAAAAAGACTTTAAACACCATAGTCTTAAACTTCTTAAAATCGATGTTAGACGATAAAACGCTAACAAAAGATACTAAACTTAACGATTTAGGAATAGAATCTATACTCTATCAAGAACTATCAGAACACTTATACGAAAACTATAAAATAGATAGTAACCCAAGTCGATTTTATGGAACAGCATCCGTAGATACATTAACCGATTACCTTTTAGGAAAAGAAACCACTACAATATCTAATAGAAATCAATATCAAACGTCACAAGAAGATATTGCTATTGTAGGTATTAGCGGAAGGTTTCCAGGCGCATCAAATTTAGAAGACTATTGGAACAACTTAAAAGCGAATAAAAATACAATAACAGAAGTCTCACCAGACCGATGGGATTGGAAAACATTTAATAAAGACCCAGAACAAACCACAAAAGCGAAATGGGGAGGATTTATCGATGGCGTAGGAGAATTTGATCCTTTATTCTTTGGAATAAGTCCTTTTGAAGCCGAATTAATGGATCCGCAACAACGTATTACATTACAAAGTGTATATACAGCACTAGAAGATGCCAACATAGTACCATCCTCCCTAAAAGGAACAAATACAGGTGTCTACATAGGCGTTTCAGGGTCAGACTATGCACACGTAGCAGGAGAAGCAAGAAAAGGAAAAGCAGAAGCTTACGATGCTATAGGAACAGCAAGTTCCATTTTAGCCAATAGAATCTCCTATTTATTAAATATTCACGGACCAAGTCAAGCCATAGACACCGCATGTTCTTCCTCTTTAGTAGCAGTAGATCAAGCAGTGAAAAGTATTAAAAACGGAACCAGCGATATTGCCATAGCAGGAGGCGTACACACCATGCTAAGGCCAGAATTAACAGTGTCCTACAGTCAAGCAGGAATGTTAAGCGTAGATGGACAATGTAAAACATTCGATGATACTGCTAACGGATATGTAAGAGGAGAAGGTGTAGGAATCGTTGTTTTAAAAACATTAAGTAAAGCAGAACAAGATGGCGACCATATTTATGGAGTTATAAAAGGAAGTGCAGTTAACCATGGTGGTAGAGCCAATACATTAACCTCTCCAAATCCCGAAGCACAAAAAGCACTATTAATAGAAGCCTACGCCTCTGGAAATGTAGACCCTAGAGACGTTAGTTATGTAGAAGCTCACGGCACAGGAACACCACTTGGAGACCCTATAGAAATAGAAGGTTTAAAACTAGCCTTTAATGCCTTATACAAACAAAATAATATAGAACCCTCTAAGCAAAATTATTGTGGTATAGGAAGTGCAAAAACTAATATTGGACACCTAGAAGCAGGAGCAGGAATAGCAGGATTACTAAAAGTGTTACTATGTATTAAAAATGAAACCCTACCAGGAAACCCTAATTTAAAACAACAAAATAAATACATTAATCTAGAAGACACACCATTCTATTTAAGAACAGAAACAACACCTTGGACGGTAGCGAAAAATAAAAAACGCATTGCAGGCGTTAGCTCTTTTGGATTTGGAGGTGTTAATGCACACGTTGTTTTAGAAGCCTATAAAAACAAACAAAAAGTATATAAAAGTCTTAAGCCAGCATTAATAACACTATCCGCTAAAAATAACGATAGATTAAAAGAAAAAGCCCAAGAACTTAAAGACTATTTAGAAAAAGCCAATACTATAAACCTCCACGATTTAGCCTACACATTACAATATGGACGTGAAGAAATGGAAGAACGTTTAGCATTTAAAGCAGAAACGATAGAAGATGTTATAACAACATTAACCCATTATACTTCAGGAAATAAAACAGATATAGCAACAGGAAACTCAAGAAAAGATAATTGCGACTTTTTATTAGAAGGGGAAGCAGGACAAGCTTATATGGATATTGTGATTTCTAAAATACAATACACACTATTAGCAGAACTTTGGGTGAAAGGAACCAATATAGATTGGACATTTTTATACGGAAAAACAACACCCAATAAAATTGCATTACCAACCTATCCATTTGCAAAACAATACTATTGGGTGTCTAAACCAGAACCTAAAGTAGAAGCAACTATAAGTGCCGAAACTATAGTACAGGAATTAAAAGCACCAATTATAGAAGCTGTAGAAGCAACAGTAGAAGAAAAAGTAAATACTTTTTTAATGACAGTATTAAAAAAGGTATTAAAACTAGATGAAAAAGATATAGACTTCACACTAGATATTGGAGATTATGGTATAGACTCTATAATGTCTGGCCTTATGATTGCAGATTTAAGAGAAGTTGTAGAAGAAGTACCACCATTACTATTTATGGAGTACAGAACTTTTAACGACATAGTGGACTACCTAGTTACAGATTTTGCAGACAACTTTAAAAGTATAAACCAAAACAAGTCTATTACTCAAGAGGTTAAAGACGTAAAAGACGTAATACAAGTTACAAAAGAGACCTTAAACACTGTAAAAGAAGATTTCACAGAATTACCAAAACAAGAAGTAAAACAAGAGCAAACACAAACAACAGATAATGCTATAGCAATTGTTGGAGTAAATGGTATTCTACCACAATCGGACAATACATTACACTTTTTCGAACATTTAGAAAAAGGGGACTCTTTAACAGAAAGTATGCCGAAAAAACGCTTAGACTTATTAGGATTGAAAGCTGAAGAACGTGAGCAAATAGCTAAGTTTTATGGTGGATTTATAGACGGCATAGAACACTTCGATTACGAAAAATTTAAGTTCACAGCAGAAGAAGCTGTACAAATAGACCCACAATTAAGAAAATTAATAGAATCCGTTTGGAATGCTATTGGCGATAGTGGATACAAAGTAAAAGACTTTCAGAAAAAAGAAACAGGCGTATTTGTAGCAACAACAGGACATTCGGGATACTTGGATGTGATGAAACGTCAAGAAAAAGATTACGAAGTAGAAACACCAGCATTATATGCCAATAGACTATCCCATGTTTTTAACTTAAAAGGCCCAAGCCAAGTGGTAGATACAGCATGCTCATCGTTTATTGCAGCCATGGAACGCGCCTCTCATGCCTTTCAGCGTGGGGATTGTAAACAAGCCATTGTAGCAACAGCAACCCTAAACTTATCCTCTCACGAACTAATAAAAGAAGACCTTACAGGCATTTACTCTAAAAGCGGAAAAACAAAAAGTTTTAGCGAAGATGCAGATGGTTTTGTAAGAAGTGAAACCATAGGCTCGGTAGTAGTAAAACCATTAAGCGAAGCAGAAAAAGATGGCGATTACATTTACGGCGTTATAAAAGGAATAGGCGTATATCATGGTGGTAAAGCACCATTAAAATGGAATAGTCCTAATATAAAAGGGCAGAAAAAAGCGATAGAAAAAGCAATAACACAAGCACAAATAGATCCGTTAACAGTAGATTACATTGAAGCAGAGGCCAACGGTGTATCATTTGTAGACACATCGGAAATGGTCTCGATTCAATCCGTGTACGGAAACTACTTTAAAAATCCAGTAAATGGAATAAAAGACAAAACCATTTACATAGGAAGTTTAAAACCATTAATGGGCCACGCCGAAACATCATCGACTTTTCCATGCTTACTAAAACTAATAGCAAGCACACAAAATAAAAAGCTGTATGGCGTAAAAGGACTGTCGGAAGTAAACGGAGCCATAACAGAACAAAATCATTTTTCAATTTTAAAAGAAGATATCGATTGGCAAGCTTCAAAAGACAACTACCCTAAACGAATGGCAATGAACTGCCTAGGTATTGGCGGTGTAAATACACATTTGATTTTTGAAGAATATATAAACGAAACAATAGCTACTACGGAAACTAATCGTGACTTCAGTTTTATATTTTCAGATGAAAATGAAGAACAATTGACACTTTTACTAGAACAATTTATAAACGCATTACCTAAATTGAAAAGGAGCTGGAATACTTCGGAATTGCTTAGTAGACTAGAATATACCTTACAAGAAGGTAGAAGTCATGAGCAGTGTCGATTAGCTATAGTTACTAATACTTACGAAGGATTAATAGAAGGCATTACCTCTTGGTTATCCAATACAAACGATTGGGCAAACAACAAAACACAGTTCTACAATACCAACACTAAGACAATAGCTGTCGATAAAGAATTGTTAAACACTGCTATTATTAACAAAGACAAATCTGTAATAGCAGAATGCTGGGTAAACGGCGCAATAATTACATGGAATACACTACAAAATAATACCGCTTTAAAACGCATTCCTGTACCAACAACAACCTTAAAAAACACGTATTGCTGGCCTTTTAAAATACAAACCAAAGCCAATAATAAAACAATGAAAACAAATAGTACAGCACCTATAAAGCCTATTTACGATTTAATAAAAGGGCAAACCGAGTCGCCTTATAAAATTAATAACGACCACTTGTTTCTTTTCGATTTAAAATGGGATAAAGTAGAAACAAATACTCTTGTAGAAGATGTTACTTTAGAACAACACGCTATTCTTTGTTATTTAGACACGGTTACTTTAAGAGATGTTAATGGATTAGTAGTGCCTAAACCAGAACAGTATAATGAAAAAACATATACAGATTTAGTTAATAATGTATTTCTATACATTCAAAATATAATTAAACAAAAACCAAGACATACGGTAAGTGTTCAAATTATTTTACCAAAATCCTGTATAAATAATAGCTACGGATTAACAGGTTTAATACATAGTACAAGGCAAGAATCTACTAGAGTAAAACCGCAATTAATCTTTGTAGAAGACACAGTTACAGAAGATACGTTACACACTATTTTAAAAGATAATATTGCTAACCTAGATATAGACAGAGTAATAAAATACGAAGGCAAAACACGCTATGTAGAATACACTAGCCCTGTAAATATTATAAACAAGCCAATACAAGTAGAAAACACCTATAAATCTGGAGACGTTATTTTAGTTACTGGAGGCTTAGGAGGACTAGGAGTGGCAATGACAAAGGATATTTTAAAGCATAGCAAATACATAACAGTTGTATTAGTAGGGCGTTCAATTTTAGATAAAACGAAGAGTGAAAAACTAAAAGAGCTAAATAGCGAAACTAATAAAATAGTGTATTACGATTCTGATATATCTAAAGAAAAAGAAGTGAAGGGCTTAATACAGAAAGTACTTAGAATACATCAAAAATTAGATGGCGTTATACACTGTGCCGGAGTTATTAGAGATAATTACATCATGAAGAAAACGGTGGAAGAAATCCAAGCAGTATTCGAACCTAAAGTCTATGGCGCAAAATATTTAGATGAGTATACCAAAAACATTGCCTTACGATTCTTCTTATGCTTCTCTTCGCTACACTCCCTTGGTAATCCAGGACAAGCAGATTATGCTATGGCTAATGCTTATTTAGATGGCTTTACAAGAGCTAGAAATAAAGCCGTTAAAAATGGCACAAGACAAGGGCAATCTATAACAATGAATTGGCCTTACTGGAAAGGTGGCGGAATGCAACTGTCTGAAATTGCTATAGATCTTATGACAGGAACAAAAGGATCTGTACCCATGCCAACCGAAATAGGAGCAGAACTAATGCACTATGCAATACAATTAAAGCTAGAACAGCTTTTTGTGGATTTGGGAGATTACGATAAAATAATTAATCAGCATAATATAGATCGCTATAACGCAAAACTGCAAACAATGTAACTATAAACCTCTAAAACTATATATAATCTAATTTCAATCTAATAAACCAACAAAAACAAAAACCAATCATGAAGTACATTATCTTACTATTTACTGCAGTATTTGTAGTTAATAGTACTTTAGCTCAAGAAGCTAAAGACTCCCTCAAACCATCAATAGGTATAAACTCTCAATTATCGTACAAGATGCTTGAGCCTAATCAAGATTTAAGAAAAATAAACATCCTAATAACCGAAAGACAAAAAGGAGCGCTTAAAAATAAAAGTTTAACATTTGGGGCCTCGTTAATAGCATTAGGAGATTACCAAAAATCGAATACCGATTCAAAATTTGGCTATTTAATGCGCCACCCTACAGCAAATAATCAAATAGGTAAAGAAGTAAGTGAAGCGGTAATACACTCGTTTCAATTTTCTGCCACAGCAGCAGTAACCGATTGGTTAACGGCTTATGCAGAAATTCTTTACGACCCACAACAAAGTTTTGGGCCAGGAACTATTACATCGCTAACAAGAAACCAATTACAATTACGTAAAGGATATGTTTTGGTAGGAGACCTAAACAAGTTTCCCGTATATGGAGCGATAGGAAAAATGGATGCGCCTTTTGGTTTAACAGGAAGTGTAAACCCATTTACTAATTCTACCTTGTGGCATGCCTTTGGCGGATTAGGTTATGGTGCACAAGTCGCTTTTAAAAAATCGAATGTACACGCCACATTTATGGCTGTACAAGGCGGTTCTCAATTTAGAGCATTAACAACACCGGTCAATGACACAAATGTACCTTCAAAATTGAATAACTTTGTTTTCGACTTAAATTACACCTTAAACATTAAAGAAGATATTAAATTTCTTTTTGGAGGATCCTATTTACACGGAAGCCCTTATTGTCATAGTTTTCCAGTAACACATTTTTCAGGATGCTCAGATAACAATCCAGCCTATACCTTTTATGGTAAGTTAGATGTTAAAGACCGTTTTACCTTAAAAGGAGGTTTTGCTAAAACAACAGAAGTGTGGGAAGGTACACACAACCCAACACCACCGCTTAATGTTTTTGAAGCATCTAAAGTATCTTCTCTAGAATTAGGAGCTAAATACAAGTTTAACAATTCAGGGACTTTTAAATATGCCGTTTCGGGAGAGTTTTCAAACTTTATATCTGGACCAGATGGAGCGCCATGGGAAAGACAAAATCAAATCGTATTAGGTTTTTCAGCACTGTTTGATAATTCATCAAAACTATTTGTAGAATTATTTAGAACAGACGGTTATGTACCACTAAACTTTATAAGTGGAAGTGCACCAAATGCCCCATTTCCAGCGGGAGAAACACATAGTGAAAGAGACGCCTTTAGTCATGGTATTGTACTAGGTGCTCAAATAACACTGTAACAACACACAACATATATAGAATAAAGGTTAAGCATCTTAACCCTAGCAGATTATTGTCTTTTTTTAAGATAAGAGATAAATCTAAAAGGATGTAATGTGCTAAAAAATAGATAAATAAGATTAATTAATTAAAACTGGTAACCAAAATGAATGAACTAGAAGAACAAATTAAAGAGTATTTAACAAACAAATCTGCAGAGTTATTAAGCATTGAACCAGCTGCAGTAGAATGGGAATCGGATATCGATGAATACGGTTTCGAATCTATGAAAATTAACAAATTATGTGTAGACATTAATAAGACTTTTGGAATAGAAGTACGCCCAGCAGTATTATTAGAATATACTTCATTAGCAGAATTTAGTGATTACTTAAAAAAGGAACACTATGCTAAAATGGAAGAAGTATTAATGTAATTTTTTTGAATCTCTAATAGTTAGAGTCGCACAAATATATATCAACTTTTAAAAACAAATCACAATGAGAAAAGAACTTGACATGAACGCGTTCGAATACGACAGTGATCAACAACGCATTTTGGAAAATGCTAAGTATTTATACTTAGACGATGCAGAAATGGTTGAACACTATTCGTATGTTCAAATGAGACATCAATTAACGTCTACCAATTATGCACTAGATGCAGAAAAAGAATTTATTAAAAACAAGTTTGAGAAATTTAAGAAAGAATGTAAAGATTTCGATAAAATCGATTACAGAAAATCTCATATCAAACTAAAAGCATACTCGCCAGAAGAAATCGATCAAGAAAAGCTAACTAAGCTTTTATGTGATCCAGGAGCACCGCCAGTAGTTATTAAAGGCTTAATGAATGATACCAAAGCGGCAAAGTTATGGAATCATGAATACCTAGTAAAAAACTATGGAGATGTAGAATTATTTGGTATGGATTATTCTAAAAATGATGGCGCAGATAAAAACATTGGTTTTGGTGAAGGCGCTAAAAAAGTGACTGCAAAATATGTTTTAGAAAACCAATTAGATCCAAAGTCTAAAGAAACATTCTACATTAATAACTCTGTAGATTTCTTTAATGCATACCCAGAACTTTTAGAAGATGTTGGCGTAAGCAAGTTAAATAACATGGTAGACAATTTAGTGAAACCATTATTTCCACAGTTATTTATAGGAAACTTTAAAACATGGGGAACAGACTGGCATATTAACAACGATGTAAGTGCAACCTTTGGAATCTCTGGAGTAAAACGTTGGTTCTTTATGGATCCATTACACGCTTACTCATTACAAATCATCCCAACACCACACACACCAGCAGGAATGTTATCTTCTGCCTTTGTAGGAGGATCAACAAGTATCCGTTATGATTTAGATTACCATGTACTACACAACCCTGTGTACGCATACATACCAAAGTATTACTATGATCAGGGACCAGGAGATGTTATTTTCTTTCCAAAATGGTGGCCACACTCTATTATAAATCAATCGCCATTAACAATTATGGCAAACCAACGCTATACAGAGGTTGATTTAGAACAGAACACAAAATCTTTTGAAACGGCAATAAGAATGCCTTTATACGAAAACATTTTAAGATCAGATCCAAGATATCGTGATTATAACTTCAAGATTTACCAATCGTTACAAAATGAAGAAATCATTACAGGAGCTACTTATTTTGGACGTGAAAAAGAAGAAGAATTAGAAAACGCAGAATAGATAAAACTAAAATATTATGAAGAATAAAGAATTTTTATTGAATCTGGGATTTTTCTACTCTGTAGTGATTCCAGAAGAAAAAAAGTGTTACATCCTTAAAGGAAAAGATTTCGAACATTCAGATGTTCAAAATTTTATAAATAATGAAGCTATGGACTATTCTCAGTATGAGTCTACAGGCTTTTCTTATGATGTAGATGAGAGCTGGACAAGCTATTTAGAAGCTCAGAATCCAGTACAGTACAATTCTAAAGACAATTTGTCTGAAGAACAATTCATAGATAATTTAACTGCAAGAAAAAGTACAGATGGACTTGTTTTAGCGATAAAAGATCCTGCTAAAGATAAAGTGAAAGTATTTAAAAAGAATATGCAATTATTTCATGGCTAGTATGTGCTGGTCAAAGTAGTGAAGCCGTAAAAATTAGTGCAAACATAAGCATACACAAAAGATGTCACAGAAAACAGAACATAATAACGTATCTAAAAAGCAACCTGTTGCTATTATAGGAATGTCTGGAGTATTTCCAGAATCAGATTCTATAGAGCAGTTTTGGGAAAAATTAGAGAATCAGGACCAGTTGATTAAAGTAATTCCAGATGATCATGATCCCAAAAGAACGATACAAGCAAAGCGAGGCGCATTCGTAAAAAACCTACAAGGGTTTGATGCGAAACTATTTCATATTATTGGCAAAGAAGCTAAATATATGACCCCTCAGCAGCGTAAGTTATTACAATCTGTATGGCATTTATTTGAAGATGCTTGCATTTTACCCGCTTCACTAAAAGACAAGAAGGTGGCTGTTATTGTAGGTAAGGAAGTAAACCCTTATATGGAATATCTTACAAAGGCTCCCATAACAGCCTACTCTTGTTTAGGAATGGCACAAACCTATTTGCCAAACCGAATCTCTAATTATTTTAACCTAAAAGGCCCAAGCTATTGTATTAATACTTCTTGTTCTAGCGGACTAACAGCATTACATCACGGTAAAAAAATGCTGCAAAGTGGAGAAGTAGATTATGCTATAGTTGCAGGCGTTAGTTTAATATACGGAGAAGAATGGACGCGCTCCTTTTTTGGAGGCTCCCAGTCTATGGGATTAATGTCTACCACAGAAGATGGCGGTAGTCCATTTCAAGATAATGCCTCAGGTTTCACACCATCAGAAGGTGTCGTCAGTTTATTACTAAAACGCAATGAAGAAGCCGTAAACGATAACGATAATATTCATGCTTTAGTTATCGGTTCAGAATCTAGCCACGTAGGCGGAAGCGGAAACATAGCATTTCCAGATTCAGGACAACAAAGTAAAGCTATAGTTGCTGCTTATAAAGAAGCCGATATAGATCCAAAAACGGTAACCCATATTGAAGCACACGCAGCAGCAGCAATATTAGCAGATTCGCAAGAAATTAGAGCCTTTAAATTAGCAGACAAACATTTTGGTAAAGCACTAAACGATGCTAATACACCACCCTGTAAAATAAGCTCTTTAAAACCCAATATCGGGCACATGCATGCTGCATCTGGTTTAGCATCGGTAATACGATTAGTAAACTCATTTAAAGCACAGAAAAAACTAGGAATAAAGGACTTTAAAACATTAAGTCCAGAAATTAAACTAGACAAAACACGCTATTATATGTCGGCAGAAACAGAAAACTGGCCAAGATTAATAGACGACAATAAAAAAGAAATACCACGTAGAGGAGCCGTTAATAACTCGGGAGGAGGCGGTAATGTTATTCATACTATTTTAGAAGAATACATACCAAAAGAAACAAATAAGAAAGCCGAAGACCTAAAAGAAACCGCTTACTTTTTAGCATTATCATCTGTAGAAGTGTCGCAGTTTGTACCCTATGCAGAACGCATTAAAACATTTCTAACAAAACATAAAGATTGTAACCCTAAGCAATTAGAATACCAATATTTAAAGAGTAGAAAAGAACTAAGTCAACGTATTGTATTTAGATATAAAACGATAGAAGACTTAGTAGAAAAATTAAATAAGTTTATAGTATCTGAAGGAAAACGCGGTTATTACGTCAACGGAAACCATAAAAAAGATTTAAGTCTAAATGAAATATTCTTAAAGAATGGAAAAGTAGTAGAGTTTCTAAACGAATTAAGTGACTCGAAAGACAAGTCCTTTCTATTCGATTTATGGGCAAAAGGCTATGAAACCCCTATTCACAAATACTTTGAGAATATAGAAGTTCCAAAATTATCATTACCAGGCTACCCTTTTAATGAACAAAACTATTGGTTAGATATATATGCAGACAAAACAGCTTCAACAACAGAAGCAATCAGCAAAGAAAACAGTACAGAAAAAACAATAGTAACAGCTAACGAAATACAATCAAACGCAACAAATACTAGCATTGGTAAAACAGTTTCAGAAGTTATAAATGTTGAAAAAAAAGTAGAACAGTTTTTACTAAAAACAGTTTCAGAATTACTAGACGTTTCTGTAACTAATATTTCTACAGAAGAAGAAATTGGAGATTACGGATTCAACTCAGTAGGACTAACAGAATTCGCAAACGTATTAAGTGAATTTTATGCTATAAAAGTATTACCAACACTTTTTTACAATTACCCAACCATACAAAAATTAACTACTTTTTTAGTAGAAGAACATAAAGAAGCACTAGCAAAACAACATCAAGTTGCAATACCAGTTGCGGCAGAACAACGTAATGAAGTACCAGTATTAGTTTCAGAAACTAAAAAAGGCGCAAAAAAATGTAAAAGCGAAGGCTGTGCCGTTAAAGCTTTAGCCAATAAAGCAAACGAACCAATAGCCATTATAGGAATGAGTGGTCGTTTTCCAGGATCACCAGATGTAAATACCTTTTGGGAAAACATAAAAGCCAATAAAGATTTAGTAACAGAAATTCCAAAAGACCGTTGGGATTGGCAAGAATATTACGGCGATACAGCAGAAGACAAACAAAAAACAACCGCAAAATGGGGTGGTTTTATAGATGATATAGATAAGTTCGACCCCTTACATTTCAGCATTTCTCCAAAAGAAGCTGAGTTAATGGATCCACAACACCGTTTAGCAATAGAAGAAGCTTACCACGCATTAGAAGATGCAGGTGTAAACCCAAAAAGTTTATCGGGAACAAATACAGGCGTTTTTGTAGGGAGTTATTTCGACGACTACGCTACGCTAATAGATAGAAGCCGAATTACAGATTCGCAAGTCATTACAGGATTATCTCAATCTATGGTGGCCAACCGTATATCTTACTTATTAGATTTACATGGGCCAAGTGAAACTATAGATACCGCTTGTTCAAGCTCATTAGTAGCTATAAAAAGAGGTATAGAAAAAATACAAAAAGGCGATTGCGATGTGGTGTTAGCAGGAGGTGTAAGTTTAGTATTAATGCCAGACTTATTATTTCCGTTAAGTCAAGCAGGCTTTTTAAGTAAAGAAGGACGTTGTAAAACATTCGATCAAAGCGCTAACGGTTATGTAAGAGGAGAAGGCGTAGGTATGATTGTGTTGAAACGTTTAAGTCAGGCAAAAGCAGATGGAGACCGAGTTCACGCAGTAATCCGTGGCGCATCAGAGAATCACGGCGGAAAAGCAAATACTTTAACCTCACCAAATCCAAACGCACAAAAAGACTTATTAATAAAAGCCTATAAATCGGCAAACGTAAACCCAGAACAAGTAGGGTATATTGAAGCACATGGCACAGGAACACCATTAGGCGATCCTATAGAAACAGAAGGTTTAAAGTTAGCATTTAAAGCATTGTATAAAGATGCAGATAAAGCTTTTCCAATTTTACCACATATAAAATTGGGAAGTGTAAAAACCAATATTGGGCATTTAGAACCAGCAGCAGGAATAGCAGGAATTATAAAATTAATACACGTATTAAAACATAAAACGATTCCAGGGAATCCACATTTAAAACAACCTAATGCCTATTTAGATTTAGAAAATAGTCCATTCGAATTACAAAAAGAAACCACACCTTGGTTTACAACAAAAGGACAAACAAGAGTTGCAGGAATTAGTAGTTTTGGTGCAGGCGGAAGTAATGCGCACGTGGTATTAGAAGAGTATGTTACAGAAGAAAAAACATACCTAAATAATGAACCAACATTAGTTGTGATCTCTGCTAAAAACAAAAAGAGATTAAAAGACCAAGTACAAAACCTATTACAATATGTTAAAGCTAACAATACCGCTAATATTTACGATATAGCCTATACATTACAAGTAGGACGAGAAGCTTTAGAAGAACGATTAGCAGTGTCTGTTCTTACTATTGCAGCTTTGCAAAAGACATTAGAAGACTACTTAAATGGTAATGAAACTAATATATTATTAGGTAATACGCGTAAAAATAAAACGACTGCAAACAATCAAGAATCAGAAATTCCTTTAAACGGCATCGGTTTTAAAACCTTAGCAGAATACTGGATAAAAGGCGTAGCTATAGATTGGAAACAATTGTATAGAAAAGACAATTGCCCAAATATTATTTCATTGCCAACCTATGCTTTTGCTAGACAACGTTATTGGATACCAAAAACAACATTTAAAGTTGTAGAACAACCAACGGTTATCGAAGCTGATGAAACACCTGAAAAAGTAATTCAGCTATACAAAGAAAATTGGAAGCCAGTAACAATTGAAACTAACTCTAAAATTGAAGGGCTTGTTTTAATATTAAATGCATCAGAAGCGCATAAAACAATAGTTGAAGCCTTAAAAAAACAGATAAACGAAACACTTGTTGTAAATCCTTCAGAAATAGACACTATTACATACAAAAAGGTAAGAGCAGTTATAGACTTTGGTAGCAAATCTATGGAAGACTATACTTGGGTAGAAGTGATTCAGAAAGTAATAGATCAATCTAATGAACCAACAATAAACTTAGTACAACTCTGTAGAACAAATCAAACTATAATTGGTAAAGGATTGTACCAAACACTAGGCGCAGAGTACAGTAAAGTCTCTAGTGTAAGTTTAGAACTAGACACAAATGCGACAACAGAAGCAGATGTAAACGCTATTTTACAAACACTAACGACAACCACTAATAATGTAAGATTACAGTATACAAACAAGCAATGGAAAGCCCCATATTTAGACTCTTTAGCATTAAAAGCAGAAGCAAAAATAGAAGGCCCAATTGTAATTACTGGAGGTACAAGAGGTTTAGGAATGGCTTATGCCAAACACTTAGTGACTAAGCACAACGTAAAACAATTAGTATTATTAGGACGACAAGAATTTCCACCAAGACAAGCATGGGAAAGTATTGCTAAAGAAAATACAATACTTGCACAAAAAATAAAAGATGTTTTATACTTAGAAAATTGTGGCGCAGAAGTTAAACTAATACAACCTAATCTAGTAAATATAAAAGAAGTTGCATTAGCATTAGATAAAATTAAAAAACAATGGGGAGCCATTAAAGGTTTGGTACACTGTGCTGGACTAGTAGACATGGAAACACCAGCGTTTATTCGTAAATCTATAGAAACCATAACAAAACTTCAAGCCCCTAAAGTTTTAGGATTACATAACTTATACGACGCATTAAAAGAACACGATGTAGATTTCGGAATATTATTCTCATCTATTTCAGCATTGGCACCACACTTAGGAGCAGGGCAATGCGATTATGCGATGTGTAATGCCTATTTAGAAAATTTTGCAGCATTACATTATAAAGAAGGCTATAGAAGTATACAGTGGCCAAGTTGGAAAGAAACTGGAATGGGAGAAGTGACCGAAGGTATCTATAGAGACTTAGGCTTATTATCATTAACCAATGCAGAAGGCGCAACTATAATAGACAAAGTAATTGCACTAAAACCTGAACATGGATTACCAACCATTGCACCAATGGTATATAATCCAAACGTGTTTTCTGTTGAAACACTGTTACAAATACCAGAGCAAAAAGCACAAGCTAAAGTAGAAGTTACAAAAGCAGACGATTCGGTAGTTAGCAACTGGGTAACCGTACAAATTAGCGAAGCCTTAAAATTACCGTCAGACAGTATAGAAATAGACATTCCGTTTCAAGAATATGGTGTAGACTCAATACTATTAGCCGACTTAGTAAAACAATTAGAAAAAGAATTAGGAGGTAACGTAAGTCTGTCACCAAGTATTATACTAGAACACCCAACAGTAGGGATGCTAAGTGAATATTTAGCAGAACATCATAATGATGCATTATCTCAAATATTAAATCAGAAATTAGATTCTGAAATTAAAGAAACTGAACCTACTAACATTACAAATACAGTAATTGAAGAAGTAGAACAAGAGCAAAAAACGATACCATCGCAAAACGGAAACACCAACGAACCTATTGCAATAATAGGTATGGCGTGTCACTTTCCTGATGCTGATACTATTGGCGATTACTGGGATAATTTAAAACAAGGAAAAGACAGTATAAAAGAAGTACCAGCTAACCGTTGGGATATTAACAAACACTATTCGCCAAACAAAGAGCAAGGTAAAAGCTACAGTAAATGGGGTGGGTTTTTAGACACTATAGAAGACTTTGACCCCGCCTATTTTAAAGTGCCAGAAGCATTAGCAAGTCAGTTAGATCCATTAGAAAGACAATGGTTAGAAGTAAGTGCCGAAGCCATTGAAGATGCCGGATACGATAAAAAAGGAATATGGGGTAAATCGGTAGGCGTATACGCAGGTGCTAGAGTTGGAAACTTTAAAAGCAAATTAAGTAACCTACATAAAGACTTTATAGTAGGAACAGGACAAAACTTTATAACTGCACATTTAGCACACATTTATAACTTAAAAGGACCAAACATGGTGGTAGATACCGCCTGTAGTAGTTCGTTAACCGCTATGGATTTAGCAGTAAAAGGATTAAGACAAGGAGAAACCGAGTTGGCACTTGCAGGAGGTGTAGATATTTTATTAGATGAAGGCCATTTCGTAGGCTTAAGTATAGCAGAAGTATTATCTAAAGACGGACGCACAAAAGCCTTTGACGAAAAAGCAGACGGAACAGGATTAGGTGAAGGCTGTGGTATTTTAGTCTTGAAACGATTAAGTGATGCCATAGCAGACGGAGATAAAATATATAGTGTTATAGAAGGAACAGCCGTAAATAACGACGGTAGTACAATGGGAATAACAACACCAAACCCAAAAGCACAACAAGAATTGTTAGAAATAGCTATTAAAAACGGACAAATAGACCGTTCTACAATAAGTTATATCGAAGCACACGGAACAGGAACTTTAATAGGAGATCCTATAGAATTAAAAGGGATCACATCTGTATTATCAAAAAGTAGTAACCCAAATCAAAAATGCGCTGTAGGAAGTGTAAAAACAAATATTGGACACTTAATGAGTGCGGCAGGTGTTGCAGGTGTTATAAAAACAGCATTAGCCATTAGCGCCAAACAATTACCACCAACACTAAATTGCGATACACCAAACCCACGATTCGATTTTGCGAATTCACCAGTATATCCTGTAAGAACATTACAAGATTGGGAAGGCGTTAATAATATTAGAAGAGCAGGAATAAGTGCTTTTGGTTTAGGGGGGAATAATGCACACGTTATATTAAGTAACGAAGGTATACCCGAAGCAAATCGTATAAACACACCATTTACAAAAACGACTATTGCCTTTAATAAAAAACGCTATTGGCCAGAAGCAAAACCTGAAATAAAATCAGAAAATACTAAGGTCGAAACTACAAAACCAGAGGTAAATAAAACGGTAAGTCCAGCAGTAACTAAAACAACAATCAATGATGTTTCTGCAGAAAGTATGGCAGCATACTTTAACATGAAAAAAGAAAAACAAGGCAATGATTGGACGTTTACATTAGACATGAATAATGATCACTATGTATTAAGAGATCATAGAGTTCATGGCGTTAGTATAGTGCCAGGCGTTACCTATTTAGATCTAATACTACGCTGTAGTAAGGTTTTATTCGGAAAGACATTCGAAATAAGCCGGATCATATTCATAGAACCCTTAGCAACAGATCAAACCTATAACCGTAGAGTAGAAGTGCGATTTAAAAAAGGAACACACGCAATAAGCGAAGCTATGGTGCGCTCTAGAAGAGTAGATCATAACGGGAACGTATATGGAAAATGGGATAAACACGTACAATGTAGGCTGAATAATATGCCAACAGAAACCCGTGAAACATTCAATATAGAAGCCTTTAAAACGAATTGCGAACGTCAATTAAACATGGCAGACGTTTATAAATCTGCTAGAACTGTAGACATTGTACACGGAGAATTTATGGAAACCTTAGGAATGGTGTATCAAAAAGGAAGAGAAGAATTAATGCAATTGCATTTAAGCGATTTATCTACCTCTTACTTAGACCGTTTTTATTTAAGTCCAGCATTTTTAGATGGGGCAACCTTCTCAGGAAGTTCGTTCCATGCTATTTCAAAAAATCAAGTATCCTATATCCCTTTTTCAATAGAGCAATTTAGAGCATACAATACGTTGCCTTCTACAATTTATGTCTATAGTAAACATAAAGAAGAAAAGTTCGATACTCCTTCCGAAGTCATTAAAAGTGACATTAGCATTTACGATGCAAACGGTACGTTACTAGTAGAGTTTAAAAACCTAGCCATAAAACGTATTAGACACGCAGGTTTAATAACCAACCTGTTACAAGAAAATAACGATAAAGTATTACAAGCCTAACCTCGCGTTAAGAGGCTATCTAGAAAGTAGCAAATTCTTGTCAAACTCAGCGCAGTCGAAGTTTTAATATGTTGAAAAACAATGTATTTAGACAGCGCTAAATATGACATTCAATTTAAAGAATCACTTTTTAGACAGCCTCACTACAAACACAATCAAAACATAAAGTATTATGAGCTCAAATGGTATACATACAGCCAGTGTGAAAGAAATTATTCAGCTTTATTTACAAGAATTATCAGCAATAGCACTAGGTAAATCAGTGCAATCCATAGATATAACAGCAGGGTTTTTCGATTTAGGAATGGATTCTAAAATGACCATGCAGTTGGTAACTACTTTAGAAGATAAAGTAGGGCATGAACTCTATCCAACCCTATTATTCGAATATCAAAATATAGAAGATTTAAGTAACTATTTATTAGAAAATGATAAAGAAGCATTCTCTAATCAAACCATAGAAAAACCGTCAAAAGTTGAGGTGCAACCAAAGGAAACTATAGTAACCAGTACAACTGGAACAGTAACCAAAGAAACCATTCAAAGGTATTTACAAGAGCTATCGGCACTAGCATTAGAGAAGACAGTAAATGCAATAGATGTAACAGCTGGGTTTTTCGATTTAGGAATGGACTCTAAAATGACGATGCAATTAGTAACCACTTTAGAAGACAAAGTGGGGCATGAACTCTATCCAACCCTATTATTCGAATATCAAAATATAGAAGATTTAAGTGACTATTTATTAGAAAATGATAAAGAAGCATTTTCTGAAGCTAAAACAATAGTACCAACAGTAGATGTAGTAGAAAATGTAATAGATAATAATACAACCCAAGTAGAAGCAATAGTTACAGAAGTAACAAGTACAACCGAAGCTATTATAGAAGACGATGTATGGGGAGACCTTATTGTAACAACAGAAACGCCTAAAACATCTGAAACATTACAAGTATCAGAAGCACCACAAATACCAAAGACAAAAGAAGAACCTAAAATAGAGTACAAAAGAAGTATAAATGACGATGCCGTAGCAATTATAGGTTTAAGTGGACGTTACCCACAAGCAAAAACCATTGCAGAATTTTGGGAAAACCTGAAACAAGGAAAAGACTGTGTAACCGAAATTCCAAAAGAACGCTGGGATGTAGATGCACATTTTGATACCGAAAAAGGAAAAGAAGGAAAAACATACAGCAAATGGGGCGGTTTCATTGATGATGCCGATAAATTTGATCCGCTGTTTTTCGGAATGTCTCCAATAGCAGCCGAGAATATGGATCCACAAGCTCGCATATTTTTAGAAGAAAGTTGGAAAACAATTGAAGATGCAGGATACAACCCAGCAAAACTATCAGAACTATACAAAGTAGGCGTTTTTGCAGGCGTTTTCTGGACAGACTATCAATTATACCGTTTAGACAAAAGTGAAAGCTCACCAAGTAGTTTTGTTTCTACAGTAGCTAACATGACCTCTTTCTATCTAGGATTAAGAGGACCAAGTATTGGTTTAGATACACAATGTTCATCCTCTTTAACAGCAATACATTTAGCATGCGAAAGTATTCGTAGATCAGAATGTGATGTGGCTTTAGCAGGAGGCGTTAATTTAAGTGTACACTCTAGTAAATACAATTGGTTATCTAATGCTAGGTTTTTATCAGACAGAGGAAAATGTGAAGCCTTTGGAGAAGGCGGCAATGGCTATGTTCCAGCAGAAGGCGTAGGGACCATTTTATTAAAACGATTAAGCGATGCCGAAAGGGATGGCGATAGAATCTACGGCGTAATTAAAGGAGAAGCCATAAATCACGGCGGAAAAAGTAGCGGATTAACCGTACCAAACCTAAACGCACAAGCTGAGGTTATTAAAGACGCTATGAAAAATGCTGGAGTAAAACCAGAAGATTATAGCTACGTTGAAGCACACGGCACAGGAACAAGTTTAGGCGATCCTATAGAAATAGCAGGATTAAATAAAGCATTCAATAATGCTATAGGGCAGTATTGCGCTATAGGAAGTGTAAAAAGTAATATAGGGCACGCAGAATCTGCCGCAGGAATAGCAGGTTTTACTAAAGTATTATTACAACTACAACACAAACAAATAGTACCAAGTATACACTCTACAACATTAAATAGTAATATAAAATTTGAAAAAACAGCCTTTACCGTTCCACAAGAATTACAAGATTGGAATACCGCACCAAATAATAAAAGAATAGCAGGATTAAGCAGTTTTGGAGCAGGAGGAAGTAACGCACATATTATAATAGAAGAGTATGTAAACCCTACAAGACAATACAATAGTAATGTCCCTGCCATTATAGTATTATCGGCAAAAAATACAGAACGTTTAGAAGCACAAGCAAAAAATATTTTAGAATATTTAGAAACGAATACTACAGCAAACATTTACGATATAGCTTACACACTACAAGTAGGAAGACAAGCTATGGAAGAACGTTTAGCCTGTCTTGTAAACGATGTAAGTGATTTAAAAACAATACTATCGCAATATGTTAATGGGCAAAGAGAACACCTCTTACTAAGTAATGTCTCTAACGTAAAAAATAGCAATAGTTTTATATTAAAAGGAAATGCAGGAAAAGCATACATAGAAACAGCCATAAGAGAACAAGAAGTAGACGCTTTAATCCAATTATGGATGCAAGGCATTGAAATAGATTGGAATTTATTGTACAATAACAACAATAAACCTAATAAAATAAGTTTACCAACCTATCCATTTGCTAGAGAACGCTACTGGGTTGCAGAAGCAAGAGGCACGATGTCTAATGCCGCAACTGTAAGTAAATTACACCCATTAGTACACACTAATAATTCTACATTAGCAGAACAAAAATACACAACCGTTTTAACAGGAAATGAATCTTTTTTAAGAGATCATAAAGTTGAAGGCGAAAAAATATTGCCAGGTGTAGCCTATTTAGAATGGGCAAGAGAAGCAGGTGCAAGAAGTCTCTCTACAACCATAACACAATTAAAAAATGTAACATGGTTACAACCCATTACAGTAAATTCTAATACTGAAAAAATTCAGATTAATTTATTTGAAGAAGATAACGGTTACGGTTACGAAATATACAGTCCTGCAACCTTCGATAGAGATGAAGTTATCTACGGACAAGGTACCTTGAGTGCCGAAGAACAAGCACAACCTTCAACAATAGATATTGAAACTTTAAAAGCAAGTTTTAGTTCAAGTAAAAGCGGACAAGAATGTTATGCGATATTTAATGAGTTAGGTTTCGATTACGGAAACACCTTTCAAGGGATTAAGACATTATACTTTAATGAAACAGCATCACTAAGTGAAATAGCATTAGAAGAAGATTATAACTACGTATTGCAACCAGGTATATTAGATAGCGCATTACAGTCTATTTTAGGCATTAGTTTAGCAAAAGAAAATATTGTATTAAATCTACCATTTTCTACCAAAGAAGTTACTATTTATAACGAAGTACAAAAAGCCAAATGGTGTCACGTAAAACAAAGTGATTCCTATAAAGTAGGCGATAAAGTTGTCATTTACGATATTAGTATCTTATCTGAAACTGGAGAAATTCTAGTACAATTTAAAGACCTAACGACTTTACCGGTTAAGAAATCAGTACAACCAAAAGCTACAGTTTCAACAACGAAGGTTAATGAAGATTTCGGACTTCAAACCTATACAACACAATGGAAATCGAAAGCCATAGATACAGAAGCTAAAGAGTTAGCAACAGAACATATTGTATTAATAGCAGGTGGCTCTGTAGATTTAGGTGAAAAATTAAAAGACAATTTAGTACAAGAAGTTATTGTACTAAACGAGCCAACAGAAATAGCATATTATAATAGAATACAAGACATTGTAAAACCACTTCTAGGCGCAAAACAAACAGTAGGATTAACTCTAGTTTACAATACAGAAGAGTATATAGATTATGCATTTGTTAGTGGTTTATTAAAAACAGCACAATTAGAAAGCAGAAAGCTAATAACTAAAACTATAGGCGTAGAACACTTATCTATAAATACAGTTGAAGAATTAGCAGAAACCATAAGACTTGAGCAAAACCAGTTAGGCGATGAGGTTAGGTATATTGATGGCGATAGACAAGAACGTTTAGTCGCTTCAATAAAAGAAACGCAGCATTCAGGAGTTGCTATTAAAGACAACGGTGTCTATTTAATTACAGGCGGATCTGGTGGATTAGGAAAAATATTTGCAGGCTATATTACTAAAAATAAATCGACAAAGCTAATACTGTCTGGTCGTTCTACAGTTTCAAAATTAAGTGATTCAGAATTAAAAGCATTAAATGCAACCTATTATAGTTGTGATGTTACAGATAAAAATTCTGTAGAACATTTAATTCAGACCATAACAAAAGAACACGGCGCATTAAACGGAATTATCCATAGTGCAGGCGTTATAGCCGATAGTTTTTTAATTAAAAAAACAGCAGAAGAAGCTACCAAAGTATTACAACCAAAAATTAATGGCGTTAAATTTCTAGACCATGCTACACGAGATTTAAAACTAGACTTCACCGTTTACTTTAGTAGTATGGCTGCCGTAACAGGTAATTTCGGACAAAGCGATTATGCGAGCGGAAATACATGGCTAGATTACTACGCTGTATATAGAAATACACTAGAAAAACAAGGGAAACGTAGCGGGCACACTTTAAGCATAAACTGGCCTTTATGGAAAGACGGCGGCATGAAAATGGATGCCGAAAGCGAAAAATATGTAAAGCAAAAGTGGGGCATGAGTGCGCTACCAACAGCAGAAGGTATTTTGGCTTTAGAAACCTTGTTGAAAAATAAAACAACACAAGGCGTTATCGCTTATGGAGAACGCAAAAAAATACATAGCAAATTAGTTGGAGAAGAAGAAATCTTAGAAGTTAAAGAAACCACTACAGTTGCACCAGTAGCAGTTGCAGTAGTTACAACAGCTACAACAAATACAAGCGATTTAAGTCAAAGCATAGAAAACGAAGTCTTTGCATTAATCTCTTCGATATTAAAACTAGACGCCAACAGAATTAATAAAGAAAAAGGCTTTGGAGATTATGGATTCGATTCTGTAATGATGATAAACCTCGTACAAGTACTAAACGAAAAGTACGATGGACTAGATTTAGCGCCAACAGCGTTAATTAACTACACTACAATTTCTGAATTTTTAGAGTTTTTATTAGAAGATCACGGTACATTATTTGAAACTGGAGGTAGTTTTGTAAACGACACAAAAGCGCTTGAAACTGTAGAAGTTAAAGAGCCTGTAATAACATCTAAAACAATACAAGTCTCTAAACGTCATAAAAAAATAGGGAATACAAACACTACTATTGAAGCTAAAACGGCTACAACAATGGCTATTGTAGCTATGAACGGACGATTTAGCTCCATTAAAACAGAAGACGAATTATGGTATAATACAGCTGAGAATGTACAATTAAACTTAGCAAGCGAAACCACAGTATCAAATGTTGCATACAGTCAAATAGACCTGAAAAATGTAGAGGAAAATTGGTCAGTATTAAATATGGATGCCTCAGAAATTAAGCAACTATCCGCACAGGAAAAGTTGATTTTCGAAGTACTTTCTAATGCCATGTCGCATTATAAAATAGACAGAAAAACATTAGCCTCTAAAACAACAGGCGTTTTCATTGCAGCACAAGAATATGCGGAGGAAGAACACCAAACATTAGCCTATTTAATTCCAAATAAAGTATCCTATCACTTAAACCTTAAAGGGCCTAGCGAGTTAGTGAATACCTATTGTACAAGTAGTTATGTGGCCATTCATCGCGCAATACAAAGTATTGTTAGTGGCGAATGTAAACAAGCCATTGTTGGTGGTGTTAACTTAGTGTCTAAGGAAGAAATGGATAAAGCAGTAGCTTCAGATTTCGGAGGACTGTTTAGTAAAAAAGGAGATACTAAAAGTTTTTCGGAAAACGCAGAAGGCTTTGTAAGAAGCGAAGGCGTTGGAGTGATTATTATTAAACCATTAGAAGATGCAGAACTAGATAACGATACCATTTTAGGTTTAATAAAAGGAAGTTCTGTAAGCCATGGCGGAAAAGGCTTTTCTATAGAAGCGCCAAATGCTAAAGGCTTAAAGAAAGCCATAGAAGAAAGTATTTTAAAAGCAAATGTGCCTATAGATACAATAGATTATGTAGAAGCACATGGTATTGCTAATCGTATGGCAGATGCTATAGAACTAAGTGCCATAGATACGGTTTATAAAAAGTTTTCTAAAAACCCAGATAAAAAATGGCATATTGGGACTTCTAAACCAGTAGTTGGGCATTCGGAATTAGCATCAGGAATGGCTTCAATAATTAAAGTATTAAAAGCATTCGAACATAAAACAATACCAGGAATAGCAGGATTAGGCACTATAAATTCAGAATTAGACCCTAACCATTCTTTAGTGTTAACAACGGAAGCCTCTTACTGGAAAAACGGAAAACACCCAAGACGTGCAGGACTTAATAGTTATGCGGTAGGCGGCGTAAATGCACACTTAATTTTAGAAGAATATCCAAATAAAACAATTACAGAGAAGCCATTTAAAAAGGAAAAAGAAGAAGTAGTTGCCGTTGTAAAAGACGATGATGTTGTTCCTGTACAAGAAACAATAAGAGAGGAAATAGAAGCCATTTCTAACGATATCTTTAAAATAGCTACAGCAGATTTTGACGAAACATTATCGCCAATAGATTACGATTTCGATTCTATTAAAGTTATAGAATTAGTAAACCGTATCAACGAGCATTTTGATGTTACTGTAAAAATGGGGCAGATTTTAGGAGCAGACGATTTTAAATCCATGTTCGATGTGTTTGAAACTATAGTTGTAAAATCTAAAAGTGCGACTACCGATAACATTGAAACAGAACAAGAAACTGCACCAGAATATTTTCCATTATCTGAAGGACAAAAAGGACTGTGGTTTATTCAGAATAAAAACCCAGAGTCTACAGAATACAATGTACCCGTAGGTTTTAGTATAGAAAATGAAATAGATACAGCAGTAATCTATAAAGCGGCAGAACACCTTTTAGAAAAACATCCAACCCTTAGAGTTTCATTTTTTACAGATGAAGAAGAAGGTGCGGTGAAGCAGGAGGTAAAATCAGCTTCAGGATATTTAAAAGAAGATGTAAAAACAATTTCAGAAGCGATTGCAACCGAATTTAAAATTTTACAATCCATACCATTTGAATTATCAGAAAATGTAACGAAGCTTTACATTAGAAAAGATGCTATAAGTAACAAAACGTATGTACTGTTTATGCTGCATCATATTGTTTTTGATGGTAGTTCTGTAGAACCATTTGTTTCAGACTTTAAAGAATTATTAAATCAGTTACAGTCGGGAGTAGCAATTTCTCATACAACAGAAGATAGAAGTTATTTCGATTTTATAAATCAAGAACAAGACTATCTAAAAGGAAAAGATAGTACAGAAGATTTCAAGTTTTGGAATGAAAAAATGAGTGGCACTATAGAAGCAATAGCATTGCCATATAGTAATACCAAAACAGAACAATTACAAACAATAGACCAAGAAGGTATAAGTAGTATTGAATTGTCTGGAGCCGTTTTAACGCAGCTAAAAACAGTAGCGAAAGCGAATAAAGTAAACCTTTCCATACTAATGTTAGCGATATTTAAAGTATTACTTCATAGATTAACAAGTGCAGAAGATGTTATTGTAAAAACACCAATAGCAGGACGATTAAACGAAAAATTTGCAAAAAGTGTTGGCTATTATATAAATATGATGCTAACCCGTACTTCTATTTTAGGAGGCGATTCTTTTACAGAAGTCATACAAAAGGTAAAAACAGAATTTTTAGCGAATATAGATTATGCAAAATACCCTTACGCTAAACTATTAACAGAATTAGAAGCGACCAAAGGAAAAGGAGATACCTTATTTTCTATAGTGTATACCTACCAGAATATTTTTGGAGCTGTTTTAGATCAAGAAGAAAACGCGAATATTAAAGTTGTGGAGTCACTAAAGCAAAATGCAGTAGAAGACTATTCTTTAGAAGTCGTAGATTTAAAAGAAACTATAACGGTAAACCTTAAATTCTTAAAAACAAAATTTACAGAAGAAACGATTAATGCACATTTAGACTATTATAAAAACATAGTAGAAGCAGTAGTTGATAACCCTGAAAATAAAGTAAATGCCATTAATATTCTTACAAAAGAAGAGCGACAAAAGTTAGTTACAGAATTTAATGCAACAGAAACAACATACCCAAAAAATGTGACCATAGTTGATTTGTTTGAAACCCAAGTAAAACAAACACCAAACGCTATTGCAGTTACCTATTTAAACGATGCAATTACTTATAAAACGTTAGACGAAAGAAGTAAGCAATTAGCCATTTACTTAGTGCAAAAAGGAGTAAAAGCAGATACTTTGGTTGGGCTTTGTATGGAACGTTCTATAGAAATGGTCGTAGCCATGTTGGGCGTATTAAGAGCAGGAGGTGCGTATGTACCAATTGCACCAGATTATCCACAAGACCGTATTAAATATATGGTAGAAGATGGCGTTGTAAAAGGAAACACTAAAGGCAGTCTAAAGTTAATTATAGGGCAAACAACATTAGAAATCGCTACAAAAGCACTTATTGAAAAAGCAGGAGTAACTTTAGAAGTATTAGCTCCAATTTGGGAACACAATAAAAGAATAACAGCAGTAAAAGGCGAGTTAAAAACAAAGCCAGCGTTACATAATTTAGCCTATGTAATTTATACTTCTGGATCTACAGGAAAACCAAAAGGTGTATTAATAGAACATAGCAATTTTGCAGATTTAATACAGTACCAAAAGCAATACTTTGAAGTCGATGAGAATGACCAATTTATACAATTTTCAAACTTCTCATTCGATGCTTCAGGAGAGCAAATTTATCTACCATTAGTTTCAGGAGGTACATTAAACATAGTACCTAGAGCAGATTTATTAGATATAGATAAATTTAAAACAATACTAGTAGATAAAAGCATAACACATTTACATGCCGTACCATCATTTTTAGGAGAAATACCTTTTGTACCCAACACAAAATTAAAACGAATAATATCTGGAGGAGATGTATTCGACCATAGAGTTTTAGAAAACTGGGCGAATAAAGGCATAAGAATAATAGATAAATATGGGCCAACAGAAACCACAGTTAGTGCCATACAAAGAGATTTAGAATTTCCATTACAAAACAGAAGTATCGGTAAGCCATTAGGCGATACGACATGTTATGTAGTAGACAAAGCGAATAATCTTCAACCTATTGGCGTAGCAGGAGAACTATGTATTGGCGGGACAGGTTTATCTAGAGGCTATTTAAATCAACCAGAATTAACACAAGAAAAATTTATAAAGAATCCATTTGGAGACGGTAAAATATATAAAACAGGAGATTTAGTACGCTGGACACCAGAAGGAAATATAGATTTTTTAGGAAGAATAGATCAGCAAGTAAAAATTAATGGTTTCAGAATAGAATTAGGCGAAGTAGAAACGGTAATTAATGCGAGTAACCTATTAGATAATAGTGCAGTAATAGCAAAAGAGCATACAGGAAGTAAACAACTTGTCGCTTACTGTGTATTTAATACTGCTAACGATGATACTTCAATTTCAGAATTGAAAGCTCAACTCTCTCAAGCGCTACCAGATTATATGGTGCCAACCTACATTATAGCTATAAATGAATTGCCGCTAACACCAAATCAAAAAATAGATAGAAAAGCACTTTTAGCAAAACCATTAGAGGTGAATAGCGAAGCGCAATACGTTGCACCTAGAACTAAAACAGAAGAAGCACTTGCAGAAATATGGCAAACGATTTTAAAAGTAGATCAAGTAGGAAGCAACGATAATTTCTTTGAATTAGGAGGGCACTCTTTATTAATAACCAAACTGTTATCTGAAATAAAGAAAACCTTTAAAATAAAATTAGAACTCTCTAAAATATACGAGGCGCCAACATTAAAACAATTAGCAAAAACGATAGGCATTGGCGATGACGAGGAGTCAGATTACATACCAGTAATTAGCAACAGGGAAAATGCAGTATTATCATTTGCACAACAACGCTTATGGTTTTTAGCAGAACTAGGACAAGGCGAACAATATCATATTCCAGAACTATTAAGAATAAAAGGAGATGTAGACGTTTCAATCCTAGAGCGAAGTCTTAATTATTTAATAAGTAGACACGAAAGTTTACGAACCGTATTTCGTAAAAACGGACAAGGCGAAGCGTTTCAATATGTAGAAAAAGAAAAAACAATACAAATAATAAGAGAAGACTATAGCAACTTAAAACCTGCAGAAAAAGAAGCAGAATTAAGAACATATTCTAAAGCATTTATAGATAAACCATTCGATTTATCAAACGGGCCTTTAATTAGAGCAACCGTAGTAAAATTAGCAGAAGAAGAGTTTGTATTTGGTTTATGTATACATCATATTATTGCAGACGGTTGGTCGTTAAGTACCTTTAGAAAAGAACTAAATGAAGTGTATTCTTCTTACATAAATGAAGAATCGATTGTACTAACTAGTATGCCTATTCAATACATCGATTACGCGGCTTGGGAGCAAAACCTATTTAAGCAAGATAGTTTTTCTGAAGGATTAGCGCATTGGAAGACGCACTTAGACAATCATAAAGATGCATTAGTACTTACAGATTTTCCAAGACCAAAACAATTAAAAGGAGAAGGTAAACGCATAAATAAAGTCATAGATGTTTCAACAAAAACACAACTGGCAACATTTAATAAAACCTCTGGAGCAACCCTATTTACAAGCTTATTAACAAGTGTATTTATTGTATTGAATAAATACAGTGGGCAAGACGATATCTGCATAGGAATACCAGCAGCAAATAGATCACACAGAGACACAGAAAAATTAATAGGTTTTTTCGTAAATACATTAGTCAATCGATTACAATTTAAAACAAATGAAACAGTATTAGATGTATTTAATAATGTCCAAAAAGAACTGATTAGAAGTCAGCAATACCAACACATACCATTCGATAAAGTTGTAGAAGCAGTAAAACCAATAAGAGAAACAAACGTGAGTCCGTTGTTTCAAGTTATGGTAAATTACCTTAAAAAAGAAGACGGCGTAAAATTAGGAAACAGCGCTACCACTTTTGAAAATATTGACTATGACAGAGCAAAATTTGACTTAACAATAGATTTTATAGATACGCAAAACGATGGATTAATATTATCTATAAACTATAACACTGAACTGTTTGAAGCGAATACTATAGAACGCATAACGAATGCAATACAATACGTATTAACAAACCTCGTAACACAATCTAATACCCGTTTAGAAGACTTTAGTTTAGTAACCCAAGAAGATAAATTATTACTAAATGAATTTAATAATACAGCAACAAATTATCCTAAACAACAAACTATATACGAATTATTTGAAGCACAAGTAGAACAAACGCCAAATGCAGAAGCGATAGTATTTGAAGATGAGGTTATAACCTATAAAGAATTAGATACGCGTAGTATGCAGTTGGCATTGTATCTACAAGAACAAGGTGTAGAACAAGAAACGTTTGTGGGTATTTGTATGGAACGCTCATTAGAGATGATGGTGGCTATATTTGGTGTTTTAAGAGCAGGAGGAGCCTATGTTCCAATAGACCCAGGATATCCAAAAGATAGAATAAATTACATGCTCACCGATAGTATTGTAGAAGGTAATGGAGCACATTCTGTGAAATTATTATTAACTCAAGAACACTTAAAAGCTACTGTATTAGATGAAATTGACGATACCATCACCACAATCACTTTAGCCAAACAATGGCAAGACAATACAGCCATTTTAGAAGCAATAGGAACGTTAAAAAGGGAAGTTACTTCTAGAAATTTAGCCTATGTAATATATACATCAGGTTCTACAGGAAAACCTAAAGGCGTTATGGTAGAACATCGTAGTGTGATTAGATTGATTAAAAATACTACGTATTATCAATTTACCGAAGAAGATGCTGTAATATCAACAGGAGCATTCTCTTTTGATGCTACAATATTTGAGTTTTTCGGACCATTATTAAATGGAGGAAAACTAATATTAGCTGCACAAAGTACGCTATTAAATAATCAACTGTTAGCTAAAACAATGGCTAATAACGCGGTGAATGTCATGTTTATTACATCCAGTTGGCTAAACCAGTTAATAGATACAGATATAGAACTTTTTAGTCCGCTTAAAACGATTTTAACTGGAGGGGAGCGTATATCGCCAACACACATAGGAAAGTTAAAAAGCACATTTGAAGATTTAAGGACTATTAATTGCTACGGGCCAACAGAAAATACAACGTTCTCAACAACATTTGATATTGAAGAGATAGACGGAGATATTCCGATAGGCGCACCAATAAGTAATGATCAAGTACACATCGTAAATACAAAAAATAAATTACAACCCATAGGAGTACCGGGAGAGTTATGTTTAGCAGGAGACGGAATCGCAAGAGGTTACTTAAACCGTCCGGAGTTAACACAAGAAAAATTTATAGATAACCCTTTTGGAGATGGTAAATTATATAAAACAGGTGATTTAGCACGTTGGAAATCTAACGGACAAATAGAGTTTTTAGGACGTATAGACAGTCAAGTAAAATTAAGAGGATTCCGTATAGAATTAGGCGAAATAGAAACCCTATTAAATACACAAGATAACATACAAAATAGCACCGTTATTGTTAAAGACCATTTAGGAACTAAACAATTAATAGGCTATTGTGTATTAGTAGATAAAACAAAAGTATTAGACGTTTTAAATTTAAAACAACAGCTTTCGGAACGTTTACCAGAATATATGGTGCCAACCTTTATTCTAGATATTGAAGTATTACCGCTAACACCTAATGGTAAAGTAGATAGAAAAGCATTACAAAATTTAGAAGTAGAATTTAGTGGGTTAAATGAATACGTAGCACCACAAACTGAAACAGAAAAAGGACTAGCAAAAATTTGGGAAGTTATCTTAGGTGTGGAACAAATAGGGGTGACTGAAAACTTTTTTGAATTAGGAGGACATTCGTTATTAGTAACAAAACTACTCTCAAGAATTAATAAAGTTTTTAATATAAACTTAGAATTAGCAACGGTTTACGAAACCCCTGTACTACAACAATTAGCACAGAAAATAGCAAACAGTACAGAAACTGTTATCCCCGAGATAACAGTAGTAGAAGACCGAAGCAAATTACCACTATCTTTTGCCCAGCAACGCCTATGGTTTTTAGCTGAGATGGGACAAAGCGAACGCTACCACATTCCAGGACTATTAACCGTAAAAGGCGCATTAGATGTAGACCTATTAGAGAAAAGCATTAACTATTTAGTGTCACGTCACGACACATTACGCACCACCTTTAGAAAAGATGGACAAGGTGTGGCTTACCAACACATAGAGGACGAGGTAAACATCAAGATAGAAAAAGAACACTATACCAAACTAAACACAAAGCAAAAAGCCTTAAAAATAGCAGAACGCAGTGAAGCCTTTGTTAAAGCCCCTTTTGATTTATCACAAGGGCCATTATTACGACTATTAGTGATAGAAACGGCAACAGACGATTACGTATTAGGACTCTGTATGCATCATATCATCTCCGATGGCTGGTCATTAAACATTATGGTCAACGAATTAAACACCATTTATTCGGCATACAGAAAAGGAGAAACAGTTGAGTTAGCCCCATTACCAATACAATACGGGGATTATGCTGTATGGCAACGCGATTTATTTGCAAGCAATCACTATGCACAAGGACTAGCCCATTGGAAAAACCACTTAACCGGCTATAGCGATTTAGAACTACCAACGGACTATACCCGTCCAAAAGTAGCCACAGGAGCAGGCGAGCAAATTAGTATCACTTTAGACGCAAAAGTAAAAGAGCAACTAAACAACCTAAGTATCACATTAGGCGGTACCCTATTTACAGGCTTACTAACCAGTGTATATATATTACTAAATAAATATAGCGGACAAGACGATATTTGTATCGGATTACCCGTAGCTAATAGAGGACACAATGCGGTAGAACACCTCATAGGATTCTTTGTAAACACATTAGTAAATCGTTTACACTTAAACAACGAAGCCAGTTTAGAAAACCTATTCAAAACCGTACAAAAAGAATTAATACGCAGTCAAGAATACCAAGACATCCCGTTTAATAAAATAGTAGAATCGGTACAACCCGAACGTCAAACGAGCAAAACGCCAATATTTCAAGTAATGGTTAACTATGTACAGTTAAACACAAGCTTAGAATTAGGCGATGCAGAAGTAGCAAGATTAGAACAAGACGGAAGTAAAACAGCAAAATTCGATTTAAGTTTTAGTTTTATCGACCATGGGAGCGCGTCCTTAAAACTCGCCTTAGACTATAACACAGACATTTATAGCAGTATCACAGCCCATCGTTTATTATCAAGTTTAGTGCGTATTATTAGAAGTCTATCAGACGCGATAGACACACCATTACAAC
>CANLUH010000010.1 GCA_947494205.1 uncultured Flavobacteriaceae bacterium | reverse complement strand
TTTTGCTATAGCTAAATCAGGATTAATATATGATGATACTTACAGAAGTACATTGGCTAAAAACTAAGTGAATTTTATTTGTTTTTTACCACAGTTCTTTGTTAGGCACTGGCTTTTTCCGTTCAGTTTACTTTTGAATTATTTTCAACAATCATTAAATTCAGCTATTTATCTAAATAGACTTTTTTTTCATCACTATATTCTAAAAATGTTTTATTCGATTCATACCATTCTTTCCAATCGCTAATATTTTCTTCAGTAGGTTCTATAATGGGGTCATATGATTCTGAAGTACTACATTTAATATTAGTCAAGTTTTCTAAAAAAGAGATAGCATCGTACAAGTTCTCCCCATAAATTGTATCCTTTTCAAATCTCACAAATGATTCTATTAAACTAACATTCTGAAAATAAATTTCTTTAATTAGTTCTTTTTGTTGCTTCTCTTGCTTACAGGTAGAAAGGATTAATATTCCGAAAATTAGTATGAAATTTTTTCTATTCATTTAAATCCTTTTGAGTGAGTTCAGCTTGTACCTAATGAGGGTGCCTATAAATTGCTTTTAATGTGAAGATACAGAAAAGTTCTTCACATTAAAAATAACTTAAATCTAGTGTTGTTGATTGTGTTTTATTCAAAATAAAGTATGTGTATCTTTCATAGTTTTAACCTGCTTTTATCCTAATTATTGCTAAATCGTCTGTTACCAAATGATTAAATTGTTCTTTTAAAGTTTTTAATTTTCTATCTAAAGCATTATCGAATTCAGTGTACGTGTTGTCAATTAATAAGTAGTTTGCGATGTCTTGTTCCGTTTTTTGTTTCGCTCTATCTTTAAAGTTTTTAAAAGTAAAAATACCATCTGTACAGATGGAAAGGTCTTTAAATTTTGAAACAGATACTATTTGTTTTTGTAAAGCGAACCAAGTTTCGAAATCTTCGTTTAAATGATAACCTAAATAATCGGGTTTGTCGTTTTGTTCGTATTCGGTTAATATACCATCTACACAGATTAAACCATCTCCAATAGCTAGACATTCGGCTTTAGATTCCTTAATGTCAACGATGCCTATAATTACTGTTGAGAGTAACTCGTTAGTTTCTAAGTCTAGTTGGTTTTTTATTTGTTTTGTATCTTCAATAAGTTGCCTAATAACCTGTTTTAATGTTTGCTTTAGGTTTAAGGTATCCTTAGAAACAAATGTCTTATAAAATTGATGTTTGGCTATTTTACGTAAAACTTTGCCATAGAGATGAGAGGCGAAAACAGATTCTGTTCCCATTGTACAGCCATCTAAAACAGCAATTAATCTTTGGTTAGTTGCAATCTGTTCGTTAATTAAAAAATCTTCGCAATTGTTGGTGTGAAATTCACCAATAGTTAGAGTAGAGTATATCTTCATATTATTCATTGCAATATTACAATAAATATTTGTGATAGATAGCGTTATATCTCTAACTATTTTAATGCGCCTCTAACCAATTCAATCCAGTATCTAATTCTACATCTAATGGTACGTCTAATTTAAAAGCGTTTTCCATTTCTGTTTTAATAAGTATTTTCATGTCTTGAAGCTCTGGTTTGTAGACATCGAACACTAATTCATCATGAACTTGTAATAACATTTTAGTTTTAAAATTACCAGCTTCTAATTTGTTGTAAATGTTAATCATGGCAATTTTAATAATATCTGCAGCACTACCTTGTATGGGGGCATTTACGGCATTACGTTCGGCAGCTCCTCTAACAACTGCATTACGTGAGTTAATATCTTTTAAATAACGACGACGCCCTAAAACGGTTTGTACATAACCATTGTCGCGCGCAAAATCGACTTGATCTCCCATGTATTTGCGTAATTTTGGGTAGGTCTCATAATAGGTGTCAATTAACTCTTTAGATTCACTTCTACTTAAATCGGTTTGATTACTTAATCCAAAAGCAGACACGCCATAAATAATCCCGAAGTTTACGGTTTTGGCATTACTACGTTGTTCTCTTGTTACGTCTTCTAACGCCACATTAAATACTTTTGCAGCAGTAGAAGCGTGAATGTCTTCTCCGTTTTTAAACGCAGAAATCATCGTTTCTTCTTTGCTTAAAGCGGCAATAATACGTAGTTCTATCTGCGAATAATCGGCAGCAAGTAAAATATAATCCTCATTTCTAGGTACAAACGCTTTTCTAACTTGTCTACCACGTTCGGTACGAATAGGAATATTCTGCAAGTTAGGGTTATTACTACTTAAACGTCCTGTTGCAGCTACGGTTTGCATATAATCGGTGTGTACACGACCGGTATGCTCTTCTACTTGTGTAGGTAAGGCATCTACATACGTGCTTTTTAGTTTTGCAAGCCCACGATAGTCTAATATATTCTGAATAATCTCATGGTCTTTCGCTAAATATGATAATACATCTTCTGCGGTAGAGTATTGCCCCGTTTTTGTCTTTTTAGGCTTATCGACTAGTTTTAGTTTTTCAAATAAAATAACACCTAATTGTTTTGGAGAGGCTATGTTAAATTCCTCGTCTGCTTCGGTATATATTTTAGATTCTAAAGTTTTAATATCGTTGTTTAAATCTTCCGAAAGGGCATTTAAAAAGGCTTTATCTAAATTAATACCTTCTAATTCCATGGCGGCTAAAACACGTAATAAAGGCACTTCTATATCATCGAATAATTTTTGTGTATTGGCATCGCCTAATTCCTTCTGGAAGTGTTCTTTTAATTGTAATGTAATATCGGCATCTTCAACTGCATACTCGGTTTGTTTGTCTAAAGGAACGTCTCGCATAGATAGTTGATTCTTTCCTTTTTTACCAATGAGTTCTGTAATAGAAATTGGGGTATAGTTTAAATACGTTTCGGCTAACACATCCATATTGTGTCGCATATCGGCATTAATTAAATAATGCGCTAACATGGTATCGAATAAAGGCCCTTTTACTTTAATGTTATATTTATCTAGAACTTTAATGTCGTATTTTAAGTTTTGCCCTATTTTTTCGATGTTTTCATTTTCGAAAAACGGTCTTAATTGTTCTATAAGCGTTTGTGCTTCGGTTTTATCTTCAGGAAATGGTATATAAAACCCTTTGCCTGTTTCCCATGAAAATGCAATACCTACCAATTCGGCAGTTAAGGCATTTAAACCTGTAGTTTCCGTATCGAAACACACACTGGTTTGGTTCATTAAGTTTTTAATGAATAGTTTCATCGCCATACCCGGAGCAATGCTTTGGTATACGTGCGATGTTGTTGCTGCCGTTTTTCTACTGTTTTCTGAAACAGTTTCCGTTTCGGTTGATGGATCACCACCAAATAATGAAAATTGTCCTGCGCCTGCTGCCGCTTGTTCTTTTGGTGTTGTTTTAGGCGCTGTTTTAGTACCATCGCTACCTGAAGGTGTTTCGGCAGGTGCTGTAAATGTTTTAGTAAAATTATCTATTAAACGTCTAAATTCTAATTCCTGAAATATAGTTGTTACCGCAGGAATATCTGGTTCGGACATTTCAAAATCTTTTGCATCGAATTCTACAGGAACATCTAGCATAATAGTAGCTAATTTTTTAGATAACATTCCTAATTCGCCATTGGCTTCAATTTTCTCTTTCATTTTTCCTTTTAGCTCGTGTGTATTTGCTAATAGGTTTTCCATGCTGCCATATTGGGCTAGGAATTTTTTTGCTGTTTTATCTCCAACACCTGGTAATCCTGGAATGTTGTCGGCAGAATCGCCCATCATTCCTAGATAGTCAATAACTTGTAAAGGGTCGGTAACTTCAAACTTTTTCTGTACCTCTGGAATGCCCCAAGTTTCGTATCCGCCTCCAAATACAGGACGGTACATAAAAATGTTTTCAGACACTAACTGAGCAAAATCTTTGTCTGGCGTTACCATGAAAGTTTTATAACCTTCTTTTTCGGCTTTTTTGGCAAGAGTTCCTATAACGTCATCGGCTTCAAACCCTTCTTTTACCATAATAGGAATGTGCATGGCACGTAAAATATCGTAAATTAAAGGGACTGCCAATTTTATAGCTTCTGGTGTTTCGTCTCTGTTCGCTTTGTATTCTTGATACATTTCTACACGATCTGCACTTCCGCCTTTATCGAAACAAACTGCTAAATGGTCTGGGCGTTCACGTTTTATAACATCTAACAAGGAATTCATAAATCCCATAATTGCTGAGGTATCTAAACCTTTAGAGTTTATTCTTGGGTTTTTTATAAAAGCGTAGTAGCCACGGAAAATTAATGCGTAGGCATCTATTAGAAAAAGGCGTTTTTGATCTGACATTGTATCGATTTTGATAGAATCTCAAAACTACAAAAACTTATGCTTTAAATGGAGTAGTGGTCTTCGATTTTTAACTTTTTGTATGTAGCGGTTAATTAGATTGCGCTTTGACAACAAATCCAGACTGGAGATTTTCGTTTTTGTCATCTTGAAACTTCGTCATGCTAAACCATTGGTGTATAGAAAAACTTCCTGTTTCTCCTTTTTTATTCATAGCAATATAACCTACTTGGAAATTTTTATAATTACTGTTAGGTTTATTTATTATTCGCATTATCGCTTCTTTACATGCTTCTTGTGGTGATTTACCTTGTCGCATTAATTCTACTACTAAAAAGCTACCAACGGTTTTTACAACCTCTTCTCCCATACCAGTAGCCACACAGCCACCAATTTCGTTATCTATAAATAATCCTGAACCAATAATTGGCGAATCGCCTACACGACCACCCATTTTGTATGCTAATCCGCTAGTAGTGCATGCACCAGAAAGGTCTCCGTTTTTGTCCATAGCTAGCATACCAATAGTATCGTGATTTTCTATATTTATTATAGGCTTGTATTTTGCTTCTTTTAACCATTCTTGCCATTCTTTTTTAGAAGCTTCGGTTAATAGATTGTCACGTTTCATACCTGTAGAAACAGCATAGTCTTCTGCGCCTTTTCCTGCTAGCATAACATGTGGGGTCTCTTCCATAACTTTTCTAGCTACAGAAATTGCGTGTGTAATATTTTGCATATACACTACGGCGCCACAATCTCCATCTTTATTCATAATGCAGGCATCTAGAGTGACATTACCATCGCGATCTGGTCTGCCTCCTTTTCCAACCGATTGGTTTTTTACATCAGCTTCTTCAACCATACAGCCTTGTTCTAAAGCATCTAAAATGTGTCCTCCTTCTTGTAAAACTTTTGCTGCTTTTGCTGTTGCATTGGGAACGTTCCAAGTGGCAATAACAATTGGGAGTATCGCTTTTGTTTCTGGAGTTGTATTTGTTACTGCTACTATTTTTTCTGGTGTGTTTTCTTTGCAACTAGTTACAGCGCTGCCAACAGCTAGACCTACACCTGTTAATGAGGCGTTTTTTAGAAAGTGTCTGCGTTTCATTATAATTGGTTGGTTTTAATTGATGCTAACAAGATAGGATTTTCAGATTAATTTTTTTTAACCCTACTGCACTTTAACCTTTTCGAAGGATTATTCGGCTTTAAAAAACAATTTAAAATAGTATAATTTGAAAAAGAAAAGCACTTCGGCAGGCTCAGTGTGATATTATCGTTTTAATTCGTCAATCGTCAATCAAAAAATGAAAACTCGTAAGAGTGAGCATAACTTTAAATATTTGAGAACCCTAAATACTTATAACTTTTTAAGACAAAAAGCACTTCGACAGGCTCAGTGTGACATTATTGGTTTAATCGTCAATAAAAAAAACAAAACTCATAAGAGTAAGTATAACTTTAAATACTTGAGAACTCTAAATACTTATAACTTTTAAGACAAAAAGCACTTCGACAGGCTCAGTGTGACATTGTTATTTAATTGGTCAATCGTCAATCGTTAATCAAAAGTGTTATTCTGCATATCCATTTTTAAGAGCAAATACTGCTAAACCAACTCTGGTTTTAAGTTCCAGTTTTTCGAATAGACTATCTCTATAATTTTCTATAGTTCTTGGACTACAAAACATTTTTTCGGCAATTTGTTTATAGGTCATTTCGGTTACTGTATATTTTAAAAATAGAACTTCACGGTCCGAAAGCGATAGTTTGGAAGCTGCATCTATAGCATCGTCACCAATACTTGTAAATATTTTGCTAGCTGCCCATTCTGGAAAATAATGTCCGTTTTTTACAAGCGTATTCAAGCCTTTTTCTAATTCTGTTGGATGTACATTTTTAAGCATATAGCCTTTAGCACTATGTTTTATCATTTTAATAAGACTCTGTTCATCGTCTTGCATACTTAAAGCCATAATAAGAACGTTTGGATGTGTTTCTTTTAACCATTTGGCAGTTTCAAAACCATCCATAACGGGCATACTAATATCTAATAGCACAATATCTGGAATGGGTTTACTCTTTAGTTTCTCCTGGAAATCTAATCCGTTTTCACAAACGTATAAGACTTCAAACTGATTGAAGTTAGAAATAATACTACTTAAAGCGTTAGCAATTAATATGTGGTCGTCTATAATTACAATGGTACGTTTCATTTAAAGCGAAATATCTATGGTTAGTGTTGTGCCTTGTGTTTCTTTACTGTCTAAGTTAAAGCTTCCTCCAATTAAAGCGGTTCTTTTTTGCATATTTTTAAGTCCGATGCCTTTAGATTCTAATGTTTCTAAATTAAAACCTTTGCCATCGTCTTGTAATACTAATTGTATAGTATTATCTGTTTTTTGCAATGTAACATTAATGTGTTCGCATTGGGCGTGTTTAATACTGTTTTGTAAAAACTCTTGGGTTATTCTGAAGAGAATGCTTTTTACTTGATACGATTCAATTTTAATAGTGGCATTGTTTGTAAAATGTACTTCACAATGTTTTAACGCATTAATTCTTTCGCATTCGTTGGCTATTAATTCAATAATCGTATGGGTTTCTATAGCATTATCGGTTAATGATTTTGAAAGTTGCCTCAATTCACTTAACGATTCATTTATAATGGTGCTAATATTTTCTATACTGTCGTTAACCTGCGGGGCTTTATTCTCGAAAGCTAATTGTTGGGTGTATAAACTTGCTAATGTCAATTTTTGGCCAATATTATCGTGAATTTCTTGCCCAATATACTGCATGGTTTGGGTTTGTATTTCTACTTGTGTTTCTAGAAGTTCGCGTTTGTGGGTTTCGTCTATAGTGTCAATTTCTTTGATATGTGCGCGCTTCTTTATACGATATTCTCGTATAAAAATGATGATTCCAGCTATGAAGGCTAGGAAGATAATATTGAAAATTATTAAAATAACTATGTATTCGGTTTTGTCCATATAAATGCCGCAATGAATAACGAGTAAAGTACATAATTTAAGATTAGGAATAAAGTCCAGTAATTAAGCCAAAAATGGCGCATATTTTCAGATGCAAACCCATCAAAAGCAAAAAAAGGCAAAGTGCCAATATAGAATAAAGCAACACCTAAATTGACATAGAACATGGTGTTTTTTTTAAAGTTTAATATGTCATCTGACTTAATTTGATTAATGAATTCTAGTATTATTAATAATAAAAGCATTAAGCATCCTACAGAATAACTAACTTCATTTATTATTCTTGTTTTTTCAAAACTGAAATAATGAGTTAATAGGAATGTTAGTATATAGATGCTCAATACAGTTAAAAAGAGTTTTTTATTTTTTAATGAGTTTATTGCATAAAGCCAAAAGAAAAAAATAAATTGAAAGGGGATTACTAAATATTCATAATAATTCCCTTTAAATTCTAGATGATTTGTCAATAAAAAAAAACCTATAAATTCGAGAATAGCTATACCTATGACATAGTAAACAAAATATATCCAGTATGATTTTTTAAATTTTTTATAATTTAAAGTAGCAATAAAAGCGCATAATAATTCTACAAAAATAATATTATCTCTTAATATTTCTTGAAGTTCAGTCATTTTAAACTAAAATGTTGATTAAAATCCTGAGCCATCTGGTAATCCTGGAGGATATAAACCACCATGATTTTGAGAACCAGTATTTCCTCCAGAATTATTAGCTTTTGTATTTATTCCTCCAAAAGAAGGTACTGTTGTAGTAGATGGCGTGCCTGGATAGTCAAACGGCATACCGTTAGCATAAGTAGTAGTGTCTAATGGATTAAAGTTTACGTTTTTACCATCTTTACGTTTTATGGTAGGTATAATAACAAGCGTATGGCGTTCTCCATATTGGCTACCTAATGGGTCTTGTGCCAAATCGTCTAAATCGCTAAAATCTTTCCATTGATTAAATTCAGGATAGCGTGAATAGTGAATACGAAGTCCTAATTCTGGATTAGCCACAATATTAGTATTCTGTTTTGTTTGGTATTCTACATGGTATATAAATGCCTTAAGTGTTTCTAAATCGAACCAAATGGAATGTGCGTCATCTAAATTACTAGCGGTATCGATATAGCGTTTTTGGTAGTCTTTGTAACCGCTTATCATATTACGTACTAAATCGACTTGTAGCTGATTCATATTAGCACTAGAGTAATCCATACATATTTTTGTTGTAGAGGCTGTTTTAGAATTAGGCGGGTATTTGTAAATGTAGAGTCCGAATAAAATTAAAATAATAATTAATAAAATGGTTGATAGCATAATAATTTGTTATGTGTTAAGGTTAAGCAATAAAAGTAATAAGTTATTTGTAATTTTTCTTTAGTATGAGATAAAAATTAATAGTTGTCTCCTCGAGCGCAGTCGAGAGGTCTTTTTATAATAAAAATATTAAAAAATAGGTCTCGACTGCGCTCGACCAGACATTAGCTTTTTATCACGAATCAAAGTTTTTTTTACACAGCAAAGAAACAATTATACTTTTATTGTATTTAAAGTAATGCAACCCTAATTAATAGGGTTAAATAACCTAAATTAGAATATTAATAATTTTAAAACCATAAACAATGAGAAAATTAAGCACACTGTTATTAATCCTTTTTTTAGCTTCTTGTACTAGCTCAGATAATGAGGTGGTAGATACTACCGCTACATTACCATCTACACGAGCTGTAAAGTCAAGTACAATGAGTTATAAGTTAATTAATGAGATGATTAATAATTACAGAGACAACCAGTTAGTAGCTATAGAAAGCGCAAGCCCAAATGCTATTAAAGAAGATGCACAATCTATTCGGTTTGATATAGAAACTTTAAAAGCATTTATAGCTTCTGTAGAGACCAATGCGCGTAATAATGGCAATACTAAAAATTTAGGTATCCGTTTTTATTATGCTGCTTATCCAGAAGTTAATAAATGGACCACCGAAGGGTATGAGGATTTACAAGAGTTATTGGATGATCCTATTACTCAACAGTATGGAAATAAGCATACCTTAATTATGATACCAACAATGGAACAGGTTAATGGAAGACACGTAGATTTTAATCCTTTAGATGTCAATACTTACGACAATGGGATTATTGTTGATGCTGAAGATGTAAGTCGTTATACTAAACAAACAACTAGTGGAGCGGCTCAAAATCATGGAAGTTTGATTCCACCTGGTAACACATCAGGAGGAGAGAATTAATTCTGAATAGATTACTATATAAGAAAGCTTACATCTTCTGTAAGCTTTTTTTATACCCAAAAGTTAGATGCTTTTATGTTTAGTATATCTACTATTTTCAATGATATTAGCAGCATTATTATAACGAATCCCTATAACTTATGATTAAAGACATTGCTTTATTTTTATTCCATTGTGAAATAGAAAAAATAAGAAAGACGGTTGTCTAAAAAGTAGTTTTAAACATCGTAATGATTGTAGTTGAGATACTTTGTTTTTCACAAGATTAAAACTTCAACTGTACTCATTTTGACAAGAATTAGTTACTTTTCAGACAACCGTCTTTTTATTATAAGTAAGAAATAATACTTAAAATTATTAAGATTCCCATCTTCATGGGAATGACATTTTCCTTTCTGTTAAACCGTATGCCCTTGTTTTTGTAAAACAGCTTTTGTTCTAAACGAGTAGAATAATAAATACCCAAAACAAGCAACAGCCATTAAATAAGACGATTGAATGCTAAAAATATCTGCTATTTTTCCTTGTAATGGTGGGATGATAGCGCCACCTAAAATCATCATGATTAAGAATGCTGATCCTTGAGAGGTATACTTTCCTAATCCAGTAATACTTAAAGAGAAAATACATGGCCACATAATAGAACAGAATAATCCACCAGATAGTAAAGAGAATAAAGCTAATTGTCCAGAGGCGAATACACCAATTAACATTGCAACTACACCTAATAAGCTAAATATTTTCATAGTTTCTACTGGTTTATCTTTTGCTAAGAAGAACCCTATAATTTGTACAGCAACACAAACACAGAATAATAAGATTTCGTTTGTAGAGTACTTTCCAAAGTTTACTAATAAAATAACACCAAAGGCTACATAAGGCACAATAATTAATAACCATTTTTTTAAGCCTTTACTTGGGTTAAATACGGTGATGGCACCTACCCAACGCCCAATCATTAAACCTCCCCAGTATAATGAGATAAAAGGAGCAATACCTGCATCGTTTAAAACAGGAAGTCCTAATGGGTTTAAGTTATTTACTTTATCTGCAACTGCTTTTAATAATTCTCCTAAGTTACTTTGTATGGTTACTTCTACACCTACATAGGTAAAGATGGCAAGCATACCTAATACTAATTGAGGGTATTTCATAGCGCCCCAACCTTCAGCTTTTTTAGAGGCACTAGTATAGGCTATAAAAATACTAGCAATCACTGCAAATAAAGAGATGAATAATAATATTAAGCGTTTGTTTTCAACGGCTTCTAAAGCTTCTCCTGTATATTCTTCACCGGCAGTATACGTCATAAATATAGTAGTAAAGCAAGCAATGATTACTACTGTTAATAAAATAAGTGTATTACGCGCTTTGTTTGCAGGTTCGAAAGTTGCATCACTTTTACCTTGTGGTAATTTTTTAGAAAAATGAAATAAGGCTGCAGCTGCTAAAAATAAAGCACCAACGCCTAAATATAAGGCTTGGACTGTTGTTAGTTTTATTTCATTATTCTGAATCATAGCAGTTAATTCGTCTCCAGATAACGGTGTCGACCCAAATATGATTAATGCAATAACGATAGGCCCAATAGTAGTACCAAAAGAATTAATACCACCAGCAAGGTTTAATCGGTTAGAGGCGGTTTCTGGTTTACCTAGGGCAACAGCAAAAGGGTTTGCTGCTGTTTGTTGTAATGAGAATCCGAGTCCTACTATAAATAAGGCTAGTAGTACTAAATAAAACACAGGTGTATCTCCTTGTTCTGCACCATTTACAGATGGGTACATTACTAATGCTCCTAATGCGGAAATTAATAAACCGTATACAATTCCCGATTTATAGCCCCATTTGTTTAATACATCACTTTTTAAGGCGCTGGAGATTACAAATAGAAGTAAAGCTCCTAGGTAGTAAGCGCCATAAAAGGCAAAATCTACAAGTTGCGACTGAAACTGATCAATATTAAAATACGTTTTACAAAACGGGATAAAAACACCGTTTGATGCCGCAATAAAACCCCAGAAAAAGAATACTGTGACTAGAGTCGTTAATGCAGATTTGTTGTTTTGGTTATTCATAATCTTATGTATAGGTATTAATTAGTATAGTTTAATTGTTATTTAATCGAGATTTCGTCTACGAATAGCCAGCTACGTCCATCGTGTTTGTATCCCAAATGCCATTCTGGTAATTTACCTAATTTTTTAGCAACAACTTTTATGTAGCGGTACTTTGCTTTATCTTGTTTAAAAGTTATATTTTTAATAGTGACGTCTTCTGAAGCTATTGTTGGGTCTATTTTCTGTAATTTATCTAATGTTACAAAGTTTTTGCCATCGTTAGAGCCCCAGCATTCTACAGAAGTAGGATAGAATATCCAAGAACGCTGGTCTTGTAAAAAACCAACAGTTACTGTATTCACTTCTTTTTTACTGCCTAAGTCTACGGTTGCAATAACGTCTTTATCAAAATAACCTTGCCAAGTTCCTGTTCTAAAATCTTCTGCACCTACAATACCATCTATTAACGCATCTTTTCCTCCGCCATTATATTGATTTGCATATTCTGTTTCTAAGGTTAGAGACAAATTAGGGTCTATTTTAAAGAACTGTGTAGTAATCGTTGGACTTTTCTTTCCGTTTAATTCGGAATATACTCTAAGCGTTAATGCTTCAGAAATGTTGAAAGGCGCATCGTACATTTTAAATGCTGATTCATTTTCAGAATAATAAATAACAGCATCTTTAGTATTGCTCTGTAATTCAATTGTAGTAGAGCCATTAAATGCTGTTTTACCTTTAGCGATAAATGGTGGAGATACAATTAAATGTTCTGTAATCTCTGTTTTTGGCTCTTGCCCTTCTTTGGTTCCCCATTCAGAAGGTGTAGCACGCATTACAAATTCTAAAACACCTCCATTCATAATAGCATCATGTGTAATGTAAGTATGGTTTAATGGCTCGCCATTTAATAAAACATAGTCTATATATTTATTAGCATCACTAACATTAGTCGCGTTTATAGTAAATTGTTTTCCGTTTTCTAAATTAAAAGTTGCTTTGTTAAATAAAGGGCTTCCTATAATGTATTGATTTGATCCTGGTGTTACAGGGTAAAATCCTAAAGAACTAAAAATATACCAAGCACTCATTTGTCCGCAATCTTCATTTCCAGAAATACCATCTGGTGTATTAGTATACAATTCGGTTAATATTTGACGAATTTTCTCCTGAGTTTTATGAGGTTTATTTACAAAATTATAAAGGTAAGCCATGTGGTGACTTGGCTCGTTACCATGTGCATATTGCCCAATTAATCCTGTAATATCTACTTGATGACGTCCTGAGGTTTGGTCTTCGGCAACAAATAACTTATCTAAATTAGCTTCTAATTTATCTTTGCCTCCCAATAAATTAATGAATCCTGAAATATCCTGTGGTACATAATAGCTATACTGCCATGAGTTAGCTTCGGTATAATTAAAGTTTACTTCGTAAGGATCGAAAGGAGCAAACCATGTATTGCGGAAACGACCTCTCATAAACTGTGTTTCTGGATCGAAAATGTTTTTATAATATTGAGCACGTTCTGAATAGGTTTTATAAACCTCTGTTTTGTTCATGGCTTTTGCCATTTGTGCAATCGTCCAATCATCGTAAGCATATTCTAAGGTTTTAGAAACCGATTCACTTTCTTTTTCCACAGGAATGAATCCGTAGTTTTTATAAGATTCTAAACCTAATTTATCTCGTGTAGCACTATGTAACATCGCCGTCATAGCACGTTCTGCATCGTAACCTTTAATGCCTTTTAAGTAGGCGTCTGCAATAACGGGTACAGCGTGGTAACCAATCATACAACCTGTATAATTTGCCGATAAATCCCATATTGGCATAATACCACCTTCGTCATGCTTTGCTAAAAAAGTATTAATAAAATCGTTGGTTTTGTCTTGTTCTATAATGGTATAAAGTGGATGAGCAGCTCGATATGTATCCCAAAGTGAAAACACCGTGTAGTAATCAAAATCTTTTGTTTCGTGAATTTTTAAATCCATACCACGGTAACGCCCATCGACATCTTGGTATAGGTTAGGAGCAATTGCTGTATGATACATAGACGTATAAAAATTGGTTTTATAATCTGTATTATCACTTTCTACAACAATTTTACTTAATTGGTTTTCCCAAGTTTGCTGTGCTTCTTGCTTAATTATTTCGAAAGGTTTAGTTCCTATTTCTTGTTCTAAGTTTTGTTTAGCACCTACTTTATCTACAGCCGAGATTCCTATTGTTATATAAACAGGCTCGTTGTTAGGGTTAATAAAATTTAAAGCCATTTTTTGCGCGCCCGGCTTTCCTTCTTTTGGAGGTGATTGCAATAGGTCTTTAAATGGGTGTGATGTTTTTATGTTAAAAAACAAACGTTGGTCTTTTGCCCAAGCTTCAGAAAAACGATGTCCAGTAATTTCGGTATCGGAAACCTTTTCAATTTTAGCATTTAATACTTTGTCACGGTGAATTAAATCTAGAATGACATATTGATTTTCGGCAGAAGGAAATGTGTATTTATGCATACCGCTACGTTTAGACACTGTTAACTCTACATCGATATTTGTAGAGTCTAAATGCACTTTATAGTAGCCAGGTTCTGCGGTTTCATTTTCGTGAGCAAAATGGGCTCTGTACCCTTTTTTACCATCTGCACCATTATTAAATTGTATAGCATTAGTAGGCATTAATAAAATATCGCCATAGTCGCTAACACCAGTACCACTTAAATGCGTGTGCGAAAAACCATAAATATAGTTGTCGCTGTAATGGTAGCCAGAGCAACCGTCCCAACCATCTAAACGCGTATCTGGACTTAGTTGCATCATACCGTAAGGTAGTGTTGCGCCAGGGTAGGTGTGGCCATGTCCGCCAGTTCCTATAAAGGGGTTAACATAGGATATTAAGGGGTTGTCTTTTTTAGCGGGTGTAGTGTTGACTTCTTTTTTGCAAGCAGTTATTGTAAGGGCAATAATAAAAACGAGGATTAGTTTAAGCTTCATTAAAAATAGATTAGTACATTTATAGGCATCTAATATAAGAAAATGCATAGCAATAGATTATTATCCCTTTTAGTTTTTATTTGTATCGTTTTTAGTTGTAATACTGTTCCTCCTCTAGAAGCTGTAAGCCCAAACATAATTCCTGTTCCTTTAAAACAAGAGTTGCATAATGGACAATTTATATTGAGTTCGGAAACTGCTTTGCAATTTGATGATGCTTTTAAGGTATCTGCAAATTTTTTGAAATCGTACATTACTAACTCTAGCCAAATTAACTTAAAAGAAAGCAATGGGGAAAATACTATTTTGTTTATAAAAGATACTTTATTATCAAATAAAGAGGGGTATACCCTAAAAATTTTACCAGAAACAATAACCATTACTGCCGCTACGGATACTGGTGCTTTTTATGCTGTACAGAGTTTAAGACAATTATTACCAATTTCGTTAGAAAAAGGAGTTATTAAAGATGAATATATAGCTATACAAAGTCTAACCATAGAGGATGAGCCCGAATTTGTTTATCGAGGTATGCACTTAGACGTTGGACGTCACTTTTTCTCTGTAGATTTTATAAAACGTTATATCGATGCATTGACACTATTAAAAATGAATACCTTTCATTGGCATTTAACCGAAGATCAAGGTTGGCGTATTGAAATAAAAAAATACCCTAAGCTTAATGATATTGCTGCTTATCGAAAAGAAACTCTTATTGGACATTATAATGATGAACCACACCAATTTGATGGTAAAAAGTACGGTGGTTATTATACACAAGAACAAATAAAAGAATTAGTTAAATATGCTAATAATCGTAAAATAACAATTATACCAGAGATTGAAATGCCTGGTCATTCTCAAGCAGCTGTTTCTGCCTATCCAGAGTTAGGTTGTACAGGAGGACAAGTTGAGGTAGCAACTAAATGGGGTGTATTTGAAGAGATTTATTGTACAAAAGAAGAGACGTTTACCTTTTTAGAAGACGTTTTAGATGAAGTTTTAGAGCTGTTTCCTAGTCAATACATTCATATAGGAGGAGATGAAGCACCAAAGACAAGATGGAAAACGTGTAACCATTGTCAGGAACGTATGAAAGCTGAAGGCTTAAAAGACGAGCATGAATTGCAAAGTTATTTTATCTCTAGAATGGAACGCTATCTAAACAGTAAAGGCAGACAAATTATTGGTTGGGATGAAATTTTAGAAGGTGGTTTAGCACCAAACGCTACAGTAATGTCTTGGCGTGGAACAAAAGGCGCAGTAGAAGCTGCTAAAGCTAAACATACCGTTATTAATACACCAACGTCTCATAGCTATTTTGATTATTATCAGTCTACTAATGAAGACGAGCCAGTAGCTATTGGAGGGTTTCTACCTCTAGAAAAAGTTTATGGTTTTAATCCTATACCAAAAGCGTTAACTAAAGACGAACAACAATACGTATTAGGTGCTCAAGGTAATGTTTGGACAGAATATATGCCTACAGAAGACCAAGTAGAATATATGGTGTTTCCTCGCATTATGGCGATGAGTGAAGTGGTGTGGTCTAGTCCAGAAAATAAAAACTATGCAGATTTCATTTCTAGAGTAGAAGTGTTTAATAAACGATTGGATGTTTTAGATATTAATTATGCTAATCATTTATATGAAGTAGAAGGGGAGTTGTTATCCGAGAAAAACAAATTGAGTTACCAATTAAATACGTTAACTAAAGATAAAACCATTCGTTATACATTAGATGGGAGTGAACCATCTATAACATCTAAAGTATATGAAACACCTATTATAATTAATGGAGATATGTTATTAAAAGCGGCAGTTTTTAATACTGAAAAACAATTAGGACGTGTTTTTGAACAGAAATTAAATTACCATAAAGCTGTAGGTAAAGATATTTTAATAAATGTTGAGCCACATAAAGCATATAGTGGTAGTGGTAAGAAAGGAATGATAAATGGCATAAATGGTAGCGATAACCGTTTTGGAGATAAAGAATGGTTAGGCTTTTGGGGAGATGATTTAGAAATAATTATCGACTTAGGAGAGACTATGGATATTAATTCTATTGAAACCCGTTTTTATAATGCAAACGGACAATGGTTGTATACGCCAAAAAATGTCCTGTTGTATTTTGATGATGAGTTTTATATGGTTTATTATATTGATTACCGATCAGAAGGTTTAATTAAAAAAATGCAATTGGATCTTAGAGAGCCTAAAAGAGTACAAAAAATAAAAATAAAAGTACCTAGTTACGGAACCATTCCAGAAGGATTACAAGGTGCAGGAAACAAAGCTTGGACATTTATCGATGAAATTATTGTTAAATAATAACAAGAAATAAGCTCTAAAAGACAAAATTGTATTAGTATAATCTAATATATACTTCTTAATTTAGGAGTCTTATATTTTATAATCCCTCAATAATAAATGATTTTAGAAATTTGTGCTAGTAATTACCAATCTGCAATTAATGCACAAAATGCTGGTGCACAACGTATAGAGTTGTGTAGTGAGTTAGCCATTGGAGGTATTACACCAAATTATGGTTTAATTAAACAAACAGTGCGAGCGTTATCTATTCCTGTTTTTGTTTTAATACGTCCTAGAAGTGGGAATTTTACGTATTCCGATTCTGAATTTGAAACCATGAAACATAATATTCAATTGTGTAGAGAACTAGGTTGCTCGGGTATTGTTTCAGGTGTTTTAAATGAAGATAATACCATAGATGTTAAACGTACAGAAGAACTAATAGCATTAGCAAAGCCTCTGCCATTTACATTTCATCGTGCTTTCGATTGGACGCCGAACCCTTCCGAAGCTATAAAACAATTAATTACAATTGGAGCAGATAGAGTGTTAACTTCTGGGCAAGCATCATCTGCCGAACTAGGTTTGAGTTTGCTATCCAATTTAAAAACGCAAGTAGAGGGGAAGATTGTTATTTTGCCTGGGGGCGGCATTAACTCAGGGAATATAAAACAATTTAAAGCTAAAGGATTTGTGGAAGCTCATGCTTCAGCAACGCGTATATCTCAAGTAAATAAGCAGCCCGAAGTGGCTATGAATAGTGCTCAATTTTTTGATGAAAGGGTTAGTGTTGTTTCCGATATAACTAAAATTAAAGACATATTAAATACTATAAAGGACTAATGAAGTTTAAAATATTAGCAATACTAATTGTTATTTTTACAAGTTGTGCCAAGCCCAAAGCACAAGTAGTAAGTATAGGCGATAAGACGGTGTCAGTTTTCGATAATACAAATTTATATTTCGATATGGCGCTTAAAAAAGATACTTTAATACCAGAAGAAACAGGTGTTTTAAGATTAGATGCAGGGCGTGTATTGTTAAAAAAAGTAAAACTCCCAAATTATAATTTACAACCTAGTGTAACAGTAAACCTAACACTTACCTCTAACGGAGATCCATGGGATAAATCGGGGTCATTGTTTGTAATACCGTCTACAGCAGATTTAAACCTATTATCTTTTAGAGATGAAGCGTTTTTAGAAGAGCAATTAAAGGATAAATATCCTGGGGTAATGCCAGCACAATTTAAAACATCTACTTATTTACCTAACGTAGAATTATTACGTTTTATGACGCCTTTTGGAATAGGGCACTTTAGCGAAAGCGAACGGGCAAATGATAGAAAACCACCTTATATTCCACATTGGGAGAAAAAAGTAAATTGGTCTCAAGATGTTACACAGTTGTTACCACTTTTAGAGGATGAAGTTTATATAGGAGTTTATATAGATACATGGACAAAAGAAGGCTACAACCTTTCAGTGAATTTAGATTTTAAAGAAAGTGATATTTCAAATCATATTAAAAAAATACAAACAGTTGTACCTATAATAAATACAGTAAAGTATGATGGGAATCAGCTAAATTACGATGGATTTTCAAAAGGAGATATTACGGTTGAAATTCCTGCAAAACATCATTACAAAAATGCAAAACTGTATTATATAACAACAGGTCATGGTGGGCATTCGGAAGGTGATGAGTTTGTTAAAAAGGAAAATATAGTCACTTTAAACGGAAAAGTCATTAAACAGTTTGTACCATGGCGAGACGATTGTGCGAGTTTTAGACGTTTTAACCCTACCTCTGGAACTTGGTTGGCTAAAGATTTTATGAAGGATGAAAAGTCTAATGATCGTATTGCATCGTCCGATCTTTCACGGTCTAATTGGTGCCCAGGAAGTGATGTTACTCCTGAAATTATAGCTTTAAAGGATTTAGAAAAGAGTTCTCATACGTTTAAATTCTCGATACCAGAAGCACAAGAATCTAAAGAGAATGAACATAATTATTGGATGGTTTCCGCTTATATAATTTACGATAATGAATAGATTAATTTTAATACTAGTTGCATTTGTAGTGCTAGGTTGTAAAACAGACGATTCTCCAAAAGCCATGGCTTTAAGTAGCGATTGGACTTTTAAAAATGTAAAAGATACTATTTGGAAAGGGGCTGAGGTTCCTGGCGAAGTGCATTCCGATTTGTTTAGAAATGGAACAATTAAAGACCCATTTGTGGCGAATAACGAATTAGACTTACAATGGATATCTGCAGAAGATTGGGAGTATAAAACCAATTTTAAAGTCGATGAAGAAACCTTGTTAAAAAAACATTTAGAATTAGATTTTAAAGGTTTAGATACCTATGCGACAGTTTTTTTAAATGGTAAAACTATTTTAAAAACGAATAACGCGTTTCGAGAATTTACTGTAGATGTAAAACCATTGTTAAAAACCGAAAACGAATTACGTATTGTATTTGAAAGTACAACCAAAGCTGAAACCATAGAGAAAGAAAAGTTGCCATACGAGTTACCAGCGGGTGATCGTATTTTTACAAGAAAACCGCAATTTCATTACGGTTGGGATTGGGGACCTGTTTTAACTTCTAGTGGGGTGTCTAGACCTATTTACTTACGGTCTTGGAATGATTTTAAAATAAAAGACATTTATTATAATCAAAAAGTATTAAACGATACTATTGCAGAAATAGAAGCAGAGTTTGAAGTGAAATCTATAGTTGAAGATCCTATAACTGTAGAGATTTATGTAAACGATGTTTTAAATAAGGAAATAGAACTAATTAAAGTGGAAGATAAATTCTCTATTCCATTTACTATTAAAAATCCTAAAAAATGGTGGCCGCATAATATAGGAAATCCTCATTTATATACTATTAAAACAATAGTAAAAGAAGGTAATAGAACTTTAGATTCGCAAACCCTTAAAAAGGGATTAAGAACAGTAGCATTAGTTACCGAAAAAGATAGTATTGGAGAAACCTTCTATTTTAAAGTAAATGATGTGCCGGTTTATGCAAAAGGTGCTAATTATATACCGCAACATAGTTTCCAAAATGAAGTGAAAATAGAAGATTATGAGCGTCTTTTAGGTGATGCTGTAGATGCTAACATGAATATGCTTCGCGTATGGGGAGGTGGTATTTATGAAGAAAACTTGTTTTATGATCTGTGCGACGAAAAAGGAATTATGGTTTGGCAAGATTTTATGTTTGCCTGTGCTATGTATCCAGGAGATGAAGGGTATTTAGAAAACGTAAAACAAGAAGCAATAGATAATGTTAAACGTTTAAGAAACCATAGTTCTATTGCTTTATGGTGTGGAAATAACGAAAATAATGAAGCTTGGCATCGTTGGGGTTGGCAAACCGGTAGAAGTGAAGCTGAGAAAAACGAAATATGGGGTAATTATTTACAGTTGTTTGATACTCTATTGCCTAAAGTGGTAAACGAATACCATAAAGAAATTGATTATTGGGAAAGCTCACCGAGATATGGCAGAGGTAATCCGTTATATAAAACAGAAGGCGATGCACACGATTGGTGGATTTGGCATGACGAATATCCTTTTGAACATTTACTAGATGCAGTACCACGTTTTATGAGTGAATTTGGATTTCAGGCATTTCCTAGTTATGAAGCTATACAATATATTAATGGAAGTGAAAGTACATCGGTATCTTCTAAGGCGTTCGATACGCACCAGAAACATCCAAGAGGTTATTCAATAATTAAAAACTACATGGAACGTGATTATCCTGTTCCAGATAATGATGAAGATTATGTGTATATGAGTCAATTAATGCAAGCCAATGGTATGACGCTAGGTTTTGAAGCGCAACGACGCGCCAAGCCATATAACATGGGTACGCTATATTGGCAACTTAACGATTGTTGGCCAGTAATATCTTGGTCTAGTATCGATTTTTTAGGTAATTGGAAAGCAATGCATTACAAAACCAAGAAAGCATTTAAGGATGTTTTAATATCTTCTAGAGTGATTAACGATACCTTAAATACATACATTGTTAATGATGATTTAGAAGCCTATAAAGGTGATTTAAAACTTAAAATAATGGATTTTGAAGGCACCGTTTTACATGAGGTTTCTAAATCAATAATAGTAGACCCAGATAGTAGTGCTATTAAGTCTACATTAGATTTAAATACATTGGAATTAAATAAAAATGGAGTAGTGGTAGTAGCAACATTTAACGATGAAGAATCGTTGTTCTATTTGGGTAAATATAAAGAGCTAGAACTTAACAAAGGAGATATTAAACAAACGATAACAAAAACAGAAACAGGCTTTACTATTGAATTGTCTAGTAAAACCCTTCAAAAAGATGTGTTTCTTTACGCTAAGGATAAAGGCCATTTTTCTGATAATTTTTTCGATTTGTTACCAAATACGACTAAAACTATTCAGTTTAAAACAGAAGCACTAGAATTAAAAGGCTTAAAGCTAAAAACCTTTAACAATTTAATAAGATAACTCACACACATTAATCGTTAATTTTGTTAAAAATTTAGAGATATATGTTAAGGTTACTAATACCAATTATTGTTTTACTAATTATAGATGTTTATGCATTTCAGGCTTTTAAAACAATATCTAAAACATCTTGGACACTATGGTTGTATGTTTTAGTTTCTGTTTGCGTTTATGGATATTTAATTTATATCATTTTAAATTACGATAGAAGTGTTGGGCCTAACTCTAGTTCTTTAAGAGCTTCAGGGTTCTTATTACTAATGTTAGTGCCTAAAATAGCTTTGTTTTTTATAATGTTTGCTGAAGATATTATACGCATTTTTATAGCAGGTTATAATTATGTAACTGATAGCAATTTGTTAAGCAGGCCAGATAAATATTTACCGAGTAGACGTACGTTTATAAGTAAAATAGCTTTAGGGATTGCTGCAATACCTTTTGCCTCTCTGTTATATGGTATTTATAAAGGAAAGTATAACTATAAAGTTCTAAAATATACTATTCATTTTGAAGATTTACCAGAAGCTTTCGATGGTTTTAAACTAACACAAATAAGTGATATACACTCGGGGAGTTTTGATGAAAAAGATAAAATTGAATATGCAGTCGACTTAATTAATGAACAAGAAACAGATGTTATACTATTTACAGGAGATATTGTAAATACTAGAGCAGATGAAATGGACCCATGGATAGATACTTTTAAGCGGATTAAAACCCCTAAATTCGGGAAATATTCTGTGCTAGGAAATCATGATTATGGTGAATATGTAACTTGGCCAAGCGAAGAGGCTAAAGAAGCAAACTTTCAAGCCATAAAAGATGTGCATAAAAAAATAGATTTTAAATTATTACTAAATGAAAGTGATTATTTAGAGAAAGATGGAGAACGATTAGCTATCGTTGGTGTAGAGAATTGGGGGAAGAGTTTTAAAAAGGCAGGAGACCTAAATTTAGCATCTCAAGCCATTTCTAGCGATGACTTTAAAATATTACTAAGTCATGATCCATCACATTGGGAACATGAAGTAAAAACACACAAAGACCACTATCATTTAACGCTAAGTGGGCATACTCACGGTTTACAGTTTGGTATAGAAATTCCTGGAATTTTTAAATGGAGTCCAGTACAATATGTATACAAACAATGGGCTGGTTTGTATGAAGAAGCTAATCAATTTATAAACGTAAATAGAGGCTTTGGTTTTCATGCCTATCCCGGTCGTGTCGGTATTTGGCCAGAAATCACGGTAATAGAACTTAAAAAAGGTGCTAAAACCGCTTAAAAATCAGCAATATAAAACCATAAGTTGTTAAAAAATTGTAGATTTGGTATAAGAAGCTTAAACTAATACTTTAAATAATGTCAAAATTTGGAGAATTAATAGATGTAAACATTCCTGTTCTGTTAGACTTTTTTACAGATTGGAATGAGCAATCTACAGCAATGCATCCAGTACTTCGAGATGTTGCTGCAGCAATGGGAGATAAAGCTAAAGTGATTAAGATTGATGTTGAAAAAAACAGAGAGCTTTCTGAGGCTCTACGTGTAAAAGGATTGCCAACACTTATTATTTATAAAAATGGTGAAATGCAATGGAGACACAGTGGAGAGCAAGATGCTAACACTTTAATAAGTCTTTTACAGCAGTATACGTAGTTATTTAATAAGGTATTGCTTTAAAAGTGTACCCTTTGTTACTAAAGTGTTCTAATACTTTTGGTAGAGTGTATTGCATGTTTTTTGAAGCCTTCAAACTATCGTGAAATACAATAATATTACCGTTAGTAGTATGTTTAATAACATTTTTTAAGCACTGTTCTTTAGGTAGTTTTTGTTCCCAGTCTACAGAAATAACACTCCACATTATAATTTTATACCCTAAAGCTATTAGTGTTTTAGCTTGACTGTTTTTTATTTTTCCAAAAGGTGGTCTAAATAGTGTTGTTTTTAAGTCTATCTCATTTCCAATTATTGTGGTGTTAATACAATGTTGTGCCTGTTGTACATCCTTTATATAATTAGTTTTAGACGTTTTCCAGCCTTTTAAATGATTATGTGTATGATTGCCTATGTGATGTCCTTCGGTTATTATACTATTAAAAATATCGGGATGCTTTTTAACATTGTTACCAATACAAAAAAAGGTCGCTTTAGCGTTATAGTTTTTAAGAATATTTAATGTCCATGCAGTGATTTCTGGCGTTGGTCCATCATCGAAAGTAAGATAAAGCGTTTTGTCCTTAGACGAAAAATCCCAAACATAGTTTGGGAAAATTCGCTTTATAAATCGTGGTATTTTTACAGGAAATAAAACCAATAGTTAATCTTCTACATTAATAATACTACTATCTCTAGAAATTAAATCTTCTATGGATAAATCTAATTCTTCTCTTGTTGGCTGTTGTTCTTCTTGTGGCATTACCTCTTCAAATAACTGTTCGTAGTTACGGAAGATTAAAAACTCTTTTTCACCAAAGTCATCATCGTACTCTGCTAACACTATAATAAGTGCTCTATAGCGTTCTAAATCTGTATAAATCTCAATTAAATTAGAGCGTTGCTGCTCTCTATTTAATTCGCTATAATACGTTAAGTTTTCTTGGTATTTAGTAGCAACTTCTTTGAAAAGCTGTCTCGCTTTTTCTTTTGCTCCTGTTTCGTAGTAAGCACCTATATAGGGTTCAAGAAGTGTGTAATAGCCAAATTTATCCACAGGCATGTTAGTCATAGCAATATCTGCTATTTCTTCTGCTTTTTCTAATTGCTCTTCTTTAATTAACTGTTCTATTAATCGCGCAAGATTTCCACGGTATGTAATAGAGTTTCTTCTAGTTTCTGGGTCATGGTAAATAGCGTCACTGCCACTATTTCCCCAGTCCCAATTCTTAACTTTATTATACATGAGTTCTGTGTCTACACGACCCATATCAAATGGATTTGCACGATCTACTGGTGTGGCAATAGGTACTAACTTATAAACCATACCATCTAATTGTAGATAGTCTTCCATCCAGATATAATCGTCCGACCCAAAAGCACCGCCAGTAAAGTAAATAGGGCGTTTCCAGTCGTTATTAGCTACAACATCTAACATTAATAAACGTTGCTTGTAAATTGCACTCTCTTTAATTTTAATATCTATGTAAGGTACAATTTGACCTGCATCTTTTTGTTTTACAATGCCATGTTCTAAAACATTAGCCTTGTTAACAGGTATTCTAATATTCTCTACAGGAAAATAGTTAAGGTTTTTGTATTGAGAAGGGTATTGATTAGGATCGTCTCCTTCCAGTTCTAATACACTTTTAACTTTAGTTTTTGGGTTTTCGTTAGATACAAAAGCCATAAAGTCTTTAATCATTAAAGTGTCTCTGCTGTAAATGCGTTTATCTTCTCCTGTTCTTGGGTCTGTGTAAGTTAAACGTTTTATAATATACTCTCTGGTACCTAATTTGTATTGGTCGTGTGTTAGTTGCGATGGTATAGGGTCACTGTCGTAAGCTTTACGTTTCATTTGATCTATATACCAATCGGTTTGAAATAAACTAGTGTTTACAACACGAACATCGGTTCTGTAGCCTTCTATTTCTTGAGCATACCAAAGCGCAAAGGTATCGTTATCTCCAATTGAGAATAATATACCGTTTTCGGCACAAGAATCTAGATACTTTTTAGCCATTGCTCTGGCTGTATATTTATCTGATCGGTCGTGGTCATCCCAGTTGTTGGCAGCCAAAATTGTTGGTACTAATAAAATGCAGACTAAAGTAATTGCAGGTGCTAAAAGAGGTGTTTTTATTTTATCTTGTATTGTATCGTAAATAGCATAAACGCTAAATCCAATCCAGATTGCAAAAACATAAAAGGAACCAACAACAGAATAATCTCGTTCTCTAGGCTCAAAAGGACGTACATTCGTATAAACTTGTATGGCTAAACCAGTAAACAAGAAAAAGACTAACAATACCCAAAAGGTTTTTCTATCTTTATTTAACAGGAAGAATAGTCCAATAAGACCAAATAGAAGAGGTAAAAAATAATACGTGTTTCTAGCTTTATTGTTTTTTACATCGCTAGGTAAATTGTCTTGAGACATCCCCAGAAATTTAGCATCTATAGCATCAATACCACTAATCCAGTTACCATGATTGTCATACTTACCTTGTATATCATCTTGTCGTCCTGTGAAGTTCCACATAAAATAACGCCAATACATGTATCCTAATTGATATTCGAATAGGTAGGCAATATTACTAGCAAGCGAAGGTTTTTCGACATCTAAATAGGCTTGGCCATATTCCTTTAAAAAATTAGCATAGCCTTCATAATCTACATTACCTTTAGCTACCTCATTTTTAAATTGAGCGATTATCGATTTAATTTGATTTAAGCCTTCACTAGTGTAAATCCTTAATTCTTTGTCATATTTCTGTGCAAATTGCTCATACTCACTTTCACTTAGTTCCCCTTTGTTAAGTTGGTAAATAAACTGTTCTATTAAACGTTTTGTTGTAGGGTCTATAGTGTATTCAGGTTTAATGTTGAAATCTAAGAATCCGGAAAACATTAAATAGTTCTCTGCATTTTCGCCACTCCACATTCTTGGTAAAATAGAAGCATGTTCAGAATTATAATTCTGTTTTGCTTTTTTCCAGTCGTTAACTACAATGTATTTTCCTGTTTTTTCATCCTTCTCGTATTTAGGCTTATCATCTACATAAGGTGTGCTTTCATCTAATCCAGAATATTGATCTGTAAATAAAGGACCGTAGAATAAATGTGTTTCAGGATATTGTTCTAAATTATAGTAAGCAAGTAGCTCTCTTGCACTAGAAGGATTATTCTCATTAATAACAACATTTGCGTTAGCACGAATAGGTAGCATTAACCAAGAAGAGAAGCCAATAACTATAAATGTAACACATAATATACCTGTATTTATGTGTTTATATCCTTTTTGACGTGTATATTTTAAGCCAAAGTATACTGCAGCAATTAAAACAAGTCCAGCAATTACAGAGCCAGAATTAAACGGTAAGCCAATAGAGTTTATAAAGAAAATTTCTAAAACACTAAAAAACCTAAGGATATTAGGTGCTAATAATTTGAATATGAATAATAAAATAGCAACAGAAACAACATTAGCGACAATGAAATTTAATAATGTTACTTTTTTATAGTTCTTAAAAAAGTAGATTAATCCTATAGCTGGGATTGTTAATAATCCCATAAAGTGAACTCCAAATGATAGCCCAATAACAAAAGCTATTAAAATTAGCCAGCGATTGCCGCGAGGCGTGTTCATGTCGCCTTCCCATCTCAGTGCTAAATAAAATAAAATAGCCATGATTAGTGTAGCCATAGCATATACTTCTGTCTCTACAGCGTTAAACCAAAACGAGTCTGTAAATGTAAAAGCTAAACTACCTACTAAAGCACTTCCAAGGATTGCTTTTATTCTTCCGTCTGTTAATTTATCGTCTTTGGTTACTAGTTTAAGTAATAAAGTAATACTCCAAAACATAAATAAAATAGTAAAAGCACTAGATACAGCACTAACCATGTTAAGCATTAACCCAACTTGTTCTGGGTTAAAAGCAAAAGTAGAGAACATAGCACCTAGCATTTGAAATAATGGCGCTCCTGGCGGATGTCCTACTTGTAATTTAGCAGAAGTTAATATGTATTCTCCTGCATCCCAGTAACTCACAGTAGGTTCTACTGTTAAACTATAAGTTATTAATGCAATTAAAAAAGCGAACCAACCTAATATGTTGTTCCATTTTTTAAAGTTAATTGAAGTCATTGACATGTCTTATTTATTATGATGGCGAATTTAGTAATAATTATTAAACGGGACTCATTTTTAAGTTAACGTTAAGGATTTTAAAATATTTTTTTAAATAAATGTTTGCAGATATTATTATTCGTTTTATATTTGCACCCGCAAACAGTTACTGGCCTATGGTGTAACTGGCAACACGTCGGTTTTTGGTACCGAAGAGTCTAGGTTCGAGCCCTAGTGGGCCAACAAAAAAGTCTTCCAATTTTGGAAGACTTTTTTATTTTATAATATTTTTCAGGTTAAATCTTAAAAGTAATCACTGGTCTTTTAGCGTGATTAACAATGTCTTCACTTAAACTGCCGTTAAAAAAGTGTGCAATACCTTGCCTGCCATGTGTACTAATACCAATTAGGTCGGCATTTATAATATGAGAAAAATTTAAAATGCCTTTTTCTGCAGTTTCATCATTATAAATATTAATCGTATAATTTTTAAAAGTAGTATCCTGAATAAATTCACTAATTCTAACCTTAGCATCTGCAGTAGTCGTAAAATTAGCAACAGTATTTACCATAAGTAAGTGAATTTTAGCATTAAAAGCTTCAGCGAGTTTTATAGCCTGTTTATAAGTTTCCTTATTGTCGTTTTTAAAATCAGAAGCAAAAACAAATTCTCTAATATTAAAATCAGTGTGTTCATTTTTAATAACTAAAACAGGGGTTTCGGAAGTACGGACAATTTTTTCAGCATTCGATCCAATAAACATTTCCTTAAGTCCGCTGGCACCATGCGATCCCATAACAATTAAATCAACATCATGAGTTTTACATGTATCTAAAATTCCTCTAGAAATATCATGAAAATCTACCATTTCATGCACCGTAATGCCTTCTAAGTAAGATTTATCCATTACAGTTTCAAACTGTTTATGTGCTAGTTTCATAAAATAAACAGCTTCTGGTAAATCTGTAGGTGTGCCGCCATCGTTAAGTTGACTAAGAGGTAAGTCTAGCATGTGTAGTAAAATGAGCTCGCAATTATGCTTTTTTGCCAATTGCGCTGCAACCTTAATGGCATTTTCTGCTTCGTTTGAAAAATCTGTAGGAACTAATAATTTTTTCATAAAAGTATGATTTAGTGTGGTTCTATAAATTTAGTAAAAAAAAACGAGTTTTTAGTAATGTGTTACTAACTAGAAAGTTCCGTTGCATTCAGAAAAAAGAAATACTAATGCGTATTTACTATGTTAAATCTTTAGTGTACATATTTTTATTTATAAAGCTAGGCGGTTTACGTTATGAAAATCAATAAAAAAGTGTATATTTGCACCGTTGAAAGAAAATAAGAAAGGTGAGGGGACGTGAAGTCCCCTCTTTTTATACTTAAAAATGTTTATAACAACAGTTAAAGATTTACTAGAAGAAGCTTTGCAAGAAAGAGAGGATTTATTCTTAATAGATTTCTCTATTTCTGGTGCAAATTTGATTAATATTATTATCGATGGCGATAGTGGTGTTAAAGTAGAAGATTGTATGTTTATTAGTAGAGCTATAGAACATAATTTAGATAGAGAAGAACAAGACTTTTCTCTTGAAGTTGCTTCCGCAGGAGCGGCTTCACCTTTAAAGTTGCCAAGACAATATAAAAAGAATATTGGGCGTACTTTAGAAGTGAAAATGCAAACTGAAACAATAGAAGGAGAATTAACAAACGCTTCGGAGGAAGCTATAGATGTGGAATGGAAAGCCAGAGAGCCTAAACCAGTTGGTAAAGGTAAGGTAACCGTTAAAAAGAAAAGAAATATTGCTTACGACGATATTGTAGAAGCAAAAGTGATGATAAAATTTTAATTCAGTAGAGTTATGGAAAATCTTGCGTTAATTGAATCGTTTTCGGAATTTAAAGACGATAAATTAATCGACCGTGTGACGTTAATGGCAATTCTAGAAGATGTTTTTAGAAATGCTTTAAAAAAGAAGTTTGGAGATGATGATAACTTCGATATAATTATAAACCCAGATAAAGGGGATTTAGAAATTTGGAGAAATAGAATAGTTGTAGCAGACGGAGACGTAGAAGAACCAAATCAAGAAATATCATTATCTGAAGCACGTAAGATAGAGCCAGATTTTGAAGTAGGAGAGGATGTATCGGAAGAAGTGAAATTAATAGATTTAGGACGTAGAGCAATTTTAGCATTACGCCAAAACTTAATTTCTAAAATACATGAACATGATAATACTAACATCTTTAAACAATTTAAAGATTTAGAAGGAGATATTTATACTGCCGAAGTGCACCATATTCGTCATAGAGCAGTAATTTTATTAGATGATGAAGGTAACGAGATTATTTTACCAAAAGATAAGCAAATACCTTCAGACTTCTTTAGAAAAGGAGATAACGTAAGAGGAATTATAGATAGCGTAGAGCTTAAAGGTAATAAGCCAGCTATAATAATGTCTCGTACATCGCCTAAGTTCTTAGAAAAATTATTTGAATCGGAAATACCAGAAGTATTCGATGGTTTAATTACTATTAAAAACGTAGTAAGAATACCCGGAGAAAAAGCAAAAGTAGCTGTAGATTCTTACGATGATAGAATTGATCCAGTTGGAGCATGTGTAGGTATGAAAGGATCTAGAATTCATGGAATAGTTCGTGAATTAGGAAACGAAAATATAGATGTAATTAATTTTACAAGTAATTTACAATTATATATTACTAGAGCATTAAGCCCTGCAAGAGTAACGTCTATTAAAATAGATGAAGAGAATAAACGCGCAGAAGCTATTTTAAAACCAGAAGAAGTAAGTAAAGCTATTGGACGTGGTGGACATAATATTCGTTTAGCAGGTCAATTAACTGGTTATGAGATTGATGTGTTTAGAGAAGGAGCGGAAGAAGATGTAGAATTAACTGAATTCTCAGATGAAATAGAAGGATGGGTAATTGAAGAATTTAGTAAAGTAGGAATGGATACTGCAAAAAGTGTTTTAGAACAAGACGTTGCAGATTTAGTAAAAAGAACAGACCTAGAAGAGGAAACAATTCTAGATGTTATTAGAATTCTTAAGGAAGAGTTCGAAGATTAACATATATTTGGAGTAAAATTAAAGGTTAAAGGCAATTTATGGCTGAAACGATTAGATTAAATAAAGTATTACGTGAGCTTAACATCTCTTTAGATCGTGCTGTGGAATTTTTAGATTCCAAAGGTGTCGATATCGAGAAGCGCCCGACTACGAAAATTTCTGAAGAAACGTATAAAATACTTTCTGATGAGTTTCAAACAGATGCTAGTAAAAAAGTAGCCTCTCAAGAAGTCAGCGAAGCAAAGCAGAAAGAGAAAGAAGACTTACGTATTAAGCGTGAGCAAGAACTTGAAGCGAAGCAAAAAGAGATTGAAGCTAGAGAACAGGCAAGAAGGAGAGAAGTTGTAAAAGCTGCCAAACCTTTATCTGGACCTAAAACTATTGGTAAAATAGACTTAGAGCCAAAAAAGAAAGAAGAAGTAGTAGAAGAAACGCCACCTGTAAAAGAAACGCCTAAAGTAGAAGAGGTTAAAGAAGCGCCTAAACAGGAGGTTGTAAAAGCTGTAAAACCTTTGTCTGGTCCAAAAACTGTTGGTAAAATAGATTTAGAACCTAAGAAAAAGGAAGTTGCTAAAAAAGAAGAGCCAAAAGCTAAGGTTGAGACTCCAAAAAAGGAAGAGCCTAAGCCAAAGGTAGAAGAAAAAGCAGCGCCAGTTGAAGCTAAAAAAGAAACTCCTAAAGCAGCACCAGAAGCTAAAACAATTGTAACTCCAGAAGGAGAGGAAATTGTAGAGGAAAAAGTAAAAACACAATACCAAAAGCTTTCAGGTCCTAAAATCGCAGGTGATAAAATTGATTTATCTCAATTTAATAAGCCTAAGAAAAAGAAGGAAGAGAAGAAACCAGACGATACAAACAAAAGAAAGCGTCGTCGTATCTCTAAACCTGGAGACAATAAACCAGGAGGAGGTAACAATTCAAACAATAGGTCTAATAATAGAAACGATAGATTTAAAGGTAAAAAAACTGGTCAGTCTAGACGTCCTGTTGTAAAAGAAGAGCCTAGCGAAGAAGATGTTAAAAAGCAAGTGCGTGAAACACTTGAAAAACTTCAAGGTAAATCTAGCAAAGGAAAAGGAGCTAAATATAGAAGAGATAAAAGAGAGCAACATAGAGAGCAATCTGAAATCGATCAGAAGATTGAAGCGGCAGAAAGCAAAATCCTTAAAGTAACAGAGTTTGTTACAGCAAGTGAAGTAGCTACGATGATGGATGTTCAAGTAACACAAATTATCTCTGCTTGTATGTCTCTTGGTATGATGGTAACAATGAACCAGCGTTTAGATGCTGAAACATTAACTATTGTAGCTGAAGAATTTGGATACAAAGTAGAATTTGTAACTGCAGATATAGAAGAATCTATTGTAGAAATAGAAGATAAGCCAGAAGATTTAATAGAACGTGCGCCAATCGTTACTGTAATGGGACACGTAGATCACGGTAAAACATCTTTATTAGATTACATACGTAAAGAGAATGTGATTGCAGGAGAATCTGGAGGAATTACACAGCACATTGGAGCCTATGGTGTAGAATTAGAGAACGGACAGAAAATAGCCTTCTTAGATACACCAGGTCACGAGGCTTTTACAGCCATGCGTGCACGTGGAGCACAAGTTACAGATATAGCAATTATTGTTGCAGCAGCAGATGATGATATCATGCCGCAAACAAAAGAAGCAATCTCTCATGCACAAGCAGCAGGAGTACCAATTGTATTTGCTATAAACAAAATAGATAAACCAGACGCTAATCCAGATAAAATTAAAGAAGGTTTAGCACAGATGAACTTATTAGTTGAAGACTGGGGAGGTAAAATACAATCTCACGATATTTCGGCTAAAATGGGAACTGGTGTAAAAGACTTACTTGAAAAAGTATTACTAGAAGCCGAATTATTAGAGCTTAAAGCGAACCCTAATAAACCAGCAGTTGGTACTGTGGTAGAAGCCTATTTAGATAAAGGTAGAGGTTATGTATCTACAATATTAGTACAAGCAGGAACGCTTAAAATTGGAGATTACGTACTAGCAGGTAAAAATAGTGGTAAGGTTAAGGCAATGCAAGATGAACGTGGTAACAACGTTAAACAAGCAGGGCCATCAACACCAGTATCTATCTTGGGACTAGATGGAGCACCACAAGCAGGAGATAAATTTAATGTATTTGCAGACGAACGTGAAGCGAAGCAAATTGCAACAAAACGTATGCAATTACAACGTGAGCAAGATGTACGTACAACGAAAACATTAACGTTAGCTGAGATAGGACGTCGTATCGCATTAGGAACATTCAAAGAACTTAATATTATCCTTAAAGGAGATGTGGATGGTTCTGTAGAAGCCTTAACTGATTCGTTCCAGAAATTATCTACAGAAGAAATACAAGTTAATATCTTACACAAAGGTGTTGGAGCCATTACAGAAAGTGATGTCTTATTAGCAACCGCTTCAGATGCTATTATTATAGGATTTAATGTACGACCAGTAGGAAACGCAAGAACTATTGCAGATAGAGAAGAAGTAGATATTAGAACGTACTCAATCATATACGATGCAATTAATGATCTTAAAGATGCAATGGAAGGTATGTTATCTCCAGAGCTTAAAGAAGAGATTACTGGTACTGCAGAAATTAGAGAAATCTTTAAAGTATCTAAAGTCGGGACTATTGCAGGATGTATGGTTATGAATGGTAAAATCTTTAGAAGCTCTCAAATTCGTTTAATTAGAGATGGAGTTGTTGCCTACACAGGTGAACTAGTTTCTTTAAAACGATTTAAAGATGATGCTAAAGAAGTGTCTAAAGGATACGATTGTGGTATGCAAATTAAAAACTACAACGATATTAAAGAAGGCGATACTATCGAGGCATTCCACGAAGTAGAAGTAAAAAAGAAATTGAAATAATATTCAATTCAATACAATAAAAAAAGGCGACCAAATGGTCGCCTTTTTTTATTGTATGTAAGTTATTTGTTTAACTAGTAATAGTATTTAAAAACTTAATCCCTTTCCTTTTTTGGTTTAAAAGGAAACGCAGAAGGAAACTTCTTTTTAATTTTAATAAGAGCACGATCGGCTTCTAATTTAGTTCTAAAATTACCAACCCAAACCTTATAATTTGGCGTTTCGTAAACCTTTTTTGCAGACCATTCACCATAAGAGTATTTAAAGGCTGTTAATACTTCTTCTGCCTTACTGCGATCTCCAGAAAAAATTTGAATTTTATAGCGTCTTGAGTCTTTTCCATCAACATTAATTTCTGTTTTATAATCTAACAATGTAGAAATTGCTGGGTCTTGATTAATGGTTACATTACCCTGTTGCGCATTACTTAAAGCTGTAAAGCCAATAAGGCAAAGTGCTAGTAAACAAAGCTTTTTAAAAGAAAATCGTATCATAAATAAGTTTTAATTAATACAAATGTAAAAGTAAATAACGAAAATTAGTCGCATTTCTTATTTAGAATATCTCTAAATTAGAAATTAAGACTTCTCTAACATTTATAAAATGGACTTTAAGTATTACTTTTGCCTAGATTTTATAAGCGTATATTTTTCTTAAATACATATGAAAAAACCGTACCAAAGTTTAGAAGCTAATTTTACTAACAATATGAAACAGGTGATTCACCGCAGATTAAGCAGCAACATTCTTCGTTTAAGCTTAATTATTTTAATAGCATTTTCTAGTACACTTTCAGCCCAAGAAGGGGATCCGGCAGCCGGTAAAGCATTATTTAATACAAACTGTGCATCTTGTCATAAGTTAGACAAAAAGATGACCGGTCCTGCATTACGTAATGTTGAAGCACGTTTGGCAGAAGAACAAGGATTAGATCGTGAATGGTTATATGCTTGGATTAAGAACAGTGCAGGAATGATTAAATCTGGTGATGCGTATGCTAACAAGATTTATAATGAGTATGACAAAACAGCAATGACTGCTTTTCCTCAATTGTCTAATACAGATATTGATAATATTTTAGCATATACTGCTAAGCCAAAAGAAGATAACTCAGGAGGTGGTGTTATTGTTGAACCTGAAGTTAATCCAAATAACGATGGCGCTTCAAATAAACTAATTCTTGGCGCGTTAGCATTATTGTTTGCTTTATTAGCAGGAGCCTTAGTTTTAGTAAATAAAACATTACGTCGTTTTGCACAAGAAAAAGGTTTAGATATTGCAGAAGAACCGAAAGGAACGCCAATCTGGAAAGCATTTATACAAAATCAATTCTTAGTATTAGTAACATCTATCTTGTTTTTATTAGCAGCAGGTTATTTTGTTTACGGTTACCTTATGCAGGTAGGTGTTAATCAAGGTTACGAGCCAGTACAAGAAATTCACTATTCACACAGAATTCATGCAGGAGATAATGGTATAGATTGTAAATACTGCCACTCTTCAGCAAGAGTAAGTAAACATTCAGGGATACCTTCTTTAAATGTTTGTATGAACTGTCATAAGTCAATTTCAGAAGTGGCTGCTTCAACAGCAACACCAGAATACAGCAAAGATTTCTACGATGGAGAAATTAAAAAGTTATATGACGCTGTTGGTTGGGATGATGCAAATCAGAAATATACAGGAGAAACAAAGCCAGTAAAATGGACTAGAATTCATAATTTACCAGACTTCGCTTACTTTAACCACTCACAACACGTTATGGTTGCAGGAGTAGAGTGTCAAACATGTCACGGACCTGTAGAAGAAATGGAAGTTATGTATCAACATGCACCATTAACAATGGGATGGTGTATTAACTGTCACAGAGAAACAAATGTGAAAGTTAAGGATAACGCATACTACACTAAAATACATGAGCAGTTGTCTAAAAAATATGGTGATTTAGACCAAATTAAGGCATCGCAAATGGGAGGTTTAGAATGTGGTAAATGTCACTACTAAAAACAGAAAGTTTTTAGGAATATCCGAAACATCGGAAATCTCTTAAAAAGGGATTTAAAACTATAAAAATAAATTAAGAAGTAATTCAATTATATAATATGTCATCAAACAAGAAATACTGGAAAAGTGTTGAGGAGCTAAAAGAAGATAGCTCTATTGTTGAGACGCTAAAACAAAACGAATTTGTTCAAGAAATTCCAACTGATGAGTTCTTAGGAGATAAGGAGTCATTAGAGAAGTCTTCAACAACGCGTCGTGATTTCTTAAAATATGTTGGTTTTAGTACAGCTGCAGCATCATTAGCAGCCTGTGAAGGACCAGTAATTAAATCAATTCCCTACGTAGTACAACCAGATACAATTATACCTGGTGTTGCTAATTATTATGCAACAACTATTGCAGACGGATTTGATTACGCAAGTGTTTTAGTAAAAACTCGTGAGGGTCGTCCAATTAAAATTGAAAACAATACAATGGCAGCTGCTAATGGTAGTGCTAATGCCAGAGTTAATGCATCAGTTTTAAGCTTATACGATAGCAAGCGATTAAAGACTCCAATGAAAGGAGAGAGTGTAATCTCTTGGTCTTCATTAATGTCTGAGACAACACAACAACTTGCAGCTTTAAAAGATTCTGGAAAACAAATTGTGTTATTAACACAAACATATGCTAGTCCATCGACAAGTAAACTAGTTTCAGAATTTAAAGAAAAATATGGTGAGAATGTAAAACACGTTCAGTATGATGCTGTTTCAGAATCTGCTGCGTTAGATGCATTTCAAGCTAAATATGGCGAACGCGCTTTAGCTAACTACGATTTTTCAAAAGCGGCAACTATCGTTTCAGTAGGTGCAGATTTCTTAGGAGATTGGCAAGGTGGAGGTTTTGACTCTGGATACGCGAAAGGTCGTGTGCCAAGTCATGGTAAAATGTCTCGCCACGTACAATTTGAATCTAACATGTCTTTATCTGGAGCAAACGCAGATAAGCGTGTACCATTAAAGCCAACAGAACAAAAATTAGCATTAGCAAAATTACACAGTTTAATTACTGGAAGTTCTATTTCTGTAAATTTACCAAAAGCTATTGGAGATGCTGTTCAAAAAGCGGCAAACCAAATTAAAAGAGCTGGTACTAACGGTGTTGTTGTAACAGGATTACAAGATGTAAATGCACAAACAGTAGTGCTGGAAATTAATGAACACATTAAGAGTAAAGCATTTGATACTGTAAATACAATACAAACAAGACAAGGCGATAATAATAAAGTTGCTGCTCTAATATCAGATATGAAAGCTGGTAGAGTAGGAGCACTTATTATGAGTGGGGTAAATCCTATGTATACTTTACCAAATGCAAACGATTTTGCTGAAGGGTTAAAGAAAACAGGTTTATCTATCGCGTTCTCTATGAAAGTTGACGAAACATCAGCTTTAACAAATTATATAGCTGCGGCACCTCATTACTTAGAATCTTGGGGAGATGTAGAAATTAAGAAAGGACATTTTGCACTAATGCAACCAACAATACGTCCTTTATTCGATACAAAACAATTCCAAGAAGCATTATTAGTGTGGAATGGTAACGATGTATCTTATAACGATTACATTAAAACGACTTGGAAAGACAATATATTAAATGGCAATTCATTTAATACAGCATTGCATGACGGTGTGTTCGCTTCAACCGCTACAGCAACTGTTGTAGAAGGAGAGGAAGCATCAGAAAGCGAAGTCGTAGGAGACGAAGTTATTGCAGCTGTAACACCTTCAGGAAATGCAGCAAGAGCATTAGCAAAATCAACCTCTAAAGGTATGGAGTTAACACTTTATACTAAAACAGGTATGGGAGATGGACAGCAAGCTAATAACCCATGGTTACAAGAGTTTCCAGATCCAATTACAAGAACATCTTGGGATAACTATTTAACGATTTCTGCTGCAGATGCAAAAGACTTAGGAATAGTTAATGACCATGATGCAACAGGAGGACTAAACGGTAGTTATACAGATGTAACTGTAAATGGAGTTACAATCACTGTTCCAGCAATTATTCAACCTGGTCAAGCTAAAGGTTCTTTTGGTTTAGCATTAGGATATGGTAGAACTAGCGAAGGGATAAAAGAAGAAATGAGAACTGGTGTTAATGCGTATGCATTATACCAAGGATTCAATACAATACAAAATGTAACTGTAGCAAAAGCATCTGGAATGCATGAGTTTGCTTGTGTACAATTACAGAATACATTAATGGGTCGTGGAGACATCATTAAAGAGACAACACTTGAGATTTTTAATACTAAAGATAAAGAGCACTGGAATGCAATACCAGTAGTATCTTTAAATCATGAAGAAACTCCAGTAACATCTCCAGATGTAGATTTATGGGATGAGTTTGATCGTTCAATAGGACATCACTTTAACCTATCTATAGACTTAAACGCTTGTACAGGATGTGGCGCATGTGTTATTGCATGTCATGCAGAAAATAATGTACCAGTAGTTGGTAAAGAAGAAATTCGTCGTAGCCGTGATATGCACTGGTTACGTATCGATAGATATTACTCTAGTGAAGATACATTCGATGAAGATAACGCTAAAAAAGACGGGTTCTCTGGTTTATCTGGTGATAATGGCTCTTTAGGTGGATTCGGAGAATTAGAAGTTGCTGCAGATAACCCACAAGTGGCGTTCCAACCAGTAATGTGTCAGCACTGTAATCACGCACCATGTGAAACAGTTTGTCCAGTAGCGGCAACATCACACGGACGTCAAGGGCAAAACCACATGGCTTATAACCGTTGTGTAGGTACAAGATATTGTGCAAACAACTGTCCATACAAAGTACGTCGTTTCAACTGGTTCTTATACAATGGAAATGATGAGTTCGACTATTTCATGAATGATGATTTAGGAAGAATGGTAATTAATCCAGATGTAACTGTTCGTTCTCGTGGTGTAATGGAGAAATGTTCTATGTGTATTCAAATGACACAGAAAACAATCCTTGATGCAAAACGTGATGGTAGAGCAATTAAAGATGGTGAATTTAAAACAGCGTGTTCTGCAGCTTGTAGTAGTGGAGCAATGGTGTTTGGAGACATAAACGATAAGGATAGCGAAGTTGCAAAACTTTTAAAAGACGATCGTATGTATCACTTATTAGAAAGTGTTGGTACTAAACCTAATGTTCAGTATCATACTAAAGTGAGAAACACAACAGAAGCATAAAAAAGAATAACTAACAAACAATTATAAAAGGATTATGGCGTCTCATTACGAAGCACCTATTAGAAGACCTTTAGTTACAGGCGAAAAATCGTATCACGATGTAACTGTTGATATTGCTGCTCCAGTAGAAGGAAAAGCAAACAAACAGTGGTGGATTGTCTTTTCAATCGCACTTGTCGCGTTTCTTTGGGGAATTGGATGTATGATATACACTATATCTACAGGTATTGGAACTTGGGGTTTAAACAAAACCGTAGGTTGGGCCTGGGATATTACTAACTTCGTTTGGTGGGTTGGTATTGGTCACGCAGGAACATTAATTTCTGCAGTACTATTATTATTCCGTCAAAAATGGAGAATGGCAATTAACCGTTCTGCAGAAGCAATGACAATTTTCTCAGTAGTACAAGCTGGTTTATTCCCTGTAATACACATGGGAAGACCTTGGTTAGCTTACTGGGTATTACCTATACCAAACCAATTTGGTTCATTATGGGTAAACTTTAACTCTCCATTACTTTGGGATGTATTTGCTATCTCTACGTATTTATCTGTATCATTAGTATTCTGGTGGACAGGTTTATTACCAGATTTCGCAATGATTCGTGATAGAGCAGTTAAACCTTTTCAAAAGAAAATATATAGTCTATTAAGTTTCGGTTGGACAGGTAGAGCAAAAGACTGGCAACGTTTTGAAGAAGTATCTTTAGTACTTGCAGGTTTAGCAACACCATTAGTACTTTCAGTACACACGATTGTATCTTTTGACTTCGCAACATCGGTTATACCAGGTTGGCATACAACAATATTCCCACCTTACTTCGTTGCAGGAGCGATTTTCTCTGGATTCGCAATGGTAAATACATTACTTATCATTATGAGAAAAGTATGTAATATGGAAGATTATATTACAGTACAACACATCGAATTAATGAATATAGTTATCATGATTACTGGTTCTATTGTAGGTGTGGCTTATATTACCGAATTATTTGTAGCATGGTACTCTGGAGTAGAGTACGAACAATATGCATTCTTAAATAGAGCAACAGGACCTTATGCATGGGCATACTGGGCAATGATGACTTGTAATGTATTCTCTCCACAATTTATGTGGTTTAAGAAGCTAAGAACAAGTATCATGTTCTCTTTCGCAATATCTATTGTAGTAAATATAGGAATGTGGTTTGAGCGTTTCGTAATTATCGTAACATCATTACACAGAGATTACTTACCATCTTCTTGGACAATGTTCTCTCCAACATTCGTAGATATCGGAATATTTATTGGAACAATAGGATTCTTCTTTGTATTATTCTTATTATACTCTAGAACATTCCCAGTTATAGCACAAGCAGAGGTTAAGACAATTCTAAAGTCTTCTGGAGAGCGTTATAAAAACATTAGAGAAAGAGGAGATAGCTTAGTAGGAACAGGATCAGATTCTAGAACCTCTAATGGTAAAACAGCTACTGTGTCTAATAGAACAGAAGCAGCACCTAAAACAGAAGTAGCTACAACTGATAATACTGAAAACGTAAATAGCCTATTAGGAACTATAGGAACATTCGATAATAATACACAAACACCAGACGATCTTAAAAAGATTAATGGAATTGGTCCTAAAATGGAAGAAGTATTAAACAGTATTGGAATATACTCTTTCCTTCAGGTTAGTAAGATGACGAAAAAAGAATACGATTTGTTAGATTCAATTACAGGTTCTTTCCCAGGAAGAGCAGAACGTGATGATTGGTCAGGACAAGCTAAAAACTTAATAAACTAGAGAGTAGCATATGGAAGCTTCAAAAGTAATTCACGCTATTTATACCGATGATGATGTTTTAATGGCAGCTGTTAAAAAAGTTAAAGCCGAAAGACACCATATCGAAGAGATATACACTCCTTTTCCAGTTCACGGACTAGACAAGGCGATGGGATTAGCCCCAACTAGAATAGCAATAGCAGCATTCATGTATGGATGTGTTGGTTTATGTGTAGCCACAGTAATGATGAATTTCATTATGATTGAAGATTGGCCACAAAACATTGGTGGTAAACCAAGTTTTAGCTATTTAGAAAACATGCCAGCATTCGTGCCAATCATGTTTGAACTTACAGTATTTTTTGCAGCCCACTTAATGGTTATTACGTTTTATATGCGTAGTAGAATGTGGCCTTTTAAGAAAGCTGAAAATCCAGATCCAAGAACAACAGATGACCACTTTTTAATGGAGATACCAGTACATGGTAATGAAGCTGAATTAGAAAGTCTTTTAGCAGAAACTGGAGCAGTTGAAATTAACATAGTAGATAAAGCGCACTAATTATACAAGATGAAAAGTAGTATTAAAATAGCAATATTAGCCGCAGTAGTTCTTATCTCTTTTGCATCTTGTAAAAAAGATTCAAGACCAAACTACGAATACATGCCAAACATGTATGAGTCTGTAGCCTATGAAGCATACCAAGAATCGGATGCTTTTGCAAATGGAGTTGAAGCACAATTACCAGTAGAAGGAACCATTCCTAGAGGATATTCTCTTTTTGAAATACCTAATACAAACGAAGGGTACGCTGAAGCAAAAGAATCGTTAAAAAGTCCTTTAGACTCTACACAAGTAGATTTAGCTAGAGGAAAAGAATTGTACGATATCTATTGTGGAATATGCCACGGTAATAAAGGAAAAGGACAAGGTAAATTAGTTAAGCGTGAAAAAATCTTAGGTGTACCTAGTTATGCAGATGCAGGACGAGCAATCACACAAGGTAGTATTTACCACACTGTTTATTACGGTAAAAATGCAATGGGTTCTTATGCTAACCTAATTAACGAAGAAGAACGCTGGCAAGTTATTGCTTACGTTTTAAAGTTAAAAGCAGATTTAGAAAAATAAGATTTAGATAAAGTTTATATACAGATATGTACACATTTTCAAATAGACTAAAAATTACTGCTATCGTTCTGATTATTCTTGGAGCAATAGGAATAACTTCTGGTTTTATGTCTTCGGATAAAACTTACGAAGAAGTAGAACAAATGCTAGCAGCCGAGTCTCACCACGGTGGAGGACATGATGCAGCAGCAAGTCATGGAGAAACCAAAGGACACGACACTCATAAGGCTGAAACAGCTCATGGAGAAAGTCATACATCAGCAAGTAGTCACGGTGAAGCAAAAGGCTCTCATGACAAAGTAGACGAACACAGAAAACACGTTGAACACGTTCAGCATGCTATTCATAACAGACCATATTCTGCATTATATATCGCAGCATTTTTCTTTATGATGATTGCATTAGGAGTATTAGCATTTTATGCAGTACAATATGCAGCACAAGCAGGTTGGTCTCCATTATTATTTAGAGTAATGGAAGGGATTACATACTATTTATTGCCAGGTGCTTTAATAGTAGTAGCTATAGCTGTATTCGCAGGAGATCATATTTTTGTATGGATGAATCCAGACATGGTTAATCCAGAAAGCGAACATTTCGATAAACTTGTTTATGGAAAGAAAGGTTGGTTAAATACAACAGGATTTGTAATTAGAGCATTAGTATTTATAGGTGGATGGTCTGCATACAGATACTTCTCTAGAAAATTCTCTTTAGCACAAGACGAAGCTAGCGATAACAAAAACTTTAAAAAGACGTTCCGTATCTCAGCAGCATTTTTAGTATTCTTTTTATATACAGAATCTATGATGTCTTGGGATTGGATTATGAGTGTAGATCCTCACTGGTTTAGTACATTATTTGGATGGTACGTATTAGCAGGAATGATGGTATGTGGTATTACAGTAATAGCTTTAATAACTATGTACTTAAAAGGAAAAGGATTATTACCACATGTTAACGATAGTCACTTACACGATTTAGCGAAATTCATGTTTGCTTTTAGTATTTTCTGGACTTACTTATGGTTCTCTCAATTTATGTTAATCTGGTACTCAAATATTCCAGAAGAGGTAACATACTTTGTAACACGTATAGAAGATTACAAATTACCTTTCTTTGGAATGTTAGCAATGAACTTTATATTCCCATTATTATTATTAATGAATAGTGACTACAAACGTATTCCTTGGTTCGTAGTAATGGCGGGATTAGTAATATTAGGAGGTCATTATCTAGATATCTTTAATATGATCATGCCTGCAACTGTTGGAGATCATTGGCATATTGGGATTCCAGAAATTTCATCTGTGTTATTCTTTGCAGGGTTATTCATATTAATAGTTTTCTATGCAATATCTAAGCAACCATTAACAGCAAAAAGAAACCCATTCATAAAGGAAAGTGAACATTTCCATTATTAATAATAAATAAGTAAAGAAGAACGACAACAATGACGGCTTTATTATCAATTTTAGTTTTAGTATTTATATCAGTTGCTATTTGGCAAATGGTGAAAATATTTGATTTAACTCAAGGCAATGCCAACGGAGCAGACAGTCAAATAGCACATGATGGAGACAACAAGATTAATGGATACTTAATGTTAGGTTTCTTAATCTTCATATATGTAATTACCATTATATGTTTTGTTAAGTTTGGCGACTTACCATTAATGTCTAACTCAGCTTCTGAGCATGGACCAGGAATAGATAACCTAATGATTATTTCTATGGTTATTATATTCATTGTACAAACAATAACACAATTCCTATTACACTATTTTGCTTTTAAATACAGAGGTGAAAAAGGTAGAAAGGCATTATTCTTTGCAGATAACAATAAGTTAGAAGCTATTTGGACAATTATCCCAGTTATAGTATTAGCAGGACTAATTATTCAAGGATTATTTACTTGGACTGAAATAATGAATGTTTCTGAAGATGAAGATACCATAGTTATAGAATTATATGCTCAGCAATTTAACTGGAAAGCACGTTATGCAGGAGCAGATAATACTTTAGGTAAAGCCAACGTAAGATTAATCGATATAGATAGAGCTAACATTTTAGGTTTAGATGAATCTGATCCTAATGCTCAAGATGATAAAATTACTACAGAATTACACTTACCTGTAGGACGTAAAGTTCTGTTTAAAATGCGTTCTCAAGATGTATTACACTCAGCTTATATGCCTCACTTTAGAGCACAGATGAACTGTGTTCCTGGTATGATTACACAATTTGGATTTACACCAACTGTAACTACCGATGACATGAGAGCAACTCCAGAAATGATTGACAAAGTTCAAAACATTAACAGAATTAGAGTTGAGAAAAGTAAAGAATTACAGGCTAAAGGAGAAGATGCTTTAGAGCGTTACGAATTCGACTACCTATTATTATGTAACAAGATTTGTGGTAAATCTCACTACAATATGCAAATGAAAATAATAGTAGAAACTCAAGAAGAATACGATGCTTGGTTAAAAACACAGAAAGCATTTAAAGATTCTCTTAACAAATAATAAAAAGAAAAAACGATATTAGATTATGTCAGCACACGCAGTAGATACTCACGACGCACACGACGATCATGGTCACCATCATAAAGAAACGTTCATAACTAAATATATATTTAGTCAAGATCATAAAATGATAGCTAAGCAGTACTTAATTACAGGTACTATTATGGGAGTTATCGGAGTTATGATGTCGCTTATGATGCGTATGCAAATTGCATGGCCAGAAGAAGGAAATGTAATATTTGAAGCCTTATTAGGTAAGTGGGCACCAGATGGTGTTATGGATGCAGATATTTATTTAGCATTAGTAACAATACATGGTACTATAATGGTATTCTTTGTATTAACAGCAGGTTTAAGTGGAACATTTAGTAACTTATTAATTCCATTACAAATTGGAGCACGAGATATGGCATCCGGTTTCCTTAATATGGTATCTTACTGGCTATTCTTTTTATCTAGTGTTATTATGGTATTATCTTTCTTTGTTGAAGCTGGACCAGCAGCAGCAGGATGGACAATCTATCCACCATTAAGTGCATTACCATTAGCACAAGGAGGATCAGGAGCAGGTATGACCATGTGGTTAGTATCTATGGCTATCTTTATTGCCTCTTCTTTATTAGGATCATTAAACTATGTTGTAACTGTAATAAACTTAAGAACAAAAGGAATGTCTATGACGAGACTTCCATTAACAATATGGGCATTCTTTGTAACTGCTATTATTGGTGTTATTTCTTTCCCAGTATTATTATCTGCAGCATTATTATTAATAATGGATAGAAGTTTTGGTACATCGTTCTTCTTATCAGATATATTTATACAAGGTGAAGTATTACATTACCAAGGAGGTTCTCCAGTATTATTTGAACACCTATTTTGGTTCCTAGGTCACCCTGAAGTATATATTGTATTATTACCAGCATTAGGTATAACTTCAGAAATTATAGCAACAAACTCACGTAAACCTATTTTTGGTTATCGTGCTATGGTAGCTTCAATACTAGCAATTGCATTTTTATCTACAATTGTATGGGGTCACCACATGTTTATCTCAGGAATGAACCCATTCTTAGGATCTGTATTTACATTTACAACATTATTAATTGCAATACCTTCAGCGGTAAAAGCCTTTAACTATATAACTACCTTGTGGAAAGGTAATCTTCAAATGAATCCAGCCATGCTATTCTCTATAGGATTAGTATCAACATTCATTACAGGAGGTTTAACAGGTATTATCTTAGGAGATAGTGCTTTAGATATTAACGTTCACGATACGTATTTCGTAGTAGCACACTTCCACTTAGTAATGGGAATATCTGCACTATACGGAATGTTTGCTGGGATATACCATTGGTTCCCTAAAATGTTTGGACGTATGTTGAATAAAAACTTAGGTTATGTACATTTCTGGGTAACAGCAATATGTGCTTACGGAGTTTTCTTCCCTATGCACTTTATAGGAATGGCAGGATTACCAAGACGTTATTATACAAACAGTAACTTCCCATTATTCGATGATTTAGCAAATGTAAATGAGGTGATTACAATATTTGCTTTAATAGGAGGAGCGTTCCAAATTGTATTCTTATACAACTTCTTTAGTAGTATATTCTACGGAAAGAAAGCAGTACAAAACCCATGGAGATCTAATACATTAGAATGGACTACACCTGTAGAACATATCCACGGTAACTGGCCAGGAGAAATTCCTCACGTACACCGTTGGGCATACGATTATAGTAAGCCAGGACATGATGATGATTTCGTGTCACAAATAGTTCCTTTAAAAGATGGAGAAGAAGAATTACAACACTAATTCTAAACTATAAGTATACAAAAGCTCATTCGAAAGAATGAGCTTTTTTGTTTTTTTAAATGCCTGAATACCATGTTGTTATTCTATTTTTTTTTATAAAAAACAAAAAAACATCGATGAAATACAAAAAAAACAGCTAAATTGCTATTTTATAAGAATTTAGAATCTATTTGTATGATATAAAATTAATACAATTATATTTGAACTTTCTTATAAAGAAAAGCTATTGACTAACTATACATATTTATTATGAAAACAAGTTCTCTACCTTTGTTTAGGAAAGCGCCTATGCTTACATCCTATATTTTGGTATTTCTCCTTTCAGCACTTTCAGCAAGTGCACAATGTCCCACAGTAACAACACCAGCACCAGCAGCTATTTGTGATGCTGCAGGCTTAACATTTGCAGACTTAAGTGTCTATGTTATGGATAACGGAGGCGGTGTTGTATGGTATGATGCTTCAATGGGTGGAAATGCATTTACAGATTCAGAATTCGTTCAAGAAGGAACATATTATGCAGACGATTTAGCAGGTAATTGTGCTAGTAGAGAATCTATTATAATAGATTTTATCGTTAGCGCAACGGGGAATAATCTAGATGGTATATATTGCTCTACAGATAATGCAACAATACAAACATACATAGACGAAGTATTACAGTCTGAAGCTCCAGCCGGAGGAAGTGTGCAAGTCTATTACGATGCAGCTTTAACAAACCAAGCCTCAGGAACAGATGCTTTACCTCTTGGAGGTACAAACTATTTTATAGTTTTTGTAGATTCAGGAAACTGTACAAGTCAGGTTGAAGGAGGAAGTACAGCTGTATTTAGTGCTCCAGATGATCCAACACCAGCTACTCCACAAGATTTTTGTTCAGATACTAACCCTACAGTAGGAGATTTAGATGCAGGTAGTATGGACAATGTAAGTTGGTATGCTAACGTAGATGGGAATGGTGATCCAATTCTTCCAGCATTACAGTTAACAACACCACTTGTAGACGGAGAAAACTACTTTGTCCAAGCTAGTGATTTCTTTTGTACTAGTAACGCTGTAGAAGTTACAGTTGGTATACAAGACCCTTTTATAGCAGGAACTTCAGCAACATTAGAATATTGTAACGATAATATAATAGCTACAGATTTTAATTTATTTGATATACTAATAGGAAGCCCAGATACAGTAGGAACATGGACTGGACCTTTAGCAACCACAAACGGACACCTAGGTACAGTAAATATAACAACATTAACAACACCAGATGTTTATGTGTTTACATATACAGTTCCAGCCAATGGAGCCTGTTTAGAAGACAGTGCAACAGTAACAATTACAATATATGAAACGTTTACATCCGGAACTGTTTCAACAGCGAGTCCTGCAACATTTTGCCAATCTGGCTTACCATCTGCATTTGATTTAGCCACATTATTAGATAATGAAGATCCTAATGGACAATGGACACAAGGATTATTAAGCACCGATCCAGTTGTAATATCTCCTATAGATTTATCAGCATTTACACCAGGAACATACAATTTTACATACACACAAAATGTATTACCAAACCCTTGTCCAGAAGAATCAACAACAGTACAAGTTGTAGTCTTACAAGACCCAGAGGCAGGTAATGCCGTAAATCAAACATTCTGTGAAAACGATTTAGCAACTAACTCACCATTCGATTTATTTAATGCTTTAGATGGAACACAAGATAATAACTCAGGAACTTGGACAGATGGAGTAGGAGGAGCAGTAACAAACCCAATAGACCTAACACTGCTTACCGAAGCAGGAAGTGCATACACATACAATTATACTATAGATAATGGAACATGTAGCGATACAGAAGCCATTACTATAACTATAGAGCCAGCACCAGAATCTGGTACAGTAAATGGAAGCCCAGAATATTGTGAAGCGTCTGCACCAACAAGTTTTGATTTATTCGATTTATTAGATGGAGAAGATCAAACAGGAGCTTGGTACGTTGGTTTAGATAACACAGGAGCAACAACAACTACCCCAATAGATTTATCTATATTAACTGCAGGAACTTATAATTATACTTACGATGTAGATGCCATTGGAGCCTGTGATGATGAATTAGTAACCATAACAATTACTATAAACCCATTACCAGATACAGGAATAGCAACACCAGTAATACTTTGTGAAAACGATCCAGCAGTAAATACACCATTAGATTTATTTAATCAATTAGCAGGAAACGATTTAGGCGGAACATGGAGTGATGACGATGCAACTGGAGCCTTATCTGTAAGTACAGTAGATTTAACACAATTAACTATTGGTACTTATAATTATACATACAGTATTACAGACGGAAATACATGTGCTAATAGTACAACAGTAACAGTAACTATTGATGATGCACCAGAATCTGGAGAAGCATTACTACCAGTAGAAATCTGTTTAGAAAATTTAGCAGGGAATTCACCATTTGATTTATTCACACTATTAGATGGAACACAAGACACTAATGGAACTTGGTATGAAGGAACTGATACTACAGGACCAGTAGCAACAAACCCAGTAGATATTACAGGGTTAACAGCAGGAACATTCAATTACACCTACTCAGTACCACCAATAGGAACTTGTACAGATGTAGATGTAACAGTAGCTATAATAATTAACGATACACCAAATACAGGAATAGCAACCCCAGTAGCATTCTGTGAAAATCAATTAGGAGCAAATTCACCATTAGATTTATTTACACAATTATCAGGAAACGACATGGGTGGAACATGGAGTGATGATGATGCAACTGGAGCACTTTCAGGAAGTAACGTAGACTTAACAACATTAACAATTGGAGTCTATAACTTTACTTATGGTATTACAGATGGTAATACCTGTACAAATAGTACAACAGTAACAGTAACAATAGAAGATGCACCAGAATCTGGAGAAGCATTACTACCAGTAGAAATCTGTTTAGAAAACTTGGCAGGAAATTCGCCATTTGATTTATTTACATTATTAGATGGAACACAAGATACTAACGGAACTTGGTATGAAGGTACAGATACTACAGGATCAGTAGCAACAAATCCAGTAGATATTACAGGGTTAACGGCAGGAACGTTCAATTACACCTATTCAGTACCACCAATAGGAACATGTACAGATGTAGATGTAATAGTCGCTATAATAGTTAACGATACACCAAATACAGGAACAGCAACACCAGTAGCATTCTGTGAAAATGAATTAGGAATAAATTCGCCATTAAACTTATTCACGCAATTATCAGGAAACGATATGGGTGGAACATGGAGTGATGATGATGTAACAGGAGCACTTTCAGGAAGTAACGTAGATTTAACAACATTAACAGTTGGTTCGTATAATTTCACTTACAGTATAACAGATGGTAACACCTGTTCAGGAAGTAGTACAGTTGTAGTAACTATAGATCCTGCACCAGAATCTGGAGAAGCATTGCCTCCAGCAGAAATATGTGTTTCGGATTTAGGAACAAGTTCACCATTCGATTTATTCACACTATTAGACGGAACACAAGATACTAACGGAACTTGGTATGAAGGAACTAATACAACAGGACCAGTAGTAACAACTCCAGTAGACATTTCTGCATTAACTGTAGGAACATATAATTATACTTATTCAGTACCACCAATAGGTGTTTGTACAGATGTAGATGTAACCGTTCAAATCATAGTTAATGAATTACCAAATACAGGAACAGCAACACCAGTAGCATTCTGTGAAAACCAATTAGGAGCAAATTCACCATTCGATTTATTCACGCAATTATCAGGAAACGATATGGGCGGAACATGGAGTGATGATGATGCAACAGGAGCACTTTCAGGAAGTAACTTAGACTTAACAACATTAACAGTTGGTTCGTATAACTTCACCTATAGTATAACAGACGGAAACAATTGTTCTGGAAGTAGTACAGTAGTAGTAACCATAGACCCAGCACCAGAATCTGGAGAAGCATTACCACCAGTAGAAATATGTGAAGAGAATCTAGGAACAAGTTCACCATTCGATTTATTTACACTATTAGATGGAACGCAAGATACTAACGGAACTTGGTATGAGGGAACCGATACAACAGGACCTGTAGCAACAAATCCAGTAGACATTTCAGCATTTACAGCAGGAACATTTAACTATACCTATTCGGTACCACCAATAGGTGTTTGTACAGATGTAGATGTAACAGTGCAAATTACAATTAATGCAACACCAAACACAGGAATAGCAACACCAATTGCATTCTGTGAAAATGATGCAGCAATGAACTCACCATTCGATTTATTTGGTCAGCTATCAGGAAATGATATGGGAGGAACATGGGCAGACGATGATGCATCAGGAGCCTTAACAGGAAACACAGTAGATTTAACAACACTAGCAGTTGGTTCGTATAATTATACATACACGATTACAGATGGAAGTACATGTACAAGTAGTACAACTGTAGAAATTACTATTAACGATAGTCCAGACGCAGGAACAGCAACACCGTTAGAAGTCTGTTTAATAGATGTACCAAATAATACACCACTAGATTTATTTAGTCAGTTAACAGGAAATGATCTAGGAGGAACATGGACAGATGATGATGCAACAGGAGCCTTAACAGTAAACACAGTAGACTTAACAATGCTAACAACTGGGACATATAATTATACATATACCGTAAGTACAGCATTTTGTCCAGACGATACAGAAACTGTTACTATAACTATAAGCGATACAGCTACACCAACAGCTACGGCAACTCAAGTATATTGTGATGCAGCAACAGTTGGAGATTTAGTAGCAACAGGAACTATGATACAATGGTATGATGATGCAACAGGAGGTTTACCTCTAGATGTAGCAACAGCATTAGTAGATGGAGAAACCTATTATGCATCGCAAACCGATGCTAACTGTGAATCTGTAATAAGAGTAGAAGTAACAGTAACCATTAATATTTCGCCAAACTCAGGAGACGTAAATGCAAATGCATTTAATGTATGTGAAAATGATACAGCAGTAGATTTAACACAAGGATTAGATGGAACAGAAGATGCAGGAGGAACATGGTATATGGGAGTAGATACTACAGGAACAGTAGTAACAAGCCCATTTGATACAACAGGTCTAGCGCCAGGAGATTACGATTTTACTTATGAAGTAACAGCAATAGCACCATGTGTAGATGCAACAACTACAATAACATTAACTATTGAAGCTCCACTAAACCCAGGAACAGATGCAGTTTTAGAAATTTGTAGCGATAATGGAACAACAGATTTATTTACACTAATAGGAACTGCAGATGCAGGAGGTGCATGGGTTCCAGCATTAGCAAGTGGAACAGGAGTATTTGATCCTTTAGTAGATGCAGATGGAACATACACTTACCTATTAGCAAACGGATGTGGAAACTTTACTAGCGAAGTTGTAGTAACAGTAACACAAGCACCAGAAGCTGGAGGAGATGGCGCAGTTACACTTTGTGTTATAGATGGAACAGTCGATTTATTTGCACAATTAACAGGAACACCAGATACAACAGGAACATGGTCGCCAGCGTTAGCGAGTGGAACAGGCGTATTTGATCCAGAAGTAGATACAGCAGGCGTTTATACATACACTGTTGCAGCTACAGGATTCTGTACAACAGATGCAACAGCTGAAGTAACGGTAACAGTAAATAACTCAGTGCCACCAACGGTAGTAGATGCAAACCCAGTATTCTGTGTAACAGACAATGCTACAGTTGCAGACTTAAGTATGGCAATAACAAGTACAGGAACAATAATTTGGTATACAGATAATACATTAACAACAGTAGTAGATGCAACAACTGCTTTAGAAGACGGAGAAGACTACTTTGCAACGCAAACAGGAGCTTCGGGATGTGAATCTTCAGTAAGTATACAAATTACGGCAACAGTTAGTGATGCGCCAACACCAGTATTGGCAAACCCAGGGTTAGAATTATGTATTAACGATAATCCAACAATAAACGATTTAACAATCAATATTGCACAATACGAACCATCTCAAGACAATGTTATTTGGTATGATGCTGCAGTAAATGGTAATGTTATTTCTAGTACAACACCACTAACAATTGGCACTACTTATTATGCTGTATTAGTAAATACAGTAACAGGATGCGAAAGTAGTGTGCCTTTTGAATTTACACCAGACTTAACAGGCTGTGGATTGCTTACTATACCAGATGGATTCTCACCAAACGGAGATGGAAATAATGAAACATTCGATATTGATAATGTAGAATTACTATATCCTAATTTCGAAATGGAAATCTATAACCGTTATGGAAATCTAGTATATAAAGGAAGAGCAGCAACACCGCGTTTTAATGGAACTTCAAACCAACCAAGTATTGGTAAAGGCGATTTACCAGTTGGAGTGTATTACTACATTTTCAATTATAACGACGGCGTAACAAAAGCAAAACAAGGAAGTTTATACTTAAGCAGATAATTTTTAGATAAAACACAATTTTAAAAAGATGAAACATTTAAATATATATCATAAAATAACTGCGATAGTTGCTTTGGCACTCCTGTCATTTCAAAGTTATGCGCAGCAAGATGTACAGTTTACGCACTACATGTATAACATGAGTGTTATAAACCCTGCCTATGCAACAGCAGACGAAAGTATGCTTAACTTAGGTGGATTATACAGAACGCAATGGGTAGGTTTAGAAGGAGCACCAAAAACAGGAACCTTTTTCGCACACACACCTTTAAACGAAAAAATAGAGGTAGGAATCTCTTTTACTAACGATAATATAGGAAACGTAGTAGATGAAAATAATATCTATGCAGATTTTGCCTATGTATTACCAGTAGGATTCGAAAGCAAATTATCATTAGGACTTAAAGCTGGTGTAACCTTATTTAATACCGATTTTAATGGCTTTAATTTACAATCTGGAGACCAATCTACAGATATAGCTTTCGATGAAAATATAAGCAGAGTTTTCCCTAATGTGGGACTTGGAGCATTCTTCTTTACTAAGAAATACTATTTAGGAGTTTCTGCGCCAAATCTATTAACAACAAAACACTTAGAAACCCAAAACGGAATAAAATCAACAGGAGTACAAAGTATACACTATTTTGTTACAGGTGGATATGTGTTCGATTTAAATAGAGATTTAAAATTAAAGCCAGCTTTTATGGCAAAAGCAGTAAATGGTGCACCTTTATCTCTAGATGTTACAGCAAACGTATTAATTAAAGAACGTTTAGAACTAGGTTTAGGCTACCGTTTAGAAGATGCTATGAGTGCATTAGCAAGTTTTAAAGTAACTCCAAACTTAAGAATAGGATATTCGTATGATTACACAACAAGTAACTTAGGAAACTTCAATTCGGGATCACATGAACTATTCGTTTTGTTTGATGTAGATTTATTTGGCTTAAAAGGCGGTTACGATCGTTCGCCAAGATTCTTTTAATATTAAAGACTTTAAAGATGAAAAAACAACTATACATATTGGCTAGCCTTATATTAGTTAGCACAGCTGCATTAGCACAGAAAGGAAGTCTAAAAAGAGCCAATACGCTTTTTGAAATGAAAGCTTACAAGTCGGCAGCAGAAATCTATGAAAATAAAGACCGTTCGCAAGACGTATTACAAAACCTTGCAGATAGTTATTATTATAACATGTCTATGCAAAAGGCTATTAAAACCTATAGAGAGCTATTTTTAACCTATGGAGATTCTATAGATATCGAATTCCATTTTAGATACGGACAAGCTTTAAAAGGTGTTAAAAACTATAAAGAAGCAGATAAACAATTGAGCAGATATTATAATAAAAGAATTAATACTCCTGCATTTATTGCCGAATTAGAAAAAACGACACCACACACGTTTAAAACTAAGCAATTAGATAATAAAAATTCCAGTAGTGATTTTGGGTTATCTTTCTTTGGAGACCGTGTAGCATTTGCATCTGGTAGAAATACCGAAAATCCAGCGTTTGCATGGAACGATTTACCATATTTAGATTTATATAGTGGAACATTAACAAAAGACGGTGTATTAGAAGACGTGCAACCATTTCCAGAATCTATTAATACGGAATCTCATGAAAGTAACGCAACGTTTTCAAGAGACGGTAAAACCATGTACTTTAATAGAACAAATAAAGACCGTACAAAAACAGGAGAAGCCCGTATAGCACATATTAAAATATTTAAAGCAGAATTAGTAGACGGTACGTGGACCAATGTTACCGCATTACCATTTACATCTAACGAGTATAGTACAGAGCATCCAGCATTAAGTAAAGATGGTAAAACATTATATTTTGCCAGTGATATGCCTGGAACGTTAGGAAATTTCGATATCTATAAAGTAGCAATCAATGATGACGGTACATACGGAGAACCAGAAAATTTAGGGCCTACAGTAAATACAAAACATAGAGAACAATTCCCATTTATTAGCGATGTTAATGTATTATATTTTGCATCAAACGGGCACTTAGGTTTTGGAGGATTAGATGTTTATAGAAGTAACATGGTAAATGGTAATTTTGATAAGCCAGTAAACTTAGGAAGTACTATAAACAGTAGTTTAGATGATTTTGCATACGTTATAAGAGAAAAAGATAATAAAGGTTATGTCTCATCTAACCGTTCTGGGTTCGATAGACTATATGGCTATGTAAGAGAAGAAAACATACTAACAAAATATTTAGTAGAAGGAATAGTACAAGACAAGAACAGTCAAGAATTATTACCAGGATCATTAGTAACATTAATGGATGAAAGCGGAAACGTTATTCAAGACAGTATTGTTGGTGATGATGCAACCTATTTATTTAAAATAGAACCAAACAAAAAGTATAAAGTACGAGGTACACGTAAAGCATACATTCCACAAGACGTAGAATTCTCTACAGATAGTAAAGGAAAAATTAGCCATAATATCTACTTAATTTTAGAATCGTATGCAGATGCAGAAGCTAAGGTAAGAGAGAATGAAAAAGGTGAAGTACAAGTACAATTAGAAAAAATATTCTTCGACCTTAATAAATCGAATATCCGAGAAGATGCAGCAAAACAATTAGATGTATTAGTTAGCTTAATGAAAAAGTATGAATACATGGAAATAGAAGTGTCTGCACACACAGATGCCCGTGGAGGAGATCAGTATAATTTAGATTTATCTAAAGCACGTGCAGCATCTACTTTAGATTACATAGTAAGTCAAGGTATCAATAGAAACCGATTGAGAAGCATAGGTTATGGAGAATTACAACCATTAAACAAATGCGATAGAGAAGGTATCTGTAGCGACGAAGAATATGATATTAATAGACGTTGTGAGTTTAAAATTATAAACTAACTTACAGATAGCATTATTATAATAATCAAAAGCCTTTCTTATTCTTTAAGAAAGGCTTTTTCGTTATCTTTGATGAATAGCTTTTTCTATTATTTCTGTATATACAATCTTTAATAGAACGCTTATAAAAAAGAACAAGTTGTCATCTTTAGTTGTTTTAAAAGTTGACATTAGTAAGAAAACAAGAGTCTCATTCTTGTGAGAAATTGAATATGAACGAAAACCTAGACCCAACAAGTAATAATTTTTCATCGGAAGAATTTGATGTAGAAAAAACGTTAAGACCGTTATCTTTTGAAGACTTTACAGGACAAGATCAAGTGCTAGAGAATCTTCAAATTTTTGTTCAGGCAGCCAATCAAAGAGATGAAGCATTAGATCACACGCTATTTCACGGCCCTCCGGGATTAGGAAAAACAACCTTAGCTAACATTTTAGCTAATGAGCTAGGTGTAGGTATTAAAATCACCTCAGGTCCTGTTTTAGATAAACCAGGAGACTTAGCAGGACTCTTAACAAACTTAGATGATAGAGATGTATTGTTTATAGACGAAATTCATAGATTAAGTCCTATTGTAGAAGAATATTTGTATTCGGCAATGGAAGACTATAAAATAGATATCATGATTGAGTCTGGACCCAATGCAAGAACCGTTCAAATAAACTTAAACCCATTTACATTAGTAGGCGCAACAACACGTTCGGGGTTACTAACAGCACCAATGCGTGCGCGATTTGGAATACAAAGCCGATTACAATATTACAATACAGAACTACTGTCTACTATTATTCAGCGTAGCGCAAACATATTAAACGTCCCTATTTCTATGGAAGCAGCAATAGAAATTGCTGGAAGAAGTAGAGGAACACCAAGAATAGCAAATGCACTATTACGTCGTGTTCGAGATTTTGCTCAGATAAAAGGCAATGGAAAAATAGATATAGGAATTGCTAAATTCGGATTAGAAGCCTTACACGTAGATGCCTATGGATTAGACGAAATGGATAATAAAATATTATCTACAATAATAGATAAATTTAAAGGAGGACCAGTAGGTATAAGTACTATTGCAACAGCAGTAAGTGAAAGTCCAGAAACAGTAGAAGAAGTTTACGAACCCTTTTTAATACAACAAGGGTTTTTAATGCGAACACCGCGGGGACGAGAAGTAACAGAATTAGCCTATAAACATTTAGGAAAAATAAAAGGACCAATACAAGGCGGATTATTTTAAAAAAGACAACACCATATTAATGGAGGAGAAACGAGAAATACCCAAAGTGCCACTGTTTCAATTTTTAAAACATTCGGCAAATATTTTAAAGAATCCATTACCATTTCATCATAAAAACTTTGAAGCGCAAGGCGATATATTCACTTTAAGAATAGGGTTTAAATCTAGAATTTATTTTTCTAGAGATGCCGCATTTGCACAATATGTCCTTCAGAAAAACCAAAAAAACTACGTTAAATCTAAAATACAAACTAAAGACTTAGTAAAATATGTTGGAAGAGGTTTACTAACGTCTGAAGGCGAACTATGGAAAAAACAACGTAAATTAATACAGCCAGCCTTTCATAAAAAGCAATTAGAAAACTTATTAAGTGCTATGCGAGAAGCCATTCTTTTAGAGTATAAAAGGATAACGCCAAATAAAACAATCGATATATTTCCAATACTAAATGATTTAGCGTTTCAAACCGTAGTAAAATCCTTGTTTAGTAGTGCAGCAACAAATAAAGAAATAAGTAGATTACAAGAGATTACAGAATCTGGTCAACGTATGTTGGTTAAAGAGCTACGACAACCGTATTTAGGTTGGTGGTTTCAATCTAGTGGAATTTTAAAGAGACATTTGCAAGACAGTGAAGAAGCCAGAGCTATTTTAAAAAATATAGCTAATACACGTAAGACATCGGGAGTAAAACAAAACGATTTACTAGATATGCTGCTTGACGCACGTTACGAAGATGGTGGCGAAATGGAAGAAGAGCAGCTTATAGACGAAATATTAATTCTTTTTACAGCTGGGCACGAAACAACATCCAATGCATTAACTTTTACCTTTCAACTACTAGCGAAACATCCAGAATGGCAAGACAAAATATATAATGAAGTTACTGCGAATGCCGATTTAGATTTAATGCAGCAAGTCACAACTTTTAAAATAACACAACAAGTTATAGAAGAAAGTATGCGACTGTATCCGCCAGTTTACTTCTTAGACCGTGTAAATAAAACACCAGATACTTTTAATGGTATGGAGTTTCCAGAGGGCTGTAATTTATTATTTTCAGTGTTCGAAATGCATCGTCATAAAGCGTTGTGGGACGATCCAGAAACATTTTTACCAGAACGATTTGTAGATGGCGGACGTAAATTTTCGGCCTTCTATTTTCCTTTTGGGGCAGGACCAAGAAAATGTATAGGAAATAATTTTGCAATGTTCGAAATGATAATGGCTGTTTCCGAATTAGTAAGTAAATATAAATTTACAGCGGAATTTGATGCTATTGAAATTACACCATTAATCACTTTAAAACCGAAAAATGCATTTTTAAAGTTTGAAGAGCGTTAAACAATATGTATAAGAAACTAAAGCTAATAGCCAATAGCTAACAGCTAAAGGCTGTCAAAATAATGACTTCAAAAGCAAAACATACCAACCTTATAAAAACCGAAGCCCAGCGCTTAGGGTTTTTATCTTGCGGTGTTAGTAAAGCCGAGTTTTTGGAAGCCGAAGCTCCTCGATTAGAAAAATGGCTAAACAGTAATATGCACGGCGAGATGCATTACATGGAAAATCATTTCGATAAACGATTAGATCCAACAAAATTAGTAGACGATTCTAAAAGTGTAGTGTCCTTGTTATTAAATTACTACCCAGAAGACACCCAAAAAGATAAAACAGCACCAAAATTGTCTAAATATGCTTATGGTAACGATTACCATCATGTTATAAAAAGCAAGCTAAAAGATTTAACTCATTTTATACAAGATGAAATAGGAGCTGTTAGTGGACGCGCTTTTGTAGACTCAGCACCTGTTTTAGACAAAGCTTGGGCAGCAAAATCGGGATTAGGCTGGATAGGAAAACACAGTAACTTGTTAACCCAACAAGTAGGCTCGTTTTATTTTATAGCAGAATTAATTATCGATTTAGAATTAGAATACGATAGCATTACAACTGATCATTGTGGAACCTGTACAAAATGTATAGACGCTTGCCCAACGCAAGCCATTGTAGAGCCTTATGTTGTAGATGGAAGTAAATGTATTTCGTATTTTACAATAGAACTAAAGGACCAATTACCAAATAGTATGAAAGGCCAATTTGACGATTGGATGTTTGGTTGCGATGTCTGCCAAGACGTTTGCCCGTGGAATAGATTCTCGAAATCGCATAACGAACCTTTATTTAATCCCCATCCAGAATTATTAGACATGACTAAAAAAGACTGGGAAGAAATCACCGAAGATGTTTTTAAAAAAGTGTTTCAAAAATCGGCAGTAAAACGTACTAAGTTTTCAGGGCTAAAGCGTAATCTTGATTTTTTGAACGAGTAAATGCATAATCTCTTCATTTATATAGAATGGGAGTTTTTTATTTCTCCAATATTTGGCATCTTATTAGCCTTAGTGTTTGCATTGTTAGAACCAGTATTTAATAAAAATGATTATTCGAGTTTTAAAGAGCGCTTCCATAAACACGGAAAAATACTGATACTAATAACAATGATATTAACAGCTATGAATAAAATGATGTGAGGTGTTTTATTTAGAACTAATACCAACAGATAATTTAAACTCAAAATTATCACTTGTTTTGGGTAAGCTATAATCTCCATAACGGTAAAATACACCAAAACCAAAACCTATAGAACCTACATTAAAATAATTAAGTCTGTATAAATTATTAAGTTCCAAGCCAGTTTCTAAAAACACTTTATTTTTAGTGTTAAAAGAAATGTTTTCATGTCTATAGGCATCGGTTAAGCTTCCATAACCAATATTATTATGTAGTACTAAATCAGGTTGAAAACGACCGTTTTTTAAAAGTAAGCCACCAAAATTATGTTTTGTAAATAAGTTTACAGAAGCATCAGATAAAAACTCGTAAGGACTTAAGGTTTGAAATGTATTTTCTGCAATAAAAAATAATTGAGTACCACGACTACCTTCTCCAGTATTTAGTAAACCATAAGGTAATGGTGTGTCAATATAATTACCTTCTAATCTATAAGAAGTAATCCCCACGTTTTTGAGTTTAAAAGTATGTTCTAAACTCATAGCGTAAGTATTATAATTAAAATCTCCGTTAAATATAGATTTAAGCCCTCTAGAATAGGTGAAACTTAAAACAGGATGTCCTTTGTCTATTCTTACAGTATTGTTAAACGCTTTAATTAATTCTTCTTTAAAATAGTATTTTAGATTAACGTTAAATTCCGAATTGTTATAATTCGTAATAACACCATTACCCGTATTAAACTGGTAGTTGTATTTTGGTGTTACTTTTATTGTATTTAATTGCAATGCCCAATAGAAGTTTCTAAATAGTTTTAAGTTGGTTTGAAATGTAAACCCTTCTATTTGGTCCATGCGTTCTGCCAGTGCACCTCTAAACGATAACGTGCTCCAACGCTTATCTATGAAACGAGTGCCAGCTTCTTTTAAATTATTTTCATATTTAAATGAAAAAGAAATGTCCTTTTTGCCAGGAATTTTGGCTTTAATTTCTCCACCATATTTTAAAGCTTCATCTTTAAAACCATAGCCAACAAAACCGCCAATAGATACGTTTTTAATGATATCATCGTTAGTATACAATCCTAAACCAAGACGTGTGCCTTCATATTGGTTGTATAAACCTAATTTGGTAAGGTCTAAGTCTACATATTTAAAAGGGTATTTACCAGTAGTAAGGCTTTCTATAATTTTTAATTTACGATCAAACTTATATTTATTGCCAATACTATCTATATAAGTATAGGTGTCAAGTTCTTTGGTATTAAGAGAATCTGTTCTGTTGGTGCTCCAATATGCTTCGGTTTTATCTGTAGCATCTTCAGCAAACGTGATAGCTTCAAAAGGAAAATCTTTAGGCAGTAAAGGGATATCGGTTTTAATATCTGTAATATAGCTTTTACCTGTATATTTCATAGTAATAATACCGTCTTCCGCACCAATAATCATTTCAAAATTTAATTGCTCTGGAAACCAATAGGTGTCATTAACAAAAGCATACTTTTGCTGAATTTTCACAGTAACCTTATTATTGTTATAAGGTTTAGCTTCTACATTTTGAATAGCATATTTATTAGAATTTATATGAAGGACACCTTTTAAACCCTCAAAATTCTTATTCTTTTTGGGTTTGTATGAAATAACAAATACAGTGTCCTTAGAACGTGTAATTTCTTCTTCTAAAGTAAAATCGTATTTTTTAAGACTCCCTTTGCTAATAGGGTTTAAATAATTAATATCGTAAAGTAGAATCGTATCATCGTAAAAAGAAAACGGCTGAAAATTAGTAGGTAAAACGGCAAAACTAGGGTGTTTAAAACCAGAAGTTTTTGTCGCAATTATTTCATCTTCGCTAAAATTAGGACTTAAATAATTGCGTTAAGACAAGGTTTCTGTTATAAACAAATGTTTGCCTTCTAAAATAGGCTTTATAGAATCTTTATTAAACGCATTTACGCCGTCTAAAATAACTTTGTTGTAGGATTTATAAGAAAACGAATTAATATTTAAAGGGTTATTTAATGCTCTGTTTTTTATAACATGTCGTATAATGCGATGGGCTGGGTTTTCAGTACTACTAATAACAACTTCATCTAAAGTATTAGTTTTAGGATTTAAAGAAATAGAATTGGTATTTAAGTTTTTAAGTAAAATGTGCTTTGTTTCATAACCAATGTAACTTATTGTAATACGTTTAACTTGCATTTTATTTACTGAAAATACACCATCGATATCGGATATAGTACCTAGTTTTGGGTTGTCGTTAAAAATAATATTTGCAAAAGCTACAGGTTCTAGGTTGTCTTCATCTATTATAAGTAGTTTAGTGTTGTTTTGGGAGAAAAAATAAGTACAACAAAACAAGCACATAAGTGTTAACTTAAGTGTGAGGGTTTTCATAAAAGGTTAGTTTGTTATATAACGTAATTTTTAATATTAAATTATGGATTAATTGATTTGTTTTATACTTTCATATAAGTTAAAAATAAAAGAAATAAGTTATGTTAGAATAATTAGAGAGTTGTAAAATAGAAAATCTACAAATTATTTTAGGTGGAGACCATGGTGATAATTGAGGAGTTCCACCAGATGGATTTTGTGAACCTCTACGATTTTAAATATAATTAAATAAGGAAACGTTTTAATTAAGACTAAAGGAGTATTCAATCTTTTTTATAGAAGTAATTCAATAATTACTTTTATGCAAGTACTTAAGAAAAGGTAATAATACACAGTACATTTTCAGTTTTTTAATGTAGTTTTGCATACCTCTTGTATATATATCTTGCTAAAGATTAACTTAATGTGCCCTAATATGCTAAAAAATCCCCTACTATTTTTAGGTGTCTTAATGATGCTACTATTTTCTTGTAATTCAGTAAATTCTAATCAAGAACTTTTAAATAAAATAAAGGAAATAGATAGATTGCAAAAGGCAGCAAAAAAACTCAAGGCTAATGATTCTGCACTTGTGTATTTGTTTCAAGCACAAAAAATTATAGATAGTAATAATGGTTTTTCAGATACATTACAAATAGAAAGTTTCTATGTAAAAGGACGGCACTTTAGAAGTAAAAAAGAATACGACTCCGCTGCATATTATTTCCATAAAGCTATAGATTTAGTTAAAGGGCCTAACAACAGAAAACGAAATCGTTACTATTTTACATATGCTTGGTTGGCAGACGAAAAAAATAATAATTTATCTAATGCTATAAGTGTTGCTCAACGATTTATAGATATTACTAAAGGAGCTGATAGATCTAAGGACCTATCGTATGCATATAATTTTTTAGAACAGGCATATATTACTTTAGATGATTTCGATACATCATTATATTATAACTCTAAGACTTTAGGTTTAGCAAAAAAAGCTTCAGACTTGGATATGTATGTTATTACTGGCAATTCCAAAGCTCAGACATTTTACAAACATTTAAATAGAAAAAAAGAAGCTTTTGCTTTATTAGATAGTTTAAATATAACGAAGTGTTCTAAAGAACCAAAAAGGCAGTTGTATAGAACTTACGGTATTTTGCAGTATTATGAAAAGAATTATCAAGAAACTTTAAAGTATTTTAAAAAAGTACTACAACTTTCTAAAGACACTACTTCAGCACGAAATAATTATAATACACTAGAATCCTACAATAACATAACAGATTTATATATAGAACTTGAAGACTATAATATGGCAGAAAAATATTTAGATTCTACCAAGGCAATTATCATTCCTAGTTCAGATGAATATTACGTTTCTAAATATAATAAATATCGATTTATTGTTAATTATAGAACAAAAGATGATGAAAAAGAATTGCTAGATGAGTTTAATGCCTTAATAAAGGAAAATAAAAAACAGCATCGTATTAAAATAAACGAAGAGTTAATAGCTTTAAAATTAGCAAATGAAAAAGAGAAAAAAGCTACAGCTGAAAAGAATGAAGCAAAAATTAATATCATTAAACTTGTAGCGTTACTTGGAATTTCTGTTTTATTACTAATTATAGGGTATTTATTTTACAGACAAAGACGTTATAGGTTTGAAAAACAAGACATGCAAATGCAACAACGTTTATTACGTTCGCAAATGAATCCACATTTTACCTTTAATACGCTATCTGTTATTCAAGATCAAATAGAAAAAAAACAAGATGGAGCTACAAAATACTTATTAAAATTTTCAAGACTATTGCGACTTATCTTGGAAAATTCATTAAATAATTTTGTGCCAGTTGAAGATGAATTAGAAGTTTTACGTAAATATTTAGATCTACAACTGTTACGTTTTCCAGAAAAGTTTGACTATAATATTACATTAGAAAACTTTGAAGAAGAAGATATGTTGTTTATACCCTCTATGCTAATACAGCCTTTTATAGAAAATAGTATTGAACATGGTTTTTTAGGAATTGATTATAAAGGGCAAATAAATATAAAACTTGAATTAAAAAATAAATATATGTCTTGTATAATAGAAGACAATGGGGTAGGATTAAAAGATAACGATAATGATGGCAAAACCTCAGTGTCTACAAGTTTAATTTCTAAATTCATTAAAAAAACAACAAAACAAGACGTAGTAATATTAGATAAAAAAAATGTAACCCCAGGTAGTGCAGGAACACAAGTGAAATTTTTAATCCCTTTTAAACTTTCAGATAATGATTAGAACAGTATTAGTAGATGATGAAGCTTATTTTAGAGAAAAGGTAAGAGCTAAATTACTAACCTATTTCGAAGATGATATTGAAATAGTTGGTGAAGCAGAAAGTGTAGAAACGGCTATTGCATTAATAGAAGAACAAAAACCAGATTTAGTATTTCTAGATATCCATTTAACCGATGGTACAGGCTTCGATCTTTTAGATAAAATACCAAATAAAGATTTCGATATTATATTTATTACAGGATTCGATGAGCATGCTATAAAAGCCATTAAAGTTGGTGCTCTAGATTATATTTTAAAGCCTATAGATGATGATGAGTTTAAAGAAGCTGTAGATAAAGCTATAAAAAGTTCGAAACAAGAAACGCATATAGAAAAACTAATAGAAGTATCTAGCGAATATTTTAAAGGTGTAAAAAAGAAACGTATTATTTTAAAAACATTAGATAATGTTTATGTGGTACATGAAGAAGATATTTTATATTGTCGATCTGAGGGGAACTACACCACGTTTTATACTCAACAAATGGAACGTATAGTCATTTCTAAATCCATAAAAAAAGCGATAGAGTTATTATCCAAAGATGTTTTTATTCGCTGTCACCAATCGTATATTGTAAATAAAAATCATGTAGTACGTTATAATAAACAAGGTGTTTTGATTATTAATACAGAAATGAAAGTACCAGTGTCTAGAAGACATAAAGACTACGTAATCGAAAAAATTTTCAATTAAAAAATGAAATAGAAATAACCAGATTTGAATAGGTTACTACCAAATATCGAACTAGGTTTTGTTATCTATAACAATTAAATATATTTACAACAACAAAAACAGAAACTTATGAAAACATTTTTTAAATTATCCCTACTAGTATTAGTAGTAAGTTTATATTCATGTAGTAATGATGAAATAAATGAGACTAATGCAATTGAAAAAGAAAACAATTTACAGTTAAATAAAGGTGTCCCTTTATTACCTCCCCAAGCAAACTTTCTATCCCCTAGAAATAAGGCGCAATGGGTGGCTTTTTTAACGGCACAAGCGATATTAAATGATGCTGCAGCACATGATGCTTTTGTTAATAATATGGGAGTGCCAGGTAAGTCTAATAGCTTTCAAATTCTATTAAATCAGAATGCTTTTAAAGAAGCATTTCTTAATGAATTTGAGTTCTATTATAATGAAGATTCGAATGCTGGATGTGATTATGGGCTTGTAGTAAGAAGACCAGAACCTGAGGGTAAACCAGTCCCTGAAAAAGCTGATGATGGAGATTTATTATACGATACTCTTCCTCCAGATGAGAGATATGATATTACAGTTACAGGAAAAGATTACTACTTTTATTTACCTAATGGATATAACTCAAATACAAATACAATTAAAACAAGTGCATATATTGATATTTCTGTAGATAATAATGAAGGCTACAGCCATGTAAGTAGATGTGATGTGGATAATATTTCAGTATCACCGTCAACACATGGAAATGTGCTTATTGTTCACAATTAGAACATTATTAATAGAGTATTTATTTTTATAACAAATTAATTATTAAGACTTGGGCTGTAGAATAGAAATTCTACAGCCTTTTTTTGTATTATACTTTACTCTTAAAACCTTACATTTGTAAGTCAGAGTAAAATCTAGATAAAAGAATGAGCAAACAAAGTAAACGTCGCGAAGCTTTAGTATATCATGCAAAGCCAACACCAGGGAAAATAAAGGTAGTACCAACTAAAAAGTATGCTACACAAAGAGATTTAGCATTAGCCTATTCGCCAGGAGTTGCAGAACCTTGTTTAGAAATAAAAAAAGACACTAACAACGTCTATAAATATACAGCAAAAGGAAACTTAGTAGCAGTAATCTCTAACGGGACAGCAGTATTAGGTTTAGGAAATATAGGTCCAGAGGCCTCTAAACCAGTAATGGAAGGAAAGGGGTTGTTGTTTAAAATATTTGCAGATATTGATGTTTTTGATATAGAAGTAGATACTGAGAATATCGAAGAATTTATTCAAACCGTAAAAAGTATAGCACCAACATTTGGAGGGATAAATCTAGAAGATATAAAAGCACCTGAAGCTTTCGAGATAGAACGACGCTTAAAGGAAGAATTAGATATTCCTGTAATGCATGATGATCAGCATGGAACTGCAATAATTTCGGCAGCTGCGTTATTAAATGCATTAGAATTAGCAGAAAAAGATATAGCAAAAGTTAATATAGTAGTCAGTGGAGCAGGATCTGCAGCAATGGCTTGTGTGGATTTATATGTATTGCTTGGTGCCAAACCAGAGCGTATAACTATGTTCGACAAAGATGGGGTATTACATAAAAACAGAACGGATTTATTACCCAATCAATTAAAGTATGCAACAAGTACTAACTATAAAAACCTAGCAGAAGCTATGGTGGGTAGCGATGTGTTTTTAGGACTGTCTGTAGGTAATATTGTTGAGCCAAACATGTTACTATCTATGGCTGTAAACCCTATCGTTTTTGCTATGGCAAATCCAGAACCAGAAATTCATTACGATTTAGCAAAAGCAACACGAGAAGATATTATTATGGCCACTGGAAGAAGTGATCATCCTAATCAAGTAAATAATGTGCTTGGGTTTCCTTTTATTTTTAGAGGAGCGTTAGATGTTAGAGCAACAGGTATAAACGAAGCTATGAAAATGGCTGCAGTAAAAGCATTAGCGCAATTAACAAAAGAACCAGTACCAGAACAGGTAAATATTGCCTACGGAGAAACAAGATTAACATTTAGCAAAGACTATATAATACCTAAACCATTTGATCCGCGTTTAATTGCAGAAGTGCCTCCAGCAGTTGCAAAAGCAGCAATGGAAAGTGGTATAGCAAAAGAGCCAATTACCGACTGGGATAAGTATAAAAATACGTTAATGGAACGTCTAGGGTCCGACAATAAAATTGTTAGGCTATTAATGAATAGAGCACGACTAGATCCAAAACGCGTTGTTTTTGCAGAAGCAGACCATTTAAACGTCTTAAAAGCTGCACAAATTGTGCATGACGACGGTGTTGCAATACCTATTTTACTAGGAAGAAAAGAAACAATAGAGCAACTAAAGCAAGAAATAGAATTCGATGCAGATGTTTTAATTATAGATCCGAAGACAGACGAACAAAGAGAAAAAAGACATGAATATGCTCAAGTCTATTGGGAGCAACGTAAACGTAGAGGTGTAACACTATTCGAGGCAAAGAAATTAATGCGAGAACGTAATTTCTATGCAGCAATGATGGTAAATGAAGGCGATGCAGACGCATTAATATCGGGGTATTCACGTAGTTATCCAAGTGTGGTGAAACCTATGTTAGAGCTTATAGGCTTAGCGCCTGGTTCTACTAGAATTGCAACAACTAATGTAATGATGACAGAACGTGGGCCGATGTTTTTAAGCGATACCTCTATAAACATAAACCCATCTGCAAAAGATTTAATTAAAATAGCACAAATGACCTCTGGTGTTGTAAAAATGTTTGGTTTAGAACCAGTAATGGCAATGACGTCGTACTCAAACTTTGGGTCTTCTAAAGATCAAACAGCAACCAAAGTAAGAGAAGCAGTATCATATTTACATAATAGGCATCCAAATTTATTAGTAGATGGAGAATTACAAACAGACTTTGCTTTAAACAGAGAAATGCTTCAAGCAAACTTTCCATTTTCTAAATTAGCAGGAAAAAAAGTAAATACGCTTATTTTTCCAAATTTAGAATCGGCTAACATAACCTATAAGTTATTAAAAGAGTTGAATGGAGTAGAATCTATAGGACCAATAATGATGGGTATGAAAAAACCAGTACACATTCTTCAATTAGGAGCAAGTGTAGACGAAATGGTAAATATGACAGCGATAGCAGTTATAGATGCACAACAAAAAGAAAGAAAGTAAGTGCCAATATTTTTAAATATAAAAGCGATACTAATTTTAGTGTCGCTTTTTTTGTTTTAAAGCGAATACTTAATTGTTTAAGTTGTATTATGATTTAGTATAAAATAAGGCTTTAAAAATGGTTGAAACCTTAATAAAATAGGGGGTTAAACGGTAATCTATTTTTATTAACCGTAAATAAAAAAAAATGTGTAGTTTTGAGAGTTTAATAAGACGTTTATAAATGATCACACATATACAAGGGAAATTGGTTGAGAAAAACCCAACCGATGTTGTTATAGATTGTAACGGAGTCGGTTACCTAATCAACATTTCTCTGCATACATTCTCTCAAATCCCTAACGAAGAGCATTTAAAATTATATACTCATCTTCAAGTTAAAGAAGATTCGCATAGTTTATACGGTTTTGCCTCTATAGGAGAGCGCGATGTGTTTAGATTATTAATATCTGTAAGTGGTATTGGTACCAACACGGCAAGAACCATGTTGTCTTCATTAACGCCAAAACAAATTAAAGAAGGAATTGCGACAGAAGATGTTGCTTTAATTCAGTCTGTTAAAGGTATTGGACTTAAAACAGCACAACGTGTTATTATAGATTTAAAGGATAAAATCATTAAAATCTACGATATTGACGAAGTTTCTGTTAATAAAAGCAATACTAATAAAGATGAAGCGTTATCAGCATTAGAAGTTCTTGGTTTTGCAAAAAAACAGGCCGAAAAAGTGGTCGAAAAAATTGTTGCATCAGAACCAGACGCCAACGTAGAAACCATAATCAAACTAGCTTTAAAAAATTTATAATAGATTTTGAATACAATCGATATATACTTTCAGAAATCCATTAAAGAATACATTCTATTAATCTCGGTACTATTATTATTATCCTTTACAGCTTTTGCTCAGGATCCAGATCCAACAGAAGAACAAGAGCCCGAAAAAACAGGGTTTAGTTTAGGGACTTTGCAAATGCCAAACCCCAATAGTATTCAATCTAAATATACATACGATCCAAAAATTGATCGCTATATTTATACAGAAACAGTAGGTAGCTTTAATATAAACTATCCAATAATACTAACACCACAAGAATATCAAGATTTAGTACTTAAAGAGAATTTAAAGTCTTATTATAAAGATAAAATCGATGCCTATGATGGTAAAAAAGAAGGAGCAGAAGAACAAAAGAAGAATTTAATCCCTGAATTTTATGTAAACTCAGATTTCTTTACAAGTATCTTTGGAGAAGGACCAATATCTATTGTGCCTCAAGGATCTTTAGAAATGGATTTAGGAATTCTATATACTAAGCAAGACAATCCTTCATTCTCACCTAGAAATAGAAGTAATTTTACATTCGATTTTGATCAACGAATAAGTTTAAGTTTATTAGGTAAAGTAGGCTCTAGACTTCAAGTAACTGCAAATTACGATACAGAATCAACGTTCGATTTTCAAAACTTAATAAAATTAGAATACACACCAACAGAAGACGATATTATTCAGAAAATAGAAGTTGGTAATGTAAGTATGCCATTAAATAGCTCGTTAATTTCTGGAGCGCAAAGTTTATTTGGGGTAAAAACAGAATTACGATTTGGTAATACAACCATAACAGGAGTCTTTTCAGAACAACGATCAGACACAAGGTCTGTAGTTGCACAAGGTGGAGGAACCTTAGATGAATTCGATTTCTTTATTAGAGATTACGATGAAAATAGACACTTTTTCTTAGCACAGTACTTTAGGCAGAATTACGATAAGTTCCTAGAAACTTACCCGTATATAAACAACAATATTCAAATAACAAGAGCAGAGGTTTGGATTACTAACAGAAGTAATAGAACAGAAAATGTAAGAAATATTGTTGGATTACAAGATTTAGGAGAATCGGAAATTATTGGAAACGCAGGCGTACAAGTAACAGCAGGACCAGGAGCATTCCCAGATAATGGTAATAACCGATTAGATCCAACAAATTTAGGAGGAGCAGGGTCTCAAATTACAAGTGCTATTAGAGATATTGCTACAGTAGAACAAGGAATTAATATAGCTGGTTTTAACGAAGGATTCGATTATGCTAAGCAAGAAAATGCAAGAAAATTAATAGAAGGACAAGAATACCAATTAAATACACAATTAGGATACATTTCCTTAAATCAACGTTTAAATAATGATGAGGTATTAGCAGCAGCGTTTCAATTTACGGTTGGCGGACAAGTCTACCAAGTAGGAGAATTTGCTAACGATGGTATTGGAGCAACAGATGTTGAAACAGGAACAGATACCAACGGAAATGAAGTAGTAACAAACGTTACCAATAATAACTTAATCCTTAAATTACTTAAAAGTAGTATTACCAGTGTCTCTCAACCTATTTGGGATTTAATGATGAAAAACATCTACGACACTGGAGCATTTCAACTAAGCCAAGAAGATTTTAAACTAAATATCTTTTATAATGAAGCAGCACCACTAAACAAAATATTACCAGTAGAAGGAACACCATTTGGGGTTGATTTTAATGGGAATCCAATAGAAGAAACAACATTATTGAAATTATTTAGTCTTGATAAATTAAACGCTAATAACGATCCACAAGCTAACGGCGATGGTTTTTTCGATTTTGTGCCTGGTATAACTGTAATACCACAAAAAGGACAAATAGTATTTACTAAAGTAGAGCCGTTTGGACGTTACCTATTCGATATTTTAGATAATGATGGTAACACTGGAAATAATGATGCAGACTATGAAGCTGATGTTTATGCCAATGCCAATCAAGAAAAATATGTATACGATTTACTATACAAGGCAACTAAAACAGCAGCATTAGATGAGATTGAGAAAAACAAATTTCAAATAAAGGGGCGTTACAAATCTTCAGGAGGAGGAGGAATACCTATTGGTTTTAATGCACCCAGAGGTTCTGTAAAAGTAACCGCAGGAGGAAGGGTATTAGTAGAAGGTGTAGATTATACCGTTAACTATGCTTCGGCAACTGTGCAAATATTAGATGAAGCACTAAAGGCTTCTAACACACCAATAGAAGTTACTACGGAAAGTAATAATTTATTCGGACAACAAACCAAACGATTTACAGGCTTAAATGTAGAGCACCAATTCAACGAGAATTTTGTATTAGGAGCTACATATATTAATTTAAATGAACGTCCAATAACACAAAAGGCAAACTTTAATAGCGAACCAATAAACAATACTATAATAGGATTTAATGGAAATTACTCTACAGAAGTACCATTCTTTACAAGATTAGCCAATAAATTACCAAATGTAGATACAGATGCACCTTCTAATCTTTCTGTAAGAGGAGAATTTGCATACTTATTACCTGGAGCGCCTAAAGGCACTAACTTTAATGGCGAAGCAACAGCTTATGTAGATGATTTTGAAGGCTCACAAAATGGAGTAGACTTAAAATCACCACAAGCATGGTTTTTATCTAGTAGACCTAAAGAATTAGGAAGAATATATACAGACGTTGCAGAAGGAGAAGATGAAAACGGAATCCAGAGTGGTTACGACAGAGCCTTATTAAACTGGTATACTGTCGATCCTATTTTTTATAGTAACCAAAGACCAAGTGGTATTAGCGACGATGATGTATCCGGAATTTATACCTCTAGAGTATTTGTAAACGAATTATTCCCAGAGCAAGACATAGCACAAGGGCAAACGTCGGTTATTAATACATTAGATTTAGCCTATTATCCAGAAGAAAGAGGGCCTTACAACTTTAAGCCAGGATCTGAAGATAATATTAATGATAACCCATTAGATAGTTGGGCAGGAATTACAAGACAGCTAACATCAACAGATTTTGAACAATCTAATGTAGAATACATTGAATTTTGGTTACAAGATCCATTTCAGGAAAATGCATTAAACCCAGGAGGTAAATTAGTATTTAACTTAGGAAGTATTTCTGAAGACATTGTAAAAGATGGAAGAAAGCTCTATGAAAATGGATTACCACAAGATGGAAATATAGATTTACTACAAGGCGCATCAAACACAAGTGGTTGGAATCAGCAAACTGTAGTACCACAAAATCAATCTTTAATATACGCCTTCGATACAACAGGACAAGAACGAACGAATCAAGATGTTGGTTACGACGGATTAGATGATGTTGAAGAAATAGCAATTTCACCATTATATAGTGGTGTTGCCGATCCATCAAACGATAACTACCAATACTATATTAGCGCGGAAGGAAACCTGTTTGATCGTTATAAAAAGTATAATAACTTAGAAGGTAACTCACCAGACTCCTTTAGTAATACAGATCGTGGGTCTACAACACAGCCAGATGTAGAAGATATTAATCGTGATAATACGATGAATACTATAGATAGTTATTTTCAGTACGAATTAGAAATAACACGTCAGAACCTACCATTAAACGATTTAAGTGAAATTACTAGTACAAACCCAATAGGTAGTTTTATTAGAGATTTAAAAATAAGACCAAGAACATTAGCTAACGGAGATACAGAGCAAATACGTTGGTATCAATTTAGAATACCAGTGCAAGGGGATCATGTAGAAGCAATAAACGGCATTACCGATTTACGTTCTATCCGTTTTGCACGTATGTACTTGAAAGAGTTTTCAGAAAGTACAGTATTCCGTTTTGGAACATTAGACCTAGTAAGAAGTGATTGGAGACGCTACACATTAGCATTAGACGAAGAAACAGGTACAGCTGCAGAAGATCCACAAACAGAATTTTCAGTAGGTGTTATAAGTACATTAGAAAACGACGGTAGTTATGCATCTCCTCCAGGAGTAGTGCCAGAACAATTAAATAACAATAACACTATTATAGATCAAAATGAACAAGCATTAGTAGTAAATGTTTGTGATTTAGAACCAGAAGATTCTAGAGCAGTATTTAAAAATATTAGTATAGATATGCGTCAATATAAACGTTTACGAATGTTTATGCATGCAGGAGAAGGCGATACTCCGGGATTGTCTGATGGTGATTTAGTAGGGTTTATAAGAATGGGTAATGACTTAACACAAAACTATTACCAAATAGAAGTGCCGTTACAAGTATCAGTTGGGAATTCTTCTGAAGGACTATGGCCGTCTGCAAACGAAATAAACTTAGAATTAGAGCTATTACAGAAAATAAAATCTATAGGAATAAGTGACGGAACATTAACAAACCTTGATGCTACGTTCTATGATGTTGTAGGTGGTGATGCCGTTCCAATTGGAGGGAGTGAATTTGAAAACTATGTAGAAGGACAACAGCGTATAGCAATTAAAGGTAACCCTAACTTTGGAGATATAAGAACTTTAATGGTTGGTGTTAAAAATACAAGAGGATTTGATACCTGTGGAGAAGTTTGGTATAATGAATTGCGTTTATCTGAAATGGATAACGAAGGCGGATGGGCCGCAGTACTAAATGTAGATACTAATTTTGCCGACTTTGCAAATGTAAGTGCAACAGGGCGTATGAGTACCGCCGGATTTGGATCTGTAGATCAAGGGCCAAATGAAAGAAGTCGTGAAGATGTAAAACAATACGATATCGTTACTAATATTAATGTAGGACAATTATTACCAAAAAAATGGGGATTACAAATACCATTTAACTACGGGCAATCTGAAGAATTAATAACACCACAATTCGACCAGCAATTTAAAGATATTGAGCTGCAAACACGATTAGATGCCACAGAAGATGCTGCAGAGCGTAAGCGAATAAGAGAAAACTCTGAAGATTACACCAGACGAAAAAGCATCAACTTTATAGGTGTTAGAAAAACAAGAACAGGAGATTCTAAACCACGTTTCTACGATGCAGAGAATTTAACATTAAACTACTCATACAATAAAGTAGAACACAGAGATTTTGAAATAGAACGCTCTATAGACAAACAAGTAAGAGCGGGTGTAAATTACGCTTATAATTTTCAACCAAAAGTAATAGAGCCATTTAAGAAAAACGATTCTCTATTTACAGGAAAATACTGGAAACTATTAAAAGATTTCAATGTAAACCTAATGCCAGCAAGTATTGCGTTTAATACAGATTTAAATAGACAGTTTAACAGACAGCGCTTTAGAGATGTAGAATTAGGAGGAGATAATATTGGATTAGAAGAATTATTCAGAAGAAATTATACGTTCGATTATCAATATAATATTAACTGGAATTTAACCAATGCACTATCATTAAATTTTGCAACTTCAAAAAACAATATTGTAAGAAACTATTTTAAAGACAATATTATTAATGGAGAACAAGATCCTACATTAGATGTTTGGGATGGCTTTTTCGATTTTGGAGATCCAAACAGACAAAGTCAGCAATTAGGAATTAATTACGAAATACCATTAAACAAAATACCAACATTAAGTTTCCTAAAAGCAACCTATGCATACACAGGGCAATTTCAATGGCAAAAAGGTTCCGATTTATTTGGAGAGTTAGTAGCAGACGATGGTATAACTTACGATTTAGGAAACTCTATTTCTAACGGAAATACGCACAATATAAATTCAACTTTAGATATGAATAAGTTGTATAAGTATATTGGGATAAATAAAAAACGAGGAAAGAAGAAAGGAAATAAAGTAAGTCGATCGGAAAGAAATATAGGAGCACCTCCAGGTGGAAAACAACAAACAGCAGACAAAAAAGGCAAAAAACCAGCTAAAAAAGGAAAAGGATTTGGAGCCAAGTTAGCTAACATAGGTATAGATATTTTAACAAGTGTAAAACGAATTCAAGTAAACTATGCCGAAACAAATGGAACATTCCTTCCAGGTTACTTACAAACACCAGGCTTTTTAGGAACTATAAAACCAACAGCAGGATATACATTTGGAAGCCAGAGAGATATTAGAGAGTTAGCAGCAAGAAACGGCTGGATAACAAATTTCCAAGAATTTAACCAACAGTATACGCAAAACCAAACGAAACAATTAGACATTTCTGCTAATTTAGAACCGATTAAAGATTTAAAAATAGATTTAGTTGGATCTAGAATATATGCAAGAAACTACACAGAAAACTTTAGGGTAGAAGATGGTGAATACAGATCGTTAACACCAAATAGTTTTGGTAACTTTAATATTTCAACATTTACATTACCAACAGCATTTGGTAGAAGTGATGAAATAAGCTCTAAAGCGTTCGATGATTTTAGCAATAATAGATTAGTTATAGCAAGACGATTAGCACAAGAAAGAGGTGCTAATGTTAACGATGTAGATGCAGATGGGTTTCCTAGAGGATTTGGTAAAACAAGCCAAGCTGTATTATTACCAGCCTTTGTTAGTGCCTATACAGGGCAAAACGCAGAAAAGGCAAAATTAGGAGCGATACGTAATTTCCCAATTCCTAACTGGGATTTAAAGTACACAGGACTAATGAAGTTAAAATGGTTTAAAAAGCGTTTTAAAAGATTCTCTGTAACACATGGTTATCGTTCTAATTACACTATAAACCAATTTAGAACTAACCTAGACTATAATGGTATAGATTATAGTTTAGATTACAACTTACAACCAGCAGACGATTTAGATCAAGCAGGAAACTATAAAAATGAAAACTTATATAGTAATGTAAGTTTAACAGAAATGTTTAGTCCATTAGTAAGATTAGATTTCGAAATGAAAAACTCTATTAAAATATTAACGGAGATTAGAAAAGACAGACAATTATCTTTAAGTTTCGACAATAATTTAATGACCGAAGTACAAGGGAAAGAATATATTATAGGATTAGGTTATAAGTTTAAAGATGTAAGAATAAAATCTAAGCTTGCAGGACCAAGAAAGCGAATAGTAAGTGATTTAAATATGGAAATGGATATCTCTGTAAGAGACAATAAAACCATTATAAGATATTTAGATCTGCAGAATAATCAAATAACTAATGGGCAAACCATTTGGAGTTTAAAATATAAAGCAGATTATGCCTTTAGTAAAAATCTAACAGGGATATTCTATTTTGATTACACATTCTCAGAGTATGCAATTTCAACTGCATTCCCGCAAACAACAATACGTTCAGGATTAACACTAAGATATAATTTTGGAAATTAATACTAGTAGAAAATAGTATTTGAAATAACAAACCGATTAGATATATTTGTAGAAATTATATAAAAAATAACAATGAATATTCCAGCTGAATTAAAGTACACCAAAGATCACGAATGGGTTAAAATAGAAGACGATACTATAACTGTAGGTATTACAGATTTTGCACAAAGTGAGTTAGGAGATATTGTATACGTAGAAGTAGAAACAGTAGACGAAACACTTGAAGCAGATGAGGTTTTTGGAACAGTAGAAGCTGTAAAAACCGTATCAGATTTATTTTTACCAGTATCTGGTGAAATCATTGAATTTAACGAAGGCTTAGAAGATGAGCCAGAGAAAGTAAATACAGATCCTTATGGAGAAGGCTGGATGGTAAAAGTAAAGTTTTCTGATGCCTCACAACTAGATAATTTAATGTCTGCAGAAGCATACAAAGAACTTATTAGTGCTTAAAAAGTTAGTATTGCCAGTAAGTGTTATGTATACAATAACACTTGCTACTTTAAGTTTAGTAAAACTAAATAAGGTCACAGAAGATTTTCCAGACAATAGTGATAAACTATTTCATACAATAGCATATACATTATTTACTGGACTATGGTTTTTAACATGTTACTACAAATTTAAATTCTCTAAAGTTAGAGCGCTTATTTTAAGCGCCTTATTTTCAACAGTATTTGGCATAATTATTGAACTATTACAAGGCGAATTAACAGCGAGTAGAGAAGCAGATTTATACGATGTTATAGCAAATACAACAGGCACAGTTGCAGCAATTGTAATAATAGCAATAGTTGTAAGAGGTGTTAAAAAAGAATAATAGCTTGCTTTTTTAACAAATAAATAGTTATTTTAGCAACTAGAGTGTAAACAAATATTAATTTATGGAACTTAAGAAAAATCCAAAATCAAACGTAGGTCGTAATAGCGGTCTTTATTTTGCAGTTGGTTTAGCATTAATGTTATTTTTAACAAACTATGCTATTAACTACAAGACCTACGATGACGAAATCGTTGAAAATACGTATTCTTTAGGTGAAGAAGAATTAGAAGAGGAAATCCCAATTACTAATACGGCACCGCCACCACCGCCACCACCACCACCGCCACCAGCACCAGAAGTTATTGAGGTTGTTGAAGATGAAGTGGAAATTGAAGAAACAGTATTAGAATCTACAGAAACAACTCAAGAAGAAGAAATTGTTGAGGTTGAGGAAGTTGAAGTAGAAGAAGTAGAAGAAGATATTGAAGTTGCATTTGCTGTTATTGAAAATGTTCCAGTTTTTCCAGGATGTGAAAAAGGAAACAATGAAGCTAAGAAAAAATGTATGAATGAAAAGATGGCTAAATTTGTTAGAAAGAAATTTAACGTAGATTTAGCTCAAGATTTAGGTTTACCTCCAGGAAACAAAAAAATTAGTGTATTCTTTAAAATCTCTAAAACAGGACAAATCATAGATGTAAAAGCAAGAGCGCCGCATCCAAGATTAGAAAAAGAAGCACAACGTATTGTAAACTTATTGCCAAAGATGAAGCCAGGAATGCAGAGAGGAAAAGCAGTAAGAGTACCTTACTATTTACCAATAAAGTTCCAAGTGCAAGACTAAAAATATAGTCTACATTTTAATAAATTTAAAATCCCGTTACAAATTTGTAACGGGATTTTTTGTTTTGGTACGCTTATTGTGATTTATTCATAATATTAACATATAAACTTTTAATTATTATGAAACAATCTAACGAAAGCCACGGAGTCGTTCGCCAAAACGACCAAACCGTGCAAAAATCACAAAAGCATGATGCAAATTTACAAAAAAACTCAACGCTTTACTTTCAAATAGGTTTAATAATGTGCCTCTTGGCTAGTTATACCGCTTTAGAAATGAGTTTCGCAACAACAACAGATAGTATCGTTATGGATATCTCTGATGAGGATGATTTAGTCGATTACCCAGTGGATAAAATTTTTGTTGTAGAAAAAGATGTTGTTAAAGTAAAAAAGAAAATTATCGTAAAAAAGAAGAAGATTATCGACAAAATTGAAATCACAAAAGAAGATATAAAAGATGTTGTTGATGATTTAGATTTAACAACAGACCCTGTAGAAGTTGATGACACTGCAATAGTTTTAGAAGATGATAAGGATTTAAACTCAGAAAAGCCTGATGAAATAACTAATATCATGGCTGTTCAAAAAGTGCCAATTTACCCTGGCTGTGAGAAAGCTAAAAATAACGATGAGCGTAGAAAATGTATGTCTGATAAATTAAATAAATTGATTAGTAAAAAATTCGATTCAGATTTAGGTGCAGAACTAGGCTTAAGTGGAAAACAAAAAATCTATGTTAGCTTTAAAATAGATAAAGACGGTAACGTTAATATTCTTAAAACTAAAGGACCACATCCAAAATTAGAGAAAGAAGCAAAACGAGTAGTTAATAAAGTGCCAACAATGCAACCAGGTAAAAATAATGACAAGCCTGTAGAAGTGCTTTATAATTTGCCAATAACACTTAATGTGCAAGATTATTAAATATATAATAATAATTTAATGCCATGAATTAAAAAAAGTAGGTCGATATTTATAAATATCGACCTACTTTTCTTGTAAATAAGCTATATAAGCGATTACATTTGTGCAGTAAATAAATAAAAAATATTTAGAATGGTAACATAAATTCAAAACGAGCTACTAATTAATTAAGGAGTTATAAATTGTTAAATAATGACAAAAAAATAAGTTTTGTTTATTCAGAATAATTACCTTCGATTAAAATATTGTAATATAAGAAAATAAGTATTAATATTTTACGTTATAAAAATAATTCCCTCAGAGTAACAGCTATTATTAATTACAAACCATCATCCCTATTAAATTATGAGAAAACTCTTTTCACTGAGTATGCTTTTAATAAGCACGCTATTGTATGCGCAACAATTAAATGAAGTTCCCAATTATGTATTACCCTCCCCACAAGCTTATGAAATAACAAAATACGGTGACATTCCAGTAAATGAAACCGCGGGAAAAATAAGTCCAAGTGTTCCTATTTATAATTATAGGGCAGGGGGATTAAGTCTTCCAATAGCCTTAAGTTATTCTGGTAATGGTGTTCGCGTAAGCGATTTACCAACATGGACAGGAAATAACTGGAATTTAAATGTAGGTGGAGTTATTACTAGAGTAGTAAAAGATTTACCAGATGAGACGACTATGCCTCGGGTATTTTATGATGAATCAGATTTAATGAACGAGGTGTATTGGCAAAACGTTTATGCTAGTTGTTATAACCAATCTTGGTGGGAAAAAGGCTGGTTAAATGAGTTTAATTGTCATGATTTAGAGCCTGAAGAGTTGTTAATACCAGCCTTATCAGGCTATTATATGAATGCAAATGTGCGGGAGTTCATAACAAAGCCAGAATTATACGATACAGAAGCTGATGTCTTTAACTTTTCGTTTGGAGGCCATGGTGGAAGTTTTGTGTTAGATATACAAGAGATAGAAGATCCTAATGATTCTAATAATACAATAAGAACAATAACAGCGAAAGTCATAAAAAACGAAAGCAACCTAGACATTCAAGTGTTAGGAGACTTTCAATATGGTGATACGCATGAGTACCAATTTGTAATAACAACAACACAAGGTGTTAAATACTATTTTGGAGGTTATACCGGATTAAATGGCGGTGGTACTATTTCTGGATCAGAAAATACGATTGCAACCGAAGAAACACAATTTGTAAATAGAACAGGAAACGGAGGTAATCATGTATACGGAATTAAAGCAAAAACCTCATTTTATTTAACAAAAATAGAGAATTATTTAGGAGATAGAATACAGTTAGAGTATGATACTAAATCGGAATACGAGGTTTTAAGTATGACCAATCAAACGCTATCTACAAGTGTAAATTTACCTGGCGAACCAATTTGCGAACAAGGTTCAGGCGGAACACCAAGTACTATTTCTTCAATAAAGAAAGTAAAAAATGTGGTTTATAATGGTAAATTTTTAAAACGTATTTGGAGTAATACTAGTAATGCAGAAGTTGTATTTACTTCTTCGGAAGTAGCAACTCAAAATCAATATTACAGAATATTAAAAACAATAGAATTAGATACAAAAACAGTCGATTTAAACTATTGGCCAAGTGCAGGTGCACTAGAGACTTCACAAAATACCGAACGTTTCTTTTTAACCAAAGTTAACTTTAAAGACAAACTAGGAGTAGAAACTGCATACCAATACAGTTTTGCATATAATGATTTAGCATCAGTACCAAATATAGACTCTTATGCACAAGATTATCTAGGGTATTACAATGGAGTGGAGGACAATACTAACCTGTTACCAAGAGATCACAAAAAATTTATAGAGCACCACATACCTGGCTTACACCCTTGGATAGAAGAGCGGATTAATTTTGGTGACTATTATGGCGTTTTAGCAGACAGAGAGCCCTATTTTGAATATGCTACAAAAGGAATACTAAAACAGATAACCCATCCAACAGGTGGCTTCACAAAAATAGAATACGAGCCCGTAGAGAAAAAGATACTTACAGACAGTAAGTTCATGAAAATACACAGTAATATGGGAAGTGCTACACCAGGTTGGATTCCTAATACCAGTTACGAGGGGAGTACTACTATAGGAGGGCCCTACATTGCAACAGGAGAGGGCGATTCTGTACCTCCCGCAACAGTATTTCAAACCCAAGATGTCACTTTTAAATTGGTTATAAACGCATTATCAGCAACAGGATTACAAACAAACGATAATGTCTATTTAGAAGTAGAAGATTTAGACACTGGTATTATAGAGAACGACGTATTTCCGTTTCCAGCCTCAGTGCATGAGAGTGGTAATACGCAAACCGTGTTTCCATTTACCTCAAAACCTTTTACACTATTACAAGGACATAGTTATCGCTTTAAAATCTATTTTAGAGATCATACCAATGCCGTAACAGAAAATAACAATACACTATTTAGTAATACCCCTATGTATGTAAACTGTAGTATGAGTTATATATCAGGCTATGATCCCACCGATGGATTAGGGATTCGTGTAAAACGCGTAAAAGACTATAATAAAGGAGACGGATTAGTAAACCAAAAACGCTACTATTACATGAAAGCTAAAGACGTAAATGTATTAGCACAAGATAAAGAACAAGTAAGTGTTTATGCACCGTTTTTTATCACTTTTGGGCATTCTCAAACAGGCTGTAATGGTTCGGAAATAGGTATAGAGGATTACTCTGTAAACCAATATACAGCAACTTTAAATTCTAATGCAGGGGCTTTAAATTTTCCAGAGTCAGATGCTATTTCTTTCTACAGAAATGTTACGATAAGTTATGGCGGCGATAATTTTGAAAATGGAGGAATAGAAAAACAATTTAGAACAGTAGCAAATCAATACTCACGAGACTTTAAACCAGAAACAACCTTCGTTATATTAGCAAATCGTTATGCATTAGAGCAATCTTTTAAAGTGAATGATAACAATAAAACCAATTTTGGAGTAAACAATGGTACTTTAGATAGAGAAACTGTTTATAAAAAAGAAAATGGATTACTTAAAAAAATAAAGGAAACAGAATATAGCCATAACTATTTTATAAGAGACACTATAAAAAACATGTCTGGAAAGAGAATGGAGAACCTCTCGGGTTATGTATGGGATCCCCAACACCAGATATACGATTTATACTTTGGCCTATATTCTACTTACACCTTTACACCAACACTATTTTATACAAAAAGTATAGATTATATAGATGGCATACCATTGGATGTTTATAATACCAATGTATTATTTCCAGAATGGTTAGCACAAGATGCAGATGACGATGGTATAATAAATAGTGAAGATTCAGATTTTATAACAACACAAGAATTTCTAGATTTACCCCCTATAGCTAAAAAAGAACTCATAGAATCTTTTTACAGAGCAGTAGAAACAGAAACCATATTAACCTATAATCCAGTAGAGACAAATTTACCATTAACAGTGAAAACAAAGCATAGTGATGGAAGAACGTTAAAAACAGTAAATACCTATCCATTACCCGCTCAAGTCAATACACTTTCAGGGCTGTCAACAGCAACACAAGAAGCCTATGCATTATTAGCCACAGAAAATAGAATAGCATCACCTATTCAAGTTGAGTCTTTTGTAATAGATACAGATAATAACGAATTACCATTATCTATAACACGCTCAATATATAAAAATGAAGATGTAGACCCTAATAGCGCAACCCAACAATTAACCCCATTATTAAGTAGTGTACAAAACGCTAAAGGAAATGCAGAGTCCGATTTAGAAAACAGAGTAGAATATGTAAACTATGACGCCAAAGGAAACCCAAGAGAACTAAAACAAACTAATGGAAGTAGTGCTCTTTATTTTTGGTCGCAAAATAGAACCCCAATAGTAAAAATAACCAACTGTAGCTATGTAATATACGAATACGTTACTTCTAATTTAGGTTTTGAAATAAGCGAACAGATATCTGCAGTTCAATTAGCAACTCTAGCAAACGCTTTACCAGACGCTCAAATATCCAAGTATAATTATATACCTAATACAGATTATATAGAAACAATAGTAGACCCAAGAGGCAAAACAATAACCTACGAGTACGATGCCCATTACCGCCTTAAATATATAAAAGACCAAGACGGTAATATATTAAGTAAGAACGAGTATAACTATAACCAAAACTAAGCGCGATATGAAAAAGTTACTAATAACATTAGCAGCAATATTTGTGTCTACATTAGTTATGGCACAAACCACAAATAAGAATTACGTAAAAAGTACGAGTTACCAACAACCCGTACAAAACGAAGCAGAGATAGACGCCTTACCCATATTAGATAAATATGAAAGCATTACCTATTACGATGGATTAGGCAGACTGGAACAAAGCATAGCCTTACGCCAAGGTGGTACATTAAATCCACAAAATGAGTTAACCTATAATTGGGAGACAGGAAGTATCACCTCTTCTTTTTTTGTAAAATCAGGATCATTAGAAGAAAACGAAATCGTAACAGGTGTTACCCCATTTGGAGATACCGACCTTTTGTGGCAATGCGGAAGTGATGCTACTACAGGCCCCGATGGAGGTTGGATTACTAATGCTATAACTGTAGATAAAACATTAGGCTACCGTTACAGTACATGGGTAAAGCGCACAGGCAGCGCTACCAATGGTAATACTTACCATGGTCCGTATTATGTAAATAATTTAGATGGCACAGAAAACACGAACCCTTATTTTTGGTATGGCAACTTACCTCAAGTAGATACCTGGTATTTATTAGTAGGAGTAGTACACCCATACGATTACACAGGAGGCGATAGTGGTGAAAGTGGACTTTACGATATAGAAGGAAATAAGATAGCTAACGGTACAGATTTTAAATGGAAACCTACAACAACAGTTGGTCGATTTAGAAACTACTTATATAGCAGTACAGATATAAATACCTACCAATATTTTTACAAGCCTTTATTACAACGTTTAGACGGGCAAGAACTTACCCTAGCACAAGTAAACAATACTTTTGTTAAAGACATTATTACCCCAGTCGTTTACGATGCTTATGGTCGCCAAACAAAAGACTATTTACCCTATGCAGATTTAAGCCAAGGAGAATATATATCTAACAATTTAGTCGCCATACCAAGCATTAATAACTATTATACAGCGACTTATAGTGAAGACTTAGATGCCACACCAAACCCTTACTCCGAGAAGCACTTAGAAGCTTCCCCTTTATCTAGAATACTAGAGCAAGGTGCCCCAGGAGCCGATTGGAAAGTAAACCCAACAGCAGATACAGACCATACTATAAAGTTCGAGTACCAAACCAATGCAGCAGACGAAGTACTTAATTACACGGTAGTATTCCCAACCGATAATACAGAAAATCCACAACTGCATTATAACGGTACTTATGCAAAAGAAGAACTCTATAAAAGTGTCACTAAAGACGAAAACTGGAGTCCAAACCAAACCCATCTAAAAAATCACACCACAGAAGAGTTTAAAAACAAACAAGGGCAAGTCGTTTTAAAACGTACCTATAGCGATAACGGAAGCGAAAATATAGCCCACGATACCCAATACGTGTACGACGACTTTGGAAACCTAACCTTTGTACTCTCACCAAAAGGAAGCGATAATGTGCTTACCCAAAACCAGTACAGTGACTTTAATCAAAACCTATCCCCTTATAATTTTATCCCAGCAGGAAATTATGCAACCGGTACAGCAACAGGAAGTGCAAGTATAGATTTGCAAGGCACTACGCTAACACTAAACCTAAATGTACAATTTAGTACAGCCAGAGCCTTAGAGTTAGGCCCAGTAGTACAGCTAACAGAACATGTACCAAATCTCGATTTTAATACAGGTACAAGTTTAAATGGTTATGAATTAAAAATAGAAGACGGGTATTTAAAACTATCGCATCCGCAATCGGTATACAGTGCTACTTTACCAAGTGTAAACAACATAACAGGTAGCTTTACTATAACCGTACCAGAATACTCTGTAAATACCAATATAATAGACGCCTTAGGCTACCAATACCACTACGATTATAGAAACAGGCTAGTAGAAAAGAAAATACCAGGTAAAGATTGGGAGTATATAGTATACGATAAGCTAGACAGACCCGTATTAACCCAAGATGCTAACCAACGTACAAATAACGAATGGTTATTTACCAAGTACGATGGCTATAATAGAGTAATCTACACTGGAAAACACACCTTTACACCATTAGAAAACAATGCAAACTCAGGACGTAAAGAATTACAAACAGCAGTTAACAGTCAAGGCACATTTAACGAAAATAGAGTGCCCGAAGCATTAACTATAGGCGATATCTCGTTATACCATAATAACAAAGTGATTCCTTTAACCAATATAGAAGTCTATACAGTAAACTATTACGACAATTACCCACAAGATATAGCAAGTGTCATCCCAGACATTAATAGTTTTACCCTTGCAGGACAAACCTATACAACAACAGATAACACCACTAGTTTACCAACAGGAAGCAGAGTACGAGTATTAGGCACTAACCAATGGATTACAAGCGCTACCTATTACGACGATAAAGCACGCCCAATATATATGGCTAGTACTAACGATTATTTAAATACAAACGATGACGTTAAAACCGCACTAGACTTTGTAGGTAAAACATTAGCAACCGAAAGTACACACACTAAAGACGGCGTAAGTATAACAACAAACGCTATGTTTACCTATGATCACGCCTCTAGATTAGTTACCCAAACCCAAACTATAAATAATGGCACGCCAGAACTTATAGTAAATAACAATTACGACGATTTAGGACAACTAATAAACAAAAAGGTAGGAGGCGCTGTCGCTAATACTGTAGCACATTCAACAGGATTACAAAACGTAGACTACAAATACAATATACGTGGATGGTTAAAAGATATTAATGACTTTAATAATCTAGGTGATGACCTTTTTGGTTTTCAACTATCTTATAATAAGGTGAAAGCAAGTAATGCTACTCCATTGTATAATGGGAATATTAGCGAAACATTTTGGCGAACAAATAACGAAGATAATACAGAGCGAGGTTATGTATATAAGTACGATGCTTTAAACCGATTAACAGATGCAAAAGGTATTTTATATGTATTTGGTCAATATTACGGACATCATAGTTTATATAATGAAGGAGGTATGCAATACGATAAAAACGGTAACCTATTGTATTTGTTTAGAAAGAAAGATCAAACTTTAACGATAGACAATTTAGCCTATACTTATGATCTAGGTAATAAATTACTATCTGTAACAGATAATTCTAATAACGATTTAGAAGGCTTTTTAAACGATAACAAAGTTGGAGATGATTATACCTACGATGCCAATGGTAACATGGTAAAAGACCTAAATAAAGATATTGGTACCACTACTACAGAAGGTATTACGTACAACCACTTAAATTTACCAACAAGTATTACTTTTAATGATGATACTACCAAAAATATTACATATATTTATGATGCTACAGGGGTTAAACAAGCCAAGGTAGTAACTAATGGAGGTTCATTGACAACAACAAAGTACGCTGGTAACTTTATTTACAAAGGCAATAATAACAGTACAGAAACCTTGCAATTCTTTAATCATCCAGAAGGCTATGTAGAGCCACATGGTAATGGATTTAGATATGTATACCAATACAAAGACCATTTAGGGAATATACGGATTTCTTACTCAGATTATAATGGCGATGGTAATGTAGATATTATGCGTAATGGTAATGATATGGATGGCGATATGGATAACCAGAACGATATTGTAGAGGAAAGTAATTACTATCCTTTTGGACTCAAACACGAGGGCTACAATTACGGAGTTCAAGGAGATGAACATCCTTTCGGTTATTTAAACCAAGAAATACAAAATGATTTTGATTTAAATTGGTTAACATTTAGATATCGAAATTATATGCCAGATGTAGGTAGATTCTTTGGTATAGATCCTATTAGTGAAGACTTCTTATCGATAACTAATTATCAAATTTCTCATAACAATCCTGTTTGGAAAATTGAAATAGAAGGTTTAGAAGGACGAACAACTACAGGTGAAGACACTGGAAATTATGAACCTGTGCATGGAAATACACATATTGGAACAAGTTCTATTCCAATAGGTGATGGTATGGGTAATCATGGTAGCACAAATAAAAGTAATAGAAGTATATCCAGTTTTATTCCATCTAGAGGACCTTTAGATTCTTTTACACCTATGGGTATTACATATGATGCCGTGGAAACAGGGTATTCAGCTTTAAGAGGAAAAGACTTTGAAGGTAATAAAGTAAATCGAAAATTAGCAATAGGTTTCACTTTTCTTGAAATTGTCCCAGGAGGTAAATCTGTCAAATTTGCTACTAAAGCTATTAAATATGGTGATGACATAGCGAAATTAGTAAATAAAACAGGGAAATTTGTAGATGATTTAGGTAAAGAAGGTAAAGAGTTAATAACGATTCTTAATAAAGGAGATGGGACATTAGAAAACGGTATAAAAGTTGCGGAAGATTTGATGGGGGGATTAGGTGATGATGCAGTAGAGAAACTTGGTAAATTTGGAAGTCAAGAAGGTGTTCAAGTTGGTTATCAGTCTGCTAACGGTAAAAAAGGTTGGAGAATTGATTTTGATTTTAATGGAACTACAAAAACGGGAGGCCATGTCAATTGGTGGAATGGTAAAGAAAAAGGAGCTATTGTTTTGGAAGCAGGTCAAAATCAAATAGATCAGATAATCAAAAATGGTGTTTTTAAGAAATAATTTTTATGAATAAAGGAAATATAAAAAACTGGAAGCTAATAGAGGTGATTGATGACATTGAAGTGATTGATGAGTTATCACAAAAATACATTAATCGTATTTTAAAAGAGTTTCAAATCCCTTTGACACAACATACGTCTATCAATAGAAAATTTACCCAGATTGATTGGGAAAATATAGATAAATACAATAAATTCTTCTTAGATAAAGAAGGGGAAGAAGAAATAAATCAAAAAGCTTTGCAGGCATCTAAGTTAGCTGACAAGGATAATCTAATTATTACATATGGTTGGAATGAGCCAACTATAAAAATATCAACTCAAAAGTTTATTGATGAATGGGAAGATTTTATTGCGAGTACACATTGGGAAACTATTATATTTAGTGATGATTTTGAATTAATAATAGAGGTCAGTAGAGATTATAATTTACATAGTAATTTTAAAATAAGGTAGGTGCCAGATGGGGGTAGTGTAGTAAAAAAGTTCATGGATTAAATTGTGACATTAAAATATTGAGAGCCAGTAATTAGATTAAAAAATAATTACTGGTTTTCTACAATAAACTAAGGGATAGTAATTGTAAATTAACTATTCTTTATAAAACAAAACGTTCTTTAAAAATACTGTAATAAAAGCAAGAAACTGGTTTGTTTTTTTAGTGAAACCGTAAATAAAACATCTTAGATCACTATCCTTTTGGTCTCAAACATAAAGGGTATAATTTCGTTGTTCAAGGCGATGAACATCCTTTTAAATACAATGGTATTGAGTTAGAGGAATCATTTGACATTAATTTATATGAAATGCCATTACGTCAATACGATGCTGCCATAGGTAGGTTTAATTCCATTGATCCTGTAACGCATCACGAATTTTCCCCATACGTTGCATTTGATAATAATCCAGTATTTTGGGCAGATCCAAGTGGTGCTGATGCAATTGAACATTCTGGAGGAACTCTATACACGGGTATAGATGCTAAGAATATTTTTAAAGAGATACAATCTCAATATGGAGGTAATAACAGTTCTGAAGAAAATAATGAAGGAGGAGTTTTAAATGATGATGGTACTTGTTGTGCTGATAGTGGTACAAAAAATAGTTATGAAACTAAATCTACTGTTAAAGAAAATCAATACTATAAAAGCTTATCAGAAGAAGAAAGAGCTAAATATGATGAAAACGGAAGAACTTTCAGAAGTATTTTTCTTACTTCTCTTATTCCTGTAGGTGGTATAGCTAAAGTAGTTTTTAGAGGAGGTAAATGGATTGTTACAATAGCTCAAGGAAGTAAGGTTGTATCTGCTACAGTTTCTTCTTCTAAATTTATAAAATTACTTAAACCTATTAGTGAGTTTGATGAAGCTGTAACTCTTTTTAGAGGCACAACGGGATCAGAAGCAGGTTCTGCGTCATTATTTTTAACTGATAATGCAGCTGTAGCCGCTACTTATGTTAAAAATGGAGGTCAAGTAGTATCATATAGAGTATCTCAATATTCTTTAAAGTTTTTAGAATCATCAGGGGCTTTAAACTTATTTAAAGGTATACATAAAACTACAGGTATAGTTAATAATGAATTTCAATTTGTTGGAAAAGAATTAGTTAAAGCGTTAAATATGCTAGCAAACCCATTAAAATAAACAATGTTAAGTAAAAAAAGAAATAACACTTGCTGTATTAAACTGAAAGGTTTGTATGATGTAAGTTCTGAATTTGGAATAAATTTTAGAGTAATTAAAAGTTCTAATGAATTTATTGAAGAAAGCAAAAAAAGAGGCTTCCCTATTGAAAACGATAAACTTAAATATGTTCTCACGGATGGTTATTCAGGAAAGTTGTCTTCCAAAGAATCTAAGCTTTTATTTATAGAATACTGTCCATTCTGTGGAAAAAAATTAAGCAAGATTTATAAAAACGATTCTCAAGTTAACGAAATTAATCATGATTGGTAGGGGGATAATGGTACGCTAGCTTCTCTAGCTAGTGGCGGTAAGAATAATAAAATAAGAGTAAAGACCACAATGTAAAAGTTGTGGTTTTTTTGGTAATGGTACAGATTAGTTGATGAACTAATTGCTGGAATCAAATTGCTGAAAAACAATAAATTAAAATATAATTTAGATTGTAAAAAGATGAACATTATGTTCATCTTTTTCTTTTTAAATGTACTTAAAGGCTTTAAAATACGTTTTCTAAACCTTAATGGTTCAAATTAGTTGATGAAAACTATGAAATGTAAAAAATGTAAAAGTCTTTTAGTTAAGAATGGTAAACAATCAAATGGCAAACAACGTTATTACTGTAAGCTTTGTAATCGTAGTTTTCAGAGAACATACACATATAATTCTTATAAAATGGGTATTAATAAAAATATTTATCTTTTGTTAAAAGAAAGTGTCGGGATTACTTCTATATCACGTTTACTCTCTATTTCTAAAACTACAGTTATAAAAAGAATTAAATATATGGCATCACATATAGTAAAGCCGGTAGTGTTCCAAATTAGGACATACTAGAAATAAAGAAGATAAATAATTGAAAAAGAGTAGTTAGTGAAAATACTAGCTACTCTTTTTATACGTTCATAGATATATTGAAAAAAGAGAAAGTTTGTTAGAGACTTTAAAATAAAGATTCATCAAATCGTCGTGTTTCAAAATAGGACATAAAAATATGGGAAAGATAGACTTCACTATAAACCCAATAGAATAAGTAAATAATTAATCTTCACATAGAATATTCAGAGTTGTAAAATCATCTTTTCTTAATTCAATATCTTTAATAAAAGCAGAAACATCATTAACTTTAATATAGTATAGCTTAGGATTATCATAACACGTAAAATCTAATAATTCTTTATTTTTAGAATACCTATTTTATTATTAGCACCGTCGATACGGTCAATCCATACTTCATTTTAGTCTTGTTATTCCAACGCATTAGAACTATATTTACAAAATAACCATCTACAATGAAAAAAAGACTATCACTATTATTTTTCGTATTAGTATTTCAGTTAAGCTATTCGCAAAACATCACAATTGGACTATTAACAGATAAAAACTCTCCAGAAGTACAACCTTTATTAGAACAATTAAAAACTGAAATAAGAGCCGTTATTGGTCAAGATAAAACGGTAAACTTTAACAAACCTATAGAAAATAACTACAGTTTAGAAACTGCTAAAGCAAACTATAACGCTTTAGTAAGTAGTAATGTAGATATTATTTTGTCTTTTGGCGTGTTAGATAATATTGCGATTTATCAAGAAAAAAATTATGCTAAACCCACCATTGTTTTTGGTTCTCTAAATTCAGATTTTATAAATCTCTCACCAGAACAGAAAACGAGTCAGGTTAATAATATAACCTATATAATTACACCATTATCTTATAAAAAAGACTTAGACGCTTTTAAAACGCTTTACGATTATAAAAATGTAGGTATTATAATTGATGATTATGTTATTGATGCATTGCCATTAAAATCAGTATTAGACCCTTATTTCGCTAAAGCAGGAAAACAATATACATTAATCCCTTTATCTGAAAATGGTATAAATATTACAAACTTAAATGGCATAGACGCTGTTTATCTTGCAGGAGGTTTCGAACTTAGCGATGATAAATTTAAAGACTTAACATCAGCAATTAATACAAAAAAACTACCCTCATTCTCGGCAAGCAGAATTGCAGATGTAGAACGCGGTATTTTAGCAACCAATCAGCCACAAACAAACTTAGAACAGTTTTTTAGACGTATTGCGTTAAATATAGAAGCCATTTCTAACGGAACAAATGCTTCCGAATTGCCAATGTTTCTAGAATACAAAAATAAGTTAACCATAAACTTCAATACAGCAAAACAAATCGATTTCCCGTTACGTTACGCTATGTTAGGTTCTGCCGATTTTATAGGAGGTAATGCTAAACCAAATACCGAAGGTGCGATGTCTATTTTAGATATTATGAGTGGTGTTTTAGATAGAAACCTTAGTCTATCTTCAGCAAAAAAAGGAGTAGAGCTAACCGAGCAAGATGTTAAAATAGCAAAAAGTGGTTACTTACCAAATGTAACAGCCAGTGTTAATGGTGTTTATTTAGATCCAAGAGTTGCAGAGATTTCTAACGGTGCAAATCCAGAGTTTTCTACTTCGGGAGCAGTAGTTGCAGAACAACTTATATATTCTGAAAGTGCTTCTGCTAATATTGATATTCAAGAAGAATTACAAAAAGCACAACAAGCAACCTATAAAGCTAATGAGTTGGATGCTTTACTAAATGCATCAGTTGCTTATTTTAATGCCTTAATATTAAAGACCAATACAACGATTCAAAATCAGAATTTACAGCTAACAAAACGTAATTTAGAATTAGCAGAACAAAATTTTGAAGGCGGCGCTTCAGGGAAATCAGATGTATTACGATTTAGAAGTCAATTAGCACAAAACACACAAAACCTTATCGATGCAGGCAATCAATTAGGGCAAGCCTTTTTTACAATCAATCAATTAATGAATACTTCTATTAATAAAGCCATTGATATAGAAGATGCCATACTTTCCGAAGGCGTTTTTAAAAATTATAAATATGAAGATTTCTACGATATTTTAGATAACCCCAAATTACAACCTGCACTTATTGAATTTTTAGTAACAGAAGCAAAGAAAAATGCACCAGAACTAAAGAACATAGATTATAATTTAAACGTTACTAATCGCAATTATAGATTAAATGATACGGGACGTTTTATTCCAACAGTAGCTTTGCAAGGTCAGTATAATTTAGCATTATCTCAATCTGGAAAAGGATCTATGGTACCTATTGGTTTCCCAACTGCGCCAGACGGCACTTATAATATCGGTTTAAATGTATCCTTACCCATTTTTAGTCAAAACCAACGAAACATTAACAGACAAACAGCTAAAATTCAAGAAGAGCAATTAGGTTTCGAGAAGCAAAACATTGAATTAAATATAGAGAAGAATGTCAACGATATTATTCTAGATTTAATTAGTCAAATCGCAAACATTGAAATATCTAAAGTGGCAGAAGATACTGCAAAAGAAAGTTTAGACTTAACACAAAATGCCTATAAACAAGGTGCTGTGCCTGTTATTCAACTAATTGATGCACAAACAAATTATTTACAAGCCCAATTAGGAAGAGCCACCGCAAATTATAACTATTTACTAACATCAATGCAATTAGAACGTGCCATTGGGTATTTCTTTTTAGTAAATACCGAAGCAGAAAATCAACAATTCATTCAAAATGTTAACGCTTATATTTTAAGTAAAAACTAATTAACTACTATTATGAAAATTAAAAACTATACACTAATCACAATATTAAGTTTAATCGTTTTTGTGTCTTGTAAAGAAGAAGAGAAAGCAAAAGAAACGGTTTTAAGGCCAGTTAAATTTACTATAGTAGGAGATGTAAACACGCAGCAGATTAGAACCCTAAGTGGTACGGCAAAATCTAGTGATGCTATCGGTTTAAGTTTTAGAAGTGGAGGAATCATTACAAAAGTAAACCATTGGAAAGGCGCTAATGTGAAAAAAGGAGATATTATAGCCAAACTAGATAATGTAGAAGCAAGTTTAGCTTATGAGCAAAGTGTTTCCGCTTTAAAAAGTGCACAATCTGCAATGAATACCTCTAAATCAAACCTAAATCGTGTGAAGTCCTTATATGAAAAAGGAAGTAATGCTTTAAGTGATTACGAAAGTGCAAAAAACTCTTATCAAACCGCTTTAGATCAATTTGAAAACGCAAAACGAAATAAAAGCATACAAGCAACACAATTAAGTTATGGCATAATTAAAGCACCGAAAAATGGTATTATCGCTTGGACAGATGGAGCTGTAGATGAACAAGTTTCTGCAGGACATAAATTTGCCGAATTAAATGCAGGTGAAGGTATGAAAGTTGAAGTTGGTTTACCCGAATCCATTATTAATAAAGTAAAAGTAAATATGATTACTGAAATGCAATTTTCCTCAATTGAAAACAAAACATTTGAAGGAAGAGTTTTTGAAGTTTCACCAAGTATAGACCCAGAATCATCTACTTACATCACTGCTATAGAGATTGTTAATCCAATAAAAGACATCAAACCAGGAATGGCAGTTAGTGTTACATTCGACTTCACAGAAGCTAATGCAACTGCTGATGAATCATTAATTATACCTGTAAAAGCAGTTGGTGAAGATGGAAAAGGACGTTTTGTATTTCTTATTACTAATAAAACTGAAACGACTGGAACAGTAACTAAAAAGCACATTGAGCTAGGTGAACTAACCACAGATGGTTTTAAAGTAAAAAGCGGATTAACAAGTGGTGATAAAATTGCTACTGCCGGTTTACAAACCTTACTTGATGGCCAAGACGTAAGATTAAAATAATAACTACTAACTAAAAAAATGAGTATGAATCTTACCGAATTTTCAATAAAACGTAATCGTGTTGTTTTAAGTATTCTTGCCGTAGTTATGGTTATGGGTGCTGTTTTTTATACGTCATTATCTAGAGATAGTATGCCGCCTTATACCATTAGAGTGGCTTCTATTGTGTCTTCATTTCCTGGTGCAAGCCCAGAACGTGTAGAAGAATTGGTTAGTGATAAAATTGAAAAAGTAGCACAAGAATTACCAGAATTAAAAGTAGTAAAAAGTACATCGCGTACAGGATTATCTGTTGTACAAGTTGAACTTAGAATGCAAGTCTCTCCAGAAGAGTTGCAACCCGTTTGGGATCGTTTACGTCGTAAATTAAGTTCAGTACAAGGCTTACCTAATAATGTACAGCCACAATTAAAAGATGATGGTATTGGCGAAGTATTTGGTATCGCTGTGGGTTTAATCTCTGATGGATTTGCCTATGCAGAAATGAAAGACTATGCAGATGATTTAAGAGACGATTTAATTAAATTGGAAGATGCTGCAAAAGTAGAATTGAATGGAGAACAGGCAGAACGTGTTTTTGTAGAATTTGAAAATACAAGGCTAAAAACATACGGTTTAACGGCCAATAAGTTACAAGGTATAATCTCTGGAACTAATATTTTAAGTTCTGGAGGAACGATTAATGTTGAAGCAGAACGTATTATTTTAGAACCAACGGGAAACTTTAACGATGTAGAATCTATACGAGAGATGTTAATTCCAGTGGGGCAAAATGGACAAGTGGTCGCACTAAAAGATATTACTACTATTAAAAAAGGATACATTAATCCACCAACTCAAAAAGTACGTATTAATGGTAAAGATGCCATTTCATTGCACGTATCACTTAAAAAAGGTGCAAATATTATAAAACTAGGAGAGGAGATAGATGTAGTGTTAACTGAATGGAAAGACAAATTACCAATCGGTTTAGAAGTCTCACGCTTAGCATCAATAGATCAATATATAGATTTAAAAATCAGTGATTTTATTGGTAATTTATTACAAGCCATAGCCATTGTATTAGCAGTAATGTTATTCTTTTTAGGAGTTAGGACTGGATTAGTTATCGCCAGTTTAATTCCAATTGTAACCATTACAACGTTAATGATTATGGGATTAATTGATGTAGGCTTAAATCAAATTTCTCTAGCCGCATTAATCATGGCATTAGGGATGATGGTAGATAATGCCATTGTAGTAGCCGAATCTGTAATGGTAAAAATGGAAGCAGGCATTCCTGTTAAAAAAGCAGCAATAGATTCCTGTTCAGAATTATTTACGCCATTATTAATTTCAACATTAACAACCTCTGCAGCATTCTTAGCCTTCTTTATGGCAGAATCTGTAATGGGTGATATTATGGGGCCCATTTTCGTAGTTATTACGATAGCGCTTTTATCATCTTGGGTAATTGCGTTAAGTATAATTACATTATTCTGTGTGTTTTTCTTAAAAGTAAAACCAAAAGCAGTAGGTAATAAAGTTGGTTTTTTAGACAGACTTATTAATGGATTAAAAAATAAGTACAAAAACCTTATTCTATTAGCTTTGTCTTGGAAAAAATCGGTTCTAGCATTAATTGTTTTTATGTTCTTTTTGTCCATTTTTGGATTCGGATTCTTAGGCTTTGTCTTTTTTCCAGATAGCGATCGAAATATGATTACAGTAGATATTAATTTACCAGAAGGCACAAACATAGAAAGCACCACAGCAATTGTTAAAGCTCTTGAAAACTTTATGCTTTCAGATTTAAAAACGACGGAGAGTAAACCCGATGGTATTGTAGATTGGTCGGCTTATATAGGCGAAGGCCCTTCAGCTTACGATTTAGGTTATAATGCGGATGAAGCGAATTCAAACTACGCTCATATTCTAATAAATACATCTTCCTTTTTAGTGAATAACCTAATGGTTGAAAAATTAGATGCTTTTGGTTTCGAAAATTTCCCTAATGCAGATATAAAAGTAGGCTTATTAGGCTCTGGAGGCGGTGGAACACCTGTAGAAATTGAAGTATCGGGAGATAACCCAGATAAATTAGCAAGTATAGCAGAAGCCATTAAAGCCAAACTGTTTACTATTTCAGGAACAAAAAATATAAAAGACGATTGGGGACCAAAAGGTAAGAAGTTCGTTATAGATATAGATCCAAACAAAGCACAAACAGCAGGTGTTACCAATCAAGATATAGCAACCTCTTTACAAACGGTGTTAGACGGTTTTCAAGCAGGAGAGTATAGAGAGGGTGATAAATCAATCCCTATTGTTATGAAGAGCAATCAAAGTAAACAACAATCGTTATCTTCATTAGAAACTTTAAACATTTATGCGCAAAACTCTGGAAAAAGTGTGCCTTTATTACAAGTGGCTTCTATAGTTCCAGAATGGCAATATTCTAAAATTAAACGTGTTGATTTAACGCGTACCATTAAAGTCTCTAGTGAATTAACAACAACAGGAAATGCTTCGGAAGTAACACAAACTATTACTCCTTGGTTAGAAGAACAAAAAGAAGTTTGGGGAAAAGGCTATAGTTACGAATTAGGAGGAGATGCTAAAAGTTCGGCAGAAAACATGGGAGCAGTTGCTAGCTACTTACCATTATCAGCATTTATTATTGTCATGCTTTTAATCATTCAGTTTAATTCCTTTAGAAAAATGGTAATGATTGTTTGTACTATTCCACTTGGTGTTATTGGTATGGTTTTAGGCTTATTATTGTTTGGAGTACCATTCGGTTTTATGGCTTTTTTAGGTGTTATTTCGTTAGCGGGAATCGTTATTAATAATGCTATTGTATTAGTAGATAGAATTGAAATTGAAGAAAGCGAACTGAAACGAAAACCACAAGATGCAATTATAGCAGCTTGTTTACAACGTTTTAGACCTATATTATTAGCAACCTTTACAACCGTTTTAGGTTTAGTGCCATTATATCTTGGAGGAGGAGAAATGTGGGAGCCTATGGCTGTAACTATCATGATTGGATTATTATTTGGAACCGTTATTACATTGTTATTTATTCCAGCTTTTTACAGTGTATTATATAAGGTGAATTATAAAGATTATGAATTCAACGAAGAACTGTTAGATTAAAATGTTAGATAAATTATTTCCATATCGGTTTGAAATTTTCTTTTTTAGTCAAATTACAATACTTTTTGGTTCTCTTATTGTTCCAGCTGTTATATTTGAAACTTACTTGTCTCCGGTATTGTTTTTAGTGAATTTATTTGCTGGAATCGTATTATTATCAAAACAGAAAAAAACCATGTGGTTTTTGGTTACTTTACTTGTTATTAGTACAGTATTGCTTGGTTCAGAATTAATAGAAACTACAAATGAAGCTTTAGTTGGTCCGATAAAAATGCTGACCTATTTTTTGTTTTATATTGTCGTTACTATAGAGATTATAAAACAAGTGTGGCGAGCGAATAAAGTCAATAAAAATGTGATTTTTGGATTGGTAAGTGGTTATGTTTCATTGGGGTTAATAGGTTTCTTTATCTGTTTAAGTATAGAAATGGTTTATCCTAATTCGTTTTCTGGCTTTATTGAAGGTATTTCAATTACGGAAAACTTAATGTATTACAGTTACATTACGCTATTAACTATTGGTTATGGAGATATATTACCTGTTAATGCTTTAGCTCACAAAGCAGCTATTTTAATAGGTTTAATAGGGCAAATGTATTTAGTGGTATTAACAGCCATTGTAGTTGGAAAATATATTAATCAAACAACAATTAAAAATGAAAAAGATTGATAAAAGGATATTAAATATTGTAGAGAAAATAGAGAAGATAATTATAATTGTTTTATTATTCTCTTTACTGTTAGTTGTTGCATATACAGCAATCGTTTTTCTAGGTTTACTCTTTAATGGGATATTTAGTAGCATTGAAAATTCTTTTGATGCTGATAACAATATTATAACACATCTACATAAAGTATTTGGTGGCTTTTTATCTGTACTCATCGGTATAGAGTTATTGCACACTATTAAAATGTATTTAAAAGAAGACGTAGTTCATGTTGAAATCGTTTTATTAGTGGCTTTAATTGGAGTTTCTAGGCATGTTATAGATTTAGATATTGCACATTTAAAACCCATGACACTTTTTGGAATTAGTTCTTTAATAATAGTACTTGCTGGCGGCTATTATTTAATAAAAAAAGGAATGAGGCAGTCTAAATAATCTTTATATTTACACTAAATTCAAATAAATAGATAAGTGAATAAATTTTTAAAAACAGTAGTAATATTAGTTGTTATAGTAACAACCTTTAATTGTGCACCAGTAAAACTCTCAAACGCTTGGTCGTCAGATAATTTTGATGCCACTAAAAGTGAAAAAATATTAATCATAGCAAGATCTAATGATGCAGAGGTAAGACAAGCATACGAAAACGAACTTACTTCTAAATTAAAAGCAGAAGGTATTAATGCTGTTGCTTCATATAAAATATTTCCTGATTTAAAAGATAAAGCGAGTCGTACTAAAGTGGAAACTGAAGAGATTGTAAAACAATTTAAAGCAAAAGGTATTCAAAGTGTTATGTTAACAGCTTTAAAGGATACTAAATTAATGCAGTCTACACAAAAAGAAGGTGGTAATAATTATAACAAATCTACCATAAACAAAGGGCAATACGGTTTTACTTTTGTAGACTATTATAGTGTGCACTCTATCGAGTATATAAGTAGAAATTTAAGACCAAATTATAATGCTAATGACTCTAATAATACCGAAGATATTGTACTAGAATCTACAACATATATATTGGAAGCCGCGTTATATGATTTAACTTTAGAACAAAGAAATCAACTAGTTGGCGCTTACGAAGTACAAATTACAGACCCGAATTCAGGAAAGCAAGTACTAAATAAATTTAGCAATCTAATTGTTAAACAATTTAAAAAATAATTATGGAAAAAAGTGAGTATTACGATGCCTTTGCAGCTATAATGAAAATTACATTACGAGATGGAAATGCTACAGAAGAAGAGAAGCATTTCTTACAAGTATTTGGGAGAAAACTAGGGATTACAGAATCTGAGTATTTTGAAATTAAGGATAGCTATATGAATTTTGAAATTGTAGCACCTTATACACATAATAGCCGTTTAGAAAGTTTTTATAAGATTGTCGAAATTGTTTATAATGATGATTCAACAAAGGCAAAGGCTAAAACAGAATGGCTAGAAAGAATGGGCGTCGCATTAGGGTTTAACCCTAGTAATATTACTTATATAGTAGCAAAATCTTTAGATGTTTTTGAAAATGAAATCAATTTAGAAAGTTATAAAGAAGCTATTAAATCTATGAATAAGTAATAGAATCATTACTTTACTAAAAACAAAAAAGACCTAAATGTTATATTTAGATCTTTTTTTGTTTTATAACAGCGTCTCTAATTACATTTTAAAAGTAAGTACAGGCAATGTTGCGTGATTTGCAACATCTTCAGAAATACTACCTCCAAAGAAATGGCTTAATCCTTTTCTTCCATGAGTAGTCATAGCTATTGCTTTAGCTCCTGTTCTATTAGAGTGGTTTAAAATACCATCTTCTATAGTATAATCTGCCACAAAGTTAATTTTATCAGCCCATTCATTAGCATCAGCTTTATCTAAAAAATTATGAACCTGACTCTCTATTTCGTGAGTACTTCTAAATTTAGTAGCACTTGGTGTATTTACGTGCAATAACGATGTGTTATTTGCTAATTCACTTAATAATTTAGATGCTTTTTTAAATGCAGGTATACTTTCTTCTGAAAAATCTGTAGCTAATACTACATTATCAAAATCAATATTTGTGTCTTTCCCTTTAACGACTAATACAGGTGTTTCACTATAACGTACAACTTTTTCAGTATTCGAACCGGTAAAAATCCCATCATGATTACTATGTCCACGTGATCCCATTATTATTAAGTCTGCACCTTCAGCCTTTGCTACTTCATCCACTTCTTTTAATACTTTATGATGCTTAATCATAGGAACAACATCTACATTTTCTAAATAATCTTTATCTAAAAAAGCTTCAAATGTTTTGTTTGCAGATGCTAACATGAATAACATTTCATTTTGTCTTTCAGAATCTGAAGAAGAAAGAAACGACTCAGATAATTCCAGCATATTCATCACTATAAGTTGAGAATTATGCTTTTTTGCTAATGCTGCTGCCGTTTCAAGAGCATATTCAGAATGCTTTGAGAAATCAACTGGTAATATTATTTTTTTCATAAAAAATCAATTTATTTTAGAGTTATAAACTTACGAATAAATTAAAAGAATATAAATCTTTTAATTGAATGAATTTGTTTTTGATATTTAATTTTTAAAAAGCTTCGTTAATACCGAAATAAATTCCAGAATTGCCATCAATACCAGAGCCATAATCAAACCTAAGCCAAGTATCTTTATCTTTAAATAGCTTATAACGAACACCTAAGCCAAAAGCAGGTTTTATATTATTTATGCTAAAGAAATCTTCTGGGCGTTCTGCAACTTCACCAGCTAAAGTAAAAGCATTAGCTGTCCAACGTTCTTTAAAACGCCATCTATATTCTATTTGCGAAACGTACATTTGTTTATCTAAATAACGTCCAAAAAAATAGCCTCTAGCTCTAGAGCCACCGCCGTAACTTGCCAAAGCTTGAAAAGGAACTTCTCCAAAATTATTTTCAGAATATAACTGAAATGCCAAAAGACTTCGTGCTCCAATGGGTAAATACTCTCTTAAATCTATAATAAACTTATTAAAGCCAGAGGTGGCACCAAATATTTCACTAGAAAACTGCGCTTTAGCTTGATAATAAAACCCTTTATTTGGCGATCCGGTATTGTCGCGAGTATCATAATTAAAAACCGCTCCTAAACCAGCGACAACAGTACGTCTATTTCCAATAATGTTTTGCGATTCTAGAATACCACCTTCTTTAATTTCTGTTACTTCATGATTTTTAAAGATAAATTGAAATCCAAAATTTAAATCTGGAGGTAAGCGTTTTAGAAATGAAACATTTAAAGCATGTGTTGTTTGATTGTATATTTCCTCATTAACATCTAGTGAGTTACTACCAATCCCCCAAAAAGAATTAGGATATATTTCTAGTAAGTAATGGGCGTCTATAAAATAGTTTCCTTCTCCAAAATAAATTTGTGGGGTAACCTCAAACATAATTTGTTCATTCAATGTATAAATTCCACTAAAAAGAATGTTTGATAATCTATTTTTAAAGGTGTTCTCTTTCTTTAAGAAAAATAATTGACCACCGCCTCCAAAACCAAAACCAGTTTCGGGCGTATAAAATGCTATAGGAATAGCTATTAGCTGTGTGCTTTTTCCTGTTGCAATTGTATCCGTCTTTACGACATTATTTTCGTCCTTCCTTTGACCTAAAACTGAAAAGGATATAAAAAATAAACAGGAGTATAGTATTATTTTTTTCATTTAAAAGAAGAAATCATCTAGTATAACATTAAATCCAAATGAAAAAGAGATGTCATTAGATGTAATACTAGTATTAGTAATAGCTCTACTAGGTAAAGATTCTTGTTCTACATTTACCCAAAATAAATTTACATTTAGGCCAAAATCGAAAGCAATGAAATCGTTAATCGTATAAGAATATCCAACACCTAAAATGCTTCCAATACCAGAACCTTCAGAGTTTTGTTGAGAGATTAAACTATTTAATTGATTAAATTGTATCTCATCCTTATAGCGTACATACCCTATGGAAGCCGTTGAAAATAGCGAACCTGTTTTATTATCTATAAAATAATAATTGGAGAAGGGGCCAACATAAAATGTTTCTGTTGTTGTATCAAGACCACCACTATTGCTTATTTTATTAGTTTGAAATCGTCCACCAATCAAAAATCTATTTTTAATAAACTTTCCTGTTTCAATATTAATTCCAAAATTATTAGATGTGCTTTTATCTCCAATGTTATCAACTTGAGTTGTTGTAGAACTTATACTACCAGATAACCCAGTTAACCATCTTCCTTCTCTAAAAGCGGTTGTTGTAGAGTCGTTTTGCTGAGCAAAAGTTAATGCATAAAATAGCACAGTAAAAATACTTGCTAAATAGAGGTGTTTATTAAGTTTCAAATGTATACAGTTAATTAGAGTTTAAAGTTATAATTTCTCCTTCTCGGAGTATCTTTATTTTAAATTCAAGCTTCTTATCTAAATCGCTTGCAAAATCTGCTATTCTGTAGAGTGTATCATCATCGTCGTTATAAGTGATATTATTAAAAGATAAAATAATATCTCCACCCATAATTATTTTTTTATTTCCAATATTTACTTCTGTGTTCCCGCCTTTTACACCCATTTTATCAAATAAAGAATTAGAAGCTATACGTTGCACTAATAAACCACTAGGTTGGGGTAGATTAAATAATTTAGCTTCATTACCAGATAACGAATAAAATTCGGCGCCAAACCAAGGCATTTTGTTATTTAATAATAACTCGGTAGCTAAATTTGAGGTTGTTGCATAACCAATGCCGTCCGAACCTCCAGATTGAGAAGCTATATGGCTTACAATACCAACAACATCTCCCTCTAAGTTAAACATTGGGCCTCCAGAATTCCCTTTGTTGATAGCAGCATCTGTTTGTATAAATTCTGTGTTTGTAAAAGGGTTTCTTCCTCGTATTTGTTTTTTAAAGGCACTAACATAGCCAGACGATAAAGAAAAACCAACTCCTAAAGGTACCCCAACAACAAATATGCGTTGTCCTATCTTCATTTTATCTGAGTCTCCAAATCTTACAGTTGTAGCATTTATTTTTTGCCTTGAAAGTTCCAATAGTGCAATATCTGGCCCTTCATAGGAATAAACAATTTTTGCAGATATTTTTTCTCCATCTGCAAATTGAACAATTAAATCTTCAGGCACTTTTACAACATGGGCTGCTGTAACAACCAGTGTATTTGATATCATAAAGCCAGAACCTAGACCTTTAGTGGTGACAGTCTCTGATTCATTATTTGGAAAAGTAACAATATTGTTCTCTTGTGTATGAATAGCAACAACAGCTGATCCTACTTTTTCATATATTTTAGAGAGGTCTTGAGCATGTAAAGAAAAGATGATAAATAACAATAGAGTATAAGTAATTATGCTTTTTTTCATTGGGAATTTATTGCTTTTATGTACCTTTATTAGCACATAAAAATAATCTTTTTACTTTTAAACATCCTGTTTTTTGTGCGATTATTTTTATTAACTAACTATATATTTATAATGATTAGAAGAATAGTATTAATAAATGTATTACTTTTTATTTTATCAAGTTGTGCTTCAACATTGTCCTCAAGTTATGCAAAACCTAACTATGTTGACAGGAATTACCAGAGAATTGCCGTTATTGGTATCAGTGATAATTTAACTTCTAGACTCGCTTTTGAAAAAGAAGCTGTAACGCTACTTAAAGAAAAAGGGATTAACGCTGTAGGTAGTACAACTATGTTTCCTCAAAACATGTCTAAAGAAGCGCAAGCCCCTAAAAATTTAATTAAAATTATAAAAACGAATAATTTAGACGGCATAATAACAATGAGTCTTGTCGATGTTGAAGATAGTCATAGATATAAACAAGGGAAATCTTATTCTGTTCCATCTGGTTATTATAGAGTAGGAAAACATATCTATCGTCGTTATATAACAATTAATGAGCCTGGTTATTATGAGTCTACAAAATCTTATATTATTGAAGCTGTGTTGTACAACTTAAAAGGAGAATTAAAAGAAAATCAAGACACTTGGGTTTGGACAGGGGAATCCGCCTTAGTTAACCCATCTTCATTGCAATCTTCAGCAAAAACGTTTAGTAAACGAATGGTTAATCAAATTATAAAAGATGAAATTATTCTATTAGAATAATTTCATCTTTTATAAATCCCTATATGAGTTTGCTTATAATAATTTAAAACGGTTATGCATTTCTTTATCCAATGCCTCTCTATGATTTGGATGTGCAATATTAATGAGTGCTTTAGCGCGTTGCTTTAAACTTTTCCCAAATAAATCTACAATACCGTATTCTGTTGCAACGTAGTGTACGTGAGCACGTGTTGTTGTTACACCTGCACCATGTTTTAAATAAGGAACTATTTTAGAGTCTCCTTTTTTAGTTGTAGATGGCATTGCTATAATTGCTTTACCTCCTTGTGATAATGCAGCCCCTCTAATAAAGTCCATTTGTCCACCAACACCAGAGTATTGATAAGCCCCAATAGTATCTGCACATATTTGTCCAGTAAAATCTATTTCTATAGCACTATTTATAGCTGTTACTTTTGGGTTTAATTTTATTATAGAGGTGTCATTTGTATGCGAAGCTTCTTTAAAATGCACAACAGGATTATCGTCTATATAATCATATAATTTTTGAGAACCTACAGCAAACGTCGTTAGTATTTTTCCTGGCTTTACTTTTTTATCTTCCCCAGTTATAATACCTCTTTCTATTAAAGGGAGTACACCATCTGAAAACATTTCAGTATGAATGCCTAAGCGTTTATGATTGGTAAGATTGTTTAATACAGCATTAGGAATATTACCTATACCCATTTGCAAGGTTGCACCATCTTCAATTAAATTAGCAACATGTTTACCAATTTGCGTCTCAATATCTGAAGGTTGTGTAACTATGGACTGATGTATAGGAGTATTAATTTCAACAGCATAATTAATATTACTAATATGTATAATACCATCTCCGTGCGTTCTAGGTACTAACGGATTCACTAAAGCGACCACTGTTTTTGCTTTCTCTATTGCAGGAATGGTAATATCTACCGAAACACCTAAAGAGCAATACCCATGTTTATCTGGAGGAGATACTTGAATAAAAGCAACATCTAACGGTAAAATATCACGTCTAAATAACCAATGTATTTCGCTTAAAAAAATAGGAATGTAATCACCATTATTGGTGTTTACTCCTTTCCTAACATTACTTCCTACAAAACAACTAGATAGTCTAAAAGAGTTACTGTATGGTGCTTCCATATATTTAGCTTCTCCATCTGTATGTATCTGTATAATTTCAATATCACTTAATTCTAGGTAACGTTCACAAAGATTATCAATTAAAGCATTAGGTGTCATTGCAGCACCTTGAAAAAATATACGATTTCCCGATTTTACAACGGAAACAGCCGTTTTTAAATCGACTATTTTTAATTGATTATTATTCATGAGTTAAAATTTAAAAGGTTTAAAGCCAATACCGTATTCTATATAATCTGCAGCGCCTCCAGCTAAGGTTTTTAAACCTATTTGGGCAAATACTGTTTTATTAATATTATATCTTAAAGCAGGTCGCATAAAGAATGCTCCTTTGTTTTTATCATCACCCAAGTAAGTACCGATTTGTAATTTTACTGCTAATTTGTGAAATTTAAAATCATAACCGGCATGAAAGCCATAATGCAAGCGATCATTAGTTTCAAAGGCTCTTAAACGATTATCAAAAAATAAATCTACACCACCAGAAACAGCATGCATTTCATTAAAGTGATATTCGTAATCCACTACAGTAGAGAATACACCATATTGAGTATTTGTCCCTTTATCTTCATCTCTTTGCGATACGCCTCCTGCTATGTATACACTTATATATTGTTCTCTAATGCTTGTTTTTAATGATTTTTCTGGACGTTTAAATCTGGCTGATAAAACATCATTTGTATAGAGGTCACTATTATTTAATTGAGATGCATTGTAATTATAACGTATCCCAACATTTATACCATAAAGATTTAATCCGTTATTAGGCGTAAATGTAGAACCATTACTAAAATGACTAAAATCTACACCATATAAAATATCTAACTCACGAGTCCATTTATAGGTGAAACCTAAATCTAAATTAAAGTAAACCGCCATTCTAGCTCCAATGGCGTCGTTAAGCGGATTTTCTTCAGAATTGAATGGGTTTAGATTATAAGTTAATCCAACAGAAGGTTCTATAGCAAAGACATTTCGTCGATTATCGTTAGACAAAGGAAATTTAATAAAACCGTAAATAGCATTTGGATTACCATAAACTTTAGAATCTCCTAAAAAGCCAGTATATAAACCAATACCATAAGAAGGATAACCATATTTACTAGCCCAGTCTTCAGGGTTAGTAGGTTGCCAACCAACTTTTAAATTAATTCCACCATAACTTTGATCTAAAAGTCCAGCGTTTCCTAAAGCATTATCTGCATATAGAAAAGATCCGAAATTAGATTTTATTTCAATGTATTTAAAACGATTTTCATTAGTATCCTGAGCAGAAATAGTAAATGAAATAAAAAGAAAAACAATGAGTAAGGTTATCTGTTTTTTTAGTTTAGACATTACGTTTAAGTCTTTTGAGAGTTTAGTTTAAAAAGGCCAAATTAGGGGTACTAAAATTAAAGATATTATAAAGAATAACAATAATAATGGAGTGCCAACTTTTACATAATTCATAAATTTATAATCTCCTGCTGCCATTACCATTGCATTTGTTGTAGTACCAACCGGTGTTAAAAAAGCGGTAGAAGCACTAATAGCGACAACAATCATAAAAGGTTGTGGAGAAATATTTAGGGCTGTTGCTGCTATAATAGCTATTGGTGCCATTAATACAGCTGTAGCTGAATTATTTATGGCTTGACTAAAACCAGTAGTTAGTAAAAAGATTCCGCCTAATAAAACAATAGGGTGAATATTGCCTAAGTTAGACACTAAACTATTGGCAGCTAGTTCGGCAATACCCGTTTTTTGAAGCGCAATACCCATAGGGATCATAGCAGCAATCATGATAACACTAATCCAGCTAATACCTTTATATGCCTTTGCTATAGGTACACAGCCCGTTACTAAAATAACACCTGCGCTAATCATAGCTGCAATGGCTCCTGGAACAATTTTAAAGACTAATAACACAATCATAACCAAAAGCATTGCCAATGCTGTGTAAGACTTGTAAGTTAATTTATTCACGTCTTTAGCCATATTTTCTGGACTTCCAGAAATGACCAAGTTTTTATACACACTTTTTAAATGTTCAATCCGTTCCCAAGTTCCTCGAATAATAAAAGCATCACCAGCCTTTACTGATACATTTTTATCTTTTAGAGGTTTATTATTTCTAGAAGCTGCTAATAATTGAATACCAACTTGCTCTAAATACAAACCCATTGGTATATTATGTCCTAGAAAAAGTGATTTTGGTGTCACAATCATTTCGGCCATACCCACTTCTTGATTTATAAACTCTTCTTTTAAATTGTCGTCTTCATTTTTAAAAGGAAGGATGCCAAGTTGAAACTCAATAATAAACCGATCTATAGCTTCTGTTTCCCCTTTAACAGTAATAATATCGTGGTATCTCATTTCTGTATCTGTTGAAGGAAATTCAACAAATGTTTTGATACCTTTTAATGGATTAACTTTTCTTCTCTTTAATCGAATGATTGAAACGTTATATTTTTCTTCAAAGTTCCAAGTCCCAATAGTTGTATCCAATAATGGAGACATGGAACGAATGCGTAAGCGGTAGATATTTTCATCTATACTATAATTTTTTATCCACTCGTGCATTTCTGAATCAATATTTATAGGTTGATTTTCCGTTGTATTTTCTGGAAGTAGTTTAGACCCTATGAATCGAAAATATAAAACTGAAATTAGCAATAAAGGGATGCCTATTAAAGCAAATTCGAAAAATGAAAAGGCTTCAAAACCATTTTCTACTAGTGCATTACTTGCTATAATATTTGGTGGCGTTCCTGTTAAGGTTAATAGCCCACCAGTATTCGATCCAAAGGCTACTGGTATTAATAATTTTGAAGGTACTGTACCAATTTTATATGCTGCAGATACTGTAACAGGTAATAAGGTTGCTACCGTTCCTGTGTTACTTACAAAACCAGATAAAACACCCGAACCTAATGTAACTAATACTAATAATTTTGGAACACTTTTTCCTGCCCATTTTACAAATTTTTGCCCAGCTAAAGCCGTCCAACCTGTTTGAGATAACCCTTCTCCAATAATAAAAAGGGAAGCAATCATGATTACGGTTGGATTACTAAACCCACTTAATGTTTCAGTTAAATCTAAAATGCCAAATAAAAAGAGACTTAGCATTGACATTAAGGCAACAATGTCTGGCGTGAATTTCCCCCAAATAAAAAGAATAATTGTTATCGTTAGAATAATTAAAACAGTAGTCATGTTATGTTTTTTTAGTTTGATATTTCTTCTTTCTAAAATAGGCCAAAACCGAAACAATAATAACAATAGCTACTAATACATAAATAAACTTAGGCACTGGAACTGGATCTCCAGCAGCGTAACTGTGCAAACCTGACAAGTAATAGTTAACTCCAAACGAAGTCATAATAATAGAACCAAATGCAAATACACTTGCTGTATTTAAAACATAACGACTTTTTAATGCTGGAATAAAACGTAAATGTAAGACAATAACATATACAATTACGCTAATGAGTGCCCAAGTTTCTTTGGGATCCCATGCCCAATAACGCCCCCAACTTTCGTTGGCCCAAATACCACCTAAAAAAGTACCTACAGCTAAAACAAACAGGCCAATAGTCATTGAGATTTCATTAATATAAGTTAGTTCTTTAATACGAATGTTAATTGCGTCTTTTGTTTTTTCTGTTCTAAAAATATAAAGGAGTAATGCCATAAAACCTAAAACAGCAGATAAGGCTAAAGGCGCATAACTACTAACAATAGTAGCAACGTGTACTTTTAGCCAAAACGATTTTAATACAGGCATTAAGTTGGTTATTTCTGGACTCAACCAGTCTAAATAACTTACAAACAATAATGCGCCAGAAAATAGAGTAGAAAGGGGTAAAGCAAAATCCGATTTCCTAAACGTCATTAAACCACAGAGAAGTAATACCCATGCTACAAACACCAACATTTCGTATCCGTTACTCCAAGGGGCATGTTGTGCAACATACCAACGTAAAATGATATTTCCTGTAAATAGGATAAAACTTATAAGTGTTACTAATATTAAGCCATTCCAAACGAATTCTACACCTTTTTTTCTGCTAAATATTTTAATAATAGATAAGACTAAAAGTATAGCACCCAAAGTAAAGAAGGCTTGAAACAACCAAAAATTTAGGTTTAATTGATTGTACCATAATTCGGCTTCGATACGTTTTCTACTTGGAATAATTTCTTTTCCTAAAACATCTTGAAATGTTTTAATATAGCCTAGTTTTTCACTAGCCTCAAACCAGTTTTTTTCATTAACGTCTTTAAAGTAATTCGGAATAATTTGCTTAGCAAATTGACCATCTTCAGTTGGGAAATCTTCAAAATGATGTGTTTGACTGTGCCATTTATTATTATCATCATTACTATTAGGAAATACCTTTAAGTAGTTTCCAGAAAAGACATTAAATAAAATATTAAAACGTTCATCTACTTTAATAACTTCCTTATCAAATTCACTACGTTCGGCGGGTTTCTTTTTATTGGCTTGCTCAACAACTTCTCCTAGAATGTATTTTCCAGTATCATCTAACAAATCGATAAAAGAGACTAATCCATCATCGCTAACATCTAAGTCTTTAAAAAGTTCACCACCTTTTTTTGTGTCTACTTTTATAATCGGAATAAATTGCCAAACATTTGCAGACGATTGCATGGCTAAAAAGGCTTGATTAGCATTTAAATGAATACTTTCTCCGTTTTTAGTGAATTTGAAATAGGGTTTACGTGAGAGCTTTCTTAAAAATTCTGATGCTAATGTATTAATCGGTTTTATTCTTCCGTCTAAATCTTGCACCATTAACCTTCCAAACAATTCCGCATGTTGTTCGTTAACTATTTGTTGTTTTATGGTCTCTATGGTTACTTCTGGAATTTTTGGTTTTTCAGTGTTTTCATTTTGAGAAAATGACGTTGTAGAGACTAAAAAGAAGAGTAGTAATAATGTCTTATGCTTCAGTTTCTTTAATTTCTTATTTATTAAAGTGAAACGCGAAGTTTTACCGAAGAGAGTAAAAAACATACCTATCATCATTAAAAAATAACCTAAATAGGTCACGTTTGTGCCTAAAGCATCATGATTTACTGCTAAAACAGTGCCTAATTCATCGGTATCGTAACTGGCTTGAAAAAAGCGATAGCCTTTATAATCTAATACATTATTCATAAAAATACGATGCGGTATTTCTGTAGTGTTATCAATTACTTTTATTTCACTTGCATATGCAGATGGACTTGTAGACCCCGGATAGCGCTCTAATTGGAAATCGTCTAAATGAATAGAAAATGGCGTTATTACAGGTTCAGCCCCATAAGATAATGTTACTTTAATATTGTCTATTTCAATATCGTGTGTTGTTGGTAAAAAACCTTGTCTGTATAATAAAATCGATTCTTTTTCGGTGTTATTTACTTTTACGTTTAAAACCAATGCATCATCTTTTTGCTCGTCATTATCTTTTGGTTTTTCCGCTTCGCTAACCAAACTAATGGTTGCTTTAGGGTGATAGGATAGTGGTACAAAAGAGGCATCGCCATCACGATATAAGGTGCGTAATTGTATCGTATGCAGGCTATCTTTTTTTATTGTTCCAGCAGTTTCAGTTGCCATTACAAATGTGCTTAGATTTCTTGGTGATAGAATACTAAAAACACCTTCTTTTTCGGTAATATTAATAACACCTGGTTCATCAACATCGAAACCAACTTTATGTTGGTGTTGTCCTATAGCTTCAATTTCGCCTTGTTCTAAAAAGACAGACTGTCTACCGTTTCCTGCAGAAACCACCATTTGAATCATTGGTTTTCCATTGGGTTGGTCGTCTTTTATTTGAGGAATGGCATCTGCTACAAATCTGTTGTATGATATGGTTATTGGTGTATTATTAAAGTCTGTAGTAATACTAAAATTATTATCACTTAAAGGCGAAAAGGTTAGTGCTTTTCTAACCGTTTTCGTTGTGTTTCCATCGGTTAAATGAATATGAAGATAATTGGCATCGGAAATAATAACGTTAGATGAAGCACCTTCGCGAATACGCATAATACCTCCATAAGAATTGTAGCGTGTAATACTTGCTCCAATTAAAATAATGATAAATGCAAGATGGAATAGTAATAATGGCCACTTTTCTAAACGAAAAAGTTTGTATTTATAAATATTCATTATGAAACAAATACCCAAACCAATCATAACCAGCTCAAACCACCAAGCATCGTAAATAAGTTTCCATGCGGTTGCTGTACCAAAGTCGTTTTCTATAAAGGTAGCGACAGCCATTGTTATAGCGAATACAAAAAGGAGTAACGTCGCTAGTATTGGGGAAGCGAATAGGCGGTAGAGTTTATTCATTTATGGTCTGTATGTAATTACTTTAAATAATAAAGATACCTTCTATAGTAGTATAGAAAGGTATCTTTTTAATAGTTTTTGAGTTAAAATTAATCTGTAGATGAAACTGCTTTATTATCGTCATAGGTTGCTTCGCGCGCTTTTGCTTCTTCGAGCCATTTTGGTAATAAGTTCTTTTTGAACGCTTTCTTTTCAGCATGCAATTTTTCCATATCCAAACCTATAAATTCTTGCGCTTTTTCTTTTGTAGAAACATCTGGCATTTCAATAGGTTTATTATGTCCTAAGCCAGCGAGCATTCGTGCTAATTTTACACGAGCTTCTTGTGCTACGACTAAACCACTTCCAATAACTCTAGCTGTTTCAACTGGTGAATGAAAAGAGGCACCGTGAGAGGCTGCCGAATAATCCCAACGCCATTGTGCGTGACGAATATTAGTTAAAATAGGTTTCATTTGCTCTTCTGTCGCTCCTAAATCCCAGCATTTTTTTGCTTCTAAATGTGCTTTAACTAAAAGGTCTTCTAGTTTTAAACGGTTTTCTGTTGCTTTACGTTGTCTTTCATATACGTTAGTTATAAGTTTATCAGACTCTTCTCTATGACAGACTTGACAAGCATTAGATGTATTGGCTAAAGGGGAACGGATATGATGGTCTGTAAATTTCTGACCACCTTCACTTTTATATGGCATGTGGCAATCTGCACAAGAAACGCCTCTATCTGCGTGAACTCCAGTTACAAATGTTTCATAACCTGGGTGTTGTGCTTTAAGCATTGGTGTTTTACTTAATTTATGTGTCCAGTCTGAGAACTCAATATTATCGTAATAGTTTTCCATCGCTTCAACTGTAAAACCATCTTTCCAAGGAAATTTCAAATAAGGTACTCCTTCTTTTCCTGGTAGTTTTTTATCGAAGTAATATTCCACATGGCATTGCGCACAAACTAGTGAACGCATTTCGTTGTGTGTGGCTTGATTAATATCTTTTCCCATAGTATCAAAGGCTTCCACTAAAGCAGGACGTGTAATACGTAGTTTCATACTTTGCGGATCATGACAATCTGCACAACCTATTGGATTTACTATTTGTTCGCCTTTATCTGCCCATTTTCCACTATAAAACTCAGCAATACCTATTTCGTTCATTAAACGTGGTACATCAGGACTTTTACAGGTCCAACAGGTTGCTGGCATTGGGCCATCTCCTTTGCCTTCTGGACCTCCTGTTCGTAATGTATTATGAATATCTTCTATAGCATAGGCATGACCACGACCTTGATTATAATCTTTAGAAAATCCATATCCTGCAAATAAAATGACTAAACGCGGATCTTCTTCAAGAACATCTCGCATGGCAGAACCACCTTGATAAGTAGCAAACGAGGTGTCTAAAGTTTGTAAAGAGGATTGGTATTCTAGTGGAAAGTTTTCTCCCCAAACATTATTTCGAGGCTCATTCTCAGCAATATCCACTTTAGGTACAAATTGGTATTTTGCTTCAGACTTTCTATTAACAATGCTTGATGCTAATAAGCCAAGCAAGAAAACAACTATAATGGTTACGATAAATAATATTTTATTTTTCATCTATTGTGATTTTAATCCTTATTCTTGAGTTGGTTTTCCATCCAAGATGGAATAACAAGTTCTTCTTGATCTGTAGGTAAAGGAGCTATGTTGAATTTTACGGTTGTTAAACCATGTAATTTACCGTGAGGTACTTGTTTGTGGCAACTCCAACATTGTCGTCCTGTTCTATTTTCTTTATGTCCTTCTAACCAGCCATTATATTTTACTTGGGTGACTTGTTGTACATGACAGCGTATACAATTTTGTTGTACTACTTTTTGCGATGCTTCTTTCATTTTAATAACATCGGGTTCGGCTCTAGCTGTAAAAACTGATGCATGATACAAACCATCTTTTGCTTTAAAATAGTACTTATTAAAGACATTATTATGGGGAACATGGCAATCGTTACATTTTGCCCATTCTCTGTGTGAACTATGCATCCAACTATTATAAACGGGTGTCATAACGTGACAGTTAACGCAGGCTTGAGGATCGTCTGATAAATAAGAGACTATTTTAGATTCTCTTGCCATAAATAAACCTAGGCCAATTACAACAGCTATGAAAAACATTGCTGTTTTTCGCCATTTAGAATCCTTGGGTAATATGTTAAATTTAATTTTCAAGTTTTTGTTATGCTTAAAGGTATTAAATTATTAACTCTAATTAATGCTATTACTCTACTTTTTTAAGGCACTATTAAATAGAGTAGGAGTAACCTTTAATTGTACCCAAGCCCAGTTATTAGTATTGTCGTTTGGTCGTCCTACTTTTATTATAGACATACTATCAGAAGCAAATAAATGCGAATAACCAACATTTAATGTTATATAAGGCATTAGCTTTTGTGTATAGACCATATCTAGTTCTGTACCTAAATAGCTATCTGCACTATTATTTAATTTTGCATTAGCTGTAAAATAATGTCCTTTCACAAGTAGACTTGATTTCTCGCCAGTTTTAAAAATAGTTTTTAAATATAAATCGTTTAAACCAACATTATTGGCGTGATTACCAACATAGAAATAGTCCATAAAACCGTTAAATTTATGATTTGTACCATACAATGGAAAAAACGATTTATTTTTAGAATCGCCATTTTGATTTGTACCACTTAATAATTCTAAACCTAAACCAAAAAGTGTTGTGTTAGGTTTATAATTTGCCTCTAAAGCGACTTGATATGCTGATAGGTTGGTATTGGCATTTGCTTTTCCAAACTGATAGTACGCCGTACCATTTAATTGTATGGCATCAATAGGGAAGGAGAAGTAGGTACCTGTTGTTTGCCTATTATAAACGCCATCTGGTATATCGTTATCGTCGCCTGTGAATTTCTGAAAACCATTATTTAAAAATAGAAAACTTGCGGAAAGTTTATCCCAATCTTTTTTTAGATAGGCAAATTGCATCGTTTTATAGGTGAATGCCCCAAATAAATTAAAGTCTGTGCCTAATTGTCTTTGATTTTCTTGACTAAAGGCAAAACCAAAATCGGCAATAAGGGTTTCTTTTTTGTATTTTATTAACGCTGCATCATGAAAACGTCCTTGCATAGCCCAATCTAATCCTCCTAAAATACGTTGATTGTCATAAGAAATAACTTGTCGTCCTAATTTTGTAGACCAATTGTTATTAATGTCATAATTAATCCAGCCTTGAAATAATGAGAATGAATTATTACTATCTGTTGGATCAATTTGCTTCGTATCTCCCCAAGTACTAACATCTTGAAAACTCATCATAATTGTAAGTTTATTAATTTTATAGTTTAAATTTAAACGTGTTCTTTGTACCACAAAAGCTGCTGGGTCTGCATTATCTGGAAATAAATTCCCGAAACCGTGGCGGTATTCAAAGCGAGGTCTTATGTCTGCATCAATTTTAAACGTCTGTGCATAAATACTCAATGATGTCATCATAGGTATGACGAGTAGTAAGATTATTTTTTTAGAAGTATTCATTTATATATGTTTTTACAATGGACAAATATGGTGTATGAAAATACAAATAAAAATGATTTTTATCATCATCGTTATCATACGAATTCAATCTTTTAGAGTTTAATGAAAAGTACGAAATTGTTATTAATCAAGGTACTTTCTTAGATAATCACGTTACAGAAAAAGAACGTTGTAATTGCTATGCTGTAGATAAATTCTTTGTAGAAGTTGTCTATGATACAGAAATAAATACGGTAACTGAATTTAGAAGTTTTAAAACAGGGTATTTACTTGATAAGTACCAACAGAATAAATTATAATCCTTTTATTAAAAAAACACTTTTTATAAGTGTTTTACTAATGACATTATTCCATTTCTCCAATTGTTTCAAGAATCTTTTTTATCCCTACTTGTAATGATTCACTAAGGTCTTCTTGCCACGAGGTGTTTGCTTTAAAAATAAGATGTATTGTATTTTGATGCAAAGTATAAAACTTTTGTGCATCAAAACCGAGAACTTCGGACATGCTTTCTGTACTTAGTTGTTCTTCATGTAAAAGGTGATAAAGGTAATCTCCAACAAATCTATCATCATAATAGGTGTCCAATAAGTTTTGAGTAATAGTTGATATTACAATATTTTTACTTTTTGCCATTGATTGTATTAGTATAAGTCGTTCTTGTGTTGTCATGATATATAAATAAACCAAAAATAGACACCAGAGTAAAGATTTAAGTGTTAAGCAAAAATCATCTGATGTCTATTTTTGGTCTTAAATCTTAGTAATGATTAATGCTTAACATTATAAGTATAGCATACCAACAAAAAAATAGTAGTTAGGTGTCAACGTGAAATTATATGTACATGAAAAAAACACTTCAAAACGAAGTGTTTTCAGGTATTAAATTGTTTCTTTATAAAATAATTAGGTTATCCATATCAATACATTGTATGTCTTGCACTATACGTTTATGCTCATGGAGTACTTCAAGTACGGTATTAACATAATTTTGAAAATTCAAATTATCTTCTGGAAAATCCACTATATACTTTTGGTAGCTTTCTTGGTTGATACGAAGGGTGATGTTCCAAATTGGCACTTTTGAAAAGTACAAAAATTAAATTCTGATTATCAGTTTATTAAAAATAAACAAGCTTCATTAATGAGGCTTGTTTACATTCATTGAAATAATTAAGGTTTGTTAGAGACTATAAAATAACAGGTATAAATACCCTTGTGTTTCAAATTGGCACTTACAATATTTGCATATATGGCTTGTAAATATTGTAATAAATCTAATTTTATAAAAAAGGGAATGCGAAAAGGTATTCAGCGTTACTATTGCAAAGCTTGTGAAAAATATTTTCAAAATGAATATAAGTACAAAGCTTACAATTTAGATATAAATAGAATGCTAAAACAACTATTAAAAGAAAGTTGTAGTGTTCGAGGTATCTCAAGAGTTTTAAATATTTCTTGTGGAACAGTTTTATCAAGAATGTTAAAAATAAGTAAGCAAATAGCTATTCCATATTTTAATAAGTTAGGCTGTAAATTTGAGATTGATGAAATGTGGAGTTTTATTGGAAACAAAAAGAATGTTACTTGGATTACTTATGCTTTAGAAAGAGAAACTAAAACAATTATTGATTTTTTTGTTGGTAGAAAAACAACAGAAAATATAAAACCTTTAATAAATAAGTTGTTGTTATTACAACCTAAACGAATTTATACAGATAAGTTAAATATTTACCCTGCCTTAATTCCAAAAGCTATTCATAAACGCTTTCAATATTGTACAAACAAAATTGAGCGAATGAATTTAAATCTAAGAACTCATATTAAACGATTAAGTAGGAAAACAATATGCTTTTCAAGAAACAAAGTTTATCTTGAAGCACATTTAAGAATCTATTTTTGGGGATAGTAATTCCGAATTTAAAATTCTTAATAAAAGTAAACGTTCTTTAAAAATATTGTAACAAAGGGAGTAAGAGGTGGAGTTTTCTAGTGAAACCGTAAAAAAATCTCCTGATGGTATGGTCACTGTTTATAAACAAAATAAAAGTTTAGTAGAGTACACTTCTCAACAATGGGCAGTAGCTATTAAGAAACGTTAAGATACATTTAATCTATGATAAAAGTCAGTTACTTAATTAGGTAACTGACTTTTATTGTTACATTAAAAAAGTTTATTAGATATAAATCCCGATAGCGCGGATTTGTAATCCGTGCCGTAAACAGTAAGTAAATAAAAATAAAGACTACATTTTAAATAATTATAATAGGAGTTTTTGTCACCTTTAAAATATAATTTATAGAGAATTATTTAACCTTAATTACATTCCGTAATTATAAAAACAAGTGATATTACGTACCTATTCGAGTGTAATTTCCTGTTTTAAAACTTCCGAATTTTCACGGATTCCTAACTTATATTTCTGTTCCATCTTTGCATTGTTATTAAGCAATAAGGAGATAACCGAAAATCCTTTAAAGAGTAGGTGCATTCTTAAAAATATATAATTATGGAAACAGTAGAATATTCAAATTCAATTGTATTAAAAGTAACCGCAGTAGATAATCAATTAACAGCTTATTTAAATCCAGACATACCAAATGGGCAAAAAATGGCAGAAGTATACAGGCGCTATGTTTCAGGTTTTTCATCACCAGTAAACGACACTATAGATTTAACACAAACTTTAGCAGGTTTAGGAGGCTCTGCAACTTTTGCAGCTATAGCAAGTAATTTTGTAGGAGGAGGTGCTATAGCTTTTGAGCTAGTTGCAGATGGAAGTACTGTTTACAAACAAAATACAAGTTTAGCAGAGTATACTTCTCAACAATGGGCAGTAGCTATTAAGAAACGTTAAGATCCATTTAACCTATAATAAGAGTCAGTTACTTAATTAGGTAGCTGGCTTTTATTGTTACATTAAAAAAGCATATTAGATATAAAATGCTATAAAAGTAAAACTAACAAAATGTTAGATTATGAAGAATATTGTATATTTATTTTGCTAAAAATCAATACTCTTTAAATTTGACCGATAATTTTACATTTGCATATTATGTAATAGATGTTCTTAAGTATCTTTCTGTGCCAGCAGCGATATTTGAGTTTCTTAGTAAAGAAAAACAACAACGTATAGAACAGTGGATAGTAAAAAGGCTACCTCAAATTCTTAAGACATTTGCAATTACCTTTTTATCTACTTTTTTATTAGTTCTTATTTTAACTTATGGCGGGTATTGGATTGTTGTGTCCTATTTTGTGATTAGTAAGATTATTACCTCTTTTAGTAACGACTATGATAATGATTACTCCTCATTCTTTTTTATGTCGCTTATTGTAGCTCTAGTTTTTGCAGCTGTCCAACATTGGGTGTTGCCAGATTCTTGGACGTATGCATTAGCTTACCCTTTTGAGTATGTTTCTGAATGGCTTAATAGCTATTCCTTTCTAGATCCAATAATTCCAGATTTTAAAGCTCAAGAATTTATTACCGATTACGAGGCGTTTTTTAAGAGTGTTTATCAATTTGATTCTGCATGGTGGTCGTATTTTTTAAAGGTATATTTATTTTCTACAAAAGGATTTATGTTAATAATATTAATAGTTATTAATATGGCGTTATTGGTATCATTTTTTACTTTGGCAAGTGTTGTTTTGCTGTTTCCATTTAACCTGTTTATAAAATTCTCTAATTATTTAAAAGTTAGGTTCTCTTTAAATAAAGGTAATATTCCAATAGGTGCATTCCTTATATGGTGTATAGCAGAAACCGTATTTATTATTTTAAGATCAATTAATATGTTTGGAAGTTAGTTTTTATACCTGTGTATTACAAAGGATAACATTTTATATATAAAAGAAAGGCGTTTATTAAATAAATTATAAAGCTTAATTTTTAATCCAGTATAACTCTCTAGAAGCCCTTTTTTAGATTTTTTCATTATTAAAAAAACAGTATCTTTCGGCGGTATAACAAACCTTGTTTTTATTATGAAGCATTGCCTTCTCATTATAATATTATGCTTTCAGTGTTTTGCTAATGCCCAAAGTGAAACAACTAACGAAAAGCCTCCTGTTTTCGATGACTGTAAAACAGAAGTTCTAGAGAATCTTCAAAATTGTTTCGATAATAAGGTGTTTAATTTGTTGTTTACAGAGTTTAAAGTGCCAGAAAACCTTTCAGAAGAAAACTATAAAGGAGAAGTTGTTGTCCTTTTTGAAGTAGATAAAGAAGGGAGCTTTAGGGTGATGTATGTAGATGCCGTATATAAAACACTAAAGGAAGAAGCTATTCGTGTCTTTAAAACATTTCCTAAAGTAGAGCCAGCAACATATAATGGAAATCCTACTTTTAAACAGTATTCTATAGCATTAAAAATTCCATTAGAAGATCAAACCGTAACAACAAAAGATCTCTCTGAAGACAATACATTAGAAAAGGAATTAACCACATTAGAACAAAGTGCAAAATCTGAGTTTGATAGTGTTATTTCAAATTACCAACCCTACAGTAATAAAGAATTTAAAAGTCAGTTAAATATTCCTTTTAGTCATAGTAACTATTCTAGATTTGACAGAGCTACAAATTTAATAGGGACAAATAGCCATACAGCAGCAAAGCCATTTATGTACGAAGATGTTGCTAAGTATTATGACATAGAAGCAGAGAATGAAGCATTAAAAAAAGAAAGCGACACTTGGTTAGCAAAAAAACTATGGAACGAGCATTTAGTACAATTACAAGGTAAAGATTACTGGTTTACTATAGATCCTATTTTCGATTTACAAGTAGGTAAAGACACCGATGCCGATTTTGGTTCTACATTTAACAATACCAGAGGGGTCTATATTCAAGGCGGACTAGGAAAGCGCTTTAATTTTTCGGCCTCAGTATTCGAAAGTCAAGGACGTTTTGCACAATATTATAATCGATACGCAGAAAGCCTAAAAGCCTTTGGTCCCGATCCTGCAATAATTCCAGGAAGAGGTATAGCAAAACGTTTTAAAGACAATGCTTACGATTATCCTGTTGCAGAAGCCTATTTGTCTTACACGCCAGCAGATTTTATTAATATTCAGTTTGGGCATGGAAAAAACTTTATAGGAGATGGGTATCGTTCATTATTTCAAAGTGATGTAGCAAGTCCATACCCGTTTTTAAAATTAAATACTAAGTTTTGGAAAATTAAGTACACCAATACATGGTCTTGGTTGCGAGATGTAAGACCAGAAGTAACAGAAGATGGCGCATTTTTAACAAAGTATATAGCAAACCATTATTTAAGTTGGAATGTAAACAAGCGGCTAAATATTGGATTATTTGAATCTGTAATTTGGACAAACTCTAACGACCGAGGTTTCGATGTTAACTATTTAAACCCAGTTATATTTTATAGAGCTATAGAGTTTGAAACAGGGCAAGATGCAGGTAATGCTATTTTAGGAGCTTCGGCAAAATACAAATGGAGCGATGATATTAATTTTTACGGACAATTTATATTAGATGAATTTTCTTTAAGTGATGTAAAAGGAGGAGAAAAAAGTTGGAAAAATAAGTTTGGTTACCAATTAGGAGCTAAATATTACAATGCCTTTAAAGTAAAAGATTTAATGCTTCAGGCAGAGTATAACCAAGTACGACCTTATACCTATTCGCATAATACTATAGTTTTAAATTATGCGCATAATAATCAGCCCTTTGCCCATTTATGGGGTTCTAATTTTAGAGAATTAGTACTAATAGGACGATACCGTTATAAGCGTTGGTTAGGAGAAGCCAAGCTAATAGCAGGAGTAAGAGGCTTCGATGTTAATGAAGGAACAGATAACTTTAACTATGGCGGCGATATTTATGCAACAGACAATGACAGGCCATTTGATACAGGAGTTAAAATTGGACAAGGGATAAAAACAAATACTATAAACGCTAGTATTCAAGGTGCTTATCTTGTAAACCCAGCATCTAACTTAAAAGTATTTGCTAATGTAAGTTACAGAAACTTTAATCCAGAAGCGCAAACGGCATCCATTATAAATAATACAACAGTATGGTTTAATTTAGGAATTAGAACCGATTTATTTAACTGGTATTTCGATTTATAATTTACTTCTATTTAGCGTTGGTGAATACGCTTTTATAGAGTATCTTTGCACTCGCAATAAAACGCTTAGGCGATAATTTATTAAAATTATAGTTAAAGCGGTAAATTATAGCACTTTGAGTACTACAACAACAACGACAGAAAAACATTCTTTAGTTTCAGATTTTAAAGAAATCACAAAAATGCGATTGGCTTTAAGCGTCGTATTCTCTTCAATAGCAGGATATTTATTAGGAGTAGATGTGGTAAACTATAAAGATTTAGCACTATTAGGTTTAGGTGGTTACTTTATGGTTGGAGCCTCTAATGCATTTAATCAAATAATAGAGAAGGACTTAGATGTTTTAATGAATCGTACTAAAAACAGACCAGTACCCTCTAGTAGAATGTCTGTTAGTACAGCATTTACAATAGCCTGTATTTTTACAGTATTAGGTATTGCAATTCTTTATATTATAAATCCCCAAACCGCAATGTTTGGTGCGATTTCTATTTTTTTATACACCTGTGTGTATACCCCTTTAAAAACGAAAACACCATTAGCAGTATTTGTTGGTGCTATTCCAGGAGCTATTCCTTTTATGTTAGGTTGGGTAGCTGCAACAGACGATTTTGGTATAGAGCCAGGAACGTTATTTGCATTACAGTTTTTTTGGCAATTTCCACATTTTTGGGCCATAGGTTGGTTCTTATTTGAAGATTATAAAAAAGGCGGTTTCTTTATGTTGCCAACAGGCAAACAAGATAAAGGGACAGCAGTACAAACCATTATGTATACTGTTTGGACTATACTAGTCTCTATAGTTCCAGTATTAGGCATAACAGGAGAGCTAAAACTATCTATAGTATCGGCGATTATTGTGTTTCTATTAGGATTAGGAATGCTGTACTATGCTATTTTGTTATTTAAAAAAATGACAGAAAAAGCAGCCAAACAATTAATGTTAGCAAGTGTATCGTATATTACTTTAATACAAATAGTATACGTAGTAGATAAATTTATTAGGTAATTATGGATTTAACCCAAGGTACTTTACAAGAGAAAAAAAGTAGAGCTAAAAAAATGATGCTATGGTTTGGTATCATCTCACTAATTATGTCCTTCGCAGGTTTAACAAGTGCAGTTATTGTTAGTAGCTCTAGACCAGATTGGTCCGAAGATTTAACATTGCCTAGTGTTTTTATGGTAAGTGTTATCGTTATTATATTAAGTAGTATAACATTTATTTTAGCAAAACGTGCAGTTAAAAACGGGAATAATGATATCGCTAGCGCGTTTCTATTGGTTACCTTAGGTTTAGGTTGCGCCTTTATTTATATACAGTTTGCAGGATTTAGACAATTAATAGAATCTGGATATTATTTAACTGGACCAACAAGTGATCCTAAAGCGTCTTATATATTTTTAATAGCTTTTGTACATATTTTACACGTAGTAGTAGGCTTAATTTGCCTCATTGTTGTAATTTATAATCATTTTAAACAGAAGTACACAGCGAACAATATGTTAGGTCTAGAATTGGCAGGAACGTTTTGGCATTTTATAGATATACTTTGGGTCTATCTGTTTTTGTTTTTATATTTTTTCATGTAGGTTTAAGCCCCTTTTTACATAGAGTTAGAGCATATTACTATAAACATTATAAATACAAGACAAAATTTAGTCAAGTGAAGTTTCGTTAGAAAGGAAAATTGATTATTTTTGCGACATATTTTAAATAACTAATTAAATTATATGAGTACTACAGTTGAAAATACTGCAATAGAAGGAAAAACTTGGGGAGGAGGAAATAAACCTCTAAATGCAAGTTATGGTAAAATGATGATGTGGTTCTTTATCGTATCAGATGCCTTAACATTCTCTGGCTTTTTAGCAGCTTATGGTTTTTCTAGATTCAAATTTATAGATTCATGGCCAATTGCCGATGAAGTATTTACGCACGTACCGTTTTTTCATGGAAATTATCCTATGATTTATGTGGCGTTCATGACGTTTATATTAATCATGTCTTCGGTAACAATGGTATTAGCAGTAGATGCTGGACACCACATGAAGAAAAAAGCAGTAACATGGTACATGTTTTTAACTGTAATAGGAGGTTTAATATTCGTAGGCTCTCAAGCTTGGGAATGGGGAACATTCATTAAAGGAGAATACGGAGCAGTACAAACTAAAGGTGGTAACATTTTACAGTTTGGAGAATATGTAGATGTAGAAGGCGAACAAGTATTTAAAAGAGTAGCTGTAGCAGAATTTGCAAAAGTAATGCATACAGATAGAGTACAACACGAAAGTAAAAACGGACTTTGGTTTGTTTCTGAAGGTGCTTTGCCTGAATTCACTGTTGAAGAAGTTTATGCAGGGTTAGCATCTCACAGCAATATCCGTGTAAGAAACCAAATTATAAACGAAGAAGGAGAAAAAACAGTTTTAACAAGAGAAGAAGGTTTAAAACAAGTAAAAGATAATGGAAAGCGTTTTGTGCAAGGAGCTAACCTAGAAGTAAATGAGTATGGTTCACCATTATTTGCAGATTTCTTTTTCTTTATCACAGGATTTCACGGATTCCACGTATTCTCAGGAGTTGTTATTAATATCATTATCTTCTTTAATGTTATTTTAGGAACATACGAAAAACGTAAGAGCTACGAAATGGTAGAAAAAGTAGGTCTATACTGGCACTTTGTCGATTTAGTATGGGTATTTGTATTCACATTCTTCTACTTAGTATAATTAAAGGTTAAGACAATAATCCACGTTTAAAGGATTCAAAATATATAATTAAAAATGGCACACGAACATAAATTAGCAATATTCCAAGGGTTAGTTAAATTTAAGTCTAACACTCAAAAAATTTGGGGAGTTTTAATTTTCCTTAGTATTATTACAGCAATAGAAGTTGTATTAGGTATATACAAGCCAGAAGCGTTAATGGGACAGGTTTTAGGAATGAAAGGACTTAACTGGATATTCATTATACTAACTATTGTAAAAGCTTACTATATTACTTGGGATTTTATGCACATGCGTGATGAAACTAAAAGCTTAAGACGTATGGTGGTTTGGACAGCAATATTCTTAATTTGCTACTTAGTATTCATTTTATTACAAGAAGGTGGCTATGTAGAAGGAGTATACAAAAATGGCTTTATTAAAAAAGATTTTTAAACACTAATGATTAGGTGTTAAACATAAAGAAAAGGTGGTTTATTTAAACCACCTTTTTTATTTTTGTAAAACGAAAAATAACAGACTTATAATGAGCAAAAAGTCAACAAAAAAAAATATTGTATTAGGAATATTATTCTTTCTTCCTGTTGCTTTTTTATTAATGCTATTACCTTCAGAAAACAACTATACTCCTTTAGATATAGTTAAGGAGAATGTGTTAGATATAGAAAACTTACCATCTAATCCAGATAAGAGTATTATATTAAAAAAACATATAACTGTTCTTGGGTTTTTAGGAAGCAATCCTGAAGGGAAAATAACAGAAGCCTCTAACCTAAAAGAATTAATTTACGATAAATTTAAAGGGTTTAAGAAATTTCAAGTTGTTATGTTGGTTCCTGAAGAAGCTAAGGAAGAGGCAAAACGCTTAGAGAACGAACTTAATAAATACAAGCCTTTAAAGTTTTGGTACTTTGTATATGCCAGTAAAAGTGATATTAACAGACTATTTAAGAGCTTAAGAACTAGTTTACGTTTAGATGGTACTTATGGAACAAATAGTGTTTTTATTATAGATAAAGAATTGAATCAACGCGGGAGATTAGATGATAGAACTAAAAAAGAAATAGAAAAAAACACGGTTCCAGTATACCCGTTAACAGCCTATAACTGTTCAGAAATTTCAATATTGAAAAATAAAATGGGAGCAGATGATGTAAGAGTATTACTAACAGAATACAGGCAAAAACGTAAAGGAGATTTTAATTCTACAACTAGAAGAGCAGACGATATAAAACCAAACAGTACAACCGATGAAAAAGAATAATTATTCATACATAGGTATAGCATTTATCATATTATTGTTCGGAATCCTTTTTGTACCGAAAATAGTAGATAGAGTTAAAAATAACGATATCAGTAGGAGTGATAGAATGAGCGAAGGGCAGGATAATAACTTCTCTAATTCTGAAAAACTATCTTACATAGAGATTAATGGTAAGCAAAAAAAAGTACCTAACTTTAGTTTTACTAATCAAGATGGTAAAACAATAACCCAAGACGATTATAAAGGTAAAGTTTATGTTGTAGAGTTCTTTTTTACAACCTGTCCAACAATATGTCCAAGAATGAATAGAAATCTAATAGATGTTCAAAATTCATTTAGAAATGAAAACAATTTTGGAGTAGCCTCATTTAGCATTACACCAGAAATAGATACACCAGACGTTTTAAAAGAATATGCCTCTAATTATGGAGTAACCAACCCTAATTGGAATTTAATGACGGGAGAGGAAGGCGCTATATACGACTTAGCTAATATTGGATTCAATATATTTGTAGGTAAAAACGAAGACGTAGAAGCAGGATTTGAACATTCAGGAGATTTTGCACTAATAGATAAAGAGGGGTTTATACGCTCTAGAAAAGATGCCTTTGGAAACCCAAAAATATTTTACAAAGGTGTCATTAGTGTTGAAGAGAAAATGGATGAAGATGGTAATGAAGAAGAAATTACCATGCTTAAAGAAGATATTAAAAAATTATTAAACGAATAATTACGAACACTAGTAATTAGACTTTTTAAAGCATACAATTGTAATGAGTAACATAGAAAACATACAGGAGGAAAAAAAATATAATAAATGGATTATAGCCCTGTCTATAATCATCCCATTAGCAGTAGCACTTTTATTTGGTGTAAACCTTCGTAAGCTAGGATTCGATGTAAAACCATTAACATTTTTACCACCTATATATGCAACAATAAATGGCTGTACAGCTATAGTATTGTTAATAGCATTGTGGGCAGTAAAAAATAAAAAATTGAAACTACACAAAAACTTAATGAAATTTGCAATAGGGTTATCTGTAGCATTTTTATTAATGTATATAGCTTACCACATGACTAGTGATTCTACTAAGTTTGGAGGAGAAGGTGCTATAAAATATGTGTACTATTTTATTTTAATTACGCACATAGTGTTATCTATAGCAGTTATTCCTTTTGTACTAATAACTTATGTAAGAGCCATTACTAATAATTTTGAGCGTCATAAAAAAATAGCTAAAATAACGTTTCCATTATGGTTATATGTAGCTATAACTGGTGTTGTTGTATATATTATGATATCTCCTTATTACGTATAGTTGTGAAAAAAATAATCATACTTTTTATACTCTTATTTATTTTTATACTTCCAGCAGAAGCACAATGTGCTATGTGTCGTGCCGTTTTAGAAAACGAAGAAGGGCAAGGCGCAGCCAAAGGCATTAATAATGGTATAGTATACCTAATGTCTATTCCTTATATATTAGTTTTTGGATTAGGCTATTTTATCTACAGACGTTATTTTAAAACAAAATAATATATAGTGTGTAATAGCTTTGTTTAACACTAAATGATTCTTTTAACAATTTTTTTAGAAAATTCCTGTAACATTTTTCATCCTTTGTAGTCTAATTGATAATCTTATACCATTCATGTGCAGAATGGTATGGCACAATCAATCAAAAAAACTATCGATATGCTAAAAATCAACAAGCTTCACAAATCCTATCCAATAGGAGATTCTAGCCTGCATGTATTAAAAGGAATAGATCTATCTGTAGAAAGTGGAGAAATGGTAGCTATTATGGGGTCTTCAGGGTCTGGAAAATCAACATTACTTAATATTATAGGAATGTTAGATGAAGCAGACGAAGGCGAATACATTTTAGATAATGTTCCTATTAAGAATTTAACAGAAAAGAAGGCAGCTATTTACAGGAATAAATTTTTAGGATTTATTTTTCAATCATTTAATCTTATAAACTATAAAAACGCAATAGAAAATGTTGCGTTACCATTATATTATCAAGGACTAAAACGAAAAGAACGTTTAGAAAAAGGACTGTTTCATTTAGAGAAAGTAGGATTAAAAGATTGGGCACACCATTTACCAAATGAACTATCCGGAGGACAAAAACAACGTGTAGCTATAGCTAGGGCCCTAGCAGCGAATCCTAAACTATTATTAGCAGATGAGCCAACAGGAGCATTAGATACAAAAACATCTTATGAGATAATGGAATTTATTCAATCTCTAAACGATGAAGGGAAAACTATATTAATGGTAACACACGAAGAAGACATTGCTAATATGTGTAAGCGTATAGTAAGATTAAAAGATGGTGTTATTATGGAAGATACATTTGTAGAACAAGTAAGAGCGTCTCAATATGTTTGATAGAGATCTTTGGAGTGAAATCTTTAATAGTATCAAGAAGAACAAGTTAAGAACATTTCTTACAGGTTTCTCTGTAGCATGGGGTATTTTTATTTTGGTACTTTTATTAGGTTCAGTCAAAGGCCTTCAAAATGGCTTTGCAAAAGAATTTAATGATGATGCAAGTAATTCTATTTTTATTTTTGCGAGTACTACAACTAAGCCGTACGGTGGTTTTGATGCCGGAAGAAGAATTATATTAAAAAATAAAGATATAGAATATATAAAAGGAAGTTTTGAAGGCTCTTTTGAGTATATATCAGGGCGTTTTAATAAATTTTTACCTATAAAACATAACAAAGAAAAAGCAACTTTTCCTATAAGAGCTGTACACCCAGATCATCAATTTATAGAGAAAACAATAATTAACAAAGGACGTTTCCTAACACAGCAAGATTTAGACAGTAGAGCAAAAGTTGTTGTTCTAGGTAAAAAAGTTGTCGAGGAGTTATTTAAAGAAGAAGAAGCTTTAGGTAATACAGTTGAAATCAATGGCTATATTTATACTGTAGTAGGTGTTTTTTCTGATGAAGGAAATGAAAGAGAAGAACGTAACGTTTATGTGCCTATAACTACATTTCAAATGATCTATGGTAATACAGATCAATTAGCTCAAATACTATTAACTTATAACCCTAAATTTAGTTTAGCAGAAGCAATTAATTTCTCTGAAGTCTTAGAAGAATTGTTTAAACGACGATTAATAATAGATCCCGAAGATCAAGGTGCTATATATCTAAATAATAAAGCAGAGCAATTTTCAGATGTAAGTAATTTCACATTTATACTATCTATAATGAGTATTTCTATAGGTGTATTAATACTAATAGCAGGTATAGTAGGGATTGGTAATATTCTAGTGTTCATTATTAAAGAAAGAACAAAAGAAATTGGTATTAGAAAGGCTTTAGGAGCTAGACCCTCTCAAGTAATTAAGTTGGTTATCTTAGAATCAGTATTTATTACTTCAATAGCAGGTCTAGGAGGTATGTTATTTGGATCTGGATTATTAGCTTTACTAGGACCTCTAATAGATTCTCCAGGATTTTCTAACCCTTCGGTAGATATGCTTACTATAATAATAGCAACAATAATATTAGTGATTTCAGGTTTGTTAGCCGGTTTAATACCAGCTATAAATGCAGCAAATGTTAAACCTATAGTCGCATTAAGAGCAGATTAATAATGAGAATATTTGATAGAGATTTATGGAGTGAAGTATTTAGTACGTTAACTAAAAACCTATTAAGGACAACATTAACTACACTGGGTGTTATTTTTGCTATTATAATACTGTTTCTTCTTTTAGGAGCAACTACAGGAATGAAAAATGGTTTTGATAAAGTTTTTGCTGGTACTGCTACAAATAGTATGTTTATGTGGACACAAGTGACATCAATGCCGTATGAAGGATTTAAAAAAGGTAGAGACATAGATTTTAACTTAGATGATGTAGAACTTATTAAACGAAAGGTAGAAGAAGTAGATGTTATTGCGCCAAGAATCCAATTAGGCGATTTTAGAGGGACAACTACGGTTTTAAGAAACGGTCAAACTAGTGGGTCTAGTGTATACGGAGATTTTCCTGAGATAGATCAAATTTCTAAAAAACGGTTAGTTGAAGGGCGCTTTTTAAATATTAACGATTTAAAAGAAACAAAAAAGGTATGCGTTATCGGTTTAGACGCGTATAAATTACTTTTTGATAAAGGTGAAAATGCTATTGGAGAATATATCCAAATCAATGGAGTGTATTTTGCAGTCGTTGGTATATATAAAAAACCGAAAAGCATAAATTTCGATGGGGAAAATGCTATTTATGTTCCTTTTTCAACATTTCAGAAAGCATTTAATAGTGGAAATGAAGTTGGTTGGTTGTCTATATCAGTAAAAGAAGGAAAAACAGTGAAAGCTGCAGAAACCAAAATTAAAAAGTTGTTAAAAGCAAAATATAAAATACATCCAGATGATCCACGAGCAATTGGGTCTTTCGATTTTTCTCAAATTTTTACTGGGATTAGTGTTTTTACAACTGCATTGCAATTCTTTTCGTTTTTCGTAGGTATGTTTACATTATTAGCAGGAGTAATTTCAGTCAGCAATATTCTTTTAATAACAGTAAAAGAGCGCACAAATGAAATAGGAATACGTAGAGCATTAGGGGCTACACCAAAGATTATTAAAAAGCAAATAATATTAGAGTCTATAGTATTAACAACATTTGCAGGATTAATAGGTTTTGTTATATCTGTAGCAATACTATACTTTATAGACTATAAATACGCTGGTAAAGGAGATTTTCCGTTCGATAATCCAATAATAAATTTCACACAATTAATAATCACTTTTATTTTAATGGTAGGTTTAAGTGTTTTAATAGGAATGATACCAGCAAGAAGAGCAGTTAAAATAAAGCCTATAGATGCTTTAAGAGAAGAGTAATTAAAATAATATATAAATTAACCAATTATGAGTAAGCGAGTAAAAATAATATTATTTATAGTTTTTATATTAGCAGTCTTGACTGCATTAGTATATGTTAAAAAGCAAAATTCTAAACCAATTAAACTTTTTAAAACTGAAAAACTAAGTAAGGATAATATAGTAAATAAAGTAGTAGCCACAGGTAAAATTATACCTAAAGATGAAGTGGAAATTAAACCACAAATTTCAGGTATCATTGAGAAAATATATGTAAAAGAAGGTGAAAGTATAAAAAATGGGGATTTAATTGCTAAGATTAAAGTTGTTCCAAATGAGCAATCTTTAAATACAGCTAGAGGAAGAATTAATAATGCTAAAATAGTTTTAAATAATGCTAAAACGAGTTACGATAGAACTAAAGAACTCTTAGATAAGGGGGTTATTTCTACTCAAGAATTTGAGCAATCCGAATTAAATTATAATCAAGCAAAACAAAGTTTAAATAATGCTAATAGTGATTATTCTATAATTAAAAAAGGATCTTCTGGAGGTTCTGCTTCTGCAAATACAAATGTAAGAGCTACTGTTAATGGTACAATTCTAGAAATACCAGTTAAAGAAGGTGATCAAGTTATAGAAAGTAATAACTTTAATGCAGGAACTTCTATAGCCAGAATAGCGGATTTAAAGAAGATGATTTTTGAAGGGAAGGTTGATGAAGCTGAAGTAGGTAAATTAAGATTAGGAATGCCTTTGAAAATTAAACTAGGAGCAATACAGGATAAAGAATTTGATGCTAATTTGAAATTTATTGCACCTAAAGGAACTGAAGATCAAGGAGCTGTACAATTTAAAATTGAAGGAGATGTAAATATAGGAGATTCAGATTCTTATGTTAGAGCGGGATATAGTGCCAACGCAGATATTATTTTAGAGAAAAAAGATAGTATCTTAGTAATAAAAGAAGCTTTATTACAATTTGATAAAAAAACAGAAAAACCTTATGTTAATGTTATGATAGGGGAACAAGACTTTGAAAGAAGAGATATCGAGACAGGTATTTCGGATGGTATAAATGTAGAGGTGGTTAAAGGTTTAGACATTAAGGATGAAATAAAAGTTTGGAATAGATTAGATAAAAAGAAAGCTAAAGACGATAACGAAGAAGATGAATAATAAAAATATAGTAACCTTAGTTTTAACACTAATTGTTAGTGTTTCAACCTTCGCTCAAGGAAAGAAATGGACATTAAAGGAGTGTGTTAATCATGCTTTAGAGAATAATATTTCAGTTCAACAAGCTGGATTAGATATTAAAACAGCCGAAGAAAACGTAATAACTGCTAGAGCTAATTTTTTGCCAACAGCAAGTGGATCAGCATCACAGAATTTTAACTTTGGTTCGTTTATTGGACAAGATGGTAATAGGATTAGTATAGATACTAGGGGAAATAGTTTTAGTTTAAGTACAGGGGCAACTATTTTTAATGGATTTAGAAATATTAACTTATTTAAACAAGCAAAATTAGGAATTGAATCAAGTGAATTACAACTTGATATTTTGAAGAATAATATTTCACTTAATGTTGTAAATACATTTTTAAATATTTTATTTAATAAAGAAGCTTTAAAATTAGCTAAAGAACAAGTTGAAATTAGTCAGCAAAGTTATAATCAAATAGAGGAGTTAGTAAATGCAGGTGTGAGAGCAAAAGCAGATTTGTTAGTTGCTAAATCGCAAGTTGCTAGTGATAACGAACGTTTAATAAACGCTCAAAATAGTGTAGATATTTCTCTTTTAAATCTATCTCAATTATTACAAATTTCTAAAGATAATTTTGAAATAGAAGAAATAAATATTGATTTAGATAATGCAGTTATGGTTTACAATTCATCCAATGAAATTCTATCTTATGCATTAACAAACAGGCCAGAGATAAAGAATGCAGAACTAAATTTAAAAAATGCAGATTATAACATAGAAATAGCTAAGAGTGGTTATTATCCAACATTGAGTTTTGGAGCAGGTTTGGGGACTTCATATCAGCATCTTCAAGGTCAAGACGATGTAAGGCAAGTTTTTCTTGGTGTAGATGAAAATACTGGTGAGCCAATAGTAGAATTTCAACCCAATGGCTTTGCACAACAATTGGAAGATAACTTAGGATATAATTTCGGGTTCAGTTTAAATATACCAATTTTTAATGGATTTAGAAATAATGCAAACGTTAGCCGTTCTAAAATAACAAAAGATAGATTACAACTTTCTTTAGAACAAGAAAAGTTAACCCTTACAGCTAATGTGGAGCAAGCATATGCAGATGCAAAAGCATCATTAAAACAATATGAAGCATCTAAAGTTTCTGTTGAAGCACAAGAAGAGGCTTATAGAAACGAACAAAATAAATATGATTTAGGAGTTAGTACAGCTTTCGAACTAGAACAAGTGAGAAATAGATTAGTAAATGCACAATCTTCTTTTTTAAATGCTAAATATAACTATGTGTTTAAAACGAAAGTACTAGATTTCTATTTAGATAAACCAATTATAGAATAATTTGGCACTAATACTCAGTATAGAAACAGCAACAACAAATTGCTCAGTCTCTCTTTCAAAAGAAGGAGAGACTTTGCTTTTAAAAGAAGATTACAATACAAATTACTCTCATGCAGAGCGATTACATGTGTTTATAGATGAAATTTTAAAGGAAACCAAAACAGAACGGTCTCAATTAGACGCAATAGCTGTGAGTAAAGGCCCAGGGTCTTATACAGGATTACGTATTGGGGTTTCGGCAGCAAAAGGATTATGTTTTGCATTAAATATTCCACTCATTTCTATATCTACATTAGAAGCTTTGGCGCATCAAGTAGATGCTAAAAATGGATACGTAGTACCAATGTTGGATGCAAGACGTATGGAAGTTTATTCTGCTATATTCTCTTCATCATTTGATCTAGAACGCAAGATTGAAGCGCAAATATTAGATGAGAATTCATTTTTAGACTATTTAAAACTTCAAAAAGTTCATTTTATAGGTAATGGTGTAGAAAAAACTAAAGAGCTAATACAGCATGAAAATGCAGTATTTATTGAAGGAAAATTGCCATCTGCTGAGCAAATGAGTGTATTGGCCTATAATAAGTACAAAAAAAACGACATCGAAGATGTCGCTTATTTTGAACCTTATTATTTAAAAGATTTTGTGGCTTTAAAACCCAAGCCTAAACATTAGGCTTCTTTTTGTATTTCTACAGCATGTGGGTAAGGTATTTCTATACCAGCAGCATCTAAAGCTTCTTTACATTGTTCTAATGTATTGAAATAAACATCCCAATAATCTGCAACACTGGCATAAGGCCTTACAGCAAAATTTACTGAGCTATCTGCTAATTCAGAAACATTAACAGTTGGAGCAGGGTCTTTTAATACCTGTGGGTTATTAGTTAATACATTCATTAATACATTTTTAGTTTCTTTAATGTCTGCATCGTAACTAACTCCTATAGTTAAATCTACTCTAAGTATACCTTCTGTTGAGTAATTAGTAATGTTTCCGTTAGATAAGGTGCCGTTAGGAATAATAATTTCTTTATTAGTTGGAGAAAGAAGTTTAGTTGTAAATATTTCAATCTCTTTTACAACGCCAAGTTCTCCTTGAGCTTCAATTAAATCACCAATTTTTATAGGTTTAAAAATCATAATTAAAACACCTCCAGCAAAGTTTGCTAGAGAACCTTGAAGCGCCATACCAACAGCTAAACCACCAGCAGCTAAGATTGCGGCAAAAGAAGTCGTTTCAATTCCTAATTGTGCTAAAATAGTAAGTATTAATAATATTTTTAAAACCCAGCCTATAAGGTTGAGTAGAAACTTTTTTAGACTAGGGTCATAATCTCTCTTAGACATTATTTTGTCTGTCCCTTTCATTAATTTTTTAATAATCCAAGATCCAATGATCCATATAACAATAGCGGTAATTATTTTAATCCCATACTCAGTGCCAAGTGCAATGCCTTTGTCTATCCAGTCTTGTGTTTCCATAGTTTATATTTAAATTTTATTGTGTAATTAAAATTAAAGAACTACCCACTTTAAGTAGTCTTTGGTATGATTAAATTATTGTCTTGATCGATAAATGGTATTTTCTACCGAAGAAATGCTATATATATTAATTAATTAATTAATTAAAACTAATATTAAAGTTAATAGTGCGGGTATAGATTGTACATAAAATAGTTTAATCTTTTGAGTTGAATAGGCTCCGTAAATACCAGCAATAACAATGCATGTTAAAAAGAAAATTAAAAAGCTATTAGCTTCAATGATTAAAGCATAAATAATTCCAGCTGCTAAGAAACCATTATATAAGCCTTGGTTTGCAGCTAAAACCTTTGTTTCTTCTGCGAATGTTTTATTTTTTAACCCAAACGCCTTTATGCCTTTTGGAGTGGTCCAAAGAAACATTTCTAAAATTAAAAAGTAAAGATGCTCGAAAGCAACAAAAGCGGCTAAAATAATTGTTAGTAGTTTCATATTAGATTATTTTTTAAGTAAGTCGATAGCTTTATTTGCTTCAGATACGGGAAGCTTACAAGCATTATTAACACAAACGTATATTAAGGTTTTATTTTCAACATATCTATTTTCTAATAAAGCAAGATTACTTTCAGTTTTACTACCAACAATAAGTTTATTGGGAATGTATACTTTATTAAGTTCTATAACTTTTTCAGAAACAAGAGGACCAACGACAGCAACTTCATAAAAAGAATGCGTATAATTTAACATTAAATCTAACCAGTTGGAATACCCAGAACCATATTCCTGCATTTCCGGCTTAACGTTGTTAAGCATAGTCGTTGCCGTTTTGTAATAGTGTGTATTACTAAAAAAGTGCGATAGTTTATATAGGTTTTTTGCCATTATAGAATTACTAGCAGGTATAACATTGTCCCTGTATTCTATGGTTCTACTCACCAAATCTTTATCTTCATTAGAAGTAAAATAAAACATCTTATTTGTGTCATCGAAAAAATGATCAAAAGTATAGTTGGTTAAATCTCTTGCTGTTAATAACCATTTGTCGTTTAAAGTAACTTCATATAATGCTATAAAAGCATCTACAGTAGTCGCATAATCTTCGAGATATCCATTTATAGAACTTATATCATTTTTATAATTATGATTTAATCCGCCATCCTCTCGTAATTGATTATTTATTATAAAATCAGCATTATTTATCGCCGTTTTTAAATAATTATCGTTTCCTAAAACACGATAGGCATCTACGTAACCTTTCAGCATTAAGGCGTTCCAAGATGTTAGTGTTTTATCATCTAAACGAGGTCTGTCTCTTAGAGCACGCTGTTTTAAAAGTGTATTCTGCCATTGTTGTTTTTTAGATACTAAGGTTTTAAAAGTAATATTGTGTTTCTTTATAAAATCGTTATCAGCTTTATTTCTTATAAGAACATAGTTTTTGTCTTCCCAAAAACCATAACCATTAACATTATAATAATCTGAGAACAAATTATAATCCTCACCTAATACTTGTTTAAGCTCTTCTTTTTGCCAAACATAAAAAGCCCCTTCTTCTAATTCTCCTTCGGGAGTATTGCTATCTGCATCTAGAGAGGAATAAAATGCTCCATTTTTATTCGTTAATTCACGTTCAACGAATTCTAGTGTTTCAATTATAACATCTTTATAGAGTTCATTTTTAGTAATTAAATAGGCATCGGAATATAAACTAACTAATTGACCGTTATCATAAAGCATTTTTTCAAAGTGAGGAACATGCCACTTATCGTCTACAGAATATCTAGAAAAACCTCCACCAATCTGATCATAAACACCTCCGTATGCCATTCTAGTAAGCGTGGTATTTACAAACTCGTTAATAGAATCGTCATTATTTTGATGTGCATAACGTAATAAAAAATGATAGTTATTAGGCATCATAAACTTTGGAGCACGATTCATTCCACCTTTGTTATTATCAAACTGTTTAGACCAGTTATCTACGGTTTTCTCTATGAAATCATTTTTAAATATAGCATCATCGTTGTTTAACGATACAATATCCATTGCTTTAATGCCTTGCTCTAATTTATCTGCATATTCATATAACTTTTCGGGATTGCTATTATATAATTCAGATATTTTATTTAAAGTGTCTATCCATTGTTCTTTCTTAAAATAAGTGCCACCCCAAACAGGTCTACCGTCTGGTAAGGCGATTGCATTTAAAGGCCATCCCCCTTGTCTTGTCATGAGTTGAACAGCATTCATGTATACTTGGTCAATATCTGGACGTTCTTCTCGGTCTACTTTTATATTAATGAAGTTCGTATTCATCACATTAGCAACCTCAATATCTTCAAAACTCTCATGCTCCATAACATGGCACCAATGGCAAGCAGAATAACCAACACTAATAATGATTAATTTATTTTCCTTTTTAGCTAAATCTAAAGTTTCATCATTCCATGCATTCCAATTTACAGGATTATGAGCATGCTGTAATAAGTAGGGACTCGTTTCGTTAATAAGATTGTTTGTAAATTGATGCGACATACTATTTTCATTTTGACCTTTACAGCTCACTAAGACAATTAAGAGGAAGAGTTTAATAAATTTCATAGCCCAAAGTTAATTAAATAAAGACGTAAAAATTATTTTCAATAAAAAAATACAAGTAGGTGGTAGGATTTTACAATTCAGAATTGTTATATGATATATAACAATTAATCCTAAATATTTTTAAGGACGAAATGCAAGTATTTACGGTATAAGTTACTAGAGATTAACATAAAAATTGAGTTATTATTAGTATAATTGCATTGCACTTTTAGATTATAAAACAGAAATCCCTTTATGATGAGAAATTTTACTTTATTTATAATTTTATTCATTTCATTTTTTACGCTTCAAGCACAAGACTTATTAATGCAGAATGGTACATTTAATCAATGTTCAGGTACGTTATTTGATTCTGGAGGAGGTTCAAGTAATTATGGAAATAATGAAAACTTTACTTTAACACTTTGTCCAGATGCGGCAGATCAATTTATTTCATTAACATTTACATCCTTCGGTACACAAGCTGGAAATGATATTTTAACTATTTATGATGGAGATGATACTACAGCTCCAGTAATAGGAACATATTCAGGAGGAGGAGCTGCTAACAATCCAGGAACGGTTTCTGCATCTACAACAAGTGCAACAGGTTGTTTAACACTACAATTTGTTAGTGATGCTACAGCTCCAACTGTTGGTTGGGCAGCAGATATATCGTGTCTAGAAACTTGCCAAACAATAACACCAACTATCGATTCTACAACACCTGTAGCAAATGGAGCAGGGGTTATAGAAATAGGAGTTGGTACAGATGTTACATTTAATGGGAGTGCTACATTTTCTGATGATCCAACAGGAGCAACATACAGTTGGGTGTTTGGTGACGGTGGTACTGCAAACGGGCAAATGGTAAACCATGTATTTAATACACCAGGTACTTATACAACAACGTTTAATGTTACAGACACAAATCCTACAGGTTGTACAGAGTCTGCAACAATTACTGTAGTTGTTTTAAGTCCATTTTTAGATGTAGACGATGCACTTTTTACTCCAGAAGAACTTATTACAGATGTATTAATTAATAGTCCATGTGCTACAGTATCTAATTTAAATTCAAGTACGGGTAGTGATTTTGGGAGTTCTAATGGTATAGGTTATTTTACAACAGTAGGAACGTTTGGTTTTAATGAAGGTATAATTTTATCTTCAGGATTAGCAACTGCAGCAGAAGGACCAGAGATAGGAACACAAAGTAATGGAACAGGTGCATGGCCAGGAGATGCAGACTTAGAGACTGCTATTGGTTTAACACCTGGGATAACGAATAATGCTTCTTTTATAGAATTTGATTTCGTACCATTAGCAGATACTATTAGTTTTGAATATATTTTTGCTTCTGAAGAATATGGAACGTTTCAGTGTTCTTTTACAGATGCCTTTGCCTTTCTTTTAACAGACTTAAATACTAATGTAACAACAAATCTAGCTATAGTGCCAGGAACAACAGATGTTGTATCTGTACTTAATGTTAGAGATATGGCTTTTAATGCAGGTTGTGCTTCAGTAAACGAAGCTTTCTTTGATGAATATTATGGAGCTGGAGGATTGCCACCAGGGAATAACCCAACTAATTTCTTAGGAAGAACAGTACCAATGACTGCCTTTTCTAATGTAATACCAAATAACCCTTACAGAATTAAATTAGTTATAGCAGATGATCAAGATAACGCTTTTGACGCTGCTGTATTTTTAGAAGCAGGGAGTTTTAACTTAGGAGGAGATTTAGGAGACGATATTACAATTGCAGCTGGAACATCTGTTTGTCAAGGAGAAACAATAGTTTTAGATACACAAACGCCAACAGCAGCGCATGTATGGTATCTAGATGGTGTTGAAATTGCAGGAGAAACCTCTTCTACGTTAGATGCAACTCAACCAGGAACATATACGGTTGATGTTATTTTCTCAGGAGCTTGTCAGGCATCAGATTCTGTATTAGTAGAATTTATAACTGGCGCAGTTATAGATACTTTAAACACATTGACAGCATGTAATAATGGTTCAGGAACAGTAACTTTCGATTTAACAGAAAACACAGCGCCAGCATTAGGAGCACAAGACCCTACTGAATTTAATGTTCGTTATTATACATCGCAGGCAGATGCGCAGGCAGGAACAAATTTAATACCAAACCCAATGAATTACCCTGGGCTTGACGGAGAGATTATTTGGGTTAGAGTAGAAAATACAGCAAGTAGCACAATATGTGTAGCTGTGGATTCGTTCGAACTACAATATTTAAATATAGCTTTAAATCCAGCACCAAATATAGAAGTTTGTGATGCTATAGATGGTATTTCTAATGATGGAATAACTGATTTTGATTTAGAAAGCCAAACGATTACTATCTTAGGTGGACAAGCAGCTGCAGACTTTACCGTTACTTATCATTTAGATTTTGCAAGTGCAGATGCAGGAACAGGAGCTTTAGTAAGTCTTTATTCGTCAGCAAATCAATCTATATTTGTAAGAATAACTAGTAATAATCCTGATGTTGACTGTTACATTGCTTCACCATTACCAGTATTCGATTTAGTAGTACTTCCTAACGATGATACTTCTTTTGCTATAGATACTGAAACTTGCGATGGAGGTACAGTAGTCGTTACTGGACTTGCCGGAGGAACATTTGCTTTTAATCCAGCTCCTACAGATGGTGCGACTATAGATGTAAATACAGGAGAAGTAACCAATGGAACATCTGGTGCAAGTTATGTAATAGAATATACCACTAATGGAATTTGTCCAGCGTCAAGTACTCAAACATTAAATGTACTACCAGCAGATGATGCTTCCTTTACTATGACACCAGATTGTTTTGGGGCAACAGCAACTATAACAGGTCAAGCAGGTGGAACATTTATATTAAATCCAGTTCCAGCAGATGGAGCAGTCATAGATATAGCAACTGGAGAAATTACAATGGGTGTCCCTGGAACAACTTATACTGTAGAATATACAACTAGTGGGCCTTGTGTGGCAACACTATCTCAAGATGTTACAATATTTACACAACCTGCAATCCCAGTACTAGCAACTTACGAGATTTGTGATAATGATTTAGATGGCGATGAGACTAACGGCTTAGCAGAATTCGATTTATCCACAATAGATACTACTGCAATAAACGGGCAAGCAGATGTAGTAGTTTCTTATTATCCAACAATGGCTGATGCTCAAGCAGACCCACCAACAAATGCCATAGGTCCATTATATACAAACCTGAACCCTATAAACGAAACAATTTATGTTTTATTAGAAAATACAGTAACAGGCTGTGTGTCTATACCTCAGGCTCTAGACTTACAAGTTAATCCATTACCAGTACCAACGGCACCAACACCACTAGAATTATGTGATGACGATACAGATGGTATGGCAGAATTTGATTTAACAATAAAAGATGCAGAGATTATAAACGGTCAAGCCAACATGAGTGTTACCTATTACGAAACACAGGCTGATGCCGATGCAGGAATAGATGCCATAGGTCCATTATATACCAATGTACTTAGTGCTAATTCGCAAATAATAATAGCAAGTTTACAAAATGATTTAACAGGCTGTTCAGACACTGTAGAACTAACATTAATAGTTTATGCATTACCAGTTATTCCAGCAATAACAGATTACGAATTATGTGATTATAACAATACAGGCGACGAGCAAGAAAGTTTTGATTTATCTACAAAAGATGCTGAAATAGCCAATGGACAATTAGATGTTGTTGTTTCTTACCATGTATCTATGGCCGATGCAGTAAGTGGTGCAAACCCATTACCAAACATCTATGTAAATGTTAATAGTAACCCAGAAACGATATATGTAAGAGTAGAGAATACAACTACAGGATGTGTAAGTACTAGTGAGTTTGATTTAATAGTAAACCCAGTGCCAGTACCAGTTGTTCCAACTCCATTAGAAGTGTGTGATGATAACATACCAGATGGAGTAACACTAATAGATTTAACGATTAAAAATGCAGAAATATCAGGGAACAATCCAGATTATCAAGTAACCTATTATGAAACACAAATAGATGCTGATAATGAAGTTAACCCTATAGGACCTATGTACACAAACATGACTAACCCTCAAGTTATTTTTGTAAGAGTAGAAGATGTCAACACAGGTTGTTTTGATACAACAACTCTAACATTAGATGTACAACAAGCACCAGTAGCCTGTACACCAACCCCATTAGAATACTGTGACCCAGATAGTGATGGTTTTGGAGAATTCGATTTAACACAAGCGGATAATGAAGTAGCCTGTGGCGTTACCGCAGGATTGGTAATTACTTACCATGAAACGATGGCCGATGCAGATAATAATGTTAACCCAATAATAGGTATTTACAACAATATTGTAGTTAATATGCAAACAATTTATGTACGAATAGAAAGCTCAACAATAGCAACCGATTGTGCAAGCTTTGTAGAACTACAACTAATCGTTAATCCAACCCCGCAAATAACAGACCCAAGTCCGTTAGAAGTTTGTGATGACGATGCGGATGGTTTTGCAAGTTTCGATTTAACACTAATAGAACCAGAAGTATTAAACCTATTAGATGCCGATACTACAAACGATTTAGACCCAACCCAATATACAGTAAGCTATTATTTTGATGAAGTAAATGCAACAGACGGTACCAACCCAATACTAACACCAAATGCCTTTATAAATACGGTAGCAAATAACCAAATTATTTGGATACGTGTAGAAGATGGAAACAATGGTTGTATCACCGTGCGCCCATTAGAGCTTATCGTTAATCCATTACCAGTCTTAGTACAACCAGACCCATTAGAGCTCTGTGATGTAAATAACACAGGTGATGAGATGGAAGAATTTAATTTAGAAGATGCCAATGCACAAATACTAAACGGGCAAACCGGTATCACACTAAGCTATTACCTAACACAAGCCGATGCAGACGCAGGTGTTAACCCATTACCAACATTATATACCAATGCCGTTAATGGTGTACAAACCATTTATATAAGAGCGGTAATTAATGTTACCGGTTGTTACGATACGATTACTCTAGACTTAAGAGTTAATCCAATCCCATCGCCAATAGCAATGCCAGCAGTCTACCAAGAATGTGATGACGATAATGATGGTTTTGCAAGTTTCGATTTAGACAGTCAGAGTGCCACGATTATTAATGGTGAGCCAGGCGTAACCGCTATCTATTATGAAACGATGACCGATGCAGAAACAATGACTAACCCATTAGTAAGTCCATACGAAAACATAGTAGCGAACATGCAGACTATTTACGTAGTAGTTGTAAACACAGGAAC
>CANLUH010000009.1 GCA_947494205.1 uncultured Flavobacteriaceae bacterium | reverse complement strand
TTATGGAAAGCTATTAAAACAGATAAGCCCATCTGGATTAGGATGGAATGGATTATATAATGGTAGTGCAATGCCAACTCAAGATTATTGGTTTGCGATTAAATATAGAGAGCCTAGCACTAATGAAATAAAAACATTGAAATCGCATTTTACGTTAAAGCGTTAATAGTTAATAACGTTCATAAAAAAAACCTGAGTTGATAAACTCAGGTTTTTTTATGGATTTACTTTAATAAGTCTTATTTAACTTCGAAAGTAATTTTTAGGTTCACTCTAAAATCAGAAACTTCTCCATCTTTAACACTTGCGCTTTGATCTTGTACATATACAGAACGGATGTTTTTAACGCTTTTAGAAGCGTGCTTTACTGCTTTTCTAGTAGCATCTTCCCAGCTTGTTTCCGAATTAGATAATACTTCAATAACTTTTAATACTGCCATGATATTTTTATTTTAAATTAATAATTAGTTAATCTAAAATTACAAATATTATGATGAAATCTTTCGATTTAAAAAAAGAATGAATTTTTTTATTAGATAAAGTGCTGTTTTAATAGATAAGATTAACCATTTATGGCTTCAACGCTATTAACTTTTCCTTTTAGCATTTCTTTTAGCATATTTTCTATTCCACTTTTTAAGGTGAAAGTAGACGATGGACATCCGCTGCACGCACCTTGTAAAATAACTTTTACAATTTTAGTATTTGGGTCGTACGATTCAAATTGGATGTTTCCTCCATCACTAGCGACAGCTGGTCTAACATATTCTTCTAATATATTTACTATTTCTTTAGAAGTGTCATCTAACGTTTCAAAATGTGCATCAACTTTTTCTGTTGTTTTTTCAATAGCTTCAGGAGCATTAGAAGAGACAACTTCTTTCCCATTTTCAATGTAACCTCTTATAAATTCACGAAGTTCACTTGTAATATCATTCCAATCTGCAACATCATATTTTGTAACAGATACGAAGTTTTCATCTAAGAATATACTTTTTACGAAAGGAAAATGGAATAATTCGGTAGCTAAAGGTGATGCTTTGGCAGTATCTATAGATGTAAATTCGTAAGAAGCTGTAACAATTTTTTTATTGGCAACAAATTTTAAAACAGAAGGGTTAGGCGTACTTTCTGCATATACAGTTACTGGTACTTTTTTTGTGGCTGCAGTATTATCTTCAATAACAATACCGCCATCATTTAAATAGCTTTCTATTTGTTCGGCAACTTCATCTTGTACATCTGGCCATTCTACAATGTTAAATCGTTCTATAGCTATAAAGTTACTTGTTATGTAAACTTTTTTTACAAATGGTAGATAGAATAGCTGTTGCGCTATTGGTGATGCTTTTGCTTCATCTATATTATTAAACTCAAAGCTTTGATGCTGTGTTATAAATTGGTTTAATTCGAATTTTATTATCGAATTATTAGAGGTTTCTTGTATTGAGACTTTAAAAGAATTCATTTTGTCCTTTTTTTTTACAAAAATACTAAAAGAAAAGTACAGATATCATATATTTGAATTTTAAAGTAGGGTTTCAATTTATTAAAATGTTTAGTATATGTGATAAATCCTTTTTATATTGTTAGCTTTAACTTTTGTCTGCATGATTATAACAAGTAAATTTATATATTTGGCTTCGGTTATAATTTTTTTGACAAAAAAGAGTTAACAATAAAGAATAGGTGTAAATCTAATACCAACATATTTACCTTGAAAAAAAAGACTATGAGATTACAAAGGTTACTTATTTTAGCAGTTTCAGTATTTTTCTTTACTCAATTTGCTAAGGCTCAAGAGGGGCTGCCAATTTATTCAGATTATTTAACAGATAATTACTATTTGATTCACCCTTCTATGGCTGGAGTTGCTAACTGTTCTAAAGTTAGAATTACTGGTCGTCAACAATGGTTCGGTCAAGATGATGCTCCAAAACTATTAACAGCAAGTATAAATGGTAGAATAGGAGAGTCTCAATCTGGAGTTGGTGGAATTGTATATTCTGATCAAAACGGATTCCATTCTCAAACAGGAGCTTATTTAACTTATGCACACCATATTTTATTTTCTAGAAATGAAGTGGACTTAAATATGTTATCTTTTGGTTTAAGTGCTGGAGCAATACAATATAAATTAGATGAAACTACATTTTTATTTGATGGACCAGATCCAATTATTTCTGGAATAGAGCAATCTGCTACAAATTTCAATGTAGATTTTGGTTTTTCTTACCACTTGTATAACTTTTATGCACATGCTACGGTAAAGAACTTATTAAAAAATGATGGTGTTAACTTTAACGAACAAGGATTAAGTTTCGATAATCTTAGAACGTATATCTTTTCTGTAGGTAATACGTTTAGTAACTACGGTAGCGAATGGAGTTTTGAACCTTCTGCAATGTTTGTTTACAGAGATGCTACGGAAGAAGCTTTTTTCGATATTAACGCTAAAGCATACAAAACAATGGACTTTGGTAAAGTATGGGGAGGATTATCGTACAGAAGAAGTTTAGATGGTGCTGAGTTTGTTGATGGTACAGGAATAAGCAGCCAGAAATTACAATACATAACACCATTAATAGGTGTAGATATTAATAACTTTGTATTTGCATACACATACAGTTACCAATCTAATTCTGTTGTATTTAATAATGGTGGATTCCACCAAATAACATTAGGATATAACTTTGGTTGTAGAAAAGAGCATTATAGCTGTAATTGTCCTGCAATTAACTAAACAGTTAATAATACTATATAATAATATTAAAGCGCCTCGATTAATAATCGAGGCGCTTTCGTTTTTAAGTAGTTGAAGAAGGGACTTGTTATAAGTTTTATTCCCATTTATAGTTCTTATGCTTAGCTTGCGTTTTTATAGCTTTAATCATAGCATTTTCTAAACCATTAGCTTCTGCCTTATTTTGTTTTTGAATGTATTGCTTACGACTAGTGTTTAACTCTTGTATTTTTTGTTGTATAACTTTACGTTCTTCTCGTTTTTTAGCGACAAAAGCTTTAATTTCTTGTTTGCTTTTATTTTTTAATACTTCTGGTAATTCTTCTTGTTTTAATGTTTCAAACTTAAAGTTTTCATCTTCTGAAGCATCAATTAGATCCCATGTAGCATTTTTGTAAAGATGAGAGCTTTTGCTAACTGTTCTACTCACAGCATTGGCACTGCTGTAACCTTGAGCGTTTACATCCTGCTCGACTTGTAATTGTACTTTTTTACGTCCCATGTTATTATAAGTAACATAAGTCTCATTTAGTTTTTTATTGTATTCTAATATAGCATCATCGTAAGGTGTCGCTACATAAGCTGTTGCTTTATTTTGGTTAATAGCTATATAATTTCCTTTTGCTATATCTGCACCGTCTTTCCATAATCCTGAAATACCTTGTTCGTAATTTCCGCAAAATATTGTGTTAACAGTTACATCACTATTTAATGCTTTTTTAGAGGCTTCTTTATAGTTTATCTTTCCTTGACTAAAAGGTTCGTTACCAGCAATAAAAATAAGTTTTAAATCTTCTGGATTACTCTCCCATTTTAATTGATCTAAGGCTGTTGTAATAACTTGGCCGCAGTATTCATTACCTCCTTTTGTTGTTAAAGAAAATAACTGTTTCGATATTTCGTCTAAATCATCGCTAAATGATAATACTTGACGAATAAACCCTTCTTCTCCATTTAGATTATCATTGCCATATTCGTATAAAGCAATTTCTAAGTTGGGTTTTTTAGAGTTACATTTTGCATAAGATAATTCATTTACAATATCCCATAATTGCGCTTTAGCCTGATCAATTAAACCATCCATACTATTACTAGTATCTAATAACAGGGCCACTTTAATATAGTGCTCTGGAGGTGTGTTTTTTGTTGCTTTGTTAAAAGCATATGTGTCGTTTTCTTTTTTTGTATTTGCATTACATGATGCAAAGATAAATAGTGTAACTATTGTTAGTGTTGTGATAATATATTTCATGATATTAATTATTTTTTTGTGTTGTGTCAAACTCGTAAGACACTGTTAAACTCATTACATATTGAATGCCTATTTTTGGAGAGATTGTTCCGATAACTTTATCGAAAGCAGATGGGTTTTCTCCTTCATAGTAGAAGGTTTTATGTTTTCGTGCTTCTTTCTTAATGTAATGTGCTGAGTAATTTCTATTTGTAACAGATAAATTTGATGATTCTACCGCTTGATATTGTTTATATTGAGACTTAGGGTGTACACTATAAAATTTATCTGAAACAATATGAGTCGCCTTTTTAAATTTTGGTTTCGCTAGTTTAGAGTATATTCTTTTGCGTTTTTCTACAACTTTAATACACTCATTAAATAAAGTTTCGTAGACTTCATCTTCAGAGTCGTTTATATAATCTACTTTAATAACGTCGTATATATCCTGTTTAGAACTAAGCTCTATAACAGCATCTATAGCATCAATATTTTTAAGTTTAATGATTAGGTTCTTCTTAATTTCAAACCCTTTTTGATATTGAGAAGCCTTATTACTATCAATATTATAATCGTATATTTTAGTTTGTGTTATAAAATCTACATAGAAATCTTCTTCTTTTAGTCCTAATGTTTCTAAATCTTTTTTTAAGTTATTAATCCTAGTGTTAATTTTTGTATTACATGCTTTAACAGTTAATGCTTCTTGATTAATACCAAGTGTCACTATAAAGCTATTAGGTAACTTATTTAATAATACTTGAGATGTAATTGTTAAACCATTGGCATTGGTTTGTATGCTATTTCTCGTTAATCTTACTCCAGTATTGTAATTATTCTGATTATAGATTTGGTTACCCGTAATTTGAGCATAACTAGTATAAGTAGAGCAAAATAGAAATAGAAGTAATAGGTGTCTGTGTGCTAAAATCATAATATTAACTTTCTAATTTTAATTCTTTTAAATTAATAGCGCCATCATTAGATATAATAAAGTACTTGTTCTTTACAACCTCTTTTTCAATTGGTTTCTCTGCTTCAGGTTTAGGGCTATATTGCAACTTAATTTCCATTCCTATTTGTATAACAGGTTCAACTATTGCTGGATTTATAACAACATCGTAGTCTTTAAACGAAATAGGGTCGTAATAATAAGACGTTTGTTTTTTTGCAGTAATAATCCCTTTTTTCTTCTTAATAGCTTCAAGAGAAATACTATTGAAAGCTTGATAGTTTTTATAGAACTCTCTAGGGAAATGTGCATACTTAGTATCTGCAATATTAGGATTGTAGGTAGTTAAATCGAAACCTAAATCATTATAAAACTGTTTCTTCTCTTTTAAGTTTTTTAAGATTTCTACACGTAGTTTTACATAGACTTCCTGAATATTATCTATAAAATAATCTACTTTAACTAAGTTGTAAATTTCATTATTAGCACAAGCAGCAAGAATTGTTTCAAACTGTTCTACTTTGTTAAACTTAATATGAATATTTTGCTGTAGCTCGAAACCTTTTGGGACTTCATTATACTTTTTACTAAATAATTTACGCTCTACCACCGTTTCATATACCGGAACAAAAGAAATAACATCTATTACAAAATCTTTTGGTTGAATACCTTTAGAAAGCAATGCGCTTTTAACTTTAGCAACGCGATCGCTCATTAAAGTATTAGTTTCTTCAGATGTTTTTCCAATCTGCGTCACATTAAAAACCGCAGTGTAAGCATCTGCAACAACATTATATAGAGCTTTTACATCTATGGTAATTGTAGGGTTTGGAACTAAGTTAGTATGCCTAAAGCTATTAACTTGATTATTGTAAATTCCAGCGTTTCCTAGGTCTTTAGAACTTATAATATTTTGTCTGGAAATAGTAGTCGCATTACCTCGTATTTGCGACTGACCGTAAAAACTGGTGACCAGTAGTACTATTAAAATTTTAATTTTCATGTGCTTGTTTATAATTAATTTACTGGTAAACATATATTTAACTTTTTAAATATTAAATAAGTAATGAGCGAACACAACAAGTAGATGAGTGAAAAGGAAGAAAAAATGAGTAAAACAGCTTATTTAGTAATTCGTATCCGCTTTTTTTAAAGAACCCTATTTTATTATACCAACTAAAGTATGTAAGTTTAACCTTTAGTAATTAAAATAAATGAAGAATAAAATAATATACATTACTTTATGTTTTCTTATGTTATGTCCTATTATTGTTAGTGCGCAAAACAATTTAGATGATGAAGGACGTAAAAAATTACCCTTATTTACAGTAAGAGGTTTTATACGTGAGAATGAAACATATAACCCAATTAAGGATGCTAACGTAGAAGTTAATGGCGGTGAATACACGTCGTCTAATCTTGCAGGCGAATTTAGAATTCAGGTAAGAAAAGGGGATGAGTTAAGAATTAGCCATAAAGATTTTGAGACGGTTTATTATACTATTAAAGATAATGAACGAATAACTGTAGATGTGTTACCTAATACAACGCGCTCGGGAGTATTTAAAAATAAACGAAATACTTCCTTTAATAGTACATTAGATTCAGCAATTGTCTACAAAAAGAAATCTATAGAGAAAAGTGTTGAGTTTATAAGAGAAAGTATAAAGCAGAGTAAATCTGTAAAAAATAATGCTGAAGCTTACGAAGTTTTAGCAGATGTCTTTATGTATTGGAAACAATACGATTTGGCTGTTAATAATTATAGAATAAGCTTAAATAGTTTAAAAACAAATGAAGTAAAACTAAAATTAGCAGAAGCCTATAAAAAGAATAAAAACTACCAGGAAAGCTTATCTATATATAACGATTTAAATAAAAAAGAACTCTCTAATTATCAATTAGTAGAATTACATGAAGGTATAGGAGATGTCTATTTCGAAATTAATGAATTTGAAAAAGCTATTGAAGCTTATAAAAAAAGCTTAGAAAAAGCAAAAAAACATTTAATTTCTCCTAAAGTCACTAATTTAAATTCTAAAATAGCAGAATCTTATAATAAAAAAGGAGCTATAAACGAAGCGGAAGAATATTTTGATAATTCCCTAGATTTAGCCTCTAAGCAAAATAAAACCAGAGCAGTAGAAGAAAAGTTGAAAGTGGCAGATTTTAATAATTCTAATCAGTTTTTTGATAGAGAAATAGAATTACGAAAACAATCTATAGAAGTTATTAAAGACATAGAAAAAGATTCTATAATAGATAATGAAAGCCCTTTAACAGTACAAAAACAGAATTACAAAATAGGAAATGCCTATTATTTGCAGCGTAATTACGAAGCAGCTATTCCTTATTTAAAAGAAAGTATAAAAGAAGCGGAAGTTAAAGAAGACTTAGTTGTAGAGTACGATGCTGCAAGAAAATTAACAGAGGTTTACGAAGATGTTGGCGATTATGCTAATGCATTAAAAGCTTATAAAGAGTATACAAAATCGGTAGAAAAGTTGAACAAAAAAATGACTGAAGATATTGTGCAAGCTAAACGAATTGGTCGGAAAATAAGGAATGATGCAGCTAGAATAGAATCTTTAGAGTCAGAATCAAAGATAAATATGCTAAATATTGAAAAAGAAAAGCAGCAACGTATCATTATTTACTCTCTAATAATAGGTGTCTTTTTACTATTACTAACAGCCTATTTAATGTTTAAATACATTAAGCAACAACGTTTGGCAAATAATTTATTAGCATTAAAATCGTTAAGAAGTCAGATGAATCCGCATTTTATTTTTAATGCCTTAAACTCTGTAAATAGTTTTATTGCTATTAACGATGAACGAACGGCCAATAAGTATCTGTCGGATTTTTCTAAGTTAATGCGTGCCGTGTTAGAAAATAGTGAAGAAGATTTTATTCCATTACAAAAAGAAATAGAATTGTTAGAACTTTATACGAAACTAGAACATTTTAGATTTAAAGATAAATTTGAATATACAATTACTATAGACGATGCTATAGATGTAGAAGCTTTCCAGATACCACCAATGTTATTACAACCTTACATTGAGAATGCTGTTTGGCACGGGCTTAGGTATAAAGAAAGTATGGGGTTATTAGATATTTCAATCCATAAAAAAATGGAAGATGAAATAGAAATTATAATAGCAGACAATGGTATAGGGCGCGAAAAATCTAAGGCCTTAAAAACGCAAAATCAACAGAAACAGAATTCTAAAGGAATGGGTAATATTAAAAAACGAGTTACCATTCTTAACGAAATGTATAAAGACAAAGTAGATGTGTTTATAGATGATTACCAAGCCGAAGGCGATACAGGAACTAAAGTTGTTGTTACGATAAAGAAAGATTAAAATAACGCCATTAATTACAATGTATTATGAAGCAAACATTTAAAAAGCGATTAAAAAAAGGCATACTATATTTAATACTGTTATTTGTAGTGTTATTTTTATTCAGGCTAGCTTATGGTTATACTGTTAAAATAAATCAATATGAGCAAGCAGATAATTTCTTTCAAGAAATAGCCAATTCCAGAGTTAATTATGCTTCTAAAAAATATAAAATAACTGGTAATACTAATGCACCTCAAGGGATAGTAAATGTTGATCAGAAATACGAAAAAATAGCTACGGTAAATACGAAAACTTCAGAATTTGATAAAGAAAAGAAAAACGTTACTGCATCTATAAAAAAAGAAGATGCCATTATTCAATTCGAACAAAATAGAGGGAATAAAGGCAATCGTAAATTACAATTATTAATAGGTGTACAACCAGATAGATTCGATAATTTATATGGAGAACTCTCTAAAATAGGCGATGTACAATCTAAAGAAATAACAAAAAAAGATAAAACCAACGAGTATAAACAACTTAATGCTAAAAAAGAATCGCTATTAAAAATAAGAACCTCTTTAATAGAGTTAAAATCTAAAGGCGGAAAAATAGAAGAATACATTAATCTAGAAAATAGAATATTAAGCATAGAAGAAGAATTGCAGGGCTTAGGTGTGCAATTAGGAAACTATGATGCAGAAAACGAATTTTGTACCATAAAATTTTCGTTAGCAGAAGGTGTAAAACGAGAAATAAGTGTATTGCATCGTATTAAAGTAGCTTTAGAGTGGACGGTATCTACCTATCTTCAAATACTACTTATTCTATTTTTTATCGCAGGATTTGTTTATTTAGTATTATTAATATTAGATAAGTTAAATCTATTTAAATCAATCATTAAAAAATTACAGGACTAATATGAAATTGAAATCAATCATTGTAGAAGACGAAGAAACTAGTAGAGAAATATTAAAAAATTATTTAAGTAAATACTGCCCTAATGTTGAAATATTAGGAGAAGCCGCTAATATAAATGAAGCATTAGAGTTAATACGGAAACAGCCACTAGATTTAGTATTTTTAGATGTAGAAATGCCTTATGGTAATGCGTTCGATTTATTAGAGAAAGTAGGCGATAGAACTTTCGAAACTATTTTTGTTACAGCATACAATCATTATGCAATAGACGCATTAAATGCACATGCCTCTTATTATTTAATGAAACCTATTTCTATAGACGAATTAATAAAAGCAGTAGATTATGTTGTAGAGATTAAAACCAAAGAAGACGCCCTACAAGATCAAGTTTTAGTACCAAAAACAACACAAAAGGTAGATGGTAAAATAACCATACCGCAACAAGATGGTTTCGAAGTCTTAAATACAGCAGATATTCTATTTTGTAAAGCAGACGATAACTATACCGAAATCTATTTAAATACTAATAAAAAGAAAGTAGTAAGTAAAACATTAAAGTACTTCGAAGACGTATTAAAAGATTCTAATTTTGCACGTATACATAAAAGCTATTTGGTAAATGTAAACGAAATAGTAAAATACATTAAAGGAAAAGGTGGAAGCGTTATTTTAACCAACGGACAAGAAGTTATGGTGTCTGCTAATAGAAAAGCAGAACTATTATCTTATTTTAAGTAAATAGCCAAAAATATGCCAATAATAAAACCTGTAAACGGCAAATCGCCGCAAATACCAGAAGACTGTTATGTCGCAGAAAATGCAACTATAGTAGGAGATGTAAAAATAGGAGCGCAGTGTAGTATTTGGTTTAATGCCGTATTACGAGGAGACGTAAATTATATTACTCTGGGAGATAAAGTAAATGTACAAGATGGAGCAGTGGTGCATTGTACATACCAAAAATATCCAACAATTATAGGTAATAATGTATCTATAGGCCATAATGCTATTGTTCACGGTTGTACCATTCAGGATAATGTGCTTATAGGAATGGGCAGTATTGTTATGGATAATTGTGTAGTAGAAAGTAATAGTATAATTGCTGCTGGAGCTGTAGTTACACAAAATACAACTGTAGAATCTGGTAGCATCTACGCAGGAGTACCCGCTAAAAAAGTAAAAGATATTAGTAAAGCACTCATTAACGGAGAAATTAATAGGATTGCAGAGAACTATGTAAAGTACTCTGGGTGGTTTAAGTAGTTGTTAGTCAGTTAAAAAACTGTATCTAAACAAGGAATTCACTCTTTCAATTATAAAAAGTAATAGACACTTTTGCAGTATTATTAATCTATTAATTTTTTATATTATGGACGCAAATTCAAAATGCTTTAGCCAAAAAAACACAATTAAATTATCAATTCCGGCTAAAGTCGCTTACAACGCAGACCTTTTTAAAAAGGGAATCACAGACTTATTAGATAACTTAGGTTGCCGTGCCTGTTTCTCTGGAACAGACTGTTACTTTAGTACTATTCAGGACTATGTACTTAACGACGGACTAGAGTCGCAGTTTAGAACTGAAAACGTACAAACTTTAGTAGCACCATCACAATCTACATTATCTGTAGCAATGTCACCAAAAGTAGCTAACAACATTAAGTTAGTAGATCAAGCCATTGATAGTATTTTTGAAGAATTAGGATGTAGAGCTTGTTGCTCAGGACACGATATCCATTTTCAAAACAACTTTGCATTTAACTTTCAATAAAAGAAACGATGATGCAAAAACTATCAAAAGATAAGTTTGAATGCCTACCCAATCTAGGGGTAGGCATTATTTATGGTTTTGCAATAGAAGCCATGCAGTTTCCTAAAGGATTAGTAGATGTTTTAGCTATAGAACCACAAACGCTGTGTATTACAGATGAGAACGATAACATTAAAATTGCAACAGATGTTTTCGAACATATTAATACATTACCATATACTAAATTAGTACATAGTATTGGTGCGCCAGTAGGCGGCACATTACAACCAAGTGTAGAGCAACTTAATTTAATAGACTATACAGCCAACCTATTTAATAGCCCTTGGATTAGCGAACATTTAAGTTTTAATACCACGACCGAGTTCGATACAGGTTTCTTTTTGCCACCCTGCCAAACCCAAAAAGGATTAGAAAACACCATTGCAAATATTAAACGCATTCAAGAACGTATACAAAGACCACTATTAATAGAAACAGGCGTTAATTATTTAAAGCCTAATGCAAATGAAATACCAGATGGTGTTTTTATGGCAGAACTATGCAAAGCAACAGGCTGCGGCATTTTATTAGATATTCATAATCTATTTGCAAACCAATTAAATGGAAGGCAAAGTATAGAATCCTTTTTAAGTCAGATTCCATTAGATCATGTAATAGAAATACATATTGCTGGCGGAAGTGAAATGAATGGCTTTTGGCTAGACTCTCATTCAGGACCTATAGACGATAGACTAATGGCATTAACCAAAGACTATATTCCACATTTTAAGAACTTAAAAGCTATTACTTACGAGATTTTTGAATCGTATATCCCAAAAGTAGGTGAAAAAGGTATTATAAACGAGTTAGAAAAAGTAAAACTATTATGGAATAGTAAAGGGCAACCTATTACTAAAACCATACCCAAAACACCTAACGCAGCAAAGCGATTGCAAGAGTTTAATGCTAATTTTTCTCCAACAGAATGGGAAACATTTTTAAGTAATCTAGTTATAGGAAGAGAGCAACCACAAAATATATTATCTAATCAAAAAGAGAATATAGCTATCTATAGAACTTTAATAAACGAATTTAGGGCCTCTATGATTGTGCGTATTTTAAAATTAAGTAGTACATATTTAATGCTTATTCTAGGAAATGCTGCCTTTGTAACTATTTTAAACGATTTCTGGTCTAAATATCCACCAGAACAAATAGCTTTAAATGAAACTAAAAATTTTGCCACGTATTTAAAGTCGAAAGACTATAAAATGAATTGGATTTACGAGCTGTTACATTATGAAATGGCTGTAGTTGAAACGTTATTAGATCAAAAATTAAGAACAGCACAATTTAGTGCAGATCCAACACCAATGTTAAAAGCATTAGCAGATTATAAATTACCTGAATTTGTAAGTAAAGAAGGGGATTATGAAATTGAAATAACACCAGATGAGACAAAAGTAAACTGGAAGTGTTTTGCTGAGGTTTAATAGTGTGTTTTAATAGCGGTAATTAAATCTTCTACAGAAGTCAGTTTATTTATAGCTTCTGTGGTTAAAAAAGAAGTTAACGTATTATTATGCTGTTGTAGTATTATAGGATATTTGAAATTAGAATCTGGGTATTCAGCTTTAAATTCATCGATATGTAAAAAATCCATATCTATAGTACTTTTAGCTCTAAAGGCTTTCCATGTTTTGTTTTCAGAGAATGTATTGTGCGTAATAGCACATAAATTACAAGCATACGTTTCTGGACGAAATAACTTATGCGCAACATCTAAAACAAGATTTCCAATTCCAGAATTAGCATTATAAACAAATAGGAGCTTACTCATGTGAGGTTTAGTCTATGAGTTTGTTAGAAACTTACTTTTTCGTTTTTAAATGTATTAATTATTAAAAGTTAGTGGATTTCCTATTGGGGCTTATTCTGAGTGGATACAAAGGGCAAGAATGACAAATACAACACAAATTCTAACTCCTTCCTTTAAAAAGTAAAGTGAGTTTTTAAAAATGAAAAACACGGATGGTTTTACCTAAAATAGAGAAGCTTATTTTTAAAGTAAAGCTTGTTGCGAGACACCTTCCATCCAAAAAGAAGTAATGTTCAGTCATAAACAGATTGCCACGTCCTTCGTCCTCGCAATGACGATACTAGAGTAAGTACTTCAAAAACTAATAATCGTTTTCAAAACACACACAGATAACCACTAAAAATCAACGTTTAATAATTAACTAGTAACGCTTAATCATTTACAACTTAAAGGTTAATAAACAAGTAATAGATTTGAATATAAATACATCTAAAAACTGTTTAAAAAATGAGATTTACACAAGTATTCAAAACTGTAGTAACATGGTTACCATCTTTAATTATAACATTGTTTTATATCCCAAATGCGTTTAATAAATTATTAGAGCCAAACCAAACGGGAAAAGTTATAGAGAATGGCGCCTTAATGTTTTCGGTTGGTGTTTTTTTAGTAGTGGCTACTGCTTTGTTCTTATATAATAGAACAGTGTTATTTGGTGCAGGTTTATTAGCACTATACATGACATTTATTACAATAATTCATCTATATAAAGGAAAACCTTATGAAGTTGCCATTTTAATAGTGATGTGTACTGTTTTTGCAGCTTATATTAGAATGCCTAAATCATTTCATAAAAAAGAAGATTAAATAGGGTTTAGTGTAAAGACACTCATCAATTGAAATTGGTAACTAACCAAGCGTATCGATACCATTTTGTTCCGCTTTGGCTACACAAAACTATTCAACGTGACGTTAGTGGATAACGGTTGACGTATTACTTGCACGAACGAAATTGAGAACTAACAAAGTACCGTCAGTTCGAGTGTTTTGATACTTCGTCCACGCTCAGCACAGGGTAAACGAAAACGTATCGAAAAACGTATTAAAAATCTAAATAAGATACATTAAAATCACCAGCTAATAAATCTGCCATAACCGATACATTATTTGCATTGGTGTAAAACTGATGTGAGGCATTTGTTTTAGAAAGACTTAGTAATTGATTGGTTTCTAAAATAGCTTTAGTCTGTTTAGCAACAGCTTCACCAGAATCTATAATTTTAATATGCTGAGGTAGTATTTTAGTCAATTGCGGAATTAAATAGGGGTAATGTGTACAGCCTAAAACCAAATAATCAATATTAGCCTTTAGCATAGGTTCCATGTATCGTTTTAGTAAGTCTTGCATGATTTTAGACTCTATGTTACCACTTTCAACTAATGGAACGATACCTTCACCAACACGTTCTATAATCGTTATGCCGTTAGAGTATAAATCTGTTGTTCTATGAAATAAATGGCTAGAAAGTGTGCCCTTTGTAGCTAATACACCAATAGCTTTTGTCTTCGTTTGTAAAGCAGCAGGTTTTATTGCAGGTTCTATACCTATAAATGGGACATTAAAACGTTCTCGTAATACTTTAATAGCATTAGTGGTGGCAGTGTTACAAGCTACAACAATAAGTTTACAACCTTCGCTTAATAAAAACTCTGTGTTCTTAATACTAAGCTCTATAATTTTAGCTTCCCCTTTTGGTCCATATGGAGCATGTTTACTATCTGCTAAGTAAATAGTGTTTTCGTTTGGTAAGAGTGTATTAATGGCTTTCCAAATGGAAGTTCCACCAACTCCAGAATCGAATAGGCCTATGGGGTGTTTTTTCATTGTTTAATATACACTTATCAAGATAAGTTATAAAAATACAAAAGCCGTCTTAAAAAGACAGCTTTTGTTTAGTATTTACTTTTAGGGTTTTAATTAAAATCCTAATTCTTTTTTTACGTCGGCAAGTAAATCTTTACCTTCAGCCATGATTACACCTCCACCTTGAGTAGAATCTAATACGTAATCAAAACCTTGTGCTTTAGCAACTTTTAATATAGCAGCTTTTGCTTTTTCTGTAATAGGTTTTAATAACTCTATCTCTTTGTTTTGTAAATCTTGTTGTGCTTGTGCTTGGTACTGGCGAATGCTAGCTTCCATTCCTTTTACCTCTTCTACACGCTTACTGTTTTCTTCGTCTGTTTGAGACGCAGCTTCAGAATCGTAACGTTTCATTTTGTCTTGAAGTTCTTTAGCAGATACTTGTATGTCTGTTTCGTAGGTTTTACCTAACTTCTCCATTTCTGCTCTAGCAGCAGTCATTTCCGGCATGTCTTTTATTAAAAGCTGTGTATTAATGTGAGCTACTTTACTTTGTGCGCTCATAAAGCTTGTAGCTCCTATAAATAATGCCGCTGCGATTAATAATGTTTTAAATTGTTTCATTTTTAAAATAGTATTTGTGTGTTATAAATATTAATTATTAGGTCTTAGTTGTCGTCTGTTTCGCCCTCTTTTTCTTCTTTAGCTTTTTTGCGATCTTCTAAGATTTTCTTTTTTCTATCTTCTAGTGCCTTTTTACGAGCAGCTCTATCTGCTAATTTCTTTTGTTTCTTTTCTTCTAAAAGTTGCTCTCTTGTTTTAGGTTCGTCTGTTTTTGCTTCAGTTCCTTCACTCGTTTTAGCATCTTCCTCACCAGCTTCAATTGTTGCACCTGGAGCAGGTGGAGTATTTTTGTTTGCAGCTGCTTCTTTTTTCTTTTTACGCTCTTCTAGTATTTTAGCTTTGCGATCTGCTGCTGCTTTTTTCTTTGCTTCTCTAGCTTCTAAAATTTTCTTTTTACGCTCTTCTACTAACTTTTCTCTATCTGCTTTTTTCTTTTCTAAAGCTAAAGCTCTTTCGTCTTTTCCTTCATTTACCTCTACTGTAAGGTCTTCTTCTTTAGCCGCTTTTTTGTCCGCCTTAGATTTTAGTTGCTTACGTTTAGACGTTCTTGTTATTGTTCTTAACACTTGCTCACTTACATCAAAGCGTTCTGCTGAATATAACATGACTACATCTGCCGATTTATCAAAAATAAAGTCAAACTTTTTCTTTTTGGCTAAATCTTGTACCGCCTGAAATATTTGATCTTGTATTGGCTGCATTAATTGTTTTTTCTGAATAATTAAATCGCCTTGCGGACCAAATCGTTTTTGTTGGTATTCTAAGACTTCTTTTTCTTCAAAAAATAAATCTTCTTCGCGTTCTTCTATAAGCTCTTTTGTTAAAAGTGCTTTTTCATTATTCAACTCTTTACGCTTTTGTTCTATAGCACTTAATTTACCTTCAATTTCGCTTTTCCATTTATTTACTTTGGACTCTAACTGAGAAGTAGCTTCACTATATTCAGGAACATTTTCTAAAATATATTCTGTATCTATGTATCCTATTCTTACACCTCGCTGTGCATTAACGGATAGACTTAGCATAGACACTAAAGTCAGTAAAAAAAGAACTTTTAATTTCATCTGTTTTAATATTTTAATATTTATTACTCCTATAAACTCAAAATTTTACAGATGATTGCTTTGATTCTGTTTTTATTTTGAATTAATCGACTAAAAGTAATGAATTTTAACTTTAAAATTTTTAATTCGGGAATCAAATCTTCAAACTGTACATTGAAAATATCGTGCCAAAAATAAAAATTTAAAGAAACCGAACATATTTATTAGCCTATAAATTGTAATATTTAAGCTATCTTTTTTAGAATTGTTGTCCTATTATAAAGTGTGTTTCCCAACCGTGCTTAATAGTTTGTCCTGGTAAGGAGTCGAAACCATGACCGAAATCTATACCTAATAGACCAAATGCTGGCATAAATATTCTAACTCCAAAACCTGCAGATCTATTAACATTAAATGGATCGTAATTTCTAAAGTTACTATAAGATCCACCTGCCTCTAAAAATCCTAATGCATATATTTTAGCACTTTGTTTTAGTGTTATTGGGTAACGTAACTCTAAAGAGAATTTGTTGTAAATAGTACCACCGTCTTGTGTAGACAATGCTTGGTTTGGGTAACCACGTAAAGCAATAGCTTCTCTACCATCTAAACTTACAGCCCCTAGACCATCTCCTCCAACAAAGAAACGCTCGAAAGGAATAATACCTCTATCTTGGTTGTATGCACCTAAGAATCCAAATTCTACAGTAGACTTAAATACAAATTTGTCTACTAATTTAGTATACCAATCACCTTTAAACTTTACTTTATAGAACTCTAACCATTTAAAACGTTCTTGATCTATTTGAGAAACTCTTGCTGAAGCTGCATTTCTATCTGCTACAGAGTTATTACCATCGTTTATTATACCTTGGTTTACGGCACGTTCTTGCCTTAGCGACTTGTAGTCTACACCATTAAATATAGAGTAAGGTATAGATAGTTTTGCCGTTGCTGTAAAACTAGAACCTCTTGTAGGGAATATAGGATCGTTAGCTGTGTTATTACGGCTTAATCCTACGGTATACGATAGGTTGTTAGAGTAACCATCACCAAATGTAAATAGCCCTGTATTATAGTTTTTTAAATCGTAGTGTTGGAAACTTAGTGCTTGCGATAATGTAAAGTAATCATCTGGTACAGATAAACGTTTTGCTAAACCTACTGTTATACCAGTAATATTAAAACGTCTGTCTTTATCTGCACTTCTTGTTTGTGGGTTAAATAAAAACTGTTTTGTATGTGATAAAGAGGTAGAAAACTGTACTGGTTTTTTACCACCTAACCATGGTTCTGAGAACGAGAAGCTGTACGTTTGAAAGAAACGACTAGCTTGTAAACGTAATGCAAGTTTTTGTCCATCTCCTGAAGGTATAGGTTTATAAGCATCCTTTTTAAAGATATCTTTTAGTGCAAAGTTGTTAAAAGATAACCCTAAAGTACCTATAAAACCACCACCACCATAACCACCTTGTAGTTCTATCTGGCTAGATCCAGATTCTACAACACCGTACTCTATATCTATAGTACCATCTTCTGGGTTTGCATTTTTAAATTGTGGGTCTATTTGAGCAGCATCGAAAAATCCTAATTGACTTAGCTCTCGAACCGTTCTTACAACTAAAGCTTTACTGTATAGTTCTCCCGGACGTGTTCTTATCTCTCTGTATATAACATGGTCGTTTGTTTTTTCGTTACCAACTACAGATATTTTGTTAAAGTATACAGGTTTACCTTCTGTAATTCTAATTTCCATGTCTATAACATTTCCATCTGCATTAACTTCTACTGGATTAATAGTAGAGAATAGGTAACCATGGTCTTGATATAAATTGGTAATATCGTCTCCATCTGGTCTTGTTTCGTCAGCAATTCTTTCAGCTAATAAAACGCCATTATAAGTGTCTCCTTTTTCAATTTTTAATTGGCGTCTTAAAGTCTCGTCAGAGTATACAGTATTTCCTATAAATTCAATGTTTCCAAAAGTATATTTAGCCCCTTCTTCTACAGTAATACCTATGTTAATAGTACCATCGCTATTTTTAGTTATAGTGTCTGCAAGTACACGGGCATCTCTGTAACCATTTTCTTTATACTTATCTATTAAAGAGACTAAGTCGTCTTTAAAGTCTGCTTCTATGTATTTAGAGCGTTTAAAAATACGAATAGGATTCTTCTTCTTCGTATTCCTCATTGCTTTTCTAAGCTTTTTTGCACTTAAAACACTGTTCCCTTTAAAGGTGATGTCTTTAATTTTTACTTTTTCTCCTTTGTCTATGGCAACTACCATATTAACGCGAGATTTTTTTATAGAGTCTTGTAGTTCTATAGTATTTACATTAACCTTAGTGTTTAAAAAACCTTCTTTTTTGTATTTGTTTTGAAGGTAGTTTTTAGTAGTAGTTATTAAGTTTTCGGTTACTTTGGTACCTTTATTTAACTTATTATCTTTTATTAACGCTTCTTTTTTTCCTTTTTTTACCCCCGTAATTTTTACATCATTTAATTCAGGTAAATCCGATAGTCTAATTTCTAAAGTAGCATTTAGTCCTTCTATTTTAGTAATGTATAACTCAATATCACTAAATAGGTTTGTTTTCCATAATTTTTTTATGGCATTACTAATTTTTTCTCCTGGTATTACAATCTCGTCACCTTTTCTAAGGCCAGAGTAGGTAACTATGGTTTGGCCACTAAAGGAGGTGTTACCTTTTACTGTTATTTCTGCAATGGTATATTTTTTACCATTAGTAAAGGTCTGGGCTTGTGTAATAAAACTGCTAATTGTAAATAATACAATTAGGGCGTATTGTAAATATGTTTTCAAAGGTAATTGTTTAGCTGATTTGTTCACTTGTTTTCCCAAAGCGTCGTTCTCTTTTTTGATATTCAATTATAGCATCATATAAATGTTGCTTCTTAAAATCTGGCCAAAGTACAGGTGTAAAATATAATTCGGCATAGGCTATTTGCCATAGTAAAAAGTTACTAATACGTTGTTCTCCGCTGGTTCTAATTAGTAAATCTACGTCTGGTAAATTTCGCGTGTAAAGATGCTCATTAATAATCGATTCATCAATATTTTCTGTAGAAATTATATTATTTTTAACTTTAATACTTATTTCTTTCACGGTATTTAACAGTTCTTCCCTAGAGCCATAACTTAAAGCTAAGGTTAAAGTCATATGTTTGTTATCCTTAGTTGTTTCAATAACTTCGTTTAACTCTTTAAAGACTTTTTTAGGTAATGATTTTAAATTACCTATAGCATCTAGTTTAATATTATTATCTGTTAAAGTCTTGATTTCTTTTTTTAGAGAAGAGACTAATAGTCGCATTAAAGTGTCTACTTCTAACTTAGGTCTGTTCCAGTTTTCTGTAGAAAATGCGTAAAGCGTTAAGTTTTCTATGCCTAATTCTGCACAAGTTTCTACTGTTTCGCGAACAGATTTTGTGCCATTTTCGTGACCAAAAGCACGTAACATGCCTTTTTGTTTGGCCCAACGGCCATTACCATCCATAATAATGGCAATATGTTTAGGTAATTGGTTTGTATTTATTGTTGTTATGTCCACTTCTAATAATTGCAATAACAGGGGTTTCGTCCAAAGGTATATGTTAATGTTATACCAGTAAAGGTATACCAGTCATTATTATTAACATTTCCAAAGCTTAAACGTTCTATATTTTCCTTAGTATCTGGTACGCTACCATCTATTTCGTCTGTAAAAGTATATCTTGCACCTACTTCAAAAGCCAAAACAAAATGATCTGCAACAGCCATTTTATAGCCTAATACCATAGGTATGCCATAAGCTAAACTTGTTGTTTCTTCAGAACGAATAACATCGTTTAAGAAAAAATAGTTATCATGTTTAGCAATACTAATTCCCGAATATAAGTAAGGTGTAGAGACATTATCTCCACTATGAAGGTTGAAGTCTACAAAGGTAAACTCCATACCTACAGAAAGTTCTGTGATTTTATTAGTAAACTCGTAACCTCTAATAATTCTGCTCGGATCGTCTGATTCTCCATCAATACCTTCTAGTTCTGTAAAAGTTAAAGAGGCTCTAAAAGAGTGTCTAGGACTTCTATTCCATTTATATATGGCTCCAATAGCCAAGTTTTTAGGAGCAATGTATGTTGTTGATCCAACATCTCCAATAAAATTACTACCTCCTGCAAATACACCTATTTCGTGTATTTGAGCAGCGCTAAATTGAATGCTTAAAAACGTTAATACTATAATGGTTAAATACCTCATAAATCTTCAAAAGTTTGCAAATATAATAAATAAGATGAGCCTATAACAATTTGAATCAAATAGTTATAGTCTAAAAACAGTTTTTAGCTTAATTTATTGTTTAATTGCGCTTATCTTCACCCCAAAGTAACTTTTTACGAAGCGTATCGAGGAAGCTTTCATCGTTGAGTTCTATCATGTTAATAGTAAAATCTGCCTTTTTTAAAGTTATTATGGTTTCGTTAGATAATGTTGCAATTCTAGAATCTAAAGACACTAAATAATTATCTTCTCTACCACTAACTTTTAATTGTATGGTAGTAGAATCTTCAATAACTAATGGTCTTGCGCTTAAATTATGTGGTGCTATTGGTGTTAATACAAAACTTGTAGTGTCTGGCGTAATTACTGGGCCGCCACAACTTAAAGAATAACCAGTAGATCCTGTTGGAGTAGATATAATTAAACCATCACTCCAATACGAAGTTAAAAACTCATCGTTTAAATACGTTTCTACAGTAATCATAGACGTTGTATTTTTTCGACTTACTGCAATTTCGTTAAGAGCAAAATTTAAATCTACAATATCATTATTTACCGGAGACGTCTCTATAGATAATAAGGTACGCTTAGATAATGTATACTTTTTATCTATGATTTGCTGAATGGCTTTTTCTATATCATCATGTTGTATGGTTGCAAGAAATCCTAAGCGTCCAGTATTAATACCAACAATAGGAATGTCTAAATCTTTTAAATAGGTTATAGCTCTTAAAATAGTACCATCGCCACCAATACTAATAAGTAAATCGAAAGTGGCATCTAATTCTGAAAACGATTGTATTGCCAGATTGTCCTTTATAACAGGATTTAAATTTTGAAGAAAATTGTCTTCAATAAAAACAGCCAACTTTTTATCCAAAAGCACATCTAATAATATATTAAATGACTCTAGAGATTTGTTTTTATAATATTGACTGTAAATAGCTACCTTCATAAACTATATATTTAGGTATTTGTTTAAATAATTAGAACGTTCCTTTAAACTTTCTATATAACTGTCTTCTTCTTGTCCAGCAACAACATTGTAACTATATCGTCTAAACGTTTGCATAATATCGTTTAAACTAGTGTTACCTATTTTTAATGTTATTTGCGCTACATCATTTTCTATTTTAGAAATAAAAGCACCTAACAGCTTTCCGTTATTAGATTCTACAATTTGACTAACTTCACTAAAAGAATAGTCTAATAGGCCTTTTTCTACTATTAAAATAGCACCAGCTTCCGAAAAGAAAGGTGTTTCATTAAATAAACCAATAATATCATTAAGCTCATAATAACCTAAGTAAGTATTATTAGCACTTAACACAGGCATGATATTAGAACTGTTTTGAGCAAAGGCTTCCAATACATCTAACCAATTGGTTTGGTCTCTTACAAAAAAGCCTTCTACAGCATAACTGCAATCTTTAACTTGTTTGTTGCTTTCAAAACAATGTACATCTGTTTCAGATAAACAACCTAAATAAACACCTTCATCGTTTTTAATAGGAATATGAGAGTACGTTAACTGATTAAAAAGTAATTGTAATTCGCTAACAGTATCTGTATTTGTTAGAGGTTTTATATCGTTTATTATAAAATTTGAAAGATTCATTGCTTCAATTTAGTATTATGCAAATTAATTAAAAAATAGTATAAAACCGTTGTTCTACTTCGTATTTTTGCCTTTAAATTACGTACAAATGACAAAATTAAGTGTAAACATAAATAAGATAGCTACATTAAGAAACTCTAGAGGAGGGGATACACCTAATGTAGTGCAATTTGCTAAAGATGTACAACGATTTGGTGCCGAAGGCGTAACCATACACCCAAGACCAGACGAAAGACATATTCGTTATCAAGACGCTTACGATTTAAAACCTGTAGTCTACACAGAATATAATATAGAAGGGAATCCAAACCCTAAGTTTATAGATATGGTTTTAGCTATAAAACCAACGCAAGTAACACTGGTGCCAGATGCTGTAGATGCATTAACCAGTAATGCAGGCTGGGATACCATTACGCACAAAGACTTTTTAGTAGATGTTATAAAACAATTTCAAGCAGAAGGGATTAGAACGTCTATTTTTGTGGATCCAGAATTAAAACAAATAGAAGGCGCAAAAGCAACAGGTACAGACAGAATAGAATTATATACAGAAGCCTTTGCTCATCAATACGGTTTAGGAAATACTAAAGCAATAGAACCATACACTAAATGTGCAGAACTAGCAAGTACCTTAAATTTAGGAGTAAATGCAGGGCACGATTTGTCTTTAGATAATATTCAGTTTTTTCAACAGAATATTCCAGGGCTATTAGAAGTCTCTATAGGACATGCTTTAATATCTGAAAGTTTGTATTTAGGTATTGAGAACGTAGTAAATATGTACTTAAATAAATTGAAAGGATAGATTTGGTTTTGCAGTAAGCAATAAGTGGGTTAGAGAGATTTCGTGTGAATTCGTGGAATTTGTATCAGAAAAAAAAAGAATAAGCAACAATGATATTACATTCAAATATATTAGGAGAAGGAAAACCATTCGTTATTCTTCATGGGTTTTTAGGAATGAGTGATAACTGGAAAACCCTTGGAAGAAAGTTTGCTGAACAACGTTTTGAAGTACATCTAGTGGATCAACGAAATCATGGTAGAAGTTTTCATGATGCTATATTTGATTACGATGCTTTGGTTGAAGATTTAAAAAGCTATTGTGATACACACAATTTAAAAGATATCGTTTTATTAGGTCATTCTATGGGGGGCAAAACTGCTATGTTATTTGCTACTGAATATCCCGAATTAGTGTCTAAATTGCTAATTGCAGATATAGCACCACGCTTTTATCCAATACATCATGATGCTATTTTAAACGGATTACAAGCCTTAAATTTCGATGAAATAAAAACAAGAGGAGCGGCAGATAAAGTTTTAGCGAATTATGTTCCCGAGTTTGGTACACGACAATTTTTGCTTAAAAATTTATATTGGGTAGAAAAAGGACAATTAGGTTTACGTGTAAACTTAGCAGTGCTAACAGAAAACGTAAGTGAAGTAGGGGAAGCATTACCTACACATGCAAGATTTACTAAAAACACCCTGTTTTTAAGAGGCGATAAAAGCGAATATATTTCGCTAGAAGACGAAACGATAATTAAAAGACACTTCCCAGAAGCCAAAATAGAAACGATTAAAAATGCAGGACACTGGTTACATGCAGAAAACCCAATGGATTTTTATGAAGCTGTGATTAATTTTGTAAATTGAAATACTATTAATTTAATATATCCAATGCGAAACATAATATTACTTTTTATTTTAAGTATTCAATTTACATTAGCTCAAGAAATAGAGTCTTTTGAGTTGTTTTACGATAGTGGAAGTTTGAAAACAAAAGGGCAACTTATAGATGGAGAAAGAGCAGGAGAATGGAAAAAGTATTATGAAACAGGGGAATTAAAAATAGAATTTAGTTACAACAATGGCAAAGAAAATATAGCGTCTAAAAACTACTATAAGAATGGTAAGATTAAATTCGAAACTATAGATTTAGAAGGCAAACGATTAGTTAAAAGGTATTTAGAAAATGGTAAGTTGTTATATGAACGTATTACTAAAGTAGGTTATTATAAGGAATATCGAGAAGATGGAACCCTTAAAATAAAGAGTTATTACGAAAATCAAGAACTATCTGGAGTATGGGTTCGTTTTTACTCTAATGGAGCTAAAGAATGGGAGGTAGAATACAATAACGGATACAAAGAAGGTGCTTACAGACAATATTATAAAAACGGGCAATTAAAACGACAAGGCTCAGTTTTTAGAAATGAAAAAGTAGGTCTAGAAAAACGCTATTTAGAAGACGGAAAATTAGAATGGACAGGAAAATATATAGCTGATAAATTTAGCGGAAAATGGAAGCATTATAACGCAAAAGGAGAAAAAGATAAAATTATAAAATATACAAAAGGTAAGGTGTCTAAAGGAAATTCTAACTTAAAAGAAACTAGTATTCCTAATGGGCAATTTGAGACTGTGCCAATCTATCCAGGCTGTGAAATAATGATAACTAATAGGGAGCTTAGAAAGTGCTTTAGTAATAAGGTGAAACAATTTATTTCTAGTAAGTTTAATCTAAAAGTAGCGATTAATGATAAAAGTATTAGTGGCGAACAAAAAATAAAAGTTTGGTTTAAAATTGGAAAAACAGGAGAGTACCTAGATGTTAGTGCTAAAAGCCCTCATAAGGTGTTAGAGGAAGAGGCAGAGCGATTAATTAGTTTATTACCAAAAGTAATTCCTGGAGAACAAAGAGGTGAAAAAGTAATAGTTCCTTTTTATTTACCTATAAAATTTAAAGTTTTAAACTAACTGTTTGGTTGAATTTTACTAACTTATAAAAGTTTAAAAAATCAACCAATTATCATGAAACTTATTCTTCGTTTATTATTAAATGCCATTGCAGTTGTAGTACTGTCCAAAGTATTAAAAGGTGTTAGTGTAGATACTTATACTACCGCAGTCATTGTAGCTGTAGTGTTATCTATATTAAACCTTATTGTTAAACCAATATTAGTGTTACTTACATTGCCTATTACATTTTTAACGTTGGGACTTTTCCTTGTTGTTATAAATGCATTAATGATATTATTAGCAGATAAATTAATAGATGGTTTCGCAGTAACTAACTTCTGGTGGGCTATATTATTTAGTGTTCTATTATCTATACTACAATCATTATTACAATCTTTCTTAAAAAGCGATAAAAAGAAAAAATAGAATCTTGCTATTCAAGTAATTAAAATCTTTGATAACGTGTAAAAAAGTAGTACTTTTGCACACCATTTTTAGGTTTTAAAAACAATATATTATTCAAGATGAATATTACAAGAGAAAATATAGATGCATTAAATGCTGTAGTAAAAGTTGACATCGCTAAAGACGATTATAGCGATAAAGTAGAGAAAATTTTAACAGATTACAGAAAAACAGCTAACATTCCTGGTTTTAGAAAAGGTCATGTACCAATGGGAATGGTTAAAAAACAATATGGTAAAGCTGTATTAGTAGATGAGGTAAACAAATTACTTCAAGACGCTTTAAATAAGTATTTAACAGAAGAAAAGTTAGATGTTTTAGGTCAGCCGCTTCCAAAACCACAAGATGAGATTAACTGGGATGCAGACGATTTCTCTTTTGAGTTTGAATTAGGTTTAGCTCCAGAATTTACAGTAGATTTAAAATCTAAAAAAGCAATTACGCACTACAATATCATTGCAGATGATAAAATGATAGATGAGCAAGTAGAGCGTATCCAGAAACAATACGGAAAATTAATCTCTCAAGATGCAATAGCAAAAGACAGTGAAGTAACAGGGACTTTTACTAATGAAGAAGAAGAGATAGAAAATACAGTAACATTAACTTTAGATAAGTTTAAAGGGAAAGCGACAGAAAAGCAATTTGTAGGCGCTAAAGTAGGAGATACTATCGCTTTAAAAACTAAGGGCCTTTATACAGATGCTAACGAGTTGCAACACGCACTTAAATTAGAACAAGATAAAGTTGAAGGGTTAGATATTGAAGTGACTTTTACAGTTACAGAAATTAACCAACGTGAATTAGCAGACTTAGACCAAGAGTTATTCGATAAGTTATTTGGTAAAGATGCTGTGAAATCTGCAACAGAGTTAAAAAATAAGATTAAAGAAGATGCTGAAAAACAATTTGTACAGCAATCTGATCAAAAATTATTAAACGATGTAACAGAGTATTTAGTAGACAATACTAAATTCGATTTACCAGCAGAGTTTCTTCAAAAATGGATGCAAACTGCAGGGGAGAAAGAAATTGACGAAGCGCAAGCAAAAGAAGAATACGAAAAGTCTGAAAAAAGCTTACGTTACCAGCTTATAGAAGGTAAATTAATGGAAGCTAATGATATTAAATTAGATTTCGAAGACGTTAAAGAAAGTGCAAAAGGCATGATTAAAATGCAAATGGCACAATTTGGACAAATGAACCCTTCAGAAAAAGAGTTAGAAGATATTACAGCACGTGTATTATCTAACCAAGATGAGGTAAAACGTTTATCTGAGCAAGTAGTAAGTCAGAAACTATTAAACCTTTACAAAGAAAAGGCAAACATAAAAACTAAAGAATTAACGTACGAAAAGTTTGTTAAAGAAGTTTATGGCGATAAATAAGCCACGTTCTTTTAAAGAATAATCATTATCTTTAAGCGTTGAATTCTTTACGGGGTTCAACGCTTTTAGTTTAAATAAAAAATCAAAATCAAATATGGATTACGGAAAAGAATTCGAAAAATTCGCAATAAAAGATCAAGGAATCAATAGCATGTACTACAATAAAATTATTAGTAGTATGTATCCTACAAACCTGACGCCTAATATTATAGAAGAACGTCAAATGAATATTGCAATTTTTGATGTATTCTCTCGTTTAATGATGGATCGCATCATTTTTATGGGGACAGGTATTAATGATCAAGTCGCAAATATTATACAAGCACAGCTGTTGTTTTTAGAAAGTGTAGACGCTTCTAAGGATATTCAAATTTATATAAACTCTCCAGGAGGAAGTGTATATGCAGGTTTAGGTATTTACGATACTATGCAATTTATAAAACCAGATGTTGCTACTATTTGTACAGGTATGGCTGCATCTATGGGAGCAGTTTTATTGTGTGCAGGAGCTCCTGGTAAACGTAGTGGTTTAACACACTCTCGTGTTATGATTCACCAGCCATTAGGAGGTGCGCAAGGACAAGCTAGTGATATAGAAATTACTGCACGTGAAATATTAATATTAAAAGAAGAGCTTTACAAGATTATAAGTAAGCATTCTGGTCAAGATTACGACAAAGTATACGCAGATAGTGATCGTGATTATTGGATGAAATCTGATAAAGCTAAAGAATACGGTATGATTGACGAGATATTAACTCGTGACTAAAACAAATAGTTACTATTGTAAAATAACAACAATAATAACTAAGATTAAGACAATTAAAGATGGCAAAGGAAGAATTAGAATGTTCGTTTTGTGGTAGAAAGAAGCCAGAAACCAGTTTATTAATAGCGGGATTAGATGCGCATATATGTGACCGTTGTATAGAACAAGCGCATGGCATTGTTTTGGAGGAATCTAAGCAAAGCGATAACAGTGAGTTGTCGGCAGAGCTTATATTACGCAAACCACAGCAAATAAAAGCATTTTTAGACGAGTATATAATAGGACAGGAATTTACTAAGAAAGTAATGTCTGTAGCAGTATATAATCACTATAAAAGATTATTACAACCGCCAACCAATGATGATATTGAGATACAAAAATCTAATATCATTATGGTAGGTCAAACTGGAACAGGTAAAACCTTAATGGCAAAAACGGTTGCTAGAATGCTAAATGTACCTTTAGCTATAGTAGATGCTACTGTTTTAACAGAAGCAGGGTATGTAGGTGAAGATGTAGAAAGTATTTTAACACGCTTATTACAAGCCGCAGATTATAACTTAGAAAAAGCAGAAAAGGGTATTGTATTTATCGATGAGATAGATAAAATAGCACGTAAAAGTGATAATCCTTCTATAACTAGAGATGTTTCTGGAGAAGGTGTACAACAAGCACTATTAAAACTTTTAGAAGGAACAGTTGTAAATGTGCCGCCAAAAGGAGGGCGTAAGCATCCTGACCAGAAGTTTATAGAAGTGAACACCGAAAATATTTTATTTATAGCTGGAGGAGCGTTCGATGGTATAGAGCGTGTAATCTCTAAGCGATTAAATATGCAAGCAGTAGGTTATAGTGCTTCAATGTCTGAAGATGTTGTGGATCAAGATAATTTATTGCAGTATATTACTCCTAAAGATTTAAAAGACTTTGGATTAATACCTGAGATTATTGGTAGGCTTCCTGTGTTAACACATATGAATCCTTTAGATGAAAATACATTAAGAGCAATTTTAACAGAGCCTAAGAATGCTATTATTAAACAATATAAAAAACTGTTTACAATGGACGAAATAGAGCTTAGTATAACAGAAGGTGCTTTAGAGTTTATTGTTGGTAAAGCAATAGAATATAAACTAGGAGCACGTGGATTACGCTCGCTGTGCGAAGAGATATTAACAGATGCTATGTTTGAGTTGCCTGGTACCGATATAAAGAAATTAAGTGTTACTAAGGCGTATGCAGAGGAGAAACTGTCTAAATCGACTATAAAGAAACTTAAAGCTGTTTCATAGAGGACGTAAATAATATAATATTTAAAAGCCATTTCTATAATTCTGTAGAAATGGCTTTTTTATTTAAAATAAGTGATATGACTAACAAATTGATTACAGAGCGATTAATTTTAAAAGAGATACAAAAAGAAGATGTAGATATTATTTATGCATTGCGCTCTAATGCAGATGTCAATGCTTTTATTCAAAGAGAGTTATATAAAACTAAAGAAGATGCTTTGTTATATATTAATAAAACATTAGCTCTAATAAGCGATAGAAAAGCTATTGTTTGGGTGTTAAAGACTATAGATAGTAAAGAGTCTATAGGAACAATTTGCTTATGGAATTTTTCTGAGGATAAAACTATTGCCGAAGTTGGCTACGACTTATTGCCAGAATTTCAAGGTAAAGGTTATATGAGTGAAGCGTTGATAGAAATTGTGATTTTTGGTTTTAATGTTTTGTCTTTAAATACAATTGAAGCTTTTACGCATAGCAAAAATGTAGGTTCTATAAGGTTGTTAGAGAAAGCTAACTTTAAACTTTTAAATGGAAAAATAGATAAAGGGTTTTCTAATAATATTGTATATGCTTTAAAAGGATAATGAAGTAATAATTATAAAACCAAAAAACCACTCTCAATTATAATTAAGAGTGGTTTTTCTTTATAAAGAATGATTAATAGCTCCCTATCTTAATTTAAGATAATGAATTCAATTCTTCTGTTTGCTTGATATTGTTCTTCTGTACAATCAGACTTACAATCTACTAGAGGTTGCGTTTCTCCGTAACCATTAGAGATTAAACGGTTAGCATTGATTCCTTTGCTAATTAGGTAATCCATTGCAGAAGCAGCACGTTTTTTAGATAACTTTAAGTTATAGTTGTCATTACCTCTGTTATCTGTGTGTGCGTTAATTTCAATTTTCATTTCTGGGTTCTCGTTAAGAACCGTTAATATTTTATTTAAAGAGATGTGAGACTCTTGCTTAATACTCCACTTAGCATAGTCGAAGTAAATGTTTTCTATAGAAATCATTAGCTTATCTTCAACTTCTACAATTTCTGCTTTAGTTGGGTCTAATTCTAAGTTTTTCTTGTAAGTTGTATCATCTCCTTTGTTAGATCTAAATGCTATAGAAGCCTCTTCGAAACCATCTTTTGTTGTTTTAATAGTATAGTTTTCAAAAGGCGTTACATCAAAATTATAAGTAGCATCTTCACCAGTTATTTGTCTAGCAACTTCTTCTCCTTCTTCATCTAATAAAACAACTTCAGCGTTAGGTAAAGGAATCTGAGTTTCTAAATCTAAAACTCTTCCTTCTATATTTTGTGTTGCTTCGTTGTAAGAGAATCTGTAAATATCATAACTTCCTTTTCCAAAAGCTTTGTTAGAACTTAAATACCCTTTGTTATTTGAAGCCATAAAGTAAGCAACTTCATCATATTTAGTATTTACAGTGTTTCCTAGGTTTTTAGGAGTTCTGTATCCTGTTTTGGTAACTTTACTTTTAAAAACATCAAAACCACCTACATTTCTGTGACCTTTAGAAGAGAAGTATAAGTATTCTCCATCTAAAGATAAAGATGGGAATTTGTCATCATACTTTGTGTTAACTTTATCTCCTAAATTTTTTGGTGTTTCTAATGTACCATCTTCTTTAATAGTTGCTACATATAAATCGTAACCACCTTGACCTCCTGGCTTATTAGAAGAGAAGTATAATTCTTTACCAGTTTTACTTACGTAAGGGTTTTCAAAAGAATAACCATCAACATCTACATCTAACATTTGTTGATTAATCCAGTTACCGTGAGAATCTTCTTCTAAAGTTACTTTGTATAATTTGTATATCATAGAGTTTTCTTCAGTAGCTCTAGTAAAATACATTGTTTTTTCATCTGGAGAGAAAGAAACTTGTCCTTCACTTCCTCTAGTATTAATAATTCTAGAAAATAATAAAGGTAACTTTAAAGAACCATCCTTTTTGATGTCTAAACAAAATAAGTTTTTATAGCCTTCATTTGTGTTTTTATCTACTTTGGCTAAACCACCTAATTTTTTAGAAGAAACCATTATAAGTTTATTCATAAAGAAACCAGAACCAAATTCAGAATACTTAGAGTTAGATCCAGCATCTAAAGTTGTGAACTCAAATCCATTTGCGTCTATAACATCTTCAGAATTTGAAGTGTTTAAATCATTTACTAAGTTATCAGTTAATAAGTCTTCTGAAGAATCTTGAGCAGATATAAAACTTACTGATAATAAGAAAGCGAATGTTAAAATGTAGTTTTTCATTAGGTAATAAAATTAATTTACGCTTCGAAATTACTACAACACTGTAAGTTATGCGCAATTTTTTAGACTAAAAGCACTAATACTCGTTTTGATAAAAAATGAGGTGTGTATTTTGTCGATAAGAATGTTTTAGGTGTTATTTTTTAAGAATTACTCAGTATTAATTGTTTTTTATTGAATAATAATTGTTAAAAAGTTAATTTTACTAGATATATAATATCGTGGTTTTTTTGCTAAAATCACTAAACGGTAGAAGGTGCATTTAATCGATATGAGGAAGGTAAACCGAATGACCATTCATCGACGAACGGTAAATGGAGTTATGAGTTCAGTTTTAAAAGTTCGTCGATATATTGCCTTGAATTAGATAATCTTGGCACTTTATGTTGTCCGCCTAATTTATTATTTTGTTTTAACCAATCATAAAAAAGTTGCTTCCTAGCAATATGTATTGTTGGTTTGTTTAGTGTTATATTGTTGTAACGCTTTGCTTCGTAATCAGAATTTAAAGCTTTTAGGGCATTATCAAATAACTCATTAAAATAATTAATATCCTTTGGTGGTGTTTTAAACTCTATTAACCATTCATGTCCACCTTTTTCTCTACCTTCCATAAAAATAGGAGCGGCAGTAAAGTCTATTATTTCAGCTTTTGTTTTTTTACAAACCTTCTTTAATGCGTTTTCTGCGTTTTCAATTATTAGCTCTTCTCCAAAGACATTAATATGGTGTTTTGTTCTCCCAGAAACTTTAATTCTGTATGGGTTTATTGAAGTGAATCTTACAGTGTCTCCTATTTTATAACGCCATAGTCCCGCATTAGTAGTTATTAAAACGGCATAATTTTTACCCTGTTCTACCTCACTTAAACGTATTACTTTTTCATTAGGAGTGCCATGAGTTTCCATTGGAATAAACTCATAGAAAATACCATAATCTAGCATTAAAAGTAGTTCGCTAGAATTGTTACGATCTTGTATTGCAAAAAAACCTTCTGAAGCGTTGTATATTTCATAATACCTAAAAGATTTGCTAGGTAATATTTTTTTGTACTGTTCTTTATAAGGTGTAAAGCTAACGCCACCATGAAAATAGACTTCTAGATTTGGCCATATGTCAAATATACTATTCTTACCTGTGCTATCTAAAACATTATTAAGTAATACAAGCATCCATGAAGGAACACCAGCAAGACTTGTTACATTTTCATTTATAGTTTCGTCCACAATAGCCTGCATTTTAGTTTCCCATTCACTCATAAGTGAAACTTTATTACTTGGTGTACTACTAAACTCAGCCCAAAATGGCATATTATCAATTAAAATTGCACTTAAGTCTCCAAATACAGTACCATTTTCTTTATAAAGTTCTTTACTACCGCCAAGACGTAAGCCTTTTCCTGTAAATAATTGAGAGTTCTCATTATTATTAAGGTACATACATAATAAATCCTTACTCGCAGCATAATGGCAATCTTCTAAAGAGCCTGCGCTAACTGGTATAAATTTACTTTTAGCATTCGTTGTACCACTAGATTTAGCATACCATTTAATAGGACTTGGCCAAAAAATATTATGTTCTCCTTGTCTAGAGCGTTCTATTAAATCTTGGTATTTCTCATAATTTCTAATAGGAACACGCTCGGCAAAGGTGCTGTAGCTTTTTATAGATGCAAAGTCATATTCCTTGCCAATTTGGGTGTCTTTAGCTTTCTCTAATAAAGAAAAAAGAAGTTCTTCTTGTACTTCGTTAGGATACTTTAGAAATAATTCTATCTGATGAAAACGTTTTTTTAAAAACCAGGAAGCTATAGAGTTTACTAAAGGAATTGGCATATTTTGTAGTATCTTTGGGATTAAAAATAAGACTTTTTTTTATGACTTACCAAGGTGTTTTAAGAAAAATGGAAACAGAGTTTGCCGAGCCCATACAATATTACTTAATATTCGAAAACGATTTTTTAAACCTAAACCAATTGATAAATAAGACACTGCGCTTTCAGTTTGTAAAACACCAGTGTTTAAATTGTAGTCTAGATAAACCTATTTATAGACAAGGGTTTTGTAAAAGTTGTTTTTTCGATATTCCGCAAGCTGCAGATTGGATTATGCGTCCAGAGTTAAGTATAGCACATTTAGATAAGGAAGATAGAGATTTAGAATATGAAAAACGTGTGCAATTACAGCCTCATATAGTGTATTTAGCAAATTCTAGTAATGTTAAAGTTGGAGTAACACGAAAAACACAAGTTCCTACACGTTGGATAGATCAAGGGGCTCATGAAGCAGTAGAAATAGTAGAAGTGCCAAATCGTTATCTAGCAGGTATAACAGAAGTCGCATTAAAAGACCATGTTGCAGATAAAACAAACTGGCGAAAAATGTTGAAGAATGATATTGAAGATGAAAATTTAATAGAATGGAGAGAGCAGCTTAAAAGTTATATACCTGCCGAAGCACAGTCTTATTATATTGAAAGTAATACTGAAACACATTTAAAATTTCCTGTAGAACAATACCCTGTAAAACCTAAGAGTTTAAACCTTGGTAAAACGCCTAGTTATGATGGTGTATTAAAAGGAATTAAAGGGCAGTATCTTATTTTTGAGGATGATACCGTTTTTAATATTAGAAGTAATGAAGGGTTAGTAGTTGCTATTAGCGTATTATAATAAAGTAAAGAACTATAAAAAATAGCAAACGCCACAATGTAATTATTGTGGCGTTTTCATTGTTATTTAAGCATGAAATGCTAGTAACCAAAAAAACCTCACATTATATAATGTGAGGTTGTATATGTAAGAAAACACTAAAATTAGATAAACTAATTATACGTTTTCTGCGTCTCTTAATCCTTGAATGTAAGAAGCTTTTTGTATTTGACGTCTGTTTTTTACAGAAGGCTTAGTGAAAAACTGGTTTTCTCTTAAGTTTTGCATCACTTTTACGTTTCTGTGTTTTCTTTTGTAACGTTTAAGTGCGCGTTCTATATTTTCTCCGTCTTTAATTTCAATTCTTAACATATGTATATATTATGTGTGTTCTTAAATTTCAGGTTGCAAAAATACATATAACTTTTAATTTACACAATATCTATTGTTTTTTTTATGCAAATTATATTAAATAAAGTTTTGCGGCATTAATTATGGCTATAAAAATAAGTAAAATGCCAGTTACTTTATTCAAAATCAAAGTAATGTTCTTTACTTTATGCTTAATAATTAAACTAAATCTGCTATATAAATATAAGGTTAGTAGTTTACCACCATAAACACCTGTAAAAAATAAAAATAGGATACTTAATGACGATTGTAAGGATAGCATGTATAAGCTTTCATTAATAAAACCGATAGCAACTAACCAATAGACTAAAACAGGAGGGTTTAAAATACCAGATAGAAACCCTGTTAAATATTTAGAATTAGTAATGCTTTGTTTTTTTGCTGTTTTCTCTTTCTGTTTTTTGAAGAATAAAAAGCCTCCAACAAATAGTAATACAAATATTATAGTTAATTGAATCCATTGATTACGTTCTATAAAATGTTTTACAACAGTATTACAGTGTAAGGCGTAAAAGGATAATATAACCTCTGCTACACCTGCGGCTATGGCTATTTTAAATGCTTGTTTAGCATTCTGTTTTAATGTTGTGTTTATAACAATAATGTTAGATGCACCTAATGGAATTGCTCCAATAAATGCCGCTAAAATGCCTATTATAAAGTATATTAAAATCATAAGGCTTTAGTTGTATTTACAATTAAAGCCTTACAGTTAAAATTATTTTATGGTAAACTTAAAGTGCGTTTTTATTAAAACAGGAACTAGTTTTCTTTTTTCTTTTTCTTCTTATTTCCGAAAATACCAAAAACATCTTTAACAATATTTCCTTTTGTGTTTGTGGAGTCTGTAGTAGTAGAATCGTTTTTAGTTTTGGTTCCTCCAAGAATACCACCTAATACATTTTTTATAGGATCGTTTTTTGTTTTAGTAGAGTCTCCTTTGTTACCGCCTAAGGCGTCACCTAATAAGTCTTTAATTTTGTCTTTGCCGTTATTTAGTAATTTTTGTTTCTCTATTTCTATAAGTTGTTTGGTTAGGTTGCTAACACCACTGGTTAGGTCTGTAGACACTTTAGGACTTGTAAAGCTACCTAGGATGTTTGCCGTTACAGGGATAGTGATTTTATCTACTTCTGGGTCATTAATCTTTCCTATTAAACGATTAACGTCGCTTCCTAAATACTTAGCAGGAATATCTAATACCAAATTATAGTCCATAGATTGGTCGAATCCATGAGAGCCACCAACCGTAATACCTATGTCTTTATAGTTAAAGTTAAAAGGGGAGACGTCTACTTTTCCATTATTAAACTTTAAGCGCGTTTGTATATCTTTTAAATCTAACTTATCGAAATCAATAAAATTAACAGCGCTTTTTAAAGCATTAAATACTTCTGCATTTTTAGGTTCAATTTTAGTGGTTAACAATTCGGCTAAAGCACCTCCAGTAATAGAATTTAAAGCTGGTGTAAAATCGTCTCCTAAATCTCCAGAAAGCGATATGCTACTGTTTAGTTTTCCTTGAAAAGCTTTTGCAATAGGGGCTAAACTTTTAAATAAGTCTAAATCTTTAAAAGATTTAGAAATGTCAAAATTAGAAATGCCTAAATCCATATTAAATTTAGGTGTTTTTGTTTTAGTATCGACTAAACCACTCATAGCTAAGTTTCCATCAAAAATACTAGACGTTACGTTTTGTAAATTTGCTTGCTCGTCTTTAATTGTTAATGTGCCTTTTACATCTTTAAGTGTTAAGTTGTCGTATAATACAGTTTTTGCATCAGCATTAATAGTACAGTCTAAAAAAGCAGGTATTTTTAAAGCGTCTCCAGGTTCTGTACTTTGGTTTACAGGTTGGTCGGAGCCACCTTCAACCATAAAATCACTTACCTTAAAAGTATTAGACATTACATTAAAGTTTCCTTGTAGTTTTTTGTCACTTAGTAAAAAGCCTAATAAATTATTAATAGTACCAGTTGCGTTTAAATCTGTAGTTCCAGATGTAGCATCAAATTTTTCTAGAGTTATGGTTTGCGGTGTAAACTTAATATTTGCTTGAGAGATGTTAATTGGGTTTACTATATCTTTAGAAGAAAATTTGAATCCACTAATGTTAACATTTCCATTATTCTTAATACGTTCATATGCATTTGTTTCTAAAGCTTTCATGTCGAAAGCTGTTGCTAACTTTCCTTTTAAAATACCGCTTAACTCATTGTCTAATTCTATAGGGTAAGCCTTTGTTATATTATCTAAATTTAAAACACCATCTACATTAGCATTAACGGCTATATTATTAGTAAGATTTTTAATTGTTGCAGAGGATTTAAACACATCTTGATCTATTCTAAAATCTAAAGCTTTTAAATCTACATATGTGTCTTCTGCTTTTCCTGTCGTATTTTTTATGGCTGCATTAATATTAATATTGTCAACACGTTTAGGTAAGTCGGGGTATTTAAAAGCAGCATTGTTAGACACAATGTTAATATTTAGAGTTGGTATAGTTTCGTCTGTAACTAAACCTTTAATTTCCCCGTTAACACTAAAGTTCCCCGAGGTTTCTATATCACTAATGCTTTTAGTGTAAGAGGAAGGGATAAGTGCGAAGAAATCGTTAAATGTGCTATTTAAGTTCTCGAAAGTAATATCTACATCTTGCCCGTTGTCTAGCTGTTGCACATAGCCTCTAAACGATAAAGGTAGATTATTAATAAAGCCCTTATTATCTTTAAAGGTGTATTTGCTATTTTCTAAATCTAAACCTATTATAGCGTCTAATTTTATTTTGTTATTACTTAAATATTCAGTGCTATCCATTTTAAAAGTAATGTTAGCATTGGTTTTAGTGTTTAATTCTGATACCGTTTCAGAAAAAGTACCATTTCCATTATGATTTAATTCTGTGATATAAATATTGGTTTTAGCGACTTCGTCCATATAATTTATGGCGCTATTTTTAACGCTATAGTCTTCTATGTCTAAAGTGAATCCGCCAGATTTATTCTTAGTTTCAGATGTAGAGGTTTCATTGTCTTTAGCAATGTCGTAATTAGCATCTCCAAATTTATTAGTTTTTAAAGTAATTAATGCTTCATCTACAGTAATACTATTTACTGTTACCGGTCCTTCGCTAGCTGTTTTAAATAATTCTGTAATATCCATGTCAAAAGATAAGGACTTAACGGAAGCTAAGGTTTCGTCTTCAAAAGGTTTAAGGTTTGTTATTTTTAATTCGTCTACAGTTACATTGGCTCGCGGAAAACTACTAAGAAAACTTAAATTAACATCAGCAAATTCTACTTTAGCATTCACACTGTTATTAATAAAATTACGAACCATATCTTTTATTTGAGACTGGAAAATAAAAGGGGACACGATTAATAGAATAAGAATTATTAATAAAGATATTCCAGTAATTTTTAATACTTTTTTCATGTAAATGTGGGTTTTTCGCTTCAGTAAGGTAAACTGTATTTGTGTTTATATTAATTATTTACGTAATAGTATCACAAATAGATTTAGTTGTAAGCAAATTTACAATAAGTCTATCTCATCGGTTGTTGCATTAACGTTAAATCTTAGCTTAAAAAGATAAACACCTAAATATATAAAAGGCGTATCAAAGAGTGCTACTAATGCTTTAAAAATAAAACCACTTATTAAAAGTCCTTTAAAATTGCTCCAGTCTATAATACCAAAAGAAGACAGCAGTACTATAATAGTAAAGGTATCTATAAATTGAGAGAACCAAGTAGATAAATTATTTCGCAACCATAAGTGTTTTCCTTTAGTTAATTTTTTTAAAAAGTGATAAATATGAATGTCTATAAACTGTGCGAATAAATAGGTTATCATACTAGCAAAAACAGCAATGGAAGAATTTCCAAAAACAGTAGAAAACATATCGTCTTTTACAAAAGACCAAGATGTCGCTGGTACAGATTGTGCTATAAAAATAATTAGTAGAGAAAATACCGAGGCAAATACACCAGCTATCACAATATCGTTAGCGCGTTTTTTGCCATAAATTTCACTAATTAAATCGGTGATTAAAAATGTAATTGGGTATGGTAAGATGCCTACAGAAATTTCAAAAAGCTTAGCTCCAAAAATTTCAATATCTATTGGGTACCAATAAAAGAATTTTTGAAAAATTAAATTAGAAACAACTAATGAGGTTATAAAAAGAGCACCTAAAAAAAGGTAAATACGTTGTGCAGCAAGTTTATCTTTTATAGTCATTGAAAATGGTTAATAAATACTTTAAGTAAATATAAAGGAATACATTTACTTTTCTTTATTTTGCTCCCACTTATACATGCAGTTTAATAAAGTATACATATCGTTAGGAAGTAATAAAGGAGACAAATTTAAAAATTTGCAACTTGCAATAGATGCTGTTTATACCTCTGTAGGTGCAATTAAAGCAATCTCTAAAGTATATAAAACACCAGCTTTTGGTTTTGAAAGTGACGATTTTTTTAATGCTTGTATTACTATAGAAACACATTTAGTAGCCGAGGAAGTTTTAAAGGAATTACTAGCAATAGAAGTAAAGCTTGGTAGAGTTAGAACACAAACTGAAGGTTACGAGGCGCGTATTATAGATTTAGATATTTTGTTTTTTGAAAACCAAACAATAAATACAGAATCGTTACAAGTACCACATCCAGAATTACATAAGCGTAAATTTGTATTAGAACCATTAAAAGATATAGCGGCTAAATTTCAGCATGAAAAATACAAAGCAACAGTTTTAGAATTATTAGAATTGTGTGATGATGATAGTGCTTTAGAACCAATTAATATTTGGCTTAAAAACCCTAAAAAATCTCATGATTTTTCTAAATATAATTATATAGCTATAGAAGGTAATATTGGCGCAGGAAAAACAAGCTTAGTAACTAAAATATCTAAAGATTATAATGCGAAGCTTATTTTAGAACGTTTTGCAGATAATCCGTTTTTGCCAAAATTTTACGAAGACAAACATCGCTATGCTTTTACTCTAGAAATGTCTTTTCTTGCCGATCGCTATCAGCAATTAAGTGATGATTTGGCGCAATTAGATTTGTTTAAAGATTTTATAGTAAGCGATTACGATGTGTTTAAATCTTTAATATTTTCTAAGATTACGTTACAAGAAGATGAGTTTAAGTTATACAGACGATTATTTTATTTAATGTATAAAGATATAGCTAAACCAGAGTTGTACGTGTATCTCTATCAAAATACAGAGCGTTTACAACAAAACATTAAAAAACGAGGTCGCGACTATGAGCAAAATATAGAAAGTGATTATCTGGAAAAAATAAACTCTGGATATCTCGATTTTTTAAAGAATCAAACAGAGCTAAATATTAAAATTATAGACATCTCCGATAAAGACTTTGTTAAAAACAGAGCAGATTATCTTTGGGTTCTAGATCAAATTTGTGAGTAACATGTTTTGGTTTTCCTTTTTTAATTCTACAAAAAAGCAATAATAATTTAGCTTGAAAATACACTCGAGTTTTATAAAATGTAGCACCTTCTTTTTTGAGGATGTCATTTTATTACCGATCTTTACTAGAGTGTGAAGAGAATAATAGTGTTTGCTTTGTGTTGTTAATTGTAAATTAGTTTGTGTCTATGCGAAAATATATTTTGTTGTATTTATTAATGTCTTCGGTTTGTTATGCTCAAAATAAACCAATGGATAGTATTGTAAATGCTTTAGAAAAAGATCAATTACTGTTTGAGAAAGTATTTATTCATACTAACAAAAATACGTATCTAAACGAAGATACTATCTGGTTTAAAGCTTACGTTTCTACAAATGATAACAAACCATCATACAGAACAACATTGTTATACGTTAATCTATTTAGCGAATCGGGTAATTTAATAGATAGTAAATCGGTTTTAATACAAGATGGAGTAGGAACAGGGCAATTTGAACTATCTACAGCTTTACAAAAAGGCAGTTATTACATCCAAGCGTTTACAAATTACATGAAGAATTTTGGGAGCGACAATAAGCAGCTTCAAAAAATTACAATTTTAGGGGCTCCAAAGCAGAACATACTAGATGTTAAACCAAAATATGATATTCAGTTATTTCCAGAAGGTGGACATTTATTGGAAGGTGTTGTAAATACTATTGGAATAAAAGCACTAATCAATGGAAAGGGATTTGATTATACGGGAGAAATATTAAACAGTAAAAACGAAACTGTAGTAAGTTTTAAAAATGAACATTTAGGTTTGTCTACTTGTAAATGGAATTATAAAACAGCCCAAAATTACAAAGCAAAAGTTACTATTAACGATACAATTATAATATTGCCAATACCAAAAGCTCTTAAAACAGGAGTCACTTTACACGTAAATAATCTGCTAAAAGAAGATGTTGTTGAGTTTCAGTTAGAAACAAATATTACTACACAAACTAGCCTACAAACAAATTACACGCTGTTATTTCATCAAAATAATAAGGTAATAGACTATGTTGATGTTAATTTTACAAATGAAAAAAAGATAGCTTTTGAAATAGATGCTGCGGGATTTCTTCGAGGCGTAAATACAGTAACCGTTTTTAAAAATAAGCAACCTATTTTGGAACGGCAATTTTTTATTGAAAAAGAAAATCTAAAAACAAATCTTTCAATAGAAAAACAAATTACCGAAAAAGATTCTACAACTTATAAATTAAAATTAAGTGAAGGCCTAGCAAATGTTAGTGTATCTGTATTGCCAGAAAGTGCAATGGAAGAACTCGCAAGGCATTCTATAGAAAGTGCCTTTTTGTTAAGTGCTTATGTAAAAGGTTTTATAGAGTCTCCAACATATTATTTTAATAAGGAAAATAAAAAGAGAAAAGAGCATATAGATTTACTATTACTAACGCAAGGTTGGACGCAGTATGAATTATCAGACTTTATAGTTAAGCACAATCCTAAATATAAATATAATTTTGAAATGGGTTTTAAGTTAGAAGGCCGGGTGACACCATTATACTCTAATAATTTAGCATTGTTATCTCGTGAGAATGTAATAGTAAACAAATTGTTTTTAAACAATAAGAAAACATTTAGCTTTAAAAACCTGTTAGCCTATAAGGGGGATTCTATAAAACTATCGTTTGTAAGAAGTAATTATGAAGCAATTAAACCACTAAATATATATTTTGATAACGTTCCTAAAAAGCAATTTAGTTTTAATCATAAATTTGATGAACCATACACTGTTCTTCAGAAAGAAATTGTAAAACCAACAGTTTTGGAGCAAGAAGTAGAACGTTTTAATCTAACTAATATTAATACTTTAAACGAAGTAGCGTTGAAAGGTAAAACAAGAAGTAAAGCTTTTGTGGAGCGAAAAGCTTTCGATGATAAATATAGGAAGTATGATTTTTTTATAGGAACAACTCAAATTTTGGAAATAGATGAAAAATATGTTAATGCCAATAAAACATTAGGCGCACTTTTAAGGAATAAAGAAAGTGTAACGATAAGAAATTGGAAAGGGGTAGAGAACTATTTAGTTAGTGGAACAAAAGAAGCTAGTATGTCTATAGATGGAAGAAGAGTGCAGTCAGATTTTTATCATCAAGCCTTTTCTATAGAAATGCAAGATGTGGAAGCTATAGTGTATAAGAGGCATGCGCATCATATTCATTATCAAATTTTCACAACAGATAATTATAAGAACAATATAAAGGAATTGTTTAAAAAATATTATTTTCAAGAGGGCTACGATAGACCCAAAAAGTATTATACACCAATCTACGGTTTTGAAGCATTTAGTAAATATCAAGATATCGATTGGAAACCAAATATTCCTGTAAATGAAAAAGGTGAAGCTGTTTTTAAAATAAATAGGGGTCGTTTGTCTGAAGATATAGTATTCTCAATTCAAGGATTTACTAATAGTGGTAAGTTGATAAGTGATACTGTTGTGATAGAATAACGGTTTTTTTGTGTTAAAAATTGTTAATTATTTAATTTTTTGGCAAGCTATTTGATGGTTGATTGCGAAAACTTAAAATCATCAAATGAAAAAACGCTACACTTTAATTTTCGCTTTACTTTTTGTTAGTCTATGTTTTGCTCAGAATAAAACTATAGATAATACTATAAATGCATTACAAAAAAATCAACTACTCTTCGAAAAAGTATTTGTTCATACCAATAAAACTAAATATGGGTTAGATGATGTTATCTGGTTTAAAGCCTATGTAGTAACTAATGATAATAAACCATCTACTAAAACAACAGTATTGTATGTTAGCTTATTTTCAGAATCGGGAGCATTAATACGTACTAAAAATGTGCTTATACAAAATGGAGTAGGTGCAGGTCAGTTTGAGGTCTTTGGGGATGTTAAAAAAGGTAACTATTACCTTCAGGCTAATACTAATTACATGAGGAATTTTGGTGAGGATAATAAATACATTCAAAAAATACAAGTAGATGAAACCGCGACAAGTAGAACAACCGATATCTCAAATTACGATGCGCAAGTGTTTCCGCAAGGTGGTTATTTATTAGAAGGTGTTAAAAATACGATAGGATTAAAAGTTTTAATTAATGGAGAAAGTGCCAATTATACAGGTACAATTGTAGATTCAAAAAACAAAGAAATTGTAGGTTTTAAGAATGAACACTTAGGGATGACTAAAACTAAGTTTCATTATTTACCTTCTGAACGCTATCAAGCAGTATTTAAATTAAAAGATACTACAATTAAAGTTAAACTACCAGAAGCTAAAAAAACAGGGCTTACTATAAATACATTAAAATCAACAGCAACTACCTTAAATTTAGAATTACAAACTAACTTAGCATCTATTAATCAATCTAAAACAGATTACACATTGTTGTTTCATCAAAAGAATAAGTTAATAGATTATGCAATAATTAATTTAATAGATACAACAACGGTTACATTAGATATTGATAAGACAGGTTTTTTTAATGGTGTTAATACAGTGACTGTTTTTAAAGATAATTTACCTGTTTTAGAACGTAAGTTTTTTGTTTATAAAGAGCAGATAAAACAAGAGATTACACTAGAAGCACTAGTAAGTCAAAACGATTCTACTACTTATAAAATAAAATTAGAAGGCGATAAAATAAAAGGGAATATGAGTGTTTCAGTACTTCCAGAACATACAAACTATAAACAAACAACTACAATAGAAAGTGCCTTTTTACTAACACCATATATAAAAGGCTACTTAGAAAACCCAGCCTATTATTTTAATACAGAAAATACTAATAGATTTAATCATGCAGATTTATTATTGCTTACCCAAGGCTGGACACAATACACTATAGAAGACTATATTGCTACTCAGAACCCAAAAGGTAAATATAATTTTGAACAAGGTTTTACTTTAAGTGGTAGTGTAACGCCTTTAAAATCTAATAATTTAGGACTGTTAGCGAAGAATAACCAAGTAGTTGCTGAAACATTTTTAAATAGTACACCAGAGTTTGAATTTAAAAACCTGTTAGTTTATAAAGGAGATTCTATTAAAGTCTCGTTTTTAAAAGGTGTAGATAAAAGCATCTTAGAGAAGCCTAGAAATATAGTTTTTGATTCTTTAGTGAGTAATAAAGAGGAGTTAATGTATCGTTTTCAAAAACGATATAATAAATTTCAAAAAACATACACAAAAGAACAGCAAGTAGGTGTCTTGAACTTAAAAGATTTAAATCAATTAGATGAGGTAAGTATAACAGGTAAAAGAAAAAGTCAAGATGCAATATTAGAAAAGGCTTTTTTAGACAAATATAGACGCCTTGTCTTTAATCTTGGAGAATATTATAAATTAAATATTCCAGATAAATATATTAGAAATAATATGGATTTAGGTACCTATTTGCGAGAGTATAAAGGACTAAAAATTATTAATACTCCTGGTGGAGAACAATTAACAGATGGAATCGTGTTTGGTAATTTTGGAGCTGTTAATTTAACAGCGTTTATTTTGGATGGTGTAGATTTAAGGAAACCAGATGTTACTGTGTTAACTTTAAGTCAAGTTTTTAAAATTAGAATGGACGAAATAGATCGTATTGTTTTTAGACCTAAGTCAAGTCGCAGAAGTTATGATAGAATTGCTGTTTTTACAACAGATAATTATAAGAAAGGAGTGAAAGAGCTATTTAAGCAATATGTGTTTGAAAATGGTTATGATAAATCTAAAAAATACTATAATGAAGCTTACAATTATACTTTCGAGAATGAAAGTACAGAAATAGATTGGAAACCTAACTTAATAACCGATGCATCGGGTATAGTAAAATTTAAAGTTAAGAAAACAGATGCTTCTAATTTACCTTTGTTTATTGTACAAGGTTTTACGGAGCAAGGGCAGTTAATAAGTTCTATTATAACTACAGGAGAGACATCTTACTAAAAACATCCCAAAGCACAACACCACAACTTACCGAGATGTTTAGTGAGTGCTTAGTACCATATTGAGGGATTTCTATAACATAATCGCTAGCATTTACAACATCTTGAGCAACACCTTTTACTTCATTTCCAAAAACTAAGGCATACTTGGTTTCTGGTTCTGGAGTAAAAGTATTTAACATGGTAGCTTGTTCTGCTTGTTCAATAGCGCATATTTTTACACCTTTGCTTTGTAAGCTTTTAGTTAATTCTAAAGTGTTCTCTACGTGTTCCCAAACTACAGTGTCTGTACTCCCTAATGCTGTTTTATGTATGTCTTTATGTGGAGGTGTTGCTGTAATACCACACAGATAAATTTTTTCAATTAAAAAAGCATCACTCGTTCTAAAAACAGAACCAATATTATTTAAACTTCTAATATTATCTAAAATAATAATGATAGGTGTTTTCTTTGCTGTTTTAAAACCATCTACACTTAATCGGTCTAATTCGCTATTTTTTAATTTACGCATGATTTGTTGTGAATAATTATAGATAACTTATAACGTTTCCACTTTATAAAAAATGAAATAATAGTTACATTGCATCCTTATATTTAACGCAAAAGTAGTGAAGTCATTTTGATTTTTTTAGTGAATCTAAAAAGCTAAAACAACTTCTAGATAAAAATAACAATCCATTGGCAAAGAAAGCGAAAAAAGTAACCCCTTTAATGAAGCAGTATAATGCCATTAAAGCTAAGTACCCAGATGCACTACTATTATTTAGAGTAGGCGATTTTTACGAAACTTTTGGTTCAGATGCTATAAAAGCAGCGGGTATTCTTGGTATTATTTTAACCAAACGAGGAGCAGGTAGCGAGAGTGAAACAGAGTTAGCGGGGTTTCCGCACCATTCTTTAAATACCTATTTGCCAAAATTAGTAAAAGCAGGAGAGCGTGTTGCTATTTGTGATCAATTAGAAGATCCAAAACAAACAAAAACAATAGTAAAACGAGGTGTTACTGAGTTAGTAACACCAGGAGTCGCACTTAACGATGAGGTATTACAATCTAAAACAAATAACTTTTTAAGTTCTGTTTATTTTGGGAAGAATACCATTGGAATTTCGTTTTTAGATATTTCTACAGGAGAATTTTTAACAGCACAAGGCAATCAAGAATATATAGACAAGCTATTACAGAACTTTAGCCCAAGTGAAGTCTTAGTTTCTAAACAAAAACGCTTGCAGTTTAATGAGTGTTTTGGTAATGATTACCATACATTTAATTTAGAAGACTGGATTTACCAAACTGACTATGCTAACGAAACGTTATTAAAACACTTTAATACAAAATCGTTAAAAGGCTTTGGGATAGAAGACTTAAACGCTGGGATAATAGCATCAGGATCCATATTACATTATTTAGCAGAAACACAGCATAATAAATTACAGCATATAGCATCTGTATCTCGTATTGCAGAAGACGAATATGTATGGATGGACCGTTTTACCATTCGTAATTTAGAATTATACCATTCAACAAATAATAATGCAGTAACGCTATTAAATGTTATTGATAAAACGATTTCCCCAATGGGAGGCCGTTTATTAAAACGTTGGCTAGCTTTGCCTTTAAAAAATGTTGAAAAAATAAAGCAAAGACATGAAGTTGTATCGTTTTTAAAGAAACAGAAGACAGTACATCAAGACATTCAAAATCAAATAAAAAGAATAGGCGATTTAGAACGTTTAATATCTAAAACAGCAACAGGTAAAGTAAGCCCAAGAGAAGTTATTCAACTTAAAAACTCTTTAGATGCTATTGTACCAATAAAAGATATGGCATCGCAATGCGATAACGAATCTTTAAAAATAATAGGCGATAATTTGCAAGCCTGTAAAGTGCTTCGCGAAAAAATTGAGAAAACAGTAAGTGAAGAAGCACCAGTAAATGTTTTAAAAGGAAACACAATAGCAATAGGATTTTCCAAAGAATTAGATGAGCTTCGAGGATTATCAAATTCAGGAAAAGAATATTTAGATAAAATGCTAGAACGTGAGAGCGAACGTACAGGAATAACTTCGCTTAAAATAGCATCGAATAACGTCTTTGGGTATTATATAGAAGTACGTAATACACATAAAGATAAAGTGCCAGAAGAATGGATACGTAAGCAAACCTTAGTAAATGCAGAACGTTATATTACCGAAGAATTAAAAGAATACGAAGCTAAAATATTAGGAGCAGAAGAACGTATTTTAGCCATAGAACAGCAACTATTTAGCGATTTGGTATTATGGATGAACGAATACATACAACCAGTACAACAAAACGCGTATTTAATAGGGCAGTTAGATTGTTTATGTGGCTTTGCACAATTAGCAAACGATAATAATTATGTATATCCTACATTAGACGATTCTCATGATTTAGATATAAAAGAAGGCCGTCACCCAGTAATAGAAAAACAATTGCCAATTGGTGAAGATTATATTACTAACGATGTGTTTTTAGATCGAGAAACACAACAAATAATAATGATTACTGGGCCTAATATGTCTGGTAAATCTGCTATACTGCGTCAAACAGCACTAATAGTACTCTTAGCGCAAATAGGAAGTTTTGTACCTGCTAAAACAGCTAGAATAGGACTTGTAGATAAAATTTTCACAAGAGTAGGCGCTAGCGATAATATTTCTATGGGAGAATCTACATTTATGGTAGAAATGAATGAAACCGCTTCCATATTAAATAACATAAGTGAGAGAAGTTTAGTGTTGCTAGATGAAATAGGAAGAGGAACTAGTACTTACGATGGTATTTCCATAGCATGGGCAATTAGTGAATATTTACATGAGCATCCAGCAAAACCAAAAACATTGTTTGCTACGCATTATCATGAACTTAATGAAATGACTGAGACTTTCGGTCGTATTAAGAATTTTAATGTCTCTGTAAAAGAACTAAAAGACAATGTATTGTTTTTAAGAAAATTGGTTGCAGGAGGAAGTGAGCACAGTTTCGGGATTCATGTAGCAAAATTAGCAGGAATGCCACAACAAGTATTGCATCGTGCTAACAAAATATTAAAGAAGCTAGAACAATCACATTCTAGCGAAGAATTAACAGATAAGGTGAAATCTATAAAAGACGATATGCAACTAAGTTTCTTTAATTTAGATGATCCTTTATTAGAAGAAATAAAAGAAGAAATTTTATTAACAGATATCGATACGTTAACACCAGTAGAAGCATTAATGAAATTAAATGAAATAAAACGGATGCTGGTAAAAACTGAAAAAGCGTAAAAATAGGTTGGTTATAAAAATAAGCCGAAAAAAAGTGTATTTTTATAAAACTGAAAATCAAGGCTCTAAAAAATAATTTAATATTTTTTTTAAAAACGCTTTGGTATTTCTAAAAAAGACTTAAATTTGCACCCGCAACGACAATGTTGCAACGTTCATTTAACAACTGCGAAAGTAGCTCAGGGGTAGAGCATCACCTTGCCAAGGTGGGGGTCGCGGGTTCAAATCCCGTCTTTCGCTCTGTCTCTTTTGATATAAAAAATACCAATGCTGAAGTGGTGGAATTGGTAGACACGTTGGACTTAAAATCCAATGTCCATTAGGACGTACGGGTTCAAGTCCCGTCTTCAGTACTAAGCCTCGAAAACAATAGTTTTCGGGGCTTTTTTAGTTTATATACCTATTTATACTCTGTTATAAATTTCATAAAAGGTAAAATCATTTCAAATCAGTTTCTTATTTTTAAGTAATCATTAATTTTTAAAATAAGATGTTTATGAAAATCAAAACACAGAAAAATCTAGGATTCAGTAAGAGTTCTATTGTAGAGCTAACAGATGTTCAATTGTTAAATGTAAATGGAGGTACTAATGGTGGGAGGACAGGTAGAACAGGTTTTATAGTTGAAGAAGATGCGGAAGGTTTTTAATTTAAGAAAATAGTTATAAAGATAAGATCATCATTTAGATGGTCTTTTTTTTGTTATAATTTTAAAAAAAAATAGGTTCAATCGTGATAAATATCATAGTAATCTAATAGCTTTTCATCTAGTTTAGTCCTTCAAATAAAGTAAACTAAAACTATGAAGGTACTTGTATACAGCGCTAAAGATTTTGAAATCCCCTATTTAGAAAAGGCTAATAATAGAAAACATGAGTTAACCTATGTAAAAGAAGCATTATCCTCTAAAACAGCAATGAAAGCTGTAGGTTATGATGCTGTTTCTATATTTTCGGCAGACGATTGTAATTTTATGGTTATAGAAAAACTAAAATCGTTTCATGTAAAATATATTACACTACGCTCTACAGGTTATGATAATGTTAATTTGCGTGCTGCAAGTCGATTAAATATTCGTGTAGCAAATGTGCCAGCTTATTCCCCACACGCCATTGCAGAGCATGCTGCTTCCTTATTATCAACTCTAAATAGAAAGCTTATAGTCTCTAATGAAAGAGTGAAACGTTTTAATTTCGATTTAAATCACCTTGTAGGCTTCGACTTAAATGGTAAAACAGTTGGTATTATAGGAACAGGTAAAATAGGAACTGTAATGGCAAAAATTATGCACGGGTTTGGTTGTAAGTTGTTAGGTTATGATGTTGAGGAAAATAAAACACTCATTAAGGACTATAACATGGATTACATGTCATTAAAAATGATGTGTCAGAAAGCAGATATAATATCACTTCACTTACCATTAAATGAAAACACTCATTATTTAATTAATGAAGATTTAATTGAAGAGATGAAGCCAGGAATAGTTATTATTAATACTGCTAGAGGTGCTATTATTGATACTAAGGCAATAATAAAAGGATTAGAAAATAAAATAATTTCAGCTTTAGGAATGGACGTATACGAAAATGAAAAAGGTTTGTTTTTTAAAGATGCCTCGCAAGACATTCCTAGAGATGAATTATTTATAAAATTGAATGCAATGCCAAATGTTTTAATCTCTGGGCATCATGCCTTTTTAACTAAAGAAGCATTAACAAATATAGCAGAGACTACAATTTGTAATTTAGATTCTTGGGAAGAAGGTAAAGCAAATGAAAATGAACTGATAGCAAATGGATTAAACTTGCCCATATAAATGTTTGTTCTTAAAACAAAGTACTCAATGCAATTTCTATCATAGTATTAAAAGAACGTTCACGTTCCTTAGAAGAAGTGCTTTCTCCAGTAACTAAAGAATCCGATATGGTTAGAATAGCTAATGCATTTACATTGTGTTTTGCTGCAATAGTGTATAAACCAGCGGTCTCCATTTCTACACAAAGAACACCAAATTCAGCCCATTTTTTGTAGTTATTAAAATCATCTTCGTAGAACTCATCCGAAGACAATATATTACCAGCCTTAATTGGGATATTATTGTTTTTAGCGTATGTAGCAGCTTTCATGAATAATTCAAAATTTGCAGTAGGAGCAAAATCGGCATTAATAAAACGAGAATTATTAATACCCGAAGTAGAAGATGCAGACATAGCTATAACGATGTCTCTAATAGTAACCTCTTTCTGGTATGATCCAGCAGAACCAACTCTAATTAAGTTTTTAACACCATAATCATTAATTAATTCATGGCAATAAATTAAAGCAGAAGGAATACCCATTCCTGTGCCTTGTACAGATATACGTTTCCCTTTATAAGTACCTGTATAACCATACATACCGCGAATATCATTATAGCAAATAGGATTTTTAAAAAAAGTTTCGGCAATCCATTTTGCACGCATAGGGTCTCCAGGCAGTAATACAGTTTCTGCTATATCTCCCAGCTTAGCATTAATGTGTGTACTCATGAGTTAATGCTGTTTTATAATGTGTACTAATTGCTCCTTTTGTAATACTCCAGATTGTCTCCAAACTTGCTTACCATTTTTAAATAGTAATAGTGTAGGAACACCTTTTACTTGATATTTTGCAGCTAATGGTTGGTTTTTGTCAACATCAATTTTTATAATTTTTACAGCATCTTCTAGTTCCTCTTTTACTTGTTTTAAAACAGGGGCTAATGCTTTGCAAGGACCACACCAGGTCGCAAAGAAGTCTATAAGTACTGGCGTTTCAGAATTAATTATAGTGTTAAAACTACTTTTCATTTTAAGTTTTTTTTAAATTCAATACTAAGTGTGGCGAGCATGATTAATTCAGATTTGTTCTGGTTAGAAAAACTTGAAGCAATACTACCAGCAGTTTTTAGTATTTGTTTTTTTATAGCGTTAGTAAATAAGATTTCATTATTCTTTTTAAAGGTAATAAAAGCATCAAAACAAGTTTGAGCTTTATAATCATCCAAATATAAAGATTGAAAGGTAGAAATTATATGATATTTAACATCGATATCTGTTTCAATGCGTTCCCACTCATTATTAATTAATTTTAGTAAAGCGTTATACTCCTCTTTAGTTACTTTTTTGTCTGCTGCAGCAATGGCATAATATAGCTTTCCAAGATTTTGAAAAAAGGATACAGTAACGTCTTTAGCTCTATTCATAACAAAGCAAAACTATACTATTTATTATAAAACGATTATGATATTAATCAGTTTTCAGGATATATTAATTTAATAATTTCGAGTAATATTAAGTACCTTTAGGGTCTATAATTAAGTCCTATGTTTCAACAAGATCAAGATGTTTTTAATATTTTATTAGGTGCCGTTTCCGAAGGTGTTGTTATTGTAGATGAAAACCAAAAAATTGTTGAGGTTAACGAATCTGCAGAACAACTATTTGGATACGATAATAAAGAGTTAATAGATAAAGACTTAAATATTTTAATGCCCTATAATTACCATGCAGCTCATGGCGAGCACTTTAAAGGTTTTATGAAACAAAACCAAAAACGCCAAATGGGAAAAGGGAGAGATATTTACGGCGTTAAAAAGAACGGTGATATATTTCCTGTAGAAGCGGGATTAAATCCATTTACGGTCTATGGTAAAAAATATGTAATGGCATTACTAATAGATATTACCGAACGTAAAAACTATACAAAGCAGCTTGAAAAAACAGTAGCGGAACGCACTAAAGAGTTAGAAGATGCACTAGAAACAGAAAAAGAACTTAATGACTTAAAAACAAAGTTTTTATCGTTGGTGTCTCATGAATTTAAAACACCTTTAAGTGGGATTTTAACTTCTGCAATGCTATTAAGTAAATATAAATTAACCGAACAACAGGAAAAACGAGACAAACACATTAAAACAGTTACAGATAAAGTTAATTATTTAAATAATATTTTAAACGATTTTTTATCGGTAGAACGTTTAGAAACTGGTAAAATAACGTACAAGTTTAATGAGTTTAAAGTGAGCAAGGTGGTTAACGAAGTGGTTTATAATAGTAATATGCTTTTAAAAGAAGGGCAACACATTAATTACCCAGACGATATAGATGAATTATCACTTATACAAGATGAAAAAACGGTAGAATTAGCATTGTCTAATTTAGTACATAATGCCATAAAATATTCTCCAGAACATTCAACAATAAATATTAAGATAAAGCAAGATAATGCGGAAACAACATTTACTATTAGTGATAATGGAATGGGAATACCGCAAAGTGAACAAAAGAATATATTTAACCGATATTTCCGAGCAGGAAACGCCTTATTAACTCAAGGTACCGGTATAGGTTTAAATATTGTAAAGTCGCATTTAGAAAACTTAGGAGGTTCTATAAGCTTTACAAGTGAAGAAAATAAAGGGTCTACATTTACTATAAAAATACCAAATACAGGCAATCTATGAAAAAAGTATTGTTAATTGAAGATGATGCGGTTTTAAGAGAAAACACAGCAGAATTACTTGAACTATCAGGCTACACCATAATAACAGCTCCAAATGGTAAAATAGGAGTAGAAATGGCAAAAGATAATCTTCCAGATATTATTGTTAGCGATATTATGATGCCAGAGTTAGACGGATATGGCGTTTTAAAAGCTTTGTCTAATTTACCACAAACTAAATATATTCCATTTATATTTTTATCTGCTAAAACCGAAAGACAAGATGTACGTAAAGGGATGGATTTAGGGGCAGACGATTATATAACGAAACCTTTTAATGAAGACGAATTAGTAAGTGCCATAGAAAGCCGTTTGGCCAAAGTAGCCATTTTAAAGGAGCAAATTGTAATAGAACACGTAGATGAAACTCCAGACGAAATACGCACACTTAATGATCTTAAAAACTTTTTCGATGACAATGGAGACACGTTTGTTTATCGTAAAGGAGACGAAGTATATACCGAAGGGCAACATTCTAACTATATATATTTAATATGCAAAGGTGTTGTAAAATGTTATAAGTTAGACGAACAAGGAAAAGAACTAACGACTGCATTACATAAAGAAGACGATCTGTTTGGTTACACTTCGTTTACACAAAGTTTACCATATCAAGAAACTGCAACTGCTATCCAAGATTGCGAATTGGTAGGAATACCAACCAGTGAATTAAAAAAAGTATTAAATACAAACCATGAAGTAACATTAGAACTTATTCAATTATTAACAGATAATTTATCTGGTATAAAAGAGCAATTGTTACAAATGGCTTATAGCTCTGTACATAAAAAAACAGCAGTTACTATTTTAAAGTTTGCTGAAAAACTAAACAGGAAACCAGGAGAATTTATTAAAATATCTAGAAACGATTTAGCAAGTGTTGCAGGTATAGCAACAGAAACCTTAATTAGAGCTATGTCTCGTTTTAAAAAAGAAGGGCTTATAGATATTGAAGGGCGGAATATTAGAATTTTAGATTTAGAAAAACTACAACATATAGATTAGTCATTATCTACAGACTAATGCTATTATGATTAATATCATTTTTTTCAGTTTATCATAACGATACATTTGTTTTATAAAGACGTATTGTTACATGAAGACTATTTTATTACCAACAGACTTTTCTGAGAATTCTTGGAATGCTATAAAATATGCATTACAGTTTTTTAAGAACGAACGCTGCAATTTTTACTTACTACATGTTATTCGCTTAAGTAATTTAGTTGTTAATGACACCCCATATATCTCTACTCAAGAGGTAATAAGTGATGTTTATGTAAAACCTGTAAAAGAAAAGTTACAAAGGGTATTAAAACGCATAACTGAAGAATTTGTAAAAAACGACAATCATAAATTCTATACACTCATCGATTATAATTTCTTTATAGAGTCTATTAGAAAACATGTAGAAGAAAAAAGTATAGATATTATAGTTGTTGGTACTAAAGGCGCAACAGGTTTAAAAAAACATATTGTAGGAAGTAACACAGGAGACATTATAACAAAAGTGCAATGTAATACATTAGTAATACCAGAAAATACAACATATAAAGTTCCAGAAGAGATTGCATTTCCAACAGATTATGCATTGCAGTATAGTCTAGAAATATTAAATCCGATTTCACAGATACTAAATAGATTTAAATCTGCTTTAAGGGTGTTGCATATTAGTAAGAAAAAAGAAAATCTTAATGCTAGTCAGTTAAGTAATAAAGAGTTGTTAGAAGACTATTTTAGCGAACATAATAATAGTTTTTACTTTTTAACAAATAAAAAGGTTGAAGATGCTATACAATGTTTTGTACAAAGTAGAGCTATAGACATGATAGTTATGGTAGCAAAAAATTTAAATTATTTTCAAAAAATATTATTTCATCCTACAGTAGAGGAAATTAGTTATCATACCGATGTGCCATTTTTAGTGCTTCACGAGTCGTAAAAACTCAAAACATGATATATATCATATTTTAAGATAGACAATCATTGTAAATTAGTAACATCATATTAAAGGTTCTTAATAATAAGTATTTAAAAACAATCTCAAATCGTAAGACCTTGAGATTGTAAGTGTTTAAAATTATAGTTTAGCTACAATGCTTTGTTTCTCTAGTACAAGGAAATCTTTAGGATTACTATTAGTTAAGCAATAAACTTAAACACTATTCAAAGGAACGGGAAGTTTAGGCTTCCTGTTTCAATTAATAAAGGTTATTAATACATTCTATATATGAGTGGATAGATTTAAATAATTTTGTTAGTTAGGTTTTAAATCTATTAAAAAAGAGGACTGTCTGAAAAGTGTAATTATTTGTCATATTAGTTTCGGCAAGTTTAACTTGTGACAAAGTAAACTATAAAGGACTTTCCAGACGGCCTTTTTTATAATTTCTTTCTTCAATAAATAAGCTGTCTAGCCTGATATATATCATTTAAATCTTCTACAAATCGACTTAACTTTAACTATATAATTTAAAATTAGTTAAGATGAAAATAGATATTCAGTTTGTAAACATGAAAACGAGTGAGACCATGCATAAATATGCTACTAATCATTTAAATAAACTATCCGAAAAATTCGATTGGCTTATTAATGCTTATGTGTTTTTTAAAAAAGAAAATAATCCTAAAGGAGAAGGTAAGATTTGTGAAATAGAGTTGAGTTTAAACGGGCCAAGAGTTTTTGCTTCTTCAGACGAGAAAAACTATGAATTGGCCGTTAAAAATACCATTAGCGATTTAAAGAAGCAATTAGAAAAACGTAAAGCGATACTAAAACCCTATTCGTAGTAATGTGCTAAATTTTTAAATCATATTAATCTAAATATAAGAATAAGATGAGACAGGTTTTAATACCCACAGACTTTTCTAATAATGCAATGAATGCTGTAAAATATGCGCTAGAACTTTTTAAATACGAAAAAGCGAATGTCTATTTTTTACACACTTACCAAGATGAGGTCTATCAAGATATTGAGTTGTTGAATGATAAGGACTTTGAAAAGATAATTGATGAAAAGTCTAAACAATCTCAAGAAGATTTAGACATTCTTTTAAAAAATGTAAAAAAAGAGTTTCCTAACCCTAGACATCATTACGATATTATTTCAGCATACAATACACTAGTAGACGAGATTGATTTAATAGTAGAAGGTAAAAATATAGATGTTGTAGTTATGGGGACCAAAGGAGAAACTAACGATAAAAAACTAACCTTTGGAAGTTATACGCTACAGGTTTTAAAATATGTGAGTTGTCCTGTTTTGTCAATTCCTTCAGGATATAAGTACACGTCTCCTAAACAAGTTGTATTTCCTACAAATTATATGATTCCGTATAAACGAAGAGAATTAAAGTTACTTTGCGAAATGGTTGCACCTTATAGGTCTACTATAGATTTGTTGTATGTGTCCTCAATAGAAAAACTATCACACCGTCAAGAAGATAATAGATTGTTTCTGGAAGAAGAATTGTGTAAAAACACTCTAAATTTTAAAACAATTGCAAATAAGAATATAGCAGAAGCCATATTTGCTTACACAAAAGAGAGGGGAGCAAATCTATTAGTTATGGTAAATACAAGGCATTCTTTTCTTGAAGATGTTTTATTTCAATCCACAGTAGACAAATTATCTCTCAACATTAATATGCCATTTTTAGTAATGCAAAATGTTAGACGATAATAATTAATTATTAAAAATTGAATGATGAAAAAAATACTACTACCAACAGATTTTTCAGAAAATTCTTGGAGCGCAATAGGTTTTGCATTGCAGTTGTTTAAAAACGAAACGTGTACATTCTATTTGTTAAATACGTACACGCCAGTAATATATAATTTAGAGGAAATTGTATTAAGTACATCAGAATATAATCTAGAAAATATAATAAGAGAAAATTCTGTAAATGGGCTAAAAGCTATTAAAGCACGTATAGAAAATGAATATAAAAATCCAAAACATAGCTTTGTAGAAATAAGCGCTTTTAATACATTGATAAGTGAAATAAATGAATTGCATAAAGAGCATGTAATGGATTTTATAGTCATGGGAACTAAAGGAGCAACAGGAGCTAAAGAGGTTCTATTTGGTTCTAATACAACACATGTATTTAAAAGTGCAAAATGCCCTGTTTTAGCTGTTCCAGATATGTTTTCTTTTGAAGTGCCACACGAAATATTATTCCCGTCAGACTATAACATTAATTTTAAAACAGAACAAATAGAGCCTATAGTAGCAATCGCAAAACAATTTAAGTCTAGAGTAAATATATTGCATGTATTTCAAGACAAAGGTTTAACAGAAAGGCAAGAAAAGTGTAAAACAGATTTAGAAATGTATTTTAAAGATACAGCCTATTTATATCATAGTGTAGAAGATAAAAATATACCAAAAGCGATAACAGAATTCCAGTCGCGAGCACGAATTAATTTATTGGTAATGATAAATAACAAGCACTCCTTTTTCGAAAATTTATTCTTTAAGAATAAAATAAACCAATTAGGATTGCATTTAAATATTCCGTTTTTGGTAATACCAACTAAATAAAAAAAGACTATCTAAAAATTATACTTTTTAGATAGTCTTTTTACGAGATAAAAATTATTTAGTACAAGTTAATTAAATAATTAATTAGATCAGTAGTAGTAACAATACCAACCAATTTATCGTTCTCAACAACTGGTAAAGCATGAAATTCTTTCTTTGCTAATATTTCGGCAACTTCTTTTACTGTAGTCTTTATGTTAACACTAACTAAGTTTTTAGCCATAACCTGTTCTATAGTAAATATATTGTAAACTACAGTATCTACATTTTGCTCATCATCATCAATAGCATCGGCAAAGCTTATTCTTAATAAATCGGTATAACTTAACATGCCAATAATTTTTTCGCCACTAACTACTGGGATATGTCTAATCTTATTCTTTTTAAATAATGCTTCGGCAGTTTCCAGATTATCTGTATGATTTAAGGTAATGACATCTTTAGTCATTATTGCTGAAATAGGTGTTCTTTTTTTCATGTGTTTTTATTTATTGATTTTTAATGGTCACATGCTGTTCGCTATTAATCATTCCTTTTGATGATGCAGCGTTTAGCATGCTCGTTTCATAATATATTGGTTTAAATTCTATACTAAAGGTACCGTTACATCCTAAATGATAACATGACTTAAATCATGAGAAATAATTAAAATAGAGTGAAAAAAAGACATCTGTTTTAAAATGCTTTACAGTTTGTTAGTTAGTAGTTTAGTTAGTTTTAGTGAAGCTGATAATTATCATAGTTAATAAGCAGTTGTATCATTAGTTTTAAGCTAATAATCAACAAAATAAATACGATGCAAAAAAATATACTCTTACCAACAGATTTTTCTGACAACGCCTGGAGCGCTATTGTTTATGCACTTAAGTTATACGCTAATGAAACGTGTACATTTTACGTGTTAAATTCGGCACCAATGAAAGTGTCTTCAATGTCTAGCCTTTCTAATAAACTCATTAAAACAATGCATGATAACGCTAAGAAGGAATTATTAGAGTTAAAAATGCAAATGGAGAAATCTAATATAAATCCTAATCATACCTATAAAACAGTATTAAGTTCAGAAGACTTATACGGAGCTATAGACACAGCAATAGATAGACATGATATAGATTTAATAGTTATGGGAACCAAAGGTGTTTCAGGAACAAAAGAACTGTTTTTAGGAAGCAATAGTGTAAGAATGTTAAATAAAGTAAAGAAATGCCCAATATTAATAGTTCCAGACGAACACGATTTTGTACCTGTAGAACAAATCGCTTTTCCAACAGATTATAATCGCTTTTATGAGGAAAAAGAATTACAAGCCATTAAAGATTTAGCAGATTTATACAAGGCTAAAATTAGAATTCTTCATATAAATGAAGAAGGGAAATTAAAAGAAATTCAACATTACAATAGAACAAAACTAAGCGAATATTTAAACGGATACGAACACAGTTTTCATTGGATGGCGGAATACACAAAAAAAGCAAAAGAAATAGCTGAATTTATTGAAGACTTAGAAATAGATGTATTGGCAATGGTAAATTACAAACATAGTATTATAGAGAAGATAACTAAAGAACCAGTAATAAAAACAATAGGATTTCATCCTACAGTACCATTTTTAGTTATTCCTGAGTAATATTAAAAGACAATAAGATTATGAAAACGATACAAATTAATCCAAAATACATAGAGTGGATAAGTGCAGAAGAAATGCACGAATCTTCCAAAAAATAGCTATCTGAATTACAATTTATAGCAGACGAACATTTGTTTTTTCAAGACTTAGTAAAAACATACACACTACAACTCTTAAACTCAAAAGAATTCTCCGATACAGTAGAAATTATAGATGTGCTTAATAGGTCTCAAAAACAAAATAATGAGCTAATAGAAATAATAAGAGACCATGAAAGAGGGCTGGAAATAATGGTAGATGGAGTTGATCAACCTAAAGAAGAGTCTGTATATAAAAGTGAACATAAGCAGCTTGTGGAAACAATGAGTGAGTATTATAAAGACTATACAGCAATAAAAGAACAGTTGTTTCAAGTTATAAAAAGTGCCATAAAAAAAGATAAAGAAGAACGATTACTAGATAAAAAAGAATAAAAGAGATGAGATATTTATTAATAATAATGGGATTAGTTGTATTAACAAGTTGTAATACCGTAACATTGGTAGATTCATGGAAAAGCCCAGAAATAGATGTTTACAGCCCAGAAAAAGTTTTGGTTGTAGGCATGACTTCTAATATAGAAGCACGTCAAAAATTTGAACAACAATTAACAGAACAATATACTATTAGAGGTATAGAAGCAGCAAAAAGTTTGGACTATTTTGATGCATCTCTAAGAACTGAAAGAATGACTAAGGACGAGTTAAAAACAATAGAAAACCAACTCATTTCAGAAGGTTTCGATACCGTTTTATTTACCAAAATAATAGGTATTGAAGATAAAATAAAATACAAAGAAGATTATCAAGGTTTCGATAATACACATAGGCGCTTCAAAGAAGATTATTTAAAATATCAAGACATTTATTATAACCCCGATTACTACGAAGAATATACAGTATACCATGCAGAAACAGCAATGTATTGTATTTGTCCAACCAAAGATAGAGAGCTTATTTGGAAAGGGTATGTAGATATTGTAGAGCCAGAATCTATAGATGGACCAGTTGGAGACTATGTGAAATTAATAATTTCTGTTTTAGAAGAAGAGCAACTTGTAAAACCTTTAGAGATGAAAAAAGAACAGCAAATTTAAAGGCGATTAGCATAATAATGAAAAAACTTTTTTTAAATAAATATCGAATAATTAAAAATTAATTATCATATTTGAACTAACAAATGAAGAAACAAATAGTAAATATCATTTCAATTATTGTCATTGTGATTATTTCACAAGGCTAAAGGAATGGTATATAAAACTTAAATAAATTTTAAAAAGCCTTCCCGAAACGGAAGGCTTTTTTTATATAGAATATTATGCGCACAGCAAACACTGTCATTATTATAATTATTGTCATTATTAACTCGACCTGAGTTGATACAGATGTCTATTTTATATAAATGAAAAGCCTGTATCTCTCTAGATACAGGCTTTTTTTATGACATAAATTAAAGTGTGGGTATTGTAAAATAAAAATCACAAACAATTGTTTATCAACAAGTTAAAAATATTTAAAGCAAATTGAATTAAACCAAAACAAAGAATATTACACAGCAATAAAATAAAGCATCTATTAATTTTGAAAATGAAACCAAAACGTAATGTATTATAATCAAGACACAACAGTATATCTAGATGGTAAGTGGATACCAGCAGAAAAAGCAACAACAGGACTATATGCGCAAACCCTTCATTATGGAAATGGCGTATTTGAAGGTATAAGAGCATATAAAACAGAAAACGGCGCACAAGTATTTAAAGTCAAAGAACATTACGAACGTTTCCTGTATTCAGCAAAAGCAATGCATATACCATGTAGCTATACAGTAGAACAATTAACCGCTTTAACCTACGAGCTTTTGGAAAAAAATAATTTAGAAGACGCGTACATACGTCCATTGCTATACCAAGGCGAACATATGAGTTTAATGCCGGCGGAAGATTCACATCTATTACTATGCGCATGGTCTTGGGGGAAGTACTTAGGCGATACAAAAATAAGAGTAATGACCTCTAGCTACCAGCGACCCAACCCAAAGTCAACACATATACAAGCAAAAGTAGTAGGACATTACACAAACTCTATACTCGCAACAAGAGAAGCCAAGCAAAAAGGCTTCGATGAAGCTTTATTATTAGATAACAACGGATTTGTAGCAGAAGGACCGGGAGCCAATTTCTTCTATGAGAAAAATGGAGTGTTATACACCTGTCCGTTAGGAAATATTCTCTCTGGAATAACTAGACAAACCGTTTTCGAAATGGCAAAAGCATTAAACTACACGCTAGTAGAAAAACAATTTACACCAGAAGATGTATACGGAGCAGATGGCGCATTCTTTACAGGAACAGCTGCAGAAATAGCGCCAATAGCATCGTTAGATGGGCACGATTTTAAAAAGCCTTGGGAAGACACTATAGGTTATGTGTTCGCATTATACTATCAAAAACTAGTAACACAAACCGCTAATACTTTAGAAACCGTAAGTTAATGGAACTCAATAAATACAGCAAAACCGTAACGCAAGACCCAACACAGCCAGCAGCACAAGCCATGTTGCATGCCATAGGATTAACCAAAGAAGACTTTTATAAACCCATAGTCGGGATAGCAAGTACAGGTTACGAAGGAAATCCGTGTAACATGCATTTAAACGATTTAGCTAAACTAACTAAACAGGGCACAAAAAACGAAGACGTAGTAGGTTTAATATTTAATACCATTGGTGTTAGCGATGGTATTTCTATGGGAACACCAGGTATGCGCTACTCATTACCATCTAGAGATATTATTGCAGATTCTATGGAAACTGTAGTACAAGCCATGAGTTACGACGGCTTAATAACCGTAGTAGGATGCGATAAAAATATGCCTGGAGCCTTAATGGCAATGATTCGATTAAACCGTCCTAGTATTTTAGTCTATGGCGGTACCATAGATTCAGGATGCCATAACGGAAAAAAACTAGATGTCGTATCTGCATTCGAAGCATGGGGAAGTAAGGTTTCTGGAACAATGACGGAAAATGAATACCAAAGTATCGTAGAAAAAGCGTGTCCGGGAGCAGGAGCCTGCGGCGGAATGTATACAGCAAATACCATGGCATCTGCAATAGAAGCCTTAGGAATGGCATTACCATTTAATTCCTCCAATCCAGCCTTAAGCGAAGCCAAAAAAGAAGAATCAATAAAAGCAGGAGAAGCCATACGTGTACTATTAGAAAAAGATATCAAACCAAGTGATATTATTACGAGAAAATCTTTAGAAAACGCCGTACGCTTAGTTACTATTTTAGGAGGCTCTACAAACGCAGTATTACACTTTTTAGCAATAGCAAGAGCCGCAGATATTGACTTTACATTAAAAGATTTTCAAGATATAAGTGATAACACGCCATTTCTAGCAGATTTAAAACCCAGTGGAAAATATTTAATGGAAGACGTGCATAGAGTAGGAGGCATTCCAGCAGTATTAAAATACCTGTTAAAAAAAGGACTATTACATGGAGATTGCTTAACCGTAACAGGAAAAACAATAGCAGAAAACCTTTTAGAAGTAGGCGATTTAACCCAAGGACAAGACGTTATTAAATCTATAGAAGAACCTATAAAAATTTCGGGACATTTAAGAATGTTGTATGGCAATTTAGCCGAAGAAGGGAGTGTAGCAAAAATAACAGGAAAAGAAGGATTACACTTTCGTGGAAAAGCAAAAGTTTTCGAAGGAGAATATGCTGCAAACGATGGTATAAGGGATGGAAAAGTAAAAAAAGGAGACGTCGTAGTAATACGTTACGAAGGCCCAAAAGGCGGACCAGGAATGCCAGAAATGTTAAAGCCAACAGCGGCAATAATGGGAGCAGGTTTAGGAAAAGATGTGGCTTTAATAACAGACGGGAGATTCTCTGGAGGAACCCATGGTTTTGTAGTAGGACATATTACGCCAGAAGCACAAGAGGGTGGAACAATAGCGTTTGTAAAAGATGGAGATATAATAAGCATAGATGCAGAAACAAACAGTATCTCATTAGAAGTACCGGAAGAAGAATTACAAAAACGAAGGCAACTCTGGGAGATGCCAGAACTAAAATTTAAACGCGGCGTACTCTATAAATATGCAAAAACAGTATCGTCAGCAAGTAAAGGATGCGTAACAGATGAGTTCTAAAAGTAACTGTCATTCCCGCTAAGACGGGAATCTACAACAGGCGAAGTAAGAAAAATAAAAAGAAATAAAACAAGAGCATGAGTAAGAAGTCTAACCTCTATATTCTAATCTCTATAATCCATTAAAACTATGGAAACACAAGCAGTAAAACCTCAAGAGCAAGACACTAAAAAAACAATACACATTTCAGGAAGTGAAGCCGTAGTGCGTTCCCTTATAGCAGAAGGTGTAGATGTGCTTTATGGTTATCCAGGTGGGGCAATTATGCCAGTTTACGACGAATTATACAAGTTTCAAGATCAAATTCAGCATGTATTAACACGCCATGAACAAGGCGCTACACATTCGGCGCAAGGCTATGCAAGAATTTCGGGTAAAGTGGGAGTCGCCATGGCAACATCGGGACCAGGAGCAACAAACCTAATTACAGGAATAGCAGATGCGCAAATAGATTCTACACCAATGGTTTGTATTACAGGACAAGTCGGTTCACATTTATTAGGAACAGATGCCTTTCAAGAAACCGATATTGTGGGGATTTCTACACCAGTAACAAAGTGGAATACACAAGTTACCAAAGCATCAGAAATTCCAGAAGCAATTGCAAAAGCCTTTTATATAGCTAAAAGTGGAAGGCCAGGACCGGTGTTAATAGATATTACTAAAGATGCACAGTTCGAAACATTCGATTTTGAATACAAAAAATGTAAAGGTATAAGAAGTTATACACCAACACCCAAAACAAATACCGAAACATTGCAAGCGGCGGCAGCATTAATAAATAATGCTAAAAAACCATTAGTAGTTTGGGGACAAGGTGTGGTTTTAGGAGAAGCAGAAGCCGAGTTTAAAGCGGTAATAGAAAAAGCAGGACTACCCTCTGCATGGACCATTTTAGGAGCATCCGCATTACCAACAACACACGATTTAAATGTTGGTATGGTAGGTATGCATGGAAATTACGCGCCAAATGTATTAACCAACGAATGCGATGTGTTAATTGCAATTGGGATGCGTTTCGATGATCGTGTAACAGGAGATTTAAGTCGTTATGCAAAGCAAGCGAAAATTGTTCATTTTGAAATAGACCCAGCAGAAGTAGATAAAAATGTAAAGACTGAAGTAGCAGTTCTTGGAAACTCAAAAACAACATTAGCTGAACTATTGCCATTATTGAAAGAAAACACACATACCAATTGGCATCAAAAATTTAAAGACTTATATGCAGTAGAATACGAAAAAGTAATACAACACGATTTACACCCAACAAAAGAAGGGTTAACAATGGGTGAAGTATTAAAAGAAATAAATATACAAAGTAAAGGAAATGCCGCTATCGTAAGTGATGTAGGACAACACCAAATGGTTGCTTGCCGTTATGCAGAATTTAATAAAACAAAAAGTAATATTACTTCAGGCGGATTAGGAACTATGGGATTTGCATTGCCAGCAGCAATAGGAGCGAAAATGGGCGCGCCAGAACGCGATGTGGTAGCCATTATTGGAGATGGAGGTTATCAAATGACGATTCAAGAGTTAGGGACTATTTTTCAAACCAAAGTGCCCGTTAAAATTGTAGTGCTTAATAATGAGTTTTTAGGAATGGTACGCCAGTGGCAACAACTGTTTTTCGATAAGCGTTATGCCTCAACCGAAATTCAAAACCCTGATTTTGTAGCCATAGCAAAAGGCTACTCAATAGAAGCGCAGAAGGTTACAAAACGAGGCGATTTAAAAGAAGCAGTTAAAGACATGATGGCTTGTAAAGATGCCTATTTTTTAGAAGTAGCAGTAGAAAAAGAAGATAATGTATTCCCGATGATTCCAACTGGTGCATCAGTTTCGGATATCCGTTTAAGTTAAAATTTAAAGCAAAGTTATGAGTGAACATATATTATACACCATATCCATATACACCGAAAACAATATCGGTTTATTAAACCGTATATCAGCAATTTTTCAACGAAGGCACATCAATATCGAAAGTATTAATTCTTCAGTTTCGGAAATTGAAGGTGTTTCAAGATGGACCATAGTCGTTAAATTGTCTGAAGAACAAATGAAAAAAATAATCGGGCAAATTGAAAAGCAAGTTGAGGTTATAAAAGCCTATTATCATACCGATGAAGAAACAATTTATCAAGAATCCTGTTTGTTTAAAATTAAATCCGATTTATTATTCGAAGAACGAAAAATTCAGAATATAATTAAAGAAAGCAACTCTAGAATAGTAACCGTAAACAAAGCCTTTTTCGTCATTGAAAAATCAGGAATGAAAAACGAAATAGAATTATTACACAGAGAATTACAACCTTTCGGAATCATGCAATTTGTCCGTGCTGGGCGTATTGCAGTGACCAAACAACCAATGGAAATATCACAACTATTAAAAGCATTTAATGCTTAATTAAAACACAAAGAAAACATGGCAAATTATTTTAATACATTACCGTTAAGACACCAATTAGAACAATTAGGAAAATGCCGTTTTATGGAAGCGTCAGAGTTTGAAGACGGTGTAAACGCATTAAAAAATAAAAAAATAGTAATAGTAGGTTGTGGCGCACAAGGTTTAAATCAAGGTTTAAACATGCGTGATTCTGGATTAGATATATCTTACGCTTTAAGAGCCGCAGCAATAGCAGAAAAAAGACAGTCGTATAAAAATGCTACGGAAAATGATTTTAATGTAGACACATACGAAAATCTAATTCCGAATGCCGATTTAGTATTAAATCTAACGCCAGACAAGCAACATACTAATGTGGTGAATACGGTAATGCCTTTAATGAAAAAAGGCGCAACACTAAGCTATTCGCATGGGTTTAATATTGTAGAAGAAGGCACGCAGATACGTGAAGATATTACGGTAATCATGGTCGCGCCAAAATGCCCAGGAACAGAAGTTAGAGAAGAATATAAGCGTGGTTTTGGAGTGCCAACATTAATAGCAGTACATCCAGAAAATGACCCAGAAAGCAAAGGTTGGGCACAGGCAAAAGCTTATGCTGTTGCTACTGGCGGACATAAAGCTGGGGTGTTAGAGTCTTCTTTTGTAGCTGAGGTTAAAAGCGATTTAATGGGAGAGCAAACCATTTTATGCGGATTATTGCAAACTGGTGCAATCTTATCTTTCGATAAAATGGTAGCCGAAGGCATAGAAGCAGGTTATGCTGTGAAATTAATTCAGTTTGGATGGGAAACCATAACCGAAGCATTAAAACATGGCGGTATTACTAACATGATGGATCGGTTGTCTAATCCAGCAAAAGTAAAAGCCTATCAATTGTCTGAAGCATTAAAAGAGATTATGAGACCATTGTTTGAAAAACACATGGACGATATTATTTCGGGACATTTCTCTAAAACCATGATGGAAGATTGGGCAAACGATGATGAAAACCTATTAAAATGGAGAGCAGAAACAGGCGAAACAGCATTCGAAAAAACGGCATTAACACCAGAACATATTTCAGAACAAGAGTATTTTGATAATGGTGTATTATTAGTTGCTTTTGTTAAATCGGGAGTAGAGTTAGCTTTCGAAACTATGGTAAGTGCAGGAATCATAGAAGATTCTGCTTACTATGAGTCCTTACACGAGTTGCCATTAATAGCAAACACTATAGCAAGAAAAAAACTATTTGAAATGAATAGAGTGATTTCGGATACAGCGGAATACGGTTGTTATTTGTTTGATCATGCCTGTAAACCATTACTAGTAGATTTTATGAAAACGGTCTCAACAGATGTTATAGGAAAACCATTTTCAAAGAGTAACGCTGTAGATAATTTAGAGTTAATAGCAGTAAACGATGCTATTAGGAATCATCCCATTGAAGCTATAGGGAAAACGCTTAGAACAGCTATGACTGCAATGAAAATTATAAAAACAGAAGTAAAGCCTGAAACTAAGCAAGTATTAGCTTAATCTTTTATAAATTTAAAAGCTGATAGATATAAAAGCCGTCAATTTGAATGATTTTGATACGTCGGCTATACTCAGGATAGGGTAAACGAAAAATTGTATCGAGAATAAAAATAGAGTTTACATTACTGATTAATAAGTGAAATAATAATCAAGCAGGATATTAAAATAAGATTCCTGCGAAAGCAGGAATTAATATGCAAGTTAAAACACTATACAAACCCACATTACAAGCTGTAGAAACAGCTGCTAATACTTTAAAAGGAGTGGCCTCAGTAACACCCTTAATGGAGAATCTTCAATACTCTAAACAATTAGACTGTAATGTGTTGTTTAAGCGTGAAGATTTGCAACAAGTACGATCGTATAAAATTAGAGGCGCTTACAATAAAATGGCGTCATTATCTGCAACAGCAATCGAGAATGGAATTGTATGTGCTAGCGCTGGAAACCATGCGCAAGGAGTAGCATTATCCTGTAAACTCTTAAAAATAAAAGGAACAATATACATGCCTGCTCCAACACCTAAACAAAAAGTGGAGCAAGTAAAAATGTTTGGAGAAAATTATATAACTATTGTTTTAAAAGGAGACACCTTTGATGATGCCTATCATGAAGCTATTTTAGAATGCGAGCATTTAAATAAAACGTTTATTCATCCGTTTAATGATGAAAAAGTAATAGAAGGGCAAGCAACAGTTGGCTTAGAAATTATAGATCAAGCACAACATCCAATACATTATGTATTCGTTCCTGTTGGCGGTGGCGGATTATCCTCAGGACTGTCTGAAGTATTCAAACAATTATCGCCAAATACTAAAATTATAGGTGTTGAGCCAGAAGGCGCGCCATCGATGTCTACGTCTATTAGAAACAATAGAAATACCACATTAAAATATATAGAAAAATTTGTAGATGGAGCAGCAGTACAACGTGTCGGTGATTTAAATTTTGAAATCTGTAAACAGAATTTAGAAGCTATGGTTACAGTTCCGGAAGGTAAAGTATGTCAAACTATTTTAGAATTATACAATAAAGATGCTATAGTTGTTGAGCCAGCAGGCGCATTAAGTATCGCTGCATTAAGTTTGTATAAAGAAGCATTAAAAGGCAAAAACGTAGTCTGTATTGTTAGCGGAAGTAATAATGATATTACTAGAACAGCAGAAATAAAAGAGCGCGCCTTGTTGCATGCTAATTTAAAACACTATTTCATTATAAAATTCCCGCAACGCGCAGGCGCATTAAAAGAATTTGTAGCCGATATTTTAGGTCCTACAGACGATATTACGCATTTTGAATATACTAAGAAAAATAATAGAGAAAATGGATCGGCAGTAGTAGGATTAGAATTAAAGTCGCCAACAGATTTAGAGCCCTTAATCACTAAGATGAAACTACATGATTTTTACGGCGATTATCTAAATAATAAACCTGATTTGTTTCAATTCTTAGTATAGATTTGTCATTCCCGTGAAAACGGGAATCTCATTGTCATTCCTGCGTAGGCAAGAATCCACAAGAGAGAACAAATCTCTAATTAAGACTTAAAATGTCAGATTGAGCGCAGTCGAAATCCAAGTATCAATAACAGTTCAAATAAATAATTTGTTATAAAAATAAATATCATAATTGAACCAGTTCAAAATCCAATAAGTTCTTTATTTTTACGCATTGAATTAAAAGATTCCCTCCTTCGAGGGAATAAAAAAACTTGTTTTTTTATGAAAATAGCAATAATAGGAGTAGGTAACTTAGGGTTATCTATAGCAAAAGGATTATTAAATAATAAAGCAGTAACCTCTTTATATTTAACTAAAAGACATATTAACGGATTAGAAGGATTGAGCGCCAATAAAATGGTAGTCATTACTTCAGATAATAGTGTGGCAATAGAAAATTCAGATATTTTAATATTTGCCGTGCAGCCCAATCATTTAGAAGCTGTACTTCGTAAAAACAAACAATATATTACACCAAAGCATAATGTGATTTCTACAATAACAGGGTTTTCTATAGAAAAAATAGAGGCAATTATTGGAGAAAAGCATTCAGTTATTAGAGCCATGCCAAATACAGCAATTGCAGTTGGTAAATCTATGACGTGCATAAGTAGCAATCAAAAAGCACAATTAAAATTAAATACCGCACGTAAAATATTTGACACCTTAGGAAGAACAATCGTAATACCAGAACGCCAAATGCAAGCAGCAACAGTAGTTTGTGCTAGTGGAATTGCGTATTGGATGCGTTTAATTCGCGCAACTACACAAGCGGCGATACAATTAGGATTCGATGCTAAAGAAGCACAAGAATTAGCAATGCATACTTGCGAAGGCGCTGCAAGTTTATTAATACATACAGAAAACCATCCAGAACAAGAAATAGATAAAGTAACAACACCTAGAGGTTGTACCATAGAAGGTTTAAACGAAATGGAGCACCAAGGTTTAAGTTCCTCTTTAATTCGAGGGATGATAGCGTCTTTTGAAAAGATAAATGGGATAAAGGAAAGAACTTAGGATATTTCTGAAAAAATAGTGTAGAAAGTAGCTCTTAATAAATTATTAAGAGCTACCTTTTTTTTACACCCTAGGCAAATCAAAATCATCCTTTAAAGGTAAGTGAGAACTTCCCATTAAATACCTATCTACGTAATGCGCAGCTTGTCTGCCTTCGGAAATAGCCCAAACAATTAAAGACTGCCCGCGACGCATATCGCCAGCCGTAAAAATACCAGAGACGTTAGTCGCATAATCTTTAGTAGACGCTTTAATATTGGTTCTAAAATCCATATCTAATCCAAATTGTTCAGCTAGGGTTGGTTCTGCACCTGTAAAACCAAGCGCTAATAACGCTAAATCGCATTCCCATTCTTTTTCAGAACCTTCAATTTCTTTTAATTGCGGACGCTCTCCGTCTTTAAAAAACCATTCTACTTCAACCGTTTGCAATGCCTTTAAATGCCCGTTTTTATCGCCAATAAAAGCTTTGGTCGAAATACTAAAAAAACGAGTAACACCTTCTTGATGTGATGAGGTTGTTTTTAGTTTCATAGGCCAATACGGCCAGGGTTGATGTGCAGGACGTCCTTCTGTTGGTTTATTTAAAATTTCAAAATTTACAACCGATGTAGCGCCATGACGATTAGAAGTCCCAATGCAATCGCTCCCAGTATCTCCGCCTCCAATAACAATAACCTTTTTGTTTTTTGCAGAAATAATAGTTTTTGAATCGACTAAACCATCAACATATTGATTATTTAATTTTAAAAAATCCATAGCCTGTGTAACGCCTTTTAAATCTGCTCCAGGAATTGGGATGCTACGTTTTACGGTAGCACCTCCACATAGCACGACTGCATCAAAATTGCTTTTTAATGTATCCACCTCTATCGTTTTTCCAACATGTACATTGGTTTTAAACGTAATGCCTTCTGCTTCTAGTATTTTAACACGGCGATCTATAATATGCTTTTCCATTTTAAAATCTGGAATCCCATAACGTAATAAACCACCTACTTTGTTATCGCGTTCAAAAACAACGACTGTATGTCCTGCTCTGTTCAATTGTTGTGCAGCTGCTAATCCAGCAGGTCCAGAACCAATAATGGCAACCGTTTTATCTGTTCTGTTTTCTGGAGGTTGTGGTGTAATCCAACCTTCGGAAAAAGCAGTTTCAACAATGTTTTTTTCAATATTTTCAATAGTTACGGGATCTTCGTTAATCCCTAATACGCAAGCTTCTTCACAAGGCGCAGGGCAGAGACGACCAGTAAATTCTGGGAAATTATTTGTTCTATGTAAAATGGCTACAGCTTCTTTCCATTTACCTTTGTAAACCTTATCGTTAAAATCGGGGATAAAGTTCCCTAAAGGGCAACCGCTTTGGCAAAATGGAATACCACAATCCATACAACGTGCCCCTTGTTCTTGTAGTTCCGATTCTTTTAACGGAATGGTGAATTCTGTATAGTTCTTAATACGTTGTTTAGGGGTTTCAAAAGTTTCATTTTGACGTTTATATTCTAAAAATCCTGTGGTCTTTCCCATGGCTTAAGCAATTTGTAGTTGTTCTTGTTCTAATCGTAATAAGGCTTGTCTGTATTCTTCAGGTAATACTTTTTTAAACTTTGGTAGATAGGTTTTCCAGTCTTCTAAAATGCGTTTTGCTAATGGGCTAGAAGTGGAGATGTAATGATTTTCTATTAATTGTTTTAATGTAATACTATCTTCTTCTAAAGTCACAGCATCTATATTTAAATCTGAAATATTACAATACGATTTAAAAGTATCGTCTTCATCTAAAACATAAGCAACGCCGCCGCTCATTCCAGCACCAAAGTTTCTGCCAACGGCGCCTAAAATAACAGCAACACCACCAGTCATATATTCGCAACCATGATCGCCAATACCTTCAACAACAGCTTTTGCACCAGAGTTTCTAACGCAGAAACGTTCGCCTGCCTTTCCATTTATATAAACTTCTCCAGAAGTAGCGCCGTATAATGTTACGTTACCTGTAATAATATTATGCTCAGGTATTATAGAGCACGCTTCAGGTACTTTAATAATCAGTTTTGCGCCAGATAAGCCTTTTCCTAAATAATCGTTAGTGTTACCATGTACAGTTAGGCTTAGTCCTTTTGCTGCAAAAGCCCCAAAACTTTGACCAGCAGAACCTGTAAAATCAATGTTTATAGTGTCGTCTGGTAAACCTTGTATACCGTATATTTTTGAAATTTCATTACTAACAATGGCACCAACGGTACGATCAATGTTGGTGATTGGTAATTCGAAATACGTTTTTTGTTTTCTGAATAAAGCTTGATGCGCTTTCTTGATAATTTTAAAATCGAGGTGTGTTTCTAAATTATGATTTTGAGCTTCTGTATTATACAGTTTTACTTCTTTTGAAACTGGAATTTTATGTAGAATAGGTGTGAGGTCTATACCAGAAGCTTTATAATGTTCTATCGCTTTATTATGATTTAATTTTTGTACTTGCCCAACCATATCATCAATGGTTTTAAAGCCTAATTTAGCCATGATTTCTCTTAATTCTTGAGCGACAAAATACATGTAGTTAACAACGTGTTCGGGTTTCCCTTTAAATTTTTTACGCAATTCTGGGTTTTGTGTTGCAATACCAACAGGACAGGTATTTAAATGGCAAACCCGCATCATAATACAGCCAGAAGCAACTAAGGGAGCGGTTGCGAACCCAAATTCTTCGGCGCCAAGCAAACAAGCTATGGCGACATCTCTACCTGTTTTTAATTGTCCGTCGCATTCTAAAACAATACGATTTCTTAGACCGTTCATTACGAGTGTTTGCTGTGCTTCGGCAATGCCTAATTCCCATGGTAAACCCGCATGACGTAAAGAGGTTAAAGGCGAAGCGCCTGTGCCGCCGTCGAAACCAGAAATTAAAATCACATCGGCTTTGGCTTTGGCTACACCAGCTGCAACTGTGCCCACCCCAACTTCCGATACTAGCTTTACGTTAATTCTAGCTTCCCGATTGGCAGATTTTACATCGTAAATAAGTTGAGATAAATCTTCAATAGAATAAATATCGTGATGCGGAGGCGGTGAAATTAAACCAACATAGGGTGTTGAGTTTCTAGTTTTTGCAATTTCAGGATTTACTTTTGCTCCAGGTAATTGTCCGCCTTCTCCAGGTTTAGCGCCTTGCGCTATTTTAATTTGAATTTCTTGTGCATTAGTTAAGTAATTAGACGTGACTCCAAAACGTCCAGAAGCCACTTGTTTTATGGCCGAATTTCTCCAATCGCCTTGTGAGCTTTTATAAAAGCGTTCTAAATCTTCACCACCTTCTCCAGAGTTAGATTTACCTCCAATTCTATTCATGGCAACAGCAAGGTTTTCGTGAGCTTCTTTACTAATGGATCCATAAGACATGGCGCCTGTTTTAAAACGTTTTACAATGGCTGTCCAAGGCTCTACTTCTTCTATTGGAATAGGATCGAATTGGTCAAACTCAAACAATCCTCGAATGGTCATTAATTGTTTAGATTGGTTGTTTATTAAATCTGAATATTCTTTAAAGGTCGACGCTTTATTAGTGCGTACCGATTCTTGAAGTTTAGCAACAGTTAACGGATTAAAGGCATGTTTCTCTTGTCCGCGTCTCCATCTGTAATCGCCACCAATGGCTATATCTGCCAAAGCATCGTTTGTTAAAAATGCTTTTTTATGTCGTTTTACAATTTCTTTTTCAATCTCTCGCAACCCAATACCTTGAATCCGTGTGGGTGTGTTGGGGAAATATTTTTCAACAGTTTTAGTATTAATTCCAATACATTCAAATAACTGCGAACCACGATAAGAATTTAAAGTCGAGATGCCTATTTTATTCATCACTTTTAAAATCCCTTTCCCAATCGCCTTGTTGTAGTTTTTAATGGCTGCTAAATAGTCTAAATCGCTAACATCGCTTGTGTTAATTTGTTCCTGTACAATTTCATTTACTATATAGGGGTTTACCGCGCTCGCTCCAAATCCAAATAATAAAGCAAAATGGTGTACTTCTCGAGGTTCGGCAGATTCTATAATTAAACTAATTCTCGAACGTTTTTTTAATTTATGCAACGCATGGTTTACATAAGAACAAGCTAATAATGCAGGAATTGGCGCATGGTTTTCGTCGACATAACGGTCGGAAAGTATAATAATATTAGCGCCTTTATCTATGGCTTTAGAAGCTTGTGTTACTAAATCTTCTAATGCAATTTCTAGAGCATTTAAACCTCTGTTAATTTCGTATAGTATAGAAATAGATTCTACTATAAAATCTGGGTTAGAATCGTAATTCCGTATTTTATCTAAATCGTGCTTTGAAATTACGGGATTCTGAATTTTTAGTTTTTTACAATGCGAAGCATTGTTATCAAATAAATTAACATCGCTACCTAAAGTAAGACTAATGTCTGTAATTAGTTCTTCTCTAATGCCATCTAATGGCGGATTGGTAACTTGTGCAAATAACTGTTTAAAATAGTTGTAAACGAGTTGTGGTTTTTCTGAGAGTATAGCAATAGGTGTATCGTTTCCCATAGAGCCAATAGGTTCTTTACCTAATTGTGCCATGGGTCTAATAATTGTATTTAAATCTTCTTGTGTGTAACCAAAAACAATTTTACGTTTTTTTAAAGCAATTTCGTCGTAGCTTATGGGGCCTTTTTTTGCTGAAAGATCTCGTAAGTGTATAAGGTTCTCGTCAAGCCATTTTCGGTAGGGGTATTTTGAAGCAATGGTTTCTTTTATTTCTTCGTCATTTACAATGCGACCTTCATTCATATTCACCAGAAACATTTTTCCAGGTTCTAAACGACCATGAAATTCTACATTTTCAGGTTTAATATCTACGACTCCAGTTTCCGAAGACATAATAACATTACCGTTTTTAGTAACCGTATAACGAGACGGTCTTAATCCATTTCTATCTAAAACAGCGCCAATATAATTGCCATCTGTAAAAGGTATTGAAGCTGGACCATCCCAAGGTTCCATAAGGCAAGAATTGTACTCGTAAAAAGCTCTTTTAGTGTCAGACATATTTGGGTTTTTCTCCCAAGCTTCAGGAACTAACATCATCATGGCTTCTGGTAAAGAGCGACCAGACATTAATAGTAGTTCTACAACCATATCTAATGTTGCGGAATCCGATTTTCCTTTTAATATGGTTGGTATAATTTGTTTTATATCCTCTCCAAAGGCATCACTTTTCATAATTTCTTCTCTAGAAAACATACGCGAGACATTACCTCTTAGAGTATTAATTTCTCCATTATGACAGATATATCTAAACGGTTGTGCTAAATCCCAAGTAGGGAACGTATTGGTAGAAAAACGTTGGTGAACTAGTGCTAATCGCGTATCTAAAGCAGAATTGTATAAATCCAGATAATATTCGTTAATATGTTCTGGTTTTAGTAAGCCTTTAAAGATGATGATTTTTGTAGATAGGCTAGGAATGTAGAAAAATTGAGCTTCAGAAAGTTTAGAATTATAAATCGTATGCTCTGCAATTTTCCGAGCAGCAAATAATTTTAAATTGAAGGCCTTATCCGATTGATTTTCGTCTGTTTTACCAATGAAAATTTGTTTTACAGATGGTTCCGTTTCTTTGGCAATGGGGCCTAATATTTCTCTGTTAACAGGAACGTCTCTCCATCCTATAAGTTTTAAATCTTGTTTTTGTATTTCAGCTTCTAAAATTGAAATACAATACTCTCGTTGGTTTTCTTTTTTAGGAAGAAACACATTGGCAACGGCATAGTTATTCGCTTCGGGTAATTCGAATTCACAAAATATTTTAAAAAACTTATGCGGAATGTCTATTAAAATACCAGCGCCATCTCCAGTAATACCGTCTGAACTTACAGCGCCGCGATGTTCTAATTTTACAAGAATTTCTAACGCTTTATGTATAATGTCATTAGAGCGTTTACCAGTTAAACTACATATAAAACCTGCACCGCAATTATCGTGTTCAAATTCTGGTAAATAGAGTCCTTGTTGCTTTAACATAATTGTGAAATTTTAGAGTTTTTTTTGCTTGATAGCACCTCTAATATAGAAGCAGAAAGTTTATAAATAAAATGTTGGAATCACTTTTCCGAAATTCGGATTTTGAAGGTTTTATAATGCGCTTTAAGTAATTTTATACTATAATTTTTATGAATGTTGTAATGTTTAAAATGTGTTAAAAATTCCATTTTATTACGAAAACGTTTTCGAATAATTTAATTCGATGAATATTATTTAATAAAAAGAATATTTTATTGATAATTGTTTAAAATGCGAATTGTGAATCATGTAATTAAATGGGTTTATTTTTGTTTAACCCTGAAATTTATAGGGGTATAAATATTTATTCTGTAAAAATAATATTTCAACCCCTATTTTTTTAGGGGTATAAATTGTTTTTATATAGATTTGAGTAATCAATCAATCAAAATCGAATAGTTATGAAAACAATTAAACTAGTGTTTCTAGTGCTTTTATCAACCTCGCATTCTATGGCTCAAGAATCCTCAAAGACTAATGAAAAGAAATTTTCATTTAATGGAAGTGTAGATGTGTATTACAGAGCAAATATTACAGCGCCAAATGATACTAATCAAATAGCACCTGCAACATCATTTGCAGACACAGCAGGTTTTTCTTTGGGAATGGGGAATATCATTTCAACTTACGAAAAAGGTAAAGTTGGTGCTGTTGCAGACTTTGTATTTGGACCAAGAGGAGAAGCTGCTAGTTCAACAGTATTAAATCAGCTATTTGCATTCTATAAAATAAGTAAAAACACGACGTTAACTTTTGGGAAATTTAATACGTTTTTAGGATACGAAGTTATTGCTCCAACAGGAAACTTTAATTACAGTACGTCTTACTTATTTTCAAACGGGCCATTTTCGCACACTGGACTAAAGGCAGATATTACCATTTCTGAAGATTTTAGTCTTATGCTCGGCGTTTTTAATCAAACAGATGTTACAGAGTTTAATCCAGATGGAAGTTATGGTATTGGAGTGCAATTAGGGTATAAAGATCAGTTTTTAAATCTGTTATATGATAAGGCAGGTTTAGGTTTCGAGATAGATTATACAGGAGGTTTCGATGCTAGTGAAGCATTTTATATAGGTATTAATGCGGCTTATGCAGATAATGAAGGAGAGGGCTTTTATGGCGTGGATATCTATCCGCAGTATGCTCTTAGCGAAACCTTTAGTTTAGGGTTAAGAGGCGAATATTTTGAAAGACGAAGTGAGTTAATAGATGATAACCCCAGCGTTTTAGCATTTACTTTAACCGGAAGTTACACCGTAGAAGATTTAATAATAAAACCAGAATTAAGACTGGATAGTGCCTCTGAATCCATTTTTATAGATACAGATGTTATGCCATCGAAAAGTTTAGGAGCTTTTGTGTTGGCGGCGATATATAAATTCTAATTATAAACTAAATATCATGAAAAAAGTTGAAGCTATTATTCGGAAATCAAAATTTTCCGCAGTAAAAAAAGCATTGCATCAAGTGGGCGTTAATTTCTTTACGTATTGGGATGTTACAGGATTAGGTAATGAAAAAGAAGGGCATGTATACAGAGGGGTCTCTTATAGCACTAGCGATATTCAAAGACGCTATTTGTCTATTGTAGTTAACGATGATTTTGAAACTGTAACCATAAATGCCATATTAGAATCTGCTGCAACGGGAACTGTTGGTGATGGAAAAATATTTGTTTCTAATATAGAAGAAGTTTACAGAATACGAACGGGAGAAAAAGGAGGAAACACACTAAAATAACAGACATGGAATTACTTACAACAAACAATGTATGGATGATGATCTGTACCGCACTCGTTTTCTTTATGCATCTAGGATTTGCATTTTTAGAAATAGGCTTAACACGCCAAAAAAACACCATAAATATTTTATTTAAAAACATATTTATTATTACAATTGGACTGCTTTTATATTGTCTAGTGGGCTTTAATTTAATGTACCCTGGCGAATTTAATGGCGTTTTAGGTTTTGCAGGCTTTGGTTTAGAAGCGCCACTTACCGAAGCAGGAGTTTTAGATTTAGAGTATAATAAAGGCTATACCTATTGGACAGACTTTTTATTTCAAGGCATGTTTGCAGCTACAGCAGCTACTATAGTATCTGGAGCGGTTGCAGAACGAATGAAAATTGGTCCTTTTATGATTTTTACAATACTATATGTTGGTTTGGTATACCCAATTGCAGGCTCTTGGAAATGGGGAGGTGGCTTTTTGCAAACTTTAGAAACGCCTTTTTATGATTTTGCTGGCTCAACTTTAGTACATTCTGTTGGCGGATGGGCAGCTTTAGTTGCTGTCTGTTTATTAGGAGCAAGAATAGGAAAGTTTAAAGATGGGAAAATACAAGCTATTCCTGGGCATAACATTCCGTTGGCAACCGCGGGAGTTCTTGTGTTGTGGTTAGGCTGGTTTGGTTTTAATGGCGGTTCTGTGTTATCTGCAGAACCAGGAGGGACTTCGTTAACATTAGTTACAACCTGTTTAGCAGCGGCTTCAGGAGGTGTAGTGGCAGCTTTAGTCTCTGTAATTAAATTTAAAAACATGGATTTAACCATGTTTTTAAATGGTATTCTTGGAGGTTTGGTTGGTATAACAGCAGGAGCCGATCAAATGAGCCCAACAGATGCCATTATAATAGGAGCAATAGCAGGTGCAATTATAGTATTTGCAGTCTCATTTATAGATCGCTTAAAATTAGATGATCCAGTAGGTGCAATTGCAGTACATTTAGTATGTGGTATATGGGGGACACTTGCTGTTGGTGTTTTTGGAAACCTAGCAGGAGGATCACAGTTTCTTAGTCAGCTTATAGGCGTTGCCTCTTATGCAGGAATAAGTATAGTGTCTGCATTTTTAATTATTTTTATATTAAAGAAAACAGTAGGTATTAGAGTGTCTGAACGTGAGGAGTTAGAAGGTTTAGATGCGCATGAACATGGTATGGATGCTTATCCGGATTTTAGATTGAATGAGCATTAGTTAGTTGTCGTATTTTTATTAGTAAAAACCTCGAAGTGTTGTTTTAACGTCGAGGTTTTTTATTTTTTCTGATTGTCCGTTTTGTGTTATAATGTTACTTATGGCGTTATGTTTAACCTGTTTGAGCATCACATGGCACTTAAAAACATAGATGCTTCATGGTGGGAACCAGAAACAAGTTTAGGTTGATGGTAGATTTTATGATTGATTACGAATATTCAAATTATTTTTTGAAGACTATTTAGTTTAATAATTAAAAAGCAGGTATTTCTACGCTATTATTTTTAATTGGTTATAGGGACCTTTGTGGCTACAGAATATATTTTACATCTTCTTTTTAATTTAATATTGAGTTGTAGAATAGTAACCAATTAACCATTAAAAACCATGAAAACAGTAACAGTCGCATTTAAATCTATGCTAGTAGTAGTTCTACTATCTTTATGTTTTACATCTTGTAAAAAAGAAAAAAAAGCAGAAGCGGTAGAAGACGTAAAAACAGAAACAACTTATAACTCTACATTAGAAGCAGACGCACCATGTCTCTCTGAAGCGAATTGGTTTCCACACAGCCAAACACCAGCACCAGCAGAAGGTAAAGGAAGTCCGTTTGATGTAAGTGAAACAACAAATTGTATTTTTCATCAATGGTCATGGCAAAAGTTTTTATGGGTAACAAAACCAGAAAACGGTTTACCATTATTCCTTGACCAATCTAAAATAATACAAGTAACTTCTTCAATGGAGTTAGTAAGCCAACAAACGGGAGCTAATGTAGTATTAACAGATATAGAACAAGCAGGATTTGCAGACGGGATATTAAAAACAAACCCAGCATATAATCCGGAAAGTAATACTGAATATACAGTACATTACTCTATACATACTAGTGATATAATGATGAAAGCTGCCAATGAGTTTAAAGCTGGATTAGCATCAAACAAAATACCAGCAGATAACTTTGAAACTTTTCCTGTAGGTTCTTTAGAATTAAAAGTCTCTTGGGTAGACGTTAATGCTATTCCATCTAATAAAAGGGCAAACTATTTTACAACAACAGGAGCTGTAATTAATAGCGATGGAACAACGTATACAAATACAACCGTTGCGTTATTAGGAATGCATGTAGTAGGTGTAGTAGAAAACCATCCAGAATTTATTTGGGCAACATTCGAGCATAATGATATAGCACCTAATTACGATTGGGTAGCTAATGAAGCGAATACTACAACAGAGAAACTATTGTTTAGTAAAGGTAGCACAACAGGTATAGATGGTATTACTTACACAAAAGGAGTAGGGCCAAAGTTAGCAGATAAAGCCTTCGATTTATTTCAGTTTGGAGTACCTGTAGGAACAGATGGGAAACCGTTAACGACAAGTCAGTCGGAGCCTAAAAACTTTAATCATATTAAGGAAATAAATAAAAGTGTAGCAAATAACTTAAAAGATGTTTGGGTAAACTATTTCTACAATGGTTCTATTTGGTTAGATACAGATGAAATGACACCGCAACAACAAGCAGCACTTATTGTAAAATTAGCTAAAGAAAACAAAACAGGAAGTGCAGTTGTGGGAGCACATGCAAGAGGATCATTAAATAACTCTAATGTTACAATGGAGACCTTTACGCAAACGTTTCAAAGTGATATTTCGGAAATTGATGTTGCTAATTTAGCAAACTGTTTTTCATGTCATAGCGGAAGTAGTTATTCTAGTAACTATTCGCCAATATACTTAAGTCATATTTTCGATTCTTACATTCAAACTAAAAATAATAATAAAACTGAAGAAGAAATTGATGTCATGAAAAATGCACAGCAACAAAAAATGGCTACATTTTTAAAATCATTAAAATAATCATTTATACCTTTTCTCATTTTGTCTTAGAGTAGTTTTAAATAAGAAAGGTATTATATATTCTCCCGCAGAATACAATGAAAAGCATCTCTGTTCCTAACTAAAGAGGTGCTTTTCTATTTTTAATCTTCAACACTGCTATCTGCTAAATAATAGTACTCTGTCCTAAATGAATATTATTAAAATTAATATTACTATCTGTAGGATTACTAATAAAATCGGCAATAAAATCGCCTACTTTACTTGTAGAAATAGTATCGTAAGTTGTATTAATATCTGGAGTAGAAATTTCAAGTTTTAACGATTTGTCAACAGCTTCTTTAATTAATTCGGCTTCTTCAAATAATTCAAAATGCTCTAAAAGCATGGCCGCCGATAAAATAGAAGCAATTGGGTTGGCAATGCCTTTTCCTGTAGCTTGGGGGTAGGATCCATGAATAGGCTCGAACATAGCATAACGATCGCCAACAGAAGCCGAGGCTAATAGGCCAATAGAACCACCAATAACGCTAGCCTCGTCGCTAATAACATCGCCAAACAAGTTTTCGGTTAAAATAACATCAAACTGTTTTGGGTTTAAAATCATTTGCATGGCAGCATTGTCTACAAAAAGGAAATCTAAAGTTACATCTGGATAGTCTGGCGCCATTTCTGTTACCACTTTTCGCCACAAACGCGACGTTTCTAAAACATTAGCTTTATCCACTAATGTTACTTTTTTACTACGTGCTTGAGCGGCTTTAAACGCTAAATGTGCAATACGTTCAATTTCAACTCTAGAATACTCACATAAGTCTGAAGCCAAATTACCATCGTCGCTTAAAGCCTTTTTACCAAAGTAAATACCTCCTGTTAATTCGCGATAAATACTAATATCTGTACCTTCAATAATATGGCGTTTAAGAGGCGATTTGTCTAACAACGTGTCATAAGCCTTAACAGGTCTAATATTAGTATATAAACCTAGTTCCTTCCGTAGTTTTAAAAGTCCTTGTTCTGGACGTACTTTTGCACTTGGGTTATTATCGTATTTTGGGTCTCCTATGGCGCCAAATAAAATAGCATCACTTAATTTACACAATTTAAGTGTGTCATCTGGTAATGGGTTATTGTGTTTATCGATAGCTATCGCACCGACATCTGCACTTTTAAATAAAAAAGTATGGTCAAACTCTACGGCAATGGCTTTTAATACCTTTATGGATTGTTCAGTCACTTCTGGACCAATTCCATCTCCTGCTAAAACGGCTATGTTTAATTTCATAGAAAAATATTTTTTCATTCCCTCGAAGGAGGGAATCTATACTAGTTTAGTTGGTAGGAATTTTATAAAATGTCCTACTTTCATTTTTTTATTAGTTAATTCTTTTATTCTTTTGGGCGTTACCACAAGGGTCGCGTTTTCCGTTATATCTTTTTTACTTGTTCTCGATACAATGCTTCCTTTGGTCGCATCACTCGAACTAACGTAAAAAAGGATGCCACTTCAACCGCTAACGCGGGCTAATCAGTTAAAGTCAATTTCTACACAGAAGTAAATACTGTCAACTGAAGACTGCTAACTTGAAAATTTATTCCTTGTTTTCAAAAGCCTCAATAGCTTTCTTTTTACTTAATAAGTAGTCAATATCATCATAACCATTTAATAAGCATGTTTTTTTATACGGGTCAATTTCAAAAGAAGACGCAAAGGATGTGCCTTCAACTGTTATGGTTTGCGCTTCTAAATCAACTTCTAATTGTGTATCTGGTTTTTCTGTGATTTCGGTTAATAATACATCTAAAAAATCTTCAGAAACTTGTACAGGTAATAATCCATTATTTAAGGCATTACCTTTAAAAATGTCTGCGAAAAAACTTGATACAATAACTTTAAACCCAAAATCAGTTAAAGCCCAAGCTGCATGTTCTCTACTAGAACCGCAACCAAAATTATCTCCAGCAACCAAAATTTTACCAGAATACGTGGCGTTGTTTAAAATAAAGTCTGGGTTTAAACTATTATCCTTATTATACCTCCAATCCCTAAATACATTATCTCCAAAACCATTTCTATCGGTGGCTTTTAAAAAGCGAGCAGGAATAATTTGGTCTGTATCTATATTTTCTATCGCTAACGGAATAGCTTGCGATTTAAGTGTTTTAAATTTTTCCATATTTATTCTCCATGCAAATGGAAATCTTATTAATTGTTTTTGTCAGGTGGAGCGCAGTCGAGAGGTTTTATTAAGGTCTCGACTGCGCTCGACCAGACAGTAGTTCTTTAATTCAACTGTTTTGTTACATCAATAATTTTACCTTCAATCGCAGTGGCAGCTGCTACAAGTGGACTTGCTAAAATAGTTCTAGCACCTTGTCCTTGTCGACCTTCAAAATTTCTATTAGACGTTGATACGCAATATTCACCTTGCGGAATCTTATCATCATTCATTGCTAAGCAAGCCGAGCAACCTGGTTGTCTTAATTTAAAACCAGCCTCGTCGAAAATAGTTTTTAAGCCTTCGTCTATAATTTGTGCTTCTACTTGTTTACTCCCAGGAACTAACCAAGCTGTAACATTATTGGCCTTTTGCTTTCCTTTTATATAGTTAGCTGCAACTCTAAAATCTTCAATTCTGGAGTTTGTACAGCTACCAATAAAGACATAGTTAATAGGCTTGTTTATTAGTGACTCTCCTTTTTTAAAGTTCATATATTGTAATGATTTTTCAAAAGAATCATCATTTACAGTGGGTATGGTATCGGTAACTTTAATCCCCATACCTGGGTTTGTGCCATAAGTAACCATAGGTTCTATATTCTCTGCATCAAACGTATATTCCTTATCGAAAACGGCACCATCATCTGTAGGTAAGGTTTCCCAATAAGCTACTTTTTTATCAAATGCTTCGTCTTTAGGCGCAAATGTTTTGCCCTTTACATAATCGAAAGTTGTTTGGTCTGGAGCAATCATGCCACCACGCGCTCCCATTTCTATACTCATATTACAAACTGTCATACGGCCTTCCATAGACATGTTTTCGAAAACATCGCCTGCATATTCACAGAAATATCCGGTACCTGCATTAGTACCTAATTTTGCAATAATGTATAAAATAACATCTTTAGGAAGTACGCCTTGTTTTAGTTTACCATTAACCGAAACACGTAAACTTTTAGGTTTGGTTAATAATAAACATTGACTGGCAAAAACCTGAGTGACTTGGCTTGTTCCAATACCAAAAGCAATAGTGCCAAAAGCACCATGGGTTGAGGTATGGCTATCACCACAAACAATAGTCATTCCGGGTTGGGTAATTCCTAACTCTGGCGCCATAACATGGACAATACCATTGTATTTATGTCCTAGTTCGTAGAGTGTAATATTATTTTTTTTACAATTTTCAGACAGTTGTTCCAGTTGTTTTCTAGAATTCTCGTCTTTAATTGGTAAGTGCTGATTCTCGGTAGGTGTATTATGATCGGCAGTAGCAACAATTTGATTAGGGCGAAAAATAGGAATATTACGTCGTTCTAATTCATTAAATGCCTGCGGACTCGTTACCTCGTGAATTAAGTGTTTGTCTATATAAAGTACTTGGGGGCCATTTTCTATAGCATCGACCACGTGGGCATCCCATACTTTATCGAATAGTGTTTTTTTCATATTTATAGTAATATTCGCGAAGGCGGATATCTTTTTCTTGTTTTTATTACGCCTATTAATTTATTAAGCACTTACAATTTGTCTATAGACATTGCTCGTTTCAATAATTTGATGAATATCGTTGTCATTAACCTCTTTTTTTCTATCTGCAAACGTTAAAAAGTTTGAGTAGACATCATCTAATTGTAGTTTGGTTAATTCGTAACCTACATTTTTAGCTCTATAAGCTAAAGCAGCACGTCCGCTTCTTGCGGTTAACACAATAGCAGATTCTGTAACACCGACATCTTTAGGGTCTATAATTTCGTACGTTTCTCTGTTTTTAATCACACCATCTTGATGAATACCAGAACTATGTGCAAAAGCATTAGCGCCAACAATGGCTTTATTTGGTTGTGTGTAAATCCCCATACTATCGCTTACTAATTGACTTAATCCAAAAAGTTTTGTCGTATCGATATTTGTATCTAAATCTAAATCGGCGTGTTGTTTTAAAACCATGACGACTTCTTCTAAAGCCGTATTTCCTGCGCGTTCGCCAATACCATTTATAGTACATTCAATTTGGCGGGCACCGTTAATAACACCTTCAATAGAATTTGCAGTAGCTAAACCTAGATCATTATGGCAATGGCAAGATAAAATGGCATTTTCAATACCTTTTACATTATCCATTAAGTATTTAATTTTTGCACCATATTCACTTGGTAAACAATAGCCTGTTGTGTCTGGAATATTTAGTACCGTTGCACCAGCTTTAATAGCAGCCTCACAAACACGAGCTAAATACTCGTTGTCGGTTCTACCAGCATCTTCTGCATAAAACTCAACATCTTCAACAAATGATTTCGCATAACTAACAGCGTTAAAAGCGCGTTTAATAATGTCGTCTCTATTCGATTTAAACTTAAATTTAATATGAGAGTCACTTGTGCCTATTCCTGTATGGATTCTAGGTTTTTTAGCGTATTTAAGTGCTTCGGCAGCAACCTTAATATCATTTTCTACAGCGCGTGTTAATCCGCAAACAGTAGCATTAGTTACAATTTTAGCGATAGCTTCTACCGATTTAAAATCTCCAGGACTAGAAACAGGGAAGCCAGCTTCAATAACATCTACACCCAAATGGTCTAGCTGTTTTGCAATAATGACCTTTTGTTCTGTGTTCAATTTACACCCAGGGACTTGCTCGCCGTCTCGTAGTGTTGTGTCGAAAATTTGAATGTGTTGTTTTGACATTTTATTAGAATAATTTTTCTATTGTAGTACTAATTTATATTTTGGATAAAGCTTAGAAGCACATCGAATAGCGTTTTTTACGATGTTCAAATAGATTTTTTCAATTTAAATAATTGAAAATCAGTATTTTAATTTCAATTTTAAATTGATGACTAAAGATCAAAAAGACAGCTTATTTTTATTGGTTAAGTCTTTAACCAAATCCGAAAAACGACAATTTAAGTTGTATGTTGGTCGATTAGGAGTAAATTCAGATTCTAAATTTTTAAGCGTTTTTACCGTTTTAGATAAGATGTCAACCTACGATGAAACAGCAATTTTAAAATCTACGGCAGTTAAAAAGCAGCAATTAGCTAATGTAAAAGCGCATTTATATAAGCAGATTTTAATTAGTTTAAAATTAAATCCATCGCATCAAAACATTCGTTCTCAAATACGAGAGCAGTTAGATTTTGCCTCTATTTTATACCACAAAGGTTTATATAAACAGAGTTTAAAAATTTTAGATAAGGCCAAAGATGCTGCCATTGTAAACGAAGAAAAAAACTTAGCCTACGAAATTGTTGAGCTCGAAAAAGTTATAGAGTCTCAATACATAACACGAAGCATAAGTAATAGAGCAGATGAATTAACGGTGCAAGCAAAAGAGTTAAGCGCGGCAAATGTGGTGTCTAGTAAGCTCTCCAATTTGTCGTTACAATTATATAGTTTGTTATTAAAAACGGGGTATGTTAAAAATGAAGAAGAAAGTAAGTGGGTTAAAGATTATTTTAATAATAGGTTGCCAAAATATGATATTAAAACATTAGGATTTAGAGAAAAACTATGGTTATATAATGCGCATTTATGGTATAGTTTTTTAATGCAAGATTTTTTAAACAGCTATAAATATGCTTCAAAATGGGTGAATTTATTTTATGAAAACCCGAACATGATTCATCTAAATCCGGTATTCTTTTTAAAAGGGAATAATTATTTATTAGAAGCTTTATTCTTTTTAAAGAATAGAACAAAATTTGAAGAAGCCTTATTAAAATTAGAAACTATAACCTCAGAAAATAGTCTTCCAAAAAACGAAAATGTTGAGGCTTTAGCGTTCTTGTATATTAATTTAAATAAAATCAATTTACATTTTATAGATGGCACTTTTAAAGCTGGTTTAGATTTAATTCCTAAAATGGAAACGGATTTAATGCAATTTAAAAATAGAATAGACGAACATCATAAAATGATATTCTATTATAAGTTTGCTAGTTTACATTTTGGCTCTGGAAATAATAGAAAAGCTATAGCGTATTTGGCTAAAATTATTTCGAATAAAACCTTAATAATGCGAGAGGATTTATTGTGCTTTTCGCGAGTATTAAACTTGGTAGCGCATTATGAAGCTGGTTTAGATTATCATTTAGAAACCTTACTACGAAGTACCTACAAATTTTTAATTAAAATGAACGATTTGCATGAAGTGCAAAAAGAGATGATTAAGTTTATTCGTGGTTTACAAGATATTTATCCTCACGATATTAAAAAGGCATTTAAAGCTTTACTTAAAAAACTTAAAGTGTATGAAAACCGACCTTACGAAGGGCGTGCTTTTTTGTATCTAGATATTATTTCTTGGTTAGAAAGTAAGATTGAGAATATACCTGTAGATGAAATTATTAGGGGGAAATATTTGGCTGGGATTACTAATAAATAACAATGATGTATTGCTCTTTTTTTAGAGAATGAACTATGTTATTCACTGTTTTTAACTTCTGCATAGCCTTTCATTCTTAGGACTAAACTATGAGTACTACTTAAGCATTCTTCAATTAAGTCTCCTATTGGGAATAAGTCATAATAATCTTCCAACTTGAGGTATTCTGAACAGGTTCTTTCAAAATAGTTCATTCCAATATCCTTTTGATTTGTTTTCCAATAACAAAACCCAATAAGTTCAAATAAAAGAACTGACCTCCATAAAGAGAAGTCTGCTTTTAGTTGATTTTGATTTACTTTTAAGTAATATGTAATGGCTTGTTTATATTGCCCTAAATCCTGATAACAATGTCCTAAATAATAATAAGACATATAATAGTTTGAGTCAGATTTAATTGATTTTTCAAAGAAAGAAATTGCTGTATATATATGTTTATCTAATAAATCTTTTGACGTTTTTTCGTTATAATCTCCATAATGAAATAATCCCATGGTATAATTATCTTCAGTATTGGGGTTTTCAATTTCGGAATACAATTCTAGGATTTCGGTATGTAATAATGATTTCAGAGTATCATTCTCAAAAATCTGACTATACTTTTGGTATTTATCAATTAGTTTTTGTGTTTGCTCTGTTCTCATAAAATGTGTGTGTTCAACTATTTAAATTATAGGTGTTTGCGATTTTAAAGACATGTTTTTTAGTTGGGTTTAATATGATTAATCTATAGGTAGTATAATTCTTTTAACTAGTTAAGCAATTACTTACTAGCCCATTGTTGGACACAGTTCTTATTTATTTTAATTTTTTTATCAGAGATGCTAAATCAAAATAACTTATAATTGAAATTCTTTTATTGTACTGTCTCAATACTTTAGATACAGCTTTTTCGTCGTATTCATAATATCCGCCGACTACGCCAATCAGTTTAATTTCATTATTAACTTCTATTCCGAAATTTGATTTTGCAAATTCTAAGTTTTCTTTCTTATCGAAATATCGTTCATAGTTCGTTAATTGAGCCACTAACTCTGCAACATAATCAATGAATCTTTCTCTACCAATTTTACCTTTTACTATCTTTCGACCTAAAAACCCTTTTTTTAAATCAACAATATGATAAGTGCCGTCTTCTGATTCCATTAAATAATCAGGAATACTTAATTCTGGGTCGTCATCCTCTCTATTTAACCATTTAAGTCCGATTTGAGGCAATGCTTTTTTATATCCCATTGATTTTGAAAACATTTTTGAGTGTTGACCGATAAATTTATCAAGAATTCTCTCCGTAATATTTTGCTCGGAAAGACTAATAAGACTTCGTGCCATTCTCACATTTATTGTATCAACACTATAATCAATACCTATAGGTACACTTTTTTCCCATTTTTTCTCTAAATATTCTTTGAACTGATTGCTAAAATCTATTTTTTGAATTGATTTTCTTACAATGATTATAAAACTTATGTGACGATAAAAAATATTAGAGCCTTTTGTTCTTAAGAGTTCGACTTGATGAAGAAAAGAATTATTACTTTCTTTACCGAATAGAATTGGAACAGTAGCAGATTCTTTGAGAATTCCATCGTTTACAATTCTGATACCTAATCTATTTTTCGTTTCACTTATATCTCTTGAAGATGCTATAAATATACCTCCGATATCGCATTTACTTTTGCTAATATCTAATATTGCAACTTCATTTTTACTCAATTTATTTACACCTAAAATAAATGAATTAATGTCAGTTATCTTTTCGACAGCTCTTGTTGTTAATTTCGCAACTTTATCAATTTTAAAGTCTTTATTTCCTAAAATCTCCGCAATAAAATGTTCACGGGTTTCTGCGATTCTCAATTGTGAATTATAAGTTGGTTTATTTGGAAACTTAATTGACTTGTTGAAATATCGTTCTCGAATAAATTCGTAAGATTGTATTAAAGATTTCTTTATTTCATTTTCGAATTCTTTTGAGTCCATTCACAGGTGATTTTTAAATTGTGTCCAACTATAATATAAACACTACTCACATTGTTTATCTCAAATATAACAAATAACTGATGCTATTCTTTAGTAAAGCAATACCCTTTTTTACTCAAACGAATAATTATACTTTCTAAATCATTTTAACAAACAAAATTATTAATCTACAAAAACTGATTAATGTAGATTATTTTTCTATTTAATTTGATTATTTAAAATAATTTAGAAAATTTTTCATTTTTGTTTGGATGTGAAAAATATTTTTCACAATATTTGCACTCACAAAGTTCAAGACTTTATTGAAATGTTATCAAGAAAGGTGGAGGGAATAGACCCGCTGAAGCCTTAGCAACCCTTAAGCAATTAAGAAGGTGCTAAATTCTACCTGAAGACGCGATTCATTTATCGTCTATTCGGATAGATAACTTAACGTAATTACCCATCTGTAATTACTATATTTTCTTATAACATTTTTCTATTAAGTATGCTTCAAACGAAGCTTATTTGACTTTTGGTTTAATTCATTATTAACTCAAAAATTAGAAAAATGAGTACACAAAAATTTGCAACAAAAGCGTTGCACGCAGGACACAATGTCAACGAAAATGGAGGAACAAGAGCAGTTCCTATTTATCAATCTACAGCCTATGTATTTGACGATTCAGATGATGCAGCAGGCCGATTTAATTTAACAAAGCCTGGGTATATTTATACTCGACTAAACAATCCAACAAACGATATTTTAGAACAACGTTTGGCAGCCATAGAAGGCGGTTTGGCAGCAGTGGTAACAGCCTCGGGAACTTCGGCAATAGCAACAACACTGCTAACACTTTTAAAAGCAGGGGATCACATTGTAGCTTCTAATAGCTTATACGGCGGAACCTATAACTTACTAAGTGTAACATTACCTAGACACGGTATTACAACGACATTTGTAGATCCATCTAATCCAGAAAATTTTAAAAATGCAGCACAGGAAAATACAAGAACCTTTTTTATAGAATCTTTAGGAAACCCTAAACTAGATGTTTTAGATATTGAAGCCATTTCTAAAGAAGCAGAAGCGTTTAAAGTGCCATTAATTGTAGATAATACAGTAGCCACACCTTATTTGTTAAATCCTATTAAGTATGGTGCAAACATTGTAATCCATTCATTAACAAAATATATAAATGGAAACGGAACAGCATTAGGAGGCGCTATAATAGACGCTGGAACATTTGATTGGTCTAACGGGAAATTTCCAGAATTTACTGAACCATCAGCAGGATATCACGGATTAGTATATCACGAAGCTATTGGAGCCGCAGCTTTTATTGCAAAAATAAGAGTAGAAGGATTACGTGATTATGGTGGCGCGCTGAGTCCGTTTAATGCGTTTCAAATTATACAAGGTTTAGAAACCTTAGAGTTACGTATTAAAAAACATAGTACTAATGCATTGGCATTGGCAAAATGGCTACAAGAACAACCAGAAGTGACTTGGGTAAATTATCCAGGGTTAACAACAAGTAAATATAATGATTTGGCTAGAAAATATTTGCCAAACGGGCAAAGTGGCATTGTAACCTTTGGCCTAGATGGCGGTTATGAGTCTGCTAAAAAAGTAGTAGACACTACAAAACTATTCTCTTTGTTGGCTAATATAGGCGATACAAAATCATTAATAATCCATCCAGCAAGTACAACGCACCAGCAATTAAGTGATGAAGCACAAGAAACAACAGGTGTTACCAAAGACCTAATTCGTTTGTCTGTTGGTATTGAAAATATTGAAGATCTAAAAACCGATTTAAAAGAAGCATTTTCTAAAGTTAAAAAGCCAGTCTTAACATAGAAAACGTGTATTAATAGTATTAGTTGGTTGATTTGAGCTATGCGTCTTATCCTGAAGACGCGTAGCTCTATCTTAAACTTAGTAGACTTCTGTAAACAAATGAATTCGTTACAACATATAACCATTACAAATTATGGTACCCAAAATGGTGATAAAATAGAGAGTCTTAATCTATCGTATCAATGTTTTGGGCAGCCATTATTTCATGCACCTATTGTACTTGTTAATCATGCATTAACAGGTAATAGTAATGTTGCAGGAACAGAAGGTTGGTGGAAAGCATTAGTAGGCGATAATAAAGTTATAGATACTAAAAAATATACTGTTTTAGCCTTTAATATTCCGGGTAATGGACACGATGGTTTTGTTATAGAAAATTATAAAGCTTTTGTAGCTAGAGATATAGCAGAGTTGTTTTTAATAGGACTAGAGAAGCTAAAAATAACGAGTCTATTTGCAATTATAGGCGGTTCGTTAGGTGGTGGGATAGCCTGGGAAATGGCCGTGCTAAAACCTAATTTGGCAACCCATTTAATTCCAGTTGCTACCGATTGGAAGTCTACCGATTGGTTAATGGCAAATTGCCAAATACAAGAACAGTTTTTAGTAAACTCTAATAACCCAGTTCACGATGCTAGAATGCATGCGATGTTGTGTTACAGAACACCAGAATCGTTTAAACATCGTTTTCAACGTTCTAAAAATAAAGAACTAGAACTCTTTAATGTAGAAAGTTGGCTGTTACATCATGGGAAGAAATTACAAGAACGATTTCAATTATCGGCCTATAAATTAATGAATCAGTTGTTACGAACTATAGATGTAACAAGAGGAAGACCAGAACAGATACTAGATAGTATTCAATCTAAAATTACAATAGTGGCTGTAGATTCTGATTTGTTTTTTACAGCAGAAGAAAATCGAGAAACGCAAAAACAATTAGCATTAACTAATCCTAATGTTACGTATAACGAGATTCATTCTATACACGGACATGATGCCTTTTTAATAGAATATGAGCAACTCGAAAAAATTATTGAACCCGTTTTTAGAGCGGACTCAAAACATAAAAAAATGAAAATATTAAAATTCGGCGGTAAATCTTTAGCAAATGGAGAAGGATTACATCGTGTGATTTCTATTATAGAAAACAAAGTAAAAAATAACGAAAAAATAGCGGTTGTTGTCTCTGCAAGAGGAAAAGCAACAGATGAGTTAGAAGCTATTCTTGAAAAGGCAGTAGAAAACGAAAGCTATCAAGAGCAATTAAATGCATTTAAAAACTACCAAAATAGTGTAGCAACAATAGATTTATCTGGTGAGTTTTCAAGATTAGATAACCTGTTTGAAGGCGTACAACTATTGGGGGATTATAGCGAGAAAATAAAAGATGAAGTTTTAGCACAAGGCGAATTAATCTCTGCTAAACTTATTTCTGCGTTATTAAAAGATAAAAATATAAATGCAAAAGCAACAGATGCTAGAGCCTTAATTAAAACCGATGATAATTTTGGTAATGCAAAACCTATAGAAGGAGTATCTAAACAAAATGTTATCGATTATTTTAAACAAAATAATGGGACCACTGTAAATATTGTTACTGGATTTATAGCTTCTAATAAAGAGAATAAAACCACAACTTTGGGTAGAAACGGAAGTAATTATACGGCGTCACTACTAGCAAATTATCTAGATGCAGAAGAATTAGAAAATTATACACACGTTAATGGCATTTATACAGCTAACCCAGATTTAGTTGCAGATGCAAAAAAAATAGAAAAACTATCGTTTACAGAAGCTAATGAATTAGCCAATTTTGGAACCTCTATTTTACATGCTAAAACCATAATTCCGTTAATAGAAAAAAACATACCATTGCGTATTTTAAATACGTTTAACCCAGAAGATAATGGCACCATTATTACATCGCAAAGTAATACTAAAGGCATTCGCTCTTTATCGGTGTTAGATGATGTTGCACTAATAAATATAGAAGGTCGTGGACTATTAGGAAAAGTAGGTGTCGATTTCAGGATTTTTAAAGCACTTAGTAACGAGGATATTAGTGTTAGTATTGTGTCTCAAGGCTCTTCAGAACGCGGTATAGGTTTGGTTATCGATGCACCGAAAGCAGCAAGAGCAATCTTAGCTTTAGAGCAAGAATTTGAAAACGATTTTTACTCACAAGACGTTAATAAAATTAGTGTTATCGACGACGCAGCTGTGATTTCTATAGTAGGGCAAGAGTTAAGTACGTTTCATAAACCATTTAATGCATTGATTAAAAATCAAGTAACACCGTTGTTATTTAATAATACTGTTACAGGAGAAAATGTAAGTATAGTGGTTAAAAAAACACAATTGCATAAAGCTTTAAATGTTATTCATGGAGAAATCTTCGGAATTTCTAAAAAAATAAATTTAGCAATTTTTGGTCATGGATTAGTAGGAAGTGCATTAATCAATCAAATTATTTCTTCAGCAGAAGACATTGAAAAAAGAAAAGGAATAAAGCTTAATATTTTTGCTATTGCGAATTCTAAAAAAATCCTTTTCAATAAAAATGGAATAACAAAGGATTGGAAAGATCATTTAAATTCCGAAGGGAAAACATACACGATAAAAGAGGTGTATGACTTTGCGAAAGAGAATCATTTAGAAAACTTAATAGCAATAGATAATACATCTAGTTTAGACTTTGTTTCAAATTATATTCAATTAGTAGAAGAAGGCTTCGACATAGTATCTTCTAATAAAATAGCAAATACTGTAGATTTTGAATTCTATACCGAATTACGAAAAACCTTAACAGAACATCAAAAATCATACTTGTACGAAACTAATGTTGGAGCAGGATTGCCATTAATAGATACCATTAAACTATTACATCTATCTGGTGAGAATATTATAAGAATTAGAGGGGTGTTCTCAGGTTCGCTAAGTTACTTGTTTAATACTTTTTCTAACGAGAACATTCCCTTTTCTAAAACATTACAACAAGCATTAGACAAAGGTTATACAGAACCTAATCCAAGAGAAGACTTGAGTGGAAACGATGTAGCAAGAAAGTTATTAATTCTAGCCAGAGAATTAGACTTACATAATGAGCTAAGCGATGTAACTATAGAGAATTTAATTCCTGAAGCATTAAGAACTATTGAGACTTCCGAATTCTTAGAGTCATTTGAAACGATGAACCCTATTTTTCAAGAGAAAAAAGAAGCACAAAAAGAAAATCATGTATTACGATATATAGGCGATTTACATGGCGATTTAGCAGATGAAAAGGGAGCAAAGTTAGATGTGAAATTGGTGTCTGTACCAAAACAATCACCATTAGGCGCTTTAAAAGGAGCCGATTCTATTTTCGAGATCTACACAGAAAGCTATGGAGAGAATCCTATTGTTATACAAGGCGCAGGCGCAGGCGCATCGGTAACAGCAAGAGGTGTTTTTGGAGATATTTTACGATTAACAGAAAAGAATAATTAATAACATTTTAATAGAAACAAAAACGTCAGTTCGAGTGTTTCCAAGGAACGAGGAAATGTATCGAGAACCATAGAAGTATGCAGTTAGCAGTTTAAAGTAAGCAGTTACTCACTCAAATAGGAAATAAAGTAGAATGAAGAATGATACGCTAAAACAATAATAGTAACGTCATTGCGAGGACACAGGACGTGGTAATCTCATTATGATTGAAAAGGGTAATTATAAATTAAAACCAAAACGTCAGTTCGAGTGTTTCAGAGGTACGAGGAAATGTATCGAGAACCAAATAAACGAAATGTCATACTGAGCCTTTCGTCTAGGCTCAAGACAGGCTAAAGTCGAAGTGCTTATATGGAATGAACAAATATTTAAGAAGAATCAAAAAAATAATAGACTCCTTTCTTCAAAGGAATGACAATAATAACTAATGAATAGTAACCACATAGAAACAGAAGCCATACGAACACAGATAGAACGTTCACAGTATCTAGAACACTCTAATCCGTTGTATTTAACGTCTAGTTATATTTTTGAAGATGCCGAAGACATGCGTGCTTCTTTTGCAGACGAAAAAGAACGTAATATTTACAGCCGCTATTCAAATCCAAACACCTCAGAGTTTATAGAGAAAATCTGTAAAATGGAAGGAGCAGAACGTGGTTATGCATTTGCAACAGGAATGTCTGCTGTATTTTCAACATTTGCAGCATTACTAAATGCAGGAGATCATATAGTATCGTCAAGAAGTGTATTTGGGTCAACACAAACACTATTTAATAATATATTACCGAAATGGAATATCTCGGTAAGTTCTTTTAAAATTGAAGACGTAGAGGCTATAGAAGCTTTAATTCAACCCGATACAAAAGTACTTTATGCGGAAAGCCCAACAAATCCAGCTGTAGATATTTTAGATTTAGAATATTTAGGACGCATCGCTAAAAAACACAATTTAATATTAATAATAGATAACTGTTTTGCAACCCCTTATTTACAACAACCAATTCAATTTGGAGCCGATTTAGTCATTCATTCTGCAACTAAATTAATAGACGGACAAGGGCGTGTACTTGGAGGTGTAACAGTAGGTAGAGCCGATTTAATACAGCAAATTTATCTGTTTTCAAGAAATACGGGACCAGCACTATCGCCTTTTAATGCATGGATTTTATCAAAAAGCCTGGAAACCTTACCTGTAAGAGTAGATAAACATTGTGAAAATGCTTTAAAAGTAGCTGAGTTTTTAGAAAATCATGAGGCTGTAGCTCTTGTTAAATATCCTTTTTTAAAATCGCATCCGCAGTACGCATTAGCTAAAAAGCAAATGAAACTAGGTGGTAATGTGGTGGCTTTCGAAATAAAAGGCGGTATAGATGCAGGGAGACGGTTTTTAAATGCGATAAAACTATTATCGTTATCAGCAAATTTAGGAGACACTAGAAGTATAGTAACGCATCCAGCATCTACAACACATGCGAAATTAACAGAAGAAAATCGATTAGAAACAGGAATTACTGGAGGGCTTGTTAGAGTTTCGGTAGGATTAGAACACGTAGAAGATATTATAAACGATTTGAATCAAGCATTAAAATTATAAAATATAAAAGAGAAAATTATGAGTAATAATAATGAATTTAAAGATGTGCAAAAGTATCTTGATAAAGGAGCCGTAGTATTGGATGTTAGAACAGAAGCAGAGTATCTTGAAGGTCATTTAGAAAATTCTCTACATATTGTTTTAGATGAATTAGAATATGAAATAGATGCATTAAAAGCGCTTCAAAAACCAATAATAACTTGTTGTAGAAGTGGCGCTAGAAGCGAGGTCGCTAAGAATTTATTAAAAGATAATGACATAGATGTTATTAATGGAGGTCCTTGGCAAAATGTTGAATATTTCTCAAAAGAAAAGTAATGAGTAACATAAAACAAGAAATACAAAAACGAATCCTTGTTCTAGACGGCGCTATGGGGACTATGCTACAGCGCTATAATTTTACAGAAGCCGATTTTAGAGGCGAACGTTTTAAAGACTATCCAAGTCCATTACAAGGAAACAACGATTTATTGTCTTTAACCCAACCGCAAGCTATTGCAGATATTCATAAACTTTATTTTGAAGCAGGGGCAGATATTGTAGAAACCAATACATTTTCGGGAACAACAATTGCTATGGCAGACTATAATATGGAAGATTTAGTTTACGAATTAAACTATGAATCTGCTAAAATAGCTAAATATGTTGCCAATGAATTTACAAACAGAAACCCAAACAAACCAAGATTTGTGGCAGGAAGTATTGGACCAACAAACAGGACAGCAAGTTTATCTCCAGATGTAAATAAACCAGAATATAGAGCCGTTACTTTTAACGAGCTACGAGAAGCCTATAAACAGCAAGTAGAAGCGCTAATCGATGGAGGTGTAGATTTACTATTAGTAGAAACCATATTCGATACATTAAATGCAAAAGCAGCATTATTTGCTATAGAAGAAGTGAAGGAAGATCGTAATATAGACATTCCCATTATGGTATCGGGTACTATTACAGATGCATCAGGTCGAACATTGTCTGGGCAGACCGTAGAAGCTTTTTTAACTTCAATATCTCATATTCCATTGTTAAGCGTTGGGTTTAATTGTGCATTAGGAGCAGAACAATTACAACCCTATTTAAAACGCTTATCTAATGAAACTGATTTCTATACATCGGCACACCCAAATGCAGGTCTACCAAATGCCTTTGGAGAATACGATGAATCTCCAGAAGAAATGCAAGGCTATATAGAAAGCTATTTGAAAGAAGGACTTATTAATATTATTGGAGGGTGTTGTGGTACGAATCCAGAACATATAAAAGCTATTGCAGAAGTTGCATTAAAATATGAACCTAGAAATACTGTCTGTTCGAGCGCAGTCGAGAACTAAAAAAGTATGGAAAACAATACAAATAAATATTTAAGACTATCAGGATTAGAACCTCTAGTAGTTACTCCAGAAAGTAACTTTATAAACGTAGGGGAGCGAACTAATGTAACAGGATCTCGAAAATTTTTACGATTAATAAAGGAAGAAAAATTTGAAGAAGCATTAGATGTTGCTAGGCACCAAGTTGAAGGAGGCGCACAGATTATAGATGTTAATATGGATGAAGGTATGTTAGATGGCGTAGAAGCTATGACAACCTTTTTAAACCTTATAGCATCCGAGCCCGATATTGCTAGAGTTCCTATTATGATAGATAGCTCTAAATGGGAAATCATTGAAGCTGGCTTACAGGTTGTGCAAGGAAAAAGTGTTGTAAACTCTATAAGCTTAAAAGAAGGAGAAGCACAGTTTAAATACCATGCAAAACTTATAAAACGCTACGGTGCAGCAGTTATTGTAATGGCGTTTGATGAAGACGGGCAAGCAGATACTTACCAAAGACGTATTGATATTTGTAAGCGATCGTACGATATTTTAGTAAATGAAGTAGGTTTCCCAGCTCAAGATATTATTTTCGACCCTAATATTTTTCCTGTAGCCACAGGAATGGAAGAACATAGAAAAAATGCTTTAGATTTCTTTAACGCTACTAAATGGATTAGAGAAAATTTACCATACGCCAATGTCTCGGGGGGTGTAAGTAATGTTTCCTTTTCGTTTAGAGGAAATAATACGGTTAGGGAAGCCATGCATTCTTCGTTTTTATTTCATGCTATTAAAAACGGAATGAACTTAGGTATTGTAAATCCAGCATTATTGGAGATTTACGATGAAATAGATTCGGTTTTATTAGAACGAGTAGAAGATGTATTATTTGATAGAAGAGAAGACGCTACCGAACGTTTATTGGAGATTGCCGAAACAGTAAAAGGCAATAAAAAAGATGTTGCAGATACCATTCAAGAATGGCGAAGTTTCCAATTACAAGATCGTATTACACATGCTTTGGTAAAAGGAATAGATGCCTTTATTATTGAAGATGTTGAAGAAGCCAGACTATCTGTATCCAGACCTATTAAAGTAATCGAAGGGCATTTAATGAAAGGAATGAATGTGGTAGGTGATTTATTTGGCAGCGGAAAAATGTTTCTACCACAAGTAGTGAAATCGGCAAGAGTAATGAAAAAAGCCGTAGCCTATTTACAACCTTTTATTGAAGCTGAAAAAGACGGTAAACAAGAATTCGCAGGTAAAATATTAATGGCAACAGTAAAAGGCGATGTGCATGATATTGGTAAAAATATAGTGAGCGTTGTTTTAGGTTGTAATAACTACGAGATTATAGATTTAGGAGTTATGGTGCCTCCCGAAAAAATTATTGAAACAGCAATAAAAGAACAGGTAGATGTTATTGGTTTGAGCGGATTAATAACACCGTCGTTAGACGAAATGGTATATGTTTCTAAATCACTAGAACAACAAAATATTAAGATTCCTCTAATTATTGGAGGAGCAACAACATCTAAAGCACATACTGCGGTTAAAATAGCACCGCATTATCAAAATACAGTAGTGCATATAAATGATGCGTCTAGAGCAGTAACGGTTGTTGGTGATTTATTACAGAAGGATAATACGTTATATAAAAATCAGATTCGAGAAGAATACGATAAATTTAGAGAGCAATTTTTAGGAAGAACAAAACAAAAGGAATATCGAACTATTGAAGACGCTAGAGCAAGAAAATTTAAAATAGACTGGGATGCTACCAAAATTATAAAACCAAACACATTAGGAATCCAAACTATTCAAGATTTTGATATTACAAAACTTGAAGCCTACATCGATTGGTCTCCTTTTTTTAGAAGCTGGGATTTACATGGCAAATTTCCAGAAATATTAAAAGATGATATCGTAGGAACACAAGCTACAGAACTGTTTGCAGATGCGCAAGAGTTATTAAAAAAAGTATTCGATGAAAAGCTATTAAAAGCTAAAGCTATTTTTGGGTTATTCCCTGCTAATACAGTAAATGATGACGATATTGAGGTGTCTTCTGTCGGTCTGAGCGCAGTCGAAGACAAAGAAATAGTGAAGAAGGATGAAGATTACACTGAGCGGAGTCGAAGTGCTTCCGAAGACAAAGTGAGGTTCCTAACACTACGTCAACAGTTAAAGAAAAGAGATGGCGTTCCTAATTTTGCATTAGCAGATTTTGTAGCACCTAAAAATACTGGAATTAAAGATTATATGGGTGCATTTTGTGTAAGCACAGGTTTTGGAACACAACAATTAGCAGAAGCATTTGAAAAAGAAAATGATGATTATAATGCGATTATGATTAAAGCATTAGCAGATCGTTTAGCCGAAGCTTTTGCAGAATATTTACATAAGGAGGTAAGAACAACACATTGGGGCTATGCAAAAAATGAAAACTTATCGAATACCGAATTAATAAAAGAAGTTTATAAAGGTATTAGACCAGCACCGGGTTATCCAGCCTGTCCAGACCATTTAGAAAAAACAACAATTTGGGAATTGTTAGATGTTGAAAAAGCAATAGGTGTTAAGCTAACCGAAAGTTTAGCTATGTGGCCAGCAGCAAGTGTAAGCGGTTATTATTTTGGAAATAAAGACGCTAAGTATTTTGGTTTAGGAAAAATAAAAGAAGATCAGTTAAAAGATTATGCTAAGCGCAGAGGTATTAGTAAAGACGAAGCAAAAAAATGGTTAAACCCTAATTTGGCTGATTAGTGCGTTAGGGATGGAAGCGACATCCTTTTTTACGTCGGTTCGAGTGATGCGACCGAAGGGATCATTGTATCGAGAATAAGTAAAAAAGATATAGCGAACAGCCCGACCTTTAGGTAACGCTATAAAATAAAAAAAGGATTAATTTAACAAGATTCCCACTTTCGTGGGAAATATTATGAAAGTAACAGAACACATAAAAAATGCCAATGGAAACACACAGTTTTCGTTTGAGATTTTACCACCGTTAAAAGGACAAAACATAAAATCTATTTTCGATAATATAGATCCTTTAATGGAATTTAATCCTCCTTTTATAGATGTAACGTATCATAGAGAAGAATACATTTACAAAGAGTTAGGCGATGGATTACTTAAAAGGCAAGTGGTAAAAAAGCGACCAGGTACAGTTGGTATTTGTGCTGCTATACAAAATAAGTATAATGTAGACGCTATACCGCATATATTATGTGGCGGCTTTACAAAAGAAGACACTGAGAACTTTTTAATAGACTTAGATTTTTTGGGCATTGATAACGTGATGGCACTGCGTGGCGATGCTGTAAAGAACGAAACGTATTTTAGACCAGAAAAGGAAGGGCATAGTTATGCAAGTGAGTTAGTGTCTCAAATTTCAGATTTAAATAAAGCGGTGTATTTAGATGAAGAGTTAAAAAATTCGTCGTCTACAGATTTTTGTGTTGGCGTAGGTGCTTACCCAGAAAAACATATGGAAGCGCCAAGTTTAGATAGCGATATTCATTTTTTGAAAAAGAAAATTAAAAATGGCGCAGAATATATTGTAACACAGATGTTTTTCGATAATCAGAAATATTTCGACTTTGTAAGTAAATGTAGAGCAGAAGGGATTACTGTGCCTATAATTCCGGGCTTAAAACCTATTGCTACTAAGAAACAATTAAATTTATTGCCGCACCGATTTCATGTAGATTTGCCTGAAGCTTTAATTTTAGAGATAGTAAAGTGTAAGGATAATAAACAAGTAAGACAAATAGGTATAGAGTGGTGCATAGAACAATCTAAAGCACTTAAAAAAGCAGGAATTCCTGTATTACACTATTATTCTATGGGAAAAAGTGATAATATTAAGGCTATTGCTTCTCAATTGTTTTAAAATCATTAAAAATTATTATTTTAGCCAAACCTATGCTATCCAAAAAAACTAAATACGGAATTAAAGCAATTGTTTACTTGGCTAAACAGGAAGACAGAACGCCCGTTCAAATTGCGACTATTTCTAAAGAAGAAGAGATTTCACTTAAATTTTTAGAGAGTATCTTACTTACTCTAAGAAAAAACGGCCTTTTGGGCTCTAAAAAAGGTAAAGGCGGAGGCTATTATCTTTTAAAAGAACCGGAAGATATTAATATGGCTAATGTTATGCGTGTTCTAGAAGGACCAATTGCTATGGTGCCTTGTGTAAGTTTAAATTTTTATGAAAGATGTGATGATTGCCCAGATGAGTCCACCTGTGCAGTACATAGCTTAATGGAACAAGTAAGAGATAACACATTGGAAATCTTTAAAAATACAACGTTAGCAGATTTAGCAAATCAATAAAATTTTAATAATGTTTTTATAAACCTTTGGTATTTAAAGGTATAATATATATGTTTGCAATATTATCCTAGTAAATAGATAGGGTTAGTAGGAATTAAAATATTTTATAAAATGAATACAACTTTAGAAATGAATAGAGAGGTGAAAGTAAAAGAGAATTCCTCTCAAGAAAAAATGAAGAGAAGTTTAGTAAAAACGATTAGTTGGAGAATTGTAGGGACAATTGCAACAGTTGTAATTTCTTATGCGATAACTGGTACTTTGGCATTAGCTTTTTCAATAGGAGTTATAGAATTAATATCGAAATTGGTGTTGTACTTTTTTCATGAACGTGCGTGGAATAAAATAAAATGGGGTAAGTAATGGCAGTAGATATAAATAAAGTTAATAAAGAATTAGAAAGTAAAACGCCTTTAGAGATAGTACAATGGGCCGTTAATTTTGCTGAAAATCCTATAGTAACTACAAACTTTAGACCTTATGAAGCAGCAATTTTAAATATAACAAGTTCTGTAAAGAAAGATATAAAAGTAATTTGGTGCGATACAGGATATAATACCCCAAACACATATAAACATGCTAAAGACTTAATAGATAAATTAAAGCTTAATATAAAACTGTATGTGCCAAAACAAACAGTAGGTTATAGAGATATCGTATTAGGGATTCCAAGTGTAGAAGATGAGAATCATAAAATTTTTACAGAACAAGTAAAGTTAGAGCCTTTTAAAAGAGCAATGACAGAGCATAAGCCAGATGTATGGTTTACAAACTTACGTAGAGGACAAACTTCTTTTAGAGATAGTATAAATATTGTGTCTCAGGATAAAAATGGAGTGTTAAAAGTAAGTCCGTTTTATAACTGGACAGACGAGGAATTAAATGTGTATTTAGAAGAGTATAACCTTCCTAATGAATTTAAATATTACGATCCTACAAAACAATTAGAAAATAGAGAGTGTGGTTTACACACCTAAAAATAAAAGATGAAAAATACAGCAAGTATAAATCCGTTAGAAAACGAAGCTATTTATATAATGAGAGAAGTAGCCGCTCAGTTTGAAAAACCAGTACTCCTATTTTCTGGAGGAAAAGATTCTATTACATTGGTAAGGTTGGCCCAAAAAGCATTTTATCCAGCAAAGATTCCATTTCCTTTAATGCATATAGATACAGGACATAATTTTCCGGAAACAATAGAATTCCGTGATCGATTAGTAAAAGAATTAGATTTAGAATTAATTGTTAGAAATGTTCAAGATTCAATAGATCAAGGTAAAGTAAAAGAAGAGTCTGGCAAATACTCAAGTAGAAATGTCTTACAAACCACAACACTTTTAGATGCTATAGAAGAATTTAAGTTCGATGCTTGCATAGGTGGAGCAAGAAGAGATGAAGAAAAAGCAAGAGCAAAAGAACGAATTTTCTCGGTACGTGACGATTTTGGACAATGGGACGAAAAAAATCAAAGACCAGAACTGTTCGATATGTTAAATGGAGCAATAGAATTGGGACAAAATGTTAGAGTATTTCCAATATCTAACTGGACAGAATTAGACGTTTGGTCGTACATACAAAAAGAACAAATAGAGATACCGTCTATTTATTTTGCACATACAAGAGCTACGTTTTTAAGAGATGGTTTAATATGGTCTGCAGATGATAATGTAGTTTATAGAGAAGAAGACGAAGAGGTTGTAGAACGTTTGGTGCGCTTTAGAACCGTAGGCGATATGAGTTGTACCGCAGCAGTGCTGTCTCAAGCATCAGATATTACAACAGTAGTTCAAGAAATTAGAAATTCTACAATTTCCGAAAGAGGGGCAAGAATAGACGATAAACGTTCGGAAGCAGCTATGGAAAAACGCAAACAACAAGGATACTTTTAAAATGGCATCTGTCATTTTCAATACATAAAAATCTTCAAAAAATAAATACTAAAATTAAACCAATAGCTGTAGGCTAGTGGATAATAATATACATAATGGAAGTTTTAAAAATAGCAACAGCAGGAAGCGTAGACGATGGTAAAAGTACTTTAATTGGTCGTTTGCTTTACGATACAAAATCGTTAACAACAGATAAATTAGAAGCTATAGAGAAAAAGAGTAAACAACTAGGTTACGATTATCTAGATTTTTCTTTAGCAACAGATGGATTAGTGGCCGAAAGAGAACAAGGTATTACAATAGATGTGGCTCATATTTATTTTTCTACAGCTAACAAAAGTTACATTATAGCCGATACTCCTGGACATGTAGAGTATACTAGAAATATGGTGACAGGAGCATCAACCTCTCAAGCAGCAATAGTTTTAATAGATGCTAGAAAAGGCGTAATAGAACAAACTAATAGGCATTTCTTTATAAACAATCTATTAAGAATTAAAACCGTTATTGTAGCCATTAACAAAATGGATTTAGTTGATTTTTCTGAAGAAAGATACAACGAAATTAAATCAGATTTTGAAACCTTAATGCGTAAAAGAGATTATAAAGGTCAAAATATAACGTTTGTTCCAGTAAGTGCTTTAAAAGGAGATAATGTTGTAAATAAGTCTGAAAACACACCATGGTATTCTGGAAATACATTATTAGAATCTCTAGAAAAAATAAATAACGAAGATATTTATAATACAGGAACACCAAGATTTCCTGTGCAATATGTAATACGCCCCAAAACTTCCGAATTTCATGACTTTAGAGGTTATGCAGGGAAAGTATATGGAGGCGAATTAAGTGTTGGTGATGACATTGTTGTATTACCATCTCAAACAACTTCAAAAATAAAAGAGATTCATTTTTATGATAAAAAAGTTGAAACAGCAGCTAGAAGGTCTTCAGTTTTAATAACACTAGAAGATGATGTAAATATTAGCAGAGGTGATATGATTGTAAAGGCAAACGATTTGCCTACCATAGATAAGCAATTTACTGCAACAATATCTTGGATGGATTCTAAGAACTTAACCTCAGGGAGTAAATACATATTACAACATGGTGTTAATAAAGTCTTGGCGAAAGTAGATCACATTGCTCATAAAATAAATCCAGATTATTCTGGAATAGAAGAAGGCGTAGATACTTTAAAAATGAATGATATAGCAACTGTATCCTTTAAACTTAATAAGCCAGTTTTTTACGATGCTTTTAAAGCGCATAGAACAAATGGCTCATTTATACTAATCGATTCGCAGTCCAACAATACCGTTGGAGCTGGGTTTATTCAATAAAGAAACAATGCAAAGCTTTAGAACAGAAATTGAGAATCCTGTAGTAGAAAAGGATATCATAGATTTAGCAAATAAAATAGAGCTATTTCATAACGGGAAAATCGACGAAGAAAAATTTAGAAGTTTGCGATTAGCCAGAGGTGTTTATGGGCAACGTCAGCATGGCGTGCAGATGATTCGTATAAAATTACCGTATGGTAAGGTGTTAAGCCATCAATTACGAAGAATAGCTGAGGTTTCAGACAAATATTCTCGTAGTCGGTTGCATATTACAACACGTCAAGATATACAAATTCATTATGTAGATATAAATCGTACACCAGAACTTTGGGCAGAATTAGAAAGAGATAATGTAACCTTAAGAGAAGCCTGTGGAAATACTGTAAGAAATGTTACAGCAAGTGAAACTGCAGGAATAGATGTAAATGAACCATTTGATGTTTCTCCTTATGCGCATGCTATATTTTCATTCTTTTTAAGAAATCCAATTTGTCAAGAAATGGGACGGAAATTTAAAGTGTCTTTTTCTGCGACAAATGAAGATACAGGACTGTCTTATATGCACGATTTAGGTTTTATTGCTAAAATAGAAAATGGAATAAAAGGTTTTAAAGTAATGTTAGGAGGTGGTTTAGGCTCGCAACCAAGACATGCCGATATTATGTATAGTTTTTTAGCTTCAGATAAAATTATTCCTCTAATGGAAGGGGTTTTAAGAATTTTTGATCGTTATGGAGAACGTAAAAGTAGAGCAAAAGCACGATTAAAATTTTTGATAAAAGATGTTGGATTAGAAGCGTTTAAGAAATTAGTAGAAGCTGAACAGAATGCTATAGAGTTTAAATCTGTAGCGATAGATGATACCAATTATAAAGCCTCTAAACCAGTTTCTGTAGCACCCCCAACAGTTGAAATAAAAAATAAAGAAGCATATCATTTATGGAAGACTACAAATGTTATCCCTCAAAAACAAGAAGGCTATTTTGCGATAGGAATTAAAGTATTACTAGGAGATTTTTACACAGATAAAGCCAGATTGTTAGCCGATTTAGTAGAACAATATGCAGCAGGAGAAATAAGACTAAGCTTAAGGCAGAATATTTTAATTCCTTTTGTTAAAGCCGATTTGCTGCCTTTTTTCTATACAGAGTTAGAGAAATTAGGTTTTACAGAATTAGGATATAATAAAGCTGTAGATATAACTGCATGCCCAGGAACAGATACTTGTAATTTAGGAATTGCTAGTAGCACAGGTATAGCTAAAGAATTAGAACGAGTTATAAAAACGGAATATCCGCAATACATAGAAAATAAAGATTTAGTAATAAAAATTAGCGGTTGTATGAATGCTTGCGGACAACATAATATGGCAAATATTGGTTTTCAAGGTATGTCTATTCGTACTAAAGATAAATTAGTCGCTCCAGGATTACAAGTGCTTTTAGGAGGTGGGAACTTAGGCGATGGCAAAGCTTATTTTGCAGATAAAGTTGTGAAAATTCCAAGTAAGAGAGGCCCAGAAGCACTTAGACGGATACTTAATGATTTTGAGAAAAATACTAACGAAAAATTATTTGTAGACTATTATAAAGAAAAAGGAGAAAAATACTTCTATGAACTATTAAAGGATTTAACAAACATAGAAAACCTGTCTACAGACGATTTTATCGATTGGGGAACTAAAGAAAAATATGTAAAAGCAATTGGTATAGGAGAATGTGCAGGAGTAGTTATAGATTTAATAGCAACCCTATTCTTAGAAAGTGAAGAAAAAATAGAAGAAGCAAAAACAGCTTTTAATAACACAGTGTATTCTGGAGCAATATACGAAGCTTATCGTTCTATGGTAAACTCAGCAAAAGCAATACTACTTTCCGAAAAGATAAAAACAAATACACAAGCTAATATTATTAGTCAGTTTGATGAATTATTTGTGAGCACAAACAAAGTTAATCTAGGCATTTCTTTTTCAGATTTAATCTATCAAATAAAAATGTACCCACCAACTAAAGCGTTTGCATTGAATTATATAGAAAGTGCTGAGGTCTTTTTAAAAGCAGTAAAAGCGTACAGAGAAAAAGATATAGCAGTACTATAATCCCTTTAAAAATAAAAGCTATGGAAAATCCAAAATTAACAGTAGTTGGAGCAGGACCAGGAGATTTAGAATTAATAACTCTTAAAGCAATAAGAGCTATTAAAGAAGCAAGAGTTATTATGTACGATGCTTTGGTAAATGTAAAGTTGTTAGCACATGCTTCGGCGAGTACAGAACTCATTTTTGTTGGCAAGCGCAAAGGATGCTATGCATATCAACAAGAGCAAATAAATGAATTAATTGTGCAAAGCGCATTAACAAAAGGACATGTAGTAAGACTTAAAGGAGGCGACCCATTTATATTTGGCCGAGGCGCAGAAGAAATAGAATATGCAAAGTCATTTAACATAGAAATCGATATGGTGCCGGGTGTTTCATCATCTGCAGCAGTGCCTGCTTACCAAGGCATTCCTTTAACTAAACGAAACGCTTCAGAAAGTTTTTGGGTAATAACGGGCACAACAAAATCGCATAAAATTTCTGGAGATATTGCAATTGCAGCAAAATCTACAGCAACCATAGTAATATTGATGGGAATGGGAAAACTGTCTGAAATTGTAAAGATTTTTGAAACAGAAGGAAGAGGAGAAGAAGCAATAGCAATAATTCAAAATGGAACAACAACAGAAGAGAAAGTAGGTATAGGAAAAATAAATACAATTGAAGCTATAGTTAAAAAGGAACAACTCTCTTCTCCCGCAATTATTATTATAGGTAAAGTCGTTAAAGAGCGTGTAGTATTAACCAGAATGATACAAGAAACTAATAAAACACCAGTTCTAGTATAATGGAAACCCAAGAGCGAAATAACCTATATCCTCTGTTTTTAAAACTTAAAAACTTACAAGTTTTAATAGTTGGAGGAGGATTTGTAGCCGAAGAAAAACTGATGTTTTTATTAAAATCGAGCCCAGATGCGAATATAACAATGGTGTCTCCAAAGTATAGAGATGCAACAATTAAAATAGCAAACTCAGGGAATGTAAAACGTATTATAGATACTTACAATAAAACGTATTTACAAGGAAATCATCTAGTAATAGCAACTACAAACAGTCCAGAAGTTAACAAGGAAGTGTATGCAGATTGTAGAGCAGAAAACAAATTGGTTAATGTAGCAGATAATCCTCCGTATTGTGATTTTTACATGGGAGGTATAGTCACTAAAGGTAATGTAAAAGTAGCTATTTCAACTAATGGGAAGTCGCCAACTACAGCCAAACGATTACGACAATTTTTTGAAGATGTTATACCTGAAAATATAGACGATTTAGTTAAAAATCTAAACCATTATAGAAAAACAATAAAAGGCAACTTTGAACAAAAAGTTGAGCAATTAAATGAATTTACTAAAAGCTTAGTAGAAAAAACAGAATCATGATTAAAACAGATATATTAATAATTGGAGCCGGACCAACAGGTCTATTTACAGTTTTTGAAGCTGGATTATTAAAACTAAAATGCCATTTAATAGATGCATTACCACAAGCTGGTGGACAATGTTCAGAATTATACCCTAAAAAACCTATTTACGATATTCCAGGATTTCCAGAAATATTAGCAGGAGATTTAACAGCTAATTTATTAGAACAAGGAAAGCAATTTCAACCTGGATTTACTTTAGGAGAACGAGCAGAAACAATAGTAAAACAAGAAGACGGTAGCTTTATAGTAACCACAAATAAAGGCACACAACACCATGCGCCTATAATAGCTATTGCAGGAGGGTTAGGAAGTTTTGAACCCAGAAAACCTAAATTAGAAAATATTGAACAATATGAAGATAAAGGAGTAGCCTACTTTATTAAGGATCCAGAATTATACCGAGATAAAAAAGTGGTTATTGCTGGAGGTGGAGATTCTGCTCTAGATTGGAGTATCTTTTTAGCAGATATAGCTTCAGAAGTTACTTTGGTACATAGAAGAAATGAATTTAGAGGCGCGTTAGATTCAGTAGAAAAAGTACAAGAATTAAAACTGTTGAATAAAATTAATTTAATTACTCCAGCAGAAGTAACTGCGTTAAAAGGTGAAAACCATATAGAAAGTGTTTCAGTAATTAAAGGAGGGCAACAAATAGATATCGAAGCAGATTATTTTATACCGCTTTTTGGCTTATCACCTAAATTGGGGCCAATTGGGGATTGGGGGTTAGAAATAGAGAAAAATGCAATCAAGGTAAATACAGTAGACTATCAAACTAATATTCCAGGGATATTCGCTATAGGGGATGTTAATACTTATGAAGGCAAATTAAAATTAATTCTTTGTGGCTTTCATGAAGCAACATTAATGTGTCAATCTGCATATAAAATATTAAATCCGGGTAAAAAGTTTGTGCTAAAATATACAACCGTAAGTGGTATTGATGGGTTTGATGGTACACGAAAAGAATCTCCAAAAGCAGTTGTAAAAGCGATAGTATAATGCAAGATGTTACACTATATATAACAAACCGCAAAGGAGAAAAGCATGCTGTTTTAGCTCCAACTGATATGGCTATGAATGTTATGGAAATTGTAAAGTCATACGAGTTGGAGCCAGAAGGAACTATAGGTGTTTGTGGAGGTATGGCGATGTGTGCTTCATGCCAATGTTATATAACATCTAATCATAAACTTAATACAATGGAAGATGAGGAGGACGCTATGTTGGCCGAAGCATTTAATGTACAAGACAATAGTCGACTAAGTTGCCAACTTCCAATAACATCAGCATTACACAAATTAGAAATAGAGTTAGCACCCGAAGTATAAAAATGAAGTTATAATGCCATGGAAGTAAATCCAATACCTATTCCATTTAGATTTAAAGAGCAAGTAGAAGAATTTGCAAAAGAGTTGTTTTATTATGTTTTAGAATCACCGGATACTCAAGAGACTTTACTTAAAAATATAAAAGACTCTTTATTTAATATTTCTAAAGGATTAGAATGCGGTATTTGTAATGAAAAATGGATGCTTTTTGTATTAGAATTAAAACAATTAAAACCTAAACTCGCATTAGATGCAGAAGCCGCTTATAAAAATGACCCTGCGGCAAAAAGTATAAAAGAAGTGTACTTAGCATATCCAGGATTTTATGCTATAGCAATGTATCGTATTAGTAGCATATTGTGGACATTGAATATCCCCATATTACCAAGAATGATAAGCGAATATACTCATAGCGTTACAGGTACAGATATACATCCAGGCGCTATTATTGGAGAATCCTTTTTTATAGATCATGCAACTGGAGTTGTTATAGGGGAAACAACTGTAATTAAAAATAACGTTACCATATACCAAGGTGTAACTTTAGGAGGTATTAAAGTAGAAAAGACACTAAGCAATATTAAAAGACACCCAACTATTAATAATAATGTTACCATTTATGCTAATGCTACTATTTTGGGCGGAGATGTTGTAATAGGAGATAATAGCATTATTGGTGCGAACGTATGGATAACTAAATCTATTCCTAAAAACTCAATAGTAACCTATAAATCAGATATAAAAGTTACTAATAACAAAAACGTATGAGCATTTTAAAACAAATAGGTAAAACACCATTAGTAGAAACAAGACAATTGGTAACTAAACCAAATGTACAATTATATTTAAAGTTAGAAGGTAATAACCCAGGAGGAAGTGTAAAAGACAGACCCGCTTATAATATGATTTCCGAAGCCGTAAAAAGAGGTGATATAAAAAAAGGAGGACATCTTGTAGAAGCTACTAGCGGAAATACAGGCATAGCTTTAGCATATGTAGCGCAATTATTTGAGTTAAATATTTCATTAGTAATGCCCGAAAATGCAACTGAAGAGCGTGTAAAAACAATGCGTGCTTTTGGAGCTGACGTTATTTTAACACCTAAAGAAAAAGGCATAGAGGGCTCAAGAGATATAGCCTTTAATATGCGAGATGAAAAAGGGTATGTGTTACTAAATCAATTTGAAAATGACGACAATTGGAAAGCACATTATAAAACAACAGGTCCAGAAATATGGAAAGATACTAATGGAAAAATTACTCATTTTGTTTCAGCTATGGGAACTACAGGAACTATAATGGGAACATCTACATTTTTAAAGGAACAAAATAAAAATATTCAAATTATTGGAGCGCAACCAGAAGACGGTTCAAGAATACCAGGTATTAGAAAATGGTCACCAGATTATGTGCCACGTATTTTTAATAAAGAAAAAGTAGATCGTATTATAGAAGTAAATGTAGAAGAAGCAACTTTAATGACAAAACGTTTAGCTAGAGAAGAAGGCATTTTTGCAGGGATGAGTAGTGGAGGAGCAGTATGTACAGCACTTAAATTAATAGAGACTATTAATGAAGGAGTTGTAGTCGCTATTGTTTGCGATAGAGGCGATCGTTATCTATCCTCTACTTTATTCGACTAGTCTAGGTTTAAACATTTCAGCCTAAATATATTTTAGTTTATAAATAACGATAAATAATATCTTGATTTTATAGAGTCTGCTTCACATAAATCGTATTTTAGTTGATAAACTTATAATATGAATATTAATTATGATATAGAGTTAGTATATAATAAAACTTCTGTTTATGAAGACTACTTTACTGAAATAAATGCAAAAAGTAGTATACGTTTTTTAAAGAATACAAATAGTATAAATATTTTTGTAGGAGCAAATAATAGTGGTAAAAGTCGTTTTCTTAGAGCTCTAATTAATCATTCAAATATTAAAGGAGTTAATGATGTTGAAGATATTTTCGAAAAAATAGAAGAATATAATTCTATAATAAGAAAATTTAATTTTAAAATAAGATTGCAGAGTTTTGCAGTTAAACAACTAGAAAAATACTCTACAAATAAGAATATTAAATTTGCTAATCAAGAACTTTTCTTTTTAAATTTAATAGATGTTAACTATAATCTAAATAAATTAAAAACAACTATAGATGCTGAACTATTAACTTTTCAAAAAGTAAGTGCTGTATTTAATTACGCCTGTAATATTAATGATCATATATCTGATTTTCTAAGAAGTATATATATAAATGATAATAAAGAAGATAAATTTTTTTTTGAATCAGAAATCGTCCACTTAAAAAAAGTGTATCCAATAATAATAGCTTTATCAAAACAACTTGAAATAATTAGAAAATACTCTGAAAAAAAGATTTATATACCTACTTTAAGAACAGCACATTCTTTATTTATTAAGGATAAAAAAGATGAATCTACTTTACTTGATATTCCTGTAAAAAGGAAGAAATTAAAAGAAGATATTTTTTTAGAAACTATTAAAAAAAATTATAGTGATTTAAAATCAAGGGTAGATATTTTTACAGGCTTAAATTTATATTATGAAATAGTTAATGTAAGAAATAGTATAAAAGAAGAGAGAACCAAGTTTCATGAGTTTGAAACTTTTCTGTCTAAAAACTTTTTTAATGGAAATGATATAGATATTGTAGCTAAATTTAATATAAATGAAAATGATTTAGGAGACGACTCAGATAATCTGATTAAGGTATATATTAATGGAAAAAGTAAAGAGTTGTATAACTTAGGGGATGGTATACAGTCCTTAATTATTTTAATGTATAAAATCTTTTTAGCTGAGGATGAAAGCTTAATATTTATTGATGAGCCAGAATTAAATTTACATCCAGGGTATCAAAGGCTATTTTTGGAGCAATTGACTGCAAACCCTGATTTATTAAAAAAGAATTTAACCTATTTTATGGTAACACATTCTAATCATTTGTTAGACTTAACTATAGAAAAAGATAATATTTCAATTTACTCCTTTAGTTCTTTTAGAGAAGATAAATTTTTAATTCGTAATGTAAACGCTGGAGATAATGAGATATTAAGGAGCCTAGGTGTAAATAATTCTTCTGTTTTCCTAGCTAATTGTAGTATATGGGTAGAGGGAATTTCAGATAGAAATTTTATTAAAGCATTTTTAAAAGCTTATTGTAAACACAATAAAGAAAAAGAGTTAAGAGAGGATATAGATTTTGCTTTTTTTGAATATGCTGGCTCTAATTTAACGCATTACAATTTCAATAAGAAGACAAAAGAATCGGAAGAAATAGAAACCCTTATTACATCTTATGCATTAAATAATAGAATATTTCTTTTGTCAGATTTGGATTCAGGAAAAGAAACTAAACATAATAATATTAAAGAGATTGCTGACGCAACAGATGGATTTAACTATTTAACGACTAAACCTTATAGAGAACTTGAGAACCTTTTGTCTAACGAAATTTGGAGAAAGATACTAATAGAGTTTTGTAATAAAAACAAGGTGAAAGAAGATGAAAATAAGATTCAAGAGAAAATAGATGTTGCTTTAAATAAAATAAAAACAGAAAGCTATAAAACTAAATACGTTGGGGAATTTTTAAAGGATTTAAACCTGAAAGATTTAAATAAAATATGGGAAGAAGGAGATAAAGGTAATCCAAAAACATTTAAGTATAAGACAGATTTAAGCTTGTTATTGTTAAAGAAGGTTGAAAAAGGAGAAATAACTTGGAATCATTTTTCGCAAAACCAAACAATAATAAATATTACTGAAAGCGTATATCAATTTATTTTTGGGTCATAATTTTTACCCTACATTCAATAAGAATTAATTACATACTTTTGCAGCCTAATTAAACGAATTAATGAAATACTTTTTAAGCTGTATCGCTTTGCTGTGCTGTTTACTATTAAACGCGCAAGAAGATAAAAATCCGTTTGCTCTGGATGCTAATTTTTTCTACGGAAATATTACAGAACATAACTCGGACATTTCACATTTAATAACAGGACATCCAACCGGTGTGATATTAAGTTATAACCAGAAAACGTTTGGTAAGAAAGCATGGGAAAGCCGTTATAATTACCCAGATTATGGAGCTTCTTTTATTTATCAAAACTTTGATAATGAAACTCTAGGCAATAATTTTGGATTATATGCACATTATAACTTCTACTTTTTTAAGCGAAATTTAATGTTTCGTATTGGGCAAGGAATAGCTTACAATACAAACCCTTACGATAAAACAGAAAATTTTAGAAATACCGCCTTTGGTACACATTTGTTAAGTTCTACCTATGTAATGCTTAACTATAAAAAAGAGAATATATTTAAAGGTTTTGGTATACAAGCAGGGGTGTCGTTAATTCATTATTCCAATGCTAATGTAAAAGCACCTAATAGCTCTATAAATAGTTTAACGTTTAATATTGGTACAAACTATGTTTTAGATGCAGACAATCAGCCAGAATATATAGCCTCTACAGAAGATAAAAAGTTTACAGAAAAGATAAAATATAACCTAGCCTTTAGAACAGGTGTTAATGAGAGTGACGTTATTAATTCAGGACAATATGCATTCTATATTTTTTCAGCTTATGCAGACAAGCGTTTAAATAGAAAATCGGCTATACAATTAGGTACAGATGTGTTTTTCTCTAACTTTTTAAAAACACATATTCGTTATAATTCGGTAGCATTTCCATTAGATAATGTTAGTGGAGATGAAGACTACAAACGTGTTGGTATTTTTGTAGGGCATGAATTGTTTATTAGTAAAACATCCTTAATAACGCAGTTAGGGTATTATGTCTATTATCCTTTTGATTTTGAAGGACGTGTTTATAATAGAATAGGACTAAAACGTTATTTTGGAAACAAGTTTTTCGGAGCGTTAACATTAAAGTCGCATGCAGCAAAAGCAGAAGCAGTAGAATTAGGAATAGGAGTAAGATTATAAAAATTATGAAACAATTATTATACATATTATCTGTAGTGCTATTAGTAAGTTGCAATAGCGAGAATGCACCAGATTGTTTTCAGAATGCAGGAGATATCATTCAAAAAGAATTTAGTGTAGGCGATTTTACAGAGATTATAGCCTTTAAAAATATAGAGCTTATTGTTACCGATAGTACTACACCAAATGTTACTGTTGAAACAGGCGAGTTTTTAATGGATGATATTGAGATTTCTGTGGAAAACGGAAAATTACTTTTAAAGGATAATAATAACTGTAATTTTACAAGAGATTATGGCATTACTAAAGTATTTGTAAGCAGTCCAAACTTAACTAAAATACGTAACAGCAGCCAGTTTCCAGTAAGAAGCAATGGTGTTTTAAATTACGATGATTTATTTTTAATATCTGAAGACGATTCTGGAGATTTTTACAATGTGGGTATTTTTGATGTTGAAGTGAATACTGTTAATTTAAGAGTGACTATAAATAATTTAACAACAACCTTTATTAGTGGGAACGCAACAAATTTAAGGATTTCTCATGCATCTGGAGATGGACGATTTGAAGGTAGAAATCTTATGGTGGATAATGTGTCTATATACCATCGAGGAACAAACGATATTATTGTGTCGCCTCAAGTATCCTTAGAAGCAGAATTAGTAAGTACAGGAGATGTTATTGTAACGAATACACCACCAACAGTAGAAGTAACCGAATTATTTAATGGACGCGTTATTTTTGAATAACATCAATTTCTGCGGAAGCAGAAATCTCATCAAGAATAGTTATTAAGTCTCTTTTTAAAAATATGTTTTTTAAATACATTTAAAAAGAGAAGCACTATTAAGGTTAAAGGAAAAACTACAATAAACAACCAAAAGTTAAATTCCACATAAGTTATCCCTAGTAGATTTGCGGCATTAATGCAAAAGTCTGTAAAATACAAGTATAGATTTCTTATAATGTTTTGCATAGCCTAATCATTATAAGATTGTAATGGCCTTTTAAAAAGTCTCCACAGCAATACAATGGAAACTGTAGGGAATAGTATAACATATAATAAGAGGTTTATTTGAACATAACTTAAATGAAAAGGATTGTTCTTTAACCAAGTAATATTCTTTTTATAAGTGTTGTAATGTTTGGTTACAAAAGAAGCTTTACTATTATCTTTTAATTTAGCATTAAAATGAATACAGCCTGTATTATGGCAGGCTCTACTACATTGGGTTTTGTTTACTGAAAAACTTGGTGTTGCACTAGTCTCATTAACAAGTATAACACTAAAGAAAGGAATGGAAACGATAACTAATAAAAATAAAAGGCGTTTCATTATATCACTATTATATATATAAATTAAAGAGCCAAAAACGATAATTATAATTAGTAGTCCAAGTCTTCCGTTATAAGATTCTTTACGAATGCTACTAAAACTCTTTTTTCCACGATAGAATAATCATTTTACACAAACGCCAATAAATCTAGGTGCAGTATAGACAAAAATCTCCGCTAAAACTTCAAAGAAAAATGTTGCAATAGCTTCTAACATAATCTTAAGATGTTAAGTCTCTAAACATACTCTCTAAACTTGCATTCTTTTGGTTAAGTTGAAGGATTTTTAACTCATTATCGTGTGCAAAATCGAATACATGAGAACGCATGTCTGTAGTAGTAGAAAATGTAATTTCGTAAATGAAATCGAATGTGTTTTTAACACTTTTGGCGTTAGGGAGTTTTAATAAAAAAGCATCTTCTACACGGTAATCGAATTCAACAATAACAATCTGTTCTTGTCCTTCACGTAATTCAGACAGTTTTTTATTGGCTACAATTTCTCCCTTATTAATAATAATAACGCGATCACACATAGCTTCTACTTCTTGCATAATGTGCGTAGATAAAAATACAGTTTTCTCTTTCCCAATAGTTTTAATAAGATTTCTAATATCTACTAATTGATTTGGGTCTAATCCAGTAGTAGGTTCATCTAAAATTAAAACATCTGGGTTGTGTAATAAAGCATTTGCTAAACCAACACGCTGTCTATACCCTTTAGAGAGTTGAGAAATACGTTTATGCGCTTCGGGCATTAACCCTGTTAAGGCAATAACTTCTTCAATTCTAGCTTTACCCACTTTATATACGTCGGCGTTAAAGGCTAAATATTCTCGAACATATAATTCTAAATACATAGGATTATGCTCTGGTAAATAACCAACACTTTGTTGTACCTGTTTAGCTTCAGTTGTAATAGTATGTCCATTTACTTCTGCAGTACCTTCAGTAGGACTTATAAAAGTGGTTAAAATTTTCATCATTGTAGACTTTCCTGCGCCATTAGGACCAAGAAAACCAACAATTTCAGGTTTTTCAACTTCAAAAGACACCTTATTTAAGGCTTTTTGCGAGCCATAAACTTTGGTTATATTTTCTACTTTTATAGACATCTTAAATTATTTCTTCAAAAATAAACATTCTGCAATTTAAACGCTAGTCTTATCCTAAATGTTTAAATCTGCTATTAAAACATTAAAAATTAAGCTTTAGTATTTTGATTTGTTAATTTATTAATTACTTTAGCAATCTAATTATTACTATTTGCACAAGTAGGTAACTATAAAATGAACAAAAACTTAAACACATATTTTAGCTGGTACTATTTCTTTTTTAACAAAAAGAACGAGACGCTGTGTATGTAATTTAAGTAACATTATAAACAAAAAAAGTCTCGATATATATCGAGACTTTTTTTGTTTATAACCTATTTGAAAACGAAGATAAAAAAGAAAGACATGGTAAATTCGGTCGCAATACAAGGTGTAAAAGGTTCGTTCCATCACATTGTTTCTAAAAACTATTTTGGAAATCATGTGCTTGTAGACGAGTGTTTGTCTTTCGATGCAACAGTTTCTAAACTATTAAATAAAGAAACCGAGGCTGCAATTATGGCTATAGAAAATTCTATAGCAGGTTCAATAATACCAAACTACGCCTTAATAGATACTAATAATTTACAAATAGTAGGGGAGCATTATCTAGATATTCAGCATCATTTAATGGCGTTACCAAATCAAAGTATTGCAGATATAAAAGAAGTACACTCACACCCTATGGCTTTATTGCAGTGTAAAGCATTTTTTAAGAGACATCCACATATTAAGCTGGTAGAAGATATAGATACGGCAGATGTTGCAAGACGTATTAAAGTAGATAATATTAAAAATATAGCAGCAATTGCCAGTCATTTAGCATCCGAGATTTTTGAGTTAGAGGTTTTAGCGGAAAGCATACAGACTATAAAACATAACGAAACACGATTTGTTATTGTAAAGCGCGAAAAACCAGAAATAAATACCACTGAAATAGATAAAGCCTCTATAAAGTTCGAGTTGGATCATAAACGAGGAAGCCTAGCAGCCATGTTAAATATGATGAGTGATTGTAAGCTGAACTTAACCAAAATACAATCTTTACCAATAATAGAAACACCCTGGAAATATTCCTTTTTTATAGATGTCACCTTCGATGATTATAAAGATTACGAAAAAGCAAAAGCTATTATGAAAATAATGGCAACAGATTTTAAAATTTTAGGCGAATATAAAAACACAAAAAAATGATAGAAGTAGCAAACCGATTACATAGTGTTGAAGAATACTACTTCTCTAAAAAGTTAAAAGAAGTACGTGCTTTGGCAGCCAAAGGACAACCGATTATTAATTTGGGAATAGGAAGCCCAGATTTGCAGCCGCCAGAAAGTGTAATAACAGCAATAACTGAAAGCTTTAAAGATGCGAATGCACATAAGTACCAAAGTTATCAGGGCTTGCCGGAGTTACGAGAAAGTATGTCTAGCTTTTACAATACCTATTTTGGTGTGAACTTAAATCCAGAGACCGAAATATTACCGTTAATGGGAAGTAAAGAAGGTATTATGCATATTTCTATGGCCTTTTTAAACGAGGGTGATGAAGTGTTAATTCCTAACCCAGGATATCCTACGTATACATCGGTAACAAAATTGCTACAAGCAAAACCAGTGTTTTATAACTTAGATGAAGCCAATAATTGGTACCCAGATATAGAACAGTTGGAACAGCGAGATTTAAGTAAAGTAAAATTAATGTGGATAAGCTATCCACATATGCCAACAGGAACAATAGCAAGTAAAGCACTATTTGAAGATTTAGTAGCATTTGCAAAACGACATAATATTTTATTGGTGAACGATAATCCATATAGTTTTATCTTAAACGATAATCCGTTAAGCCTTCTTAGTGTAGAAGGAGCGAAACCTGTTTGTTTAGAACTAAACTCGTTAAGTAAAACCTTTAATATGGCAGGCTGGCGAGTGGGTATGCTATTAGGCGATAATACACTTTTAAACGACGTTTTAAAAGTAAAAAGTAATATGGATTCTGGTATGTTTTACGGCATACAAAAAGGAGCCATAGAAGCTTTAAAAAGTTCGAAACTATGGTTCGATAATTTAAATACTATTTATAAAGAAAGACGAGAATTGGTGTGGCAATTAGCAACACAATTAAACTGTACATTCAATAAAGAAACCAATGGTTTATTCGTTTGGGCTAAATTGCCAGAAGGGGAAGTCTCAGAAGCATTTATAGATAAATTATTATACGAAAACAATTTATTTGTAACCCCAGGAACTGTTTTTGGATCTAAGGGAGAAGGATATATTCGGTTTTCGTTATGTGCGCCAAGAGAAATAATAAAAGAAGCGATTACAAGAGTATGATACAAAATATATACATAATTGGTGTTGGGTTAATAGGCGGTAGTTTAGCTTTAGATATAAAACATAAACGACCAGAAGTTACTATTTATGGTATAGATAGTAGCGAAGACCATTTAAACCAAGCTTTAGAGTTAAATGTTATAGATGAAAAAGCAGCGTTTAGTGATTTAGATAAAGCCGATTTAGTAATACTTGCCATTCCTGTTGATACCTCGGTAAAATTACTACCAGAAGTATTAGACACTATTTCCGATTTCGGATTAGTTGTAGATGTCGGTTCTACAAAACTAGACATCTGTAATGTCGTAGAAAATCATGCTAAACGCAGAAATTTCTTGGCCATGCATCCTATAGCGGGAACGGAGTTTTCTGGACCAAAAGCAGCAATACAAAATTTATTTCAGCAGAAAACAAATATTATTTGCGAAGTAGAAAAAACGGCATTCAAACTTCAAGAAAAAGCGTTAAAGTTATTTACAGAAATAGGTATGCGTATGCGTTATATGAATCCCGTGTCGCACGACAAACATATTGCGTATGTATCGCATTTATCTCACATAAGTTCATTTATGTTAGGTAAAACAGTAATAGAAAAAGAAAAAAATGAACGCGATATTTTTGATATGGCGGGCAGTGGATTTGAATCTACTGTAAGATTGGCTAAAAGTTCGCCAGCCATGTGGACACCAATTTTTAAACAAAACAAAGCGAATGTTATAGAAACTTTAGACGACTATATAACTAATTTAGTACAGTTTAAAACCATGATGGAAAATGATGATTTTGAAGGGGTTTATAACGAAATGAAAGATACCAATTATATAAAACAAATATTAAACGGAATAAGTTAAACGCTAGCGCGTAAAAAATAAGAGACATGGAAAACAAAAAAGAAATGAGAACATGGTTAGATGATTTAAAATTAGATCATCCTTTGGTTATAGCAGGACCATGTAGCGCAGAAACAGAAGAACAAGTATTAAAAATAGCGCATGAGCTAAAAGATACAGACGTTAGTTACTTTAGAGCAGGAATATGGAAACCAAGAACACGACCAGGAATGTTTGAAGGTGTAGGTGCTTTAGGTTTAAATTGGTTAAAAAAAGTAAAAGAGGAAACAGGAATGAAAACCTGTACAGAAGTTGCCAATGCGGCACACGTTAAATTAGCAATAGAAAATGATGTCGATTTATTATGGATTGGAGCGCGTTCTACAGTTAGTCCTTTTATTATGCAAGAATTAGCTGATGCATTAGCAGGTACAGATAAAACGGTATTGGTTAAAAATCCAGTAAATCCAGATTTAGCATTATGGTTAGGAGGTATCGAAAGATTACATAAGGCTGGAATTAAAAATCTAGGAGCAATACATAGAGGGTTTTCAACGTACGAAAAAACAAAATATAGAAACATCCCAGAATGGCAATTAGCAATCGATTTTAAAGATAGATTTCCAGATATTCCTTTAATTAATGATCCATCTCATATTACAGGAAAAAGAGATATGGTTTTCGACGTCTCGCAAACCGCACTAGATTTAAATTTCGATGGTTTAATGATAGAAACGCATACAGATCCAGATAACGCTTGGAGTGATGCAGCACAACAAGTAACACCAAAAACATTAATACAAATGATGTTAGATTTACGTATTAGAAAAGAAAGTGACCCAGAAGAAGCTTACAATAGTGAGCTTAGTAATTTAAGAGCACAGATAGATGTAGTAGATAATCAGATTATTGATTTAATGGGCAAGCGTATGAAGGTTGCCGATGGTATTGGAGCGCTTAAAAAAGAAAGGAACGTAGCAGTTTTACAAAGTAAACGTTGGAACGAAATTTTAGGTAAAATGGTACTAGAAGGAGAACAAAAAGGATTAAGTGAAGAATTTATATTGAAGATGTTTAAAGCGATTCATCAAGAATCTATAAATCATCAAGAGAAAATAATAAAAGGTTAATAAAAAAGAGCCACTTTAATATTTAAAAAGTGGCTCTTTTCTTTTAAGTGAATAACGATTAGTTTGTTCTCTTAAATGTATATCTCGTAATAAAAATACCTTTTCCATCACCTTTTCCACCTTCACTTTCAACACCAGTATTAATAAAAGCTAATTCCCATCCTTCAGCGATCATTGCATTTACTTTAGAAGTCATTACTGCATCATTCGCAGCAATATTTTGAAAACGAATACCACCTAAATTATAGAAGTTTAAAAGTTTCGTTTCTTCGTAATCTTTTACACGAATTTCACTTCTTTTAGATCTGTTCTTTTCATCTTTTCCTTTATCACCAGATCTTACAGTGGTAAACTGTTTGTAGTCTTTTTTTTCTGTTGCAGAGATCATTCTAGAACGTCCTATACCACTTGGTACAATAGACTCTACAACGGTAACAACTTTGTATTCTACTTGAGCTGGTTTAGTCTCAATGTTAACAAAAGATACAGAGATAAAAGCGATGACTGCAAAGGCAGCTAATAATAAAAATTTTTTCATAATGAGTTTAAAGTTTTTTGTTTGAAAATATTATTTGAGATGTAAGTTACCAATTTTCATGCCACTTCCTAATAATTGTTTTACTCAGTGAAAAGAGTTGTTTACTCATTGGTGTTATTTTAAACTTGTTTTTCAATGTAATTTTGAGTCTTAAACTTTTAAAAATTAAAAATATGAAACGAATTCTACTTGTATTAATCGTGTTGCAATGTTCTTATATTGTTTGCGGACAATCCTTAATTACAGGAAAGGTTTCAGATGAAATGGGAGGTATTCCAAACGTTAATATTTCTGTTAAAAATTCAGAAAAAGGAACAATAACAAACGCAGAAGGAGCTTTTGAGATTTTTACAAAAACAAATGATACACTATTAATGTCTCATATAGCTTATCAACCACAAGAAATAGTCGTAGGAAAGCATAAAACAATTGATGTTGTTTTAAGTGGTAGCGTAAGTTTGGAGGAAGTTGTAGTCGTCGCTAAAAAATATAGAGGAACTAGATGTGGATATAATTATAAATATGAAATAGTAACAGTATCCGTTACAGATAAATCAAATTTAAAATTATACCCAAACCCATCTCCAAATGGCATTTTTAATTTAAGTATGGATAAAGATTATAATCTTGTTGAGGTACAAGTTACTTCAATCTCTGGGCAGATTATCTTGTCGAAAACAATTCAGAATATAAATAAGACATTAAAAATAGATCTATCTAAGTGCCCTGCGGGATTATATATTATTAATACAATAGCAGATGGAAAACGTTTAGCAGTTAAAAAAGCAATTGTTAGGTAACATATTTTAATATAAAAGTTGTTATTTTGTAGCTTAAACTAATGAATGACAGGACTAGTATATAAATCTACAGGGAGTTGGTACACCGTTAAAACCGAATTAGGTAAAACTTATGAGTGCCGAATAAAAGGGAAATTCCGATTAAAAGGCATTAAAAGTACAAACCCAATAGCTGTGGGAGATTATGTGGATTTTGAGTTAGATACAAAAAGCGATGTAGAAACAGGGGTTATTAATACTATTCATGATCGAGAAAATTACATAGTACGTAAATCTGTAAATCTATCGAAACAAACACATATTATTGCTTCTAATATAGACCAAGTATTTTTATTAGTAACCATAGATAATCCTCCAACATTTACAAGTTTTATAGATCGTTTTTTGGTAACTGCAGAAGCCTATTCTATACAAACAGTATTACTGTTTAATAAAATAGACACTTACAATGAAGAGACTTTATTGGAAATTAAATATCTAGAACATATTTACAGTGAAATAGGCTACCAATCCATCAACATTTCGGCTAAAACGGGAGAGAATATTGATAAAGTAAAGGCATTAATGGAAGACAAAGTAAGTATGTTTTCTGGTCACTCTGGTGTAGGGAAATCTACTTTAGTCAATGCTATAGAACCTAATTTAGATTTAAAAACAAAAGCTATTTCTACACAACATATGCAAGGGCAGCATACCACTACGTTTGCAGAAATGTTCGATTTAAGTTTTAATGCAAAAATAATAGATACGCCAGGTATAAAAGGATTTGGTGTTGTAGATATAGAAAAAGAAGAGTTAGGGGATTATTTTCCTGAGTTTTTTGCACTAAAACAAGACTGTAAATTTAATAATTGTTTACATACAGAAGAACCTAAGTGTGCCGTGAAAAAAGCTTTAGAAAATAACGAAATTGCGGCTTCGCGATATAATAGTTATATGCAAATATTAGAAGGAGACGAGCAACACTATCGTACCGATATTTGGGATAAAGAATAATAATAAGTACAATAAATGAAAGCAGTAATCCAGCGTGTCACAAAAGCGGATGTAACTATTAATGAAAAACAAGTAGCCAATATTAATATTGGTCTGTTAGTTTTGTTAGGTATTGTTGCAGAAGATACGCAAGACGATATTGCTTGGTTATCTAATAAAATAGCGAATCTTCGCATTTTTGGAGATGACAATGGTGTAATGAATAAATCACTCATAGATATAGAAGGAGAGGTTATTGTAGTAAGCCAATTTACACTACAAGCTAGTACTAAAAAAGGGAATAGACCAAGCTATATAAAAGCTGCTAAACCAGAAATTGCAATTCCTCTTTATGAAGCCTTTGTAAAGCAATTAAAGCAGACTATTAAAAAAGAAGTGCAAACAGGGGAGTTTGGAGCAGATATGAAAGTGTCGTTATTAAACGATGGCCCCGTAACTATAATTATAGACACTAAAAATAAAGAATAATATAATTTTTAGTACTTTGTAACAATTCGAGAAACCTACATACCTATAAATTAACCAATAAAAAATACATGAGATTTAAAAAATCAATAAGCATTATCGCTATGCTTATTTCCCTAACCACTTATGCTCAAGAAAAATTAATAGCCCTCACTATAGATTCCGAGTTAAAAGACAATGCGAATGCAGTAGTAAGACTTAGAGAAACTCAAATAGAATTCTCATCATATAATAAGATGATAACAAAAGGAAAGCGCGTAGTAACAGTGTTAAATGCTTCTGGAAGAAGAAATGTTGGTGCTCATTTGTCTTACGATAATGAAATAAACATAAAAAAACTAGGAGCAATTATCTATGATGCATTGGGGAATGAGATTAAGAAATTTAAAAAAAATGATTTTACAGACGAATCTGCAATTAGTAGTTTTTCTTTATATGAAGATAGTCGAGTAAAATATTTAGATTATACACCTGTAAGTTACCCATATACAGTTGAGTTTTACTACGAAACAATAACTAATAATACTGCATACATACCACAATGGATGCCATTGCAAAATTATTATGTAAGTACTGAAAAAAGTATATTTAAGTTAATTTATGATGAATCTGTAGGGATTAATAAGAAAATGAATAATCTAGGGAATCATGATATTGAAGAGATTAATACTCCTGGACAATTATTATATATAGGGAGTAATATAAAAGCAATAAAACCAGAAGCTTATAGTCCTAGATTTAAAGATTTGGTTCCTTATTTACAAGTTACATTAAATAAATTTTCTTATGAAGGTTACACTAGTGAGACTAATGATTGGAAAACTATGGGCAAATGGATGTATGATGAATTACTTGCAGATAGAACGCAACTTTCAATAAAAACACAAGATGAGATAAAAAGACTAATAAATGGAATTCAAGACCCAATAGAGAAAGCGAAAATTGTATATAATTATGTGCAAGAGAATACTAGATATATTAGTATACAAGAGGGTATAGGAGGTATTCAACCAATATTAGCATCTAAAGTAGATGAAGTAAAGTATGGAGACTGTAAAGGACTTACTAATTATACAAAAGCACTTCTTGATGTTGTGGGTGTTGAATCGTATTATACTAGGGTTTATGCATCTGAAAATAACACTGTAGATGTAGATAAAGATTTTGTGTCTTTTGTAGGTCAAACAAATCATGTTATTTTAAATATCCCTAATGAAAAAGAAGATTTATGGTTAGAATGTACTAGTCAAACAAGTCCGTTTAACTATAGTGCTAATTTTACAGATGATAGAGATGTATTTGTAATAACTCCAGAAGGAGGAAAGATTGTGCACACAAAAGAGTACAAAACTGAAGATAATTTACAGTCAACAAAAGCTAAAGTTAGTGTAGATGTTTCAGGTAATATTTTTTCTGAAATAAAAATAGATTCAGAAGGAACTCAATATGGTAATCATAACATGATAGAAAATGCAAGTGAAAAAGATAAAAAACTCTACTATAAAAATTACTTGAGTGATATAAATAATCTAGAAATAGTATCGTTATCGCATAGTAATGACAAAGAAAAGATTGTTTTTTCTGAAACTATAAAGATAAAGGGTAACAAATATGCTTCAAAAGCAGGTATTAGATTATTATTTGCGCCCAATATGTTTAACAAAACAACAAATGTCCCACCAAGATACACGTCGCGTAAATTACCTTTTAAAATAGAGCGTGGTTTTACAGATATAGACGAATATGAAATTACACTTCCAGAAACCTTAGAGGTAGAAGCGTTAATGAAACCTGTATCTATAGACAATCAATTTGGAAGCTATTCCGCCTCCATTGAAAAAAACTCAGAAAACAAACTAGTTTATAAAAGGAAGCTAATTCTTAATAAAGGAGATTATAAAAAGGAAGATTATAAAGCATTCAGAGACTTTTATTTAAAAATAGTAAAACACGATAAATCTAAAATCGCATTAAAAACCATTCAATAATTATGAAAAAATTAATATTAGTAGCCCTAGTACTATTATTTAATCTAAGTTTTTCGCAAGACTATAAATTCGGAAAAGTAAGTAAAGAAGAACTTGCAGAGAAAAGTTATAACAATGATTCTACAGTGCATGCTGCGGTATTATATAAAGAATGTAAAATACATTACGATTATGTGCAAGATGAAGGGTTTAAAAAGTTTGTTGAAGTTTTTGAACGTATAAAAATATACAAAAAAGAAGGATTTAATTGGGGAACGAAAATTGAAAACCTATATGATGAAAATGCTACTAGAGAAGAGAAACTGTTAAATTTAAAAGCTTATACTTATAATCTTGAAAGCGGTAAGATTAAAGAAAGTAAATTAAAGAAAAATGGCATTTTTAAAGAAGAAACCAATAAATATTGGAATCAATATAAATTTACAATGCCAAATCTAAAAGAAGGCTCTATTATAGAGTATAGATATGTAATAGAATCACCTCTTATAGAATTAGATGATGATATTTTTCAATATACTATTCCGATTAAAAAACTGAGTTATCAATTAAAAGTACCAGAATACTTTAGAATAAACAAAGTTTTAAATACGAGAGCTTCTTATGTGCCAGAGATAACCGAACGCAATAAAAGTAGAAAGTTTTTAGTCTCTTATCATTCTGCTTTCGCAAATGGAACGGCTAATGCATCAACAAAATTTTCTAAAGAAAACTTAGTAGAAAGAACATACGATATTATTGAGACAATATACGAAGCCGATTTGCAAAATATACCAGCATTAAAAACTGAAGCTTATGTAGATAATATTGGTAATTATAGAGCCGTGGCTAAATGGGAAATAACATCTATAAAGGGTTTCGACGGTTCGGTAACAGAATATTCTACAGATTGGGATCAAGTAACTAGGTCTATATACAATAGAGATGATTTTGGAAGAGAATTATCTAAAACGAATTATTATGAAGAGGATATTAAAAGTAAATTAAAGGGTGTAAACGCTCCTGAAGAGAAAGTCGCTATAATTTATAATTACGTAAAGTCTAAAGTAAAGTGGAATGGTCTTAGAGGTTATACCTCAGAGTTAGGTGTTAAAAAAGCATATAAAGAAGGCGCAGGAAATGTAGCCGATATTAATTTAATGTTAACCTCCATGTTAAGATATGCAGGGTTAGACGCTAATCCAGTTTTGGTGAGTACAAGAAATAATGGTATTCCTATTTTTCCTAATACAAGTGGCTTTAATTATGTAATAACAGGAGTGAGTTTAGAGAGCGGGTTTATTTTACTAGATGCAACCAATAAATATGCAAGCGCCAATATTTTGCAAGAAAACACGATTAATTGGAAAGGGAGAGTAATTAAAGGGAATGGCACTTCAGCATGGATACCGTTAACGCCACAAACAAAATCTAAAGAAATAGCATTAATGAGTGTAGAGATTAATGACGATTTATCCATTTCGGGAAAAATAAGAAAACAATTTACAGAGTATAAAGCATTAGGATACAGAGATGCTTATTATAATGTAAAGAATGAAACCATAGTAAAACATTTTGAAGAAGGAAAAGGAGAAATTGAAATAACAAACTTTACAGTTAATAATAAAGAAAGCTTAAATAAACCAATTAGTTATACTTACGATTATACATTAAATAATGAAGTAGAAGAAATAGGAGATAAGCTATACATTTCACCATTATTGTTTTTGGCACCAGACGACAATCCTTTTAAGCAAGACTCAAGAACATATCCAATAGATTTTATTTACCCAACTTACAGTAAGTATTCTGTTACAGTTAAAATTCCAGAAGGGTATGCAGTAGAATCTTTACCAGAAAATGCAAAAATACAATTAAATGGTAGTGATGGGGAGTTCTCTTATATTATTAAATCTAGTGGGAATACGCTACAAGTAATGGTAACTAAAGATTTAAATAAAACACTAATATTACCAAACGAATACAGTGAGTTTAAGCAGTTTTTCCAATTATCTTTCGAGAAACAATTAGATAAAATAGTCCTCAAAAAAGCATAATAATATAAACAGAACAAATGAGATTATTAATAATAGTCGCATTATTAGCAATACAAGGGCTTAATGCGCAAAATTTTAAGTTTGGAAAAGTAAGTAAAAAAGAGTTAGTTGATAATACTTACGAAAAAGATACAACTGCTAATGCGGTTGTGTTATATAAATCCCACAACATAAAGTTTATGTATAATGACGATGATGGATTTACGCAAAGAAATGAAATACACGAACGTATAAAAATTTATAACAAAGAAGGTTTTAATTGGGCAACAAGAAAAGTAAGGTTATACGATAGATCAGCTTCTAAGCGCGAAAAGTTAATAGGACTTAATGGTTATACTTACACGTTAGAGAATGGAAAGGTTGTTAAAACAAAACTAAAGAAGGAAAGCATATTCGAAGAAAAAAACAACCAGTATTTAGCAACAAAAAGCTTTACAATGCCAAATATTAGTGAAGGTTGCATAATAGAGTTTCAATATAAAGTAGATTCGCCTTATCCACAAATAGACGATGTTATTTTGCAATACAACATTCCAATAGAAAAATTAGAAGTATCTATTAAAACACCAGAGTACTTTAATTATAAAAAACAGATGAATCTAAAAGCAAAGTTTTTTCCAGATATTAAAGAATCTAAAACTCAAGCAAAAGTAACCTCATTAAATAAAGAGAGGTCTGGTAGTGGTTTACAACTAAGAACTTCAGAAAACTCATATTCAAATTGGTCTTACGATGTTAATGTTATGGAGATTGAAGAGCAAAATATTCCAGCATTAAAAACAGAGCCATTTGTTAATAATTTAAATAATTATCGTTCAAAATTAATTTTAGAATACGCTTATTTTAAAGGCCCTAATCAAGGTGTTAAAAGTTATGCGGACACTTGGGAAAGTGTAGCAGAGACTATTATTAAAAGTAATGGCTTTGGGGGACAATTAGAAAAGGAAAATTATTTTGAAAAGGAAGTAGATGCACTAATTTCGGGAATAGAAGACCCAATAGAAAAGGTAAATGTTATCTATAATTTTGTTCAAAATAGAATGACATGGAATGGTAATATAGGTTTTGAATCGCGTAATGGCGTAAAAAAAGCTTACAAAGATAGAAAAGGAAACGTAGGAGATATAAACCTAATGTTAACTGCTATTTTAAAATATGTGGGATTAAATGCGAACCCAGTATTAACAAGTACTAGAGCTAATGGTATACCAGTAACACCAACAATTTCAGGTTTTAATTATGTAATAACAGCAGTAAATATAGATAATAAATTACTGTTACTAGACGCAACAAATACAATAACAGCTCCAGGTACATTACCATTACGAACAGTAAATTGGCAAGGCCGAATGATTATGCCAAACGGAACATCTAATTGGATAGATTTATCTCCTAAAGTATTTTCTAGAGAAAACGTTTTGTTAGATGCAGAAATAACAAAAGAACTAAGTGTTACAGGGCAAGTGAGAAAACGCCTTACCAATTATTCAGCTTACAATTTTAGAAATAAAAACGTTGCTTTACAAGAAGACGATTTAATACGTAACATGGAAGAGGACAAAGGAGAAATAGAAATTTCAGACTTAGAGGTTAAAAATTTAAAAACACTAAATAAACCTGTAAGCTATAGCTATAATTATACCTTAGAAAATGAAGTAGAAGAAATAGGCGATAAATTATACATTTCTCCATTACTATTTTTAGCCACTAAAGAGACTATTTTTAAGCAAAATGAAAGAGATTATCCAATAGACTTTATCTATCCAATAGTTACAAAGCAGCTTGTTAATCTAAAAATTCCCGAAGGCTACGCAGTAGAATCTTTACCTGAAAATATTAAGCTACAATTTAATGGAAATGAAGGTGATTTTTCACTTTTAGTAAAAGAGACTAAAGGAACTATTCAAATTATAATTAATAATAATTTAAAAGCGACCTATATTATTCCAGAGAATTACACCCAATTTAAGGCGTTTACAGATGCTATAGTAGAAAAAGAAAACGAGAAAATAGTATTAAAAAAACTATAAAATAATGGCATCTCTATTTGGACACGGATTAGTAGGTTTTACATTATCTAAAATTGTAGACTCTAAAAACAATAAGTTATTACTGTTTTTAGCAATAGGATCGGCTATTTTACCAGATATAGATGTTATTGCCTTTAATTTCGGAATTCCCTATGGGCATCCTCTTGGGCATCGCGGGTTTACACATTCCATAGTTTTTGCCATACTTTGGGCAGTTATTATAGCCTTGTTGTTAAGAAAACAAAAAAAGAGTATTGTTTTTCCTGTTATTTTTCTATCCACAATATCTCATGGTATTTTAGATGCATTAACAACAGGAGGTAAAGGTATTGGCTTTTTTATACCTTTCAGTGATGAGCGTTTTTTCTTCCCATTAAAAGTTATAAAAGTATCACCTATAGGGGTAAGTAAGTTCTTTTCGGAATGGGGAATGCGTGTTATTTTAAGCGAATTAAAATATATTGCTATTCCATGCATTTTGGTTTTATTATTTTTACGTTTTAAAAGAAAAAACAATGAACATTAAAAATGCACAACTAGACGTAGACAATTGGATAAAAGAACACGGTGTTCGTTATTTTAACGAATTAACCAATATGGCACAACTTACTGAGGAAGTAGGAGAAGTAGCCAGAATAATAGCCAGAAGATACGGAGAGCAAAGCGAAAAGGAAAGTGATAAAAATAAAGATTTAGGCGAAGAATTAGCCGATGTTATGTTTGTAGTATTATGTTTAGCCAACCAAACAGGAGTAGACTTACAAGATGCTTTCGATAAAAAACTAGACATTAAAACTAAACGTGATCACGATAGGCATCATAATAATCAAAAATTAAAATAATACGAAATAGTATCAATTACTATTTTTAGAATAGATATTAAAGAGTAAAAAACTCTATGAATTTACACCTTCAAAAATCAAAACTAACTAATCCAAAATCGTCAATACAGATTACAGGCTCTAAAAGCGAATCTAATAGGCTATTGTTATTACAAGCATTGTACCCTAAGTTACATATCGAAAACATATCTAATTCAGACGATTCTCAATTAATGACCAAGGCATTAGCTTCGACATCTAATGTTATAGATATTCATCATGCTGGTACAGCAATGCGGTTTTTAACAGCATTTTTTGCAACACAGTCGGGAAGAACAATCGAACTTACTGGGTCTCAACGCATGAAAGAGCGCCCAATTAAAATATTAGTAGACGCACTAAATCAATTAGGAGCAAAAATAAGTTATAAAGAAAACGAAGGTTATCCTCCACTAATAATACAAGGGCAAAAACTAACAAAACATCAAGTTAATTTAAAAGCCAACGTAAGTAGTCAATACATATCTGCTTTATTGCTTATTGCGTCAACATTAGAAAATGGAATAGAATTACAATTAGAAGGTAAAATAACATCAGTTCCATATATTAACATGACGTTAAGCCTATTAAAGCAAATAGGAGTAGAAACAGCTTTTGTAGAGAACATAATTACAGTAAAACCCTTAAAGAAAACAATAGAGGACAGTACTAGCTTAGTTGTAGAGTCAGATTGGTCTTCGGCTTCTTATTATTACAGTATTGTAGCTTTAAGCGCTATAGGTACAGAAATAGAATTATCATCATATAAACAAGATAGCTTGCAAGGTGATTCCTCACTTGCTGAACTTTACAAAGCATTTGGAGTAGAAACTCATTTTAATACTAATGCAGTTACACTAAAAAAAGTAAAAATTGTAAACGCAAATACTGTTATTAATTTTGATTTAGCTAATTCTCCAGATATTGCACAAACCATTTCGGTAACAGCGTTTGCTTTAGGATTAGAATGTAATTTAACAGGATTACATACACTAAAAATTAAAGAAACAGATCGTCTAGAAGCTTTAAAGGCAGAAATAGAAAAATTAAGTGGAAACGTAAGGATAACAAACGAATCTTTACATTTAGCAGTTTCAAATACTATAAAAGAACATATTTCTATAGCAACCTATAATGATCATAGAATGGCAATGGCATTTGCACCATTAGCATTACGAGTGCCTATAGTTATTGAGGATTCGGGAGTAGTATCTAAATCGTATCCTACATTTTGGGAGGATTTAAAAACGTTAGGATTTCAGTTTAATTAATAATAATCAGTCATTTACTTGACAACCCCTATCTCGAGATTGTATATTTGCACGTTTATAAAACAATTTTGATAAAAGTGGACTAGTATTTTAAATACAAAACACCATACCAACACATAAAGAATAATTAATACCAGTATATGAAACTATCTAACTTTGGTTTTGAGTTACCAGAAGAATTATTAGCAGAATACCCATCTGAAAACAGAGACGAATCTCGCTTAATGGTTTTAAACAGGAAAGAACAGACCATAGAACACAAGCAATTTAAAGACCTTATTGATTATTTTGAAGAAGACGATGTCATGATTCTTAATAATACAAAAGTATTTCCAGCACGTTTATTTGGAAACAAAGAAAAAACAGGCGCTAGAATAGAAGTCTTTTTATTAAGAGAATTAAATGAAGAACAACGTCTTTGGGATGTTTTAGTAGATCCAGCTCGTAAAATAAGAATAGGAAATAAATTATATTTCGGAGAAGACGAAACGTTAGTAGCAGAAGTTATAGATAATACAACCTCTAGAGGAAGAACATTACGTTTTCTTTATGATGGATCTTACTCTGAATTCCGTGCTAAATTAAAAGCATTAGGAGAAACACCACTTCCAAAATACATTAAAAGAGAAGTAGAGCCAGAAGACGAAGAGCGTTACCAAACTATTTTTGCAAAAGAAGAAGGAGCAGTAGCAGCACCAACAGCAGGATTACATTTCTCTAAACACCTATTAAAGCGTTTAGAAATAAAAGGGATAGATTTTGCAGAAGTAACATTACATGTTGGTTTAGGTACATTTAATCCTGTAGAAGTAGAAGATTTATCTAAACATAAAATGGATAGCGAAGAAGTATTTATTGGCCCTAAAACAGTAGAGCAAATAAATACAGCACTAAAAAATAGAAAACGTATTTGTGCAGTAGGTACAACAGCAATGCGTGCGGTAGAAAGTGCAGTATCTTCTAACTCTACATTAAATGAAATAGATGGTTGGACTAATAAATTTATTTTTCCACCTTACGAGTTTAGTATTGCAAATGCAATGATTACAAACTTTCATACACCAAAATCTACATTATTAATGATGGCTTCTGCTTTTGCAGGACACGATTTTATTTTAAGAGCGTATGAAGAAGCAGTAAAAGAAAAGTATAAATTTTACAGTTATGGAGATGCGATGTTAATCATCTAATATCTATTTAATTGATATAAAACTGAAAAACCTTGATTCATTTTTTTGAGTCAAGGTTTTTTTAGTAATAGAATTAATATACGTTTACTATTTTTGCACAACCTATGGCAGTTAAGAAAAAAGACATACGAGCATTAACAAAAGAGCAATTAAGAACGTTTTTTGAGCAAGAAGGCGATAAAGCATTTCGTGGTAACCAAGTATACGAATGGCTTTGGAGCAAAGGAGCACATACTTTCGAGGATATGACGAATCTCTCTAAAGTAACACGCCAAATGCTGGAAGACAACTTTGTGATTAACCACATAGAGGTCGATACCATGCAACGCAGTAGCGATGGTACGGTAAAAAATGCAGTACGTCTTCACGATGGTTTAATTGTAGAATCTGTACTAATACCTACAGAAACACGTACAACAGCCTGTGTTTCTAGCCAGGTGGGTTGTAGTTTAGACTGTAAGTTTTGTGCAACAGCACGTTTAAAGCGTATGCGAAACTTAAATCCAGATGAGATATACGATCAAGTTGTTGCCATAGATAAAGAAAGCAAGTTATACTTTAATCGTCCATTAAGTAATATCGTATTTATGGGAATGGGAGAACCACTCATGAACTACAATAATGTTATTAAAGCCATAGATAAAATTACATCGCCAGAAGGCTTAGGGATGTCTCCAAAACGTATAGTAGTCTCTACTTCTGGAGTGCCTAAAATGATTAAAAAAATGGCAGACGATGAAGTGAAGTTTAATCTTGCAGTATCGCTACACTCTGCAATAGATGAGGTAAGAACTACAATAATGCCGTTTAACGAAACGTTTCCGCTTAAAGATTTACAAGAGGCTTTAGAATATTGGTACCAAAAAACACAACGTAAAATTACTTACGAATATGTGGTTTGGGATGGTATTAACGATTCGCAAAAAGATATAGACGCTCTAGTTCGTTTTTGCAAATACGTGCCTTGTAAAGTTAATATTATAGAATACAATCCTATAGACGATGGGCAGTTTCAACAAGCGAAAAATACAGCAATAGACGATTATATCTATCATTTAGAAAAAAATAGAATTGTAGTTAATGTGCGTAGAAGTAGAGGTAAAGATATAGATGCCGCTTGTGGGCAGTTGGCTAATAAGAGTTAATATTACTTTTATTTTTTATCCCATTGTTTTTCAAACATATCAATATACTGAGTATATTGAGAATTTGGTTTAGAATATTTTCTAGTCAATTTAGCCCATTCATTAAATTTCTTTTTATTTTTTAGTTGAAAATAAACTTGAGCCATATTGACTGCCATTTCGCTCTTTTCAAAATCATTATCAGAAATTTTAATTCCTTTTTTATAAGTAGCTTCTGCTTTATCTATTTCATTTATATTTTTGTGTGAATAACCTAGTTCTCTGTAGAAATAAAAATCTTTTGGATTATTTTCAATTGCCTTATCTAAAATTGTAATCGCCCTATTAAATTGTTTTAAAGCATTATAAGCATAAGCCAATTCAAATTCTAAACCTTTATAATGAGGCTCTAATTTATAAGCTTTATTTAATGGTATTAAAGCTAATTCGCATGCGCCAACATGATTGTAATGATAACCTATAGATTTTAGGTAACTAACTTTATTAGAGCCCTTTTTATATATAGATAGCCAATCTGGTGTTTCCGGAAGGTTTAATTCTGTAATTTGCTTTTTATTAAGCACAGTTACTAAACTCGTTTTTGGTGTTAATCTTACTTTCATAGATCCAATAGTAGAATCTCTAGGCGTGCTTTCTAATCCTTTTTCTGTTATAGAAAAATGAGCTTCATAATTTAAAGTAAAACCAGCTTGCATGTCTAAATAAATAAAACCATAACTATAAGTTGAATCCTTCTCTGTTTTAGGAAAAGCAACCCATTTGTCTGTAGCTTCATAATATTTTGTGTCGAATTTTAAATCATCTAAAGTGGTTTGCGAAAATCCAAATGTGGATATAAATATTGAAAGCAATAGTATTAGTCTCATGGTTAGTTTTTAAGATTTTTGTAAATCTAAATGTTAAATCTAGAAAATTATAAATAGAATGAGTGAGTGTTCCTTTTAAATGAGTTAACGCTGCAATTTAGATTTTAGTTTGTATATAAATAACAATATTAAAAAGGAATAGAGCATAAAGTTTAGAAGGAGCAGTGGTTAAAATATTGATTTAGCTAACATTTTACTAAATAATAAGTCATGAAAAAAGCAGCTATTTGGCTGCTTTTTTATGATTCAATGAATTCTTTATTTATTCTTTAACAAATTTTATAGTCTGTTTTTTGTCTTTAGCTGTTATAGTAATAAAATAAATACCTTGATTGAGGTTACTTACATCTACAGAGTTATTTACAATTTGTTTATTCTGTAGTGTAATAACATGTTGTCCTAATTGATTATAAATAGATAACCCGTTTATTGTTTCATTGGTATTTATATTAAGTGTATTAGATGTAGGATTAGGGAATACTGAAAATGATTCTACTTTAAATTCATCTACAGATAAGGTTGGGTCGGCTTCAGTAGTAAAGCTCCATGTAGCAGAGCCTACAGCATCACCACCAACATTTTTAGCAACAACTTGCCAATAATATAGAGTAGAGTATTCCATGCCAGTTACATCTACAGAAGTTGCTCCCAGCGTTCCCAATAAGTTTAAAGTAGATGGAGAATCACCTAAATATACATCGTAAGCTGTAGGAGCATCACCCGTTGGAGCAGCTGCCCATGAAAAAGCAACAGCATTACTATTTGTTGTGTCAATTGTAATATCCATAGCAATATCAACAGGTGTTGGCGTAGTTGCTGGATTAGGAGCAGAGGCATTAGCAATCATGTCTATGTTATCAAGAATCCAACGATCACCATCGTTTTGTTCTAAAACAAAAGCAACATAAATAGGTGTGCCAATATATGCAGTTAAATCCACTGTATGTTGAGCTAATGGTCCGCCAGCCCAAACATCAGTTTCAGTTTGCGTATCTACAATTGTAAAGTCAGCATGAGTTGTTTGCGAAGCTGTAGAAACCCTTATAGTGTATGTACTACCATAATCTGTAGCAAAAGAGTCCGACTGATCAAAAGATAAAATATAGTTAGTAGCATCCACTGTAAATTGTGGAGATACTAACCAGTCTTCTGCAGAGACTCCAGCAACGGCTTCCCAAGTAACAAAAGCGACATTGTTAGTAGCGCCATCGTTTATTTGCCATTCTTGACCAGTACCTAGACCATTAGTTCCTGCAAATATGGCCCAACCTGCTGGTATTGTAGTTCCAGATTCAAAATCTTCGGGGAATCGAGCATTAGCATTAAATGTTATTGCAAAAAATCAAAAAAGTAATTTTTTCATAATTATAAAAGTTTAGTTAAATAGTTGGTTTATAGATATTTAATTATGAGTGAGTTATATGAAATAACGTCGACAGAATTCTTAATATATAGGTTTAATGGGGTATATAAGGGGTTGTAATTTGAAATTGGAACTTAAGACGTGTAAGTCGCTAAAATATAGTGTGTTGTGAGTTTTTGTTTGTTTTTGGTACTACGAACTCAAGTTTTTATAGAACAATAATGGAATTAATGCTCAATAATCTTAAATTCAACGCGTCTGTTTTTATGCCTTCCTTTTTCGGTATCGTTAGTAGAAATAGGAAAGGAGTCTCCATAACCTTTCCATGAAATTCTATTTGTATTTAAACCTAATGATTTAAAATGCTCGACTACAGATTTAGCTCTTTGTTCTGAAAGTGTTTTATTAAAACTAGAAGAACCAATAGTATCAGTATGTCCAGATATTATAATAGAAAGTTTATCGTTGTTCCTTAAAACATCGTAAACAGATTTTATTTCTAATGTTGCATCGTTAGAAAGTAGAGAACTATTATGATTGAACTTTACAGTTTCAAAAATATAATTTGTATTAATCTCTAAGGTTTCAGAAATAATCGTTTTTGTTTCTGTTTCAGGAGGTGTTATTATATCTGTATATTGATTATTTGTTTCAGCTTTTTCAAGACTAACAGAATCAATATAATAATAAGCCATGTTAAAGCGGTTTTTTTCAGAAACAAGCTGTTTTTTAGTTTTAGAGTTCGTATTAAAATTACCAATAGAGAAAAAACGTTCGTTTCCCTTTGCTATAAATTTTAAAGAGAGTAAAGTCCATCCTTCAGTATCATCGTAGAATTGGCTGTTGTTAAATTGATGAAAGGTATAATTTTTAATTTTAGCTTTTTTTAATTGTTTACTAGAAAATACTTTTTCTGTATAAGTATTCAGTTTAGCATCAGAAAAAAGAAGACTAATATCTTTAATTGCGAAGTCTGAGGTTTCTGCTAAACTAATATAAAACGAAAATGTATAGCTTACACCTTCTTCTAATAGTTCGGATAGTTTACCTTGAATATATTCACGATAATTGCCATCTGAGTATAAATAGAACCCAGCATATTTATCTCCAGATTTTGGGGATTGATTTCCATTATAATTATTTGGAATACTAACTTTACTATTAGAACAAGAGTTAAAAAGATCTGTCGAACCAGATGTAGGAGTAGACCAATGTTTTACAAAATGATCAAAACTACTAATCATGTCGGTACATAACTTTGTATCCTCAAAACTTGGATTAAGAACAAGGTTTTGCGAGAAAAGTGCATGTATATTTAAACAAAGAAAAAGAGATATAATTTTAAAAGAACAGTTAGTCATATAAAGTAAATAATTAATAGTACTGTTTTATATACGTTTTTAACGTCAATTTATTTTATAACCATTTATAATAAATCTCTAAATAGTAATTAACTCAACCAAAACATAGTATATAAATTATCGAAGTATTATCTTTGTAGAACCTGTGAAAATAACTGAACAAATAAAACAGCCTATCGCATACGAAATGGAACTTTTCGAGAAAAAGTTTCGTTTAGCAATGTCTTCTAAAGTAGCGTTATTAAACCGTATTACACATTATATAGTTAATAGAAAAGGGAAGCAAATGCGCCCTATGTTTGTGTTTTTAGTAGCAAAAATGGTGTCAAATGGAGATGTTGTGGATCGTACGTATCGTGGCGCTTCAGTTATAGAGTTAATACACACGGCAACATTAGTACACGACGATGTTGTGGACGATAGTAACCAACGTCGCGGGTTCTTCTCCATAAATGCACTTTGGAAAAATAAAATAGCCGTACTAATAGGCGATTTTTTATTATCTAAAGGATTACTACTATCTATAGATAATGGCGATTTCGATTTATTAAAAATTATTTCGGTAGCCGTTCGTGAAATGAGCGAAGGCGAATTGCTTCAAATAGAAAAAGCAAGAAAACTAGACATTACTGAGGCTATTTACTACGAAATTATTAGGCAAAAAACAGCAACACTAATAGCAGCATGTTGTAGTTTAGGAGCAGCGTCTGTAAAACCAGATTCGGAATGCGTAGAGTCCATGAGGAAATTTGGAGAGCTAATAGGTATGGCGTTTCAAATAAAAGATGACCTATTCGATTATGGTTCTAAAAGCATAGGTAAGCCAGTTGGTATAGATATAAAAGAGCAAAAAATGACATTGCCTTTAATACACGTATTAAATAGTTGCGATAAAAAAGACAAGCGTTGGCTTATTAATTCTATTAAAAATCACAATAAAGATAAAAAGCGTGTTAACGAAGTTATCTATTTTGTGAAAAAAAATGGCGGATTAGAATATGCAGTAACTAAAATGAAAGCATTTCAGTCTGAAGCCCTGCAAATACTACATACGTTTCCAGATTCTGAATACAAATCTTCATTAGAATTAATGGTGAATTATGTGATTGAAAGAAAAAAATAAACTTTTTTTTATCATCGGGCAACCATTTGTACAACTTTTGCGTCTTTGTAAATAGAAGACTAAAACTAACAGCTTTTGTGAAAGTAATTCAATTATATAAAAACGAATCTAAGCTTATAAAGCGAGCCATCGATAATAATCGAGAAGCACAACATATATTGTATGAGTTACACTCGCCAAAAATGTTAAGCGTATGTCGCTATTATATAAAAGATGTGCAACACGCAGAAGAAGCCATGTTAAATGGATTTTTTAAAGTATTTTCAAACTTAAAAAGTTTTAAAGGAGAAGGTAGTTTTGAAGGATGGATAAGGCGTATTATGGTAAGAGAAGCTATTTCGTTTTTAAGACAAAAGAAAACTATTGAGTTTCCTGTAGAAGATATAGTAGAAGTAAATAATGGTACTTCGAATAATATACAAACAGATATAGATGTTGATCAAATACAACAATTAATAGACAAGTTGCCAGAAGGCTATAGAATGGTTTTTGTAATGTATGCAATAGAAGGTTACAAACATCAAGAAATAGCAGAAATGCTAAACATAAGTTTAGGAACATCTAAATCGCAATTATTTAAAGCACGAAAAATGCTTCAACAAAAAATTAACGAATTAAATATATCGAGTTATGGCACCAATTAAATTTGAAGAAAACATAAAAGAGAAGCTCGAGGAAAGAACAATAAAACCTTCGGCTAAAAGTTGGGATGCTTTAGCTAGTCGTTTAGATGAAGCACCAGTTAAGAAAAAAACGAATCGCTTTTGGTTTATAAGTGTTGCGGCAAGTTTTGTAGGTGTACTACTATTAATAACAGGTATTGGAAACTATAATAATGATGGCACTATAGAAGTTGTTGAAACAGAAACAGAAATCAATACAACTAAAGAGCATATAAAAATTAACAGAGATGTTATTTTAGATCAAAACCTTCAAAATAAAGAAGAAGTAGTAGATAATAAAGAAGAAGTTGAAAAGGTAATAAAAAAGGAAAACTTAAAAGATCAACTTATAAATAGAGATTCACAAACTTTAGCCAATGCTACGAGTAAAACACAAAAGAAATCCACTAACACTAAAACGAGCATAAAAGTTATAGAAAGTGATAAGAATAATAAAGAAGACGTTAATAAAGAGTACATAGCTTTAAATAATATTAAACAGAGTAATATTAAAACAACAGTATTACAAGATGCCACTATTACAGAACAGAGTTTATTAGCAACCTCTTCTAACCCCAAAAACGAAATTATAAAAGTAACAGATGGTGAGTTAGATGCGCTTTTAAATAATGCCCAAAGAAACATTGCTAAAAAAACATCTTCTGACCCAGTACCTTTAGATTATAACGAATTACTTCAAGACGTCGAAGATAATATAGAAGAATCCTTTAGAGATAAAATTTTAAAAACGGTTAAAGGAGGGTATCGCTCAGTTAAATCTTATGTTGCAGAACGCAACGAATAAATAAACATCAATTAAATAAACAACATTAATCTCTCGTCATTTTAAATAATGAGGAGGCAAAAAACGAACAGTTATGCAAACTATCATTAAGTACACATTAGCCATTTTATTAAGTTTTTACGTCATGAATGTTTCGGCGCAAGAGACCGAAACAGAAACTAAAGAGAGTAAAGAGAGTAAAGAGAGTAAAATAGAAAAATTAAAAGAAAAAATTAAAGCAGGAGAAAAGGAAGCTTTACGAGTAGAGGTAGAACAGATTAACGAACGCGTAAGTAAAAAAGAAATTACATACGAAGAAGGAGAAGAGTTAAAACAAAAAGTAGCAAAGAAACGAGCGTTGAATATAGAAAATAGAATTTCTATTTTAGAAAATAAAATAGAAATTCTTAAAAGAAATAACTTGCCAGTAAATTTAGATGATACTAAAAGAGCAGCATTTAGTTTTGCATTTGGTAATAATGATGCTAATTTAATAGGGCTTACTATAAACAATGGTAAAGAATCTAAACCAGTGCAATACGATTTTAGAACAGTAAGTGGCTTGGTTGTTTCGGCAGGACTTAATAATGCAATCATGGATGGAGCAAGCTTAAGTGATTCGCCATATAAAATTGGAGGTTCTGGATATTTCGAACTAGGATTTCAATGGAGAACAAGAGTGTTAAAAAACTCTAATGCTGTAAGATTAAGATACGGTTTATCGTTCCAATGGAATAAATACGATTTAAAAGACAATCAGTTTTTTGTGCAAAACGGAAACAATACAACGATAGAAACTTTTCCTACAGATTTAAGACAAGCTAAATTTAGAACCACTAATCTTGTTGTACCAATTTATTTTGAATTTGGACAATTTACTAAAGTAGAAAAAGAAGACCGCGTGCGTTATTACAACAGAGGGCTTAAGTTTGGAATTGGTGGTTATGCAGGTTTAAATATTGGCGCAAGACAAAAACTATGGTATAAAGAAGATGGAGACAGAGTAAAGCAAAAAATAAAAAGAGATTATAATGTAAACCCTTTTGTTTATGGAGTTGGTGCTTATATAGGTTTAGACGATGTAAGCTTATTTGCTAAATACGATTTATCGGAGACCTTTAAAAGTGGAGGCCCAAAACAGCATAACTTATCACTAGGATTGAGATTAGAAATAGAATAATACCTAAAAAGGTATAGTAATTAGTTGATTTGAGTAAAAACCCCTTCAAAATGAATTGAAGGGATTTTTTATATATAAATACTAATGTTATTTTTTTATAAATCGTTTTACAACACTGTTGCCAGATGAACCTTCAAGTTTTACAAGGTATAAACCAGAAGTAAAATTAGAAACATCTATTGTTTTATCTTCTAGAGTAGTATTAAAACTAACAGTACTAATAGTACGTCCGTTAATATCATAAATAGTAGCATTATCTAGTATATCATTAGATGTGTTTTTTAATATTAAACTACTAGTAGCAGGATTAGGAAACATAGTAATACCAGTTTCTAAACTAAAAGAAGTTACGCTTAATACTTCGTTAACAATAACATCGAAAGAACAAGATACAGAATTGCCTGCTACGTCTGTAACAACAAAAGTATTAGTAGTTGTACCAATTGGGAAATTGCTACCACTTGCCAATCCAGCAGTTTGTTGCGGTGCATAATCTAGTTCTAAAAGGTATTTAAAAGTAGTAGATGTATCAACATCATTCCATCCTCCAGAACTTCCTAAAGTAGTATAGTCTTCATTGCCAGCATTGTTGGGTTCGCCAGAGTTCCAATTATTATAAGTAGCAGTATCTCCACTATGCCATACAAAAGTACCCTCATTTGCTAAGTCATTATAACCAATAAGAATAGTCTCAGTTATACCAGCCATGTTCATTGCATTTAAAAGATAGGTAACATCTGCACTATTTCTAATAGTACCAACAAAACCACCTTGGCTTTCTGCATCTGTATAAGCATTATTAGCTGTAAATGGATTGTCTGAAATATAATAAGCTTTGCCGTTTATGGTGCCTAATGGTGTAAATCCTGTAAGCGGATTAATAGTAGAACAATTATCAGATACTGGAACAGTGTAATTAACAACAGCAGTAGATTCTCCTGGATTAGTATCTGCATTTATATCTGCAGGACAAGTAGCTACAGGGTTTTCAGAATCATTAACAGTTACATTAAAACTACAACTAACAGTATTATTATCGCTATCTGTAACAGAATAAGACACTATAGTAGTACCAATAGGAAAATCACTTCCAGAAGCTAAACCTGTTACTAGAGTTGGTGTTATTGTACCATCTTCTGTATCATTAACAGTAACGGTATAAGTTGTATTACCAGTACATTGTCCAGTACTATTATTAATAATTATATCGGCAGGACAAGTTATTACAGGCACATCTCCAATGGCAGTATATAGCTGTACATCTGCAATTTGGTTAATTGAAGTAGCTCCGCAAGTACCAGTAAAGTTTACTCTGTAATAAGTATAGCCATTTGTATTTGTAAAAGAAAATGTTCTTGAGAAAAAACGAGCAGAGATACATGGAATTGTTCCTGTAGCTATACTTGTATAGCTCATACCATCGTTAGATCCAAAAACTTCATAAGCATCAGGGTCTCTCTCTGGCGCATCATTAGCTGTAACAAATTCCATAGCAATTGCAGTTTGTGAAACACCCAATAAATCAACTTCAAATCCAATACCATCAAAAGCATTAAAATCTAGAAATTTAGTGTTAGAATTTTGATCTATAATATTCTGTACACCCTCAGCACCAGGAGAATTAACAGATCCAAAATTAGTAGCTGTATGTATTGAATCATCGAAAATGCCTTGGGCATAAATCGTAGTAAAGCTAATTAGCAGTAATAAAAAAGATAATGTAATTTTTTTCATAAAAAGGAGTATTTTGATTAATCTAAACAATATAAAACTTTATTCAACCTTTAATATATTTACTCGACAAATTGATTTTTAGCAGGTTATAATGCAATTAGCAGTTCGAATAGCGCTAATGTGCTTTAATAATAATAGATGAGGATGGTATAATATTTTCAGGAGATCCCTAATTATAGTATTTTTACACCACAGTTAAAGATGCTCATCTTTAACGCTAATTGTTACATCTTAAATTTTTCAAAATTGATATCAAAATCCAGTATAGACCAAGTATTTGAAACTTCCCGTTTAGAAGAAGTTATTGGAGATTTTGTACAATTAAAAAAATCAGGAAGTAGTTATAAAGGGTTAAGTCCTTTTAGTGAAGAACGTACACCAAGTTTTATGGTGTCTCCTGTAAAACAAATTTGGAAAGATTTCTCTACAGGGAAAGGTGGGAATGTTATTGCTTTTTTAATGGAACATGAACATTTTACTTATCCTGAAGCTATAAAATATTTAGCTAAAAAGTATAACATAGAGATAGAGGAGACCGAACAATCTAACGAACAAAAAGAAGCCGCTAATAAACGTGAAAGTTTATATTTGGTTAGTGAATATGCAAATACCTATTTCCAGAATGTAATGCATAAAACAGATCAAGGCAAATCTATTGGGTTAAGTTATTTTAAAGAGCGTGGTTTTACACCAGAAACTATAAAGAAATTCGATTTAGGTTACTCTCTAGACGAATGGACAGCCTTTACGGACGATGCTTTAAAAAAAGGATATAAGTTAGAGTTTTTAGAGGGTACCGGACTAACCATTGTTAAAGGCGAAAAACACTTTGATCGTTTTAAAGGACGTGTTATGTTTCCTATAAAAAGTATGAGTGGTCGTGTATTAGGGTTTGGAGGACGTATTTTAACCAACGACAAAAAAGCAGCCAAATATTTAAATTCGCCAGAAAGTGAGATTTACTATAAGAGTAAAGTGCTTTATGGAATCTATCATGCTAAGCAAAGTATTGCTAAAGAAGATAATTGTTTTTTAGTAGAAGGCTACACAGATGTTATTCAATTTCATCAAACCGGAGTGCATAATGTAGTATCTTCCTCTGGAACTGCATTGACAAGTGATCAAATACGCTTAATTAATAGACTAACTAAAAATATTACAGTACTTTTTGATGGAGATGCCGCTGGAATGAGAGCATCACTTAGAGGAATCGATTTAATTCTGGAGCAAGGTATGAATGTAAAAGTCTGCACCTTTCCAGAAGGAGAAGATCCAGATAGTTTTGCAAAACAAAATACGCTTGAAGAAGTACAAGTGTACTTAAAAGAAAATTCGAAAGATTTTATTCAGTTTAAAGCTTCAGTATTATACGAAGAGTCTAAAAACGATCCTATAAAAAAAGCAGATACAATTAGAGATATTATTAATAGTATTTCTAAGATTCCAGATCGTATAAAAAAAGAAATCTATATTCAAGAATGTGCCCGAATTATGGATATTAGTGAAGATGTTTTGTTCACTACAATGGCGCAAATAAATCAAAAGGAAACTACCGAAACAGCAAAACAAGCTAAAGAACAACAAAAAGCGTTCGAGGTTATAAAACACCAACAGGCTGTTGCTAAGGTAGATGTACAGTATGTGCTGGAACGGAAAATCATAGAAGTATTACTACTTTATGGAAATCAAACAAAAGATTTCGAAGACTTAGTTCTAAAAGAAAACGATGAAGGCGAATTAGTTTTAGAGCCAGTAATCCATCAAGCAAAAGTATTCGAAAAAGTATTTTTAGATCTTCAAGATGACGAAATGGAGTTTTCTAATACAAAATTTAAGAATATCTATTACAAAATAATAGATATTCTTAATCAAAATCCAGATTTTAAGCTCGATAATTTAATCAATGTTATCGACCAAGATATGGCTCACGAAGTAACTTCCATTTTAATGGACGATGAGCGTCATAGTTTATCAGATTGGGAACGAAAAAATATCTTCCCAAAAGCAAAAGAAGAAACTATTGCACAACTAGTAAGCGAAACTATTTTAAGTTTAAGATGCTATCTTATAGACCAAAAAGTAATTGGTTTTAAAGATCAAACCTTAGAACGAAAAAATGAAGTTAATAGAAATATCTTAGAAGAAATAAAAGACTATGTCGGTCTTAAAATGTTACTTTCAAGAAAACTAAATCGCGTCTTGTAGTTCCAACTGATTTGCTTGATTTACTAAATCGACTAAATTCGTAACGTTTAATTTTTTCATTAAACGTGCTCTGTAAGTGCTTACCGTTTTTTCGTTAATATTTAATTCTTCGGCAATTTCTTTATTACGCTTTCCAGAAGATAATAGTTTTAATACTTCAACTTCTCTAGTAGATAATTTCTTGTAAAAAGGGCTCGTTTTGTTTGTCTTAGTCCCTAATGCTAAACGTTGTGTTAATTCATGGCTTAAATAAACGTCGCCATTGGTAACCTTTACAATAGCTTCTTTAAGCGTTAAAATATCTGCTGTTTTTGGTACATAACCAGCCGCGCCAGCTTTTATTGCACTTACAGCATATACATACTCGGGTTGCCCGCTGTAAATAATAACTTTTGTTTTTGGGTGCTCTTTTTTTAAGCGTCTTAATGCAGTAATACCGTTAAGTTTGGGTAAGTCAATTTCTGTAACGATAACATCTACTGGAGTATTTTTTATAAAATTGAAAATGGCTTCACCGTCTCCAACACTTCCCATAAATTTAATGTCTTGAGAAACGCCAAATACTAGCTCCAATCCTTTTCTTACAATAGGATGCTCGTCAACTACTAATAGTTTGATCATAATTAATAAGTTTTTTAAGATATGACCGCTTCAATACAGCCATAAATAGATAAATTAAATAGCGTTGTAAAGTTAGCAATTTTGGCAATATATTCAAGTATTACTTATAATCTTTAGGGATTTCGCAAATAGGTATAGGAATCATCTTATGCTTGTTAGAGTTATTGTAACGTTTGTAGATTTTAAAGACTTCTTTTTTACGATCAGAAAAATCAGCCTCAGAGTGTCCGTTTTCATCCATTTGCATAGCCCATTCAAGTTCAGGATAAGACGCGCCAATTTGATCTTCGTCACTTCTAGCATCACCAAATAATCCATCGCTAGGCGCTGCATTCATAATAGAATCTGGAACATTTAAAAATGACCCAATAGCATAGACTTCAGATTTTAATAAATCGGCAATAGGACTTAAATCAACACCACCATCTCCATATTTGGTGTAAAAACCAACACCAAAATCTTCAACCTTGTTTCCTGTACCCGCAACTAATAATCCTTTTAAACCAGCATAATAGTATAGAGTCGTCATACGTAAACGCGCTCTAGTATTAGCAAGTGCCATGTCTACAGTAGTTTGTTTACCTTCTAAAGAGACCTCTGTTTTAAACTCTTCAAAAACAGGAGTTAAATCTGTTCGTGTATCGGTTACATTTTCAAAACGTGATTTTAATTGCTTTATATGTTCATGAGCACGAGAAACATGACTTTCTGCTTGATGAATAGGCATTTCTATACATAAAACATCTAATCCAGTTTTTGCGCATAAGGTAGAAGTAACGGCAGAATCAATTCCACCAGAAATCCCCACAACAAAACCATTAACTTTTGCGTTAATAGCATAATCTTTTAACCAATTTACAATATGATCGACAACTTTTTCTGTTTGCATTTTATAAAGAATTTAAAACAAAGAATAGTACCTTTGCCTAACAAAAATAATAAATATAGTAGATGAAGTCTTACATTATTTACATTTTAATAACGATTACAATCTTCTCCTGTAAAAAAGAAGATAAAGTAGAACCTGAAATAGCTAAATTAGAGGCTAATGTAGTAATAGAACGCTTTGATCGGGCTTTTGTAGAAACTCCAATTAGTGAGTTGCCTAAGTTAAAAAAGGCATTTCCTTTTATGTTTCCTAAAAAATATAAAGACACATTTTGGATTGCTCAAAAACAAGATACATTACAAATAGAGTTACATAACGAAACAACCAATGCATTTAAAACCTTAAAAAAGGAAGAAATAGAAATAAAAGACCTCTTTAAGCATTTAAAATATTATTTTAAAGATTTTAAAGAGCCAAGAGTCGTAACCACTACGTCCTCTGTAGATTATAGGAATAAAGTAATTGTAACAGATACCATTACATTAATTTCTCTAGACACTTATCTTGGTAAAGATCATCGTTTTTATGAAGGTATACAGACTTATATAAGAGCTAATATGGAGCCAGAGCAGATTGTGGTAGATTTAGCAGAAAGTTATGCTAAAAAATACACTTATCATGCCAAGCGAAAAACGCTTTTAGACGACTTTATCTATGCAGGCAAAATGTTATACTTTAAAGATAAAGTGATACCGTTTAAAACCGATGCAGAAAAAATTGGTTATACCGAAGCACAACTAGATTGGGCTAGAGTAAACGAAGAATACATATGGCGCTATTTTGTAGATAGAGAATTGCTATTTAGTACAGACTCTAAATTACCTAATAGATTTATGAACCCGGCACCATTCTCTAAATTCTATTTAGAAGAAATAGATAGAGAATCTCCAGGTAGAATAGGACAATATATTGGTTGGCAAATTGTAAGAGCTTACATGGAAAATAATAATGTAAGCCTACAAGAAATGCTAAACGAAACCACTGAAAATATTTTTAACAAAGCAAAATTTAAACCCCGAAGATAATGGCAAACTTAAAATCGGAAATAGTACTTAATATCGAGTTAGATGAGAATCGTGTTCCAGAAAAACTAAAGTGGACAGCAGAAGATGGCGGTATTAAAAATGAAGACGCAAAAGCAATGATGCTATCGGTTTGGGATTCTAAAAAACAAGAATCTTTAAGAATTGATTTATGGACTAAAGATATGCCTGTAGATGAAATGAAGGTATTCTTTCATCAAACACTAGTTGCTATGAGTGATACTTTTAATAGAGCGACACAAGATGAAAGAATGACGGCAACTATGAAAGACTTTTGCGATTATTTTGCAGAAAAATTAGAATTAAAAAAATAAGAGTTTTTAATTAGCTTCTATACAATTGTCAATATGCTTTATGGTGTCTTCATAGACTTCAATTAAGTTGTATTGCCCACCAAAATAATTCTGCATTATTTCCCACATTAAATCTTTTACATCCTTATTGGTGGATTTAGAATTCATGAATGAAATGCGCTGTGCGTACATATAATGTTGTTCTTCTAAGTTGTATTGAAAATTATAAGCTTTAGTAATTTGCTTAAGAGATTCAACTTCAAAATTAGAAAGCATATTACTGTATTTGGTAGCTTCAAACATCGCATCATCTAATTTTGCTCTACCTAGTTTAGGAAAATTTGAGAATTTTTCGAGATCGCCAACGTAAGGTTTATATAAAAATATAGAATCATTATTCCAAATTTTAGAAATACTATCAAGAGATTTAAAAAAAGGTTTAATGTCTTTATTTTTTCTAGATTTTAGATAGTCTACATTACTCTGTAGCTCTGTTTTTAAGCCATTAAGAAGATTTAATTTGCTTTGGTTGAGGCTTCTGTCATTGTTCCAATCTGATGCTAACATACCTAAAAAAACACCAACAACTACCATAATGAGTTGTAAAAAATAATCTACACGTTTTTCTTTATTCATAACTTAAAAATAATATTTAATTAGTTGTTATATAGTTGTTTATGGTGTTTTTTGAAACTATTTCATTTGTGTTAGGTAGCTAACATTTTTTGATGATTATTGATTTTAAATTTGCAGGTAATCAATGATAAAAATAAAACAAATGAAAAGAAAACTACTCACAAAAAGTTTAAAAAGTTGGTGTTTTGCACTACTATGCTTTTTTGTTGGTGTTTCAGGAGTAACTGCTTTAGAGGCTAATCCTGTAAATACCAATCCGACAAATGAATTATCAACGACCTTTTCTGGAGCAGAAGCTGGTAGCATTGCTATTACTGGCTCTGGAGCAACATCCACTACCATTTGTGTGGATGGAATATCTGATCCAATAGCAGTAACAATGTCTGGAGCAACAACCGGTGCTAATAGTGCATGGGTAATTACAGATACTGCATCTGGATTAATTTTAGCATTACCTGGAGGTGGACCATTCGATTTAGATGGAGCAGGAGCAGGTGTATGCGATATTTGGTATTTAAAATACGATGACGGTTTAACAGGTTTGTCTGTAGGACAAAATGTATCAGGTTTAGCAGGATGTTTTGATTTTTCTAATCCAATTACAGTAACAAGAAATGATCCAGAAGCCGGAGCCATTTCAATAGCAGGAACAGGAGCAACGTCTACAGCTATATGTGCAGGAGATGGAGTTTCTGATGCTATTACGGTAAACATGACAGGTACAACAAGTGGAACAAACAGTGGTTGGATTATTACAGATAATGCAACAGGAAACATTTTAGGTTTACCAATGTCTGGACCATTCGATTTAGATGGAGCAGGAGCAGGTGTATGTGATATTTGGTATATAAAATATGAAGATGGTTTAACAGGACTTGCTACAGGACAAAATGTAGGAAGCCTAATGGGATGTTATGATTTATCAAATGCAATTACGGTAAACAGAGATGGTGTAGATGCAGGAGGTATTGAAATTACGGGAACAGGAGCAACTGCAGAAACAATATGCGTAGATGGTATGGCAGATCCGATTGCAGTAACTATGACGGGTACAGCTACAGGAGACAATAGTGCATGGGTAATTACAGATACGGCATCTGGCTTAATTTTGGGATTACCAGGAAGTGGACCATTTGATTTAGATGGTGCAGGTGCTGGTGTATGTAGCATTTGGTATTTAAAATACCAAACAGGTTTAACTGGATTAGCTGTAGGGCAAAATGTATCTGGTTTAGCTGGATGTTTTGATTTTTCTAATCCAATTGTTGTCACTAGAAATGATCCAGAAGGTGGGAACTTGGCTATTACAGGAACAGGAGCAACTAGTATTTCAATTTGTGCAGGAGATGGAATGGCTGATGATATTGCTGTAGATTTAACTGGAACAATAAGAGGAACTAACGGAACATATGTAATTACCGATAATGCCACAGGAGAGATTTTAGGGTTACCAGCGGCAGGCCCATTTAATTTAGAAGGAGCAGGAGCAGGTGTATGCGATATATGGTATTTACGTTACGAAGATGGCTTAACAGGCTTAGCAGTAGGCCAAGATGTAGGAAATTTAGCAGGATGTTTCGATTTATCAAATGCAATTACAGTAAACAGAGAAGGTGTAGATGCAGGAGGCATAGAAATTACAGGAACAGGCGCAACAAGTGCAACTATTTGTGCAGGTGACGGTGTAGCAGACCCAATAGCAGTAACAATGACGGGTATGCCAACAGGTGGCGCAAACACAGGATGGTTAATTACAGATAATGCCACAGG
>CANLUH010000008.1 GCA_947494205.1 uncultured Flavobacteriaceae bacterium | reverse complement strand
GTATAATTTACAGTAATGCTACCACAAGGTCCACATACCGTGTTTAGGTTATTAAAGTCGTAATCTGAAGAGACTTGTGTAGTAAGGTCACTATCGCATTCATCTGTAGCACAGTTTTGTAAAGCAGCAATGTTATCAGCATTCCACTGGTCAGCTATTGTTTGATTCTCTGTTGCAGTACACTCTACAGATAGGTCCGTTACATTACAGTTTGTAAGGTCAGGTCCTGTAGAGTCTGTAGAAGTAATAGTTTGAGTTAATGTTGTTGTATTACCACAATTATCAGTCAGAGTCCAAGTTCTAGTTATAATATCTTCATTAGAACAAGATCCACTAGTAGTAGAATCAGAAAATGTAGCATTTAAATTAGTAGAGCAATTGTCGGCTTCGTCCGTTACGTCTCCTGTTATGGCTAAATCATTTATATCTTGAGTACATTCAATTGTAATATCATTAGGAACAGTAAATGTAGGCGCACTATTATCTGAAACTGTAATAGTTTGTGTTTGATTTGGCGCTTGATTACCACAGTCGTCTCTTAAAAACCAAGTTCTAGTGATAATAAAAGTTCCTTCACATGGACCATCTGCTACTGCGTCTGTAAAATTAGCATTTAAATTACTGCTTGTACAATTATCAGCTTCATTAGTTACATCGCCAGTTATAGTTACACTTGCATCATAATTACAAGAAGCATCAGTAAATATTTCAATATTGTTTGGTGCTGTAAATGTAGGAGCAGTATTATCAGAAACTGTTATAGTTTGTGTTTGTTCTATAGCAGCGTTTCCACAATCATCTGTAAGTGACCAAGTTCTTGTAATAATAAAAGAACCTTCACAAGCTCCTGCTACTACATTATCTGAGAAAGTTGCATTTAATGTCGTTGAACAATTATCAGCTTCATTAGTTACATCACCAGTTATAGTTACACTTGCATCATAATTACAAGAAGCATCGGTAAATATTTCAATATCGTTTGGCGCTGTAAATGTAGGAGCAGTATTATCAGAAACTGTTATAGTTTGTGTTTGTTCTATAGCAGCGTTTCCACAATCATCTGTAAGTGACCAAGTTCTTGTAATAATAAAAGAACCTTCACAAGCTCCTGCTACTACATTATCTGAGAAAGTTGCATTTAATGTCGTTGAACAATTATCAGCTTCATTAGTTACATCACCAGTTATAGTTACACTTGCATCGTAATTACAAGAGGCATCAGTAAATATTTCAATATCATTTGGTGCAGTAAATGTAGGCGCAGTATTATCAGAAACTGTTATAGTTTGTGTTTGATTTGGCGCTTGATTACCACAGTCGTCTCTTAAAAACCAAGTTCTAGTGATAATAAAAGTTCCTTCGCATGGACCATCTGCTACAGTGTCTGTAAAATTAGCATTTAAATTACTGCTTGTACAATTATCAGCTTCATTAGTTACGTCGCCAGTTATAGTTACACTTGCATCATAATTACAAGAAGCATCAGTAAATATTTCAATATTGTTTGGTGCTGTAAATGTAGGAGCAGTATTATCAGAAACTGTTATAGTTTGTGTTTGACTTGGAGCTTCATTACCACAATCATCTCTTAAAAACCAAGTTCTAGTAATGGTAAAAGAACCTTCACAAGCTCCCGCTACTACATTATCTGAAAAAGTGGCATTTAAAGTAGTTGAACAATTATCGGCTTCATTAGTTACATCACCTGTAATAGCAATATTTGCATCATAATTACAAGAAGCATCGGTAAATATTTCAATATCGTTTGGCGCTGTAAATGTAGGAGCAGTATTATCTGAAACTGTAATAGTCTGTGTTTGATTTGGCGCTTGATTCCCACAGTCGTCTCTTAAAAACCAAGTTCTAGTAATGATAAAAGAACCTTCACAAGCTCCATTACTTATACTGTCAGAAAAAACAGCATTTATATTTGTAGAACAATTATCAGCTTCATTGGTTACATCTCCTGTAATGATAACACTTGCATCATAGTTACAAGAGGCATCCGTAAATATTTCAATATCATCTGGCGCTGTAAATGTTGGAACAGTATTATCAGAAACTGTTATAGTTTGTGTTTGAGTTGCAGCTTGATTATTACAATCGTCTCTTAAAAACCAAGTTCTAGTAATTATAAAAGAACCTTCACAAGCTCCATTACTTACACTATCGGAAAATGTAGCATTTAAATTTGTAGAACAATTATCTGTTTCATTAGTTACATCTCCTGTAATATTAACGCTTGCATCATAATTACATGAAGCATCTGTAAATATTTCAATATCATCTGGCGCTGTATATGTTGGAGGTGTAGTATCGGATACAGTAATAGTTTGAGTTAAAGACTGGGTGTTTCCACATATATCTGTTAGAGTAAATGTTCTAGTAACTGTAATAGGACATATAGTATTTGTAATTACATCAATGTATGTTATACTTTCAATGTAATCTACATTATTAGCAGTGTAATTAGAAATAGTATTAAAAGTGTTTAATACATTAGCCGATTGAGTATTACTGTAAGGAAATATAGAGTTAGTTGTTGTAATGGCATTAATATTACAACCGTCTATGTCTATTAAATTAGGAACCGAAAAAACAGGTGCTGCAATTGTTACAGAATTTGGGTTTAAGCTTTGACAATTTGAAATACTATTTGCTACAGAAACTTCATAAGTACCAGTTGGCAAATTATTGAAAATAGGAGATGATTGAAAATCAACGCCATTAATAGTGTATTCATATTGTGAACCTACAGGAGAAATAACTTGAATAGTATAATTATTGGATGAAGAACAAGTAACTTGTATTTCTGGGTCAGGCGGTAATGCTTCATACATAATATTTACAACAGCAGTATCACATACAGATTGGTTTGGAGCAGGAAGACACACTTGATACTCAAATGTAACATTTCCAGTATATCCAGGTGTTGGAACATAAGAATAGGTACCGTTTGAGTTTAATGTGAAAGATTGTCCAGCTGGTGTTGGTCCTGATACTAATGTAAAAGTTGAGTTTGCAGGAATATTACTTTTAATGTTTAAATCTCCTGTAGACATATTATCAATACATTCATTTTCTTCAGAATCTATTGCATATTTCTGTAATAAAAAGAACTTACCATCACCATGATCGAATGTAGCTCCTGTAAATTCAATTTTAGTAATAAGAGAACCAGTAGGTGCAATTTCATCTAAATAAAATAATCCAATACCTATAGTTTGATTGTTTTCATTACATCGGCCAGATCTCCAATAATCTGAACCAAAATTTGGAGGAGCAAAAGTACAATTGGTGTAATTTCCTGAATTTCTTACAAAAGTGTCACCTAGCACCTGTTCAGGTCCTCCACCAACAGGGTATCCCCATATTTTAATATAGAAACAATTATTTCCTCCTCTTTCAGTAACAGCTAAAACACCACCATCATTAGATGGTATTGGTACATTATAAAAAATGGTTTGCTTTTGTGCATCTGTAGTATTAGTTGCAGGAAAATTTAAACAAATATTTCTTCCGTTAGGATTACTAGTAAAATAATGATTTAAGTTTTTATCTTGAAAAGTATTAAGAGCTAAAGTATTCCAATTAGATATATTACTATTTGTTGCAGTAAAGGTACCATTCTCAATCAACTTATTCGGACCATGACCTGCAGGTCCTAAAGTTGTTAATTCATAAGATGATGGAACAACAAATGTATTATAAATTAAACCATCTATGGTTACAGATTCTATTGTGGCAGGATTGTTATTGTTAAATTGGTTGTCAGACCATTGAAAAGTAACACCTGTTTGTATAGACGGGGCCTGAGTTTGAGCAAAAGAAAATGAGCTTATTAATAGGGTAAATGATAAATAATAAAGCACATACTCACTTCCTCGTAATATTTTTTTCATATTTTGTATCTAATTATTGGGAGCAATTATTAAATTCTTTTCTATAATCATTCTACATTGAACGAGTAGGGAAAAGAAAGAAATAATATAAAAGCTACAAATGTTTGTATTTTAGGTTAATGATGTTGTTAATAGCACGACTAATGTAATTAGGAATTAACTTCATGCTCAAATAAAAGAGTTAAAGGACACATATACTCGATATAAAGTATTAGTAATTGATGAAATTAGATTAAGGGTTGTTAAAAATCGATGAACGGCATGAAAATTTTGTATTTAGTAAGACACGCCAAGTCTTCTTGGGAATATAATGTAGAAGATCACAAAAGACCTTTGAAAAAAAGAGGGGTTAAAGATGTGTTTTTGGTTTGTAGTAGTTTGAAAAAGAATGTTTTAATTCCTGATTTGCTACTCTCTAGCGATGCGGTTAGAGCTAAGACTACAGCAACACTTTTTATAGAGAACTTAGAACTTAATTCAATAGATTTTTTACTTCAAAAAAAACTGTACGATTTCTCTGGAAATGAATTAATGAATGTTATTAAATCTTGTGATAATTCTATCGATAAACTGATGGTTTTTGGTCATAATTATGCTATAACAAACTTCGTTAATGCTTATGGTAGCAAGGGAATAGACAATGTTCCCACTTGCGGTTTTGTAGAGATTCACTTTGAAATTGATTCTTGGGAAGAATTAAAAAAAGGAGTGACTGTTAAAACTGTGTTTCCAAAAGATTTAAAATAGTCATTACAATAGGGTATATTTGTTTAATATTGTACAAATATGGTTAAAAACAGTCCTAATAATATCTATATCAATAGAGAGTTAAGCTGGTTACAGTTTAATGCTAGAGTATTACAAGAAGCTTCAGATAATACAGTTCCTTTAATAGAGCGTTTACGTTTTTTAGGGATTTTTTCAAATAATTTAGATGAGTTTTTTAAAGTAAGATACGCTACAATAAAACGTATTGATTACGCTGGAAAAGGTGGTAAAAATCAATTAGGAGGTATTAAAGCATCAGAGTTACTAGATGTAATAACGCAAACTGTTATTAAACAGCAGTCTCAGAGTTTAAAGATTTTAAGTGATATTCAGTCGCATTTAGAGAAAGAAAACATCTTTATTATTAATGAAACTCAGATATCCAAAGCACAGAGTACGTTTATTAAAAATTATTTTATTCAAAATGTAAGTCCTGCTTTGGTAACCATTATATTAAATGAAGACATTAAAATTCCTCATTTAAAAGATAGTGCCGCTTATTTAACTATAAACATGGCTTTAGAAGATAATGAGCATCAATATGCTTTGATTGAAATCTCTAAAAATATGGATCGTTTTATTGTGCTGCCAGAGCAGGATGGTAAAAGTTATATTATTATGTTAGATGATCTTTTACGGTATTGTTTAGATGATATTTTTAATATTTTCGATTACAAATCCATAAGTGCTCATATGATTAAAATTACTAGAGATGCAGAGTTGGATCTTGAAAGTGATTTAAGTAAGAGTTTTATGGAAAAAATAAGTAATAGTGTAAAGGGAAGACTAGATGGTGAGCCTGTACGCTTTGTTTATGATAAAACTATAGATACAAAAACCCTTAATTTCCTTATGGATAAAATGGGGATAGAATCTACAGACAGTATTATTCCTGGAGGGCGTTATCATAACAGAAGGGATTATATGGGTTTTCCTAGTTTAGGAAGACAAGATTTACTCTACGATAAAATTGTAGCATTACCAATTAAAGGACTTAGTTTACAAAACAGCATTTTTGAAGCCATTGCAGAAAAGGATTATTTACAATATGCACCTTATCAAACTTTTTCTTACATCGTTAAATTTTTAAGAGAAGCTGCTTTAGATCCTAAAGTAAAAGCTATAAAAATTACAATATACAGATTAGCACAAGTATCGCATGTAGCGAGTTCATTAATTAATGCGGCTAAGAATGGTAAAAAAGTTACTGTTTCTATGGAGATACAAGCTAGGTTTGATGAGCAAGCTAATATAGATTACGCTGAACAAATGCAAAGAGAAGGTGTAAACCTTATATTTGGTGTACAAGGATTAAAAGTACACAGTAAAATGTGTGTTATAGAGCGAGAGGAAAATAATAAAATTAAAAGATACGGTTTTGTAAGTACAGGAAACTTTAATGAATCTACTGCTAAAATTTATACAGATTATACGCTGTTTACAGCTAATCAAAAAATATTGAAAGATTTAAATAAAGTTTTTAGTTTTTTCGAAGTAAACTATAAAATATACAGGTATAAACATATTATTACTTCACCACACTATACAAGAAACGCATTCTTTAAACTAATTGATCAAGAAATTTCTAATAAGAAAAAAGGTAAACCTGCTTATATTAGATTAAAAATGAATAGTATTTCTAGCTATAAAATGATTGATAAATTATATGAAGCAAGCAGAGCAGGAGTAAAAATCCAAATGATAGTAAGAGGTATTTGTTGTTTAGTACCAGGGGTTAAAGGTATGAGTGAGAATATTGAGGTATTAAGTATAATAGATAAATTTTTAGAACACACTAGGTTATATACATTCTGTAATAGCGATAACCCTAAAGTATATATATCTTCTGCCGATTTTATGACACGTAATATTGAAAATAGAGTAGAAGTAAGCTGTCCTATCTACGATGAAGATATTAAACAAGAACTTATAGACACTTTTAATATTTGCTGGAGCGATAATGTAAAAGCTAGAATATTAGATCAGTCACAATCTAATAAGTATAAACACAATAATGAAGACAAGGTAAGGAGTCAATTTGAAACTTATAATTATTTAAAAAATAAGCTAGAAAACTAACATGCTTAAAATTCAAAAATATGCAGCTATAGATATAGGGTCTAATGCCGTTAGACTACTTATATCAAACATTATAGAAGAAAAAGGTAAGCCAGCAAGGTTTAAAAAAAGCTCTCTAGTACGTGTGCCAATTCGTTTAGGAGCAGATGTGTTTTTAAAGGGTAAAATCTCTAAAGAAAATACACAACGCATGCTAGATACTATGCAAGCGTTTAAATTACTTATGAAATCCCATAAAGTTCAAAAATATAAAGCATGCGCAACCTCTGCAATGCGAGAAGCAAATAATGGACAGAATGTTGCAAATAAGATATTAGAGCAAACAGGGATTACTATAGATATAATTGAAGGAGAGGTAGAAGCTGCTATTATTGCAGCAACAGATTTACATCGATTTATAGATGATAATAAAACGTATTTGTATGTTGATGTTGGTGGCGGAAGCACAGAGTTTACAGTAATCCATAATGGGAATAAAATAATATCGAAATCTTTTAAGATTGGTACAGTAAGACTATTAAACGATATTGTAAAAAAAGAAACCTGGAGTGAGCTAGAATTATGGATAAAAACAAACACGAAAATTTACGATAAAATAGAAGTTATAGGATCTGGAGGAAATATTAATAAAATATTTAAAATCTCTGGTAAAGCTATGGGGAAACCATTAACCTATTTCTATTTAACGTCATATTACAATATGCTACAAACTTACTCTTACGAAGAGCGTATCTCAGAATTAGATTTAAACCAAGATAGAGCAGATGTAATTATACCCGCAACTCGTATTTATTTGTCGGCAATGAAATGGAGTGGAGCAAAAGATATATATGTTCCAAAAATTGGATTGGCAGATGGGATAATAAAAAGTATGTATAATGATACGGTACTTAGTCATACACAGTTAAAATGATGCAGTTTATCTTTTTATTATAATAAATATATTATTTTAATATATATTAGCTTCACTTTAAATTAATCAAACAAAAAATAAGAAACTAATTATTATGAAAAAAACAATACTCTTATTAGCTTTAGTTCTTTCCGCTTTTTATGGCTTCTCTCAGGATTCCAAAACAGGAGTTAGAATTGGTTATAATATTTCTAACTTAGACTTCGATCCAGAAGTACCAGGAGGAATTGAAAATAGACATAGAAACGGTTTTGCTATTGGATTTTTTGGAGAGTATAGTTTATCTAAATCTATTGCTATTGCACCAGAGATTCAGTTTTCTGCTGAAGGCGCTCAAGAAGAAGCATTGCGTATAGATTATATTCAGTTACCAGTATTCTTTAAATATAAAATAAGCGATTTGTTTTCTATAGGATTAGGTCCTCAAGCAAGTTTAAAAGCACATTCATTTAACGATGGTTTAAAAAATATTTCGTTCTCTGGATTAGCTGGCTTAGAATATATGTTATCAGATAATTTCTTTATCGATGCAAGATATTCGTATGGGTTTACAAATATATTTGATGATGAAATTGGCTTAGATGCCTCTAACACTAATATTCAAATAGGATTAGGAGTAAAGTTCTAGACCAAACCAAAATAAACTAAAAAAGCCAATACAGAATAGTTGTATTGGCTTTTTTTATGTTTCAAAGTTCCTTTAGTTTAAGTCTTTATCCATGGATGGTTTCAGACTTACTTAAGTTTTTCATTATTTCTGCTTCAAAAGAGAGTAATTCTTGCCATTTTTTATCTACTTCAGTTCTATCTCCATATTGTCTAGCAAAACCTAAAAACATTGTGTAATGGTTAGCTTCACTAACCATTAATTTTCTGTAAAACTCTGCTAATTCTTTATCCTCAAGTTCTTCAGAAAGTAATCTAAAACGTTCACAGCTTCTCGCTTCAATTAAAGCGGCATATAATAAACGATGTACTAATTGAGTAGTTCTACTACCACCTTTTGGAAAGAATTTTAAGAGTTTTGATACATAGTCGTCTTTACGATCTCTACCTAGAGTCCAACCGTTTGCTATAATTTTATCATGTACCATTTTAAAATGGCTCATTTCTTCCTTTACTAGAGCAATCATTTCATTAACTAAATCGGTGTATTCAGGAAATCCAACAATTAAAGAAATAGCAGTGCTGGCTGCTTTCTGCTCGCAAAAAGCATGATCAGTAAGTATATCTTCTATGTTTTTTTCTACAATATTAACCCAGCGAGGGTCTGTAGGTAATTTAAGTCCAAGCATGATCAGTATCTGTTATTTTAAAATGTCCTTTTTCATCTATTATAATATAATACGAAGGACAGTTTTTTGTGTTATCTGGTTTACAATTAGAAATAGCTATATGTATGTTATTAGTTTCAATGGATTTTTCTTCATTTATGGCCACTCCCTTATTAATAGATTCTTTTAAACCTTTAATATTGGGAATGTGTTTTTTTAGAAAAGAATCGTTTATCGTTTCGTTAAAAACAAGTCGCCCATCTTTAAATACAGAAACTTCAGAAACAATTTCTCTATATAGAACATGATGTGTTATAGCATTCTTTTTAAATCGTTTAGAGATATTTGTTTCCATATCACTATAAGTTTTAACTTTTACTTTAAAACCGTTACTTAAAATAGTATCTGTAACAACCTCTGTATATTCCATTGGTACATACTTTGTATGTTCAGAAAAAGAATCTAATAAGTTATGTTCTTTTAAAACCTCTGCATTAGTCTGTTTGGCTCTACTTCTGCCATCGCATCCAATAAAAAGGACAGCTATAAGTAATAATAAAGGAATTAATTTATTCATATTAGTTGAAGTGTAAGGCTTAAATTTAATAATTTAGAGTAAATAGATTCTAAATTTAACACTAGATTATAATCTATTAGATATCTAAATCGAAAAGCCCACGTAATAATTCAATATTTGGGTTGATTTCTTTTAGTTTTTCATATTTTTCTTCAGCAGTGTAGGCAAAACGTTTTTGCACTTCTTCATTAACCGTAATATGTAAACTAATATCGTAGTTTCTTAAAGATTTACGTAAATACTGCATCAAGTCAAACTGTTGGCGTTCTACTTCAATCTTATTTGTAGAATTAGGAAATTCTAAATAAATGGTAGTTCCTTTTAATTTAGGAGTGTCTATTCCTAAAATAGAAGCTAAATTCATTTTACCGTTAGCTCTCAATTTATTTATAAATGTATGCCATACAGGCATTAAGTCATCTATATCAAATGGTTCTCTTGGTAAATTAGCTTCATCGACAACAGTTTCTTTCTTTTTAGAAACATGCTCTTTTTTTGCACGAATACTGCTTAAAGATAATCCAGAACTTGCGCGTTTGGTTCTATCTAAAATAATTTTAGGAGGTGTATTCGCAGTAACAGCAGTTTTAATAGCAGGTTGTTGTACAGAAGACACTGTTTTGCGCCTAATTTCTGTTGGTGTATTGGTTTGCGCTGCTGTTTCTGGTTTAATAACAGGAATTGGTTTTATTCCTAGCTTTGTAAAATAAGATGGTGGTATTATGTAACGTTTGCTATTTTTTTTTTCTCCATCGAAAGTGATAGAGGCAAGCTGCATTAAACAAAGTTCAACGAGAAGTCGTTGGTTTTTACTTGTTTTATACTTTAAATCGCAGTCGTTAGCTAATTCTATACCTTTTAATAAAAAGTCTAATGATGCTTTTTTAGACTGTTCTAAATATTTTCCCTTGGTTTGTTCTCCAACTTCTAATAAAGGAATAGTAGATGGATTTTTGCAAACCATTAAATCTCTAAAGTGAGACGCTAACCCTGCAATGTAATGGTGTCCATCGAATCCTTTAGATAAAGTATCATTAAATTGAATTAATAAATCAGGAATTTGATTATCTAAAATAAGATCAGTACTCGTAAAATACGTTTCGTAATCTAAAACATTTAAATTTTCGGTAACGGCTTGTCTAGTTAAATTTTTTCCAGAAAAACTAACCACACGATCAAAAATTGACAATGCATCACGCATAGCGCCATCTGCTTTCTGTGCTATAATATGTAGTGCATCATCCTCTGCAGTAATACCTTGTTCTCCAGCAATGTATTTTAGGTACTCTTTAGCATCTTTAACAGTAATACGTTTAAAATCGAAAATTTGACAACGCGATAAAATCGTTGGTATAATTTTATGTTTTTCTGTAGTTGCTAAAATAAAAATACAATGCTTTGGTGGTTCTTCTAAAGTCTTTAAAAAAGCATTAAAAGCCGCTTGAGATAGCATGTGCACCTCATCTATAATATAGACTTTATATTTTCCTACCTGTGGTGGGATACGAACTTGGTCTGTTAAACTTCTAATATCATCAACAGAGTTGTTAGAAGCTGCATCTAGTTCAAAAATATTAAAAGCATAATCTTCATCTCCAGTTTCACTGCCATCACTATTAATCATTTTCGCTAAAATACGTGCGCAACTTGTTTTACCAACCCCACGAGGTCCAGTAAATAGTAGAGCTTGTGCTAAATGATTATTTTCTATAGCATTTAACAATGTATTTGTAATGGCCTGTTGTCCAACTACGTCCTTAAACGTTTGAGGTCTATATTTACGAGCCGATACTACAAAGTGTTCCATGTATTAAATGCTGAGTTATTTGCGATAACAAAGTTAAAAAATAGGATTAAAAATGAAACCTATAAAAGCATCATTTTATTTATAGTTATTAACAAGTAATATGCTTGAATAACTTACTAAAGAATTTATAATTATTAAGATTTTTATTTAAGTTATAAACTCAAAATAGTTAAATTTTAGTAGAACACAATTTGTTTTGTGTTTTTTGCCTAAGTTTGAATATATAACACCTATAACCATTACTACTACCAATACATTCATGCTAAAATCAATATTTTTTAAAACAAAAAAAATAGAAGAATTACTTTTTAAATTTAAAACAATAAATACATTAAAAACAAATAGAAACAATACTTTTTTAAATAGCTCTCTATTAGTCATATTATTTTTGTTTAGTAATTCTATTTTAGGTCAAGATTATTCTAACACAAAGGTGAAAGACAAAGATTTATACAGTAAAGTAAAATCTTTTGATACCATAAACTACTTTAATAAAGCAAAAGAAAATATATTAAGAGGCGAGTATAGGCAAGCTTTAAAAAATTCATATAAAATTTCTAGAGAAGATTTATACGCTAATGAATTCGAGATAGATAGAATAAAGGCAATAGCCCATTCAACATTACATCGTCCAGATTCCGCATTAGTGTTTGCTTACAAGACATTATACTATCCCGAACAAGATAAGTTTGGAGAACTAATGATAGAACCTTATGGAGTATTGGCATATAACCACTATAAGTACTGGGAAGTGGATAGTGCATATAAATACATGAATCTATCTCTAAAAGTTTTAAGAGCTATTCCTTTAGAAGGTAAGGAAGCAGTGCGTATAATGCGAAAGTATAGAATGGCCGGTATTGTAGCACTAAAAACATCTAATGATAGAGGAGATAAGTTGAAAATCATATCAGTAATAGTAGTTGTTATATCCTTTTTTATTGTAGCCTTTGTTGTATACTATTATTTTAAGAAGAGAATACAATTTAAAAGAAAATTAAAAGCCTTTAAAGGTGAGTTAAAGAAGTTAAATAAAGAAAATAATTTTAAGAAAGAACAAATAAAACCTAATGCTATAAATAACGAAACAACAAAACGAGTTTTAGAAGATTTATATAATATGGAAAAAACGACAATGTATTTAGACAAAGATTTTAGTCTTTCAGTTTTGGCTAAATTATTAAAAACTAATACATCGTATTTATCCCGTATAATAAATGAACACAAACAAAAGTCATTTAAGCAATATTTAATAGACCTTCGTATTAGTGCTCTAATTAAAAATTTAGATGAGAACCCTATTATGCATAAATATTCTATAGAAGCATTAGGTAATTCTATTGGGTATACCAATGCGTCATCCTTTACTAGAGTATTTAAAAGTCATGTGGGTGTGAGTCCTTCAGAATATTTAAGAAAAAAGTATAGTAAATAAAAATAGATTATTGAGTAGTCTTTAAAATTGGCCTATATATTTAATATTAAAACTACATTATAGTTTGATACTTTTAAATAAAAGTTAATTTTGCAGCCAAAGCAGATCGCCTTATCGCGTCTTATTTTTATGAGATGAGGAAAGTCCGGACACCGTAGTGCAGTATAGTGGTTAATGGCCACCAGTCGTGAGGCTAGGAAAAGTGCAACAGAAAGTATGTACAGGTAATGCTGTAGTGAAACCAGGTAAACTCTATTAGGTGCAATGTCATGTATACTAACGTTTGAGCGTGCACGCGCGATTGTTAGAGGGTAGGCAGCTAAAGTGTGCTGGTAACAGTACACGTAGATAAATGATAAGGGCTCGTAAGAGTACAGAATCCGGCTTATAGATCTGCTTTTTTTATTTTTAATAGGCTTGCAATTTTGAGTCTAAGAACATTTTATCTCCTTGATACTTTCTTTATATTATCTATACAAAACCTTGATTTACTTCATAAAGAGTACCTAAAAAAGGTAGTATTGCAGTTTAAATAAACCCTACTTATGAGAAAATTGTTAATAATTTTACCCTTTAGCCTTATTTTAATATTTAGTTCTACTATTGCTATTAATAGCAATAGTAGAACTACTGTACGTAATCAAAATGATATAAGTTGTATTAAAGAGAAACATCAATGGTTTTATAAAAATTCACCATTTAAGGAAACAATTAATTTATCTAAAACAGAACGAAAAACATTAGGCCTACCTCCTAATAAATATTTAGAAAGAGAATGGGAACTAACAATGGATCCAGAGTTAGGAAGACCTAGAGGAGAAAATGTATTACAAATTCAAAAAGAATTAGAACAGAATAGATTAAAAACTTCAGCTCTGGGTAGAGTTCCAGGAGATGCTTTAGATAATAATTGGGTAGAAAGAGGCCCAAATAATATTGGAGGAAGAACAAGAGCCATTATGTTTGACCCTAATGATTCATCTAATCAAACAGTTTTTGCAGGAGCAGTTAGTGGTGGATTATGGAAGAATACTAATATTTCTAGTCAAACTTCTACATGGACACCTGTTAATATTCCTGAAAATCTAAATATTTCTACAATTACTTACGATCCAAATGATTTTAATACATTTTATATTGGAACAGGAGAATCTTATGTAGGAGGAGCAGTAAATGGAAATGGAGTATGGAAATCTACTGATGCTGGAACAACTTGGGAAAATGTATTAGGAGGTATAACTGGAGATAGTTATTTTCAATCGGCATCTATTATTACAGTAAATGGTCCTGTAGATGTTGCTAATAATTATGCAAGTGTAGAAACAACGGCTTTTGGAGTAGAAATAACAAGTGCTATAACAGCAGATTTAGTTTTAGCAAACGATCAAATAAATGGAATGCCTGCTGAAGGCTGTAATGAATTTGGAGCTAATGTATCAGGAAAAATAGCTTTAATAAGAAGAGGAAGCTGTAGTTTTACTACAAAGGTAAAAAAAGCGCAAGACGCAGGAGCCATAGGAGTTATTGTTATGAATAATATTTTGGGTATACCATCTGCTATGGGGGGAACAGACGCAACAATAAATATTCCATCTCTTATGATTTCTAAAACGGATGGTGACATATTAGAAGCTTCTCTCAATAACGGAGTTACTATAAATGTAACATTAAATCCTAGTTCTGGAGATTTTACGGGTGTTCTATCGCCAGGTATTCAGCATATTAATGATATTGTAGTTAGAGACAATGCAGGAGTCTCAGAAATATATGTTGCAGTAGGAGAAACTTTTTATGCAGACGCAAATACCGAAACGTATCTTGGAGGACCAGAGTTTGGGCTATATAAATCTATTGATGGAGGTGAAAACTGGAATGAAATAATACTGACAAATACATTAGGAGGAAATAAGTACAGCCCTAATGATATAGAATTAGGAGCAGATAATACACTATGGATAGGAACTAAAAGAAGTTCGCTGTATAAAGATGGGGGAGGAGTTATTTTAAAATCTGAGGATGGTATTAATTTTAGTGAGAAAGTTAGTATAACCAATGGGCGTAGAGTAGAATTAGCTAGTTCTAGAACTAATGGAGATATTATATATGTATTAGCAGAGTCTAGAACATTAAATGCAAGTCAGAATACTATAATAGCTCCTTATTTAACAATGTTTAAAACTAATGATGCTTTTTCTAGTGTAACCACGATGACATTACCTAATGATATCGACCCTAATATAAATGCTAATGATTTTACAAGAGGACAAGCATTTTATAACTTAACTATAGCAGTAGATCCAGCTAATGATAGTAATATTTTTGTTGGAGGTATAGATTTATTTAAATCTACAAATGGAGGACAAGCATGGACACAAATATCTCATTGGTATGGATTGGCTGGTTTAGATAATGTACATGCTGATCAGCACAACATAGCTTTTGGACATGGAGATGAATCTAAAATGATATTTGGTAATGACGGAGGTGTGTATTTCTCAAACAATAGTGGTAATACAATTGTAAAAAGAAATGCGGGTTATAATGTAACCCAGTTCTATAGAGTAGGAGTTGCCCCTACAACTGGAGGTGTAGGCGATACTTTTGCAGCGGGATCTCAAGATAACGGAACGCAACATTTTTCAAATTCTGGACCAGGAATAGATGGTTCTTTTATGTCTCAAGGAGGAGATGGAGCTGGAACAGATTTTAATAGATTGGGAAACTCTAATCAAACAAAATATTATGTATCTAATTATATTTATAATAATAATATAAATAAAAGAAATTATGCAGGAGCTACTTTAAAATCTTTAAATGGAGGAACTAATCGAGGAGATTTCATTAATCAACAAGATTTAGATTCTAATTTAAACTTATTATATACTAATTATTCAGATACAAATTCAAACCCTAGAGTCTATTCAATTGGGCGCTATATAATGACTGGAAATTCAACATCTCCTACAGTATTAACAAATACTTTACTTAACTCCTCACCAACAGCAATAAAAGTATCTCCATTTACAACAAACTCAACAAAACTGTTTGTTGGTACTTTTTTCTCAGACTTATTAATGGTAACAAATGCAAATGGAACACCAACTTGGACTAGTATTGGTGGAAGTGATTTTATTGGAAGTATTTCTGATATAGAATTTGGAAGTACAGAGAATGACATTTTGGTAACAATGCATAATTATGGAGTAAAAAGTGTTTGGTATACAAGTGATGGTGGTATAACATGGAATTCAAAAGAAGGTAATCTTCCTGATTTACCTGTAAAAACGATATTACAAAACCCATTAAACACAGAACAGGTAATCTTAGGAACAGAATTAGGAGTTTGGTATACTAATAATTTTTCAGATAATCAGCCTATTTGGAATTCATCCTTTAATGGAATGAGTAATGTTAAAGTTACAGACTTAGTATTAAGAGATGATAATTCCGTTTATGCAGCAACTTATGGGAGAGGAGTTTTTTCTGGACAATTTACGGAAGAATCTTTTGGCGTTAATTTAAGCCCTAAAGTGTATTTACAAGGAGCAACTTTAATGCCAGAAGCAGGAGAAGAAACACTTATGAGAAATAATCTAAGACTAGGAAGCTATATCCCAACAACTAGCCCTTATCAAGATGCATTACAATGCTCCTCTTCAGTATTTAATTCAGGAGGAACATTAGGTACAGGGAGTAATACAGATGATATAGTAGACTGGGTATGGGTAGAATTAAGAGATGCTTCTAGTAATACTACAGTAATAAGTGGCCAATCTGCATTACTGCAACGAGATGGAGATGTTGTTTCTGTAGATGGAACCTCCCCACTAACGTTCTCTCAATCAGCTGGAGATTTTTACGTAGCTGTAAAGCATAGAAATCATTTAGGAATTATAACAGCTTCTACCGTAAATCTATCAGGAACAAACACTGTAGTAGATTTTACAGACGCTAATAATCAAATCACTTATGGTACCAATGCACAAACCAGTTATGGTATGCCAAATGGAATCATAGCTATGTGGGCAGGAGATGTAAATAACGATGGGCAACTAAATTACCTAGGAGCAGCTTCAGATATTCCATCTATAAGAAGTCAAGTATTTAATGATTCAAATAATTCGGTGTTTGGAGGCCCTCCAGTTGCTACCTATCAATCTTTAGGTTATACAGCAACAGATGTTAATATGGATGGAGTTACTATATATTCAGGTAACGGTAGTGATGTGTTATTTATAAGAAATAATATATTTAATAATCCATCAAATTCAGTATTTAATGGCCCTCCAGTAGGCACTTTTCTCTTTACACAGCAGTTACCCGAAGGCGCAAATAATTAGTTTAAAACATAACTAACTATAAAAGAGGATTAAGTTTATATTAAACTTAATCCTCTTTTTTTATTTTAAATCTAGATTTCTTTAAACAAATACATTCTTTAAAGAATAAATATATAATTATACACAGATGTAACAATTTAACAAAATAATATACATATAAATTGAGTGTAAAAATTTCACAACTAATATTTTTTAACGAAATTGCTAAACTAAATTTGTTCAACCAATAAAAACGAAATACAATATGTCTGATGATTTTGATTTATTAGAAACTAATGCTAATGAAAAAACCGAAAAGGTAGATGTAAATTGGGGTAAAGCTATAGATACCATGAAATCTAAGCTTGCACAAGAAGATGACCCAGAAAGTCGTCAGAAAATCCTAAATGCAACATTAGACGATGTGGTACACATGGCAGAAAAAGATAGAACAACACTATTAGATGCCATCAAGGATTTAACAGACTATCAAGACGAAGTAGGTATTTTATTCGAACGTTTTTCTGCACTAAACGAAACAGAACAAAAGGTTATAGACGATGCACAGAAAGCATTAGACAGAGCAAAAATAGAATTAGAAGACGCCGAGAAAGTACCAGACTCGTGGTGGAATAACCTTTGGGGGCGTAAAAGTAAAATAGCTAAAGCAGGAGAAACATTAAAAGCAGCAGAAAAAGTACGAGCAGGAGCAGATAACAAAGCAAAAGCTATGTTTCAAGAACGTATAGAAAAAGCAGATGTACAAACACTGTTAAGTGAACTATCTTATAAATCTCAAGCTGCGGTAACACGATTAAAAAACCGTGAAGTAGAAATAAAAGAAGTAGAAGAAAAACTTAAAGACGCTATAGTAGAAGCTTCAAAAAATCACACTAAAGCATTAGAGAAAAAGCAAGAAGTAGAAACAAAACTAGAAGAACAATACGCTTTACTAAAGCAAGCTAGACAAGAGTTAGAAGATATAGCCGATAAACAATCTCCAGAATATTCGGAAGCTATTAGTAAAATGACAGCTTTAGAACAAAAAGTAGAAGAACTAGAAGGGCTTAAAAATGCATACACAACATTAGCCGCGTCAAAAGACAGTTTCGTACACAAGCATAACTTAACCATTAAAGTATTAACCTCTTTACGCAGTAACTTACAAACACATAGAGCAAAATTAAAAAGTGATACCGAAGAACGTTTAAAGTATTACGATGGTTATGTAGTAGCATTAAAAGCAAGAACAGACCAAGAATTTGCTGCAATATTAGAACACTTAGGTGTTAAAACAGACGAGCATATTGGTGAAACACTAGCTTCTATGCATACAGCAAGTGCAAAAGCACGTCAAGAAATGATGGATAATATTCCAGTACATGAAAAAGTAATGCAAGGTGTTTACGGTAGTTATGCCGAAGCTTTACAAGAAATTAGAGCTAAAGATGTAGACATTCAAAAGAATTTTGCAGAACGTTACGGAATGGATATGAAAGAAATTTTCGAAGACTATTACGCAGCAGATAAAAATGTGCCAACAGGAGATGGAGACGATGCACCAGCACCAAAACCAGAAAGTGGAGGCGATGACGATATGTTAAGCTAGACTATTTTAGTTATTCCCTCGAAGTAGGGAATCTCTTTTAAACTATAAAATAAAATTATTACGGGCGTTACCTCCAATTCCCATTGGAGGTCAGGCTTTCCGCTATATCTTTTTTCAGAAAAAGAAAAAAGGATGCCGCTGCAATCCTTAACGCAAACCTAGCCAAAGGTTGTTTTTAAATTAACGTTATAGTTCACCTAGTAAACCATTACAAAAGTGTATTATAAAATTAAGAATATTAAATAATGTCAATTAACCACATTGTAACCCCATTAGATTCTGCAGTTTTAGATAGTAAAGAACAATACGTTTTTTATCATAAAAAAGTAGACTTTGCATTAAAAGAATTGATTGTTAGTGTACAACAAAATCAATTGTGTACAGCGCAAGAAATGGTGTTTTTTAAACAATACTGCGACCTTTTATTATATTCTATAGAAGCCATGCGTGTAAAGTACATGTATGACGAAGAAGATAATATGAAAGTAGATTTAACCGATTCTGGTTTTCCTAATTATTTAGAGTTTCGTTACCTGTACAATGATTTATCATTAAGGGACAATTATATTAATAAGCTAAAAGACGTTAACCAATTACAAGACGAGTTTTTAGATCAATTATTACGTAAAAAAGAACCCATTCGTAAAGACAAACTCTTTCAAGCAGCATCAATAGTATATTATACATCTGTAAAACAACAATACATTTTTAACCGTTTTGTACAAGGTAAAATAATACAAGCACCAGAAGATGTCGCAGCAGAATACATGACAAGTTGGAGCTTTTACGATGTATCATTAAACAGACCATTTATCTGCTTTATGTATTTCGACTATGACGGAAAAGACCCATTAAAAGAGAAAAAAGAAATATACGAAGCTTTAAAAGCAATAGCCGATAGGAAAATGCCATTAGACACTATGGCCTATGGAGTAGATAGACGCCTAAAAAATGTATTTCCAAAACACATAAAGCGAATAGATTTAGGACCATTCCACAATGTATTTGCAAAAGATGAGAATAAGCTAACGCACTCTATTTTAGAAAGTATTGCAAAAAAAGAAATTCCATTAGAATCGTATGCGTTATCCTTTAAAATAGACGAAGTATTCTCAGGCAGTACGTTTAGCGAAGGCGGCTATTTTTCGAAACAGACATTACAAAAATGGAGCGATATTGTAAAAAGCAAATATGTATTTGCACCCCATAGAATTATTCAATTACTCTATAATAAAAACCCAGAAGTAATGAATAAACTAGCTAAACCACCGTTTCAAATTGCGGACCTGAAAATAAAGTAGGTAGTTGGGAGTAGTTAAGTAGATAGCGGTTACAATAACTGTATACTAAATAAAGAATACTAATATTGAAAGGAATAACACACATAGAGAACTTTATAGATAATACTTCCGAGTTGTTTGAAACACTAAAGAGTACTATAAATTGGGACACAAGAATGTCTGCTCGTAAAACTGCAAGTTTTGGTGTAGCATACAATTATTCTCAAATAAGTTACCCTTATCAAGAATTTTCTCTAGAATTAAAGCAAATAGTAAAAGCAATTAATCAAGAACTAGGTTTCGAACCTAATAATTGCTTGATAAATTATTACGAAAATGGAAGCTCTAAAATGGGGTTTCATTCTGATCAAACAGATATTTTATTCGAAAATACTGGAGTTGCTATTGTATCTATAGGAGAGACTAGAACTTTACGATTTAGAAATATAGAGAATAAAGACAACAAAAAAGATTATAAACTGCCGTCCGGGTCACTCATTTATATGACCAATGCAATTCAAGAAGAATGGCAACATGCTATTCCTAAATCAGATACAGAAAACGGGCGCATGAGTTTAACATTTAGAAAAATAAAATAACATATAGTTTTAAATAAATAATGTCTCGCGAGCATTGTTAGCAAAAAACTAAAAATTGAATACTAAAAGAACCGTGAGTTAGCAATACTGAGTAAGTACTGCTAACTGCGGACTGAAAACTAGAGACTATAAAATGGAACACAACTCAACTTTTCCTATAAAACAAAATGAATTAGACATGCTTCGCGATGAAGCAAGTGGTTACTTAAAGAGTATACAGTGGGAGCAAGGACAACGTGCAAAGAATAAAGATAAAGACGCAAAAGACGAATCTATATTACTATACTTATCAAGAGCAAATAATGGTAGTGGAGCAATAGACATAACCTCAGTCTCTAAAACTATTTTAGCATTAAAAAAGCGTTTGTTACCAGATTCTGTAGCACTACCTATGTGTTTAAATCAGACACTATATGCTGTACAAGAAGGTTTAGCATTAGGGATTTGGATAAAAGATAGTTATTATGATGCTTCAGGATTATCTGCATTAAATGAACGTAAAAGTACCTTAGATTCTAACGGAAAACGAGAGTTCGAAAGTAAAATGCATACAGCAACAGCATTTATGCTATTTGCAACTGCATATCATATTTTACACAACTTAAAACCACACGCATCGGACGATTTAAGTGTGATGAAACAGAAATTTGCAGGATTACCAGAAGTGTCTTTTATATCGCCATTAAAAGGAGTAGCCTGTAACTTATTCTATTTTGATAAATACTTAGGGCATCCAGATATTATAAAGACAGATAAAGATGTTATAGATTTTACAGTTGTCTATTTTGAAGCGGTAATAGACGAGATTCAACTGCGTAAAAGTAGTTTAGAATATACAGAAACGATAGAAGATCGTACCTATAAATTAGAAAACTCAGAATTTGCCATATCTGGTTGGAGTAACGTGTTTTCGGGAACAGCAAAAAGTATAGAATTTAATAAAATTAAATTTGAACAAATTGTTGGTAACCGAGATGCAAAACACTTCGCAAGACGTTTAACAGAACGTATGCTAAGCTACGATTTCGAGGCTAAGAAAAACCCTTTCCAAGAACTAGGCGGGTTTATGCCTGTATTTATGGGGTATGGAATTCCGGGAACAGGAAAAAGTATGTTAATTGCAGCTATAGCAACACGCTTAAAAGAACATTGCGATAACTTAGACATTCCGTTTTTATTCCACCCAATGCCAGATACTTTAATTAGTACTTTTCAAGGTGGCTCTGCCGAAAAAATGGTAGAATGGATGAAGCCCATGCAAGACCCTTCAAAATTAATTTTTGCACCAATAGATGATGCCGAAAATAATTTACAAGAGCGAACAGCGCAAGGCGTATCGGCGGGTGTTAAAGAAGTAATAGGAGTGTTTTTGCGTTACACAGAAGGCGCTTATGCAGTAAATTATGGTAATAGTTCTATTGGTTTATTTACCAATTTACCAGAAATGTTAGATAAAGCTGTAATTTCTCGTGTACAAGGTAGATTTAAAATAGACGGTGCAAGAACAGAACACGATTTCTTAGATCAAGATCATTTATGGTGGCGTAAATTGGAAGATACCATGCCAGATTTTATTAACATGGCAAAACCAAACGACTATACTTTTTTACAAGATCAAGGCTTGGCTAAAAACATGGGAGATATTTTAAATAGTATTGAAAAACCTTCAGAAGCAAGAGTTTTAGAAGCTTATGCTAAAGCAGAAGGAAAACATAATGTAAACGATCATCAGTTTTTTGCAAGTTTGTATAAAGAAATTCAGAATATATTCCCATTCTTCTCATCAAGAGATGTTAGAAATATACAATCGGCAATATCATTACGATTAACCGATTTCGATTTAGAGCAAGATTGGTTCGATAACCCAGAAATATACTTCAAACAGAATTACGAAACAAAGTTCAATATGCTTCAAGAGTTAATGAAAGCGAATATGAAAGGCTTAAACTTTTCAGACATTAGAAGACAAGAAGTAGTACGTTATCTAGATAATGTTGCAACTATTGCAGATACCGACTTTAAGCGCAAAGTAGATGCAAGAATAAATCAATTAAACATAGAAACGAAAGCTAGAGAACAATTCGGTAAATAATAATAAAATGAAAAACCAGATTCTATTTTACATCCTATTTATTTTTGTTATTAACAGTTACTCGCAAGAAGAAATAACTAAAGAGTACACGGCGTTTTTTCAAACAATTAGTATAGAAAATGCGAATTATAAAAAAGCGAAAATAACTGGACATCTAAGAATAGAAAGCAGTACAGGAAGTACAGGGTTGTTTTTAAGAACGTTTAATACAGCTGGTGAGTCTATTACTATTTCAGATGTAGAAAACAGTCTAGTTTCTAATAAAAACTGGGAGTCGCATAGTGTAGAAATGGAATTAAAAGAAGAAGCAAGTACACTATTATTTGGAGCACTTGTTTCAGGTTTTGGAAACTATTATTTCGATAATTTTAAATTCGAAGTTTTAGATGCTAATAATACATGGAAACAACTTGAAATAAAAGACAGTTCATTCCAAAAAGATGTTATAGACAATAAACTAGTAGATTGGAAAGAGGGCATCGATGAAAAAGGCTATAGGTCATTATATTACAATTTTAATAGGTCGTTAAAAAGCGAAGATGGAAATGGTGCATTGTTAGTTAAAGGTGAGAGACCAGTAGTAAACCTATATCCAGATATAGAAGTAGAAAGCACAGCAATTAATAACAAAAACGAAGCTGTTTTAATAACAAATATAAATGTAGTTGATGTAAATACTGGTAAAGTAAAAACACAAGATGTATTACTATCCAATAGTAAAATAAACAAAATAGCAAAACGTATAAAGCTAAAAACCAGTTATAAAACTATAGATGGAACAGGAAAATGGTTAACACCAGGATTAATAGATAGCCATATACACTTATTTCAATCTGGCGGATTATACACTAGACCAGATGCACTAGATTTAACCGAGTTTAAAAGCTACAAAGAGGAGCGTAAATGGTTAAAACGCTATGCCGGAGATATACTTAAACGCTATTTACGTTGTGGTATTACTACTGTAATAGATGTAGGAGGACCCATTTATAATTTCGAAATTAGAGACAAATATTCAGACGTAACAGCATATCCCAACCTGTTTCTTACGGGACCATTAATATCAACTTATCAACCAAAAGCCTTTGAAATAGAACAAGCGCCAATAATTAAAGCGAATACAGCAGAGGAAGCCATACAATTAGTAAAAGAGCAACTACCGTATAAACCAGATTTTATTAAAATATGGTATATAAATACGTCAGATAAAGATCAAGTGTTAAACTATAGTATTGTTAAAGCAACAATAGACGAAGCACATAAACATAATTTAAAAGTTGCAGTACATGCTACAGAATTAGAAACCGCTAAAAAAGCTATAAAGGCAGGCGCAGATTTTCTTGTACATAGTGTAGGAGACGAAGAAATAGACGAAGAGTTAATTAATTTAATAACAACGAATACTATAGCATATATCCCAACCTTAGTAGTAAGTGGTAATTATGTAGAAACTTTTGGGCAACAAATGAAGCCTACAAAGGAAGATTTTAGCATATCTAACCCTATACCTTTAGGGTCTCTTTACGATTCTAAACGTATAGAAATAACTCCAGCGTTTAAGCCTTATTTAGATCGTGCAAATGCTATAAAAGAAACCATTGCAGAAGATGAAAAGATAGAAGCGCTAAACTTAAGAAAAGCAATAGCTAATAATTTTATTGTGGCGACTGGTACAGATGCTGGTAATATAGGAACATTACATGCAACCTCTTACTATGATGAAATAGCAGCAATGAAAGCAGCAGGATTAAGTAATTTAGATATTTTAAAAGCCTCTACAATTAACGGGGCTAAAGTATTAGGAAAGCAAAATAAATTAGGAAGTGTAGCAGAAGGTAAAATGGCAGATGTTTTAATATTAAATGCTAACCCTTTAGAAGATTTAGAAGCACTTAAAAACATAGAGTATGTAGTAAAAGGCGGAAACGTTTATCCCGTAAACGCTATTATTAAGGATACTCCAGAACTATTAGTACAACGCCAATTAAATGGCTATAATGCCAGAAATATTGATGCGTTTTTAGAACCATTTAGTGATGATTTTGAAATTTATAATTATCCTAATGAACTTAGCGGAAAAGGGAAAGCCAAATTAAAACAGGGCTATATAGATTTTTTTAAAAAGCACCCTAAATTACATTGCGAGTTAGTAAGTAGAACAGTCATAGGAAATAAAGTAATAGATCATGAGCGAATTACCGGTTTTTTAGCAGAACCATATGAAGCTGTAGCGATATACGAAATTGAAAATAATAAAATTAGTAAAGTAACTTTTCTAAGAAAATAATGCAAAAACTACAATTAGCAAATTTATATAGAAGTGAACTCATTCCCATAAGTGGAAAGTTAGTAGAACGCTATAATAAATGCTTAGTTAAACTTGGGTTTACCGAAACAAAACTAACTACATTTTCTATAGATGGAATAGGTTGGAGCCCAGAAATAGCTGAAGAAAAAGAAGACCTATTGTATTTAAATAATGGAGATGCTAATCCGCATGGCATTATTATTTCTCCGTTACAAAAAGGGAAACCCGTTTATGTATCGTTTCATACATTTGATCGAGACATGATGCAACAAGTCTTTAAAACACATGGCAATAAAATAAACGATATTACTAGAGATTGTGCAATTTGCTTAGATTTCGACCAAAGTATCGATGCATTTTACGAACCATTAGACGTTTTAAAGTATGATAAAGTATCTATACATTTTCATTTAATAGATAATTTAGATACCATACAAAAAGAGCAACAACAATTAGTTGAGGACTTTAAAAAAGAGAATAATTTCATAGATGAAAATTTACAAAAACAACTTCTAGAATCGGCCTTAAAATATGGTGATTTAAGAACCAGAGATTTAGAGTTGCATCAATTACAATACACTACTAATTCATTTTTTACTAAAGCTTTTGGAGGCGTTTATTTGTTAAGAGATTTTATAAAGGATATTATCGTTTTTGAAGACGAAAAATGGTACAAAGAAGCTATAAAAGATACTGTACATGATGTTTTAATTTATCATATTGAGCAACCAGAATTAATGGATAAATTAAGAAGTCATGATATTATTGAGTGCAACTTAGATAGAGTAGTGGAAACACCTCGTTACGATCGTATTAAAAAATACGAACTAGCCAAATCTATAGACAAAGCACAGCATCCAATTAAAGACATACTTAACGATAAACTATTATTTAAAAGTTATTTAAATAAAATAGATATAGATAGTAGAAAACGAGTGATGAGTGTAGAACGTTATCTAGAAAAATTAGAAACTAGCAACCAATATAAAATTGCAGATATAGTAGACGAAAAATTATTTGAAGCGCTACACCAGCCGCATTCATCGATAAGTGCAAAATATCACGATTTATTATGGAAACTACTAATAAATGTATCTTCTAAAGATATTTTATTCCTCTATTGGTACGATAAAGAACAGTTTTATAAAACTTATGATACATGGGATGACTCCATGAAAGATTGGGTAATTGAAACAATTAGTAACAATATTTAGAAAATATAGACTAATTTTATAGAAGCTTACATTATAATTAAAATCAACTAACACTATGGGACTAGATCTTATTGCATTTATAGCAGCTATATTATTTGGAATACTACTTTACTGGAGAGAATCTAAAGGAAATGGTTTATATCGTTTTTTTAATAAAGTATTTAATTCTAAAGAGCTGCAAATGAAAGCCGATAATCCAAAAGGGTTTATTTATCAGCAATCTTTATTATTAAGAATTGTATTTATTACAACTCTATTTTTAGTAGGAGTTATAGTAGTACAATTTTTAATTCCTATAGATTTACAAGTAGCTTCTTTATTTGCATCAGGAATAGTAGGTGCAGTTTTAGGTACTTACCTAGCACATTTTATTATTAAATCTGGAGATATAATCGAAGTTAAATCGGAATCATTAACAGAAATGGTGAGTGAAACTATAGAAAAAGGAAAAGATTTTATAGAAGATATAACAGATAAAGACAACAAGCCTGAAGTCGTAGAAGAAACACCAAAGGCAGAGCCCAAAAAACAAGAGAAAAGCGCACGTGAGCGATTAAAGGATAAAGGCTATATGTAGTTTTGAATTACGAATTAATAATGTCTCCTCGAGCGCAGTCGAGAGGTTTATTATAGTTAGGTCTCGACTGCGCTTGACCTGACACAATAATTATTTTTAGAATATAAATTATAACTTCAATGTTAAAAAAATACTGGAATAAAGGCGGAAAACAAAAACGTATAGTAGTGCTATTAACGTTATTTCTAATTATAGCGTTATTCTTTTTAAGAGACGATTATCAACCTGCATTATTATTTATTAGAAAATTCATCTTTATCATACTGTTAAGTGGTATTGTATTATTTTTCGGATTAAGAAAATTCAGAAAAACAGCATCTACAGGAAGTCGTTTAGGTATTCTAGGATTACTATTAGTGTTTTTTGGAATTTTGTATGTAGCAGGTTGGCATTTTAAAATGTACGATTATATGAAAACGTACAATGTGTTTAATGATTTAAATCGCGTAGAAATAAACGAATTACCATTAACGCAGAATGAGCGTATTCAGCCATTACGAAACATTTTTTCTATGGCTAACGAAAGTGTAGGTGAGACTAAAGATGTATCATTACCACATTTAGTTCGTGTAGAAGATGAAAATAAGTGGACCATGGCCATACAACCTAGCGAAAAGTATGCATGGCAAGCTATGAATGATAATACAGAAGAAGTTTTCTCTGTATCCAGTACAACCCCATTTCCTAGATTTTCTAACGAGAATCGTATACCAGTAACCTTTTCTATAGGAGAATCGTTAAAATTTAGTAGAAATACCTATAATGCCGTAGTACAACGTTTTAATCCGTGGATGCTATTTAACTACGAACCTAGTGACACCTATTATATGAAAAACGATACAGGGCAATGGGTAGAAGTAGTAAGTTTAATAAAATGGAAAGGGTTCTTCTTTCCATATCCAACCTTTGGAGGCGTTATGGTTATAGATAATGGTGTGCATTATTTTAAAGATTATTTAGAACGTGTTGCTATAGGTAAAGGGACGTACATAAGTCCAGAGGAAATGAAAAATTATCCATACCTAACGCGCCAAAATACAGTAGCTGAAAAAATATCGCGATTGCAAGCAGAATCTTTAAAGTTTATAGGAGGCTTTAGTGATCCATTACCGTGGAATATGAAAACAGCAGTTAAAATTCCAGACTTATCTAAAGATCAAAATGAACAACCTTTTGTTACCGATTTTAATTTTTCCGATACAAATGTTGGTGCATATAATGGTTTATACCATTGGTTTGGCTTAGAACCTGTTGGAAATGAGCGCACCAGTTTAACGTATAGTGTTTTTATACCAGCAGACGGTACAGATAAACTATATTACTACGATCATGCTTCTAAAAAACAAGGCTATGCAGGCGTTTCTGCAATGCCTTTAAAAGTAAAAGAATCTAGAAAAGAGTACGATTGGACAGCAAATACCCCAGTAGAGTTTAGACCATACATTAAAAATATAGCAGGGCGTAAACGTTTGTTCTTTTTAGGAACAGTTTCGGCAATAAACGATCAAGATTCTGGACAATTTGATGGTTCTGCGACTCCAGATTTAGTATTAGTAGATAGTGAATATAGAGATGTCGTTTGGATAGATGTAAAACACCCAAGTCAATGGGAAAAAAGTGTTTACGATCAATTAAATGAAGCTTGGCGTTCTAGTGAAGGCATTGGAGAGTATTTTGTTGATGAAACTAAAACTATAGAGTTTAAACAAACAAACGATAATATTATTGCTATAGATTCTACACAATTAGAAACCATAAAAGCAAAAGGAGGAGAAGACGAGGACATACAAGTATTGCAACGCAAAATCGATTCTATAAAAAAAGCTAGAGAAGCAAATGAAATCTTAAAATTACAACGTAAGATAGATTCTATTAAGGCTAGCAAAGAATAGGTGAAGTTTAAGCCATTTTATATCCTTAGTCTTATTGTTATAGGGTTATTTCTATCGTCATTATATTTTAGTTTATTTTATGAATATAATAGTGGCTTTGATTGGTTGAAAATGCAAGTAGAGAATGAGCCTGAGATTATGTATAAAGTCAAAAAGATATTTAATACTTTAAGGTCTTCAATTTTCTTGCTAATATCTCTTTTTGGTTTACTATTTAAAAATAAAATAGGTTGGTTACTTATAACTCAATATTTCTACTTTGTTGCTTTCAATATGTTTAGAATACTACTAGAAGGCGAATATGAATTTGAAATGTCTTTATTTTCTATAGTTTTTATATTAGTTACTATTTCTGTTATTTATTTTTTAAATAGGAAATCACTTTATGTTAATCATTTTAAAATAGAAAAACAGCAATTATTAATGCTTAATAGTATTGCTTTAGGCATAGGACTCTTCTTATCGCTATTACTATTTTTTATTAAGTATAATTATTGGATAGTATAATTGTAACAATTATTCATTTAAATAGACTTATTTAGTATAGCATAAAAGAAGAAAATAAAGTAGATTCTTCAGTATTGCTTTATTTCAAATAAAACCGGCTTTAAACTATGAATTGGATACTTGGTGTCTGTTTAGTACTTGTATTAATTTTCTTAATTAATAACTATTCAAAAAAGAAACAATTACAAAAACTGAAGCACACATTATTATCTAATTGGGGACAACCTAAAGCTTCAGAATATTATAATTTTGATGCCATTGCTAATTATTTTGATAATAATAAACACAAGGAGAATGCCTATCATATTATTTCAGATAAAACAGTACAAGATTTAGATATTAACCAGTTGTTTAAATTTATAGACAGAACAACGTCTAAAATAGGGCAACAGTATCTATATTTTAAATTAAGAACTATTTCTACAATACAAAAACTGTCTAATTTCAGTGAATTATCAAGTTACTTTATTGAAAATAAAACCTTAAGAATAGAAAGTCAGTTACTGTTATCTAAATTAAATTCACGCAATGCATACGATTTAGTTGGTTTAATACATGAGGAGCAAATAAAGAAATCTAAATTATTATGGTTAGCCTACACCTTAACACTAGTAACAGTACTACTTATAGCTTTAGGGTTTTACAATCCTATTTATTTTCTTTTTATAGCTCCAATTTTTATAACAAATCTAATATTGCACTTTAGTAATAAAAACAATGTAAGTCATTATTTAAATGGTGTAAATCAAATTTCTAGAGCGTATAAAGTAGCAAAAAAGTTATCAGAATTTAAAGAGATAAAAGCACATTATAAAGTGTTTCCATTTTTAAAAAAAATACAAAGTATAAAACTTAAAACAGAGTTTTTAGGATTTAATGTAGACTTAAGTAACGAATATATTTTTGCAATTTGGATGTTTATAGAGTCGTTTAAAATTCTATTTAATTTGGAATATATTTTATTCAATCGTTTTTTAGATGATATAGAAAATAAAAAGCAAAGTATAGAAGCGTTATTTCTATTTATAGGTGAAGTGGATGCTGCTATTTCTACCGCCTCATTAAAAAGTAATAATTTAGAATTATGTCGTCCAGAATTTACAAAAGACAAAACAATAGAAACAACGGCAATTGTACACCCTTTAATTGAAGCATGTATTTCTAACGATTTTAAATTAAAAGATAAAAGCATGTTACTTACCGGTTCTAATATGTCTGGTAAAACAACATTTATAAGAACTATTGCTGTAAATAGTTTATTAGCGCAAACATTACATTTATGTTTTGCTAAAACCTATAAGGCACCATTTTTTAAACTCTATTCGTCTATAAGGATTACAGATGATTTATTTGAAAACACGAGTTACTATCTAGAAGAAGTATTGACATTAAAACAACTTATTGAAGCTTCTGAAGAAGATGCCCCGTGTTTATTTGTATTAGATGAAATTTTTAAAGGCACAAATACTGCAGAGCGTATTTCGGGGGGGCAAGGTATTTTATCGTATTTAAACCAGGGAAACAATATGGTTTTTGTATCTACTCATGATATTGAATTAACAGAATTATTAAAACATGATGCTTACGAGTTGTTTCATTTTTGTGAAGCTATAGAACAAAGTAATTTAGTGTTCGATCATAAACTTAAAAAAGGAAAGTTAACAACACGTAATGCTATTAAAATAATGGAATTATATAACTACCCAGAAACTATAATAAAGGAAGCAAAACAAACTTTAAAAAAGCAGTTTTAGAATATAAATCGGTTATATTAACCCATTGTATTACAGTGGATACTCCATTTTTATACTGCTTCTTTTGTAATGATTGTCTTTTTCTAAAGGCACTTCAATAAAACCATATTTTTTGTATATATAAATAGCATTTTCTAAAATAACGCTAGAGTAAAGTAGGAGCTTATTAAAGTCTTGTGTTTTGGAAAAATCGATACAATATTTTAATAGTTTTTGTCCAATTTTTTGACCGCGAAGTTCAGGTTGTACAGCCATTTTTGTTAGTTCATAACCTTTATCAATACCATCAATAGGCATTAAGGCAACGGTACCAACTATTTTGTCATCTAGTTTGTAGAAGAAAATAAATCCACCTTTATCTATAATATATTTGCTAGGTTTACTTAATACCTCTTCATCAAAAGGTTCTACATAAAAGTAAGTTTTTAACCACTCTATATTTAAGTCATAAAAATGTTTAGAGTACTCGGGTTTAAAAGAGACTATATTTAAGGTTTCTAAAGTGCTGTTTTCTGCCATTTCTATTATTGTTTTACTAAAACTTTTTGTGTTTAATTTATCTTCTAATACATTTAAATGTTCTATTAAAGAGCTAGAACTTGTTAAGGTATAGTCTTTAATAACCGTATCAATACATTTCCAAAGTGGTTTTAATTGTAGCATTAAAAGAGCGCCTTTATTAGAAAGTAAAACAATCTTTTTACGTTTATCTACAACATCATTTTTTATTATAACTAATTCTTTTTTTATGAGTTTATTAATGGCTTGGGTTATTGCAGGTTGAGATAATTGTAATGTATTTTTTATCTCAGTATTTGTTACACCATTTTTATTCGTTATAATTTTAAAAACAGGAAATAAATAAGGGTCGAAATCTATTTTAAAATAATCGTAAACTATTTGAGTTTCTTTCATTAAATACTCACTCACTCTTTTCAATCTAGAACCTAAACCTAATTCTCCAAAACCTCTTAATGCATCCATTGAATATGTATTTATATAAGTACTTATGCAAATGTATTAAATTTTTTATTTATCAAATAATTATTTAAACATTAATTTATATTTAGAGTTATTTAAAAGGTATTAAATGTTGAGGGGGAAGTAGTATGTATTTAACTAAAAAAGCATTCTTTGTATACAACTCATAATAGATTTAGGGTGATCTAATTTGTGTTGTATTAATTAAGAATGCTTTCTAATCAACCAAAATATAATAGCAAATGTTTCTTTCTATTGACTTAAAAAAGTTTATTGTATGTTTCATTTACACTATAAATTTATGAGATAACTCATAAACAATACAATAATACAAAAAATAAAATAAAAACCTCGATTAAAAGCATAAAAATACGATTAAATGTTTTTATTGTAAGTAAATAGCTTAATTATATTGTTGATTATTAGTTAATTATAGAGAATTTAATTTTGCACTGGTTTTTATATTACTTCTAATAAAATCTGTAATTAAATAACTTATTAATTTACCGACTTGCGATTCGGTTTTCTTTGTAGGTGCTGCTTCACAAATATGTAAATAGCTTACTTGAGTAGAGTTTCCAAAATAGTTTACAAACTGTCTTGCTTTATTAACAGAGAATCCACTTGGAGTTTTTGCACTACTTGGTATATTTTCTATAGCATCACAATCAATTTCAAGACCAAAAGGTTTATTATCTATATGTTTTAGTGCTCGTTTCATTTCATTCTTAAATTTCAACTCTTTTCTAACTTCAATAGCTTCATAACTATTAAAATCTAAAGTTTTTTTGGAGTTTAAAATATCAAAAATGGCCTGGGAGGTATAATTTTCGTGTAGTCCGAAAATGAAATAGTTATTTAAAAACCCTTCATTAAAAGCATAAGAAAACCCATTGCCGCTATGTCTTCCTTCTTGTGCTCTAAAATCGGTATGTGCATCAAAATTAATTGCGTTAATAGGGTTGCCAAGTGCTAACGAAGCACCCTTAATGTTACCATAAGCATTGTTATGTCCTCCGCCAATGATTATTGGAATTTTACCAGCCTTTACAATAGTGTAAATACAGTTTGTAACCTGTTTATCTATTGTGTCTACTATAGTTCTAGCCCTATTAATGTCTTTAGTTTTAGTTCTATTTAGCTTAGAAAGCGCTTCTAGCTCTTCTTCAAAATTTAAATGACCTAAAATTAATACCCTTTTTGCATGTGTGTGTGTGTTACTTTGTGTATTTAACAAAATTTTAATTGTAGCCTTCCAAGCTGTTGAAGTTCCTGATTTTCCGTGGTTTGCAAAAACACCGACATCTTCTGGTAGTCCTAATATTACATACTGGACGTCTAAACTTTTAATAGACTCGTATATGTTTGTGGTTGATGTTAATAGAGCAATATGTTCACCAAATTTGCATTCTCCTTCTCGTTTGTTAAGTATTTTATTTACTTTCGAAGCGTTAAATAAAACAAGTTTGTCCATATAAATTTAAAATTAATTTAAAGTGAAATAAAATTACAGATTTAATTTATTTAAAACAGTAAAAAGAAAGATTAAAAAATAGAAAAAATAATTTATCCCCTAAAAACAAAAAACATGACAAATAACACAAAAAGTATAGGTTTAAAAGTCGCCTTAGGTATAGCAATAGCTTTATTTATTGGAGCTGGTGCAGTAGCTTTGTCCTTTAAAAAGGATAAAGAAGAAACAGCATTACAGCTTACAGAAGAAAAGGCTGCAGTAATGAAAGATCTTAACGCTATGAATGCCAAGTATGAAATGGCAATTAGTGAAAGTACTATTGTAAACCAGAATTTAGTAGATGCAAAAGAACGTATACAAGGTTTAATAGACTCTTTAAGCGTTTCTGAAGCTAATATTAAAAGCTTATGGAGATATAAAAAGAAGTATTTATCACTTCAAAAAGAGATGGATGTACTATTAACAGAAAACGATAAACTTAAAGTTGAAAATCAGTTATTAGCAACAACTTTAGATAGTACTAAAGTACAATTAGAAGAGCGTACTATGTTTACCGATTCTCTTTTAGTGCAAAACACAGCATTAGCAGATGTTGTAGAAAATGCATCGGTACTTAATGCCGTTAATTTAAAAGGATTTGGTGTTATAGAGCGTACTTCTGGAAAATTAATTCCAACAGAAAGAGCAAAACGTAGCGATAAAATTAGAGTTTGCTTCACAGTAGCAAAAAATAGATTAGTAGAAGCAGGCGATCAAGAATTATACGTACAAGTTATAGATCCTAAAAACAATATTCTAGGTGCAAACGACCAAATTGTTTTTGGAGAAGAATCTCTTAATTATAGTGTGATTAGTAAATTTAATTACGAGAATGATAATTTAGATATCTGCGAGTTTATTACCAAGAAGAATGAGAAAGATAGATTTGAGAAAGGTAATTATAAAGTAAACGTTTTTAACGGTAAAGAATTAGTTTCAAGTTCTCAATTTACATTGAGATAAAGTACTAGATTTAGTATTAGTTAATTATTTCATGAAAAAACCTGAAAGTAAGTGTGCTACTACTTTCAGGTTTTTTTATTGGTTTAAAGCTGTTATACAGGCTTCTCTTATATTCCAAATCTCTTTAAAGGTATATGGAATGTTATAAGCAGTTATCCAGTTTTTTAAATAGTTTTTATGATTATTAACTTTATAATCTCCAATCTGTTGTGGCATAATTATTTCTTCAGATAAAAGACTACTTTCAAAAGTAATTTTAGAAGCTACAGTTCTTGTAACATCTAAAATAGTATTGTTTAGTTTTAAATAAGTGTGCGCTTCTGGAATATACTCTAAATTATACTGCTTTAAAATGTCTCCAACACCTTTGGTGTTAGCATCATTCATTTTATAAATACCTAAAAATAATACTACTGTAGGCTCATTATTTTCTATTGCAATTTGTTTTAAAAAAGCATGTTTAGTAGAGCAAGTACCTTTGTTTTCTTTTAACACTAAAGTGAAATCACTTCTTTCAGAATTTCTTCCGTAGGGAAGTATTTTAACATAGTTGCAAACAGAATCAAATGTTTTTAAGCCTAACGCACGACAAGACTTTGAAAGTTGCCCAGAATTATTAAGATTAAATACAAGTTCCATTTATAATAACTTGTTCTATATGGTTGTCTCCAAAGGCATATGGTAAATAATTATAACTAGGCATTGACTTGGTAATGATAAGATTTGCTTTTTTTCCTTTTGTTATACTACCATACTCATTAGAAATACCCATAGCGTAAGCGCCGTTAATTGTAGCGGCATTAATAGCTTCTTCTGGCGTTAATTTCATTTTAATACAGGCAGTACTAACTACAAAATTCATATTGCCAGAAGGCGTAGAGCCAGGGTTATAATCGGTTGCTAATGCTAAAGGTAATCCTGCGTCTATAATTTGTCTTCCAGGTGTGTAGGGAATACTTAAAAAATAAGAGCAAGATGGTAATGCCACTGGCATTGTATTACTGCCTTTTAATGCGGCTATATCATCGTTATTTAATTCTTCTAGATGATCAACACTAAGCGCATTATATTTTACAGCTAGAGCAACACCTCCAAAGGCATTAAATTGATTAACGTGGATTTTTGGTGTTAAATTATATGTTTTTGCAGCTTTAAGTAATTGTTCTGTATCTTCTAAAGAGAAATATCCTTTTTCGCAAAATACATCTACATAATGTGCTAATTCTTCTTTTGCTACTTGTGGTAACATTTCATTTATTATAGAATCTATATACCCTTGCTTGTTCTCTTTAAACACTTTTGGAAACGCATGCGCGCCTAGAAACGTAGCTTTTACTTTTACAGGGAATTCTTTTTTTATCCGTTTTATAACACGAAGCATTTTTAATTCAGCTTCTGTTGTTAAACCATATCCCGATTTTATTTCAATGGCACCTGTGCCCATTTGCATAACCGCTTTTACGCGAGCAATAGACTGTTTGTATAAGTCCTCTTCACTAGTATTTTGTAGTGTTTCTGCACTATTTAATATACCGCCACCGCGTTTAGCAATATCTTCATAACTTAAACCATTAATACGGTCTACAAACTCTTGTTCTCTATTCCCTGCATATACTATATGGGTATGAGAATCGCACCAAGTAGGTAGTACTATTTTATCTGTAGCATCAATAGTATTATCTGCCGTAATACCCTTAGCATCTTCCATTGGTCCGAAATCTATAATAGTATCGTCAGCTATTAAAAGATATGCATTTTTTATACTTGGTAGTTCTTGCATGGCTTTGCCTGAGACTTTTTGAATTCCTGACTCTCTAACTTGTAGAAGCTCTTTTATATTAATTATTAATGTGGACATATTTTACTTTATAGAATACAATTAAGAGTATAAATTTAGGTATAAAATGAAGAGTAAAAAAGATTAATTATAAGCAGCATATTTTTAATTAACAATAAGTAGTACAACAATCTCTTTTAGTTTATAAAAATATTACTTTTAAATAAGAAGTATTGAATAGATACGTTCTTTAATATAGGTACTAACTAGAAATTAAATATGTTAAAATATTATATAATTGGAGTTGTTGTGTTTTCAAGTATGTTTGGGTTTTCGCAAGTTAAAACAGTGCAAACAGATACTTTAGTATTGTATTATGAAAGTAACGCATACAAGGTTACAAATAATAATGAAAATAAAATTATACAAAAGCTTTTAAATAAAACTATAAAAAATATAGAAATACATGGTTTCGCAGATTATGTTGGAAGTAACGATTATAATAATAGTCTTGCTTTAAAAAGAGCAAAAACAGTATTAAATACTATTAAGAAGTATAATAATAAAGCGCCTTTAACAGTATTATCTATGGGAGAAACGTATAGTAAACAAGACCTTAAAAATGATTATAGAGGTGTTTTAGAGGACCGGAAAGTAATATGTTATATTCATTATGTTACTAAACCAGATATTGATACTCCCAAAATAGAATTAGAAATTCCCCAAGAGAATTATCTAGAAGTATTAAATAGCATAAAAATAGGAGGTAGTATCATATTAAAAAATATTCTGTTTTATTTAGGAAAAGCGATTATTATACCATCTTGTTTACCAGAGTTAAACCTTTTACAAGAAACATTAAAAAATAACCCAAATCTACATATTGAAATTAGAGGACATGTTTGTTGTGGCAGTTATGATGAAATTGAAAACGAATATAAAGAAGAAGATATGGAAGCAGAAGTTTCGAATACTTATCACTATGATTATAATAAAACCTTATCTCTAAACCGTGCAGAAACCATTAAAAGACATTTAGTGTATAAAGGAATAGATTCTGAAAGAATTACAACCAAAGGAATGGGCTTTTCTAGTCCATTACATTTTCCTGAGAGTAATGAAGACGATAGATTACTTAATAGAAGAATAGAATTAATAGTTGTAAAACACTAAAAATTATTAGAGTAGGGCACTTATACTTTCTGAGAAATCTGTATTGTAGATTTTTATGGCAACAACTAGCATTATTATTATGCCTAATAGGCTAATTCCCCAATTATATTTTTTTAATACGAGTCGTGATGCAAAATAAATAAACAAGGTTAACACTCCAATAATGGCAGGAATCCATTTTATAATTATAGCTTGCATACCTGCGCCAGAATAATCTGCAGAAAAAGTAATGGAACAAGCAATTATTTCTGCTATAATGATGGCTATAGCATTAAATTTTACATCATTTAATTTTTGAGTCATGCTTTAATGCACTAAAAAGAGTTTAGTAAAAGATTTTTGAAAGTTAAATATAGAAATAACTTTTTTAATTTAACGCATGTACTTGTAAATACTCTCTATTAAGAATACCTAATAATTCTTGTTCAAAACGAATATTAAACATATTTGCTTTTGGGTTTACAATACGTTTATTTTCATCTACTAAAAAGACTTTAGAAATAGGTCTTATAGATAATACTTCTCTAGACTTTTTAGGAAATTTAAAGCGGTATTCATTAGATCTATTTTTTATGCCATAATGATTTAAAAGACTGTTTTGTTCAAAATAACTAATAGAATCTACATTTATTGCGAAGAAATCTACCTCAGGATATTTGTTATGCAAAAAAGCAGCTCTTTTGTGTGCACTAACAATTTGAATTTTACTTTTAGCAGACCAAAAATAAATAACTGTGGGCTTACTAATTAAACTAGTTAAATTAAGTTCATTTTCATTTTTATCTAGAATTGTTACCCCTGGTACTTTTAACCCTGGACTTAAACGTTTGTATACGTTAACCATTTTTTCGGCTCTACGGCGCCATTTTTTATTAGTACACCTTTCTTTATAAAAATTAAATAACTCATCGTAACCTTCTGGGGTTTTAGAAATATCTATATAATGCATTAAGTTATAATGCAATAACATGTTTTTTTGAAATTCATTATTTGTAACTATACTATCAATGATTTTTAATTTATCTAAATTATAATCTACGGAGTATTTATCGTACTCTTTATCTTCGGAATGCTCCATATGATTTTGGAATGCGATGTTAGTAACATGAAATCTTAAAAATTTACTGTATGGGGGGTAATATTCTAAAAGTTCGTTATTGTAATCTATTTCCTTTCTGTAATTATAAAAATCATTAGGTAAGCTATTAAATATATCGAATTCAGATTTTCTATAATTAGCAAATGGGTAAAACTCTTTTCTAGAATAATAACTGTAATTAATATTAGCTTCTGCTACACTATCAAAAAGAGCTGTTGTTTCATTCTTAGCCTTAAATTTTGCTAATTTTGCTAATTTTTCATCTCTAATTTTATTTAATTTTTCCTCAAAAGGAATAGGGTCTAATTGGCTTATGGTTAAAATCTTTTTTTCATCTTCTTCTTGTTCAGTTTCTAAAAAAAGATTCATCAAGTAATTATTCTCTCTTGCACCTCGCCCAGTAAATACTAAAGATTCGTCAAATTCTATTGTATTTAATCTAAAAAGTAAACTATCATTTGGTTGCACAATCATAAATTGTACTTCATGTCCATCAAAGAAATTATATATACCTGGTGTGAAATCTAATAGCTCGTAAGAGAACCTATTATACTTATCTAAAGTAATGGTATCTATAACTTTTTGAGATTTCATTAGCAATAGGTGTTTAGAAATTGGATTAATAATTTCTCCACCTATGTAAGCTCTAGTCTGGTTGCAAATATCCTGTTCTTTTTTGCAGGTAATTAGGCTAAGCGATGTTAAAAATAATATGTAAAATGATTTAAAATTCATTTACTAAATTGTATAAACTATTTTAGTTAATAGTAGCAAAAATATGTTTTGAATCATTGTATTCATGTTAATGCGCTGTTAAATTGAATAGAAAGTTTTCATAAATATTTTAATCCTAATACTTAAAAGTAAAATGCGGGACTAAAATATATACATTTTGTTATAAAACAAAGCTTCGATTATAAATAGTATTTGTTCGTGTTATTGGAAGTTATTTTTTACTTTTGCAAAAATTTAAAATACAAATAATGTTATCAGTTTCAAACCTATCTGTACAATTTGGTAAACGTATTCTTTTCGACGAAGTGAATACAACGTTTAATAATGGAAATTGTTATGGTATTATCGGCGCCAATGGGGCAGGGAAGTCTACATTTTTAAAAATAATCTCTGGAACAATGGAGGCGACTTCTGGTCATGTACATTTAGAAGCTGGGAAGCGTATGTCTGTGCTAGAACAAAACCACAACAAGCATGATGAGGATACTGTTTTAGAAACTGTAATTAAAGGGAATCAGCCGTTATTTAAAATAAAATCTGAAATCGATGCTTTATATGCAGATTATACAGATGAAAATGCTGAGAAAATAGGAGAACTTCAAGTACAATTTGAAGAAATGAATGGTTGGAATGCCGATAGTGATGCAGCAGCTATGCTCTCTAACTTAGGGATAAAGGAAGATTTTCATTACACCTTAATGGCAGATTTAGATGGTAAACAAAAAGTACGTGTATTATTAGCGCAGGCTCTTTTTGGAAATCCTGATGTTTTAATAATGGATGAGCCAACCAATGATTTAGATTACGAAACAATTGGTTGGTTAGAACACTTTTTAGCAAATTACGATAACTGCGTTATAGTCGTTTCTCACGATAGACACTTTCTAGATGCAGTTTGTACACATATTAGTGATATAGATTTCGGAAAGATTAATCATTTCTCTGGTAACTATACATTCTGGTACGAATCGTCTCAATTAGCAGCTAGACAACGTTCACAACAGAACAAGAAAGCAGAAGAGAAAAAGAAAGAATTAGAAGAGTTTATTCGTCGTTTTTCTGCCAACGTTGCAAAAAGTAAACAAGCAACGAGTAGAAAGAAAATGATTGATAAATTAAATATCGATGATATTAAACCAACATCTCGTCGTTATCCAGCTATTATTTTTGAACGTGATAGAGAAGCAGGAGATCAAATATTAAATATTGAAGGTTTAAGTGCTTCTTTAGAAGGAGAAACATTATTTAAAGACATAGATTTAAACTTAAATAAAGGAGATAAAGTAGTCTTGTTTTCTAGAGATTCTAGAGCAACTACAGCTTTTTACCAAATATTAAATGGTAAAGAAAAGCAGGACGGAGGCAAATTTGCATGGGGAGTAACGACTACGCAATCATATTTGCCATTAGATAATAGTGAGTTTTTTGATAATGAATTAACGTTAATAGATTGGTTACGTCAGTGGGCTACAACAGAAGAAGAGCGAGAAGAAGTTAACATTCGTGGTTTTCTTGGTAAAATGATTTTTAGTGGAGAAGAAGCTTTTAAAAAATCATCTGTATTATCTGGAGGAGAAAAAGTACGTTGCATGTTATCGCGTATGATGATGACTAGAGCTAACGTATTACAATTAGACGAACCAACAAACCATTTAGACTTAGAAAGTATTACAGCGTTTAATAACTCACTTAAAAACTTTAAGGGTACTGTGTTGTTTACAACGCATGATCATGAATTTGCACAAACTGTAGCTAATAGAGTTGTAGAGTTAACACCAAATGGAGTTATTGATAGATTTGCTACATTCGATGATTATATGCAAGACCCTAAAATTAAAGAATTAAGAGATAAAATGTATACTGTTTAATCTAGTAAACAGTTTGCAGTAAGCAGTCTTCAGTAAAAAAGCAAAAACCCAGAAAACATATGTTTTCTGGGTTTTTTTATAACGTTAGAGTAAGCACTGCCTACTGCAACTGAATACTAGGTTGTTTCCATTTCAGAGCGAACGCTCTCTACAATTTCAACAGCTTTGTCTATTTCGTTTTCATGCACATAAACTTCCTGCATTCCTGGTACAGAAGAACCAAACCCGGCAAGTCTTCCAGATTCAGAATCATCTTTCACCACAGGGCTAATATTAATATCTTCTAAGCGTTGTTTTATAAGTTGAACAACAATAAAATTTCCGGTAAATATTTTTATATAATTAGAGTCTGTCATAATGTTAATGTATTTAAAGGTTACTCCTAAATATACAAAAAATAGTTGAGAATTGCTAGTTTTTAATTCTGTTAAATATGTTAAATATGTGTGAAAGAAAAGTCTATAATTACTTTCTAAACGTTTATAAGATATAATAATCTTTAAAACTTTATTTAAAATGAAAACAAGAAAAACCCACAGAATTGTATTATTTGTTTTAGCATTATGCTTTGCAAGTTTTTCATATTCTCAGAGTAAAATGAAAGTAGAAAAAAAGATGATGAGCGCTCAAGTCATTGAAACAGAAACGGACGTTGTTACGTTTTTAAGTCAATCTAAAAATCACACTATTTTGGTAAAAGCTTTACGGGCTTCCGGATTAGTAGATACATTAATAGGTGAGGGACCTTTTACTGTTTTTGCACCTACAAATGAAGCGTTCTCTAAGCTTCCAGAAGGAACTTTAGACAAACTATTAGAACCAGAAAATGTAGAGCAATTAAAAGCCATTTTAACTTACCATGTTATTTCTGGTAATTTTAATTCTGCCGAAATTGTAAAAGCCATAGGAAATAGTGAAGGCGAAACAGACTTTAGAACTTTAAACGGAGCTTCTATTTCTGCTTATGTTAGCGATGGAGAACTTATACTAACAGATGCTAAAGGTAATGATGCTAAAGTAGAAGTTGCAGATAAGCAGCAAACTAATGGCTTTGTGCATATTATTAATGCTGTAGTAATACCTAATTAGTCAATATTTAAGAACTAACATACATTAAAAAAGAGGTTAACTGAATTTCAGTTAACCTCTTTTGATTATTTTATAATATAATGTGAAACTATTATTTAAAATACCTATAAAAGCTATTTATACCTAAACCTATTAAAAGTATAGATAAAATTAATCTTAGATTGCTATATGTAACTTCTGTAAAATAATGAGTATACACTCTAAAACCACCAACACCAATAAAAATTAGCCCTAATAATAGATTAAAAACATTCTTTTGCTTTGGTGTGTCTTGGTTTTTCATAACTATCGTAATTCAGCTCCTAATTTATTCTCAAAATTAGATTGCAGCTTGTTCATTATTTTATCTATTACTTTATCTGTAAGCGTTTTGTGTTCATCTTGAAACATAAAACTTACTGCGTAGCTCTTTTTCCCTTTTGGTAAATTTTTACCTTGGTAAACATCGAACAAGCTTATGTTTTTAAGTAGCTGCTTTTCTGTTTGTTTAGCTATAGTATGTATTTGTTCGAAGGTTACATCATCATTTAATAATAATGCAAAGTCACGACGTACTTCTGGATATTTTGGAATAGCAGTAAACTTAATTTTATTACGTTTAGCAACTTCAATAATATTATCCCAATTAAAGTCGGCAAATAAAACGTTTTGCGAAATACCAAAATGTTTTAAGATAGTATTTTTAACAACTCCAAAAGTAACTAAAGGCATTTTACCTTGCTCAAATAGCATACCTTCACTAAACACATCGTTTTTAGCTGGTACAGAACGGTAACGATTAATACCCAAACGTTCTAGAAGTGCAATAACAGTTCCTTTTAAATAAAAGAAATCACTTGTAGTAGCTGTAACATTCCAGCTTTCTGCTGTTTTATTACCAGTAGTAAATAATGTTAAGTGTTTATATTCTTCACGTTTATCGTTATAGTTATGGTAAGTTTTACCAAATTCGAATAACTTTAAATCGCTTTGTCTTCTATTAATATTGTGTACTATAGATTCTAAACCAGAAAACAATAACGATTGTCTCATAACAGATAAATCGTTACTTAAAGGGTTTAGCATTGTTATATTATGTTCTTCTTTTAATTGCTCACTTAAAGCAATATAGTTAGGTGTTGTTAGTGAGTTAGATAATATCTCATAGAATCCTTGAGAGGCTAATTGGTTACCAACAACATTTTGCAATTTATGGTCTTCAAATCTTGACGAGTTAGAAATAGATGCATTTAACTTCGTCGTTGTTTCTATATTGTTATAACCGTATACACGAAGTATTTCTTCAATAACATCTGCTTCACGTTGTACGTCGTTTCTATATGCAGGTACAGTAAGTCCTAATCCAGATTCAGTTACATTATTAACTTTTATTTCTAAAGAAGTTAATATACTTTTAATCGTTTCTCTAGGAATTTCTTGTCCTATTAATTTTGTAACATTATCAAAACTAATACGGACTTGGAAATCTTCAATTTTATTAGGGTAATCATCAGAAATATCACTTGTAATTTCTCCACCAGCTAGGTCTTGTATTAATAAAGCAGCACGTTTAAGTGCATACTCTGTAATACTTGGGTCGATACCTCTTTCAAACCTAAAAGAAGCATCTGTATTTAAAGCATGACGTTTTGCTGTTTTTCTAACACTAACAGGATTAAAGTATGCACTTTCTAAGAAGATATTTGTTGTTTGTTCTGACACACCAGAATCTAATCCGCCAAACACACCTGCTATACACAATGGTTTTTCTGTATCGCAAATCATTAAGTCATCTTCATGAAGTTCGCGTTCTACTTCATCTAAAGTAGTAAATTTTGTTCCCGCTTTAACGGTTTTTACTTCAATTTTATTTCCTTTAATTTTATTTGCATCGAAAGCATGTAAAGGTTGCCCCAATTCATGCAATACATAATTAGTAACATCTACAATATTATTAATAGGAGTTAAACCGATAGCTTTTAAACGGTGTTGTATCCATGCAGGAGAATCACCAACTTTAACACCAGAAATAGTAACACCACAATAACGAGGTGCTAGTTCTTTGTTTAATACTTCTACATCTACTTTTAAAGTCCTATTTTCTACATGAAAAGAACTAACAGAAGGTGTAATTAACTCTAATGTAATATCCTTTTGTTGTAATCCAGCTTTTAAATCCCTTGCAGTACCAAAATGACTCATGGCATCTGCACGGTTTGGTGTTAATCCAATTTCAAAAACTTGATCGTTTTCAATATCAAATATGTCTGAAGCAAGTGTTCCTACTTTAGTATCTTCGGCTAAAACCATAATACCATCGTGAGATTTTCCTAGACCTAATTCATCCTCAGCGCAAATCATACCGTGGCTTTCTTCACCTCGAATTTTTCCTTTCTTTATAGTCCAAGCTTCTCCTTCTTCAGTATAAAGTGTAGTACCAATAGTAGCAACTGGAACTTTTTGTCCAGCAGCAACGTTAGGTGCACCACAAACAATTTGTACAGGAGTATCTGTACCTATATTAACAGTAGTTACTCTTAATCTGTCTGCATTAGGGTGTTGTACACAAGTTAAAACTTCTCCAACAACAACACCTTCTAGTCCTCCTTTTACGCTTTGGTAGGTGTCTAATCCTTCTACTTCTAAACCTAAGTCTGTAAGTAATTCACTAGTTTGTTCTGGAGACCAATCGGTTTTAATAAATTGCTTTAACCAGTTATATGAAATTTTCATCGGTAGATGTTTAATTATTCTTAATTGAAAACAATGTTATCTCAATTATTTATGGAGAGAACATTTTAAGACAGCAAATATAACAATAGTTGAGAGTTCTGGAAATTGAAAAAAGTGTTTTATGCTAAAAATACTTATTAACAGTTTTTTAATCTGTAATTAACCAAATAGTAACAGTTTACAGAGGGTTTGTTATTAATTTCGAATAATCATTCGGAAATTATTAAAATAAAATGATATTACTAACTAAATTAGTGCATGAAAATTAACAACAACCAAAAAAACAACTAAAAAATGAAACAAAAATTATTAATCCTATTGCTATTAGTATCATCTATAGCATTCTCTCAAATCCCTTCTTATTACAACAATGTTGATGTTACACAAAACGGTAATGCTTTAAAAGACGATTTAGCAACTAAAATTATTAGTACACATACTAACTTTTTAAGTTATACGCCTGGCGTTTGGAATGCCCTAGAAGATGCTGATCAAGATCCAAATAATGCTAATAATGTATTATTAATATATGGCTATAATGATACAGACGGAGATTTTAAAACTGATAGAACTCGTGCAAAATCTAATAGAGGTGGCGGTACTGGGCTTTGGAATAGAGAGCATGCTTACCCAAGATCTTTAGGTACACCAAATCTAGGAAGCTCTGGTCCTGGTAGTGATGCACATCACTTACGAGCTAGTGATGGACAAATGAATTCGACTAGAAATAATAGAAAATATGCAGATGGAAACGGAAATGCTGGTATTACACCACAAGGTCACTTTTATCCTGGAGACGAATGGAAAGGAGATGTAGCCCGTATGATGTTATTTATGTATTTACGTTACGGAGACCGCTGTTTGCCAAAAAATGTAGGTGTAGGTAGTGCATTGGCTAACGATAACAATATGATTGATTTATTTCTACAATGGAACGTAGAAGATCCTGTTAATGCATTCGAAGACAATAGAAATAACGCTATTGCGGGTATTCAGGGGAATAGAAATCCATTTATAGATAATCCTGCATTTGCTACAAAAATATGGGGAGGCCTACAGGCAGAAGATCGCTTTGGTACAGGAACTGGTCCTGGAGACGGTGATGGTGGAAGTACAGGATCTGGTGCAGAGTTATTTATCTCAGAATATGTTGAAGGATCTTCTAATAATAAAGCTATAGAGATTGCAAACTTTACAGGGAACTCGGTAAATTTATCTACTTATAGTCTTAGAAAGCAAACTAACGGAGCAGGAAATTGGAGTTCTGGTTATAGTTTAAGTGGTTCGTTAAGTAGCGGAAGTGTATATGTAGTTGCTAATAGTAGTGCATCTTCTTCTGTAACATCTAATGCTAATGCAACTACAGGTAATAGTGCCTTAACATTTAATGGAAACGATGCTGTTGGTTTATTTAAAAATGGTGTGTTAGTAGACATTGTAGGAACTTATAACGGAGGAAGCGCTAATTTTGCTAAGGATAGAACCTTAAGACGAAAAGAAAGTATTTCTAACCCAAATATAACCTACACAACTGCTGAATGGACAACTTTAGCACAAAACACATTTAGTGATTTAGGAACACATACAGTAAGTGGGGGTGCTCCATCTAATCCAACGCCAACACCTGCGCCAACAAATTATTGTAGCTCTAAAGGTAATAATGCTAGTTTTGAGTATATCGATTTTGTTGGTATTGGAGGTATTTCTAATACAACAGCTTCAAATGGAGGTTATGCCGATTTTACAAACCAAACAGGTAACATTTCTTATGGATCTAATACTATAGTATTAAGTGTAGGTTTTTCTGGTACTTCATATACAGAATATTGGAAAGTTTGGATAGATTTTAATAAAAATGGAACGTTTGAGTCTTCAGAAGAAGTTGTAACAGGGTCTACTTCTAGTTCAGGAAACTTATCTTATAACTTTAATGTACCAAGTTCAGCATTAGCAGGAAATACAAGAATGCGTGTATCTATGAAATGGGATGCTACACAAACAGCTTGTGAAACATTTTCTTATGGAGAAGTAGAAGATTACATAGTTAGTATAGGCGGAAGTTCTAGATTAGCGTTAAATGACATTACAATAGATGGTACATTAACAGAGACCACAAAAATTTACGATACTACTATTTATAATACGTTTTCGGGAATAACTGTTAACATGAAAGACGATAGAACTATTAATTATACTATATATAATTTAACAGGCTTAGTTGTAGATAAAGGTGCATTTAAGAGGAGTTTAAATGTACAATCATTAGAAGACGGTACTTATATTTTCCGATTGAATGATGGACAGAAAACTATTCAGAAAAAAATAGTTAAAAAGTAAAATTGAATAATAATATTATAATAGAAAAGGCTGTCTTACTTTAAGATGGCCTTTTTTATCGAGTAATATTTTTGAGATTAAATTTAATATTTTATATATTGAAAGAATAATCTTAAATAGTAATAATATGAGAAAAATAATAGTAATTACTGTAATAGTATTAGGTTTAGTTTCTATGTCCTGCAGAGATGACCAAAAGGAAGCAGAAGCTACAAAAGCTGTTGTAGAAAAAATAGAAACTATAGAAAGCGAAACTGAGCAAGTTGTAAAAGGTATAGAGGAAAGTGCAGAAGATTTAAATAAAGATTTGGAAGCAATAGAAAAAGAATTAAATAATTTATAATATTATGAAAACTATAAAAAATATCTCTCTTTTATTTATTTGTTTTTTGTGTTTAAGTAGTGTAGCAAATGCACAAGGGAAATCTGGAAAAAATAAAGAAAAGATTGAGCTTAAAAAGCAAGAAATTAAAGAACGTAAAGAAAAACAAAAAGAGAAAATAAAAGAACATAAGGAAGACGTTAAAGAAAAAATAGAAGAACGAAAAAATGAAATAGAAGCTCATAAAGAAGAGATTAAAGAAAAAGTAGAAAATCAAAAGGAAAAAATAAAAGAAAAGAAAAAAGAAGAAAAAAATAATGGTAACGCTTATGGCAAAAATAAAGGAAAGCTTGAAGGGAAGGCATTTGGCCAAGCGAGAGCAAATGAAGCAAAAAATAAATTAGCTAAGCAAAAAAATAAATTAAAAGAAAATACTAAACGAGCTCAAAAAGCTCAAGAAAGAATACAAGTAGTTAAAACACGTATAGCAGAAGCAAAAAAAACAGGAAAGTTAACTCCTGAAGAGATTGCCGAAAAAGAAGAGAAAATAGCAAAAATAGAAGCCAAACTGGAAAAACATAAATCTAAATTAGAAAAAAGTAACAAAGCTCTAGAGAAACAAAAAGATAAATTAGCTGAAATTTTCGAAAAAAAAGAAGATTAAATAAAAAGAGGCAGTTTTAAAAGACTGCCTCTTTTATTTGTAAAGAAAATGTCGTTATTTCGACGATTATAAAAACTTTTATCATGCGTAAACTAATAGTATTATTACTTATAACAGCTTTAGTCTCTTGTAAAACAGAAAATAAGACTGAAGAGACATTAAAAACCGAAACAGAAAAATTAACTCAAGGTATATATAGAGCAGAATTAAAAGTAAATAATACAGAAACTTTACCCTTTAATTTTGTAGTAAAAAGTGAAAACGAAATAGAAATAAATAATGCAGAAGAAATTATAAAAGTAGACGAGATAAGCTATAAAAATGATTCAGTATATATTAAAATGCCCGTTTTTGAAGGCTACTTAGTTGCAGAAATTAAAAATCAAGTCCTAAAAGGAAATTTTGTTAAGGCCGGTTTAAATAGAGTAGTTCCGTTTATTGCGCAAAAAAATAAAACACGTTTTAATGTCTCGGCAAAACCAAAAGCTAATATTACAGGAAATTGGGAAACTGTTTTTAGTGATAATACAAAAGATAGATATATAGCGAAAGGTATATTTAAGCAGTTTGGGTATACAGTAATAGGAACGTTTAGAACAGAGACAGGAGATTACCGTTACTTACAAGGAGTAATAAGTGGCAACCAAATGAAACTATCTACGTTCGATGGGGCCCATGCCTTTCTATTTACAGCAACAGTAACCGATTCTACAATAAACGGTACATTCTATTCTGGAAACCACTGGAAAGAACCCTTTACAGCCAAGCGTAATGAAACCTACGAATTGCCTAACTCTAATGATTTAACTTATTTAAATGAAGGCTACGATAGTTTAGCTTTTACATTTCCAGATGCTAATGGAACTCCTGTATCCCTTAGCGATGATAGATTTAAAGATAAAGTAGTGTTAGTACAAATTATGGGAACATGGTGTCCAAACTGTTTAGACGAAAGTAAATACTATGCAGAATATTATAAGAACAATAAAGACAAAGGATTAGAAATTGTAGCTTTAGCTTTCGAGTATGCTAAAACAGAAGACAAAGCATTTTCTAGTATTAAACGATTAACAGATAGAATTGGTATAGATTATCCAGTACTATTAGCACAAACAGGGACAACAAGTAAAGCAAAAGCGCAAGAGAAATTACCAATGCTAAATCATGTATTAAGTTACCCAACAACAGTATTTGTAGATAAAAAAGGTAAAGTACGTAAAATACATACAGGATTTAATGGTCCAGCAACTGGAGAAAAATTTACTGAATTTAAAACAGAATTTGAAGGTTTTGTAGAGCAGCTTTTAAAGGAATAAATAGAATATAAGAAGTCATTAAATTACTTTAAACAATAAGTCATTTAATTAAGTTAAACATTAAACGTTAAAATTATTTTTAACGTTTTTTTTTGTTTTTGTTAACATAACAGATTGATTATTAGGGTTTAAAAGATAATTAAAATAATGATATTAAGAGTAAGGTAAAACCTTACTTTTTTTATGTGTAAAATATAAAAAGCATTTTTCTTTCTAATTAGCTTTGTTGAGCATGCAAAGGGGAAAGCCGAAAAACCTTTATTAGAGTAGGCTAAATTTTTTAATATTTTATATTATGAACTTATCAAAATTAAATTCAAAATCAGTTAAGTCTATTGGTAACTTAGACAAGTCAGCAACAGTATCTTTAGATGCTATGAATAAAATTATGGGTGGAGGGTGTTACTGTAACTGTAGCTCTAACGCTCACTTAGCGTCTCAAATGGCCTAAATACTTTCTACAATGAACTTTCCAGTTCGTTGTTTTTTTTTATATGGCAAATTTAAAAATTTGCCATATTCTTTTTAACAGCTTTAAAAAACAATTTACCTTATGATTTATACTTTAAAAGGACACACAGCCGCATTGAGAAAATATTGTAATACTAATTACAATACTAAAAAAGATTTAATAATCGATAATTCTGATGAGTTTGTAATATCGTATTCAATTATAAGGACTATAATTCCTAAGTTAAGAAAAGTTATAGACGATAAGGTTATAGATAAAGTATTTTATGAGAATAGAATTATTCTTAGTAGTATTTTTCAAAATATGGAAACGCAACTTACTACACTCGAAAAACGAGAGTTACTTTATGTAGGAGCACAGTTAGAATCTAATGTAACCCATACTCGAGTAGCAGAAGAAAGTACTATAGAAGTTCTTGCAGATGTTATTTATACATTAACCAAAAATCTGAACTTTAAAATTATAATACCAAACCTTTGTTATTTAGATGAAGGAAGTTTACATATTATTAAAAAACTATACCAGCATCCTTTAAATGAGTTACCGGATTTAGTAATAGGTTACGATAGTACATTACAAGCTACCTATAATCAAGAAACAGGAGTACATTGGTTTTATTCGCTAAACAGAACAGACAGTCAAGCATTTTATTATGCTTTTGAAGAAAAAGCAGAAAATACTATAGAATTAAAAGATGAAGCAGTTAAATTCGATTATACATTAAAAGATGTAGAATCAAGTTTAGACCACTTGGACTTAGCTATAGAGTTAGTTGGTTATAATCTTCTAAAAGAAAATAAAAATCTTAACAGAGCAGAAGTAAATTCTGTTTATTTAGCAATTTGTAAATGTTTTAATCTTTTTAATTTCCCTCAAGCTTTAAATCTTGCACAGAAAGCTATTGCACAAAACCTTGCACTTTCCGAAGAACAAAAAGCAGAAGTTTACACTATAATAGGTGTAAGTTCTCATAATCTTCATTTCTTTTCACAAGGTAATATTGTCTTAGCGGATTATATTTTAAAAAATTATGCAGAAGCAATAAAATATGAGAAAGACCCTGCAAGACGAATTTGTTTGTTCTATAGAATAGTTGTGGTAATGGCTAGGCGTAAAGGTGATATTGAAAATTCTGTAAAGTATTTAGATAAAGCTTATGAAGAATTAGAGGTTAATAACTTTAATTCTCCAAACGCAAAAGCATCAGTTTACAGTTGGATTTGTAATATTCACAGTTTTGTATTAATGAGACAACGTGATATGGCAAAAGCAATAAAAGTTCATGAAGATGCATTTTATGTATTAGAGGAGACTACAAATAAAGGCTATATAACTTTCGATTTAAATTTTTCTCAAGGCGTATTAGCAGAAAATTTATGTACGTTAAATACAATGGCGGGAGATTATGAGAGAGCAAAGTTTTGGTATGAAACAGAAGCAGAAATTGTTAAACAATGGTCTGGAGTAAGTATAACATCGTTTGCAGAATGGCAAACATACTACTTTAGAACATTACAAATAGACAAAGCTTTAGAACAAGCTAAAAAAGGTTTAATAGCAACAAAAGAAAAGTATAACTATATACTAGAATACTTTTTTACAATGAGTTTAGCAGATTTAAATTACAGATTAGGAAATGCTAGCGATACATATAAACATTATGAAAGAGCATTAGAGTTTGAATCTAAAATAGATTTAAGGTATACAAGTGAACTTTCTTTACGTAAAGGGAAGTTAATGGCAATTTTTCAGCAAGAAAAATATAAAACTTTTATAGAAAATACTACAGAATTAATAACTCAATATAAAGAAACCGAATCTACTTATAATATATGTAGTCTTCATGCTTTAAAAGCAATAGCCTTTGCTAAACTTAATAAAGAAGAAGAAGCTAATAATGAAATTAATACGGCAATAGAAATAGCTATTAGTAAAGGAGAACAAAACGTATTAGTCCATGTCGCAACACAGGCAGGACATACAAATATAGCATTAGGTAAAAAAGAAGAAGCATTTGGAGCCTTTAATCAAGCTATAGAAATAGGATCAGGTAATGATCAAGGTGTTATTTCAAATACAGATAAAGCATTATTATATATTGGTTTATGCAAAAGTTCTGCTAATGTAGCTAACGAACATCTTGAAGCTGCCATAAAATTTACATACCAATCATTAAAAGAAGACGCTTCGATTTGGTGGTATTTAAATGACCTTATAGAAGTTATTAGATCGGAGAATTATAATTCTAAAGACACAAAAACAGAATTAGAAGGACTTCTAAAAGCATTTAAACAAAGAAAAGATTGTAATAAAGAGTTACTTAAGGAATCATTACAAAAAGCTTAAGATGAATTTAGTATAGCTAATTTAAAAAATGAAAAACATGAAAAAAGTATATATAGGTAGCAGACCACAATTAGATAATACATTTTTAGAGTTAGAAAACCAATATAAAGACAGTACTGTAATTTGGCTTCATAACGATGAAGAGTTCCCTTTAGGTTGGAAAATTCTTAACCTTTTAGTAACCGAGTTAAAAAGTAATTTTGGAACTGAAAAAATAGATTCTATTTTAAATAAACATAAAGCAATAGCTAGTTACGTTATACCAAACATGTATGATTCGTTAACAGATGCAGAGCAAAAAAAATGGTATTACCATTCTACAAAGTTATATACGCAAACCAATAGACCAGTATTTATCTATAACGAATGGAGTAAAATATTATACGAGTTACTTAGCGAAAACAATTGTATACTTTTATTACCAGACTTATCGGTTGTAGATTCTGAGAGTTTAGGTGCTATAGTTGGAATGTTTCAACAATACCCAGAAATGAAACAAACTATTATTTCTGGAGTAGCAGATAATTATAGAAAACAAGACGATACAAACGGATTATGTTGGAAACAAAGTGATATAAATATTCAATCGTATATAAATAGCTTGCAATTATTTAACGATTTTAAAAAAGAAATACTTCCAAAAGAAGATAATAATACAGCAAACACTTCTAAAAGTTTAACTAAAAAAAGCTTAGACTCTATAGCAGAAAATAATGAAGAGTATAAAGTATACACATGGTTAAGTAATGATGAAGAAGATAAGATAAAAGCTAATACAGATTATATTGTTGAAGTTTTAAAAAGAACCTACCAAAGGTACGCTTATAAGTCTAATATCTATATGTGTTTAGACGCATTAAGGTTTAAAGATTTCTTCTCTAATCAACAACAAGCCATGATTCATGGTTTAATAGGATCCTCTGGGCATTTTGATCAGTTATCACATCATCAACACACAGCTTTCGATAACTTTTTAATTCATCATTTAACAGAAGCTTTAAATCTTGAAACGGATCCCGTATTAAGGTGCTCATTATACTACAGATTAGTATATGCAATTGCAGAACGAGAAGATGATTTTGAAACTAGTGTGAAATGGGTAGCGGAAGAAATAGAAGAAGCTACTAATAGTGATTTGCCTGAGATACAAAAAGCACACCAACAAGCATGGGCACATTCAATAGATGGCCATATTACTATTAATAAAGGTGAAAATGAAGCCTTTGATGCTGCAATAGATAAAACATTCTCTATCCTAGATAAAGAAATGGTAAGATTATTTGATGGTAAAACATATAAAGACTTAGAGCCTTTAGAGCTTCAGTTTTGGCAAGAAGAATATTGCTTATCATATTTTCATTTCGCAGCACATCAGGTGTTTTTTGGAGATGAATTAGATATGCCAGAATATAGTAGAAAATGGATAGAAAGAGCCAAAGATTCGTTAGAAAAAGTTTCAGTTAAAAATAGATTTGATGTATTCCATTGGATAGAGTTTCATAGATCAAAATTAGAATTAAACAAAGCATTAGAATGTTGTGAATTGGGTATAGAAGATGCCTACGAACATAAAAACACATTAATGTACATCTATCAATTTAGTGCTGCAGATTTGTGCTATAGATTAGGGGATTACGAAAAAACGATTAAATACTTTGAAAATTCTAAAAAACTAAGACCACACTTTCACGATATGTTCCGTAGTATTTCTATGGACTTGTTAATAGGGTATGCTTTATTGAGAACAGAAAAATTTAAAAATGCTGAGAAAATATTTATTGAAGCCTTAGTAAAAGAAAAAGATGCAGAACCTAATATGTTTCATGTAAAACTATGGGCGTATTTAGCATTAATTTCTGCAAAGGAAAATAATAATGATTTAGCAAACGAAAGAATAAATAAGGCTATAGAATATGCTGTAGATATTGGAGACAAAAGTATATTAGTATTTGTAGCATCTCATGCAGGAGAAGTGGCTTCATTGCTAGGAAACAAGGAAGATGCTGTTAATGCATACGCACAATCTATAGATATTGCAAGAGATGAGAATGGTGGACTTTCTAATCAATTAGATAATGGTTATTTACTTTATGCAGTATTAGGACATTTTAAATTATCTGGATATAATGAAGACCTATTTATAGATTTTCTAAATAATACTACAGAAAACCAAATATTAGATAATGGAGATAGTTGGGCATTATTACAAGAATTATTACCACATATAACCACTATTTTAAATAGTAATGCTCCAATATTAAAAGACGAAAGTATAAATAATAGAATAAAAGTGTTAAAACAAGCAGCAAGCCAAAGAAAAGATTGTAAAAAGTTTGTAGAAGAAGTCGATGCACTATTAAATTAATTTTTTTTGAAAAAAACACAGTAAATATATAAGTAAAACAAATCTCTATACTTGTAATAAGCATAGAGATTTGTTCATTTATTTAAATCTCATGAAGTAATAGGTTTTATTTCAGAAAAATTTAACTAAATTTAAATATAACTACACAGTAACTTAAATATTTTAAATGAAAAAAAAGTTCCCGTTTTATAGACAGTTAGACCAAATGGATTGTGGCCCAACTTGTTTAAAGATGATAGCCAAGTATTATGGTAAAACAGTTGGAATAGATTATTTAAGAGAAAATTCAAGTATAGGTAGAGCGGGAGTCTCTTTTGGAGGTATTGCAGAATGTGCAGAAAGTATAGGGTTACACTCATTAGCAGTCTATGTAAATTTCGAAACCTTTAAAACCGAAGCGCCATTGCCATGTATAGTGCATTGGAGGCAACGTCATTTTGTGGTAGTTTACAAAATAGAAAAAGACAAAATATATTTAGCAGATCCAGGACATGGTTTAATTAAATACGATAAGAAAGCTTTTATAAAAGCTTGGACAGGTGCTACAGATAATTTTGATGATGCAGAAGGCTATCTGTTATTATTAGAGCCCACACCTGCTTTTTATGAAGATCCAGGAGAGAAAAAGGAAAAAAAAGATTTCGGGTTTAAGTTTTTAGGTAAATACTTTAAACCCTATAAACAGCAAATTTTTCAGTTAATATTAGGTTTAATTATTGGAAGTTTATTGCAATTAATCTTTCCGTTTTTAACCCAGTCTATTGTAGATTATGGTATTAATTATCAGAATATAAATTTTATATACCTTATACTAATAGCACAATTAACTCTTTTTATATCTCAAACTAGCGTAGAAGTCATACGGAGTTGGTTATTATTACATGTTACAAGTAGGATAAATATTAACTTAATATCAGATTTTTTAATTAAGTTAATGAAACTTCCCGTTTCGTTTTTCGATTCAAAAAATACAGGAGATATTATACAACGTATACAAGATCATGATCGTATACAAGAATTTTTATCTGCAACAACATTAAACACACTATTTTCTGCTTTTAATATTGTTATTTTTGGAAGCATTCTTGCCTATTATAATGTTTCCATATTTGTAATTTTCTTTATAGGTTCTATATTATACATTGGATGGACTTTAATTTTTCTAAAAAAACGAGAAGAATTAGATTATAAACGATTTGATGAAGCCGCCGATAACCAAAGTAGCATCTTCCAGCTCATTACAGGAATGCAAGAAATTAAATTAAATGGCTCAGAACGAAGGCGTAGATGGGAGTGGGAGGCCATACAAGTAAGACTGTTTAAAATTTCTATGAAAGGTCTGTCTCTATCACAAACGCAAAACACAGGTGGTGTATTTATAAACGAACTTAAAAACATCCTTATTACATTTATTGCAGCTAGTGCTGTTGTAAATGGAAACCTTACATTGGGTATGATGTTAGCTGTGCAGTATATAATAGGACAATTAAACTTGCCTATAAATAACTTTGTTACATTTATTCAAACTGGGCAAGATGCTAAAATTAGTTTAGAACGACTTGCAGAAATCCATGTTAAAAAAGATGAAGAATCTAAAGATGATAATATTCTTAAAAAGTTGCCAGAAGGAGACGGAACTTTAAAAATAGAAAATTTAAGTTTTAGATATGGAGGGAAAACATCCCCTATGGTATTAAAGAAATTAAATTTTGAGCTACCTGAAGGGAAAATTACAGCAATAGTTGGAGCCAGTGGTAGTGGTAAAACAACTTTAATTAAACTATTGTTGCGATTTTATAATCCTAAAAAAGGAAAAATATCTGTATCCGATGTCGATTTAAAAAATATCAGTACAAAGCATTGGAGACGTCATTGTGGAGCCGTTATGCAAGATGGGTTTATATTTGGAGATACTATTGCTAGAAATATTACAGAATCAGACTCAGACGATATTATAGATAAAGAACGTCTATTACATGCTGTAGACCATGCTAATATATCAGACTTTATTAGTGAGTTACCTTCAGGGTTTAATACAGTTATAGGTAATAGAGGAGTAGGAGTTAGTGGTGGACAGAAGCAACGTTTATTAATAGCAAGAGCTGTTTATAAAAATCCTAAATATATTTTCTTAGATGAAGCAACAAGTGCCTTAGATGCTAATAATGAGAAAAAAATAATGGAAAAACTAGACGAGTTCTATAAAGGAAGAACGGTAGTTGTTGTTGCACATAGATTAAGTACAGTTAAGAATGCAGATCAGATTATTGTATTAGATCAAGGAAAAATAGCAGAAATTGGAAGTCATAAAGAGTTGACGGCGAAGAAGGGATTATATTATGCATTAGTTAAAAATCAATTAGAATTAGGAAATTAACAAATGGAAGAACATAAAATAAATGAAATTGTTGATGATATTAACGAACGATCAGACGATGTTCGAGACATATTAGGTTTATTACCCTCTTGGTTGGTAAGGTGGGGAACATCGATAGTTTTTGTGGTATTTGGGCTCATTGTTTTTGGAACATTTATATTTAGGTACGACGATGTTATAAATGCGAGAATAGTGGTAACAACATCTACTCCTCCTATCCATTTAAAAGCTAAAACGGCAGGGAAACTTAACAACATTTTTGTTAAGCCTAACGATTTTGTAGAAGATGGTCATTTGTTAGCAGAAATAGAGAATAATGCAAACCTTAAAGACGTATATTATTTAGAGAATAAGCTAAAAGAAACACAACTTAAGATTATAGATATAGATAGTTTAGAAATAATATATCCAAGCAATTTAAAATTAGGAAGCGTTCAAACAGCTTATATCGATTTTGTTGGGCAGTACCAGAGTTTCTTATTGTATAATGAATTAAACCCTAAGAAGAGAGAAATTAATGCATTGTCTAAGCAAATTTCAGAACAAGTAACCCAATTAAGTGTATTAAAAAACAGACAGTCTTTATTTAAAAAAGAATTAGAAATTTCTGAAGTTAACTACAATAGAAATAAGGAGATGTATAATAAAGGAATTATCTCTAAGGTAGAATATGAAGCAGCACAAAGAGATTTCCTATCCGACAAACAAGAATACGAGACGATTACGTCTACAATTTCCGATATAAACGTTTCTATAGCAAGAGTAGAAAGTAATAAAATTCAATCTAAAATAGAAGATACCGAGTTTGCTAAAAATTATTATCAAGATTTACTAGGAAGTCTTCAAAATCTAGAAAATAGTATAGATACTTGGGAACAAACAAATATTTTAAAAAGCCCAATAAATGGTAAAGTAACACTATTCGATGTATGGAATAAATACCAAAACACTGAAGTAGGCGATGTATTATTTACTATAGTTCCTCAAAAAATAGACTCATTAGTCGGAAGAGTATTAATGCCAGTTCTTAATTCTGGTAAAGTTAAAACGGGACAAGAAGTTATTATAAAACTAGATAATTACCCGTATGCAGAATGGGGAAGTATTAAAGGTAAAATAGTTACCATTTCTGAAGTACCTAAACAAGACGAAGATGTTTACTCTATACAAGTTTTAATAGAAGGATTAGAAACTTCTTTTGGTAAAACACTAGAGTTTAAACAAGAAATGCGAGGAACTGCAGAAATAGTTACTGAAGAACTAACACTTATAGAACGAATATTTTATCAATTTAGAGAACTCTTTAGATAAAGCCCATTTCTTTAGCTTTTGTAATAAGTTCTTTATCATTGTTTACACTTTTTACATCGAAAGTACGTTTTAAATTACGTTTTCTTTTTTCTATACCAGCTAGAGATAATGGCAAAACTTTAGGTAAATCTTTCATCTTAGTATTAATAGATAACTCATAAAGTAATTTCCTATCAATATTATCTAAAAGCAAATTATTTGAGACTTCCTTTCTTATTTGGCCAGATACTGTTTTACTATAATACGTAGAGTCATTAAGTACATTTTTAACAGCATTTTCTAATTCATTGTGACCTATATCACTTTTAATTAAAAAACCATCGGGATTTATACTTTTTAAAATACTATGAATTCTGTAATTACTACCATAAGCAGTAGATATAATAATTTTAGAACCTGGTAATAGCGTATTTATTTTTATACCTAAGTCTTCTCCAGATAGAATTTTACCATCTTTAGACGAGGGTAAACTTATATCTAAAAAAATGAGGTCTATAGTTTTTGAAAACTTAGAAGCATTTTGGAGAATAATATATGCGTCATCGCAATTATAAGCGACATTTATGTCAAAACTAATACCTTCGTTTTGACTGTTTATTAAATGTAGAACATTTTTATAAACTTCAGTAATCATAGGGTGGTCATCAACTATTAATACCGAATATCTTTTGTGTTTCATCTTTACTAAAGGAGATTTCTTTTTTATTTGTATACATACTACTTATATAAAAAGAATTGATCTAGTAGGGTGCTCAATTGATCTAATAAGGATTTTAATTTATAACATCATCATGTTAAAACATAACAATCATTATATACGATTAAAGTATAGGGATTGGATTACAGGTAATGGATTTTTTATTGTTAACATATTTTTTAATAGCGCAAATTTTAATAATTACTTTTACTAAAGATAAGGCGCAAATATAAAATTTCAAAAAGTACAGTATTAAAAAAATGATAATGTTTTATGAACAAAACTTAAAAACAGTCATGTACTGTTATTCTACTACGTTTATGAGATTTTAATAAATAAAAAAGATTTCTTTTTTTAAAATTTAATGGAGATATTTTATTGATTATTAGGTTTTAAATGTTTAATAAACACAATGTTTAGTCGGTTTCTAAAGATAAATAGTAGCATTTTAGAAACTTTTTTCCTACATTGGTAATCTAATATGCTATTATTAACCAAAATATTAATCATTAATTTAAGAAAAATAGAAAGTACTACCGGGGTGCTCCTGTGCTTATTTTAGTGTATTAATATTTACTAAACCCCAAATTAAATTATGTCAGGAATTAAAACATCAAAAGAAGGAAGAGCTTTAGATCAAGCTTTTAATGGAAGGTATGCAGTAATGAGTAAGTACATTGGTAAAGAAGACAACCGCTCTTCATGGTGGTCTGTTGAAGACTTAGAAGCTTACATTGCTCATGCTAAAACACAAGCTAAAGAATTAGGATACACATTAAATGGTATTCGTGCCTATGAAGGTGCAGAAAGCGATAAAGGTTACACTACTATTTTTCTGTCCCCAACAGGTACTTCTAATACAGAAAGATCTAATGGAAATGGCGATATTCCAGGAGGAGATATTTTAAATGCAGGACAACAAGGTCATCCTCCAAGCGCAAACTACCCGCAATAATAAATAGTGGAAGAATTTTTAAAAGAATACAATAGTATTATAACACATAGTGTTGAAATTATAGCAGCTGTAACGGGACTTATACTATACAGAAAGTATAAGTTTACAGCTGCTAAATTCTTTATATGGTTTTTATGTTATGCCTTATTTTGCGATTACATAGGCAAGTATACTTCTTTTATGGATGAAGGAGAAATTTTTAATTTTTTAAAAGGAAGTTTTCTTGAGAAGAATTACTGTATATATACTTTACTCTGGTTTACTGGAGCTGTTCTATTTTATGTTTTTTATTTTAGCAAAGTATTGAAAAAAGATAGAGATAGAAAAATCGCTAAGTATACAGGAGTTGTATTTTTATTATTCTCGATTGTAAATATATTTTTCAACTTTCAAGACTTCTTTATAAAATCTTTACCCTTTATTAATATTTCAGGATCTCTGGTAATAGTAATTTGTGTGGTTATGTATTATATACAAATACTTCAAAGCGATAAAATATTAACTTTCTATAAGTCGTTAAACTTTTACATTAGTACAGCTATATTTTTTTGGTGGCTAATTATTCCACCGTTAGGTTTTTACGATATTTATTTTGGTGTTCAAGATATGAATTATGTTAATCTAAGAACTTTAATTTATTTAATAACCAACGTATTCATGTATTCGATGTTTACTTTTGGGTTAATTTTTTCAAAACCAGATGATGACTAATTTTTTTATAATTTTACAAGAAATAGAAAAGCCTGTATCTACCCCTGCAGAACGATATATGCTAATGTACATGCTTGTAGTGTTAATTATTTTATGCACCTTAATTATCTTATTTTTCGTGGTTTTTCAAAAAAGAAAAAACAAACTTATTTTAGATAAAATAGCACAACAACAAGCTTTCGAAGAAGAATTATCTAAAACACAATTAGAGATACAAGAGCAAACACTTAAAAATATAGGGCAAGAATTACATGATAATGTAGGGCAGCTTTTATCTGTTGCTAATATGAATTTGAGTATACTAAGTATGCAAATTTCGGAAGATATAAAAGAATCTTTTGTAGAAACTAAAGATGCTGTAAAAGAAAGTTTAAGTGAGTTAAGAGCGCTTTCAAAGTCTTTAAATAGCGATGTTATTGTTAATAAAGGATTACAACAATCTATTGAAAATGAAGTAAGACGTTTAAATAAATTGAAATTATTAAAAACAACATTAGATATAAAAGGGAATCCTGAAAGTTATAATGACAGTAAAAATAGTATCATCTTATTTAGAATTATTCAGGAATTTATTTCTAATACGGTTAAATATTCTAAAGCTACATTATTAGAAATAGTTCTAAATTATAAAGAGAGTGCTTTAGAAATTGTGATTTTAGATAATGGTAAAGGATTTAATATAAATGAAGCAGAAAAGGGAGCAGGTCTATTAAATATGAAAAATAGAGCCGATCTTATAAACGCAGATTATTTTTTAAGTTCTAAGATTGGAGAAGGTGTAAAACTAAAACTTAATTATGATTATAATTAAGAAAGCCACTTAAATAGTAGTTTAATTTGTTTTAACTTTCCTTTATACGGTGCATACCTAAACGGTAAATCCAACCAATTTGCTTTTTTTACTACCCCTTTTTTATGTGAAAATGTGTCAAAAGATAATTGCCCATGATAGGCGCCAATACCACTATTTCCAACACCTCCAAATGGTAGTTTATGATTTATAAAATGTACAACAGTATCATTAATGGCACCACCTCCAAAAGAAAATTTATTTATTAAAGCTTTAGCTTTTGAAGCATTATTGCTAAAAACATACAAGGATAAAGGTTTCTCATAATTAGAAATAATAGTCTCTATTTCCAAAAGATTTTCATAAGAAATAACAGGAAGAATAGGTCCGAAAATTTCATCTTTCATAACCTCACTATCTAATTGAGGTTCGTCTATTATTGTTGGAGCAATGTAGAGAGAATCAATATCGGTCTGTCCTCCAATAACGCAAGTTTCATTATCAAGCATTTTTACTAAACGGTTAAAATTCTTTTCATTTATAATACGAGCAAAGTCTTCCGATTGGTTTGGCGTATTTGTATAAGCTAATGCTATCTCTTTCTCTAAAGCGTTATAAAATTCTTGCTTTATAGATTTATGAATTAAAATATAATCTGGTGCAATACAGGTTTGTCCTGCATTTATAAATTTCCCCCAAACAATACGTTTAGCACTTAATTTTATATTAGCGGCCTCATCTATTATACAAGGGTTTTTACCACCTAGTTCTAGTGTAACAGGAGTTAAATGTTCAGCAGCAGCCTTTGCTATTATTTTACCCACAAAAACACTTCCAGTAAAGAAAATATAATCCCAGCGTTCAGCTAATAAAGCAGTAGAAACAGAAACACCGCCTTTAACAACACTTACATGATTTGGTGCAAACACTGTAGTAATAATGTCTTCTATTATATTAGATGTATTAGGCGTTAATTCACTTGGTTTTAATATCACAGTATTACCAGCAGCTATTGCACCTACTAATGGAGCCAATGCTAATTGATAAGGATAATTCCAAGGTGAAATGATAAGCGTATTACCATAAGGCTCGGAGTATATCTTAGCAGAAGAAGGGAAATTTAAAAGCGAAGGCATTACACGTTTTGGCTTTGCCCATTTATTTAGGTTTTTTATAGTTAAATCTAATTCCGAAATAACCATGGCAATTTCTGTAGCATAAGATTCAAATACAGGTTTTTTAAAATCTTTATGTAATGCAGCACTAATAGCATCCTCTCGTTTAATAAGTTCTATTTTTAAACGCTTAAGAATTGTTTTTCTAAAACTTACAGACTTAGTTTCTCCAGTTTTAAAATACGCTTTTTGAGAGGCTAATAATTCAGATATCATAAAATATATTTAAATAATAAGTAGTAATAATTCTTATTTAATTACAAGCATCCCATAAAGAATCATTGGGTAGGGGAGCAGTTATGTTTAATTCTTTTTTAGACACTGGGTGAATAAAATGAATATGCCTAGCATGTAAATGAATACTAGCATCTTTATTACTTCTGTCAAACCCATATTTTAAATCCCCTTTAATAGGGCTACCAATACTTGATAATTGACTACGTATTTGATGATGTCGGCCAGTTTCAAGATTAATTTCTAATAACGAATAGTTTTCTAAAGATTTTAATAATTTATAATGCAAAACCGCCCTTTTACTATCTTTAACTTCCTTTATATAGGCAGTAGATTTATTGTTTTTTGGGTTTTTTTTAAGCCAGTGTATTAAAGTATCTGTTCGTTTTTCAGGTTTATTTTTTACTAAGGCCCAATAGGTTTTAGAAATGTCTTTAGAAACAAATAGTTTATTTAATCTAGGTAAAGCTTTACTCGTTTTCGCAAAAATAACAAGTCCCGTTGTAGGCCTGTCTAACCTATGTACTGTGCCAAGATAAACATTACCTGGCTTATTATATTTCTCCGCTATAAACTCTTTTACTACGTCGCTAAGTGGTTTGTCTCCTGTTTTATCACCCTGTACAATATCTCCAGCACGTTTATTAACTACAATAATATGGTTATCTTCATAGATAACCTGTAAATTGGATTTATTAGATATTACTTTAGACATTATTAAGGTGGAATTAAAACGTTATGGCATTAACAAATGCGTAACATTTTTTAAACTAGAAATTAGTATTGTTCCTTTTCGCTAGGGAAATCTCCACTTTTCACGTCTTCTGCATATTGACTAAAAGCATTAGTCATATCTTCATATAAATTCATATAACGACGTAAAAAACGAGGATTAAATTCATGTGTCATGCCTATCATATCATGAGTTACTAGAACTTGACCATCTACACCAGCACCAGCACCAATACCAATAACAGGAATAGAAACGCTAGCAGCTACTTCTTCGGCTAATTTAGCAGGGATTTTTTCTAATACAATAGCAAAGCACCCAGCCTTTTCTAACATTAAAGCATCTTCTTTCAACTTTTTTGCTTCTTCTTCTTCTTTTGCCCTTACAGTGTAAGTACCAAATTTATATATAGATTGTGGCGTTAAACCTAAATGTCCCATTACTGGAATACCAGCATGTAAAATACGTTTTATAGAATCCTTTACTTCTTTTCCACCTTCCATTTTTACAGCATGTCCACCAGATTCTTTCATTATTCTAATTGCAGAGCGTAAGGCTTCCTTTGGATCACTTTGGTAACTACCAAAAGGTAAATCTACAACTACAAGTGCACGATCTATGGCACGAATTACTGAAGAGGCATGATAAATCATTTGATCTAAGGTAATTGGTAAAGTTGTTTCATGACCAGCCATAACATTACTTGCAGAATCACCAACTAAAATAACATCTATACCTGCTCCATCAACAATTTTTGCCATGGTATAATCGTATGCGGTTAACATAGATATTTTTTCACCATTTGCTTTCATATCCACTAAAGACTTAACAGTGACTCTCTTGTATTGCTTTTTTGCTACTGACATTTATAATAATTTAATATAGAATGTAAAAATACTAAATTAAGTAGATACTGTTAAACTTTTCTTTAATACTAAAGCGCTTTTATGTATATATTTTAAATTCGTGAAAAATTAACTATCATGGTACGTATAATCACAGTTTTAGTATTACTAATAGTAAATACTTTACATGCTCAAACGCTAGTAGATGAGCAAAGAGCCGTTAAACAAACTATAGAAACTTTTTTTGAAGGATTCCATAAAGGAGACACAACTTTAATGAAATCTGTAATGGTCGACAAATTTACTACGCAAACAGCATATAAAAATAAAGAAGGTAAAGATGTATTGGTTACCGATAATTCAACAAAACTTATTAATGCTATAGGAAAAAGACCCACAGAACAAAAGTGGGATGAACGTTTATTAGATTTTAAAATACAAGTAGATGGTAATATGGCAAATGCCTGGACACCTTACGAATTTTGGTTTAATGGAAATTTTTCGCATTGTGGTGTAAATTCCTTTCAGTTATTTAAAGACAATGGAACTTGGAAAATTATTTATCTAATAGATACAAGACGTAAAAAAGGTTGTCAAGACTAAAAGAAGCCTTATTCTAAACATAAAAACCAGAAGAGACATCTTCTGGTTTTTATGATTATGTATAAAGTGATAATTAGCAATCTGCCATATTTACACGAATAGCTAATCCACCTTCACTAGTTTCTTTATATTTTGTATTCATATCTTTTGCGGTTTCCCACATAGTATCTACAACCTTATCTAAAGGTACTTTTACATTGTTAGGGTCTGTTTCTAGAGCTAATTCGGCAGCATTAATTGCCTTTATCGCACCCATAGAATTTCTTTCAATACAAGGTATTTGCACTAAACCACCAATAGGATCACAAGTAAGCCCAAGGTGATGTTCCATTGCAATTTCCGAAGCTATTAAAACTTGTTCGGGCGTACCCCCTAATAATTCACACAAAGCACCTGCTGCCATAGCAGAAGAGACGCCAATTTCTGCTTGACACCCTCCCATAGCAGCACTAATAGTTGCTCCTTTTTTAAAGATGCTTCCTATCTCACCAGCTACTAGTAAAAATTGTTTAATATGCTTAAAATCGGCATCATGATTTTCTATAACCATATAATACATTAAAACAGCAGGGATAACACCAGCACTACCATTAGTTGGTGCAGTGACTACGCGACCTAAAGCTGCGTTTACTTCGTTTACACTTAAAGCAAAACAACTTACCCATTTTAATATTTGTCGAAACTTCACTTCACTTTGTCGAATACTTTGTAGCCAATCCTGAGAGGTTACATAAGGCACTTCGACATTTAAACCTTTATGCATATCGAAAGCACGACGACGAACATTTAATCCGCCAGGTAAAGTACCTTCTGTGTGGCATCCTGTAAACATACAATCGAGCATGGTTTTCCAAACCCTCTCTAACTCATAATCAATAGTTTCATTATCACGTAAAGAGCGTTCATTTTCTAATACTATTTCTGAAACAGATTTATTTTCAGACTTACAGAAAGCGATTAAATCGGAAGCTTTGTTTATAGGAAAAGGAAATTCACTTTTTAACCCTTTATTTTCTTCATGAACTGTACGTTCTTCTTTTACAACAAAGCCACCTCCAATAGAGTAAAATGTAGATTTATGAATTTCGGATTCTGCGTAAGCAGTAAATGTTATACCATTGGAATGAAAAGGAAGAAAGTTACGATTAAAAACAATGTCGTTTTTAGTATCGAAAACAACAATTTGCTCATCGTTTAAAACTAATTTTCCTGTATTTTTAATAGAGGCTATTATAATGTCAATAGTATTCGTAGGTATTGTTTCTGGATCACTACCACTTAAGCCTAACATAACAGCTAAATCTGTAGCATGCCCTTTTCCTGTTAAAGATAAAGAACCGTATAAATCTACTTTTATACGTTTAATAGCTTTAAAGTTATCACTATCTTTTAGTTCTTTTATCCAACGCTCTGCAGCCCTCCAAGGACCTAAAGTGTGTGAGCTGGAAGGACCAACTCCTATTTTTAACATATCGAAAACCGAGATACATTCCATAATTACGCAATCGTTTTAGTAAAACAAATATATAGTATTGTACGATATGGTTTAATAAAAAACAGAAGTAATGCAGTTGTTTTTTGAAATTAATATGAATGTCTTTATTTTTTTGTTTTTACTATTTAATCAATCAAATAAATGTACTCTTTTGAGTAGCTAATTAGAATTAATTATATTGCAAAAACCGTTTTGTTTTAATGAAGAGGAAATTATTTTTATTTAGCTTTATTTTATTAGGTACATTTAGTTTTTCGCAGTCCAGTGAATTAGAAACTAAATTCCTGAGTATGGAGGTGAGCGATAAAATTAAATTATATGAAACTATCTCAGATTCTTTAAGAAGAGCAAACTCAGCCTTCCTAAAAAAGGAATTTGAGAAAGTAAGTGAACTTAAAACTACTTATTATGAAGAGATACTAATAGCTGTAATATTAGCAGAGATTAATAGGAATGAAGGAAAATATATAGAAAGTGCTAATATTTTAAGAACCCTTTTAAGTGAAGGTAATGTTGCAATGAAAGATAGCGTTCATATACTAGATCACTTAAATAAAACATATTATTCTTTAGGGTTATATTCTGAAGTTTTTGAGACTAATTCTAAAATTAGCGATTTAATAGATAAAGGTGCATATTACCCACCATGGGCATATAACATTAATAGTAAGTTTTATGCAAAGTTAAACCAATACGATAAAGCCGCAAACGCTTTAAAGTTAGAGATAAATAAACTTAGAGAAAATAAAATAAAAGACTCTTTAATTATACCTTCAGGGTATAACGATTTAGGGTACTATTATTTACAAGCAAATAAAATAGATACTGCATTATTCTACTTTAAGAAATCTTTAGTTGTAGCTTCAAAATTTTTGTCTAATGCACCAAAAAGTAAAGATAGAATTATAGGTTTGGTACATGGAAATATAGGAGAAGTTTTTATTGCAAAAAATGAATATGAAAAAGCTATTCCGCTATTAAAAGATGAGATAAAATATAGCCTAAAACACAATCAGAATAAAGATAATTTAATAAAAGCCTATTGTTTATTAGCAAAGGCATATATCAATGTTTCAATTAAAGAAAAAGAAGTTAAAACAATATTTAAAAATATTGAAAAGTTATTAAAGACAAATCCGAGTAATAAGAATAGTATTCTATTCTGTAAACAGAAAGTAGCATTCTTTAGAATGAAAAAGCAAATTGATTCGGCAAATTATTGGCTTAATGAAACATTAAAAACTCATAATGCTATAGAAGAGCTGAATAAAAAAAAGATTATAAAGACAAATGAGTTAATTCTAGAAATTAACAAAAAAAATAAAGAGATTGAGTCTTTTAAAATCGAAGTAAAAAATAATGAATTGTTACAAAAAAGCAAACAACAAAAAAGGATGTTTATTTTTTTGTTTGTGTTAATTATACTTTTACTAATCAGTATATATGGAGTATATAGGATTAAAAAGGATAAAAAAATCCTCGTAGGTAAGAATAAAGAAATTAAGATAAAAAATGAAGAGATAAAAGAAGCTCTTTTTGAAAAAGAAATTTTATTAAAAGAAGTGCATCATAGAGTAAAAAATAATTTGCAAATAATATCAGGATTATTAGAATTACAAAATATAAAAGTTGATAATCAAGACATAAAAATAGCTTTAGAAGAAGGTAAAAATAGGATACAATCTGTAGCACTGATACATAAAATGATGTATCAATCTGAAACCGTAAGTAAAGTTAAAATGAAAGATTATCTTGAAGAGTTAATTGCTATGCTAAAAGTATCTTATGAGAACCCCCTAAAACCTATAGATATATCTGTAAAAACAGATGAAATAAATATAGATATTACTAAAGCAGTTCCTATTAGTTTAATAGTAAATGAGTTAATTTGTAATGCTTATAAATATGCTTTTAATGATAAAAACGGAAATGAAATAAAAGTCATTTTAAAAAATGGAAATCAAGAAAAAGATTATTTATTAGAGATAAGTGACAATGGTATAGGGTTGCCAGAGAATTTTAATTTTGAAAACTCTAAAACTATAGGCTTTGATTTGATAAAAGGCCTAACTAGACAATTAAAAGGGAATGTAAAAGTTGAAAATACAAAAGGGCTAACTGTTCAAATTCAGTTTTAATGAATAAACAAATAAAAATATTAGTTGTTGAAAATGAATATATAACTGCTAAGTTAATAGCTGAATATTTAGAAGAAAATAATTATTCAGTTGTAGGAATAGCAATTTCAATAGAAGAAGCTTTACAATATTTAAACGAAGATATTGATTTAATAATTTTAGACATAAATCTAGATGAAGAAAGAGATGGCATTTGGCTTGCAAACCATATAAACCTTAATCATAATATTCCTTTTATTTTTCTAACTGCATATTCAGACAAGCTAACTATTTCCAAAGCAATAGAAACAGATCCTTATAATTATTTAATTAAACCTTTTCAAAAACCAGAACTTTTTTCAGCTATAGAGTTAGCTTTGCACAAGTACGATAAAAAGATAAAAACAAAGCAAAGAGAAAGTCTTTTATTGAAAAATATAGATAAGTTTGATCAAGTAAATATTAATACTATACTATTTATAGAGTCAAAGAAAAACTATTTGTTTATTTATACAGAAAATAAAGAGTATAAATATAGAGGAACAATTAAAGAATTTATAACCCAATTAACAGACGTATTTGTACAAGTGCATAGAGGTTTTATAGTAAATATTCGTTTTATTGAATCTATAGATAAAACAAAAAATATGATATACATTAAAAATCACACTATACCTGTTTCTAATTCTTTTAAAAAGAACTTGTTAAGTAAGATAGATCTAATTAAATATCCCTAAAAAAAGAAGTTTTATCCCACAATTTATATTTTTTATTTCAAAGCATTCATATTTGTGAATACACTAACATAGCTCCATACAATATGAAAAATGTAAAACACTTTTTAATAAAAGCGGTTATTTTGTTTAATTCTTTTGTAATGTTTTCCCAAGTGGGTATAGGTACAACAACACCAGATGCTAGTGCATCGTTAGATATTGAATCTACAACTTCTGGAATTTTAATACCAAGACTAACACAAACGCAACGGGATGCAATAGCTACTCCTGCAACAGGGCTTTTAATTTACCAAACAGATAATACCGCTGGCTTTTATTATTATAACGGAACAGTATGGTTAACGTTTGGAGGAGGTATAGATAATGATTGGACCGTTAATGCTAACGATATGTATAATGCAAATTCTGGAAATGTAGGTGTTGGTACAACAACTCCTTCAACAAAATTTCATGTAGAAAGTATTGGGACAGCAACTACTGTTTTAACTCAAGACTTTGAGGCTGCATTAACACCTTTAACCACTAATGGTGATGCGAACTGGTTTTTACAAGGAACAAGTGTAAATGGAGGCGTGCAAGCTGCAGAGTCTGGAAATATTATAGATGATCAAGAATCTATTATGGAATATTCAGCTACAATACCTGCTGGAGGAGCGACTTTAAGTTTCTTTTATGAAGTAAGTTCAGAAGCTACTTTTGATTTTCTTGAGTTTTCTATAGATGGTGCAGTAATAGAATCTTGGTCTGGTACAATTGGTTGGACAAATTACACATATAATTTTACAGCAGGAGGAACGCACACATTAAGATGGAGATACTTTAAGGATTTTACAGATGATGGAGGAAGTGATCTTGCTAGAGTAGATGATATTACCTTAACTGGTAGCGCGCCGGCAGCAATACGTATTGTAGACGGTAATCAAGCAGATGGGAAAGTCTTACTAAGCGATGCTAATGGAAATGGTACATGGACTACATTATCTACAGATACTATTTCTGATATACCAAATATAGCTACAATAGATACTATGGAAATACCTATATGTAATAATGTTTCGGTTGGCTCTACAGGGTCTTTTGCAACTACTATTAAAGGAGTCGCTACTACAGTTTCGTGGGAAATATTACAACAACAGACAAATACTGGGTCTATTGCAACATTAGGAACAGGAGAAACTGTTTTACTAGCACCTTTTTTACCAGAGCGCATGCAAGTAAGATACGATTTCTCACCAGCATTACCTTTTACACCACAAGGAATTATTTTTACAGCTAATAATAATAGTACGTTTCCTGATACATTTAGTTTAAATTATGCTAATAAATCTCCAGCATCTATAACATTAAATATTACAAGAACAGATACGTTTGGAGATACTTCTACACCATGTTGGGCTGGGCAATTCTTTTTTGATGTATTTATGACAGGAAATTAAAAAAACATTACTCTATAAATTTAAAAGCTTCAATTATTTTGAAGCTTTTTTTGTTTTATGACATCATGTCAGTTCTTTTTCGTTGGCACAATCATTGACTTATACAAACCGTATTAAAAAATAATATTGAACACAAAAAATAAAATTATATACTATTATGAGTAAGATTATAGGAATCGATTTAGGAACAACCAACTCTTGTGTTTCTGTAATGGAAGGTAACGAGCCAGTTGTAATTCCTAATGCAGAAGGTAAGCGTACAACACCTTCAGTTATCGCTTTTGTAGAAGGCGGAGAAATTAAAGTAGGAGATCCTGCAAAAAGACAAGCAGTAACAAATCCAACAAAAACAGTTTATTCTATTAAGCGTTTTATGGGGAACAAGTATTCTGAATCTAAAAAAGAAGCAGAACGTGTACCTTATAAAGTAGTTAAAGGAGATAACGATACACCACGTGTAGATATAGATGGTCGTTTATATACACCACAGGAATTATCTGCAATGGTACTTCAGAAAATGAAAAAAACTGCTGAAGATTACTTAGGAACTTCAGTAGCAGAAGCAGTAATTACTGTACCAGCATACTTTAACGATGCACAACGTCAAGCAACTAAAGAAGCAGGAGAAATTGCAGGTTTAAAAGTACGTCGTATTATTAATGAGCCAACAGCAGCAGCGTTAGCTTATGGTATGGACAAGAAAGGAACAGACCAAAAAATCGTAGTATTCGATTTTGGAGGAGGAACACATGATGTATCTATCTTAGAATTAGGAGATGGAGTATTCGAAGTATTGGCAACAGACGGAGATACACACTTAGGAGGAGATGACGTAGATGAAAAAATAATTAACTGGTTAGCAGACGAATTTAATGCTGAAGAAGGAATGGATTTACGTAAAGATCCAATGTCTTTACAACGTTTAAAAGAAGCGGCAGAAAAAGCTAAAATTGAATTATCTTCTTCTGAGCAAACAGAAGTTAATTTACCATATATTACTGCTACAGCAAGCGGACCAAAACACTTAGTACGTACATTAACAAGAGCTAAATTTGAGCAGTTAATAGACGATTTAGTAAAAAGAACAATAGAGCCTTGCCAGTCTGCATTAAAAGCTGCAGGATTATCTAAAAGCGATATTGATGAAGTAATATTAGTAGGTGGTTCTACACGTATTCCAGCAGTACAAAAAGCAGTAGAAGCATTCTTTGGAAAAACACCAAGTAAAGGGGTTAACCCAGACGAGGTTGTATCTTTAGGAGCAGGAATTCAAGGTGGAGTTTTAACAGGAGATGTTAAAGATGTATTATTATTAGATGTTACACCTTTATCTCTAGGAATTGAAACAATGGGGAACGTTATGACGAAACTTATTGAAGCAAATACAACAATTCCAACTAAAAAGTCTCAAGTATTCTCTACGGCAGCAGACAATCAGCCATCAGTAGAAATTCACGTATTACAAGGTGAGCGTGCCATGGCAGGAGATAACAAAACAATAGGACGTTTCCATTTAGATGGTATTCCACCAGCACAAAGAGGAACACCTCAAATTGAAGTAACTTTCGATATCGATGCTAACGGAATCATTAAAGTATCTGCTACAGACAAAGCAACAAATAAGACACAAGATATTCGTATTGAGGCATCTTCTGGTTTAACTGAAGAAGAAATACAGAAAATGAAAGCAGACGCTGAAGCAAATGCAGAAGCAGATGCAAAAGCAGCAGAAAATGCTAAGAAGTTAAATGAAGCAGATTCTATGATTTTCCAAACGGAAAAGCAATTAAAAGAATTTGGTGACAAATTATCTGATGATAAGAAGCAACCAATTGAAGAAGCTTTAGAAGAACTTAAAAAAGCATTCGAAACAAAAGATTTAGCAGTAATCGATCCAGCTTTAGAGAAAATAAACGAAGCTTGGAAAGTAGCTAGCGAAGAAATGTACAAAGCACAGCAGGAAGCTCAAGGTGGATCTCCAGGACCAGACGCTAATGCAGGTGGAGAGCCAGCAGATGTAGAAGGAGATAATGTTGAAGACGTTGACTTCGAAGAAGTGAAATAAAATAAATAAGTGTTTTCTTATAAAAAACGCAATCATTAATTTGATTGCGTTTTTTTGTGGGACATAATTTTATTATGCTTGCATAATAAAATTATGATTATATTTGTAATACAAACGTCAAGAAAACTATGAATACTAAATTAACCGAACTTCTAAATATAAAATACCCAATTATACAAGCACCAATGTTTTTGGTTTCTAATGTTGCCATGGTAACAGAAGCTATGAAAGGTGGTATAGCAGGATGTATACCTGCCTTAAATTACAGAACTTTAGAAGAATTAAGAGCGGCCATAAAAGAACTAAAAGCAAATAAGGTTGAAGGTGGTTCGTTCGGATTTAATTTAATAGTTAATAAATCGAATATAAAATATAAAGACCAGTTACGCGTGTTGTGTGAAGAAGGTTGCGATTTCATTATCACTTCTTTAGGAAGCCCAGAAGAAACCATTAATCAAGCACATAAAGCAGGTATTAAAGTATTTTGTGATGTTACAGATTTACGTTTTGCCCAAAAAGTAGAACAATTAGGAGCAGATGCAGCTATTGCTGTAAATAACGAAGCAGGTGGGCATAGAGGAAATTTAACACCAGAAGAATTAACAAACTTATTAAGTACAAGCCTAAAAATTCCTGTAATATCTGCTGGAGGAGTTGGTTGTAGAGCAGATATAGACAAAATGTTAAGTTATGGCGCAGAAGGCGTATCTGTAGGGAGTCCGTTTATAGCATCTATAGAAGCAGGAGTAACAGAAGAATACAAACAAGCTTGTGTAGATTACGGAGCCAAAGATATTATTATGACAGAGCGTATCTCTGGTACACCATGTACAGTTATTAATACACCTTATGTACAAAAAATAGGAACCAAACAAACTTGGATAGAGAACCTATTAAATAAAAATAGAAAATTAAAAAAGTGGGTAAAAATGATTCGTTTTTCTATAGGTATGAAAGCCACAGAAAAAGCAGCTAAAAAAGCCACCTATAAAACCGTTTGGGTTGCTGGCCCAAGTATAGAACATACTAAAGCCATTTTACCAGTTAAGGATATAGTTGCTAAGTTGGTGAATTAGAATTTATATAAAAAATATTTGTAAAAGCTCTAACATTTAATGAATGTTAGGGCTTTTAAATTTAAAAAAGGTATTACTAATAAAGTTTCAAAAACCTTGTATTTAATGGTAAAGACACAAATGTCATATAAATGTCGTAGTAAAACCGTTATCAAAAAGTAGGTTTAGAATTTAGTTTTGTTTCAAACTTTTAAATACATTTATATTATGAACAACATTGGAACAAAAATTAAAGAGATAAGAAAAAGAAAAGGGCTTTCTCAAGAAGAATTAGCAGAAACAGCAAAGGTAAATTTAAGAACCATTCAACGCATAGAAAATAATGAAAGTGAACCTAGAGGAGGAACACTTAATTTAATATGTAGTGCTTTAGGTGTAACTACAGAAGACATTTTCGATTATGGAAAAGTAGAAGATAAAAGCTATCTTGTATTATTTCATCTCTCTGCATTAGCTTCTTTTTTAATGCCATTGGGAAATATAATTATGCCTTTAATAATGTGGTTTAATAAAAAAGAAAAAATATCAGGATTAAAAACATTAGGTGCTAATGTATTAAACTTTCAAATATTATCTACAATTCTTACTTATATTGTTTTATTAGGTTATGTATTTATTAAACTTAATCATATTTCAGGATATAACTGGCTCATTATATTGTTTGTAACTATATATTTATTGAATATCATTTTGCCAGTAATATTAGCAATACGAACACATAAATCTAATACTATAAAGTATTACCCTAAATTAATTCCGTTTATAAAAGAATAAAAGAAAATAAAGAGGTTATCTAAAAAATAATTTTAAAGTTAAATGTCACATTCAGAGCAGTCGAAATGCTTTGTTTTTCAAAAGAATAAACTTCGACTGCGCTCAGTTAGACATGAATTTGTTACTTTTTATACAGCCTCTTTATTAATAAACATTACTTAATAGGGATATAAAACTCCGTTTTTAGCTTATGTTCCTCAGTACGTTCAGGGTTACTAATGTATTTTTCTCTAATAGGCGCTTCACGTAATTGGTAGTCTGTATTTAACAACCAATCGTTAAACATGTAATCGTATACATCTGCAAAATAACTGTAGCTACCTTGATATAGAAAAACAGCAAATTTGCCACCTTTTAATGTTTTTACGCCAATCTCTCCAGAAGGTTTAGCAGCCTTGTGTATAACCAAACAAGCATCGTAACGTGTTTTACCTTCTTCAGTAACTTTAGGATCATCGTAGGGCAAACCTAGATGTTCAATTCCTTTAGTAAATAGTTTTTGAGCTTTAACCTCTGCCCAAAGTTTAGGCCAAGCACCTTGGTAATCTAAAGTTTGGTAAGCGCCTTGCATTCTGTAATACAGACATTGCTTGTCTTCAATAGTAATAATTTTTGGTTTTTTTATGTTTAATGATTTGTCCATTTTCTGATTTAATTTTAAGTTGTAAGATTTGTCCTTACGATACTCAGTAGGAGAAATACCAAAATGATTTTTAAACTTTTTAGATAAAGAAGATGGGGTTTCGAAACCTACATTATAAGCAATAGTTTCAATATCTAAATTGGTATATCTAATCATTTTTGCAGCCGTTTCTATACGCGTTCTAGAAATATAGGCTCCAATAGATTCTCCTAATAAGGCTTTACTAATACGATGAAAATGATATGGTGAAAAATTAGAGAGCTCAGCCAGTGTTTTAATATCTATTTTACTATCTAAATGATTATGAATATATTCTACAATTACATTTAGTTTCTCATTATAAAACACTTTGTTGTTTTTCAATACTGTCATTTTCTTTTAATTAGATTACAAATGTATTTAGAAATCAAACCATTTACTTTTCCATTCTTGCTAATTCTTTATTTTATTAAAATAAATGTTTAGGTTTGAATAATTTATTACAAAAGAATGACAGAGATAATAGATTTAAGTCAAGAAATATACGAAGGTATGCCAGTTTATAAAAGCTTACCACAAGTTAAAATGGCTGTACATAATACACATGAAGAATGGGATGGGGAACTAAACCCTAAAACCCAAACACCAAGTGTCTACAAACTAGAATTAGGAGAACATACAGGAACGCATGTAGATGCTTTAAACCATATGGCAAAACCTTACAAAGAGCACTCTATAGACACGATGCCTTTATCTATGTTTTATACAGAAGGTATTTGTTTAGATTTTTCGCATAAAGGCTTAAAAGCGTTAATAACACATACAGAAATACAAGACGCTTGTAAAGAGGCAAACCTTACTATAAAAAAAGGAGATACCGTATTATTATATACAAACCATTACAGAAAGCATTTTGAAACAGAACATTGGAGTAATGGTCCCGGTATTACTGTAGAAGCCGCCCAATGGTTAGGAGAACAAGGTATTGCAGCTTTTGGAGTAGAAACGATGTCTCCTGGAGTACCAGGAATTTCTAATAAAAAAGTACATCATATCTGTGGCGCATTAGGGTTTACACATTACGAGAATATGATAAACCTACATCTTTTAATTGGTAGAGGACGCTTTAGATTTATTGGATTACCTTTAAAAATTAGAGGAGGCACTGGATCACCAGTTAGAGCAGTGGCTATTTTTGAAAACTAAAAGATTATGAAACACTACAATTTAAATCCATTACTATTTAGTATAACATTGTTTTTAATAGTATCGAGTGTACTATCTGCACAGATAGCCCCGTTAAACATTACAAAACCAGAATTAGTAGGTTTATCTAGTGATAGTCTAGAGGTAATGGACACCTATTTCCATAAACTAGTAGACAATAAAGAAATTGCAGGCATACAAACAGCAATTATTAAAGACAATAAATTAATACATTTTAATACCTATGGTTATGCCAATATAGAAACAGAACAGGAATTAAACAGTGAAAGTATTTTTAGATTGTTCTCTATGACTAAACCAATAGTTTCTGTAGCATTAATGCAGTTATACGAAGACGGTAAATTTAAATTGAACGATCCTCTTTACAAATACCTACCCATGTTTAAAACCATGTACGCGTATACAGACGGCGAAAAGAAACTAGCAAAACGAACCATACGCGTCATAGATATATTAAGGCACACTTCTGGTTTTGGTTATGGACGCGGAGAGAATCAAGAATTAAACGAATTGTATAGAAACTCAGGCTTATGGGAAGCAACCAATAATAAAGATTTTGCTGAAATATTAAGTAAACTCCCTTTAACTTTCGAACCTGGAACCGATTGGCATTATGGAGTCTCAACAAATATATGTGGTTATTTAGTTGAAGTATTATCTGGTAAATCGTTAGACATTTATTTAAAAGATTGTATTCTGAAACCTTTAGAAATGAACGATACACATTTTCAATTACCAAAAGAGAAGATTAATCGATTTACTGTAGGGTATCGATGGACAGATGAAGCATTAACCGTTTCTGAAACAGTAGAAGATAATAGGTACGTACAAGATGTTACATTATTTAATGGCGGTGGCGGTTTGGTATCTACTACTGTAGATTATTTAAAGTTTTGCCAAATGCTATTAAATAAAGGAAAGTACAAAGACAAACGTATTTTAAAAGAAGAAACCATAGCGCTATTATTTAAAGATCATTTACAGGAACTAAAACAATACCAAGACCGTTTTAGATTACCACCAGGGGAATCTAGTTTTGGTCTAGGTTTTGCTATAAAAGGAGAATATAGAGAACCATTACAAAAAGTATTTGGCTGGGGTGGAGCAGTAGGAACGTATTTTAAAATAGATACCGAACACAATTTAGCCTATGTTTTAATGATTCAATTATCACCGTACAGACAATTGGGCTTAAGACAATTGTTTCAGGATTATGTAAATTCGGCAATAATAGATTAAGCAATAATGTATAGAAAGTCATTTCCAAAATGTAAAATAGAAGGTGATTTCGAACCTGTTGAATTTGAGCATTTGATGTTTCAAGGAGCCGTTCCTAAAAAATGTTCATTATGTTCAAATTTATTTGAAGGTGAGTGTTTAAGAGGAATAGAGTTAATGGAAGATTATTTGACTTTAGACCATGGAGCGTGTAAAATTGAAGGACTAACACACCCTGTAGAAATAGAGATAAAAAATGGAAGCCCAATCTATGTACCAAAAAAATGTTTAGAGTGTCAGTTCCTTTTAAAATCAAATTCTAGAGGATACATTTGTATAAGCGACAAGAACGTTTGGGGAGATTTTCCAAGAAGTTTAGACTGGGGAGATTGGAAACCAGATTATCCAATAGCGGGGTTAAGAATAGATAAGGCTATGATTGTAACCAAAGAGTTAATAGCGTTATTAATAGATAAGAAAACAGTAAAAGCAATAAAACTCTACAGAGCATTAAATGCTATAGACACAATAAAAGAAGCAAGCGATGCGATTAAAACACTTTCAAATAAACTAAATGAACATTATAACAACCTGTCTTAAATGGATTTTAATAATACTATTCTTCCCTTTATCGTTAATTTTTGTTGGGTATTATAAACAGAAAAAGGCTAAAAAAGAATATCGAGAGAAAGAGTATTCAAATTTTCAGAATCAATCACAATAAATAAAAATGAAAAAGCTATTATATATCATATTAATATTTTCAATTGTATCGTGTAATACTTCTAAAGATAGAATTGAAGTTAAACTCATGGATTGTATATATTCTAACTATATGGATGAGGGTGCTTTATTTAAGCAAGCCATGTTAGACCATGAACAATATTTAATAACAACAGGAATATTAAAAGACGCAACAGGTGACAGTTACATAAAAGCATTTAAAAAAATAAGTATAGAAAATACTTTTAATATTTCGGAAACATTTGCGGCAGGAACAAGTAGACTAGAATTAAATAGAGAAAGCAAAGAATCTCTGTTTATTGAATGTAGAAAAAGTATGCTGAATATCAATATTTCTAGCTTAGAGAAAGGAAATAAATTAGGTGCTATTACTGCTTTAATGGGAACAAATGGAAACGTAGATATCTCTTCCGTTGCAAATGAAGTATTAGAATTACTAAATGAAGACGATTTTGAACTTAACTATTACAAGTTAAATGCATTTTTAATTTTTGATGCATTTAAGCTTTTAAAGAATGAATCGGTTGTAATAAAGAAGCCTGAATTAGATTTAAGCAATGCATTAAAAATAAGTATTAATAATAAAAATGAACTTTTTGTAGATGATAAGAAAACTGAGTTAAAAAACATTAAAAGATTGATTATAAAATATGTAAAAAACAATGATAACCCTATGATTAAAACAAAGGTAGATAGTGAAACGAGTTACAAAATTTACATAGCTGTTAAAAATGAAATTACTAGTGCTTATAATTTTTTAAAAGATCAATCTGCCAAAGAAAAATTTAATACAACATATTTTAAGCTTAATGAAAATGAGAAAGCAATAATAGACAGTCTGCACGAAATAAAAATTGTGGAATAAATAATAATTCTTTTTCGTAATTTGTACGTACGTTATTAATCTAAAAACCCTCGCTATTGGAACCTATTCATACTATAGATCAAGTCATCACTCATTTAGATGCAATTATCTTAAAATCTCAAGACGATAATAACCCACTAGGTTATTTTGCTGCATTATACAGAAAAGTAACTATTAAAGTAAAAGAAGGTATCGCAAATAATCGTTTCGATAATGGTCCAAGGATGGAACGATTAGACGTTATTTTTGCCAGCCGTTATTTGGATGCTTACTATGCATATCAAAAACAAGAACCGATAACGCAATCATGGCAAGAAGCTTTCAATCTATCGACAAACTATTGGCCTATAGTGTTACAACATTTATTAATAGGTATGAATGCTCATATAAATCTAGATCTGGGTATTGCAGCTGCTGAGGTTTCTAAAGGTGAGAATATAGAAGATTTAAAAAACGATTTCGATACTATAAATACAATTCTTTCAGATTTAGTAATGGAAGTAGAAAATGATTTAGCTAAGATTTGGCCTACACTAAAAAAGATATTAAAATGGACACGTGGTGTAGATAACTTTCTTGTAGACTTTAGTATGGAATTGGCAAGAGATGGCGCTTGGAAATTTGCCGTAGAATTATCTAATACTCCAGAAGATAAAATAAATGCGAGTATAGCAGAAAGAGATGTTAAAGTAGCTAAAAAAGGAAAAGTTATTACTAACCCTGGAAAAATTGTAGGTATTATTTTAGGAATTGTGCGTTTAGGAGAACGTGGTACCGTTTCAGAAAAAATTAGTGATTTAAAAGGGGTATAACATAGTATTACTTTAAATGTTAAAACGCTTTATAAAATTTCTTCACTGTCTTATCTTTGTATAAATAAAGGTAGCTATGCTATAAAAGGAATTGTGTTAAAATCACAAGCTGTCGCGCAACTGTAATTAATAATTAGATTATTATAAGTCAGATTACTTGCCTTTATTATGTTACAATAATGCTTTCGCGATTTGAAGCTAATTGATAGTATCTATACTGTAAAAGGATGACTTTTATATAACTCTATCTTAATTATTACTTAATCGTTGTTAGTTTAAAACTAAATTGATGAGTACAACTAAAACACTAATAGGACCTTTAAAAAGCTGGGATATTTATTCTGTATCTTTAGATAGACAAGCCCAAGAATTTATAAGAAACACAGAAATAGCAATATTAAACGAATTTAAAGCTCGTTTTAATTGGTCTGTAGATATTGAAGAACTATTAAAAAATAATGCGTTTGAAGCACTCGTTTTAACAAATACAAAACAAGAAATAGAGTGGGTGAATAAAGGTTTTGTAAAAATGTCTGGTTATCCCATTAACTTTTCTAAAGGAAAACAACCAAAATTTCTTCAAGGCGAAGCTTCTTCAAAAGAAGCTTTAAATACTATTAGAGAAAATTTAAAACAAGAATCTCACGTTAAAGAACGCGTTATTAATTACAGAAAAAACGGTGAACAATACATTTGTGATATTGAGATTTTTCCAATACGTGATAGAGAAGATAAACTATCTCATTTATTAGCATTAGAAAAGGAGGTCTATAAATTACATTAAGTCTTTAAAAAGTGTAGATTTAATTGTTGACCATTCTTCTTTTAAAATACCGTAGCAGCAAGTACTGCGTCTAAAACCGTCTTGCATTATAGTATTTTTTCGTAGTATGCCTTCTAATGTTCCACCAATTTTTTCTACAGCTTTTCTCGATTTTGTATTACGCTCATCGATACGAAACTCTACTTTTTCAAATTGAAGCGTTTCGAAAGCGTATTGCAACATTAAAAATTTAGCATTTTTATTTAATCCAGTGCCTTGAAATGCTTTACCTAACCAAGTCCAGCCAATGTGTAATACTTTATTGTTATGGTCTATAAGACCGAAACGTGTACTACCAGCATAGACTTGTTGTTCCTTATCATAAATAATAAACGGCAGTGTAGTATTATTATTAAATCCAGCTATTGCTGTTTCTACATAACTTTTTAATTGTTCTGGGGTAGAAATAACACTAGGAGAATAGTAAATAAGATCTTTCTCTTTAGCAATAGCTGTTAAATGCGCATAATTATCTAAACCTAAAAGTGAGAGTTTTACTCTGTCGTTTTCTAAAGTTTGTATCATTTTGTTTTTAATATAATTATTAGTTTAAATTAGAGAGCTTTCAACTTCAACGTTTCCATCTGAGTAAATAACTTATAACTCACCACTTATAATCTAACCCAAACGAACTATTACATCGCTATTTACTTCATGTGTACCATCAAACGGAATAATAGTAACTTTATTTTTAAATAAACTATTAGCCCTTTCAGTTTCGTAAGCAATGCGTTCGTCATTTAAATACTCATCTTTTGTACCATAAACCAAAGAGACATTAGTATTTAAAAACTCAAAATCTGCAGGTGTTAACTCTTTTGGTATACCACCAGAATGTAAAATAAGTTGCGAACAATATAATTGTCGTTTAGCTATATAACGCATAGAAACACTAACACCTTGCGAATACCCTAAAATATTTAGGTTTAGGTGCTGAGGTAGGTTTTCAGCTTTAAAAATGGCATCAAAGTACTGCATTATATTTTCAGTTTCGGCACTCGTATTTTCTCGAGTTAACCAACTTGCACCTACATGTTTAAATGTAGTACCTTGATAATACAAACTTGGTGCTTGCGGCGCAATGATGTAATTCTCATCTGGGTTTAATCCTTTAAAATGTCTTAAAAAATAATAACTTAAATGCCCCATTCCATGGCACACAAACCACACATTTTTAGTGCGTTCTGTAAGTGTATTTAAAGTGGCGTAAGGTTTTGTAGTACTATATGATATTTCTTTTAGAGTGGTATCCATTTTAGGTTTTGCTTTTTGTATTTTTGCGTTGTAAAGTTCAAAAAATATTTACTTCTATGCAATTATCTAAAGAGGCTATAATAACAAAAGCAAATGCTATTTGTAAAAATACATTAATGGAGACTTTAAATATAGAGTTTATAGATTATGGTGAAGATTTTGTAGTTGCAAGAATGCCCGTTAATTCTAGAGTATATCAGCCAGATGGCGTGTTACATGGGGGGGCAACAGCTGCATTAGCAGAAAGCGTAGGAAGCTTTGCTTCGCATTTATTTTTAGATACTGAAAATACGATGGTACGTGGTATAGAAATTACTGCAAACCATTTAAAAAGTGTTAGAGAGGGTTATGTGTATGCAAAATCTACATTTATACATAAAGGGAGAACTACACAATTATTAAATATTTCCATAACAGATGATAATGATAATTTAATTTCTGCCTGTAAATTATCGACCATAACACTACCAAAAAAGTAGTTTATGAATCAGGACTCTTTTTTTAGTACCATTATTAAACATTATAATAAGAAACTACCATTTGTTGTCTATAGAAAACCAAATGCAATTTCTGTAAAAGGATTATTACAAAACAATAACGAGTTATATAAAATAGAAGATTTTACGGAAAGTGGTTTTGTGTTTGCACCTTTTAATACTGAAGATGATAGCATCTTAATTCCGTTAGAATATTCAGAAGCTATTGTAACAAAATACACTTCGGGTGAATTATACAGTAATGCTTCGGAAGACGAAAAAGGTAGTGAAAATACTTCCGAAGTAATAAAAGATTTTCATATTAATCTTGTAGATAAAGCAGTAAAAGCAATAGATGAAGATAATGCGTTTAAAAAAGTAGTAATTTCCAGAAAAGAAGCAATAAAGTCTTCAGAAGGAAATCCTATAAATCTATTTAAAAAACTACTAGATAGTTATAAAACAGCATTTGTATACTGTTGGTATCATCCTAATATTGGGCTTTGGTTAGGCGCAACACCAGAAACATTGTTAAAAGTACAAGGTAATCAATTGTCTACAATGGCTTTGGCCGGTACACAACGATATAATGGTACTACAGATGTTATTTGGCAAGATAAAGAACGAACAGAACAACAATTTGTAACCGATTTTATTATAGACTATGTAAAACCTTTAGTAAGTAGTTTAAGCATAGGGAAAACAGAAACACTAAAAGCTGGAAATCTATTACATTTAAAAACAGAATTACGTGGACTTTTAGAAAAAGGAAACAATAATTTAAAAAATATAGTATTAGCATTACATCCTACACCTGCAGTTTGTGGCATGCCAAAAACAAAAGCCAAACAATTTATTTTAGATAACGAGAATTATAATCGTGAGTTCTATACAGGTTTTTTAGGTGAACTAAATATTAAAGAGCACATTACAAGAAATAACAATAGGCGTAATGTAGAAAATAATGCTTACAACACACTTAAAACAGTAACAAATCTCTTTGTAAACTTACGTTGTATGCAATACAAGAATAATGAGACTATACTATACGTAGGCGGAGGGATTACCAAAGATTCTATACCCGAAAAAGAGTGGGAAGAAACGGTTAATAAAACACTAACAATAAAATCTATTTTATAATATTTTGTATTTTTGTAGTATACCAACTAATATTAAAATTCAATAATTTTTATTAGTAAATGGTATAAGATTTTATCTTAACTATGATATACCCAAAAATCCCTTTAGCACAAACTGTAATAACACTTTGTAAAGCTAAAAATATAAAACATATTGTATTATCTCCAGGCAGTAGAAATGCACCTTTAACCATTGGATTTACTCACGATTCTTTTTTTAAATGTTATAGTATTGTAGACGAGCGTTGTGCTGGTTTTTTTGCATTAGGTATTGCACAACAAACAAAAATGCCTGTAGCTTTAGTCTGTACTTCTGGTAGTGCTTTATTAAACTATTATCCAGCCATTTCCGAAGCTTATTATAGTAATATTCCCTTAGCTGTTATTTCGGCAGATAGACCAGAACATTTAATAGGGATTGGAGATGGACAAACTGTCAATCAAAAAGAGGTTTATAAGAACCATATTTTATATTCGGCAAACTTAAAAGAAGATTTAAAAGAAGGAGAAGCGTTTAAAGCCGATGAAAATAAACTAGAAAAGTATTTAGGTTTACAGCAAAGCATACAGCAACAAAACGAAATAGAAATTAATAAAGCGTTTAATACAGCATTAATGCATAATGGACCAGTGCATATTAATGTGCCTTTTGATGAACCACTGTACGATAGAGTAGAAGCATTAACTGTAAAACCTAACATAATTGAAGCGAAAACGCTAGATGCTCCTAATGAAAATTTTAGAGAATATGCGACACTTTGGAATAATGCTAAACGAAAATTAGTTTTAGTTGGGGTAAGTAATCCTAATACTATAGAGCAGCATTTTTTAGAACAATTAGGAAACGATGCTAGTGTTATTGTATTAACAGAAACAACGTCTAATTTACATCACGATTCGTTTTTTCCAAGTATAGATAAATTAATAGCGCCATTAACAGATGCTGAGTTCGAGTTATTACAACCAGATATTTTGTTAACCTTTGGTGGCTTGGTGGTTTCTAAAAAAGTAAAACGTTTTTTACGCGATTATAAACCAAAAGAACATTGGCATGTTGGTAATAATAATGCCAACGATACGTTTTTTGTATTGAATAAACATTTTAAAATATCCGAAAATCATTTTTTTAGTCATTTGTTTATGCAAACTAAATGTATAGAAAGTGATTATAATACCTATTGGCAAAAAGTAATGTCTACAAGGAGGACAAAACATGCAGAGTATATACAACAGATACCTTTTTCCGATTTTAAAGTGTTCGATATACTGCTTAAAAGTATTCCTAATAATAGTTTGTTTCAAGTAGGGAATAGTTCGGCTATTAGATATGTACAGTTGTTCGATATCAATAAAACATTACAAGTGTTTTGTAATCGTGGCACAAGTGGTATAGATGGAAGTACCAGTACAGCTATTGGTGCGGCAACGACTACAGATGAACAAACCGTATTTGTAACCGGAGATTTAAGTTTCTTCTACGATAGTAATGCGCTATGGAACAATTATATACCTAATAATTTTAGAATAATTGTTATTAATAATACTGGAGGCGGTATTTTTAGAATTCTTCCGGGACATAAAAACACAGACAATTTTGATACTTACTTTGAAACAAAGCATCATTTAAACGCTTCACATCTTTGTGCCATGTTTGGTTTCGATTATTTGAAAGCTAATAATGAAAGTGAACTAAAATCTAATTTAAAAGAATTTTATACTGTTACTAATACTCCAAAACTATTAGAAGTATTTACGCCTAGCAAAATTAATGATACAACTTTATTAGACTATTTTAAGGCCATAAAGTAAATTATCTGCTTTATTTGTGTTTTATCGATAAAGAATGTAAAATTTACTTTACAGAAAAAATAATTGGTTCAAAAAAATTGTATATTTAGTAACCAATAATAATTAAAACTATAAGACATTATGAGTAAACGTGACGAGCTTATCGTAAAATACGCAGCAGACTTAAAAGATAAGTGTGGTGTAGAACCAGATATGGATTTTTTAACAAAAGTAACAATTGGTTGTGGACCATCTATTTACAATAAAGACTCTTCTACTGTTTCAGGTACTGACGATTCTGAATTAGCTACAGTAAAGAACAATTTTTTAATTAAAAAATTAGGTTTAGCTGATAGCGCAGATTTAGATAAAGCAATCGATGCAGTAATGGAACAATACGGACGTTCTAACAGAACTAAATACAGGGCAGTAGTATATTATTTACTAGCTAAGCACTTTAAAAAAGAAGCAGTTTACAATAAATAAAAGCTTTATATTATAATTTATAAAAGCGTTACAATCTAGTTGTAACGCTTTTTTTATATTACTACCTTTGCAAAATGATAAATATAGGACAATACAATACATTAGAGATATTAAGAGATACTGAACCCGGTTTATTTCTTGGAGATGCAGATGAAAATGAAGTGTTACTACCTAATAGATATGTACCAGAACATTTTGAAATAGGAGATACTCTAAACGTATTTGTATACTTAGATAACGAAGAGCGTATTATAGCTACTACAGACGAACCTTACATTACCGTAGGAGAATTTGCTGTGTTAAGATGTAATGACGTTACTAATCATGGTGCGTTTTTAGATTGGGGATTAGTTAAAGAATTATTTTGCCCATTTAAAGAACAAGTATTTCCTATGAAAAAAGGAGGATGGTACTTAGTACATTGTTATATGGACGATAAAACAGAACGTCTTGCTGCATCTAGTAAAACCAATCGTTTTTTAAGTAATGAAGATTTAAGCGTTTCTGAATTTGATACGGTAGATATTATAGTATCTCATCCTAGTGATATAGGAATGAATGTTATTGTAAATAATAAGCACTTTGGATTAATATATAAAGACCAAATTTTCCAAGATTTAAGTGTAGGCGATAAATTAAAAGGAATTGTTAAAAAGATTAGACCTGGTAACAAAATTGATATTACATTGGGACAAATTGGCTATAGAAATATAGAACCTAATGCCGAATTAATTTTAAAGGCCTTAGCAGACAACTCAAATTACTTACCATTACATGATAAATCGTCACCTGAAGCTATAAAAGAACAACTTCAAATGAGTAAGAAGAATTTTAAAAAGGCTATAGGTTCGTTATACAAACAAAAGCTAATAGAAATTAAAGTTAACGACGGTATCTACTTAGTTTAAGTCCGTTTGCTATAGATAAAAAAAAGACCTGCTATAAACTACTAGCAGGTCTTTTTTTATTGAGTATTTTGTGTTTTTAGAATTAAACACAAAATTAATTTAACTTTTTTGCCAAATCAGTTTTTAATGCATCTTTGTGTAATGTAATAGAAATGGTTTTTAAACGCATATAAGCTTCGCTCATGTAAATATAACCACCATTACCTATTTTACCCCAAGAGTTTTTTACCTTATAATATTTTGTTCCATTTTGATCTTTTACCAATCCAGTAATATGCATTAAATGATCATCTGTAGTATTGTAGTTTTCGAACTCCTGTTGTCTTAATTCTGGAGTGATATCTAATTCTTTAACGGTGTTTTTTAAAGCGCGTTCGTTTTCTTCTTTATTATGAGGTACCACTGCTATACTATTTTTAGCTGAAAAAGTTTTCTCACTAACATCGCAATCTAATTCTACTGTAAAGCCATTTTTTAAAGCATTATCAATAGTACCAATTAGTTCATCTAAAGATACATTGTCAAAGCTTCCGTTCGAAAAGTTATCAGGAATATTTAGTACAAAATTAGAGTATAATGGTTTATGAGTAAAACTTGTTAAGTTTACATAATTCTCAGGTTTTATTTTTGTCATTTTTAAAAAAGAAAGCGGAGTATACTCAACACCATCATAAGTAAAAGACGTAATGTTTTCACCCAGAGCTTCATCTAAAATAGCATTTGTTTTTTGCTTCCAATCTGTTTTAGATTCCTTAATATAATCTGTTAAAACGGCTTTAATATCTTTAACCATTTTAGAATGGTTATGCATTTTGGCATCTCCTTTTAATCCTGAATAAGCACTTAAAGGTACTAGTCCATGGTCGGCAACACTATTTAAAACATCGTGGGCTAATCCTCCTTCACTAAATTGTGCTTTACCTTGTCTCATTACATAATTCCAAGCCTTTTTTGGATAGGTTTGTCTTACAGTGTACATCTCAGACAAATCAATACGTTTACCAGTAAGTCTTATAATTTCACTTTCTAAAAAGGAAGAGGTAGAAAAACTCCAGCAAGTTCCAGTCTGTCCTTGACTAATAACATCTGTAGCATCTAAATCTACTACAGTTTTAAACTCATAATCTTGAGAGAATATAGATATTGAAAATAAACAGATAAAAGAAAGTAAAATATAGCGTTTCATAGTTTTATATATAGTGTTTAAAGTGGCACTAAAATATAAAAAAGAAATAGACTAAAAATAAGAGTATTGTTAAAAAGACTAAAAACTATTGGTTTTGTTTCTAATTTTTGCTTGAACTTTAGCCCATTCTACAGCTTCATATAAATCTGAAAAATATTCGACTTTGGTTGTTAAGAAAAACTTTTCTAAAATAGCATTAATCCAACCACGTTCTGTATAAGATACAATAGCATAACCATTAATAAAGTAGCTCTTTCTAAAAAATTTTAGCCAATCTGATGGTTTTACTTCATATTTATTAACTCTGTTAGTAATGTAGCATATGGATGGATTTTCACCATAATGTTCTATGGCAGCTTCTATAATATCTTGAGCAGATTCCCATGTGTAAACTATGCCTTCATTAATCTCAGCAATAATAAAGTGTTCAAAAAAATAATAGGTTCCGTTATTTGAGATATGAATATCTTCAATAAAGTCGGCTAAATTAGAGTCTTTTATTCTCATACTATTGTAGGTTTAGGAGGATAAAGGTTGGGAGCCTCTATTACTTATAAATATAAAAATTTTCATACAGATTAAAAAATAAAAGTAGGTTAAGTTGTTTAAATCGTTTATGATTTAATAAGTGGGTAGTGTTTATGTGTTTGATTATTAATGTCTTGAGGTCTTGTTTATTTGTATTCTAAATTTATTTGTTTAACCCATTCTATAGCTTTTTGCAAATTATTAAAATTTTCTACTTTGGTTTGCACAAATAATTTTTCTATTACAGAGTTTACCCAACCAGCTTCGGTATAAGTCACCATAGCATAGCCTTTTAAAAACGGTCTGTTTATACTATTAAAAAATTTATACCAATCGGCAGGGTTAACAGAATAGTTATTTATTCTGTTAGTTATATAACATATAGACGGATGTTTACCGTAGTGTTTAAAAATAGATGGAATTATGTCTTGGGCAACGTCCCAAGTAAAAACAACACCTTCATTAATCTCTGAGACTATAAAATCTTTAAAGAAATAATAATTTCCATATTTAGATAAATATACATCTTCGATTAAATTTGATATTTCAGAATTTCTTATTGTCATAATTAATAGCGTTTTATTAAGGTATTGATAGTTAAAAGCATAGTTTTGTCTACCTACCGAGTACAAATTTACAATGCATGCATACCTTTATTGTTTTGTAAATCATAAATGAAATGTTAAATCGGTTAAATGTTAATTAAATCGATTAAATGCAGTTTTGTTGAAGATTTTACTTACAAAATTATGTTAATAACAAGCTTGTTATCAGTGAATTAATTATTTGTTATGCGAAATTTAATTCCATTCGTTTTTAACGAAAACGTTGTAGTATAATTATCAATAACGTAACATGCTAAATATTAATTATGCAGTAAATTATAGGAAGATAAGTTCTATTTTCCGTATTTTTATGCTCCAAAAATTAGACGTATAATGAGTGAAATTAAATGGGTGAAAGCAAAGGATTACGAAGACATTACATATAATAAATGTAATGGAGTGGCTAGAATAGCTTTTAACAGACCAAATGTAAGAAATGCATTTAGACCAAAAACTACAAAAGAATTATATGATGCCTTTTACGATGCACAAGAAGATACAAGTATAGGCGTTGTTTTGTTATCGGCAGAAGGACCATCTACTAAAGATGGTGTGTATTCATTTTGTTCTGGTGGAGATCAAAAAGCAAGAGGTCATCAAGGTTACGTAGGGGAAGATGGATACCACCGTTTAAATATATTAGAAGTACAACGTTTAATTCGTTTTATGCCCAAAGCTGTAATAGCAGTTGTACCAGGATGGGCTGTTGGAGGCGGGCATAGTTTACATGTGGTTTGCGATTTAACCTTAGCAAGTAAAGAACACGCTATATTTAAGCAAACTGATGCTGATGTTACTAGTTTTGATGGTGGATATGGTTCTGCATATTTAGCAAAAATGGTAGGGCAAAAGAAAGCTAGAGAGATTTTCTTTTTAGGCCGTAACTATTCGGCTCAAGAAGCTTACGAAATGGGAATGGTTAATGCAGTTATACCACACGCAGAATTAGAAGATACAGCATACCAATGGGCTCAAGAAATTTTAGAAAAATCGCCGACTTCTATTAAAATGCTAAAATTTGCTATGAATTTAACAGACGATGGCATGGTAGGCCAGCAAGTATTTGCAGGTGAAGCTACACGTTTAGCTTATATGACAGAAGAAGCAAAAGAAGGGAGAGATGCCTTTTTAGAAAAGCGTAAGCCTAACTTCCCTAAACAATGGATTCCATAGGCTATTGTATATGAAAAGACTCTCAGTATGGTTATCTGCTTTTAGACTAAGAACTTTACCATTATCTATTTCTGGAATTATAGTCGCAGGATGTCTGGCAGAATATAATGGCGTGTTCTCTTGGGAAATATTTACACTAGCAATTTTAACGACTTTAAGTTTTCAAATTCTCTCCAATTTGGCAAACGATTATGGAGATGGTGTAAAAGGAACAGATAATGAAGATAGAATTGGTCCAGAACGCGCACTACAAAGTGGAGCGATTACACCAAATCAAATGTTTGGAGCCATAAGAATTAATATATTAATAAGCATTGTCTTAACAATAAGCCTAATATACCTGTCATTTGGTGTAAAACATTTACTTTATGCTTTACTTTTTATGATACTAGGTGTTATCTCAGTAATAGCAGCTATGAAATATACTATGGGAGATAAGGCTTATGGGTATAAAGGACTAGGAGATGTTTTTGTATTTATCTTTTTTGGTTTAGTTAGTGTAATAGGTTGCTATATTCTATTTGCAAAACGTATAGATCATGTTGTGTTTTTGCCTGCTATTAGTATAGGATTACTTAGTGCAGGTGTATTAAATCTTAATAATATGAGGGATATAGAAAGCGATGCAAAGGCTAATAAAGTAACATTAGCAGTAAAACTGGGGAAGCAAAAAGCGAAGCAATATCATTTTATATTAGTGGGAGGAGCCATTATTTTATCATTACTATTTGGTCTATTATACTATACATCACTTTTTAACCTTATATTTTTTATAACATACATTCCGTTGCTTAAACATTTAAATTTTGTTAGAAAAAATACGATTCCTAAAGATTTCGACCCAGAATTAAAAAAACTAGCATTATCAACAGTAGCATTAGCCTTGTTATTAGGAATAGGACATTTATTATAAATAATAATATAAAACTTTAGAAGCCATGAACATTACATTTTTAGGTCACGCCTCTTTGCATATAGAAATTGACAATACAAATATATTGGTAGATCCGTTTATTACAGGAAATCCAAAAGCAGCACATATAAATATAGACGATTTAAAGGTAGACTTTATATTAGTAACACATGCGCATCAAGATCACATATTAGATGTTGAAGCTATTGCAAAGCGTACAAATGCAGTAATTGTTTCTAACTACGAAATCGTTACCCATTTTGGAAAATTAGATATAGAAGGACATCCTATGAATCATGGAGGTGCTTGGAATTTCGATTTCGGAAAAGTAAAATACGTGAATGCTATACACACATCATCTTTTCCAGATGGAAGTTATGGAGGACAACCAGGAGGTTTTATAATAGAAACTAAAGAGAAAACTATCTACATTGCTGGAGATACTGCTTTAACTTTCGATATGAAGCTAATACCATTACAAACAACACTAGATTTAGCTATTTTACCAATTGGAGATAATTTTACAATGGGAATAGATGATGCTATTTTAGCAAGTGATTTTGTAGAATGTAATAAGATATTAGGTTATCATTTCGATACTTTTGGATATATAGAAATAGATAAAGAAGCTGCTAAACGTCAGTTTTTAGACAAAGGAAAAGAGTTATTGTTGTTAGAAATTGGCGAGAGTTTAACTTTATAATTTACGTTTCTTCAACCATTCGTTCCTTAAATCGTCAGACACAGTTCCAGTATTATCATGTCTCCAACCAGGAGGCTTAATAAAATATTGTAATCTATTTATTAAGGATTTCTTTTCGGAAACAACATCTTTAAACATAGCAATCCATTCTAAAAAAGCAATCTTAATAGGATTGTAGGTTTCTATATTTACAGTGAGTCCATAGACTACTTTTTCTTCTTTTAATTCGGGTTGAAAGGTTTTAAATAGTTTATCCCAAATAATAAATATCCCGGCATGGTTTCTATCTAAATACAAAGGATTACTTCCATGATGAACACGATGATGAGAAGGTGTATTCATAATAGCTTCAAACCATTTTGGAAGTTTGTCTATAGTTTCTGTATGAATCCAAAATTGATAAATTAAACTAACAGACATTTGAAACATAATCATTGCAGGATGAAAACCTAAAAATGGCAACCATAACCAAAAGATGAAGGTATAAAAACCACCAGACCAAGTTTGTCGTAAAGCTGTACTTAGATTATAATGTTGCGAAGAGTGATGTACAATATGAGAGGCCCAAAATAAGCGACACTCATGAGAAATACGATGAAACCAATAGTATGCTAAATCATCCAAAAATAGAATTAATATAAAACTCCACCATACTATGGGAATTGTAAAAAATCTAAAATTATCATACACATAAAAAAATACTAAAAGAACAAGTACTTTACTTAAAAAGCCTAAAAAAACATTGCCCAATCCCATGCTAATAGACGCTATAGAATCTTTAATAGCATAGCCCTTTATGCCTTGTTTAATTGTTACATATAACTCTAATAACATAGCAAGGATAAAAAAAGGAATAGCAAATAATATAATATTGGGGAAATCTATCATTAATAAATGTAATTATTGGTGACTAAATTACTGAATAAATTTAAGTATTTTTGATGCAAAATATGACAGCAACATACCATAAATATAATCTTAATTTTAAAGTGCCAAGCGGGACTTCTAGAGGTGTATTAAAAATAAAAGAAACATGGTTTATTATATTAAATTATGGAGGTAGAAAAGGAATTGGAGAATGTGGTATTCTTAGAGGACTATCTATAGACGATAGACCAGATTACGAATCACAATTGCAATTTACCTGTAAAAACATAGATAAAGGTTTAGATTGGCTTTTGGCTGAAAATATTGAGTTTCCAAGTATTCAAATAGGACTAGAAATAGCGTTTAAATCTTTAGAAGCGGAAAATGAATTCGACATATTTCCATCGGCCTTTACAAAAGGGGAAGCAACAATTCCTATTAATGGTTTAATTTGGATGGGAACAGAAGCTTTCATGAAAGCACAAATAAAAGAAAAAATTGAAGCTGGTTTTTCGTGTATAAAAATGAAAATAGGCGCTATAGACTTTGAAACCGAATTAAGCCTATTAAAATCGATTCGAAATAATTTCAGTGAAAACGATATAGAATTAAGAGTAGATGCTAATGGAGCATTTACGCCCAAGGATGCATTAGAAAAATTAAAACGATTATCTCAATACCAATTGCATTCCATAGAACAACCTATAAAACAAGGTCAATTTGAAGCTATGGCAAAGCTTTGTGAAATGACGCCATTACCTATAGCTTTAGACGAAGAATTAATAGGTGTGTTTACAAAAACACAAAAAGAAGCAGTATTGAATACAATAAAACCACAATACATTATTTTAAAACCAAGTTTTATAGGTGGGTTTAAAGGTAGCGGTGAATGGATTTCGCTTGCCGAAAAACAAAATATAAATTGGTGGATTACTAGCGCCTTAGAAAGTAATGTCGGTTTAAACGCTATTGCACAATACACGTATTTAAAGCAAAATAATATGCCACAAGGCTTGGGAACAGGAAGTTTGTTTACCAATAACTTTGATGCCCCTTTAGAAGTAAAAAATGGTACATTGCAATACAATATAAATAAAGATTGGAAATTTAAAATATAACTATGTATATAAAACAAGCATTTAATGGTTTACACGATTGGTGGCGATATGTAATTGGTACAATTATAGTAATTATAGCAACCGTATTAGGACAAGTACCATATATAGTAGCAATAGCCTATAAAGTGTATAACGATGGAGGTGATTTTACAGGTCTTGATGAAAAAGCACTAATGACAATATTAGAGCCCAATCTTAACCTATTTTTTATACTACTATCTTTTGCTGTAGGATTAGTCGTTTTATACGGTGTTATTAAATTTTTGCATAACCAAACATTCACGCAATTAAGTACAACAAGGCATAAAATAGATTGGAATCGTATTTTATTTTCGTTTTTATTTTGGGGTATTCTATCCTCTGGTTTAATAGCCCTAGACTATTATTCTAACCCAGAAGATTATATTAATAATTTTGAACTCAATCGATTTTTAATTCTAGCAGTAATTGCTATTATATTAATACCATTCCAAACAAGCCTAGAAGAGTATTTGTTTAGAGGGTATTTAATGCAGGGTTTTGCCATATTAGCAACAAAAAGAAACTTCTTATTAGGTTTTATTATTAGCTTCATCTTTATACCAATATTAATCTATTTTAATATTGTAAATAGTATATCTATGAATGGAAATCTTGTAATAATTATAGGCGTATTATTAGTCTCTTATAGTATCAATCTATTACTTATAAAAAGTAAGTATTATGAGAGCAAGTCTTATGAAAAACTATCACTTATCGTAAAACGTAATTGGGCACCGTTATTAATAACATCAACAATTTTTGGACTATTGCATATTGCAAATCCAGAGGTAGAAAAATTAGGATATTCTATAATGGTGTATTACATAGGTACAGGATTATTTCTAGGAATTATAACCCTAATGGATGATGGTTTAGAATTAGCATTAGGATTTCATGCCGCTAATAACTTATTTACGGCACTGTTAGTCACCGCGAACTGGACGGCGTTTCAAACACACTCAGTTCTAAAAGATGTATCAGATCCTTCTTTAGGATTTATCGACTTAGTATTACCTGTATTTATAATATTTCCAATACTAATATTTGTTTTCAGCAAAAAGTACAAATGGACCAATTGGAAAGACAAATTATTTGGAGTAATCGAGCCAACAATAGAAAATGAAATCAATACCATAGGCAGTGATACCGAAATACAATAAAATACATAACAGATTTAAGTATAACAACGGACACTATCCACATAATAAACTTAATGAATTAGCCTACGGATTAATAAAAGAAGGTACTAATTACGAAAAAGAAATAGGTGATTTTATATTAGATTGGCAAGATGATAATGCTTTCCTTTTAGCAAAAACATCAGGGTCTACAGGAATACCAAAAACAATAAAATTAAGTAAACAAGCTATGGTGAATTCTGCCATTGCTACTGGTGATTTTTTTAATTTAAGACCAGGAAATACAAGCCTATTAAGTTTACCAGCGTCTTACATTGCAGGTAAAATGATGTTAGTTAGAGCATTTATTTTAGGCCTAGAATTAGATGTTATAGAACCTAAAAAGAGTCTTAATATTAATACCAATAAAAATTACAATTTTGCAGCTATGGTACCAATGCAACTGCAAAGTAATATGGAGAAACTTAATACTATAGAGCAGCTTATTGTTGGAGGCGCACCAGTTTCAAAAGTATTAAAAACTAAAATACAACATGTAAATACCAAAATTTACGAAACCTATGGAATGACGGAAACAGTCTCTCATATAGCTGTAAAACAGATAAACGGACAAGCAAAATCTGAAACGTTTAAATTATTACCAAACGTTAGTATCTCTCAAGATGAAAGAGGTTGTTTAGTTATTAAAGCACCTAATGTTGCTTCAGAAACAATAATTACAAACGATATTATAGCAATAGAAAATGAAAATAGATTTAAATGGTTAGGGCGTTTCGACAATGTTATAAACACAGGAGGTATTAAAGTATTCCCAGAGCAAATAGAAAATGTATTAAAAGACTATATAAATACACGCTTCTTTATCGCTTCGGAAACTGATGAAGAACTTGGACAGCGTATTGTATTAGTTTTAGAAGGACATGAAATAGTAGATACGTCTGTATTTAAAATCTTAAAACCGTTCGAAAAACCTAAAAAAACATATACTATTCCTCAGTTTGAAGAAACAACATCAGGAAAAATTCAACGTAAAAAAACTTTAGAGAAATTAAAATAAAAATACTGTAACAAATCAGCGATTACAGCTACTAATTAAAAAAATAAAAATTATAATGAATTTTATAAAACGCGTATTATCAACAGTTATGGGAATCTTTGTATTCATCGGTATCTGTTTTGGATTATTATTAATTATCGGACTTTTTGCGGGATCATCTTCTAAAGATGTTATTGTAGTAAAAGACCAATCTGTATTGGACCTAAAACTAAACTTTCCAATTAAAGATTATGCCGCAAAAACAGTATTTAAAGAATACCCATTTTTAGATAAAGTAGACAAAAATGGATTATTCGATATTATACATGCTATAGAATATGCGGAAACCGATTCTAAAATAAAAGGAATTTCAATAGACAGTAACTTTTTAACGGCTGGAGTTTCGCAAACAAAAGCTATTAGAGATGCCTTATTACAGTTTAAAGAGTCTGGTAAATTCATTGTTGCATATGCAGATGTATACAGCCAAAAAGATTATTATTTAAGTTCAGTAGCAGATACTATCTATATTAATCCAGTAGGAGCAATGGAGTTTAAAGGCTTATCTACAGAACGTTTATACTTTAAAGACTTTCAAGAAAAAACAGGATTAAAAATGGAAGTAATACGATTAGGTAAATACAAAAGCGCAGTAGAACCTTACTTAGAAAATGAAATGAGTGAGAATAATAGAGAGCAAATAAGTGTATATCTAAACGGATTATGGACAGAGATTAAATCTGAAATATCTGAGAGTAGAAACCTTTCTACAGAAGAATTAAATACTATAGCAGACGATTTATTAGCTAGAACTCCAGAAATGGCAAAAGAAGTAAAGCTTATAGATAGAATTGCATACAGAGATGAATATGAAAGCGATTTAAGAACAGCAGTAGGAATTGATGCAGATGAAAAGATTAATACCATAAGCATTAGCGATTATGCTAATTATGCAGCAGATAAAAATATTACTAAACTTGGAAAAGATAAAATAGCAGTTATTTATGCAGAAGGGCAAATTATTTATGGAGAAGGTAACAAGAATTTTGTAGGACAAGGGACTATGGGAGCCTCTCTAAAAAAAGCTAGAGAAGACGATAAAGTAAAAGCCATTGTATTACGTATTAATTCTCCAGGAGGAAGTGCCTTAGCGAGCGAACTGATTTGGAGAGAAATAGAGTTAACTAAAAAAGTAAAACCTGTAGTTGTATCAATGGGAGATGTAGCTGCATCTGGAGGATATTATATAGCTTGTAATGCCGATAAAATATTTGCAGAAGCAACAACTATAACAGGAAGCATTGGTGTTTTTGGAACGTTACCAAACGGAAAAAACTTAGCAGATAATATGGGGATTAACGCAGAGCAAGTTAAAACCAATAAAAATGCAATAACTTATAGCTTTTTCGAACCTTTAAGTGAAGAACAACGCGGTTATATAAAAGAAGGTATAAACGATATTTATGAGTTGTTTACACAGCGAGTAGCAGACGGAAGAGCAGGATTAACACAAGACGAGGTAAAAGCGATAGCACAAGGGCGTGTTTGGACTGGTAAAGATGCTTTAAATAATGGATTAGTAGATGAATTAGGCGGATTAGATGATGCGTTAACCTATGCAGCAGAATTAGCCGAAATAGAAAACTATAGAATAAAAGAACTTCCTGTTTTTGAAAAAACAATAGAAGAATTAGTTGAAGGTTTTGGTTTAGTAAAATCTAAAGAAGCTATTTTAAAAGAAGAATTAGGAGAAGAAAACTATAAAATTTTAAAGGAAATAAAGACAATGACCCAGCAAAAAGGGATACAATTGTTATTCCCTTTTAATACAGAGATAAAGTAACACTTTTAAGTTACATACTTAATATATAGACTTATAAAAACGATAATGTAAGTAAAAAGGCTAAGCAATCGCTTAGCCTTTTTACTTATCTAACTTCCCTCACCCAAAACAAGCGTTCCCTCAATATTCATTTTATAATCTTGTCTTTGGTTATAGTTTTACTTCGAATTTTAAACTTTAGCCATGAAAACATTAACTATCACAAAGCAAGTAGTAGGATTTTTATTTGTACTATTCTTCTCATTGCAATTACAAGCACAAGACAAAACAATATCAGGAATAATCTCAGACGAAACTGGAGCACCAATGCCAGGAGTAACTGTTGTTAGAGTAGGAACAAAAGAGAAAACACAAACCGATTTCGATGGAAAATATGTAATACGCGCAAGCAAAGGAGACGTATTAAGATTCTTCTTCTTAGGCTATATAACAGAAAATTGGACTATTGAAGATGACAATGTTGTAAGTTTTAACATGAAACCAGATAATACTGCTTTAGATGAAGTTGTTATTACAGCTTTAGGAGTAAAACGAAAGAAAGACCTAGTAACATCTGCTTACCAAGAGGTAAGAACAGAACAGTTAGCAACAGCAAATAATCCTAATATAGTTCCTGGCTTAGCAGGCAAAGTCTCTGGATTAAAAATATCTCAAAACAGTAATGGTTTAGGTAGTGGAGGCACAAGAATAGTATTACGTGGTAATCGTTCGTTACAATCTGGAAATCAAGCATTAGTTGTAATAGATGGTAAAATAGCTTCTACAGCAGCATTAAATAAAATAAATCCTAAAAAAATAAAGAATGTTAATGTTATAAAAGGTGCTCAAGGTGCTGCATTATATGGCTCTCAAGGTAGTAATGGTGTTATAGTAGTAAGTACAAAGAAAGGCAATTATAAAGCACCAAAAGTAAAAGAAACGACGCCAGAGGTTGTACAACAAGTACCAGAAAGAATGGATAACGAATCGTACACTAAAATCCATGAAAACAAATTTAAAAATGCATCATTAGAACCATTATCAACATTCTCTATAGACGTAGATAAAGCTTCGTATAGTAATGTAAGACGTTTAATTAATAACGGACAATTTATACCAGCAGATGCAGTAAAAATTGAAGAAATGGTAAATTATTTCGATTATAATTACCCGCAACCAAAAGGAGACGATCCTTTTTCTATAAATACAGAAGTTGCAAAAACGCCATGGAATAAAGATACTAGGTTAGTAAAAGTAGGTTTGCAAGGTAAAACTTATGAAAACGAAGCATTACCAGCATCTAACTTAACATTCTTAATAGATGTGTCAGGTTCTATGGGAAGAACAAATAAATTACCATTATTAAAATCGGCATTTAAATTATTAGTAAATCAATTACGAGCTAAAGACAGAGTTTCTATAGTAGTATATGCAGGTGCAGCGGGTGTAGTATTAGAACCAACATCTGGAAACGATAAAGATAAAATTATTAAAGCGTTAGAAAATTTACAATCTGGAGGATCTACAGCTGGCGGAAGAGGTATAGAGCTAGCTTATAAATTAGCACAACAACATTTTAAAAAAGACGGTAATAATAGAGTAATCTTAGCAACAGATGGCGATTTTAATGTAGGTGCGTCAAGTAATGAAGCTATGGAAAAGCTAATTGTAGACAAAAGAAAAACAGGAGTGTTTTTATCCGTTCTAGGCTTTGGATATGGAAACTACAAAGACTCTAAATTAGAAATATTAGCAGATAAAGGTAATGGAAATCATGCATATATAGATACTATGCAAGAAGCTAAGTTAATCTTTGGAAAAGAATTTGGAGGTACGCTTTTTACAATAGCGAAAGATGTGAAAATTCAAGTAGAATTTAATCCCGCAAAAGTACAAGCTTACAGATTAATAGGATATGAAAATAGATTGTTAGCAAACGAAGATTTTGTAAATGATGCTATAGATGCAGGAGAATTAGGAAGTGGACATACAGTTACAGCATTATATGAAGTTGTACCAGTAGGATCAAAAAGTGATTACACTAAAAAGTTTATAGATTTAAAATACACGCAAATAAAAACAACGGAAGCTTTTGAAGACGAGTTATTAACTGTAAAATTTAGATATAAAAAACCAGATGGCGATAAAAGTATAGAATTGGTTCATGTAACAAAAGATGAGATTAAAGAACCATCGCAAGACCTAAATTTTGCAGCATCTGTTGCTTTATTTGGTATGCAGTTAAGAGCATCGCAATTTCATAATAATTCTAAAATAGAAGATGTTATTGCTCTAGCAGAAGCAGGAAGAGGAGAAGATAGAGAAGGCTACAGAGCAGAATTTATTAGACTAATATCTACAGTTAAATAGCACAGTTTTTTACGCCAAAAACTAGTGGGTAAATGGTATAAACTGTTGCCTATTTAATAGAAGAAAGGTTAAGTGTTTACTTAGCCTTTTTTTATGCGGTAATTTCACTCATTCAAACCCCGAGTTCCCTCAATATCGCTTTTATATCAAGAAGTTTAGGCATAATTTTATCCTGAAGATAAAACCTAAATAACACGACAATTATGAAATATATTTTACAAATAGGCATACTTTTATTACTAACATTTAAGTTACAAGCGCAAGACATACCAGCTATAAAAGTAGGAGATAAAACATTAGGCATAACCTCTCTAGATATTAAAGTAGAAGTTGTAGGAAATGTAGCAACTACAACTTACGATATGTTATTTTACAATCCTACTAATAGCATTTTAGAAGGCGAGTTAGCATTCCCTCTAGGAGAAGGACAAAATGTATCGCGATTAGCATTAGACGTTAACGGGAAATTAAGGGAAGCTGTAGTAGTAGAAAAAGAACAAGGTAGAGTCGCTTTCGAAGCTGTAGTTAGGAGAGGAGTAGATCCCGTTCTATTAGAAAAGGGCACAGGAAATAATTATAAAGCAAGAATATATCCTATACCAGCACAGGGACATAAACGTGTTGTTTTAGCACACGAACAAGAGCTTATTTTAAGTGAAGGTGCACATTACTTTCAATTGCCTTTAGAATTTAAAAAGAATTTAGACCACTTTGCTATAGAAATGGTTGTTTTTAATCAAAATATAACGCCGTCTATAAGTGAAGGTCAATTATCTAACTTCGAATTTAATGGGCTGTATTCTAATTTTTATGCAAAAACGGTAAAAAAGAACTTCACTCCAAAAACATCTTTAACTATAAAGATTCCACAAGATTATGAAAACAATAAAACTATTGTGTCTAATGATTATTTCTATGTATATAAACGATTAAACCCCGAACAAAGAGCAAGGAAAAAATCAAAAGAAATTACATTGTATTGGGATGTTTCATTATCTGAAAAAGACAGAGACTTAGAAAAAGAACTTCAGTTTTTAGATGCTTATTTTAAATATTTAAAGAAGGTAAAGGTTAACCTTGTAACGTTTAGTAATGCTATACAATTTGAAACAAAATATACTATAAAAAATGGAAATTGGGAAGCGTTAGAAGCAGTATTAAGTGCTTCTATTTATGATGGAGGAACGTCGTATGCAAATCTGTTTTCAAATGTTACGACAGACGAAATTCTTTTATTTTCAGATGGAATGAAAAACTTAAGTGATTTCCCAAAAACATTTACAGCACCTCTATTTGTTGTAAATAGCCTAGTGAAAGCAAATCATTCAGAATTAAAAAATAGTTGTGAAACAACACAAGGAAAATATATAAACCTTAAAAATAGTACAGTTGCAGATGCTATGGAAGCAATGCAGTTTCAACCCTTTAAATTTATAGGTGTTAAATCTTCTAATAAAGCATTAGAATTATATCCAAATAAAGCAGTCTCTGTAGGTAAAGACTTTTCAATAACAGGAAAAGGATATAAAGAAAATGATATAGTTACTTTACAGTTTGGTTATGGAAATGAGGTGACAAAAACTGAAACTATTACACTTACAAAAGCCATAGATAATCCTTTAGTTAAGCGTATATGGGCACAAAAAAAACTAGGTGTATTACAGTTAGAAAGTGAGTTAAATAAAGAAGACATTATTACGCATAGTAAGTTATATAATTTAGTTAGTAATCATACCTCATTAATAGTACTAGAAACGGTTTGGGATTATGTACGCTATAAAATTACACCGCCAGAAGAGTTATTAGAAGAGTACAATAAAATTTTAGCTAGAAATAATGGAAAGCGTGTACAAGCAGTTCAAGAAACAGAATTAGAAGAAGATGAAGTAGTAAAACTAAATAATTCTTTTAAAGATGGTAATTTTCAAGGAAATGTATCTGGAACTATTTCTGATGAAAACGGATTACCAATGCCAGGTGTTAGTGTTTTGGTAAAAGGGACAAATAATGGTACACAAACAGATTTTGACGGTAATTATTCTATTACAGCTGCGGCAGGTGATATAATTTCATTTTCTTCTATAGGATACCATACTCTAGAAGCAGATGTTGGGGATTCTAGCAATATTAGTTTTGGTATGGAAGCAGATGTGGCTGCTATAGATGAAGTGGTGATCACGGCTTTAGGAATTAAAAGAAAAAGAGATGCAGTAACTTCTGCATATCAAGAAGTAAAAACAGAAGAATTAAGTAAAGCCAATAACCCTAGTGTTATTAATAGTTTAAGTGGAAAAGTTTCTGGGTTACAGATTAATCAAACAAAAGGAGGCGTCGATGCGCAATCTAGAGTTGTATTACGTGGAAACCGCTCTATAAGTGGTAACAATGAGGCATTAATAGTTATTAATGGCGCAATATCTGATAAAGGCTTTTTAGATGCATTAGGACCTAATGCTATAGAAAGTGTAAATGTTATTAAAGGCGCCTCTGGTGCTGCTTTATACGGAAGTCAAGGCAGTAATGGTGTTATAGTTGTTACAACCAAAAGATTCGGTAACATAAATAGAAGTAGAAGAAGTAGTTCTAGCTCAAGATCAAGGTCTAGAAATACTAATAAATCTAATAAATATAAAGGACAATTAAAGATTGAGACGTTTAATAATAATGCCGAGTATATAAAAGAATTGTCTAAAACTGAAACCGTTGAAGAAGCTTATGCTTTATATTTAAAACAAAGAGAAAACTATAAAGATGTACCAGCATATTATGTAGATGTTTACGACTATTTTAAAACATGGGGAGACAATGTGTATAGTCTAAGAATACTAACTAATATAGCAGAAATAGATTTCGATAATTATGAGTTGCTTAGAGTTTTTGCCTATAAACTAGAAGAGAGTAATAACTATAAGTTAGCAAGTTATATTTATGAACAAGTATTAAAATTACGTACAGAAGATTCACAATCTTATAGAGACTTAGCTTTAGCTTATAATGCTATTGGAGAAAATCAAAAAGCATTTAACGTATTAAACGACATCGTTACAGGTAATATTTATGAAACAGGAGAAAGAAGACGATTTACAGGAATAGAGACGATAGCAAAGCATGAAATTAATAAAGTACTGCAAGAGACAGCTAAACTAGACATTAGTAAATTTGATAACAATAATAAAATAGATACTGCTTTCGATGTACGAATAGTTATAGATTGGAATCATAATGATACAGATATAGATTTACATGTTATAGATCCTAATTTAGAAGAATGTTTTTATAGCCATAATGAAACAAAAATGGGAGGGAAGATGTCTGCCGATATGACTCAAGGATTTGGCCCAGAAGAATTTACGCTGAAAAATGCTGAAAAAGGAACCTATTTTGTTAAAGTAAATTATTTTGGAGATAGATATCAAAAGGTTGAAAATCCAACATTTATGAAAGTAACTATGTATAAAAACTATGGAAAGCCCAATGAAACTAAAGAAATAAAAGTTATTAGGTTAACCAAAACAAAAGATAAACAGATTGTAGCGAAAATCGAAATATAATATAAATACCATTTAACTTACAAAAAAGGAATGTTTACTCATTAAAAAGAGAGTTTCACTCAATTACTTTTTATTTTTATTATCTTTAGTTATAGTTTTACTTTGAACTAAATATAACGATCTTATGAAAACAATATTGAAACTCTTTTTAGTGAGTTTAATCACACTAAATAGTCATGCTCAAGAAGCACCAACTATAGACCAGATTAATGTATCAGGTATCATTTTAGATGAAGAAGGGAACCCATTTCCTAATGTTAGTATATTAATTAAGGGAACAGAAACAGGAACGCAGACAGATGTAAAAGGTAACTATTCTATAGCTGTAAATACAGGAGAAGTTTTAACGTATTCCTTCAAAGGGTATTCTACTTCCGAAGCTTATATAAATGCTCCTAAAAATATTAATATTACTATGATTCCTCAAGAGAGTGAATCTAAGGATTTAATCGTTACTACATTAGGTATAGAAAAAACAAAAGATGAAATAGGAACTGCATATACAGTAGTAAATAATAAACTACTTACGCAAGCTAATAATACAGACATTTTATCAAGTTTAGCAGGTAAAGTAAGTGGGTTAACAATTTTAGAACGTTATGGAGAAGTAGTAGTAATATTAAGAGGAAATCGTTCGATGTTAAGTGATAATACGGCGTTAATAGTTATAGACAATGTAATATCTTCAGGATCATTTTTAAGAACATTAGATCCAAACTCTGTAAAAACAGTAAATGTAATAAAAGGAGCAAACGGAGCTGCATTGTATGGTAGTCGTGCTAGTAATGGTGTGTTAGTAATTACAACGAAAAAGGGTTACGATACTAAAAAAACAAGAACTACAACTGCAACTAGAATTACACCTGTAAGATATAAAGGAAGATTAAAAGTGAAAAACACGAGTAATAAAGCCGATTATATTAAAGCATTATCTAAAACAAAAACAAATGAAGAAGCTTTTAGTTTACATACAGAAGAATTAAAAGATAAATATCAAGATGATTTAGGATATTATGTAGATGTATACGATTATTTCTCTAAAGCCGGAGCGGAACAAGAAAGTAAAGCCATTTTAAATGAAATTATAAAATCGCAGTATGATAATTATGAGTTATTAAGAGCTTTAGCATACAAATTAGAGCAAAATAAAAATTACACCTTAGCTAGTTCTATATATAAAAGAGTATTGTTGTTAAGACCAGAAGATGCACAATCGTATAGAGATTTAGCTTTAATGTATCAAGAAATAGGAAAAAACCAAAAAGCATTCGAACTATTAAATACTGTAGTTAGTGATGCAGTATATAAAGCAAATAATACAAAAAAATCGTTTGCAATGAATGGTATTACTAAAAATGAAATAAATAATTTAATTCAAAAGGATAATACCATAGATAAAAGTACATTAGATAGTTTTAATGAGATTACTACAAATTACGATGTTAGAGTTGTTATAGACTGGAACAGAGCAAATACAGATATAGAGTTACATGTAGTTGATCCTAATTTAGAAGATTGTTTTTATAGAAATCCAAAAACACAAATTGGAGGAGAGATTTCTGTAGATTTAAGTACTGGCTACGGACCAGAAGAATTTACATTACGCAATGCAAGAAAAGGAGATTATTATGTAAAAGTAGATTATAAAAATGTAGAATTACAAGACGATGAGAACCCTACATTTATGAAAGTAACAACCTTTAAAGACTACGGTACAACTAAAGAGACAAAAGAAGTACAAGTTGTACGACTTGTTAAAAAGAATGGAGAACAAGTTGTAGCTAAGATTAGTATATAAATTTTATAGAAGTATTATATTAAAAGAGGTGGTCTAAAAAGTATAACTTAATGTCATAATAAAATTGTCGAAATATTTTAAATTACGGATAATCAATATCAGTTTCGACAGGCTTGTCTTGAGCGCAGACGAAAGGCTCAACTTGACAATTCAAATTATAATAACTTTTTAGACAGCCTCTTTTTCGTTTTAATAGTTTATTCTACTATTAGTTTTTTTATATGTTTTGTACCATCAATTGTAACTTCTAAGAAATATATACCCGTAGTAAGATTTGTATTTTTAATAGGGTAATTATAATTGCCTTTTTGCTGTTTACTAAGTTTTAAAATAGGTAAAACTTCACGACCATAAATATTATAAATTGAAGCTGTAACGTTACTTTCCTTTTGTAATTCATAATGTATAATACTTTTATGAGTAATAGGGTTTGGGATTACTGTTAAGGCAAAAGGAATAGGGACCTCTACTATATTTTTATTTACAAACTTAGCAGCAGGTGACTGTAAATTAATTGCATAGGTGTTGTTATTTTCGTTACTTTCAATAACAGTATTTTCAGGGTCAACTTTTATTATCAGGTAATTAGTATTAGGAGGTATAAATAAATCACTAATAACAGAATAAGAGTTTTGCGGGCATAGAGATAGCCTATTAGTAGTATCTACACCTATTTCTATATCTATATTTTCGTTATAAGTAGAATCTTCAGAAGCATAAAATTTATAGAATCTATGAAGAGGTACACCAATAGGAATAAGTGGTAAAGAAAAATAGATATTCCCAATGTTTTTAATAGTGTAGCTAATTGTATAGTTGTTATTAACTGTACCACTAATTATCGCATTGTTTATTATAATATCAGGCATTGGATTTGGATCTAGATAGGTCCTGAATGGATAACGATAAGTGTTAAATTCGTTGGATTCAGTTACATCATAATCTGTATCAATATTTACATACAATGAAAAACTCCTTGGGTTTCTATCACATGGAGTAGGTAGTATAATTTCTAATGTATCTGTAGTATTATTTGGAAGTAATCCAGAAACATCAATATCAACAGTATTTAATGCATTTTGAGAAGTTCCATAACTTAATTTAATAGGAGTATTAATTTGAATTACTTTATCCCCAGTATTCTTTAGCCTATATTTAAGAACAAAGTCATCACCAACTTTAACATCTGTAGTTATACTTACTAAATCAAGACTAAGGTTCGGTAGAACAAAAGGATATGGTCTATTTTTATCTTTAAAACTTTTAGCCATTTGTACAGCTTTTTTTGCATCTAAGGCACCAGCTCCAGTTTCGTTAGTATTTCCAATATTTCTTGCCGTTACTTGCATTAAATGACGTACTTGATAATTTTTTAAATCACTATTTACACTCCATATTAAAGAAGCAATACCAGCAGCAAAAGGTGAAGACATAGAAGTACCATAGGTATCTAAAATATAATTACCATTTTCTACCCAATTATATAAGTCTTCGCCTTCAGAATTTGGGTTTTCTATCCCTGAGTAGCCTGCTAGAATACCATGTACATCTGTACTGGGTAGTAAAGTTCCAGGTGCTAAAAAGTCTAAACCTTCTCCATAATTACTCCCCCAATTTGTGACTCCTAAATCGCTTCTAGTATCTTGATCGCAAGAGCCTGAATTATTCGTAACACTACTTTTACGTTCATCACATGGGCTTAAAGCACCAACACCAATAATTGATGGATATCTAGCAGGGTAATCTACATCTGTAGCTCTATTATCATTCCCTGCGGCAGCAATAAGTAGAACATTATTATCTATAGCATTACGGTAGGCAGCTTCAACATCAATACTCAATCGTTCATTTATTCCATAGCTCATAGAAATGATATTAGCCCCTTTTTCTATAGCATAGTTTATAGGGGCTTCTTCAATATTACCAGTCACAGTTTCACTTGTAGTTGGTTGTATTTTAATAGGTATAATTTTACAATTCCAGTCTATTCCTGCAACACCTTTCCCATTATTAGGTGTAGCCCCTAAAATTCCTGTAACTAATGTGCCGTGACCAAGTATATCATCGTAGTTTTCGTTATCTCCTACAAAATTATATCCATCAACTATTCTCGATGTAGAAAACTCTTTTCCATTACCTACATGAGACATATCTATACCACTATCTAGTATGGCTACAGTAATTGTGCTACTTCCTTTCGTTGTTTCCCAAGCTCCAAATATATTTGCGCCTTGTCCAATATCATTAGTGTTAATAGGATTGCTATTAAAATTATCTACACTGTTTATATTTTCGTAATGTCCCCATTGTAGGGCTAAGTATGGATCATTATACGGAGTAGGGTTGCATTCTCGTATAAGTGCATCAAATGCTGCCCCATTAGAAATATCAAAATTAGAGCTTAAAGTAATATCAGCCCCAGCACGATATTGTACAGTGGCACTATTTTCTATAACATTGCTTCCTGAGGAAGTAATAGTATTATCTGATTGAATAATGAGTGCATTTGTAACAGTTGTATTATTAACATTTACATTATTTTCACAAGTTGTTTGTCCATTAACATGACATAAAGTTAAAAACAGAACAACTAGAGTTGTATATATTTTATGTTTCATATTTATTCTTTGTTTTTGTTAGTCTGTATTTCTTGCTTTAATAGTTTGTTTTCTGCCTTTAGTGTTTCTATAGATTTATTAATATCTATAACATATAATGTTAGCTCTTCTATTTTTTCTAAAAGTTTAGCATTCATTTCACCTACTTGTATTCCGTTAGCTTTAACATCTTCTGCTGAAGGGATATTAGGTAGATGGCCAAGGGTATTTATTTCGCTTTCTAAATCTTTTAAAGACTTTAAGTTATAATCGCTTTTAAATACATAATCAGGCCAGTCGTCTGCCAATCTTATTTTTAATTCTGTTGCCAATATACTACCATTTACAGCTAACTTAAAAGGATCGTTTTCATCTCTTAAAGCTGCTCCACCAATAGCGACACTTTCGTCTATAACTAACCCTTTACCTAATACTCTTGTACCATTTTCAAAGTTTCCATCAGAATTAACAAGAAGCTCTCCTACATTAGTTGCAGAAGGAGCCAAAGCAGTTTTAAAATTAGTGGTACTACCGTCATTTTTCTTTAGTTTTACCTTACCACCATTATCGCTTAATCTAACACTATTGGTGCTTATAGATTTATGAGCATAAATACGACCATTTACATGTAACTTTTCACTTGGAGAATCTGTACCAATCCCTACATATCCATTGGGGGCTATTCGCATGCGTTCTATCCCATGGATTGAATTAGAAGATGCTAAATTTCCAAAAATTAAAGATTTATTATACTCACCTCTAATAGATAAATCTCCACTATTAGCAGTTGACATATATTGTCCAGAAGATGTTGCTAAACCTATTGAAGGTTTACTTATACTATCTGTACTGGTAGGTGAAAATATAATACCTGGGGCTGTTCCAGATAAAAGCATAAAAGCACCTTGATTAGAGTATAAATGTAAATTTTGTTTTGGATTCATTGTCCCGATACCAACTTTCCCATTTGTTGGGAACGTATTTTGAGCTTTAACTTCTTTAGCTATAAAAATTGAAGCGATTAAAAAAGTAATTTTAATGTAATGTCTCATTGTTTTTTGTTTTAAAATGATTAATAAATAGAATTTAATATTGTATGAAGAGTTATGTATCTTCAATGCTAGCACACCATCAAATGTATTCTAAAAGTGTATAGGAAATGAGACAATAAAATCCGATTTTATAAAAATGGACTATTAAAAATAAAGCCTTAAATGTTAGTTTAGTTGTTGATTATTAGTTTTTTATGTGTTTTTAATTATTTTATGATTGATAAGAAAAGCATATATTAAACTTGAGGTATAAAAAAAGAGTACATATAAAATATATGTACTCTTTAGTTTATAAAAAATAGTTTAAAATTAAACCTGTAAAACGCCCATATTAAATGGTTTTTCAATAGGAGCATGATTGGCAGCTTCAATACCCATACTAATCCATTTACGAGTGTCTAAAGGATCTATAATAGCATCTGTCCATATTCTAGAAGCTGCATAATATGGCGATACTTGATTATCGTAACGCGATTTAATTTTATTGTAAAGTGCTTCTTCTTTCTCTTTTGTAAATGTTTCCCCTTGCTTTTCTAAAGAAGCTTTTTCTATTTGTAGTAATACTTTGGCAGCACTATTACCACTCATTACTGCTAACTCAGCACTAGGCCATGCAGCAATTAATCTTGGGTCGTAGGCTTTTCCACACATAGCATAATTACCTGCACCATAGCTATTACCAATTACAATTGTAAATTTAGGGACAACACTATTACTAACAGCATTTACCATTTTGGCCCCATCTTTTATAATACCACCATGTTCGCTCTTACTACCAACCATAAAACCAGTAACATCTTGTAAAAAGACTAAAGGAATTTTCTTTTGGTTACAATTCGCAATAAAACGAGTCGCTTTATCTGCACTGTCATTATAAATAACACCACCAAACTGCATTTCTCCTTTTTTAGTTTTTACTAATTTACGCTGATTGGCAACTATACCAACAGCCCAACCATCTATCCTAGCATAAGTAGTAATAATAGTTTGTCCGTAGCCTGCTTTATATTCATCATATTCACCATTATCAACAATACGTTTAATAATATCGAACATATCGTACTGATCTGCCCTGGACTTAGGTAAAATACCGTAAATATCTTCAGGATTATCTTTTGGCTTTTTAGCTTCAATTCTGTTATATCCTGCTTTATCAAAATCACCTATCTTACCAACAATACGTTTAATCGTATCTAAAGCATCATGATCGTCTTTAGCTTTATAATCTGTAACACCAGAAATTTCACAATGCGTTGTTGCTCCACCTAAAGTTTCATTATCTATACTTTCTCCAATAGCAGCTTTTACTAAATAACTACCTGCAAGGAATATACTTCCCGTTTTATCTACTATAAGCGCTTCATCACTCATAATAGGCAAATAAGCACCACCAGCAACACAACTTCCCATAACTGCAGCAATTTGAGTAATACCCATACTACTCATAATAGCATTATTTCTAAAAATACGTCCAAAATGCTCCTTATCTGGAAAAATTTCGTCTTGCATTGGTAAATACACACCAGCACTATCCACTAAATAAATAATAGGCAGTTTATTTTCTATAGCTATTTCTTGAGCTCTTAAATTCTTTTTACCAGTAATAGGAAACCAAGCTCCAGCTTTAACAGTAGCATCATTAGCAACAACAATACATTGTTTGCCTTTTACATAACCTATTTTTACAACAACTCCACCAGACGGACAACCACCATGTTCTTTATACATATCCTCTCCAGCAAAAGCGCCAATTTCTATACTTTTAGACTTTTTATCTAGAAGATAGTCAATACGTTCTCTAGCTGTTAACTTGCCTTTGGCATGATGCTTATCTATACGCTTTTGTCCGCCACCAAGCTTCACTTTGGCAAAACGTCTTTTTAAATCTGATACTAAAAGTTTATTGTGGTCTTCGTTTTTGTTGAAGTTAATATTCATAAGTTAATTTTATTTGCTACGAATTTACGAAACCAAAACATGTATTAAAAGCGAATGTTTTGTTAAAAAATAATACACGGTAATATATACCTAGGAATATATAATTATTTATTATTATATTTGCACAATAAATCTATACAAAATGAAAAGAGATAAAATTATTTATTACGCAGCAACAGGCTTACTAACATTATTAATGTTATTTTCTGTGAGCATGTATTTTTTTAAACATGGAGATGTCTCACAAATGTTTAATAACTTTGGATATCCAACCTATATTATTTATCCATATGCTGTGGCTAAATTATTAGGTCTATTTGCAATTTGGAACCCTAATTTTAAAGTTATAAAAGAATGGGCTTATGCCGGTTTCTTTTTTGCTTTTATATTAGCTTTCTTTGCGCATTATATGATTGGAGACGGAGAACAAACAGGAGCATTAGTTGCTTTAATACTATTAACAATATCATATATTTTTAATAAAAAACTAAATAAATAAAAATGAAAAAAATTATAGCATTCGCAGGAAGTAATAGTAAAGCATCAATTAATAAACAATTAGCATCATACGTAGCGCACCAAGTTAAAGATGCTAACGTTGAGGTGTTAGACCTTAACGATTACGAATTACCAATTTATGGTATGGATTACGAGCAAGAACATGGTATACCAGATAATGCTCAAGTGTTTTTAGATAAAATAAAATCTTCCAATGGCATTGTATTATCATTAGCAGAGCATAATGGAGCATACGCAACGGTGTTTAAAAATATTTTTGATTGGATGTCTAGAATAGACGGTAAATTATGGAGTAATATTCCTATGCTATTAATGGCTACTTCTCCAGGAGGAAGAGGAGGAGCAACAGCTTTAGAAATAGCAAAAGGAAGATTTCCTTACATGGGAGGAAATATTGTAGCAGATTTTTCTTTACCATCATTTAACGACAATTTTTCAGAAAAAGGAATTACAGACAAGACCTTGAATGATGATTTAATTAGCAAAATAGAATTATTTAAAAACGCCATATAAAATGGGAGATTTATCTAAAGATATTAACTCACGATTTCCGAGTAAGAAGGTTAAAGCGTTATTGAATATTATTTACACAGCAAACTGGATAAATAATCATCAAAATACTTTTTTTAGACCTTTTGGTATTTCACCACAACAGTTTAATATTTTAAGAATCTTAAAAGGTGCTAATAAACCTATTAAAGTACAAACTATTAAAGAACGTATGTTAGAACGTTCGCCTAATGCAACACGTTTAATGGACAAGTTATGCGATAAACAATTAATAGAACGTTTATCTTGTCCAGACGATAGGCGAGTGGTACATATAAATATAACAGAAAAAGGATTAGCATTATTACAAGAAATATCTAAAAACTCGAAAAAAGATTTATTAGAAAACTTAACTGAAACTGAAGCAGTACAGTTAAGTAACTTATTAGATAAAATGCGTTAGCACTTTTTTTATATAATTACTTTCCATGGAAAATAAAAATAAGAACAATGAAACTAAACACAATAAAAACATTAGGACGTAGCGATTTTGTAAACATGGGGCCAATAGAATTAAGGCAACCTATACCTACAAAAGATATAGAGAATATAGATCCTTTTATATTATTACATCACTATGGACCATACGAAATTAATGAGAGAAATAATCCCTTCGATCTAGGTCCACATCCGCATCGTGGATTTGAACCTATAACATTTCTATTGCAAGGTGAACAGTTGCATAGAGATTCTTTAGGAAACGAAAGTGTGGTAAAAGCAGGAGATGTGCAATGGACTACATCGGGAAGAGGTATTATACATTCTGAAGGCCCAACAAAAGCATTTGTAAAACAAGGCGGTGTTTTAGAAGGCGTACAGTTGTGGTTAAATTTACCATCAGAAAAGAAAATGATACCAGCTGCCTATCAACATGTCGAAAATGACACTTTTAATGTTATTAATTCTGAAGACGATAAACTAAGTATTCAAATTATAGCAGGTAAATTGAACGAAACATTCGGAAAGATTAAAACACAAACACCAGTAAATGTATATATGATTTCTGCTGAAGAAGGAGGGAAGCATACCATAGATATTGCTAAAGGACATAATGCATTAGTATATTTAATAGAAGGCAATGTTAATATTAATGAAAATAATAGGTTAACTTTAAATGAAAATCAACTTATAGAATTTAATACAGACGGTGATGGCTTTACTATTGAAGCAACAGAAGGTAGTAAATTACTGTTTTTATCAGGAGAGCCATTTAATGAAAAAGTAACCTCTTGGGGACCTTATGTAATGAATACGCAAACCGAAATTATGGAAGCGCTTAGAGATTATCAGCAAGGTAAAATGGGTTTTTTAGAAAGATAACTAATAAAGTATAGTATTATAAGAGACATTTTGTCTAAAAATGCGATATTTGTGTTTGAACTTGTTTAACTTTTTATATTCAAGCGAAAATTAAAGATTTTGAGTTGTGTTGAAGACTTTTTTGAGTTGAGTAGTTTAACTACAGAAGGGAAAAAGATAAAAACAGAACTAAAAATGATAACTTTTAGGGAATTGAAAAAGTTTAAATGAGTTCATTACCTAAATAAATTAATAGATTTTAAAATAATTAAAGATGGCGATGAATAAGAATACGGTATTAGCATGGGCTACTACTATAATGATAATTGTTGGATTAGCATTAATTGCATTAGGAGCTTTTAGATACGATGATGTTGCTGGATGGGGATTTGCATCTGTAGGTATTGGCTTTTTTGCAATTGCATGGGTATTTAATGCTTTAAAAGGGCGCGTTTAGTTACAACACTATTATTAGAAACAAAGATTACATTTCAACCAAACAATAACTATAAAAATGTCTGACGATAAAAAAATAATTTTTTCAATGGCAGGTCTAACTAAGACCTTTCCAGGAGCCAATACACCGGTTTTAAAAAATATATACTTAAGTTTTTTTTACGGAGCTAAAATAGGAATACTAGGACTTAATGGTTCTGGTAAATCTACATTATTAAAAATTATAGCTGGCGTAGATAAAAATTATCAAGGCGATGTTACATTTTTGCAAGACTACACTGTAGGCTACTTAGAGCAAGAACCACAATTAGATGAAAATAAAACAGTTTTAGAAGTTGTAAAAGAAGGTGCTTCAGAAATTGTAGCTATTCTAGACGAATACAATAAAATAAACGATATGTTCGGCTTAGAAGAAGTTTATAGCGATGCAGATAAAATGCAGAAGCTTATGGACAGACAAGCTGTTTTACAAGACGAAATAGATGCAGCTAATGCTTGGGAACTAGATACAAAGCTAGAAATAGCAATGGATGCATTACGCACACCGGATGGTGATAAAAAAATAGGAGTACTCTCTGGAGGAGAACGTCGTAGAGTAGCACTTTGCCGTTTACTATTAAAAGAACCAGACGTATTATTATTAGATGAGCCAACCAACCACTTAGATGCAGAGTCTGTACATTGGTTAGAGCACCATTTAGCACAATATAAGGGGACAGTAATAGCTGTAACGCACGATAGATACTTTTTAGATAATGTAGCAGGATGGATTTTAGAATTAGATAGAGGTGAAGGTATTCCATGGAAAGGAAACTACTCATCTTGGTTAGATCAAAAATCGAAACGTATGGCACAAGAAAGTAAATCGGCTTCAAAACGTCAAAAAACGTTAGAGCGAGAGCTAGATTGGGTACGTCAAGGAGCAAAAGGAAGACAAACAAAGCAAAAAGCACGTTTAAAGAATTACGATAAATTAATGAGCCAAGACCAAAAGCAATTGGACGAAAAGCTTGAAATTTATATCCCTAACGGCCCGCGATTAGGAACCAATGTTATTGATGCCTCAGGTATTAGTAAAGCTTATGGTGATAAATTATTATACGAAGATTTAAATTTTAGTCTGCCACAAGCAGGTATTGTTGGTATTATAGGTCCAAACGGAGCTGGTAAGACAACTATATTTAGAATGATAATGGGAGAGGAAACAGCAGATAAAGGAACCTTTTCTGTTGGAGAAACAGCTCAAATAGCTTATGTAGATCAATCTCACACTAATATAGACCCTGAAAAAACAATTTGGCAAAATTTTAGTGATGAACAAGATTTGGTCATGATGGGAGGCAAGCAAGTAAACTCTAGAGCTTATTTAAGCCGATTTAATTTTAGCGGAAGTGAGCAAAATAAAAAAGTAAAACTATTATCTGGAGGAGAACGTAATCGATTGCATTTAGCAATGACCTTAAAAGAAGAAGGTAATGTATTACTATTAGATGAGCCAACTAACGACCTTGATGTAAATACATTAAGAGCTTTAGAGGAAGGTTTAGAGAACTTTGCAGGATGTGCAGTAGTTATTAGTCACGACCGTTGGTTCTTAGATAGAATATGTACACATATTTTAGCATTCGAGGGAGATTCTCAAGTGTATTTCTTTGAAGGTGGATTTAGTGAATATGAAGAGAATAAGAAAAAACGACTAGGTGGTGATTTAATGCCTAAACGTATTAAATACAAAAAACTTGTACGATAGATTAAGTACAAGTTGAATTAAAATAAATATCATAAAAAAACGCCTATTCAATAGGCGTTTTTTATTATTATCGTATAATTATTTTTCTAATTTCTTTCTTTCTTTTTCTAATTTCATAGCATTATAAATACTTATAATTAGTAAAACTAAAACAGCTATTAAAGCTATAGACAAAACAGTAACCAGCTTAGAGGAAGAAGAGTCTTCCATAATACTATCTGGGGAGATTAAATAAAACATTAGTAGGTTATTTTAAGGTTAATAGCAAATTTACCTTTAACAAATATATGAAAATTATTAACATACCCGAATGATTTTTAATTTATTTAACCATTGTTTATCAGTGTTTTGTGTTTTGTTGTTAACAGTAAATAGATTAAGTGTCATTTTTAAAGGTTTAAATGATTATTGAAAAGCACTTTAAAATAATACGTTGTATTTTATTTTAAAGAACGTTTAATAAATAATTTTAACTTAGCAATTAGATATAAAGTAGAAACATATTTTGTTTAAAAATTTAAAACCATTACGAAATTTAATTTTACTAATAGGATATCCTCTATTTGTAATAGTTACAATTGGTTTTTTTATCACCCCGTATTTTAAAGGCTATCTAAAAGAAGTACTTGCATTTTCATTATTAACTGGAGTATTTTTAAGTGTAATTTTGTTGATTAATGGTAATAAGAAGCGCAACTATTTTAGTTTATTTACATTAATCATTTTAACAATACTAGCCGTTTTAAAGCTTAGTTTTTATGTTAATTACGGAGTTAAAATTAGCGCATCTGCATTGTATGTTATTTTTGAAACAAATAGTACAGAAGCTTCAGAGTTTTTAACCCAATATCTAAATATTAAAGTTTTAGGTATTGTACTTATAGCTTTAGTCCCATTTTTCTATTTATTATATAATAAGTACTTTAAAGATTCTTCTTTCTTTAAGAATTTAGAATTTAATAACAAATACCTAAATAGTATATCTTTCAAAGTATTATATGTCATTTTTATTTTTGGCGCTATAGTAGTAATACATTTTAAATTAAGAGAAGAAAACCTCTTAATAAATAGTTACTACGCTTACATAGACTATAGTGTAACAAAAGCTAATTTAAAAAAGAACTTGGCGCAACCGCATAGTCACTACATTAAAGATGTAAGCTCTAATAAGGAGCAGCAAACATATATTGTAATTATTGGAGAATCTACTTCTAGTTGGCACATGCAATTGTATGGTTATGAGCGAGAAACAAATCCTTTATTATCAAAATTAAAAGACGAAATGGTACTTTTTAATAAAGTGATTAGTCCTAATGTACATACTATTGTTTCATTAGATAAAATTTTAACGCAGTCTAGTTTTAAGGATCCATTTAAAATAGAAAACACTTCAATAGTTCAATTAGCTAACGAAGCCGGCTTTTCAACATATTGGATATCTAATCAGCGCCCAGTAGGCTTACATGAAAGTATACCAACATTAATAGGCTCTGCGGCCAATAACACTTACTTTTTAAATACTAATAACGGACAAGATATTATATATGACGATGTTATTTTCCCTACATTAAAACGTGTTTTGAATAGTCAACAGGAAAAGAAAATGATATTTATTCATTTAATAGGAACGCATGGCGCTTATAATAATCGTTATCCTAAAACATTTGACTATTTTAAGGATGATAGTATTAACGGAAAGACTTTAAGTAAATATAAAGTTCAAAAAGTTAATGAATATGATAATGCCATTAGGTATAATGACTCTATTGTGTATTCTGTAATACAAAATGTTAAAGCTAAGAATGAAAATAGTTTTGTTCTATATTTCTCAGACCATGGAGATGAAGTTTACGATACTATGGACTTAGAAGGACATAATGAATATCATGGAACAAAACCCATGTATGAAATACCCTTTGTATTATGGACTTCCAAAACGTATAAAAATACTAACACTCATTTTGAAAACTTTAAAAATTATACTGAGCGAAAATATATTTTAGAAGACTTTATCCATAGTTTTTCAGACTTAAGTGAAATACAGTATAAAGGATACGATAGTACAAAAAGTATTTTTAATGAAGCTTTTATAGAACGACCGCGATTAATAAGAAAAGGAAAAGATTATGATAAAAAGTAAAGGGATTAGAAGGTTAGTTATTGTATTCCTTTTACTATCTGTATTTGGTGTATTTTATCTCTATTTTCCATATAAGATTGAAGGCATAGGTTATTATAATAAAATATGGGCACACAGAGTAAATTCTATAGAAAAGTTAGAAGGTGCATTAAAATACTATGAAGGTATAGAGTTAGACTTAATTTACAGCCCTACAACAGATGTATTAGATGTAAACCACACGCCAGGTGAATCTATAGGTTTAAGTTTTGAAACCTATTTAAAAACTATAGAATTAAATGAATACCCTTATTTATGGCTAGATATTAAAGACCTAGATCAAACAAACGCAGATTTAATTTTAAATAAATTACTGCTTCTTTTTCAATCAAAAAACTATCCATTAAAGAACGTTTTAATAGAAACACAGCATCCAGAAGTATTGCCTATATTCGAAAAGCAAGGTTTTAAAACAAGTTATTATTTACCCACAAACTTGCGACTTAAAAAGACATTAGATTTAGAGAAGAGTATAAGTAAAATAAAGGCTATTATTAAACAACAACCTAATTTATCTATTTCTACCGATTATAGAGATTATGAGATTTTAAAAACGCATTTTCCAAAACAAAATAAATATATATGGGCTATAACTAATGTAACAGGCCCAAGTGAATATTCTAAAATTAGAAACGTTTTAAAAGATACAACAGTTGGTGTTGTACTCCTCAGATATAGAGCCTTAAATGGTAATCGATAATTACTTATTCTTTTTGAAAATTGGAATAAGGTAAGATATAGTATACCCATAACCAACACCAAAAGCACCACTATCGTATGTTTTGTTAAATCCAGGAATGTAAAGATTTTCAAAGTTATCGGGTTCACTTTCAGAAACAAGCCCTTTCAATTGTGCATTAATACCAATAAAAAGGTTGTTAAATATCTCTGCTTTAATACCAATAATTAATTCTACCCAAATTGCAGAAAGTCCTTTAAACTCTACAGCTTCATTAGAAGAAAACTGAGGTTGCCAAAATTGATCTGTTGCATAAACGGTATAACTATTTCGTTGTTGCGAAAATGTACTAAAACCTGCTCTAAAACCAGCATATATCATGTTTTCCATGTTTAGCCAGTTTTTATACATATTATAGTCCATACCAGCTTTAAAATAACTTCCTGAAGCTGTTGCGCTTAAAAAATCTGTAGTCGTCGTTTTTTCTTCGGTACCTAATTCTCCGGCGATGTACCAATCTTTAGTTAGTCTGTAATCTCCATTAATTTCAAAGCCTTTGTACTCATCGTCTAAAAAAGAACGCACCAATTTACTTACATCTGCACCAAGACGTAAACCATATTTCTGTTCTATTTTAATAGTATCGTTTTCAGTTTCAGTAACAGTCTCATCTTGTGCATTAACAGTAACACAAAACAAAAGTAAAATAAAACTAATGGCGTATGTTAAAGTGTGTTGCTGTCTCATCTTCTATAATTGTAATATCGTTTATTGGGTCTATAATTTGTAACCAGTTATCACTATCGTTTTCAATAGTAACACTTACATTTTTAAAAATTGTTTTATATCCACATGCACGAGACACATACACATCTTCTCTAGCATAAGTAATGGTTATAACATCTCTATTCGATAAATCAATATCGTCCGTTTCATCATCTGGTGTACCATTATCGTCAACTAGTCCAAAATCTTCATAAAAAGCAAATTGCGTGCTATCTTCTGTGGTTTTTAATGGAAGTATAACTTGATCTGTAGTTACATTATTAAAACTACTTAAAAAGTTTTCAGAATCGTTTGCATCTTCAACTCTAAAATTAAATGCATTTTTAGAACTTTCAGGATTTGCAACATCTTTAAAATCTATAATAAGTCTAGGTGTAGTAGGCGTATCGTCTGGACATAAATCATCTCGTTCACAACTTAAAACAATTGTCAAGCAAAGTAGAATTAAGGCTATTAATTTTTTCAATGTATTATTCTTTTATAAGTTTTTCTATAATAGTAGAGGTCTCAGTAATACTCGGTCTATATTCAAACCCCGAATGTACTAATTCTCCGTCTTTATTTATAATATTGTAAGTTGGAAAACCTGTAATATTTAATATTTTACTTAAAACTTCGGTTTGATCTTTAGTAATAAAGTAATGCTTACCTTCAACTTTAAATTCCGAAATATTTGGTTTCCATAAACGCTCTTCAGATTGGTGGCATAAATAAACGAATTCTACATCTTTTGAAAATTTGGCTTTCAATTTAGGTGTTGCTTCTTTAAATTGAGATTTGCAAGGACCACACCAAGTTGCCCAATTGTCTATATAAATAACCTTACCTTTTGCATTAGCCTTTATTTCATCTAAAAATGTTTTAGCATCAGTAGATTTAAACGCTAAGAGTTCTGCTTTTTCTGGAAGTTCTGGATTATCTAATAATGTTTTAATACTACTATAGCGTTCGTTTATTGCATTTTCAAAAGCAGTACCTTTAAACAAGCCATCTATAATATCTTTATTGTTTTCGTATAATTCTAAGCTATTATTATTAAAATTAGTTCGCAGTTTTTCATTAACCACAAGCTGTGTAAGTGTAGTGTCTTTACCTTCTTTTGTAATTAAATGTTTTATAAAATCATCCTCTACCTTCTTATAACCTATTTTTTTAATACTGTCTTTACTATACCCTTTTCTAAATTGGCTATCTAAATAGTAATAATAAAAATTAATAAAACCAGAAGTAAAGTTAGCGTTTATTAAATGTTCTTTTTTTACAGGAACTATAGTCTCTAAACTAGCAAAGAAATCATCTTCTATTTTTGGTAGCTCAGAGTCACTACGTCTTTTCATATTATACATTAACTCATAATTAAGAAGGCGATCTAATGGCTCAAAGTATGCCTCTGTATTTAACCAATTTTTAAGGTCTTCAGGTACATTATTCTTTTTTATAAAAGCATTAGTGTAATTAGATTGAGCTTTGGAAATACTGTCATTATAAGCTAAAAATGCCTTAGGTTTTAATACTTGAGATTTTTCATAATAAGCTCTTGTATCTACAGGGTTATTAGCTCTATATTTAATGTATAATTGATTGATTTTAGAAGAATTCCCCTCCAAAACAATACTATTATCTAAAGCGTCATCTTCTAAACTACCATTAAAGCGTATGGCAATAGAGTCGCCAGGTTTTAAAATTAGAGAAATATAATTTTTATAAAAGAAAAATACATCTTGTTGACGCTTTAAATCGAATTCAGCAATAAATTTTCCTGTAGAATCTATTTTAAATTTATGCCCTACTTGATCTTTTGCTAAATAATCATTATAATACAAAGCAATTTCGAATATAGAATCCTTTATAGCATAATTTTCGATAGTACCGTTTATAATAGTAGTCTTTCTCTGCTGTAATGAAGGTTCTTCTTTTTTATCCGTTTGGCAACTAAATGCTAATAAAACGACTAGTAAAAGTAATGTTAATCTTTTCATTTTTAATAATTTAAATGTAATGTTACTAATGCTAATCGATTTAATGGTTATAGTTTTAATTTATTTAACAGATTATCTCAACTCCAACACTACTATGTTTTCAACGTGGTGCGTTTGCGGGAACATATCTACTGCTTGAGTTTTTGTTACTTTGTACATATCGTTCATTAGAGCTAAATCTCTAGCTTGTGTAGCACTATTACAACTTACATAAACGACTCTTTTAGGCGCTACGTTTAATATTTGTTGTACCACATCTTTATGCATACCATCTCTTGGTGGATCAGTAATAATAACATCTGGTTGTCCATGTGTATTAATAAATTCTTGGTTAAACACATTTTTCATGTCTCCTACAAAAAAGCTAACGTTATCTATGCCATTTAATTGTGCATTTTCTTTTGCAGCTGTAATAGCATCAGGTACAGACTCTACACCAACTACTTTTTTTGCTTTTTTAGCAACAAATTGTGCAATAGTTCCTGTTCCTGTATATAAATCGTATACTAGTTCATCACCTGTTAAATCGGCACATTCTCTAGTCAACTTATATAATTCATAAGCTTGTTCAGAATTGGTTTGGTAAAACGATTTAGCGTTTATTTTAAACTTTAAGCCTTCCATTTCTTCAAAAATGTGGTCTTGTCCTTTATAGCAAATAACGTCTTGATCGTAAATAGTATCATTAGCTTTACCATTAATAACATATTGTAAAGAGGTTATCTGCGGAAAAGTTTCAGAAAGGAAATCTAATAATAACTCACGTTGTTCTTTTATTTCTTTAAAAAACTGAATCATTACCATAATATCTCCGGTAGAAGATGTACGAATCATCATAGTACGTAATAATCCTGTTTGATTACGAGTGTTGAAGAATTCTAAACCATTTTCAACGGCAAAATCTTTAACAGCGTTACGTATAGCGTTAGAAGGATCAGCTTGTAAGTGACATTTTTTAATGTCTAGAATTTTATCCCACATGCCTGGAATATGAAACCCTAAAGCATTTCTATCTCCTAAATCTTCATCAGATTGTACCTCTTCTAAAGTTAACCAACGCGAATCGCTAAAAGAGAATTCCATTTTATTTCTATAGAAATATTGCTCTTTAGCTCCTAAAATAGGTGTCACTTCTGGTAATTCTATATGTCCAATTCTAGTTAAATTATTAGTAACCTCTTTTTCTTTATAAAACAATTGATGTTCATAACCCATATCTTGCCATTTGCAACCACCACAAGTTCCAAAGTGCTCACAAGCAGGCTCTACACGTTTATCGGATAGTTTATGAAAAATTGTAGCTTTACCTTCATAATAGGCTTTACGCTTTTTAAAGGTTTGAACATCTACAATATCTCCAGGGACTGCATTAGGTAAAAAAATTACTTTTCCATCTGCTGCACGAGCAATTGTTTTTCCTTTAGCACCAGCATCTACAACCTCTACATTTGTAAACACTTGTTTTCTTTTATTTCTTCTTGACATAAGTGCAAAAATAATAATAGCAGTAAATAAAATAGAAGTAATTTCAATTATCTTTAAGAAACTTCTTTTAAAAATGAACCTTTTTAGTTTTTTATTGTCTTTAGAGTATAAGTTGAACTTATTTTAATGAATAAAAAAAGTAAAATAACCGACGAATTATTGATTAAACAATACCTAAATGGTAGCGAAAAGGCCTTACCAATACTTGTGAAAAAATGGCACAAACAATTTTGTAATAAAGCCTTTTGGTTAGTAAAAGATGCAGATTTAGCTAAAGATATTGCGCAAGACAGCTGGAAAACCATTATCGATAAGTTAGATCAATTAAAAGAACCTAAATATTTTGCTAGTTGGGCATTACGTATAGTTTACACAAAATCGTTTGATAAAATTAACGCTAACAATAAGAGCAAAAAGTATCTAGAAAACTATTATTATAGTAAACAAGTAGAGGAGGAGTATGATGCTACAGATAACAATCAAAAATTATTAAAAGCAGTATACGCGCTTCCAGAACAGCAACAAACAGTTATTCGTCTGTTTTATGTGCAAGACTATTCATTAAAAGAGATTAGCGATTTACTAGATGTATCTGTAGGAACAGTAAAATCTAGACTATTTCATGCTAGAGAGCGATTAAAATTAACATTAAAAACATAACATTATGAAACGAGCATGCTAAAATCTTTATCACCCATGGGAATGATTAATAGCGAACAGCATGTGACCATTGAAAATCAATAAATATAAACACATGAAAAATAAAACAGAAGCTATAGACGATTTAATTAAAGAAACACTTACACAAGAAGAAGCAAAATTTTATGAAGACTTGGAAGAACAAGGCGTTTTCCAGATGGTTTGGGGGTTATTTAGTGGTAAAAACAAATGGATTATGTTATTAATGAATATTATGACATTAGTGTTTTTCGCTCTATTTATATACTGTATTGTCCAATTCTTTAATACAGAGATTACAAAAGATTTAATAAAATGGAGTGTAGGCGCACTAGTGTTTTTACTAGGTGTAAGTATGCTTAAAATATTTGCTTGGATGCAAATGGATAAAAACGCTTTGCTAAGAGAGATTAAACGATTAGAGTTACAAGTTTCTTCGTTGGCAAATAAAATATCTTCATAATATTTTATTCGCTCGGTATTTTTATTAATTTGCAAACTCTTAGGGATGATTTCTTTCCCACGCTGAATTTTCGACACTTCGAAAGGAAAAAGGTAGATAAGGAATGGCTTTTTTATTAACAATTAAACACATTTAAAATGGCTGTTTTAGAACATTTAACATCGCAACAAGCGATAGATTTAGAAGACAAGTACGGAGCACACAACTATCATCCACTACCTGTAGTATTAAGTAAAGGAGAAGGTGTATATGTTTGGGACGTAGAAGGCAAAAAGTATTACGATTTTTTATCAGCATATTCTGCTGTAAATCAAGGACACTGTCATCCAAAAATTGTAGATGCTATGGTAAACCAAGCAAAACAATTAACATTAACATCGAGAGCATTTTACAACGATGTATTAGGTAAATACGAGCAATACGCAACTAGTTATTTTGGTTACGATAAGTTATTACCAATGAATACAGGAGCTGAAGCTGTAGAAACGGCATTAAAGTTATGTAGAAAATGGGCTTATGAAGTAAAAGGAATTAATGAAAATGATGCTGAAATAATAGTTTGTGAAAATAACTTCCACGGTAGAACTACAACAATTATTTCATTCTCTAACGATCCAGTAGCACGTAAAAACTTTGGACCATATACAGCTGGGTTTATAAAAATTGAATACGATAATTTACAAGCTTTAGAAGAAGCTTTAACAAATAACAAAAATGTAGCAGGATTCTTAGTAGAACCTATTCAAGGAGAAGCTGGGGTTTATGTACCTTCTGAAGGCTATTTAGCAAAAGCAAGAGCACTTTGTGAGAAGCATAATGTATTATTTATTGCAGACGAAGTACAAACAGGTATTGCAAGAACAGGACGTTTATTGGCTACTTGTGGTAACTGTACATGTGCAGATAAAAACTGTTCTGGTACACCAGAAGTTAAAGCAGATATTTTAATTCTTGGTAAAGCCTTATCTGGTGGAGCCTATCCAGTGTCTGCTGTATTAGCAAACGATAGCATTATGAATGTTATTAAGCCAGGAAACCACGGAAGTACTTTTGGAGGTAATCCAGTAGCTGCTGCTGTAGCTATTGCAGCTTTAGATGTTGTTAAAGATGAAGCTTTAGCACAAAATGCTTACGATTTAGGAGAATTATTTAGAAGCGAATTATCTAAATATATTGAAACGAGTTCTATAGTAACGGCAGTAAGAGGTAAAGGTTTACTTAATGCTATTTTAATAAATGATACAGAAGAGAGTGACACCGCTTGGAACATCTGTATAGCACTTAGAGATAATGGATTATTAGCAAAGCCAACACATGGAAATATTATTCGTTTTGCACCACCATTAGTAATGACTAAAGAACAATTATTAGATTGTGTATCTATAATAACTAAAACATTAAAAGCATTCGAATAGTATTGCTTTCATGTTACACCAATAAAAAAAGCGACCAAACGGTCGCTTTTTTTATTTATATAATAGGAATTATTAATGATGCTTACTGGTTTTGTCTAGCCTGTTCCATAGCCTCTTCCCATACCTGTCTAAATTCATCCATATCTTGAGTTGCTAAAACATATATAACTCTTATTAATACTAAGACTCCAATTATGGCAGATACTAAAGCAACTGTTTTTGCTGTTTTCATAGCATTAATGTCACCTTCGTAATCATCTGGGTTTAATTCAGCATCTTTAACTTTCTTGTGAGCTATAAAAAAAGCAGGAACAGACAAAAATGCGCCACCTAAACAGCAGCATAAAAAACCAGCTATCGAAAGTACGTATACTAAAGTTGGGTTTAGTTTTTTCTTCATAATGTGTTTTTTAATTTAGTTGATTTTTTTGATTATAAAACTAATAATAATAATTAAAACAGATACTATGGCTAACATATTAATAATTCTATTTATGTTTTTTGCCTTATAGAAAAAAGAAACGACTATAAATATACCTAGAGGAATTAAGGTGTAAATTGCAGGATACATTTTAAAAGCCGCAATAAATTCTCCATGAATTAAAAAATTTAAAGAACGCTGTAAACCACAGCCCATACATTCAAAACCAAATAGTTTTTTGTTTAAGCATGGCAGCATGTATTCTTCCTGTAATAACATGTAACAATTAGTTTTTTGACAAATGTATAAAAATAGGTGTAATAAAAAAGTTGATAGTTATAAACTATCAACTTTTTTAAATTTTATACTTGTATTTATAAGCTAGTTTTGTATTGCTTACTTATTAGTAACAATTATCTTTTTATTTAAAACTTCTTTATTATCTAATGTAACATTTACTACATAAACGCCATCACTAAAATTTGTTGTAGGGAATTCGTATAACGTATTATTACTTAAGTTCGCTTTTTGCATTACGCGTTTTCCAGCAACATCATATAAAACTACAGATTTAATAGATAAAGCATCTGGATTCTTAATAGTTAACTGAGATGCAGTATTGTTTTGAAAAACAGTAAAATTACTAGTTTCAAATTCTGTAACACTTAAAGATTCATTACCATCTTTAAACGTAATTTCAAATCGCTCTTTATATTCACCAGCTTCTAAGTTCGTATCAAAATTAAGTTCATTTAAGTTATAATAAATGTCAGTTTCAATATCATGTAAGAAAATAGGCTGGTCATCAAAATTCTGAACATCAAATAGCCTTACAGTTAAAGACATATTTTCATCAATTATAACACCTAAAGGAATTTTTAAATCAACATCAAAATTATGAGCTTGCGTTATGTAAGCTGTTTCGTCTAACATAAAATAGGCATCAGCAGGATTTGGATTCGAATTATTAGACTCTAATCCGTAATCGAAACCATCTGTAGCAGAAGCATGAAAGTTATGTAATAATTGTCTTGTGTGTTGTTGATTAAAGTCTACATTTAATCTAAAACGTTTGTATTCTGAACCTACAATTTGAAAACCTTCCTCATTGTATTCTAATTCATTAATTGCGTTAGGTGAATTGGTATCTTCCGAAGTTAAAGCAGCTGTTTTAAAGAACTCACTATTAGAATCGGATTGCTTATAATATTCTCTGTGACTATTTCTAATTACAACTGGCCCATCTGCTGCACCTTCAATCATGAAGCCTTGTGCAATTGGAATATATCTACGAACAGCTTTACCACTTGTAGAAGTTGCACCACCAGTATTAAGTGTTCCGTCTATATTTACAGTGTTAAATACAGCTGGTACAAAAGATTCAATCATACCATCAGAGCTAATAGTATAAGTAGCATAACCACCAACATAAGCTGTTAAATTATGAGACATCACTGTTAAATCTTGTTCCCAAAAGAATAAAGTTCCAGTAATACTACTTGCATTTGTTGCATCATGAATATAATCTACTGCATCTACAGCAGAAGGATAAGGATTACCTACTAAAGTAAATTGTCCGTCTAAAACAGAGGTAACTATACTACCACTATTTGGCTTTCCTCTGTAATCGTATAATTGAGCAGTAGAACCTGTAGAACCTTTCATGGTAAAACCAAATCCAGGACTCACGTTATTTGTTGCACCTACATAATCCCAATCACTGTAATCTGTTCCTGGGCTATATTTCCATAACCAATATTGTGCAATTTCTAATGGACTAGCAACACCGTCATAACTTCCAGTTAGTCCAACAGGATCACTAGTAATTAATCCAGTAACTTCATGTAAGTTTAAACTAGGAAAAAAACTTCTATTAAAAGTAGTATTAGAAAGTGTGTTTCCAACAGGAGAAGCCCAATAATTGTAAGCATAATTATGTACAGTACCAGTTTGGTAAACACTTAATTCGCCAACTCCAGAGTTTCCTGTAGTACCGGCGCCTTGAATAAGCTGTGCTTCATCTCTTAGGTATAGAGTAGCATCTGCTTCTTCTAAGTTTACGTCATCTTCAACATATAATACTTCATCTGTTACAAAAACATATGCACTATTTCTTACACTCAATTGAGCGTAACTAGTACTTAAGATAAAGAAGAACAGAAATGTTTTAATGTAGGTATTTCTCATAATTCACGTTTAATTTGGTATTAGCAAATATAATAAAAAAAAATTGATTAAAGTATGTGTTTAAACTGCTGGTTTTCAAATGACAGTTGTTAAAATTGTAAGGTTTTTTATAAACTTTATTTAAAACGATATAACGTCATCTATTTAACTGTAATAATAGACTCGTATTTTATGATTAAATTTGCCTATCATTCATTTTAAAACTAAGAAATTATTAAGATTATAAATTACATATTAATAGTGTTAGGTGGTATTGTAGCACTTTATGCCAATGGAAGAGAAGAACAGAATATTTATATTTTAACTGGAGGTATTGTTTTACTAATGTTAGGTATTTATAGAGTGTCGAGAACAGTTCCTAGCAAATCAGAAAAAGAAGAACCTAGTTTTATTCGTGAAGAAAAAATAGAAGAAGAGTAGTTATGGGGTTTAAAATTGGAGATAGTGTATTTGTTTTAGATGAGGATTTGTCTGGTATTATTACTGCAATTTCTAATACTACCGTAACTGTAGAAGATACGGATGGTTTTGAGCTTCAGTTTGATATGTCCGACATTGTGAAAAAAGGTGATGATTCTTTTAAAAATGAAATATTTTCTAAGAAAAGTTTAAGTCAAGCCGTATCTGAAAAAGAATCAACCAAACGAAAAACGATAGTAAAAACAAAAGGTAAAGAACGTTACCAACCTACAATGGAAGTCGATTTACACTTACATCAATTAGTAAAGTCCGATAGAGGTTTAACGAGCCACGATAAAAAAATATTACAACTAGATACGGCAAAACATAAACTGGAATTTGCAATGAAAAAGAAAATCCAGAAAGTAGTCTTTATTCATGGAGTGGGAGAAGGCACTCTAAAATTAGAATTAGAATATCTTTTTGGACGCTATAATAATGTGAAATTCTACGATGCAGATTATAAAAAATACGGACTAGGTGCTACCGAAGTTTATATTTACCAGAATGTAAAACCAGAGTATTAAAAATCTGGTGTAACAGTTCGTGTAGCTGTAGTTCCGCTTCCACTTAAAATACCGAAATCTAATTCATCTTGAGCTAGAATAGGTAAATTTATGCTCATTAAAAATAATCGTACTTCAAACGTTTGGCTAATGGTATGTTCTCTGTAAGCTGTTGCTGTTACTGTATTTGCAACTTCGTCATTTAAGTAATCAGAACCTATAGCATTATTAGTAATATCGTTTGTAGGATCTTGGTCTTGTGTTGAGTTTTCTTCATCTCTAGTTAATACCATATCACCATCATCATCATCATCTAAATAATCAGGAGTACCATCCATATCCGTATCCTGTGCATTAGCTAAACCATCTGTAGTATTATAATTAGGGCTTTCAGAAACGGTTCTAACATTATCACCATCATCATCATCATCTAGATAATTAGGTATACCATCGCCGTCTGTGTCCGTTGGATTGGTACTTGGGTCATTATCTCCATCTGTATTCTCATCCTCTAAATCTGCAGGAATACCATCATTATCATCTTCTTCTAAAGTAATAGTAAACTCGGCAGAAACATCTGTAGAAACATAATCTTGAGTTATAGTAATATTAGAAGGCGGGATGTCGCTGCAAAAAATATTTGCTGTAGTAGGATCGTTATTATAAGTTCTGTAATTAAATGTATTACCAGATGCAAAACTAATAGTAGGATTTACTAAGTCTACAGCCAAAGGATTATCTACATTGGGTGTTGTTTCCAAAAGTGTTTCTATAGTAGTTCCTGGATCAACATCTAATATAATAGATAACGATTCGCCAGGTTGCGCTTTAGTTTTATAGGCAATGAGTTCTCCACAAACTTCAAAAGTGTTACCAAACTCTAATTCGGCAGTAATGATATCTCCATCATCACATGAAAACATAAGAAAACCAATAACTAAAATCGAATATATTTTACGCATAAAAAAGTGTATTATTCAACAAAAATAACAGAATTGTGAAATTATAACGAAGCATATCGGAATTAATTTTATTTGGATTATTTTTGTGCTCCAAAATAGGTAGGAATAGTATGTTTTTTTAACACAAAACAAGAGTGTTTAAAGGCATACAAAAGGAAAGAAATAAGGAAATGAAAACAGTATATTTTGATAGTGCAGCAACTACACAATTAAGAGATGAAGTTATTGATAAAATGACGGAAGTAATGCAAGGTTATTACGGGAATGCTTCATCTACGCATAGTTTCGGGCGTTCTTCTAAATCGCTAATTGAAAGTGCAAGAAAAACAGTTGCTAAATATTTAAATGTTTCTGCGTCTGAAATCATTTTTACTTCTGGCGGAACTGAAGCCGATAATTTAGCTTTGCGCAGTGCTGTTAGAGACCTAAATGTTAAAAAAATAATTACATCCCGAATTGAGCACCATGCTGTACTATATACAGTAGAACAATTAGAACAAGAGTATGGTATTTTAGTAGATTATGTAAATCTTGAGTCTAACGGACATATAGATTATTCACATTTAGAACAATTACTAGACACACCCGAAAAAACACTGGTAAGCTTAATGCATGTTAATAACGAAATAGGAAATATTTTAGATATTAAACGTGTTGGTGAGTTATGCAGAGCTAATAATGCTTTGTTTCATAGCGATACAGTACAATCTATAGGGCATTACCATTTAGATTTACAAGAGATTCCAATCGATTTTATGGCTGTAAGTGCTCATAAATTTCACGGACCAAAAGGCGTAGGGTTTGCGTTTGTTAGAAAGCAATCTGGACTAAAACCTTTAATTTTTGGAGGAGAGCAAGAACGCGGTGTTCGTGCAGGAACAGAATCTGTACATAATATAGTGGGGCTTGAAACAGCTTTGCAATTGTCCTACAATAATTTAGAAACAGAACGCGACTATATAAAAGGCATTAAATCGTATTTTATTACTGAATTAACAAAAGCTTTTCCCGATGTCCATTTTAATGGAGACTGTGCTAGTTTAGAAGGCAGTACATACACTGTATTAAATGTTTGTTTACCAATAGCTGGAGATAAAGCGATGTTGTTATTATTTAATTTAGATTTAAAAGGAATAGCTTGCTCTAAAGGAAGTGCTTGCCAAAGTGGAAGCTCTAAAGGGTCGCATGTATTATCTCAAATTTTAGATGCTAATCAATTAGAAAAACCATCGTTACGTTTCTCCTTTAGTAAATATAATACCAAAGAAGAAGTCGATTATGTTATAGAAGCATTAAAATCGTTTGTATAATCCTTAAATATTGTATTTTAGCTTTTCTAAAAATAAACGAGACCTTGTTAAATCATCATATTTATTTACATAAAACCTCCAAACAATGGGTGACTTTTGTACACGGAGCTGGCGGAAGTTCTTCAATTTGGTTTAAACAAATACGAAGTTTTGGAGCAGAATTTAATGTATTGGTTTTAGATTTAAGAGGGCATGGTAATAGTAAACCAGCATTAAAAGATGCTTTTAATTCTAAATATACTTTCGATTCTATTACTAATGATATTGTTGAAGTGATTAACCATTTAAAAATAGAAAAATCTCACTTTGTTGGTATTTCTTTAGGAACAATTTTAATTAGAAATTTAGCCGAAAAACATCCCGAACGTGTAGAAAGCATGATTATGGGAGGAGCTATAATGAAACTTAACTTTAGATCACAAGTATTGATAAAGTTAGGTGTTATTTTTAAGTCTGTTGTTCCTTATATGTTATTATACAAGTTTTTTGCCTTTATAATAATGCCAAGAAAAAACCATAAAAGCTCACGTTTATTATTCGTAAATGAAGCAAAAAAACTATATCAAAAAGAGTTTGTACGTTGGTTTAAGTTAACATCAGAGATTAATCCATTATTACGTTTCTTTAGAGCGAAAGATATTAAGATTCCTACACTATATGTCATGGGAGAAGAAGATCATTTGTTTCTACCCTCTATTAAAAACGTTGTTGCCAAACATATACAATCGTCATTGTATGTGGTTAAAAACTGTGGACACGTTGTTAACGTAGAACAACCAGAGTTATTCAATAAAGAAACAATAAAGTTTATTAAAGGACTTAATCTGGCTTAGTAGCTTTTTCTAAACTTCTTTTCTACAGAGAAATTAATCAAATTCATAAAGTTTTCATGCACACCTAAGGTTGTGTCCAATTGTAGTTGGTCTATCAACTTTAAAATTAAGTCTGGCTGAAATTGTAGATCTGGTATAGATACATATTTTTCGAAAAGACCTCCAATGCTTTTATAATACAATTGTTCAAAAAGATTTAAATCTTCTGGTCTTTCCTCAATATATTCATAACTATTAATATTGAAAGATTCCAGAACATCACCAACATAATCTTTATGAAGAATCTGTTTTGGGTTTACTATGTTTAATTCTTTTATTTCAGGATTTAAAAACGCATATAAAACCGCTTTCGAAACAAAATCGACTGGAACAATATTTAATCCACTCTTTTTATCTATCCAAATTCTGAAATTATCCATAGACTTTTTAGCATACTTGTCTAAAAATATGGCCCAAGAATAAAAGACATCATATTTAGGTGTTTCGTAAAAAGGCATGTCTATTAAACGGCCACAAATAATACTAGGTCTTAATATTTGAGACTGAATGTTTTTAGCCGCGCAAACGGCTTTTACATAGCGTTCGCTTTCATATTTAGATTGTTCATACGGATTTCTAAAATCTGTAACATCGTAAGCCTCTATGGTATCGTTTACTTTTTTATTCTGTATACCAAAAGAATACGCAGTACTTATATATATAAAGCGCGTTACAGTATCTGGTATTTGCTCTAATAATTGTTTAGTAACTAAGTAATTTTGAGCGTGTACCTTTTGTTTAGAATCTTTAGTATGTAATAAATTTGTAGATCCAGCACAGTGAATAACTGTATCGAAATGATGTTGTTGTAACGTGTCTTTTGTTATACCGGATAAGTCGTGAGGAATAACAGTAATTTTTTCTAAACAGGCTTCTAAAGAAAAATCATTTAAAAATGCTGGACGTGTTTTATGTTGTAATATGTCTTGTAAACGTTGCTGTGCAGATTTTTCGCTGTCTCTAACAACAACAAATAAGTGATTTACAGTTTTATCTACAATAGCTTTATGAAGCCACTCGAAGATAATATGACTTCCAACAATTCCAGTTCCACCGGTTAATAAACAATTCATAGTTATAGTAATGTCCTAAATTTTTGAAAGTGCGAAGTTACTATTATCTAGAATAATATACCGATGAAAAGCGAATATTGTTTAAGCACTTTTTTGAAGTACATCTATTTGATCTAATAAAGCTTGTGCTTCAACTTGCCTTTTATCGCTTTCTTGTCTATTAGTTTTGGAGAGTTTATATGCCTCTTCTAATAGTTTTTTATACTCGTCTTGTAGCTTATCTAGCTTACTTTTCTTTTTAAATAATCCAAACATGATTTCTTTTTTTACAAAGATAACGCCGAATTATCATAAAAAAGCGAAAGGTTTTGTTATAGTTTTCTTAAAAAAGATTAATCAAAACTGTATAGTTGTTTAACCAAAAAGTACATTATGTAAATAACGTCCGGGCATTAATGTAAACGCACCTGCAATAATAAGCGCACCAAAATAAAGTAATATCATTTTGCGTTTGTGTGCTTTTACGTTTCCTTTTCGTATGGCTGTATAAGCTGTAGGAACAGTGTATAATGTTAACACACTAAATAAATGAATCCATCCAAAATGGTCTAAGAAAGTAGGTCCCACTGCAGCGGGCATAAATAACGACACTAACGCAGTAAATAACATAAGTACCATGTATATTTTACCGATTGCTCTATGTATTGATGTTCCTTTTTTTAATATTAAACTTATAGTACCTAGAATAAACGCAGGTAAAACAGTAAAAAGGTGCATAAACATTAAAGTTTCGTAAGACATAGTTTGGTGTAGTTAGTTAGTAATGGTGTTTGTTTTTAACACTGTAAATATCTTACATTAATGGAATATACCTAAATAATAAGTACTGAATTGTGTTTTATTTGGGATGAATCGTTTTCTGTAGTTATGTAATATAACTTCATATTATATTATTTGTTAGGTGTTTAATAATTGTTAACGACCTATTGTTCTGTTGTTAATAGCTTTTTTATTAATGTAATTTGTCCTAAATGATAATAGCTATGCTCTATCATCGCATTAATATTTCGTCTATAATTACCATATTTTTCATCTACAAAAACAGTTTCTAAAATAGTGTTAGGCATTTGTTCTAAAGTTACTGCAAAATATTCTGCATTTGTTATTAAAGTATCTCGTAAGTTATGCCAATCTTGTTCTGATGTTATTGGAGGACAGTTAAAACTATTTACATCTTTAATATCTAGAGTCCCACCTTTAAATACATTAAGTACACCAGCAATGTAATAATTTATATGAAATGTTAGTGCAGCTATAGTGTTCAATGTACTAACCTTTCTAGTTGCTTGTTGCCAAGTCGTGTTTAATACTTGTGCTTTATAATTAGTATTCGCAATCCATGTACCGTTTAAAATAACCTCTCGAAATCGGTTTGCTATTTGTTGTGTTGTTTCCATATTCTACTTTTCTGGTAAGTAAAATACAAATTAAAAATAGTAGTCGAAAGAGCTACTATTTTATTTTTATAAAGTATTTAATAAGATGTTTATATTAATGTGGTTTAGAAAAAATAACTTCTCTAATTACCTGCCAACGATTGTCTTCGTAAACTAAATCGATACTTAATACCAATTGATTTTCTGTACCAGTTAAATTTACTTTTCTAGTTACTAAAACATGACCTTTATGTTCATCACCTTGTACGTGATTAAAGTTTGCCCATGTATTAAGAGGCGCATCTCCGTTTACTTTTTTATCCTTAAAAAGTTGCTTAAAAGTAGTTTTGTTAGCAATCATAACGTGCTCTTTTTCGTCTATCATAATTACTTCTAAAGTGTCATGATAGATACGTTCTAATGCTTCTATATTATAACTGGTTCCAGCTTCTATAAGTGCTTGTATAGTTTGTTTTATAGCTGTTGTATGTGTATTCATATTTATATAGTATTACACGTTAGTAAATAGCTTACGGTCGTAAATCCATGAGGTAACCGTTGCTAGTATGGCAATTACAGAAGGCATAAATTCGCCATCTCCAACCACTGTGTGAGCAGCTAAGGCTAAAAGCGCATCGAAAAGAAAACCAGCATAAGCTTGTTCTTTTAAAAAAGTTGACTTTTTAGTGAGTATTGCTGCTATTCCTAATATTTTTAAAATAGCAAGCGGGTAAATTAGCCATGTTGGAAATCCTAAATTTTCGAAAAAACCAAAAGCTCTTTCATAATTAAGTAAATACATACCAGCGGAAAATAGAAAAACTAAAGACATAAAGCCAGTAGCTACCCAATAAATGATTTTATTTTTCATATTTATAATGTGTTTGTTATTATTTTATAAGGCAAAATTAGAGACAAACACAATGACTATTATTATCGATTTATTATAATAAATAGTCAATATGTAACCGAAGTTATATTATAACTGATTTATAAATGAATTTGGAGTAGTTTGCGTATGTTTTTTAAAAAAACGGATAAAGTTTGAAGGTTCTGTAAATCCTGTTTTGTATGCGATTTCTTGGATTGTGAATTGTTTTTCGGACAGATTTCGTTTAATTTCAAGAAGTAACCAATCATCAATAAAAGCTTTTGCTGTTTTATTACTCATTTCTTTACAAATATCATTTAAATACTTGTAAGAGACAGAGAGTAGCTTAGCAAAATCCTTAGCATTATGCAATACTTTATAATGGATTGCTACAAGCTGTTTAAACTGAATAAAATCTTTAAAGCGTTTGCTTTCTATTGTTTGGTTTTGGTAAGCTGTTAAACGCTTTATTTCTATTAAAAGCGATATGAATATAGCACGGACTAAATCTGCTTTTAAGTTGGTATTTGTATTGTTTTGAGTTTGTTTCAATAATTCTAAAAAAGGCATTAATGTTTTAATAGACGTTTCTGCAATTTTTAAATCTGTAGAATGGTATAATTGTAAAAAATGAAATAAGTTAGATTCGCTAATGTTTTCAGTAATAAAGGCTTCATTAAACGATATAATATAGCCGTCGACTAAACGGTTTTCCTCAAAATGATGGACTTGTCCTTTTACTAAGGGAATTATTGTGCCAGGTTTTAGTATAATATCTTTAAAATCTGTAGAATGTTTACTCTGTCCTTCTGTGATAATTATAAGCGCATGAAACTGAATTCTATGTATTGAAAACAAATCTATTTTATGCGTTTTATAGCGTGTATATAATTCCTTTATGGTAATTATTTCGAAAGGAATAGGTTGCATTGCAACTTCTGTATATAAAATATTTTCTATGTTTTCGGACATTACTAAAACAGTTAACGGACTAAAAATAATACATCAAACCTAATTATTGTATTATAATTGGATATAGTTTTAGTTGGTTAGTTTTTTCATAATCCATTCTAAAGGACCAACAGTTTTATATTTTAACCAAAATACCGAAAATAGAATACAACATAGACTGAATAGTAATGCATAACTTACTGAAAATATTAATGAATAGTCTCCTACTTTTAAAGATATTACTTCTATTAAGCCCATACCTATAATAACGTGAGCGACGTAAAACGTTAGTGCTAGTTGCCCCATTTTCGCTAAAGCTTTAATTATAATATTGTTTTGAAGTTTTTTAGAGATAAATAAACAAGACGAAATAATAAATATAGCAAAACTACTAGCAGTTAACATATAAAAGGGTAGTGGTGGCATTGGGCTCGTTCCAAACACATGTGAGAGTTCTAAAGTTGTGCTACTATCTTCGATAGATAAAAGCGTTATAAAACCCATGGAGATTCCTTTTAAAAGTAAAAATAGACCTAAACTAATACCTATCGTTTTTTTTATAAAAAGGGTGTCGTTTAAATTTTGCTTACCAAACCAAAGCCCAATAAGCATAAAGGCTACCCATGGCATTACCGGATGAAAACCATTATAGAATAGGTTTCTTAAAAAGCCATTAAAGGTCCAGAAATTAAAGTATTCAAAGGTTTTAAAGTCCCAAAAGGTATCATAGCTAAAACAAATAAAAAGTAACGGATATGCTAAAATGATTAATAATGCAGCAATTAAAATAAATAGAGGCTCTTTTTTTATAAATAATAAAGTAACAAGCATGTAAATACCATAAAAATGTAGAATATCTGCTGGCCAAATAAAAAGGTAAGATAAACCTATAGCAAATAAGAGTATAGCACGCTTTATAATTTTTAGCTTCTTTTTATGTAGTGCAGTATCATTATTAGTTTTTAATGCTTTGTTGGTTATAAAAGCGATACCCACACCAGCCAAAACAACAAAAGTAGCAGCAGCTTTACCATCTAAAATAGAAGTTAAAGTTTGCAACCATTTTAATCCTTTAGATCCAAACACTATCTTAAAGTTTACGATAATCATGCCTATTATAGCTAAAGCTCTAGCGACATCAATTCCTATTAAGCGTTGGTTCATAATTATGGTCTTTACATATAAAGACGTTAATTAAGGTAAAATGGTTGCTTGACTTTTGGTTATTATTTATCGTTCATTAATTTCACCTTTAAATTAGGGTACTTTTCTTTTAGTTCTTTTGCTAATCCAACGACGTGAGAGGCGCCTGCAATTACAATATTTTTGGTATGGATATTTGCCATAACTTGCGTCGCTATATTTTTTGCCATACGGGCGTTGCGTTCATTCCAGTAACGTTCTCCTAATGTGCAGCCTTCCGTTTTTACTGTAACATAAGTAAAAGAGCTCGCTCTGTGTAAACGTTCAAGAGCTTTAGGTTTGTTGGTATGTTTTCCTAAACCTCTAAATATGGCAGGTAAAATGGAACTATTATAACTTTTCTTGTATAATTTAGAGTTAATAGCATTGTTTCCATTGCTTTGTCCTTCTTTAGAGCATTGACTCCATGCTTTATGGTATTCGCCATTGGTGCGTTGATCGTCCATAGGTGTTAATGTTTTTATATTTAAGGCTAAAGCTAAAGGCATAGATAAATCGCCATCTTCATGCCTAGTTGGCTTTTTTGATCCTTTTACACCGTGTTTTTTTATGTACCTATAAAAATCATGATTAGGTTCGTTTCTTAAATAGGCAAATCCAGTAATTAGATAGTCTAAATCGGAAGCGGTTAAATCTTCAAACGGTTTATTTAAAGTCGTATTGAATTTAGCTGCATTAAAATTATAGGTTTTCTGAAGCGAATCAGATAATTTATAAAATGCTTTATAACCTTTAGACCATCCATTTTTTAAATACTCCCAACTTAACGTATCGTTTGGCATTGGACTTTCTACATAAATAGCTTCTGGATTATATTTTTTAGCATATTTAAGCATCGGTTTATAACTGTGTTTTACAATTTTTGGAACTGTATGCATAGTGCCCACAATTAAAATTTCTTTTTGAGTAGTGTCTTGTGCAAATGTGTTTGTAATAGCAATTAAAAATACTAGTAAACTTGTGATTATCGTTTTCATAATGTTAAAAATGTTAGTTAAACTTCTTGAAGCAAAACTAATAGAGAAAACACTGTAAATTCAATTATATAGGGCGTTTGGGGTGAGATAACGCTATGCTGTGGTCAAATTAAACGCCTCTTTTACTGTAGTAACATAAGTTTTAGAAATAGGTACTTGGATATCATGAGAGAGTACTAAAAAAGGTTTGCTTTTTTCTGTTTTCCATTGCTGAAAATGAAAAGGGTTTACAATAAAGGACCGATGTGTCCGTAACAATTCGGGAAACGTTTCGGCAATAACAGATAATTTAGTTCTAATGAGACTTTTCTTCAATGTGGTTCCAGATAAATAAAATACTTCAATATAATTATCGGACGATTGTATGCAGATTAATTCATTTAAAAGTAAACGTAAACTTTCGTAGTTCCCTTCACCTTTAATTTCAATTTTCTGTTCCTCTAGTTTCTTGTCTTTATATTTTCCGAAGGCATAACGACCAAAAATAATAATAGGGAAAACTGTTACCATAGATGGTAACATAATGGTTTTAAAATGCTTTGAAAAATAATAAGGATTAGGCTCGCCAGGAACAACAATATAAAGGTAAAATAAACGTAATAGAATAACGGTAAGCAGACTTAATACAATAAAAAAAAGAAGTTCCTCCTTTATGTTCCATTGTTTAGTATTCTTGTTATATAAGTAATACTGAAAAGGTAAAAAAATAAGATAAGCAAAAGCACCTAAAATACCATAAAGTGGTAAATAAATAAGTTTTTCTGAAGCGTTAAACTCGTTAACATCCATTGGTTCTGTAAAATATAAGAATACAAAAATCCAAATTGCTAAGCCGAGTGCAATTATAAAATGGTGTTTTAAACTAGGATCAAAAGGGTATTTTTTATTTAAAAACATAGATTTTATATTCAAGTAAATCTACTTTTTTTTGCTTAAAAAGCATAGATAAAATTTTATTTTTAATGATTCTTAAAATTAGAAACTAGTTATAACCTAAAAAACTGAAGCTTATTGCTTCAGTTTTTTTAGGTTATAATTTAATTTCGTATTATTTTTTTAGATACTTTTTAGTTTTAACCTCATTACCATTTGAGACTTTAATAATATAAATACCTTTATTATAATCTGTAAAATCGATAATTGTATTTTTGTCCTTTACTATAAATGTCATTAACTCACGTCCTTGCATATTAAAAACTGAAGCGGTATATTTTTCATCAATATCAAATTTAGTTATTGATAAATTATACTTATCAGTATTATTAAGTTTAGCTGAGACATTAAAGTCTAATTTGTTTATCTCTAAAGAAATAGGATTAATAATATGTTCTGTGTTATACATGATTAATCCACTGCTATTAATATACTTTATAACAGTTTTTGCTAATATGTTATCATTTTTAACATAGAAATAATCAATAGTAATCATACTAGCTTTACTTTGTTTAACCTCTGTTCTATTAATACTTATATAATAAGTTACTTCTTTAAAGAGTTTGTTATTTAGTTTTACATTTCCTTTAGTATATACTCCTTGAAATTTGTTTACTTTTTTGTTGTTTAAAAAAGTAATGATATCATCGAAATTTGTAAATGAAGTGTTTATGTTTTTTTGAAAATCAAAATCAAAAGAAATATCTTGTTTTATACAAATAAGGGTATCGATATTTATTGTTGAACTTGTGTCGCTAAACATATTTTTAAGAAGATTATTTTTAAAGCTACTTTTAGTAGCAGGTAAATCTTCTTTTACATTAGGATTAGATTGACTGTAACTTTTTACAGAAAAAATAATAGAGAGTATTAGCGAGAAAATTATATGTTTTGTATTCATTTTTTTAGATTTAAATATTTAATAAAAAATAGTTATTAGTATAATACATTTACACTAAAAATGCAGGTTACATCTCCATCAGGTATGTCACCCATTCCAGATGATAAATACTCATCGCATACATAACTAAAAGGAGGCCAAGTAAAAGGCGAAACATGCCCGTCTACACAGATGTCAGAGCCTTGAGTTAGCCCGTAAATATGACATACAGGGTGCCATCCGTTACAAGATTTCATTTCTAATTTAAAGACATAAACCCCTCCTTGAACATAATTTCCGCTATTATCTTTTCCATCCCAAGAAATGGCCCCTTGAGCTATATTACAAGATTCATCTACATGATCATAGATTAATTGTCCCCATCTATTATATACCGTTAAATGGTATCCTGTAATGCCGTAAGCATTAGGTTCGCCTTCAAGAGGTGCATCTAATCCAAATTCATAGATTCTAAAAACATCATTAGCGCCATCCATTGGTGTAAAAGTGTTAGGAGCAATTAACTCTCCTGTGTAGTTTGCGTTTTCATTATATTTCCCTTTTGGAACATAATTATAAGTGGCAGTATTTTGAATACAATCTAAACTCAAACCAGTAATTGAAGCAATATAATTAACCTCTTGGGCTCCAGATACAATAATAGACTGTTCTGTACTACCAGTATTCCATTTAAAATTTAATTGTTCTAACACTGTGGCATATTCTTGTTGTGTAAGGTTACATTCCCCATTTTCAAACTGTAGTTGTGCGGTTAGTCTTTCACTACAACAATCTATAGGTGTAGAAATAATATTTATTTTTAAATCGTTTAAAAACCAAATATTAACATCTTGAGTATGCGAACAACCATCTTCATCAGTTACAGTTACGGTAACAATTGTATTTTCTGTAGGTTTAAAAACAAGACCGAAATCACCTATATTTGTGTAAGAAGGGGTAGGACTTACATGCCACTCATGGGTTAAATTATTTCCTAATGAAGGGATTTTTATTTGTTTATAATCTCCACAACATAGAAAAACATCCTCTAATTCTGAACTTTCAGGACATTTAACATAAACTAATTGCGTTTTAGAATCCCATGGAGTACAATCACTTGTTACTGCTAATTTTACACGATAAAATGTATTACATTTTAATTCTCCTCCTTTAGATTCTATAAAGGTTGAAAGGTTAAAAGTACCAGCATCTTGTGCAACAAACCATTCTGTATATTCTGGACCAGTTGGTACCCAATCTGCTCCAGACTCTTGTATAGACCAGAAATGACTGTCTTCGTTAGTCGATACTTCACCATTTGCTATTAATGAATCTTCAATACAAATAGATTTTGGAATTGTAAAGTCCGCTTTTGCAGAATTATCAGTACATAAACCATCAATGTATGCATAACCTCCGTGAACAGTCTGGAAGCAATCTGTAACATAAAAAAGAATAGTAACCTTTTTTCCTTTGTATTTACTAAGGTCTACACAAACCGAAGACCAATCTCTCCAGGACCAATCATTAGTATTTGTATAAAACGGATCAGTTTTATCAACAATGTATTGTTGATTTTCTATTACTTCAATAGGTATTATTCCTGAACCAGCAGTGTAAATAGTATAACCAAAATACGGATTTTCCTTTCCTACATGACTATCTGTCGGGTCATCTTTCATAACCATAGCAAAATTAAAACTAAAGTCTTGGTTTGAATTGTTTACATTAAAAGTATACTCCAAAACGCTAGCTTCAGTACCTCCGTCGTAATCACCAATTTTTGCTGCATGATTACCTTCATATACTGTAGATAATAAAGTGCCTCCAATAATTGGATCAAAACCTATGGAAGTAATTTCATGTTGGGTGGGGGAGAAACCAACAGTTAAGTCATTATAGTTAATTCCATCATCATTTCTAAGACCATATCTTCCAGACCACCCAGAAAAATTACCGTCTTCAAAACTACCATTGTTACAATTAGATTGCCCAAATGTGCTAAAAGTAGTTATCATTATTAGTAATAATAATATTTTTTTCATTTGTTATTTTAGTATGTATTATAAGTTGTTAATCAAACAAAACATATTAAATATTTTGTTTGCGTTTAACTATATAAAATTATGTTCCTTACTCTATTGCATTGGGTTTTCAGGTTCGACCATTTAGATTAATCTATTTATATGGTAGAACACAAAGAATTTATTACCCATTATTTGTCTTATATTTTATTAAATAGAAGGTTTTTAAAATGAAATCTGTGGTTTTTAGAGAAGTATAGATGTAAAAAAGGCACCAAAACTAAGTTATTGATGCCTTTTAGAGAATAGTTGGTTAATTTATTACGAAATCCAGCCTTTTGCTGTTACGTTTTTAGAATAAAAATATAAGAATACACCAAGAACTAATATCATTATTGGCATAATAATAAAGCCAGGACCATATACTTCCATAGCTTTACTAATAAATACGTTGTAAATCATTTGTACTACAATACCAATTAAAGAGATTAAGTACAATGGTGTTGCCCATTTTTTTCTTAGTATTAAAAGAACACTTGCTATAAAGCCAAAGAAAACGGCAATAGCAAAAGCTCCCATTACCCAACCTGGGGTATTTAATACCATTTCTAATATACCTTCGTCTGGATACATTGCTTTAAAAGCATCGGTTTGATAGGCTTGTTGTAAATACTGATTAACTCCCATAGCATTCCAAATAACCGCAATAGCAGCTATAATCCAGAAGAATACAGAAGGTTTCTGTGTTGTGGAATCACTCATAAATTTAGTTTTAGTTGGTTAGTTTAGAACTACAATGTATAAAAATTTTGTTAAATCTCATATTATGGATTACTTTCGAAGGCAATAAATCAAGTATTTTGAATAAATATTTCTACGTAATTAACATACAATATCTAGGCTATCGTTTTCATGGTTGGCAAAAACAACCTAATTTGAAAACACTACATTTAATGGTCGATCGCACTTTAAATTATATTCTTGAAAAACAATATTTTAAAACCTTAGTATCGGGTAGAACAGATGCCATGGTTTCTGCCGAAAATGCTGCTTTCGAATTATTTTTAAAAGCACCCATTGAAGATTTTGATGCATTTTTTGAATTATTTAATCATAATTTACCACAAGATATTAGAGCGTTAAGTATACGAGAAGTAGATGATAAATTTAATATTATACAACACTCTAAAGTAAAAGAATACATTTATATGTTTGCTTTTGGCGGAAAATTTCATCCGTTTTGCGCACCAATTCTAACGACTATTTTAGACGATTTAGATGTAGAACTTATGAAACAAGGCGCTAAGCTATTTGAAGGCGAGCATTACTTTAAAAACTATTGCTATAAACCTACAGATAACGGTATTTACAACAGAACTATTTTAAGTTGCGAATTAGTAGAAAACACAAAATACACCGCTAATTTTTTTCCAGAGCAGAGTTATATGCTTAGAGTAAAAGGCAAAGGTTTTATGCGTAATCAAATTCGATTAATGATGGGGACACTTATAGAATTAGGGCAAGGAAAGCGTACATTAGAGGATATTGAAGCCAGTTTAAAAGAAGACTACACAGGACATATTTATTACATAGCTCCTGCGTCTGGGTTAATATTAAATAACATTGCGTTTGAATAAGGTCAAAAGCTTTTGTAATTTTAAAATCTAAAACTAAAGTTAATCGAATGAGTACTACTGTAGATAAAAACGTATTTCCTTTTTTTAAAAAATTAGAAAAAAACAATAATCGCGATTGGTTTAATGAGAATAAACCAGAATTTAAAGCGATAGAAACCAATATAAAAGCATTTTACAATACACTTTTGGAACGTTTAAATGTACATGACGAGATAGATAAACTGAAGGTATTTAGAATTTACAGAGATGTTCGTTTTTCTAAAAATAAATTACCGTACAAAAATAATTTAGGAGGGTCTTACCATAGAACAAAACCAAGATTAAGAGGCGGTTATTATTTGCAAATAGAACCCAATAACAAAAGTTTTATTGCTACAGGATTTTGGCAACCTGCAAAAGAAGATTTATTGCGTATTAGAAAAGAGTTTGAAATGGACGACCAAGAGATAAGAGATATTATAAACGAGAAAACATTTAAAAGTATATGGGGCGAGTTTGTAGGAGAGGAAGTAAAAACAGCACCAAAAGGCTTTAGTAAAGAGCACCCAGCTATCGATTTAATTAAAAAGAAGCAATTTATATTTACAAAACCCTTTACAGATAAAGAAGTACTAGCTCCAGATTTTATAGATACAGTAGATGAAGCCTTTAAAGCTATTAGACCGTATTTTGATTATATGAGCGATGTATTAACTACAGATTTAAATGGAGAATCCATGCTAGATGATTAAGATGTAGATTATAAAATTATAAAAAGCTCAATTGGAGAATAGTTCCAATTGAGCTTTTTAATTTGCAATCAATTCTATTGTATTAGATTTGACTCAATCCACCATCTACCTCTAATTCAACACCATTAATATAAGACGCGTCATCCGAAGCTAAAAATAAAGCAGTTTTAGCCACTTCTTCCGAAGTTCCAAAACGACCTAAAGGTACTTGTGTAGCAAACCCTTTACCCATGTCTTCAACAACATCTTGTGGTAATCCCATTTTACCATAAAGAGGTGTTTCAATAGGACCTGGAGCAATAGAGTTTACACGAATGCCTCTCGATTTAACTTCCGATGTTAATACTCTAGCATATGCTCTTAGGGCTCCTTTACTAGCAGAATATACTCCTAATCCATCAAAGCCCTTTTGGTGTACTATAGAATTAGTAAACAATATGCTACCACCATCGTTTAAATGAGGTAAAGCTTCTTTTGTTGCTAAAATTGGCCCTTTTACATTAATATCAAAAATCTCATTGTAATGACCTTCTGTAATATCTGTAGTAGGTGTAACTGGAGCGACACCAGCATTTAAGAATAGAATATCTATGTTTCCATATTTTGCAGTAGCCTCCTGTATTAACCTAACATTGTCTTCTGGTTTTGCTACATCTGCAACAACCGTTAAAAAATCACCCTCTAAATCTTTTGCAACTTCATCTAAAGCTTCTTTTCGGCGCCCAGATAATACTACTTTAGCACCTTCTTTTAGATAGAGTTTAGCTGTTGCTAATCCGATACCACTATTTGCTCCTGTAATTACTGCTACTTTGTTGTTTAATTTGCTCATTGTTATTTGTTTTTATTTGAAACAATCGTTTCAAATATGTTTAAAAAAAAATTATGTTAAGTTTTGAAGTGTTGTATCTACAATACTTCGTAATTGTGTTTTGTCATTTAATAAAATACCTGTTAGTCTAAACCCTTGTAATGTTGTAAATAAGTACAGCGCATATTCTTTAGCTGTTTTATTTGTATTAATAGTTTTTTTAGTCTGTGCTTTTGTAATTAAATCTTCCAAAAGTGCTACCATATTATCTTGATTAGCATTTAAAAATGTTTTAATAGAAGGCTCTTGGTTGGCTAATTCTGCTGTACAATTAGATATTAAACAACCTTTACGTTCTTTATCGTTACTAATATCATTATAATACAAATTAAATATGTCCTCAATCGCGCTTAAAGAACAATTACTTTGCATTATAATAGACGATAAAGCTGTTTTAGATTCATCTTGATACACTTTTAAACACTCTAAAAATAAATTCTGTTTACATCCAAAAGAATTATAAATGCTAGAACGATTTAACCCAGTCGCATCCACTAAATCTTGCATAGACGTAGCATTGTAGCCTTTGTTATGAAAGACATGTGTTGCTTTATTAAGCACAACTTCTTTATTAAATGTTTCTACTTTTGGCATTTTATTTGAAATGAACGTTTCAAAATTAATACTTTTTTTTGAATGCTGTGTGAATTGTTTGTTAAAAAATGAATAGTGTTAGATAATAGTGGCTTAAATAATTAGATTTAATTCTATACATTTAGGTGTAAATAGTAATTTAAAATAATAGTATGCAAAAAATAATATGCTTAATGATTTTTATAATTTTGAGCTCTTGTAAAAGAACATCAGAACCTGAAAAAACAAAATTAATTCAATTTGACTTTTTAAAAAGTAAGAGTTTTAAAAAGGCAGAAAATCAATTTGGAAAATTTGTTGACTTTACTTTTAATATTGATACTCTAAACAAAATAGTATACGACAAAACGGACTTTTATAAATTGAATATAACGGCTTATGATTCAATATATCTTGGGAAAAGAAATGATACAATATTCTCTTATGACCAAAAAATTAGCTTTAAAGAAATATTTGTAGTTTTAAATAAAGAAAAAAGTGAGTATTTAGGTAGATTAGGAAGAGATTTCAGAATAGATTTAATAAATTATAACGATTCTATATTTCATTATTCTTTTAATAAGATTGTTGATACTGATAAAAATGATGACCATATAATGATTGGATTTGAATATCCAGAATTGACTATTTCTAAAATGAAAATTAGGAAAAGTGGAAAAATAGTAGATTTAACTATTGAACAAACTGAAAATAATAAATAACTGAGGTTAGAAATAAATGAGAGTTTTCAAATCAAATAGAAAGAATAAGGCATCAAATAAATCCTTAAATGAGTTATTTAAAAATATCGATTTAGTCCAGATAAAAAGTGATGGTGTTAGTGATGATAAAGCAATTTCAAATGATGTAGTATTGACAATTACTGAACCTTTACAAATACAAGAATTTCATAGATTAATAGCAATTGAAGAGCCTAAAGAAGATTTTTATTGCATGTGTTTAGGCGATTATGCTATTGAACTTTTAAATAATAATAAATTAGAATCAACAATAGGTTTTCATCACGGTGTATCTATTCGATATAGTAAATGGTCAGGAGATGCAGGGCTTAAATATTCAAATGAAATTCTTGAATTTCTGAGTGATTTAGGTTTAAAAGAACCATTAAAAGAAAAGCAACTAGAGGTTCTGAGAGCAAAAGAAGCTGAAAAAGAAGAAAATAATTGGTTAAAAAACTCACCTTCTAGCTTTTCAAAGTACAGGAACGAAATCAATGATTTTGATGATAGTTATTTCCCAAAGTTATTAGAGGAGTTAAAACAAGAATATCATAATAAAGAATTATTAATTATTTCATTATTAAAGTCATTAGGAACAAGCGAAAATTTATGGAGTGGATATCCTATGTATGAAGAGATTTCTCAAAAAATATTAAATACTTTTAAGTTAACAGATATTATAGATACTTATTTAAAATCAAATAAACAGAATATTCTTGGAATTGGATTGGGGAGATATATTTTTTCTTGGGACTTTAGAGAAGAATTGAAAAAAGAATCTAAAAATTTAGACATAAATTTACTTGATAATTTAGAACAAGCTTTTAAATCTATACAAAATGAAAAAGGAATAGCATTAATAAAGAAAACAAAAAAAGCAAACATGTTAGAGAAAACCAAAGAATACGCTATTAGAAAACATAAAAGTGTAAATCATAAATATGACAATTTCGACTACGATTTTCATTTAAATATGGTATACGAAGTAGCTCAAAGTTTTATTCATTTAATAGAAGAAGATGAACGCGAAACGGTATTAGCAGCCTGTTGGGTTCATGATATTATTGAAGATGCAAGAGAAACATATAATGATGTAAAAAAGGAAACAAATGCAGAAATTGCTGAACTTGCTTATGCTTTAACAAATGAAAAAGGACGTAATAGAGCAGAAAGAGCCAATGATAACTATTATAAAGGAATAAGAGAGACTAAAAATGCATCATTTATTAAATTTTGTGATAGAATAGCAAATGTTACACATTCGAAAAATAGTAGCTCTAGAATGTTTAATAAATATAAAGATGAAAACGAGCATTTTGTAGCAAAAATATATGTTCCAGAATGTAAAGAAATTTCAGAACACCTAAAAAAAATATTAAATACTTAATAGACCTAAAGTTTCTAAATATATTAAGTCTTTAATAAACGCGACGTCAATGACGTTACTAATAGTTTTAACTATTAGCAAAAGTTAGAAACACTATTCAAAAATGAAATTTAGAAAAGCGACAAGAGACGATATCGCAATAATCGTAGAAATGATTGCAGATGATGAACTTGGAAAAACCAGAGAGAATTTTCAAACACCATTACCGATTGAATATTTTAATGCTTTTGAAAATATAAATAAAGATCAAAATCAAGAATTAATTGTTGTTGAAAACGAAAACTCTGAAATTATTGGGACATTACAATTGTCTTTTATCCAATATCTAACTTATCGAGGAGGAATAAGAGCACAAATAGAAGCGGTAAGAATAAGAAAAGATAAAAGAGGACTTGGTATTGGAAAAGCAATGTTTAATTGGGCTATAAACAGAGCAAAAGAACAGAAAGCGCATGTGCTACAATTAACAACAGATAAAAAAAGATCGAAGGCGATTAAATTCTATGAAGATATAGGATTTAAAGCCACTCACGAAGGAATGAAAATGCATTTTAAATAAAAACACTGTATAAACTATATAAAATTAATTGCTAGTTCAGTGGGTGTTCAGAAAAATTGATAATTATCCTTTTAGCACGTTTTCTTTTGTTAACTTAGTTTTTCATCGCGTAACTATTAGTATGTTAAGTGTAATAATTTACTAAAACAAGGAGAGATGGAAAGTTTAAATAAAAGTATCGAGAACCATTATCTTAAAGAAGGTCTTTATGAGGATATTATTAACCGTCTTAAAGCACAAAATATTGCTCTTAATGATGTGAAAAGGTCTGATATTGCTGGTGCAGATGAGTTTCATGTACGAGGAGCAACAGTATCGAAAGAATTAGCCAATAGTATTAATTTAAATGGGCTTAATGTTTTAGACGTAGGTTGTGGATTAGGGGGACCATGTAGAATGCTTGCAGATAAGTATAACTGTAAGACAACAGGAATAGATTTGAGTAATGAATATATAAGAACTGCCAATAAACTATCCGAACTCGTAAACTTAAACAATAAGACAACTTTTATCCAAGGAAATGCTACAAAACTTCCTTTTCAGGATAATACTTTTGATGTAGTTTGGACACAACACGTTCAAATGAATATTCCAAATAAGAAACAATTTTATTCCGAAATTAATAGAGTATTAAAAGCGGGTGGTTATTTTCTTTTTTATGACATTTTAAAAAAAGGAAATGGAGACGTAAACTATCCAATGCCCTGGGCTAGTGTTGCAGAACATAGTTTCCTATTTAAAGCAGAAGAAATGCATAGTTTTTTAGAAGGATTTGGTTTAATCAAAGTACAATCTACAAATCAAACCCAAGCTGGGATTGACTTTTTTGATAAGCTTGTAGCAAGATTAAAAGAATTTGGCCCTCCAAAAATGGGACTGAATGTTTTAATGGGGGAGACAACAAAACCTAAATTAATGAATCTACTTACTCATTTAAAATTGGGAGAATTAGAACTTAAAAGTGGAGTTTACAAAAAGTAACTGTAAACAGACACATTATCTACAAATGAAACGAAACCTCTACAGTATAATTTTAATCCTAGCATTGGTATTTAGTTGTGAGAATAACCACAAGCTTGAAGGCTATTATTCTACATGTGATGGAGATTATACAGAAGTGTATTTTAAGCAAGATTCCATGAGAGTAGCAGCAGATAATGAATGGGTAAAATTATCTGAATGGCGGAAAATTGAAATTAAAGAAGATACACTATACTTTACTAGTTTTGGAGAGTTAAGCGATAATTACAGAGTAACTATAGAATACATTGGAAATAACAAAATAGAATTCTGTAATATAGATACAGATTATAGATCTATTTTGGAACCTATAAAAGAAAATATAAACTTTGAAAATGAAAAAAAATTCTGGAAAGGGTTTTATAAACGACAGAATTCTAAGACATGTGAAAAAAGACAACACATCAAATAATGAGTAGTGAAAAAGATGGAAAATGAAGACGTTAGTTGGAAGATTTGTGAAGCATGTCATGGACGTGGCAAAAAAAGAAAACGACTTCGTAAGAAAGTACGTTTAAGTTATCAAAGCGCATTAGATGTATTTGAAAGTACAAATGGAGAAGGAATAGCTCCTATTCGACCAAAAGGTCATCTATATTCTTGTGCTAATTGTAGTGGGGCTGGGCTAGTTCGCTCCGCTTATAGACCAATAGCTAATAAAGAACAATATCCACATGTAGCTATTATTGGCGGAGGGATAGGAGGGGTAGCTTTAGCAGTAGCTTGTTTGCACCGTGAGATACCTTTTACTCTTTATGAACGTGATGATAGCTTTGATGCAAGATCTCAAGGTTATGGATTGACGTTACAACAAGCTAGTAAAGCAATCGAAGGATTGGGTATTTTTTCATTAAAAGAAGGCGTGGTCTCAACACGACATGTAGTACATACAACAGAAGGAAAAATAATAGGCGAATGGGGTATGAGAAAATGGATGGAATTGGATACTAAATCTACTCCAAAACGGACAAATATTCATATCGCAAGGCAAGCATTACGTTTAGCTTTACTTGAGGAACTTGGTGGACATAAAGAAGTGCAATGGGGACATCAATTGGTAGATTTTAGCTACGATAAAACAGAAGGTGTTACACTCAATTTTCAAGTGAACGGAGAGATAAAGAGTGCTAAGGCTGACCTTGTGGTAGGAGCCGATGGCATTCGTAGTACATTACGAAAATTGCTTATTGGAGAGGATGTTAAGCCTTTACGTTATTTAAATTGTATTGTAATATTAGGCATTTGTCCTTTAGAGTCTTTAAAAAATATTGATGATACATTATTAGACTCAGCCACGGTATTTCAAACAGCCAATGGTAATGAGCGTATTTACATGATGCCTTATGCATCTAATTCAATCATGTGGCAACTTAGTTTTCCAATGCAAGAAAACGATGCTAAAGCATTAAGCAACCAAGGAACTCAAGCACTTAAAGAAGAAGCTTGTAGAAGAACGCACTGGCACGAACCTATTCCACAAATTTTATTAGCAACTCCAGAAGCTAATATTTCTGGCTATCCAGTATATGACCGAGAATTACTAGATACAGAAGCGTTTGAAAAAGCGGGAGAAATAACGCTTATTGGAGACGCAGCTCATCCTATGAGTCCATTTAAAGGCCAAGGTGCAAATCAAGCGTTGTTAGATGCGCTTGCGTTAGCAAGAGGAATATCAAAAGGATGTAAACTACTATCTAATTGGAGAGACCTTGGTATAAGACAAAGTGTATTAACCGAGTTTGAATCGGAAATGTTAGAACGAAGCGCTTCAAAAGTAAAAGATTCAGCAGCAGCAGCAGAGTTTTTGCATTCTAAAGTAGTACTTCAAGAAGGTAACGAGCCAAGAGGACGATATTTAAAGAGAAAATAAGCATAAGAAACGGCCAAGAAAGTGTCATTTTTATAAAATTATGGACTTGAGTAATGGTTACGCTTATTAGCTATTCTAAAAAATGTAAATAAGGTAAAGTTTTAAAATAACAATATGGAAGATTTAACACACCTTGTAGTAAATTGGATAGACATGACGGACGATAAGATTATTCTTGTTGGAGCAACTGATAATCTAAGTTGGGGATATGATATAGAAGATGGTTTTTCTGGTAGTGATGCTAGAACGATTGTTTGCGCGACAATAACAGATAATGGTAAAGGGATTGCAAACGATGAAAAAGCTTTATTTTATTGTTTGCCAGGGGATCATACCAGAGCACTTGCTATGTCTTTTTTGGAACAGTTATTCGAAATGGCTTGGGTAATTAAAAATGAAAATCTAAGCTACGAAGATGCTAGAGCTAGATACTTTGGGAAAATAGTAAAGAAATAAGCTAATACAACATAATCAAGTTTGTATTAAATCGAGAGCATTAGAATAGAAATAACAAACGAAAAACACTTCTATTTAGCATATTCTTTTAAAACAAAATGCCCCCAATTTGTTATAGATTCTACTACTGGAATTAGTGTTTTACCAAAATCGGTTAAAGAATATTCTACTTTTAAAGGCGGCTTTGTAGTATATACTTTGCGTTGTATAACGCCATCTTCTTCTAAGTTTTTTAGTTGTAAACTTAGAGTACGCTCCGTAACTGTGGGCATTTTTTTTCTTATTTCGCTGTAGCGTAAAGTGCCCTCTAATAAATGATATAGAATAACAGTTTTCCATTTACCACCAATAATTCCCATAGTTAAACTAGCACAACATGGGTAGTCTTTACCTTTAAATGTATACATAAATTAGTATTAAAATTATACTATCCTTTTTGACCGTTATTGCAAAGGTAAAATACTATACTTAGTTTTGCAACTATAAAAAGTATAGTAACTAAAATATTATAATATGAGTTTTATAGAATCTATGAATACACGTTATACCACAAAAAAGTATAATAGCACAAAAAAAATAACAGAAGAAGATAAAGAGAGGTTAAAAGAAATTTTAAGATTAAGCCCTTCGTCTATAAATAGCCAACCGTGGAAATTTACATTTGTTTCTAATCAAGAAGTGCGAAACAAATTAGCTGAAGTTTCCTGGTTAAATAAAAGTAAAGTACAAGATTGCGATACGGTAGTTGTTTTTAATAGAATAAACGATTTAGATTTATTTGAAGCACAGATAGAAAGAGAATTGCCGAAAGGAGCAGTAGACTATTATAAAGAGTTTATTAAGCCTCTACCAGAAGCCAAAATAAAAGCATGGTTTGATAAGCAAGTCTATTTAGCTTTAGGCATTTTATTAAGTGCCTGTGCAGAAATGGGAATAGATTCTACGCCAATGGAAGGCATAGAACCAGAAAACTACGATATTATTTTAAATAATAAAACATACGCTTCTATAGTAGCTGTTGCTATTGGGTATAGAGATGAAGCAGATACTAATCAACCTAGTAAAAACCCTAAATCTAGAATCGCTATTAATACGATTATAGAAACCATTTAAAAATAGAACAATGAGTAAATTAACTATAGTTGCTAAAATTTTAGCAAAAGCTGAACAAAGAGAACTTGTAAAACAAGAGTTGTTAAAGCTTATAGAAACGACTAGGGCAGAAGAGGGATGTATCAATTATGATTTACATCAAGATAATGAAAACGAGAACTTATTTTTATTTCATGAAAATTGGGAAAATAGAACACTTTGGCAAACACATATGAATAATACACATTTAGCTGAATATATTAAAGCAACTGAAGGTGCTGTTGAAGCGTTTGTAATTAATGAAATGACAGTGATGGGGTGAAATCTTTATTGCAGAGAAAGAAGCTGTCTGAGAATAAATTGAGAATGCGACTTCTTAAATTTTCAGACGGTTCCTTTTTACATTTGTTCACTTTTAGTCAGTGTTTTTTTCATTAATAAGGCATACATAATAACTTCAGTTGAATACCTTGTATAGAAGTTTTTTTTTACTATTATACCATAGTATAACAGATATAAACGTTATTTAATTAAGAGGCGTTTTATATAAGTGCTTGAATCTTTAGTAGTAATTTTCACAAGGTACAATCCGCTAGATAATCGAGAGACATCGGTACCATAATGAATATGTTTTCCTAAAAGACTCAGAATTTCTATGGTTGCATTTTCCGAATGTATTCCATTTATAGAAAAGCTTTTGTTTGTTGGATTTGGAAAAATAAAGACCTTTTTATTTTCTATTTGAAAATCACTAATGGTAAGTGTTTGATCTAAAGGTATATTATTTACTTTTTCATCATCTTGTAAGCCTTCACCAGGTATGAAAAGACTAATATTCCATTCAAAAGTATCAGATAAACTAATACTAACAGGGTTATTAGGGAAAAAGCTCCAATATACATCAACTACAATACTTGATACTCCAGTTATACCCGTTTGAGAAAAACCAGCTATTTGTATTCCTGTATTTTCATTATTAAGTTGGTTAAATAGATTATATGTTTTAGAGGGAACTAAATTATTAATAGTTATTTGAAAAGGGATATTAGATGTTACAATGGAAGGGTTCGTAAAATCATTAAATATAATAGAGTTTGGCTGAGATGTAATAGTTATACTAGGTGCTAAATCTTCAATAGCATTAACTCCTGCAGTCCATGGTATGCCTCCAAGTTCGTACGCTCCAATGTCTGCCGAACTTCCAGAAAAAGGTTTGTCAAATCCAGATATAACTGGAGCTAAATCAACTAAAGCGCTTCCAGAAGCAGGCATAAAATTTTGATTATTTACATCTTCAAAAGGAGAAGTAGGGAAAATTGGGCTATCTTTTATGTCAAACTCACTACTGCCATTACCTGTAAACCAACTACCCGTATTTGCATAGTTATTATATATTTTATTATCAGATTGTGAATAACCATTAACCCAAGAATCCATTGCGCTGTATGCATTCCAAATTGTGTTATGATAAAAATTAAGATTTGTGTTATTCCAGTTAACTTGATAACCATTCCATGATACATTCCAAACTACATTATGGTGTACAGTATAACCTTTGCTATTGTTGTCTAAATAAATACCAGCAGCCTTAGCTGGGCTGCTTGGGTTATGTGAGTAAGATGGAGCAGTGGCGTCATGAAACCAATTATGGTGTATAACATTGTTTTTTAAATCATTATTACCAACAGTATAAAATACACCAGAATCGCTATTAATTATTTGTGATACAGAAACATCATTGTATGCAACTTCAGAATTAGAACCTGCAACATACATACCGTCTCTTCCCGCATTAATTATTGTATTCTTTAAAATCTTACTATTGTTTCCTGTCGTTCTTATTGGAGAGGCATGAATTCCTACATAATTAATATTACTAATATAATTACCTTCTACAATGCAGTTTGCAGCAGCCCAACCAAGAATTATTATACCACTAGTAGAACTGTGATTTATTGTGCAATCTTTAATTATAGTATTATCTCCTAATACTTCTATAGAAGCTTCGTTAACTTGCGCAGATGTATTTGTAAGTGAGTCATGTCCTTCACTACCATGTATTACCTCACAGTTAATAATTTGATTGTTATCTGCATTATTATGAATTTTTACACTACCACCAAAGAAGTTTATGTTTTCTAATTTAATATAGTCTCCATGTATTTGGACAGTATATTTTCGTGTTGCATACTCAATACTATCATTCGCTGGAATATTACCATCAGCAGTTTGAAGATATAATGTATTAGTATCATTGTCATAATACCATTCTTTAGCATAATCTAATACCTCTAGTTTATTAAATAAATATAATTGGCCTCTATTATTACCGGGGTTATTTCTCCATGCCGTAGGATTGTGTACTGTAAATGGCCAATCTGTTATATCTACAGTTGTAAAATCTATTCTACTTGTAGTGTTAGCGGTTATAGTTCTAGTCCAACTTGTTCCAGAATGCGCCCCAAGATAGTATACTAAACCACCAGTCCAGTCTATATTTGGAATGTTATTTACGAGAAAATGAGAGTCATTTCCATCAGTAACAGGAGTACAATCTATAGTCCAACGATTATTATCTACATTGTTAGGCCATCTGGCTAAATCCATATATTCATCGTTATGGTAAACAGCTCTAAACCTACTGTCAATAGTCATATCTATATTCGTTTTATAAATATTTCCACTATGTACTTGCCAGCCGTTGATAAGTGAAGTGGCTTTAAGTAATACATTTTCTCCATCTGCTGCCTTAAAAGTAAGATAGTTATTAGCATCACCGTTTATATTTATAATCAATTCCTCTTCATATATTCCTCCTCTAATAATACAGGTGTCTCCAGGAGACATTACAGAAATTACTTTACTAAATGTAGCAAATGGCGCACTAATATTACCTGTATTACTATCATTTCCAGTCGTTGCTACATAAAAAGTTGTAGCTTGAATAGAATTGATAAAAGAAAAAAAGAATAGCAGAAATATTTTATAACTATGATTTTTCATTTTAGTTTATTGGTTTGATTTAAGTACACTTAATTATTAGGAAATATACAAATAAATAGTTTCAAATTAGAGAAGTAACATTTTTTAGTTTTGAAAGAAGAATAGTTGTTTCTAGTCTGTTTTTTAGGTTTTAATAATATCCTTATACTCTTCAAAAAAAGCTTCAAAAGCTCCCATTTTTTCATTAAAAAACTCCATAACTATTTGCCAAGAATTTTTATTGTGAATAGATACTTTCTGATCTAAATACAGATGTATTCTGGAAATTTCTTTACCATTGTCTAAATAATATTCCTCTTCAAAAATAGCCTCAGGTAGATATTCCTCTTTTAATATGGTTTTAAGTGATTGTAGTTTCTCCCAGTATTTAATGCGGTTTTCTAAATCGTCTTCTAAATCTAGAAAAACAGCAGCCGTTTTATTATCGAAATGGAACTTAAAACTAAAACCTTTAATTTTAGTATTATATAAAATCCATTTTTTTGGAAAAGATTTTCCAAAACTTGTCCAAAAGAGTTGTCGTATTTGTCGAGATTCTTCTTTAGAAAACATAAACGTTCAATTAAATAAAATAGGCAATAACTACAGCAAAGATTATAGTTAAAAGTTTAGTAATATTAAACTTATGCCCTTCGTTACTTTCAAATAAAATAGTGGTAGAAATATGCAAAAAGATACCAATAACTAATGCTGAGATTTCCATATAGTAGGCCTCAATAAATTCAAAATTTGCAGATAAGAACACACCAAAAGGCGTCATTAGTGCAAATAATAATAGAAAAAGAATTGCATGTATCCTACTTAATTTAGACGTTAATAAAAACGTTGCTAAAATAATGGCAACTGGTAACTTATGAATAATAACACCATACATTAAATTATGGTGTGTTTCTATTGGAATACCTTCTAAAATGCTATGTATGCTTAAACTAATAAATAGTAACCAAGGAAAGTTTGTTGCACTTTTATCTAAATGTACATGACCGTGTTCTGCACCTTTAGAGAAAAACTCTAAAATAATCTGTAACAAAATACCAATCATTATAAATAAACCAACATGTTTACTATCATGATGATACACTTCTGGTAGAAAGTGAAATACAGTAACGGACAATAAAAATGCACCACTAAACGCCAATAATAGTTTAAGATTATTATTTTGTTTAGGTTTTAAAAACCAGACAATTAAAAACCCTAAGACTACAGATAAAATAGGTAGTAATATACTAAGCATTCGCTATTTAAAAATAAGTATTAAACGTTCAGACGATTGTTTGTCAAACTTACGCAATTTATAATCACCAAATATATCAATTAAATGAATGCCTGCTTGCTCAAAATACGTTTCAAAATCAGCTAAAGTTAATGCTTTTACGCGCTCTTGAAATTGGTAGGTTTCACCTTCAAAAGTAAACGAAATATCCTTAACAATAAACCCATCTATTACAGAACGCTTTTGGTTAAAATCAATACCATCTACTGTTTTTACATTTTCAGCAACTAAATTATTAATAACATACTCACTATTCATAAAATCGATAACACCAAAACCATTATCGTTTAAATTGACTTTAATAGATTTTATAGTATTTAAATTATCTTCTGTATTATCAAAGTAGCCAAAACTAGTAAAGAGGTTAAAAACAGCATCAAATTCCTCATTAAACGGTTTAGTCATGTTATGTACCTTAAAATTTAAGGTGTCATTTTCAAATTGTTTGGCATGAGTAATACTGTTTTCAGATAAATCTACACCTGTAACGTTAAAACCTAGTTTATTTAAATGAATGGAATGTCGTCCTTTTCCGCAGGCTAAATCTAAAATTTTACCATGTTCTGGAATGTTTAAATATTCGGTAAGATTAAACATAAAGTTTTCAGCTTCAGTGTAATCTCTGTCTTTATATAATATATGGTAAAACGGGGTATCGAACCATGAGGCGTACCAAGTTGTATCGTCTTTTGTCATAATTTTTCTCACGAAAATGAGAATCTGGTTTTACTTAATAGTCAGTTTCGTGCAAAAATACTCTATTTTTGCAATCTATTAGACGAAAAGAATGGAAGAAAATTTCAGAATGGTAGCCAAGACCTTATTTGGCTTTGAAGAATTATTATCTAAAGAGCTTACACAGTTAGGAGCACGAGAAGTAAAAATAGGTGTGCGTAACGTTAGTTTTGTTGGTGATAAAGGCTTTATGTACAAGGCTAATTTAGCATTACGTACAGCTACAAAAATATTAAAACCAATACATACCTTTCGTATTAGAAACGAACAAGACTTGTACAAACAAGTCTATAAAATGGATTGGAGCAAATACATGAAATCTTCTGGCAGTATAGCGGTAGATTCTACTTTAAACTCTAGAGTTTTTACACACTCGTTATATATTTCTCAAAAAACGAAAGATGCCATTGTAGATAAATTTAGAGATACAACAGGAGAACGTCCTAATGTGGATTTAAAATTTCCAGATTTAAAAATAAATGTACACATCGATAGAGAAACGTGTAATATATCTTTAGATACTTCGGGAGACTCTTTACATAAAAGAGGCTATAAAATGGCTACTAACATTGCGCCAATTAACGAGGTGTTAGCTGCTGGGTTAATTATGTTATCGGGTTGGGATGGTCAATCAGATTTTATGGATCCTATGTGTGGAAGTGGAACGATGTTAGCCGAAGCTGCTATGATAGCTTGTAATATTCCTCCAAATTTAATGCGTAAAGAGTTTGCTTTTGAACGTTGGCAAGATTGGGAAGTAGATTTATTTGAAAAAATTGAAGAATCGTTATTAAACAAAACAAGAGATTTCCATTATAAGATTTTTGGTTTCGATAAATCGCCAAGTGCAGTTACTAAAGCCAAGGATAATATTAAAAATGCACATTTAGAGGAGTTTATTACCATTAAGCATGAAGATTTCTTTAAAACCCAAAAAGGAGGCGATAGAAAACTACACATGGTATTTAATCCGCCGTATGGAGAGCGTTTAGATATAGAAATGGAAACGTTTTATAAGGACATTGGTGATACATTAAAACAGAATTACCCAAATACAGATGCTTGGTTTATAACATCTAATATAGAATCTATTAAGCATGTGGGGTTAAGACCATCTAGAAAAATACATTTAAAGAATGCTAAGTTAGAATCTCGTTTTTTAAAGTATGAAATTTACGCTGGAAGTAAGAAAGGAAAGTACATGAACAAGGAGTAAGTAGCATTCAGTTCTATTAAAATATGTCAATTAGAGTGTCATGAAATACGAATGGTGTATCGAGAATAAGAATTACTAGCTAGAAAAAACTACTCTAAATATATTTTGTGTTCATTGCATTATTAGAAAACACTCCTTTAGATTTGTATATATAAATTTTATAAATTAAAAACGGAAAAGATACACTATCAAATCACTCTGAGTTCT
>CANLUH010000007.1 GCA_947494205.1 uncultured Flavobacteriaceae bacterium | reverse complement strand
ATTAGGCAGTCTGGGAGTAGTGTAACTGGGAGGCCACGAATAAGCAAAATAGGAAATCAAAAGCTCCGGAATTTATTATTTATGTGCAGTTTTAATGCCTGTAAATACAATAAAGCATGTAAAGCTATTTATGAGCGTATAGTAGCCAAAGGAAAGAGTAAAAAACTTGCTTTAATAGCAGTTTGTAATAAACTATTAAAACAAGCTTTTGCTATAGCTAAATCAGGATTAATATATGATGATACTTACAGAAGTACATTGGCTAAAAACTAAGTGAATTTTACTTGTTTTTTACCACAGTTCTTTGTTACCTGCTGGCTTTATTCCGCTCGTTTTATTTTCTTTTCAATTTCTTTTTCGATTTCTTTTAAATTACTGTTTTCTGTCAGTTCTAATTCGGACAATATTTTATTCGTAACAGGTCTACAATAGTCAATTCCATTTTCACTTTCTGCGCAATTCAAACAACCAGAATTATTATAAAATATATAGTTCTCGTTTATAATTAAATCTCCGCCAATATCCGGTGAGTCGCGACAAGGTGAAAACATTATCATTTTTCTTGATATTTTTTCACAATATTTTAAATCTGAAATACTATAAATGTCAAAAGCCATTGAGGGATACCAATTTTCATTGTCGGTATCTTCTCTTAATTTGTCTTTTATAGATTTTGTTCTGCGAAATTCAATTCGTCCAATCGGTTTTATTGAATCCTTACTTTCAGTTTTATAATCAATTTCATAAGTCCAATGGTTTGGGTTATTTATGTCAGGTTTCGAATTACACGAAAAAAGAAACAGAGTTAATAAAATGAATAGAATTTTCGGCATTCTCAATGTTGGTTTTCAGCTTGCAGGTAACTATTGTATAAACGCAATAAGTTGCGTTTGTTTTCTTTATATATAATGACTTAAAATTAAATCATTTTTTTGTTAAACCTTATAAAAACAGATGTTTTCATTGGCGATTATGTTTATTAGTCGTTTTTTAATTACTTACAAACGACTAATATAGTATCTTCATATGGTAAAACAAACCTAAGTATTGTTTGTTTTAGTTTTCTACGGAAATCCGTAATTACATCAAAGAAATACCTAAGTTATTTATGGTTTTAATATTACGTAAGTTCTACTATTTTTAATAAAAATCCTATACGTATATCTACGTATATTTTTTAGTATAAAAAATAGGGGAGAGTAGACGTTTTTTAGTAGTACTAATTATAAATAAACAGAAATAGTCATAACTAATAGTGTAAACCCTATTAAAATGAATAATAACGGCAACACAAACTTTAGCCATTTATCGTAGCCTACTTTTACAACAGCTAAGGATGCTAAAATTAAACCTGTAGGGTTTATAATAGCAAATAAGCCCATACCATATTGGTAGGCATTTACAACAATATCTCTACCCACACCAACAGTATCTGCTAACGGAGACATGACTGGCATGGTTAAAACGGCCATTCCAGAAGAACTTGGTATAAAAAACGATAAACCACCGTATACTAATACCATAACATTGGCAAAAATACCTTTAGACATTCCTGTTGTTAAATCACTTGCATAATACAACATGGTGTCACTTATTAATCCATTTTCCATAATAACCGAAACCCCTCTTGCAATTCCTATAATTAGAGCAACACCTAATAAATCGCTAGCACCTTTTACAAAGGTTTCTACAAAATGGGATTCTTTTATTTTAGTAATAACACCAATAACTACGGCGCCAACTAAAAATACAGCGGTCATTTCTAAAAACCACCAGTCTAACATAGAGACTCCAATAATCATAACAACAAAGCACAATCCAAAAACTAATAAAGCTAAACGTAAACGTGTTGTAAACTGCACGGTTGTTTCTGTAGAGCTACCAAATAAGGCTTCTATTTGTGATTTCTGACTGTAGAGAATAGATTTTTCAGGATTATTCTTAACACGCTTAGCGTAGCGCATAATATAGACTATAGCAATAATAAGGCACAGTATTAACATTATAATACGTCCCATTAATCCTGTTGTCCAGTTTATTCCAGAAGCATTACTGGCTATTATAGTACTAAACGGATTTACAGTAGAGCACATAGTACCTATACAGGATCCTAAATAAATAGATGCCAAAGGCACCATGGCATCGTATTTAGCAGCTAAAAATATAGGGATTAGAATAGGGTAAAAGGCTATTGTTTCTTCAGCTAGACCAAAAGTAGTACCTCCAATGGCAACTAATAACGTTACCATTACAATTAATACAAATTCGTAACCTTTTAAAGCGTTAGCTAACCAAGAAATAGCAGCATCGAAAGCGCCTGTTTTATTAATAATACCAATAAGACCTCCAATAATAAGCACCAGAAATATAATATCTGCTGCTTCAATGATACCTTGTATTGGCGATTTTATAAAGTCTGTTACGCCCTGTGGTTGTGCTTCTAGTGTTTTATAGGTGTTTGGAATATTTATCGCTTTATATATTTCTCCACTAGTAAATTTTTCTAAAGGAATTTTTATAGTTAAAGCATCAAGAGTTTCTTGTGTAGCTTTTAATGATTTAGTGCCTTTTATACCAGTTTGTATAAAAGTATTATCTGCTTTGTTGTACAACAACGTATCATATTTACCAGCCGGTACTAACCATGTGAGTAATGTTACTAATCCTGCAATAATAATTAATATGGTTTGCGCTGTTGGGAATTTTATGTTCTTCATCTTAAATTACAGTCTCTTTTGTAATAAAATTGATTTTAAATTTTAATAAAATTAAAGATAGTATTATTTTACACTTATAATAACTTTTGATACTTATAAAATATGACTATAGCTATTCACGATAGTTGGAAACCTCATTTACAAGACGAATTTAATAAGCCATACTTTAAAGAGTTAATAACGTTTGTAAAACAAGAATATAGCAGTACAGCGTGTTTTCCTCCTGGAAAACTCATATTTAATGCTTTCGAAAAATGTCATTTCGAGGATTTAAAAGTTGTTATAATTGGACAAGACCCATATCATAATTACAATCAAGCCAATGGATTATGTTTTTCTGTAAATGACGATGTGCCACATCCACCATCGTTAATTAATATTTTTAAGGAAATAGAAACAGATTTAGGAATTCCATATCCAAAAAGCGGAAATTTAGAGTGTTGGGCAGAGCAAGGTGTGTTTTTATTAAATGCTACATTAACCGTTCGTGCACACAATGCGGGCAGTCATCAAAAGAAAGGTTGGGAAACATTTACAGATGCTGTTATTAAAACGATTAGTGAGTATAAAACTGATGTTGTGTTTTTGCTTTGGGGCGGTTTTGCTAAAAAGAAATCTAAATTAATAGATGCTAGTAAACATCATATTTTAACGTCTGGACATCCATCGCCATTAAGTGCCAATAGAGGGTATTGGTTTGGAAATAGGCACTTTAGTAAAACAAATGCTATTTTAAGTGATAAAGATTTAAAAGCTATTGCTTGGTAATGGTTAATTCACAACAAATTCGTAAGCACCATTTTCATTAGCATTTACTATTGTAGAATTAATTTCTACATAGTTTAAACTGTAAACTCCTCCTGTAATAGATAACTTACCATCGTTATGGCTTTTAAAACTATCACCTGCTAAATAGAAAGTACCAGGTTCTAGTAACATGATGCTAAATCTGTTTTTATATGTGCTACCATTAAAAACGCTTTTAACTTCTATCCTTTCGAAGCCTGTAGTCGTCGTTTCACCTTCAATACTTTGAATGTTGTCATTAGTTAAAGGAATTTCTGTCAAGGTACCAAAAGCTGTTAATTTATATAATTTTAGTGTATTTATATAAAAAGACTGTCCAACTTCACCATAATCGTAATCGCTTAGAAGAATATCTGTATTGTTATCTGTAGTTTGATTATTATTTATTGTGGTTTCAATAGTAATAATATCATTTACGTTAAAAACCGTTGTATTATTTTCAATTTGAACAACATTATTATTGGTAAATCTAATAGTGTTTCCATTGAAATCGTCATCATCGCATTGCATATTAGTAAAACATAAAACTATTACTGTAAAAAAACTAAAAAGCTTATAGTATTTCATTTTCATCTATTTTTTTAATAGATACAAAGAATAATAAATGGTTGCGTAAAGACTATTAAATTTTATATGTTAAATCTTTATAATCCCATTTTTCTGGAATAATATTTAATGCTAGTAATTGGTCTTGTACGTTGTTAATAGTGTCTTTGTCTATTAACTCTTGAGACCATTCTGTTAAACTTAGCCATTCTTGTACGTCTTCTAATTCTTGCTCATAACGATTCGCAATCATTTTATCGATGCTTGGAATGTCTTTAAATTCTGCAGTAGTTGTATTTACAATGTCTAAAATGGTCTTAACATCGTCTTCATTTGTTTTTAAAAAGTCTTCTCTTACAGCTATAACAAAACATGGCCAAGGAGAAGGACAGTTGCCAACGCGTCTAAAGATACCATCATCTACTAAAGGTTTCGTGGTAAACTTTTCCCACATAAAATAATCGGCTTTACCGGCTGTTAAACCTTCAACTGCTCCATCTAGATTTCGTATCACTTCGAAATCTAAATCTTTGTCTAGGTTCCATTCATTATCTTGTGCATTAATATAAGCCATTAAGTGCGAACCCGAGCCATAACGACTTATGGCAGCTTTTGTTCCTTTTAGCTCGTTAATAGTATTGTAACTAGACTTTGCTGCTACATGAATACCCCAAATTAGTGGCGTTTGCACAAAAGTTTGCACAATTTTACTTTTATTGCCTGCTATAATATCTTTAATAATACCTTCGGTAAGTATTACAGCCATATCTATATCGCCATCGCGTAAGCCTTTACACATCGCTCCAGTACCACCAAAATAGTCTTTCCAACGTAGATTAATGTTTTGTTCTTTGTATTCTCCGTTTTTTAAACCTAAATACCAGGCTAAATTAAAATGTTCTGGAACGCCTCCAATATTAATTTGTTTCATATTTATAACCCGAGAAAGCGGGTTTCTTTATTTCGTTTCTTTTTAACAAGAAATACTTGATACTAATCTACTAATTTATTTAAGGTATATAGAATTAAATCTTCTACTACTGCTTTAGGATTACTACTAAACTCTCCTGTTGCTCTATTGGCTATAATAGCATTCATAGACAATGCTTTATGACCTAAAAGTCCAGATATACCATATATTCCTGCTGTTTCCATTTCAAGGTTAGTTATTGGTCGGTCTTCAAAGTTAAAACTTGCTAGTTTATCGTTTAAATCGTTGTCTTGTATTGGTAAACGTAAAATACGCCCTTGTGGTCCATAAAAACCAACATTAGTAGCTGTAAACCCTTTATGTGTTCTTTCTGAACTTAATTTTTGCAATAACACATCGTCACATTTTACCACATACGGACTTGATTTATCTGCAAACCAGTTGGTGTGTTCCATTAATGCATTAGAAATGGCTTTGTATTGAATATGTTCGCTATTATAAAAATGTAATAAACTGTCAAACCCTGAAGCGTATTCGCTAATAACGAACGAATCGATGGGGATTTCTTTTTGTATGGATCCAGAAGTCCCTATTCTAACAATGTTAAGTTGACTTAATTTGGGCTTTATCTCACGTGTTTCTAAATCAATATTTACTAGCGCATCTAATTCGTTAAATACAATATCTATATTGTCTGTACCAATACCTGTAGAGATAACAGTAAGTCGTTTTCCTTTATAAGTCCCTGTTTGAGTATGGAATTCTCTTTTATGTGTTTTAAAGTCTACAGCGTCAAAATGTTTTGTCACTGTATCTACACGATCGGGATCACCAACGGTAATAATAGTGTTGGCAATATGTTCTGGACGTAAGTTTAAATGGTAAACACTACCATCTGGGTTTAATATTAATTCGGAGTCTTTAATAGGCATTTAATTATACATGTTTAATCAATTTATTTTCTTTTTTGTTATATAAAAAATCGGCTTTATTTATGCCTCCAAAATAAAAATCTGTTTGTAATTCGTTTAAAAAGTTTTTCTGTAATTCTAATGCTAAATGTCCAGGTCTATTTAGTGTTACAGTAGTTTCGGTCTCATCATAAAACTGCTCTAATCTATCAATCATTTTTTCTAGCTGAATATCACCAAAACCATAGTAGCCTTGGTAATGTAATGCATAACCCACTAAATGACGGCGAGACTTTATAGCGTGTTCTTTTATTAATCTTAGGATATTATATTCTAACATATTTAAGCCACTACGTGTATCTGGAAAACGCCTTAAGTGTGCTTTTAGGCAATTGCTTAAATATTTAAAGTTTGACGGTCTTACAATTAAAGGTTTTAATAGGTTATGATTATCTCCGCAGTATATACGCCAGGCTTTTTGTGCCAAAGCAATATCGTCTACAGATAATTCTATTTTTGCTTTGTAATGTGCTTTTAACTGTTCTGGTGTTAGCTCGCCAAGTCCTTTCAAGTCTTTTTCATGTTCCACACGACCACTACATACAAGGTAGAGGGGAAGTGAGACTTTTTTCTGTTTTAAAAGGCTAATCGCAGCAATAAGATTGATATGACAAAACAAATCGTATTCAAACCATAAAATGATTTCGGTATAATTAGTTAAATCATTCAATTTATCTAATTCTTCTTTAAAATCTCCAGCTTTATAATCGATATCATAAGCGGTTTTAAAAAAGGTTGTTCTTACTTTAAAAAAAGCATCAGAAGTAATCTCTTTGACTGTTGGGCCTTCGCAAAGCATTTCATTCCAAGTTAGAATATCGCCTTCTATCTCTAAGGATTTAAGGTAAGACGTCAAGCTAGAGCCATTAGTAATATGTAAGGGGCTATTGGTTTTCATGTTGTTTTATCCTCCAACACGTTTAACGTTAAAGCCTTTGTCTTTTAATATAGACATTATTCGGTCTCTATAATCGCCTTGAATAATTATTCTATCGTCTTTAAAACTACCGCCAACACTTAATTGTTGTTTTAATTCTTTAGCTAAAGCTTTAAAATCTTCGGTTGCTCCAGTATAACCTTCAAGAATAGTAATGGGTTTTCCTTTACGTTTCTCGTATTTACAGATAATGGGGTCGTCTTGCATCCATATATCTGACTTTTTTTCGGTTGCAATTGGTTCTTCCGAAACGTGTTCTGGGAATAAGTTTTTTAATTGATCTTGTAAATCCATTGTTATAGTATGTAGTATACAGTATTCAATAAGCAGTATCTTTACATCTAACAGATAGCACTGTTTGTTGAAGACTGCATACTGCCAACTGAATTATTTCTTTATTAATCCCAGTTCTATTAAACGTTGGTTTAAAAACTCTCCGGCGGTAATATCATCAAACTGTTTTGGGTTGTCATCGTCGATACAACTGTCTAAAACATCTAATTTCATCTCGCTTATAGGGTGCATGAAAAAAGGAATAGAATAACGAGAGGTTCCCCAAAGTTCTCTTGGCGGATTAATAACACGGTGTATAGTGGATTTTAATTTGTTATTTGTATGTCTAGATAACATATCGCCAACATTTATCATTAACTCGTCCGGTTCTGCAATAGCATCAATCCATTCGCCATCATGATTTTGCACTTGTAAACCACGACCTTGTGCGCCCATTAACAGCGTAATTAAGTTTATATCGCCGTGTGCTGCGGCACGTTCTGCGGCTTTAGGTTCTTCTAAAATTGGTGGGTAATGTATTGGTCTTAAAATAGAATTTCCGTTATGTATATAGTTGTCAAAATACGTTTCTTCTAAATTTAAATATAATGCTAAAGCACGTAATACATATTTGGCCGTTTTCTCTAACATTCTGTATGTTTCTTTACCAACTTCGTTGAAAGCAGGTAGTTCTGAAACAGTAACATTATCTGGATATTCTTCAGCTAATTCAGTGTTATCATCTACATATTGCCCAAAATGCCAAAATTCTTTTAAATCCCCTTCTTTTTTACCCTTAGCACTTTCTTTTCCAAAAGAAACATAACCACGTTGCCCTCCAATACCTGGAATCTCGTATTTACGTTTAGTGTCTACAGGAAGTGAAAAAAAGTTTTTTATTTCACCGTAAAGGTTGTCAACTAACTGATCATCTAAAAAATGACCTTTTAAAGCTACGAAACCTATTTCTTGGTAGGCTTTACCAATGGCATCTATAAAGTGTTGTTTTCTTTTAGGGTCTTCTGAAAGAAAATCTTGCAAATTAACGCTAGGAATACTATTCATCGTTACTATATTTTTTATAATCTCATTTTTGTGAAACTTCACTTTAAAATTTAAACACTAAAAATTACTATCGTAAAGTAATCCAAATTGAATCTTTTTTAGTGTTAGCACAGTGAAGTCGGTAATACAAATGTAAAAAAAAGTAGTCAGAATTAATAATTGATAATTTTATATGTCTTTTTATAATTATTATTCAATTATGCTATATTTGACAAAACGTTATTAGAAAATAAAATAGCCTTAATGGAAAGTAATATTGAGTATAAAAAACACGGATTAGATTCCAGCACACTTATAACATTATATAAGAGCATGTTAAAGCCTCGAATGATAGAGGAGAAGATGCTTATTTTGTTAAGACAAGGTAAAATTAGTAAATGGTTTTCGGGTATTGGTCAAGAAGCTATTTCTGTAGGCGTTACATCGGTAATGAAAACAGAAGAGTATATATTACCAATGCATAGAAATCTTGGTGTTTTTACAACACGTAACATTCCTTTAGAGCGTTTATTTGGGCAATGGCAAGGTAAAGCTTCGGGTTTTACAAAAGGGAGAGATCGCTCTTTTCATTTTGGAACTCAAGAGTATAATATTGTGGGTATGATTTCGCATTTAGGTCCACAACTAGGTGTTGCCGATGGTATTGCTTTAGCTAGTAAATTACGAAAAGAAAAGAAAGTAACAGCAGTATTTACTGGAGAAGGAGGGACGAGCGAAGGTGATTTTCATGAAGCTTTAAACGTAGCATCTGTTTGGCAATTACCAGTATTATTCTGCATTGAGAATAATGGTTATGGTTTATCTACACCAACAAGCGAGCAGTATAATTGTAAAGATTTAGCAGATCGTGCATTAGGTTACGGTATGGAATCGCATATTATAGATGGAAATAATATTATTGAAGTTTATACTAAAGTTTCAGAATTAGCAGAAAGTATAAGAAACAATCCACGTCCAGTATTATTAGAGTTTAAAACCTTTAGAATGCGAGGTCATGAAGAAGCCAGTGGGACTAAATATGTACCGCAGGATTTAATGGATGCTTGGGCTAAAAAAGATCCTATAAATAATTACAGAACATATTTAATTGAAGAAGGTGTTTTAACGGAAACTTTAGATGAAGCGTTTAAAGTGGAAATTAAAACAGAAATAGATAATGCATTACGTATTGCTAATGCAGAAGAACAATTAACATCGTCTGAAAGTGTTGAATTAAATGATGTATATCAATCATTTGAATATCAAAATATTAAAGAAAATTCAGAAACAAAAAAATTACGGTTAGTTGATGCTATTTCCGAAGGGCTGAAACAATCTATGGAACAACATCAAGACCTTGTAATTATGGGGCAAGATGTTGCCGAATATGGTGGTGTTTTTAAAATTACAGATGGCTTTGTAGAGCAGTTTGGAAAAGATAGAGTTCGTAACACACCAATTTGCGAATCGTCTATAATTGAAACGGCAATGGGTTTATCTATAGCTGGTATAAAAAGTGTTGTAGAGTTACAGTTTTCAGATTTTGTAACCTCTGGTTTTAACCCAGTAGTTAATTATTTGGCAAAATCTCATTATAGATGGAACCAAAATGCAGATACAGTATTGCGCATGCCTTGTGGAGCAGGAGTTGCTGCTGGACCATTCCATTCGCAAACAAACGAAGCATGGTTTACAAAAACACCAGGTTTAAAAGTGGTTTATCCTGCGTTTCCAAAAGATGCTAAAGGACTATTGGCAACAGCAATTAACGATCCTAATCCAGTATTGTTTTTCGAACATAAAGCATTATATAGAAGCATACGCCAAGAAGTACCAACAGATTATTTTACTATTCCATTTGGACAAGCTGCAATGCTTAGAGAAGGAGAGGAGATAACAGTAATAGCCTACGGTGCCGCTGTACATTGGGCATTAAATACATTAGATAAACATCCAAGTATAAAAGCAGATGTAATAGATTTACGTTCGTTACAGCCATTAGATACCGAAACTATATACGCATCGGTTAAAAAAACAGGGAAAGCCATTATACTGCAAGAAGATTCTTTATTCGGAGGTATTGCTAGTGATATTTCTGCTTTAATAATGGAACATTGTTTCGAGTCTTTGGATGCACCAGTAAAGCGTGTTGCTAGTTTGGAAACACCAATACCGTTTATTAACCAATTAGAAGATCAATACCTTTCTAGAGATAAGTTTGAAGGCGAATTATTAGCCTTAATGGAATACTAAATTAATATTGTAATACAACAAAAGAATCTTTGTAACTTTTTATGTTGTAAAATATATCTTACTTTTGAAATCGTAAAAAAAAAATCAATAGTACTTTAGTAACCAATTATTTATCATGAAAAAAGCACTCTCAATTCTAATACTATTTGTAGTATTTAGTACAAATGGGCAAACTAGTGAAACTCCCTTAGAAAATTACCAATGGAAAAGAGGGAAAACGAAACAAGAATCAGGATTTGTTGTTTTAAAATCTGGCAAAAGATTAGATGGAACTATTTCTTTAAAAGGATCTGTATCTAAAGTAACCGAAATAGTATTTGAAGGTGATGGTAAAAAAATAGAATTTCCAGCAGCTGCGTTAAAGTCTTTTGGTTTATTAAATTTTAAGACCGAAAACACTTCAACGCAAACAGCACAAGGCCCTATTAATGACAGCCCAGAAAGTATGTACGAATGGCGCTCTAAAGGTACTGTAATGGGAAAAGAAATTACAGGAACAGTACCAAGAGAAGGTTATGTTGTTTTAAAAAATGGAACGCGATATGAGGGCGAATTACGATTAACTAGAAAAGACGGCGTTTTAACATCTTACAAGTTAAAAGCAGATAAAAAATACAAAGGAAAAATTAGCGATTTAGAACGTTACGGTTACACCGTTAGTGAAGATGAAGTAGCGCAACAAAACTTAAATAAATTAGCAAAAAACTTCTACCAAGGAACTATAAAAACAAATAGAAAAGAATGTTCTGGAGAAGTTGCCCAAGTAAACATAATGGGTAAATTTTATTCAAAAAAAATATTACATAGAGACGTTTCTGGGAAACTTACAGAATTTACACCAAAAGATGTAACAACTTTTTCTCAAAAGATAAAAGGAGAACTTATTACATATACAGTTCGCGATGGTGTTTTTGTAACAGAACAATTTAATGGTAATACATTTCAATTGTTTAGAAACCCCAATCCAACAACTACAAACGCATTTTTAACCGGACTTGTAAAAGAAGGGGCAGCTATAGGAACTAATGCATTAGCACAAGCAGCTGTTAAAAAGGATGCAAAAGACAATAACTACACAACCAACATGGATAGTATTATTAGAGTTTCTACACCAGAACAATTAATGGCTATTAGAGATGGCTTTGCTAAATTAGGAGGTTACAATACTTATCAAGAAGCATTAGATAAAAGTGATAATGAATCTCTAAAAAATAATATTAATGCAATAGAATTTGCTCTTGCTGGCAATGAAATTAAGAATTCGGAAGGAGGCATTTTTAACAAAGAATGGATCATTTTAAACAAAACCACAGGAGAAGAGACTGTAATTTACAAATCGGAATATAAAAAGCTAATAGAACCTTTACTTAAAGGATGTTATGAGTATTTATCACTTGAGAGAAAAGAGCAACGCTTTTACGAAAAATGGAATAATAGAGAGGCCGCTATTAAAATGCTAGACGGTTGTTATTAAAAAATTAAAACACATAATGTAATAATAGTTAAAAGCCAGTAAATATTGAGTTTACTGGCTTTTATTTTGGAAATAATTCTAACTCTATATTAATGAGCGTAACGCTTTGCACGACTCCAAAGCGCACCTTTTGAGTTATCAAACTTTAATAGTTTTCTATCTACAATTACATATTCTTGAGTAATAGTATTAGATCGTTTTAAAACATTTAATATAGCTTTCATGATTTCCAAGTTTTTTGATTGATTGATTGATTGATTGATTGATTGATTGATTGATGAAACGTGTTATAATTATCTATAACGCCTTTTAGAATTCCAAGTATTACTTTTAGTTCCTTTTAATGTTCCAGAAATTTGATTGTTGTTTAAAGTTCTCATAATGATTGTGTTTTATTTTGATTGATATAAATTGTTTATACTATAGAGACGACAGAGACAACATTTCGTTACAGTACTATGCATTGCAAAGTAGTTATTTAACATATTTTAACATTTAGGGTTTTGTATACAAATTAAGGAAAGTGCAAATAGAATAGGGAATAAGACATTAATTTCATTAAATTTGAATAGATTAATAAAATTTTAATATTTAGGTATGGTTTTTGTCTTATTTTCGACAAATAGAATTATTTAGCCCTATATGAAGTTACGTTTATTATCCATTTTTGCTCTTTTTTTTGCGTTAACCATTAACGCACAAATCGATAGTGAGAATAAATCAATAGCTATTCCGGCAGTAGAAGTCGATGATCCAAAAGAAGATAATGAACTTATTATACGTCCTGCTCAAAAAGCTGAAGCAACTCCAGAAGATACTAAAAATGAAGTTGTACTTCCTAAAACAGAAGAACTACCAGTTGTTAGAAAACGTAGAAGTGTATCTATGGAAGACAATAATAATTTTAGAAACCCAGCCGAATTATTCGAAAAACGATTACAACGCAGTCTTAAATTTAGACAACAAAATGAGAGACGTAATAACGGAAGTAAGACTACACAATACTTAGGTGAGTTTAAAACAAAATCTAAACGTGTAAATATTATATATAGAGACCACCAATACCCAGATGGAGATGTAATACGAGTTTTTGTTAATGGTAAAGTAGCACAGCCAAGAGTATTGCTAGAAACAGGCTACAAAGGTTTTTTCTTAAAATTAGACGAAGGTGATAATGTTATAGACTTTCAAGCTTTAAATCAAGGAACTAGCGGACCTAATACAGCAGAGTTTCAAGTCTTGAACGACCAAGGCTTTTCCATATCTACAAACCAATGGAATCTTGCAACTGGTGTAAAGGCAACTATAACAGTAATTAAGCAGAAAGACGATAAAAAGACAACAAATTAAAGTCTCTTAATGCGCTCGTAGTGAAATAATAGTAGCATTACCCTTAAAAAATCAACGAAAATCTTTACTTTTGTAAAAAATAGGTCGTAAATTACTTATCGATTTATATCAAAATTTAATATTTAAAACAAAGAATGGCAAAGTCGCAACAGACATTTAACAAATTAGAAAAAGAAAAAAAACGCCTTAAAAAGCGCGAAGAGAAAAGAAAAAAGATGGAAGCCCGTAAAGCAGAAGCTGCTGAAAATGGGAAAAAAGGAATTCAGTTTGCTTATGTAGATTTTAATGGAAATCTAACAGACACACCTCCTAATCCGGAAGACAAGGTTAAAGTGAAAGCTAAAAACATTGTACTTGGAGTTCCTAAAAAAGATGATAGTGATGTAGAAGAAATCGATCCAATACACAAAGGAAAAGTTTCTTTCTATGATTCTTCTAAAGGTTTCGGTTTTATTATAGACGCATTAGACAGCGAAAAGTATTTCTGTCACGTTAGTGGTTTACTAGATGAAATTACAGAAAACGATAAAGTACAATTCGAATTAGAAAAAGGTATGAAAGGTTTAAACGCCGTTCGTGTTAAGAAAATCTAATTTGTATTTTAAATTATAATAGAAAGCCTCGATAATTAATATTATCGAGGCTTTTATATTTTATATCTAGTCGTAAATAGACTAAACTTCATGTAATGGCTTGCTATAAAGGGAAGTAACATAAACGTTACAATAATAAAACATTTAGCAAAAGTTAAATTTACCATTCTTTAACGTACTTAACAGTATTGTTATAATCTATTAAAGTAGGACTAAAACTTACATAACATTTGGGTTGTTAATTTGTGATATTCAAAAAAACAACTCAAAAAAATGAAAAATTATTTACAACTAAGTCTTATTGCATTAGTACTAGTAATGTTTACTAGATGTAAAAATGACGACGATAATACTGTAGAACAACAATCGTCTAACCCTGTTGATTTAAAAACACATTCCGTCTCTCCAAATTTTTTAAAAACAACATCAGAATTTTCAGATGTAAACGTTTATCCTTTAATGACGTCTGAAGATATGTTACCAGAATCACCAGCATTTGTTTATGGTTCTATGGCAGATGGTGCAGGATTAATTAAAAACGAGGATAATACATACACTTTAATTAATAATATAGAAGCAGATTTTGCTATTGCAAGAATTACTTTAGACGAAACCTTTAAACCTATAAAAGGAGAACATATTTTAAATGCTACAGCGACGGCTAACACAGCACAATGTTCAGGCTCTTTAATAACTCCAGAAGAACATGGCTTCGGACCACTATACCTTTCAGGAGGTGAATGGGGTGGAGCATCTAAAGGCGTGTTTGTAACAGATCCATTTAGAGATAAAGATGCAGCATCGTTTGCGCAAATGTTACCGGCAATGGGGCAATGGTCTACAGAAAATGCAGTTGCTATAGGACAAAATGCATATCCTGAGAAAACTGTAGTTTTTATTGGAGATGATCACTCTAACAACGAAACACCATCAGGACAATTAGGAATGTATGTAGGTAGTAAAGGCGATTTATTTGGAGGGCAATTGTTTGCTTTAAGAGTAACAGACAGTAGTATAGATTTCGAAGTAGATATGCAAGAAGGACAGTCTTATCCAATAGATTTTGTAGCCCTACAAGAAACACAAATAGATTTATTAGATACCGAAGCAAAAACAAAAGGAGCTATGGGATTCTCAAGACTAGAAGATATAGATTGGCGAAGAGGATCTGCAACTAATAATAGAGAAATTTATTTCTGTGTAACAGGAAGAAAAAAGCCAGGTTTAGTAGGCAAAGGAACTACTTATGGAAGAATCTATAAAGTTACTTTAAATGAAAATGATCCAACAGCAGCAGGAACTATTACTTGTATTTTAGATGGCGATAAAGTAAACGGTATTGCCAAAGCATTCCATAGTCCAGATAATATTTTAGTAACAGAAAACTATGCTTATATACAAGAAGATCCAAATGGATATTTCGATACGGCAGATAAAACACATTATGCAAGATTATATCAATATAATTTAGCAACAGGAGAGTTAAAAACAGTTTTAGAATGTGACCAAGCTGCAGCAGAAGCACAAGGTTACGGAACAACAAATTCGTCTTGGGAAATTACAGGAATGATTGATATTTCAGATACTGTAGGAATAGATGAAACCTTTTTAGTCATTACACAAAACCATGGTTGGGAAGCAGGATTTACAGATCCAGAAGCAAATGCATCACCATGGACTGGACAAGGAAGTATGATTTTTACTATTAATGGTTTAGAACGATAGATGATAAATAATAAATCTATATTAAAACAAGCACGTACGTTAATATGTACGTGTTTAGTTTGTTTAGTAGTATTTAGTTGTGGAAAAGAGACGAAGACTTATCAAAATAGTACACCAGAAATAGCTTTAGAAACTCACTTTAAAGAAACTATTGCTAAAACCATTCTCTCTTTAGATTCTTTAGAAATAGATGTTGAGCATGAAAAAATAACACATTACAAAAAAGCAAGATCATATTTTAAAATATTAGAACCACTTTTGGCTTTTGTAGATAATGAAAACTATAAGTTTTTAAACCAACCAAATATCTTAAAAGTAGAAGAGGAGGATGCTACAGATATTAAGGTAAAAACACCATATGGTTTTCAAGTGTTAGAAGAGCAACTGTATAGTGATACACCTGCAAAAGTGATAACTAAAAATATTACGATTATAAAAAATCGTTTACAGCTTATTTCGTTAAATACACATCTTAACCTAAAAAAATATCACGTTATATGGTTACTACGAGATGCCATTGTAAGAGTGGGCTTAACAGGAATAACAGGCTTCGATTCTCCTGTTTTAGAACAATCTCTGGAAGAAACTAAAATAGTTTATAAAGAGATAGAATACCTTTTAAACAGCTACAAATCTAACTTTAACAATCAGTCTATTATACAGGAATGGACAGACGAGTTTGTGCGTACACAACAAAACTTAACATCAAATTTTGAGGCTTTTAATCGCTATAATTTTATAAAAAACCATACGCACAAACAGTTAGAGTTATTAGTTAAAATGCAGAACGATTGGCAGGTTGAGTTTCCTTTCGAGTTAGCACTAAAAAATGATGTAACTAGTCTGTTTTCTAAAAAAACGTTTAATCTTAATTATTTTTCTGATACTAATAAGGCATTAGTTAATGCCAAACAAAAGTCTGCTTTAGGAAAACGTTTATTTAATGATGTTAATTTATCAGAATCAAAAACGATAAGCTGCGCGTCTTGTCATCAAGATAATAAAGCATTTACAGATGGTTTAAAACACTTCAAAAAACAAACTAGAAACACGCCTACATTGCGTTATGCAGCTTTACAAAAGAGTTTCTTTTATGATGGTAGATCAGGAAGCTTAGAGGGACAAATAGTGAATGTAATAAATAATGAAAACGAATTTCATTCCGATTTAAAAAGTATTACAAAAGCAGTAAATTCTAACTTAACCTATGTAGATAGCTTTAATAAATTATATGGTAAAGTTAATGATAGAGTGATACGTCATGCTATGGCAACTTATATAAGAAGCTTAACAACATTCAACTCTAAATTCGATAGAAATATTAATAATTTAGAAAACACACTAACGCAAAGCGAAATTAATGGGTTTAATCTTTTTAATGGTAAAGCTAAATGTGCTACTTGCCACTTTGCGCCAGTATTTAATGGCACAGTACCACCAAACTATAAAGAATCGGAGCTTGAAGCTATTGGAGTTCCACAAGATACAACCATTGGTTCTGGATTAAGTAAAGACCTTGGACGTTATTATTTGTTTAATACAGAAGAGCGTAAACATTTTTTTAAAACGCTAACGGTTAGAAACGCATCTAAAACAGCACCCTATATGCATAATGGTGTTTACACTACTTTAAATCAAGTAATGACGTTTTATAACAATGGAGGTGGAGCCGGTATTGATATCGATTTAGAATACCAAACATTACCTGTAGATTCGTTAAACTTAAACAGAAAAGAAATACAAGATATTATTGCTTTTATAAAAACTTTAGAAGACGAGTAAATAGTAGTTAGTTAATTTCAAAAAAGGAGGCTGTCTGAAAAGTATAGTTCTATGTCATATTGAGGGTGTCGAAATATTTTATCTTATTGATAATCAATATCAGTTTCGACACGCTCAACTTGACAAAATGAATTATAATAACTTTTTAGACAGCCTCTTTTAAATTTTAAATATAAATGAAGTTTAACCTTTAAAGCTTTAAAGCTTTCAATTTAATAATCCCAATCGCGTCTAAAACTTTTATAATTAAATACGTAATATCAATTTCATACCATTTAAATCCAAAATTAGCACGACTAGCGTGTTTATGATGGTTATTATGGTAGCCTTCTCCCATCATTAAAAAGTCGAAACGAAAGAGATTTTTACTAGTGTCTTTTACTTTAAAGTTTACATAGCCATAAATATGGCCAAACCAGTTAATAATAACGCCATGAATAGGCGCCATTAAAAATGTAATTGGTAATAATGCCCATTGCCAAGGACTAGACACAAAATAAATGAAAAATAATACATATAAAGTCATCCACAATATTCTAGAAAAACGAGAACTTGCAAAAGCATCGAACCCTTTCCATTGTGGAACATTTTTAGTAAAACGGTCGTCTATTTCTACACGTCCTTTATTAATATCTTGATATATGGTTTTAGTTTTCCACATCATCGCAAATAAATTGGCATCGTAAGCAGGGGAGTGTGGATCTTTTTCTGTATCTGTGTATGCATGATGTATACGGTGCATAATACCATAACCATAGGCGCTTAAATAACTCGATCCTTGAAAAATCCAAGTTAAAATAAACGTAATACGTTCTGTTGTTTTAGACATTGTAAATACTTGGTGTGCAGCATAACGATGTAAAAAAAACGATTGAAAGAATAAGCCACCGTACCAAAGCACAAGAACAAAAAGAATAATTATCATTGTAATTTTTTTTGCAAAGTTACTTCTGCCAAATAAGTATTACAATGAACCCAGGTTAAGAAAGTCGTTTTCTAATGCGACTTAATGCCTGTGCAGTAACACCAATATATGAACTTATATATTTTAAAGGAATGACTTTTAAAAGTTCTGGACGCTCTTTAAATAATTTCAGGTAACGTTCTTCTGCAGAGAGGTTTAGTAAATTCTGTTCGCGTTTAGATTTTATTAAAAATAAACGTTCTGCAGTTAACCTACCAATAAGGTTTCCTATCTGTGTAGTATTATAAACATCTTGTAAGTCGTTATAAGAAATACTTAAAACGGTAGTGTCTGTTAACGCCTGTAATTGGTATTGAGACGGTTTGCGTGTTAAAAACGAATCGTAAGCACTAATAAATTGATCTTTAAAACTAAACCCAAACGTAATTTCTTTATCAGGATCCTCTTTAGGGATAAATAAACGTACCACACCAGATTCTATAAACGAAATACGATGTTCTATTTCGTCTACTTTTAAAAACACGTCTTTTTTAGGGATAATATGACGTTTTAGTTTTGAAGTAAAAAAGGCCCAATCTAAATCGGATATAGTAGCAATTTGTTCTAAATATTCTTTAATCTGCTGCACGTTTACAATACTAAAATTAGTCTTGCAAAGATAGAGCTTTGTTGGTGATAACTATTCTTTAGTAGCTTCAAAAATCTTCTTACTTACCGTTTTCTTTTGTAAACCAAAAATAATACTAGACAACTCCTTTTCTTGTGTATTAATGTCATCTAAAAATAAGTTAAAAGGAATAGTATCTTTTTCAATGAGTGGAGCAGTTAAAGCATAATTAAATATAGATTTCTGAATTTTCTTATGGTTTAAATACGCTTCTAAATTTTTATCTATGCTTTCGGTTTGCTTGTATACCTCTGGATAAATACCAATTAATGCTGTTAATGTAGTAAATAATATAAAATATGCTTTTAAATAAACATTACTAGATTGCCAACCTTTTTGTAATAATAGAAAGGCAATTATGGCAGTAATCGCTGATATAAATGGAAATAGAGTTAAAAGTCCATAATTGTTTTTATACAGTTTTTTAACAAGATCTAAATGATGTAGCTTATTTTCTTCAATAATGCAGACTTTCTCTAATAGAATATCAATCTGTTTAGTATTTAAAGAGTCACTATGTTTTTCTTCTATTAAAGATAAATTCTTCACAAAAGCATTATCAAAAAAGGATAAAGACTCATCGCTAGAGGATTCAAATTTATTTATTGAAAGTATAAATCCAAAATAAGTAAAACCTAATATAATTACTGTAGACAGTGATAAAATAGCCCATTTGGGCATACTTTTTATTTTTTCAAAAATAGACATAATAGCGCGTTTAAAACTTAAATAATTAAGTTAGTGGTTAGTCAAACTTAAATAATTTAAAACAGAAATACAATTATTTATTAGAATTAAAAGTTTAATTGTGAGCTAATTATATATCATCTTCAGTTTTAAAGTATGACTGTTCTTGATGTTTTTGTATGGCTTTTCTAGATAACAGAAGCCCGATAATTAGAGATACAAAAGCACCAATCCATATACCAGGGATAAATTGTATAAACAAAAAGAAATCGTATGCACCATGAAATAAAACTGCTAAACCTAAACCTGCTAGATTTAACATCACTTTATTTTTAGAAAATTTTGCTTTCCCCATAAAATAGCCCATTAAAATACCAAAAGTAGCATGAGCAGGTACAGCGGTAAAAGCTCTAACTAATGCTGTAGAAGCACCGCCATTCCAAACATACATAATATTCTCTGTAGCAGCAAAGCCCATGGAGACCATAACGGCATATACAATACCATCAAAAGGTTCGTTAAATTCTTTATGTGTTTGTGCAAATAATAATACAATAATGTATTTGCTTAATTCTTCAGAAAAACCAACTACAAAAAAGGCTTGTTTAAATTGTTCCCAAACACTGTACTTATCGTTTAGCGGGATTGCTATATCAAAAAACGAATAAAGTATAAGCGTTGTAATTACACTAACTACAGCACCTAGAATAAACGAGATGATTAATAAACGTTTAGGCTCTTTTTCATATTTATCTTTAAGGTAAATGTAAAAAATTACAACAGAGACAGGGGCAAGTGCATAAAGAATTAAATCCATTAAACGAATGTATAAAAATAATACGTAATTGTAACTTATAAAAAAGTGAAAGTCTATTAATTTATTTGTCCTTTAATAGCTTGTAAAATATGCTTATAATATTCTGTATTAGACGCTATAAAATGCCCATTACTATTACTGTTTTCTAGTAATACTTCAAAAGTTGAAATAGTGACTAGTTTTAAAGCTTCAACCTCTTCTTTTTGTGGTGTTAATTCAGAAAGTTTTACTTTTAATTCAGCGATGTAGGTATGATGAAATTCATTATCTATAATACCATTTGGATAACGTTTAAAACATTCAAAAATGCCAACTTTATGTAAGTTCTTTTCAGAAATATGTAAACCTATTTCTTCTTGTATTTCTCTAACGGCACCACCAGTTAGGGTTTCACCAGCATCTATATGCCCGGCAACAGAAACATCCCATAGTAAAGGACATATAATTTTAGTTTTAGCCCTTTGTTGTAATAAAACCTCTCCTTGTTTATTGTAAAACCAAATATGTACTGTGTTATGATAATATCCTTTACTGTGTATAACAGATTTTAGAGCCGATTGCCCAGTAATTTCACCTGTTTCTGTTACAATGTCTATATACTCATTCATTAATAACAAAAATACTACTATATAAATTAAAATTGTTGCGTTAAATGATTTGTTTAATTATTTGATTTTTAAATTTTTACAATAGAATGAGTGTTCAATCACTACTAAAAAAGGGGTTTTATTTTCATAAAACAGGAAAAACACCCTAAGAATCTACTGTTCATCTATTATAATTTTGTCATTGTTTAAAAAACACTAAATTATTTGAGCTATATGATTGAATACAAGTGTGATAAACTATTAATTAACCCATCAAAATTTTATGAAAACAAAACTATTTTTAGTCTTGTGCATGTGTATATGTGCAATGTCTTTTTCGCAAACTGCTAACGAAACTTTAGGAGGAAGTGTTATTTCTTTCGATTCTGGCGGAGCTCAGCAAACTTATATAACAGGAGGTTCTTTAACTACTGGAGATTTCAATACCCTTATTGGAGATGGTGCTGGAGGCTCTCTTGTTAATGGTTCTAGGAACGTTATGGTTGGAACATTAGCTGGTGCTAATTCTATGGATGACAGTGATAATGTCTTTATAGGATCGGAAGCTGGCCGTTTTACAACAACTTTTGATAATACATTTGTAGGAGCAGAAGCAGGAGAAAATAATGATACAGGAACAGATAATACCTTTATAGGTGAAGAATCTGGAACAAATAATATTTCTGGTTCTAACAATACGTTTATTGGTGAAGATACTGGTTACACAAATACGACTGGTGCAGCGAATACCTTTATAGGTTCTGGAGCAGGGCGATCTAATACAACTGCGTCAGGAAATACTTTTGTAGGAGGAGACACAGGTATACAGGTCACGGTAGATGCCTTTTTTGGTAATCCAAACCGATATGATTTAGATACATTTACAGTTCGTGGTAGCGGTTATGGTAATACAACAGGACAAGCAAATTCTTTTTTTGGAAACGGATCTGGGCATTCTAATTTAGAAGGTACTGCGAATACATTTTTAGGTTACAATGCAGGGTCTAGAAACCAACAAGGTAACTTAAATACGTTTGTAGGTTATGGTTCTGGTTGGAATAACGATACGTCTTCTACAAGTGTAGTAGGTGGTGATAGAAACACCTATTTAGGTGCAATAGCAGGATCATTAAATCGATCTGGTAATGATAATGTTGGTTTAGGGCATGATGCAAATTTTTCTTTAACATCTGGAGCAAGTAGAAATATATTTATAGGAAATAACTCTAGAGTACGAGGTACCGATAATATTGTTTTAGGCTATAATGCAAGAACGAGTACTTCTATAGATAGAGACCAACAAATTGTAATAGGTACTAACAGTCAAACGTTTCAAGATCACGCAGCAGTTATAGGTCCTAATGTTACTAACAATGTTGCAAATTCATTATTATTAGGAGGTAGTACAACAGCTAACAGATATAGTGTAGGTATTGGTACCTCTTCTGTAAATCCTGATGCCTCGTTAACTCTAGGCGATACAAATAAAGGATTATTAATAAATAGACTGACTACAACACAGCGTAATAATATGGCAACATCTCCCGCTTCTGGAATTGCATTAGGTTCCGGTGATATTGGTTTAATGGTGTACGATACTACAGAACTTGCATTGTATATTTGGGAAGGCTCAGAATGGGGTAAAGTTGGTAAGGAGGAAGATACAGGACCAGTAGCAAGTGGAGTACCAGAGCTATTAAATTACCAAAGTATATTAAAAAATTCTTCTGGAGATCCTTTGGCAAATCAGTTTATTAGTTTAAGAATGAATATAGTGGATGTTACAGCTGGTAATACTACAACATATTCTGAAATTCATAATTTATCAACATCTGATACAGGAGCTGTAAATATTACTATTGGTGGAGGAATAGTTATCACTGGAACATTTTCTAGTGTAGATTGGTCGCATGCAAATAACTTAAGTATAGAGCTAGATACTGGAAGTGGGTATAATGTTATTGGTTCGTCTCCATTTGTGAGTGTGCCTTATGCTATTCGTGCTAAGTATGCAGAGAATTTAGGAGATGGAACAACTTCTAAAACAGCAGGAGGAAAAGATGAGCGTATTGATGCTCTAGAAAAAGAAGTAAAAGAATTAAAAGATATGGTTAGCAAACTTTTAGCTAATAAAAAATAAAATAACATTTCTACATAGTTATTTTGTATAACCAAAAAGCCTTGAAATTAAAATTTTAAGGCTTTTTCTATTTAGTGTTTGAACGTATTTTTAGGAATTATTATTTTGTTAGTGTGCAGAAAAAATCTAGAGTATCTGGAGAATAGTTTTCTAGTGTATAATCTTTTAATGTTATGCTATTAACTAAAATGTTATTTTGTTTGAATAACTTATTTCTATTGATTCTATTGGCTATTTCATAAGGAAGTTTAAGGTATATAGCAGGGATTTTATATTGTATTTTAAATAGATCAAATTTTAAGAAACGTTCTACAGATTGCTTATTTTTTAAATAATAAGCATCGGTTTTTGTATTACCTTGTATGCCTTTAATACTATAGTTTTTAAAGGTTTTTTCAATTAATTTGCTAATTTCTGTATAATTATATTCTTTATAATGCCAAGGATTTCTCGCAATAGTTTTTTTTGAATTTGGCGTTGTAATATAGGCTTTGCCATTAGGTTTTAAAACACGATGAATTTCTTTAATTAGTAAATCTGCTTCTTTAATGTGTTCTATAACTTGAAACGAAAAAACAACATCGAAAGTATTGTCCTCTAAGTGTGTTAAAGGTGGCGCTTTTTGATGTATTGTTGTTATTTTAGGATATTTCTTTTTAATAGTATGCAATACGTGTTTAGATTTATCAATAACAGTTAAAGAATTTGTTTGTTCAAGTATTAAGTCTAAACCATAGCCTTCTCCACAACCTATTTCTAAAACATCGCCATTTATGTGTTTAGATATTAAAAGATACGCTTTTAATGTTCTTTGAAATAATGGATTATCTGATGTTATTTTTGAGGAAGTAATCTCTGTTGAAAATGAGAGCATATAATATAAATAGAAGTTAGTAGGGCCAATTCTCTTTTTGCCATTTTATATACGTGGATTCAAATGCTTTATAACGCTGTTTGTTAAATTCTATGGTATGTAAAGTACCTGGAAATTGTTGTATCATTTGCAAATACATAGTTTTTAGTTGTTCTGCTTGCTTTACATTTATAATAGGGTTTGGTGGATTAAACGACGTTATCCATTGTAATTCTTCCCATATATTCTGCATTGCTAAAGTACATATCTCTGATCCTTTTTCGGGTAATCCCGCTCTAAAATATAATTTACCCAATGCAAAGGCATATTGCTTATATGCTACGGTTTTATTAGGAAGTGTAGAGAATGATTTATTTAATACTACTAGAGCTTGTTCGGTTTTATCCGCTTCTAATAAAGCTTGCGCTAAAAAGTAGTAATTTCGTCTTAAAATACTTTTGGCATACGTTCTGCTTTCATAATTAAAAAAACGAGTAGTATCATTTAACCCGTTAAATTGTAAAGTATCCATTACATAGGGATACATCATTTCTGTATTTACAATTTTAGTATTTGTTGCTGTCTTTTTTCTTTGAACAGGCATCAATTGTTCTACAAATCCCTTCTGAATAAAATAGTCTTGCAATCCTAAATAATGATTCGTTTCGCCATTAATAGCAAAACAGATGGGTCTATTGTATATATTATTTGTGATAATATTTAATACAACGATTTCATTTAAATTATAAAAAGACTTGGGGTAGTCCCATTGTATTTTATCGGTGTATGAAGCATTAAATTGTTCAGTAGCCCAACTGTTCTTTTTTATTTTAGTAGTATCTATTGCAATAGCAAATGTTGTAGTGGGCATATAATACTTCAGCTTTCCATTCCAATTAATACGAGTGGTACTATCTTTAAAAAAAGTAAAGAGGTCTGGTAATGCTGCCGCTGTATCAATCTTTTTCTGCAAAGGAATTAATTTATCTATACCATTATTGTAAAAATGCTTTTCTAAAGTCATTTTTAGAGGATTAGAACGTCTTATTTTATGTTTAAGATTTTCAATATTAGTATCTAAACCTATAAGATTAAAATTGATAACTCTAACATCTGTTCTGTATTTTTCTACATCTTGTAAATACCATAGTGGAAACGTCATATTATCACCGTTGGTAATAAGCACAGCTTGTTTTGGGCAGGCGTCTAAATAGGCTTTTCCTAAATCGTAAGCAAAGGTATCGTTATGTCTTTGGTGGTCGTTCCAACCTTTGGCAATTAATTGTAAAGGAGAACCAATAAAAACAAGTACAAAAACAGTAATTAGTTTAGCTTTATTAAAAGCTATAAATCGTAATGCTTTGTAGATTAGTATAATAGATAAACCTACCCAAAGCGAAAACATGACAAAAGAGCCTATAAAAATATAATCCCGTTCTCTTACCAAAATACTAGAAGGCACAGGATTTATATATATTGTGATGCCTAAACCAAAAGCTAAAAAAATGAAAAGTGTTGTAAGCAAATAATGTTTCTGTTTTAAAAGAGATAACAAACCTAAAAGCCCCAAAATAAAAGGTATAAAATAATACGTATTGCTACTTTTATCGTTTTTATAGCGTTCGGGCATATCAACATAATTACCAACTCTAGAATGATCAATACTATTTATACCACTTACCCAATTACCATGTCTTATATCGCCTTTACCATGGTTGCTATTTTGTTTTCCAATAAAATTCCAAAACAGATAACGTAAATTCAGCCATTGTACTTGATAGGTCATAAAGAAGCTAAAATTCTCCTTGTAAGTTGGCTTGTTAATAGTTTTAGTTTCACCATTTATAGTATAGCCAATCGGTTTCCCTTTAATGGGAGTCCATAATTTATAATTTTGCCTGTCTTTAGTGTTAAAAAGTCTAGGGAAATACATGGAGAAATCATCGGCATAGTTTGCATTATTGTATTTACCATCATCAATAACATAGTATTCTTTTTCGTCGGTATTATATCTTAAAGTTGGAGCCCCATCTACAAAAGGAGTAGTATTATCTAATGGCGCATTGTAGGTGTAACCTTTTAAAAGCGGAATGTTACTTATTCCGAATTGCTTTCCTTTAACATACTGTAACATTTTATTGCTAGTATTAACTTTATTTACAATAAGTGTACTTGCATTTGCTCTCTGTAAAGGCATTATATAAGAGCTAAAACCAATTAAAAAAAACAAAAGAGCTAATGAAATATAATGCAGTTTGTTTCTTTGTGTTTTATGGCTATACCACAGTATGAAGGAAAAAATGAATACTAATAGTAATACTGTAATAATCACTCCTGTATTTACTGCAAACCCAAAAGTGTTAACCAGCCAAATATCTAGACTATTGCTCAGTTTTATAACACCTTGTATGGGGATTAGATAAACACTAAAAAATAATATACAACCAACAATTAAGGATACGATACTGTTTTTTAAAGTTAAGCCATACTTTTTGTGTGTAAAAAGTAACGATAACGGAATAATTATAGAAATAGTTATAAGGTGAACTCCAGAGGCTATACCAAGTAAGAACGTAAATAATAATAAATATTTTAGTTCTTCTCTTTGAGCAGACACCTGCTCCCATTTTAATATTACGTAAAACATTATAATCATTAATGCAAACGAAAGTGTGTAGACTTCTGTTTCGGTAGCGGCAGTCCAAAAGCTGTTAGAAAATGCTAGTGTTAATGCGCTAGTAACCCCTGTAAAATAAGGTAAATATTTAATTTCAAATTTAGATTTACTTACTTGTATTTTAGTCGTTATTAAATAGGTGACTTTAAATAAAAAAGTAACGGTTAATGCACCAAAAAATGAGGAGATTAAATTGGAGACAAGCGCTGCTTTTGTGGCTGGAAAAAATTGTAAAATAGCACTACATAATAGTGTGTAAAAAGGAGCTCCTGGAGGATGTGTTGCTTGTAAATTATAATTACTTGTTATAAATTCAGGACTATCCCAAAATGTTATTGTTTTTGCTGCTGTTATAGCATAAACAATAAAAACAATCATAAAAATAATTAGACTTACAATTCTATTCATTTAGTATTTTAATTTTGCTAAAATAAAAGAAATATTTATGTATTGATAGTCATAATTCAATTTAACGTCGAAAATAAATTGCATTTTCTATTGAAAGAGTGCCACCGAAATTATTTTTTTTTGATGTAAAAAGTATAAAATAGAAGTTTTAATAACACCAATGCCATAAATAAAGCTTCTTTTAAAATTTATAGATGAACTTTCATGCGTGTAACGCGTAGGGCACGTAATTTCTGCAACTTCAAACCCTTTGTTGAACAGTTGACACAGCATTTGATTATCGAAAATGAAATCATCGGAATTACCTTCATAATTAATCCCTAATAAAGCATCTCTTGAGAACGCACGATATCCACTATGGTATTCCGACAATTTTTCGCCTATTAAAATATTTTGAAATAATGTTAAAAACCGATTGGCAATATATTTATACAAGGGCATACCGCCTTTAAAAGCACCATTTCCTAAAATACGAGAACCAATAACAACAGGATATACGTTATTTGCAATGATAGAAGACATCGCATGGATTAGCTTCGGAGTATATTGGTAGTCTGGATGTAGCATGATAACAATATCTGCATCTAACGCCAATGCTTTTGCATAGCAACTTTTCTGGTTTGCCCCGTATCCTTTATTATTATCGTGTTTAATAATATGTTTAATGCCCAAATCTGCTGCAACTTGTACAGTGTTATCGTAACTATAATCGTCTACCAAAACGACATCATCTACAATATCGAACGGAATTTCATTGTACGTTTTTTTTAATGTACTTGCGGCATTGTAAGCAGGTAATACAATTATAATTTTCTTATTTTTGAGCATTCATCAACATTTTGAATATTGAAAATATTAGATTCATTTAGAAATAGCAACTTATATACAAACACCACTTTTTTATTACTTTTCTGTACAGTAATAACGTTGTTAGTGATGAGCCCAAATTTATATAATAATTTTTTAAACTGGGATGATACAGCATACATACTTAATAATGACTTGATAAAAGACCTTTCCTTTAATGGTATTAAAAATATATTTAGTACTCCAGAAGTAGTGAGTACTTATGCACCATTAACGCTTTTGTCTTGGGCTTTAGATTATGCAGTTGGCGGATTAAATCCAGTGGTATTTCATGTTACAAATCTTGTATTACACTTATTAATTGTAGCTTTAGTATTTTACTTAACTAAATTTATTAGCAAAAATAATGGAGTCGCTTTTATAACTGCATTACTATTTGGAATACATCCAATGCACGTTGAAGTCGTCGGTTGGGTATCTGCACGAAAAGATTTATTATACACATTATTTTTATTAGGATCATTAATCACCTATTATTTTTACACAGAAAAGCAGTCTAAATATCCAAAGTACTATTACTTTTTGGCTTGTTTGTTCTTTTTTATACTATCTCTACTAGCAAAAGGAGCTGCTGTAATATTGCCATTAATTTTATTTGCATTCGATTACTTGAAGACCAGAAAACTAACAATAAAATTACTACTAGAGAAAGTTCCTTTTTTTCTGTTAAGTATCTTTTTTGTTATGCTTTCCATACAAATGCAAGCCAAAGGCGGTGCTATGGATGATAGACAGTTTACAACGGTAATAGACTCACTTTCTGTAGGTTTTTATGGTTATCTAAACTATTTAATAAAAGCGATTATTCCTTTTAATTTAAGTGCCTATCATCCGTATCCAAATGCATTAGGCGACTCTAATCCGTGGTATTATTATGCAGCAGCATTGCCAGTATTAGTCTTGTTTTTTTGGCTATTAACCAAAATTAAAAAAAATAGAAATTTAGTGTTTGGTTTTGGCTTTTTCTTTATAAGTCTTATTCCTGTAATACAAGTATTGCCCTTTGGAACCGCTGTAACAGCAGATAGATATACCTATTTATCTTATATCGGTTTATTTTATCTTATTGCATTAGGTATTAATTGGTTATTTACTAAATATAAGGCTTTGAATAAAGTCATGGTGTGTAGTGTTTTAATATATGTAATCTGTTTAGGTGTCACGGCTTATCAATACTCTAAAACCTTTAAAAATGGAGAGGTACTATGGTCTAATGTCATAGAGCATTATCCAAATAATTTTTTAGGATATATGAATAGAGGCGAATTTAGAGTCTCTAAACTAAAAGACACTTTAGCCTTAGAAGATTTTAATAAAGCGCTAAAGTTAAATCCTGATTACGCAGGTTTATATTTTAACAGAGCCTTTGTTTACACACGATTAAAACAGAAGGATTTAGCTTATGCCGATTTAAATAAGGCCATTGAAAAAGATGCTTCTTATATGGTTGCCTATCTTAATAGAGGCTTGCAACACGAAGATAATAACAATATAGATGCAGCCATTAAAGACTTTACTAAAGTTATTGAATTAGCACCTAATGACTATTTTGGATATTATAATAGAGCAACATTATACAATAGGAAAGGTAATTATACCGAGGCTATTAGCGATTTAAACCATATTGTAGCAATAAATCAATTCTTAGACGAAACCTATTACTTACGTGGTAAAACACATGTATTACTAGATGATGTAAATAATGCATTTAAAGACTTTTCTAAAACACTCGAAATAAATCCATCCTTTGCGAGAGCACATACCCAAAGAGGACATTTATGGTTTCATAAAATGAAATTTAAAGAAGCTATATTAGATTATAATGAAGCAGTATCGTTAGATGATAAACAAATGGATGCCTTTATAAATTTAGGCGTCATTTTCATGAATACTAAAGCCTATGATAAAGCAGCTTATAATTTTGAAAAAGCGAAACTACTAAATCCTAATAACCACCTAATCTATTATAATATAGGATTATTATATCAATTAACAAATAGGCACAAGGAAGCGATTATTGCACTAGATAAAGCCTTACAATTAAATCCTAGATATACTCCTGCACAACAGGCAAAACTTGAAAATTTGGTAGTATTGAAAAATAAAAGTGCTAATTAGAGTTACTTAAAAAAGGTTTTAGAAAATTCAATAGCATTTTCTGCTACTTTTAATCCCGTTCTTCTTCCTTCTATATCATCTACAGGCGGATGGATTCCGCCCCAAACTCTAGATAAACATGTTTCTATAGCAGCATCATAAAACGTTGCCCATTGGAGTGTTACGGTTTCCGAAGGCCCATTTTCAAAACCTAGAAATTCATTTTTTTCAGCAGTAAAAGTTTCCAATCCATCAGGGAAATAAGGAGAACCAGACAAGTAGGTTAACAGTGTTGCACTAGCAATAGAAAAAGTAGAATGTCCAGAAGTATAACCCGCAAATGGAGGCGTGGCAAACGTATAACGCTGGTATGGCCACCAATTTTCAGCAAGAATCCAACCGACTCCAGCCGCATCAGTAAACGGATTATTTATTGCATCTGGCCCTTTCCAATTGTATATTTTAATTTTATTTAAATGTTCTTTGTTTTCCCCTACTAAAGCATCTTGTTCTGTAACCAATTCTACTAGCCCTTTTTCTAGTTTTAAGCCAGAACGATTGTAGTTTGGTAGATTTGGATTAGATGCTTGCCCCAAACTAGCCAAGTAGCGAATAGCAGATATCGGTCTTACATAATCGTAATGCCCTTTAGCACTCCAACAAGCAATTGCTGCATCATGTAACGTGCCACTCATTAAAAAATAACTCTTTACATCCCATTCTAATTGCGATAAAGATTTACCTTTTCCATGCCATTGTCTTTTAAAATCTGGATGATAAGACACCTTATTTAAAAACTCTAACCAATGCCCAGGAGGAGAAGTTGTATTAGGACCATCTACCCAAAACTCTGCAATAACTCTACAATAATCACCCTGTTTCACCTTGTTTTTAGGATAGTTTTTATGCGTTATTGGGTTTTTAACTTGGGGTGGTCTTTTATTATTTGCAACATTTTTATAATAAACCATATAGTCTTCAAGACTTACAGGTAAATGTTCCTTTAAACTGGTAATTCCTCGAGGTGCTATATTCCATAGTTGAGAATCCTTACTATCCAATTTACTAGATAGTTTTTGAACCAACGAAAACCCCCAACGGTAGGCCTCTGTTTCTTCTTGATTATCTGTATTTATATGTGGTGGATTGCCAGGATTAAAATGTACAACTCCTTCTTTTGATGCCGTAGGTAATGCAAAAGAAGACACTTCACCCCAAAAGGGAGTTAAGAAATCCACATTGCCTTCAACCAGTAAATGATTCCAGTCCTTTAATGATTGATCAGAACCTTTTTTTAAGAGGTATTTATTTATATAAATAGGTTGCCAATGATTAGGTGACTTAAGACCTTCAGCACCGGGGTTTTCAGGCATCAAATTATCGTTTTTTTGAAAATATTTTTCAGATTCATGGTTATTTTCTTCTTTAGAACCATCACTTTGTCCGAATATTATAATCTGTTCTGCAATGTAGTTTCCTAGCGCCTCTGGACTGCCATCTTCATAATTTGTAGCAGTATTACTTATTCTAAAATTATGTTTATTAAAAGTATTAATTAAAAGGTCCATGGTACGTCCTTTGCTACTATAATTATCATACCTATATTTTAAAAGTCTAAAAGCGGCGTAACTAATGGCGATACGTCGTAGACTATCTGTATTTTTAGAAAGGCGTTTAAATTTTGGATTAAACACGATTGTTTTATTGTTGTTTTCTTTTCCAAGAAAATAAGTGTTCTGTTTAGCATCGTAAGCAGCCCAAGCATCGTGCATTGCAGCGGTAACATGGAAAAAATTGCGCGCATGAATGGTAGGACCTTGACCATCTTCTTTTACCATATTTAACATAGTATCCATCCACTCTCTTGCAATAGAGTGGGTGTTCTGACCTGTTAAGCCTATGGGAATAAGGCTAATAATAAAATATAGAAAATAGCGCATTTTTAGTTTTTAAATGGGAGTAAAGTTATATATAAGTATTATATTATTTATATTTGAGTGCTATAAACTTTATAAACAACTAAATTATGTCGAAAAAACTACCCTTAATAGTATTTAGCTTAATGCTATTTTCCCTACTAAGTTATGCCCAAACAGGTAATTACAGTGCAGGCGCTATTGTAACACCTACAATAAATGATTATGATGGCTCTACAGACTTAAACGCTCCAGGATCGAGTATTACCTCTGGAGATTACGATGTACTCATTGGAGCTGGAGCTGGTGGTAATTTGTCTTCAGGGTCACAAGCTGTATTTATTGGTACTGCAGCTGGCGCACTACACACAACTCAGGCAGATAATATTTTTATTGGTGCTTTTGCTGGTGATCAAGCTACAACAGGTACAGATAATGTTGTTATAGGTACTAGAGCTGCTAGAACTCTAAACGGAACAGATAATACCGTTATTGGTGTGGAGGCTGGTATGGTTATGGAGCTAGGTGCTAGCGATAATACGTTTATAGGTGAAGAAGCAGGACAAGCTATGACTACTGGAGATGATAATACATTTATTGGTGAAGATGCAGGTTTTAATTCTACTACTTCTAGCGATAATACGTTTATAGGTAGTGCAGCAGGTAGACAAAATACCACAGGATACCGTAATGCTTTTGTAGGTAACGAAGCGGGTTACGATAATACTACTGGTTTTTGGAATTCTGCATTAGGTGATTCTGCGTTAATAGATAGTGATGTCGGTTTTAATAATACTGCTGTTGGTCATGGTGCAGGTTGTGCTACAGAAAATGCCGATTACAATACGTTTATTGGAGCGTATGCTGGAGGAGATAATAATAGAACGAATAGTGAGACTAATGCTAATAGAAATACGTACGTTGGTGCTTTTTCAGGCTTTTCTAATAGAGTCGGAGAAGATAATGTTGGTATGGGTACATTTTCTGGCTATGGAGGAACCTATGCTACTTTAACTGGAGTCAATGGTTTTTGGGGTGGTGAAGGAGAATCTACAAACAGAAGTAGAACCACGTTTATTGGTGCACAAGCTGCCGCAGATAATAACGATGTTGTAGTTATTGGATATAAAGCGCGTGTAGATGGTAGATACGGCATTACTTTAGGAAATGAAAGTAGAGCACAACAATCTTACTCGGTTGCTATTGGTTATGGTGTAAATGTTAACCAGGCAAATACTTTAGCATTAGGTGGAGATAATTCTGGTACTGGTGCATTTGCTAATAATCGTTTAAGCGTAGGTATAGGTACTGTTGCAGCAAATAGAAATGCCTCTTTAGAGTTGGCAGATACAGATAAAGGATTTTTAGTTAATAGATTAACGACTGCTCAACGTGTTGCTCTAGAAACGGCCGCCGCAGATGGTAATCCAATAGATGCTGCACAAGAGGGATTAATGGTTTATGATACAGATATAGATGCCTTATTTACTTGGGATGGCACAGTATGGAGTGCAGCAGAAGCTAATACAGATGCACAAGAACTATCTGTAGCAACTGATGTTTTAAGTATCTCTGGCGGAACAGCAACAGTAGATTTAACGCCTTATTTAGATAACACAGATGCACAAGAACTATCTGTAGCTACTAATGTTTTAAGTATTTCTGGTGGAACAGCAACAGTAGATTTAACGCCTTATTTAGATAACACAGATGCACAAGCGTTAACTTTAGATGGTTCTAATAACTTAAGTATTTCTGGCGGAAACAGTGTTGATTTATCTGGTTTAGCCGATGGAATAGGAACAGATTCGCAAACTTTAACTTTAGATGGCGCAAATAACTTGAGTATATCTGGCGGAAACAGTGTTGATTTATCTGGTTTAGCCGATGGTACAGGAACAGATTCACAAAACTTAACATCTGCGACCATAAATGCATCGAATGTATTAACAGTAGAAATTCAAAATGGAGCATCGGTTAATGTCGATTTATCTCCAATACTTTCAGCATTAGAAACTGAAAACGCTAATCAACAAGCGCAAATAGATGATTTATTAGCTAGAGTAACAACTTTAGAAGGGTGTGCTTGTAATACGCTAACCGTTGGTGAAGAAGATGACACTACCAACAGAAGCGATGGTCCTATTTTATATCAAAATATTCCAAACCCTTTTAATGGAACCACTTCTATTAAATACTTTGTACCTTTGAGATATAAAAACGCAGCTATAGTTTTTAGTAATACGTCTGGACAAATTATAGATAATGTAGCTCTTAAAGACTTAGGAGATCAAGAGTTGTTTTTTAATAGCGATTCTCTCGCCTCTGGTATGTACTACTACACTTTATATGTAGATGGTAGAAAGGCGGATACTAAAAAAATGATTATAGAGTAATTAATAATACTATTAAGTCTTCTTAAATCGGGGCTGATAAATAGTAAAACAAAAAACCAGAACATTCATTTGTTCTGGTTTTTTGTTTTACTTAGACTTGAGAAAGAGCTTCATACAGTTAAGAAATGTATTAAAATCTTCAACTGTATTAAATAAGTGACACGAGACTCTAATATAATTCCCTCTAAAAGACACATAAATATGTTTCTGTTTTAATTCCTTTTGTAAAGCTTGTATATTTACATGTTTAGGTATTTCAACTCCAAATAAGTGATGTGCTCTATCTGCATCATTTTCTATATAACACCCTAAGCTCTTCAATTCCTTTATAGCATCTTTTGCAATACTTTTACAATATTCTTGTATACTTTCTGGGGTAAGTTGTAGTATTTCTTTTAAAGCAGCTATTTGCATTTTAGTATAAATAAAACTACCACTTTCTCCAACATCGTAACGATTGGCTAAAGGTTTATATGCTTCTTGATAGGCTGTTAAACCTGCTAAGTTTTCACTTCCTAATCGACTTGCCCAATTGTTTTCTAGAGGTTTACCATTATCAAAATAAGAACCATAATAGGCATAAGCACAACCATAAGGACCAAACAGCCATTTATAGCCTGCACAGATTAAAGCATCGGGCTCAATGGCTTTAATAGAAAACGGAAACGCACCAACCGATTGACTACCGTCTACAATTAACAAAGCGTTATGCGCTCTAGTTTTTTCTCTAATCGCTTTTAAATTAAAAAGGGTACCATTTGCCCAATGTAAATTACCCATGGTTACTACTGCTGTTTTATCTGTTATAGAATCTAAAATAGCAGCATTCCATAATTCACCACAATTAGTTTTGGTATCAGGTTGTTTAACAGTAACAATTTTGGCATCGTATTGTTTTGCTAATTCTGTCCATGCATAAATATTACTAGGAAATTGTTCTTCTATAACCAGTATTTCGTCTCCTGCATTTAATGTAATATTATTAGTCACTGTTGCCATACCGTAAGATACCGAAGGAATAGTTGCTATACGATTATAATCGTCTGCGTTAATAATTTTAGCAAATAATGATTTGAGTTCTATTACTGGATCGAAAAAATCTGAAGATGGAATCTTATAAGGTTGACTTTTTTCTAAAACGGAAGCTATACCAGCAGCTTCAACAGATTTAAAAGAAGGGGATAAGCTTGCTGTATTTAAATAGGTTATCTCTTCTTGTATATTAAATAGATGTTTTTTGTCTTGTAGTTTCATGTTTTAAAATTAATCGTTTTTTAGATTTAATTAAAACTTCTGTTTTAAAGTTATTTTTATAAAAAATAGTAATTGTCCCGTAATTGTCCCCATCTATAATTATAATGATAGAGTTAATTACCTTTTATTTGTCATAATAATATAATATTCTAATTAGCTTAATCCTCAATAAAGCTTTTTCGGATTAATTATTAGATTTATAGCGCAAAGCCTCGTAACATGGTGTTACGAGGCTTTATCTTTTTTGTTATATAAGTTACTTAGTCGAAATAACTAAACGTTTCTCCGTCTTTAATGTTTAATAACGTTTCGTAAATTAATTTAATTACGTTTTCTACATCATCTTGGTGTACCATTTCTACAGTGGTATGCATATAACGTAGCGGTAAAGAAATTAAAGCACTTGCAACACCTCCGTTACTGTATGCAAAAGCATCTGTATCTGTACCAGTAGCACGAGATAATGCAGCACGTTGAAAAGGTATTTTTTTATCTTCTGCAGTATCTGTAATTAAATCACGTAATTTTTGTTGTACAGCAGGAGCATAAGCTATAACTGGTCCTTTTCCAATTTCAGCTTCACCTTGAACTTTTTGCTCAATCATAGGTGTTGTTGTATCATGGGTAACATCTGTTACAATAGCAACATTTGGTTTAATGGTATGTGTAATCATTTCAGCACCACGTAAACCAATTTCTTCTTGTACAGAGTTTGTAATGTATAACCCAAACGGTAATTTCTTTTTATTCTCTTTTAATAAACGTGCCACTTCAGCAATCATAAAGCCTCCCATTCGGTTGTCTAATGCTCTACAAACAAACTTATCTCCATTTAAGATATGAAACTCGTCTGGATACGTAATAACACAACCAATATGAATACCTAATTTCTCTACGTCTTCTTTAGAATTACATCCAACATCAATAGAAATATTGTCTGGTTTAGGTGCTTTTTCATTTGCACGATTACGCGTGTGAATAGCTGGCCAACCGAATACGCCTTTAACGATTCCTTTTTTGGTATGAATGTTTACAATTTTACTTGGTGCAATTTGATGATCACTACCACCATTTCTAGTAACATAAATTTGCCCATCTTTACTTATAAAGTTTACGTACCAAGAAATTTCATCGGCATGCCCTTCTATAACAACTTTATATTTTGCTTTTGGATTAATAACACCAACGGCTGTACCATAAGTATCGGTTATAAACTCATCTACATAAGGTTTTAAATAATCCATCCAAATCTTCTGCCCGTCCCATTCGTAACCTGTTGGAGCTGCATTATTTAAGTATTTTTCTAAAAAGTTCATCGACTTTTTATTTAGTATGCTCTTTTTTGCCATTTATTTTAATTTTTTACTAAAATAACAATATTCGGTTATATTTAACAGTTAGAATAAAGTTAATTAGTAATTTTACGATATATAAATTAAAGATTAAAAACAGTTATAAATTCTACCATTTGGAATGATTTTAGCTAAGAGATATAGTATGTTTACCCAAATAAAATATTTAAGTTATCTACTTATAGTGTTTCCTTTTTTAATGTTAGCTCAGGAAACAAAAGAGATAGAACAAGATTCTACAAAGCTAGAGTACGTTATAATCGATGGCGATTCTATACCTAGAACATCTATAGATCTAGATGAAGTCATGCTTTTACATAAACTTAAGTTTGATAGTAAAAAGGATTGGAGACGTTACATGATTTTAAAACGTAAAACAGTAAAGGTTTATCCTTACGCTAAATTGGCTGCAGAACGTTTAGAGTCTTTAAACGAGCGTTTAGCCACATTAGAAAGTAAACGAGCCAAAAAAAAGTACGCAAAAAAAATACAGAAATACATAGAAGGGGAGTTCTCTGCCGAATTAAAGAAACTAACACGTACCGAAGGACAGATTTTAGTAAAATTAATTCATAGACAAACAGGACAAACCACGTTTCAACTCATTAAAACATTAAGAAACGGTTGGAGAGCCTTTTGGTTTAATAGTACAGCAAAGCTGTTTGATATTTCACTAAAAAGAGAATTTGATCCAGAAAACGAAAAGGAGGATTACTTAATAGAAGATATTTTAGAACGACATTTTCAAAATGGAACCTTAGTAAGGCAAAAACCTGCAGTACAATTCGATTTTTACGAACTAACTAATAAATGGCTAAAAGAAGATAAAACTAGCGAGGCTAAAAATTAATGAGAGAACAAAATCCGTTAGAAGAAAAATTAAATGCATTAACACACGGCATTGGTGCTGTTTTAGGAGTATTAGGTTTAATTTTATTAATTATAAGAGACACACATAAAACAGATTGGAGTTTGTTTAGTGTTGTTGTTTACGGTATTTCTATCATTATATTATTTACAGCTTCTACAGCTTACCACTCGGTAAAAGATGTCACTAAAAAGCACTATTTTAGAATTGTAGATCATATTAGTATCTATTTACTTATAGCAGGAACTTATACACCAGTATTACTTATTACTCTGGAGCAAAGTTTAGGCTGGTTATTATTTTATATAGTATGGGGTATCGCAGCTTTTGGAGTGATTTTAAAACTCTTTTTTACGGGTAAATTCAATCTCTTTTCTACAGTACTCTATTTAGTCATGGGATGGCTAATTGTATTCGATTTCTCAACACTTTCAGAGTTAATACATCCTAATGGAATTATTTTATTAATGGCAGGAGGTGCAGCCTATACAATTGGTATAATATTCTATGCCATAGAAAAGACACTATACTTTCATGTTATTTGGCACCTATTTGTATTAGCTGGCGCAATTTGCCACTATTTAATGATATTACTTTACGTTATCTAGCTAGCCAAACTAGTCTCGGGCTTTGTAAAGAGCATAATGTTATCCTGTAAACGTTGCTTTACAATAGTCATCATGCGTTTATTTAATGCCGAAGAATTTTCAATATAAAGTAAATACTCTTCAACAGTAAATTGACCTATAACCATTCCTTTAATTGAATTGCGAAACTTAATGTCTTTATTAATCGCATTTTCAATATAAATTAAGCCTTTATCTGTACTTAAATCGTAGAATGCATTTTTATGCTTTCTTATATAATTCTTAAACACTTCAATTAATAAATCATTTTGAAGCTTTATAATAGGACGCAAAGTAATATTCTGAAAACGCTCATCTGCACTCATATTATCAGTAATTCTAATAGAAGCAATAATTGGTCTGCTATCTAGTAATTGTTGATCTCGTGAAGTCATAATTAATAGGGTTTAAGATAATAACTTAGTATTTGAAGTACTATATCTTCAAACATTTACTATATAAAAGTATTAATTAAGTCTGTTATAAATTTTGAAAGGGTATTTACTTGTTAACTGGCTTATGAACATTTATCTTTATGTTTTTATTACAAATTGAGTATTAATCCAGAAACTATAGACCGACTGTATGAAATTTGGAAGCGTTCCTAACCCCGAACTTATAGATTTTACTTTTCCTAAAGACCATAAGGACACTAAGCGTGTTTTAAATGCTGTAAAGGATGATAATATACCCGAAATATACGTGGGATGTGCCAAATGGAATAGAGCAGATTTAAAAGGATTTTACCCTAGAGGTACTAAAGATGAATTGGTGTATTACTCATCACAATTTAATTCTATAGAATTGAACGCGACGTTTTACCGTATTTTCCCTGCGGAACAATTTGCGAAGTGGTACGATAAAACACCTGCTAATTTTAAATTCTTTCCGAAGCTAAATCAAGAAATAAGCCATTGGAAACGCTTACAAGAAACGGAAGAAGTAGTAGAACATTATTTGTATAATGCTTCGAATTTAAAAGAAAAACTAGGTACTATATTTCTACAAATGCATACTAATTTTTCTCCTAAAGATTTCGATAGAGTCGTGACTTTTGTTGAAAAATGGCCTAAACAAATACCTTTAACTGTAGAATTTAGACATACCGATTGGTTTAATGATGCAACAGTTGCTGAAGAACTATACCAATTATTAGAAGCTAATAATGTGTCTAACACTATTGTAGACACTGCAGGAAGACGCGATATTATGCATATGCGTTTAACCAATGCAACAGCATTTGTACGCTATGTTGGCGCTAACCACGAAAGCGATTATACACGATTAGACGATTGGGTAAAACGTTTAAAAGAATGGACAACACAAGGTGTAAAAGAAATAGATTTCTTTATTCACCAAAATATAGAAGTAGAGTCGCCATTATTATCAGCGTATTTTATTAAAAAATTAAATGCTGAGCTTGGTTATAATTTAATCATACCAAACGACGATACTAAAGAACAACAAACTTTATTTTAATACATGAGATTTCACACACGTAAATGGGTAAAACCCGAAGATTTAAACCCTAATGCCTCTCTATTTGGAGGTAAATTATTAGCTTGGATAGATGAAGAAGCTGCATTATATTCTGTTGTACAATTAGAAAACCCACATGTTGTTACTAAGTTTATGACAGAGATAGACTTTAAAAGTTCTGCAAAACAAGGCGATATTATAGAGATAGGGATGGAGGTTATAAAGTTTGGCAATGCTTCTTTAACGTTACGCTGCGAAGTTCGTAACATGATGACACGAGAAACCATTATCACCATAGACAATATTGTTATGGTAAATTTAGATAGTTCTGGTAATGTAAAACCACACGGAAAAACACAAGTGGAGTACGTTAAGGATCGGTTGAAGTAATTAAACTTTTCAAAATAAAAACGGGGCTTTATTTAAAGCCCTGTTTTTTATTGTAATTATTTATTTAAAGTTAAAGGCTTCAAATACTTCTTATCCACATAAAACGTTCCAAAAGGAATCAAAGACCCTGCTAAAATAATAGCAAACGTTTTATTATCCCATTTATAAGTTGCACGTAATAAAATAGCAAAAGCTATATAGGCGACAAACAATATACCATGTGGCATCCCCAAAAGTTTTACATATTGTTCGTTATCTCCAAAGTATTTTATTGGGACTGCAATACCCAATAATAAAATATAAGACACGCCTTCTAAAAAAGCTATAATTCGGAATATATTTAACATATTCAGTTTTTAATTTTTAATAATTTTTCTAACTGTTAAGTCTTCGTCGTTTCCAGTAGATACTTTAGCAAAGTAAACACCAGAAGCTAAAGCATTTGTTTTAATAGCTACGTTAGAATTAACAGCTTGTTCTAAAACTAAAGCTCCGGTAATATTATAAATCTTCACATTTAAAGCCGTTTCGCTATTAAAAGAAATAGTTAGTTCGTTATTAAATGGTACGGGGTATACTGTAATGCTATCTTCTAAAGTTCCATTGTTTGCAGATAGAGAGGTATCTATATTAAAATAATCTTTTGCTAACTCAAACGCTTCAAGTCCAATTTCAGCTCCAATTTGTCGTCCTTTAATATCATCTATAGGCGGGTGGATTCCACCCCAAATACGAGATAAACTTGTCTGATCGGAAGCATCTCTATAGGTTGCCCATTGTAGTGTAAAACTTTCCGAAGGACCATCTTCAAATACTAAAAAATCATTAGCAGCAACATCGAAAGTTCCCATTCCTCCTGGGAAAAATGCATCTCCTGTTAATAACGTTAATACTTCAGCTGCAGCTCTAGAAAATGTAGAGTGTCCTGATAAATAACCAGCAAAAGGAGGCGTTACAAATGTACCGCGTTGGTAAGACCACCAGTGTGTTCCTAAAATCCAATCTACACCAGCAACATCAGTGTCTGGATCTGTAATAAAGTCTGGGCCTTTCCAAGCCATTATTTTTATTCTTCCAACATTTTCGTCACCAGTTCCTGCAAGTGGATCTCCTGTTTCTATAAGTTCTATTTTTCCTGGAATAAGTGGTAAACCATGTGGGTCGAAACTAGGTAAACTACTATCTGTACTTTGTCCTTTACCTGCCATATATCTAATCGCCGAAATTGGACGAATATAATCGTAATATCCTTTTATTCCCCAGGTAGTAACAGCAGAATCATGCATAGCACCACCTAAAGCTAAATAGGTTTTAACATCCCACTCTAAATTACTTAGTAATTCACCAACACCTTCAATTTTTTTAACCGTTTGCGGGTGATCGCTAACATAGTTTAATAAAGTAAACCAGTGTCCCGGAGGTGTTTCAGAATCTGGGCCATCTGCCCAAAATTCAGCAAGCACTCTTGCATAATCTGCACGTTTAACTATTTGCGGTACATAAGGTGCATTAGTTACAGGGTTTAAAGCGTGTCCTGTACTGGCATCTCCACCATTAGTGAAATCGTAAAAAGCTTGATATTCTGCAAATGTTTCTGGGTAATCTGCAATATCATAATTACCAATAGAGGCTGGAGATATATCAATTTCTGTAGGGTCATTTGGATCCATATGAGAGGACCAAGAGGCAACTAAAGCAAAATGCCATTTATAAGGATCATCAATACCATTAGTTGTTGAGTTTTGAATATAAACTGGGGCTCCTGGGTTTTTATAAACATAGCAGTCGAAACCATTATTCAATATCTCTAAATCTGTAGGTTCTAAACAAAATGGCGTAACTTCTCCCCATTCTGGACTTAAAAAATCTGGTGTATTTAAAGGAAAAGGGTTTCCGCTTTGATCAATAAATACATCAAAAGCCAAAGGTTGCCATTTATTAGGGTCGTTTAACGGATTTTCATCGTCATAAACTTCTAATATTAAAGGGTTATTAGTTGGTGTATAAAACTGGTTTGCATAGTCGTTAACTTCATTAGAAGCATCTTGCAATCCAAAAGCTATCATTTGTTCTGCTAAATAGTTTCCTAAAGCAGCATACGAACCTGTGGAATAATCTGTAGATGTAAACGTGGTATCGTAACCTAAAGTTGTAAACAGTGTTTCAAAATCTGCCAAAACAGTTGTGGCTCCGGGAGAGTTTTGAAATCTATGACTTAATAATCTAAACATGGCATAACTAATAATTTCATGTCTAGCAATATCATTATCTGCTGGTGGCAAAATACCATCAAAAGCACAAGTATATCCGCCAAATGTTTTACCTAAAAAAACAGTTTCTGCTGTGTCATCAAAAATGGCCCAAGCATCATACATAACAACACTACTATGAAATAAGTTTCTAGCATGTACTGTTGGTCTAGCAAAATCGCTACGAATGGCTCCTAATAATTGTTCGTTCCATTCTCTAGCAACAGACTGCTGTGCATTGGATGTATAAAATACCGAACATAATACCGTAAAGAATATGATAGTAATTTTTTTCATGAAAAGTCTAGTTTTTGTTGGACTGTAAACTTAATAAAAAACGGAATATTATTTAAGGATAATCTTTATTTACTTTTATGAAACACATTTAATTATAATAATTATCTTTAAAAAAAATCTAACATAATGCGAATATTAAAAATTTTAACTGCTGCGACAGTAGTTTTTTGTGCTGCATGTACTTCAGAAACAACACCTGAAAAAAAAGCAGCCGATTTTAAAATAGACTATGAAAAATTCACTCTAGACAATGGATTAGAGGTTATACTTCATGAAGACCATAGTGATCCTATAGTTGCTGTTGCCACCATGATGCATGTAGGTTCTAATAGAGAAAAGCCAGGGAAAACTGGTTTCGCTCACTTTTTTGAGCACATGAGTTTTAATGATAGTGAAAACGTACCTGTTGGTGCCAATAGAAAAATGATTCCAGAGTGGGGAGGTAGTAGAAATGGAGGTACATCTAATGACTATACAGTGTATTATGAAGTGGTACCAAAAGATGCTTTTGAGAAAATTTTATGGATAGATTCTGATCGTTTTGGTTATATGATTAATACCGTTACTGAAGCAGCTTTAGAACGTGAAAAACAAGTGGTAAAAAACGAGAAACGCCAACGTGTAGATAATGCTGCTTATGGCTACACAGACGAAATTATTAGAAAAAATCTATATCCAGAAGGACATCCTTATAACTGGACGGTAATTGGTGCTTTACCCGATTTACAAGCTGCTACGATTGATGATGTGAAAGAGTTTTATGCAAAATACTACGGAGCAAGTAATGCCTCATTAGTAATTGCAGGTGATATAAATATTGAAGAAACAAAAGCCTTAGTAAAAAAATGGTTTGGAGAAATACCAAGTGGTCCTAAAGTTGAAGATTTGCCAGCAATGCCAGTAACACTTAAGGCTTCTAAATCTTTATATTTTGAAGACGGTTTTGCAAAACTTCCAGAACTCCGTATTGTATTACCAACTGTAGAAGAATACCACGAAGATAGTTATGCTCTAAACGTATTAGGGCAATTATTAAGCGGAAGCAAAAAAGCTCCTTTATATAATGTTATTGTTGAAGAACAGAAACTAGCACCACGCGTTAGCACTTATCAAAATAGTAGTGAACTTGCTGGAGAGTTTGTATTTAGAGTTCGCGCAAATGCAGGAATAGATTTAGATACTATTAAAATAGCTATAGATAAAGGTTTAAAACGTTTTGAAACTAATGGTGTTAATGCAAAAGACTTACAGCGTATAAAAGCAGAGTCTGAAACAAGTTTATATGGCGGTATTAGTACTGTTTTAAGTAAAGCTTTTACTTTAGTTGAAGGTAATGAGTTTGCAGGAGATCCAAGTTACATCACCAAAAGAGCAAAGTTGTCTAATGCTGTTACTGCAGAAGATATTATGCGTGTTTATAATAAATATGTAAAAGGTCAATCGTTTATAATGACGAGTATTGTGCCAAAAGGCACTTTAGATTTAGCAGTAACAGATGCTGTTGAAGCAAAAGTGTGGATTGAAGAAGTAAAACAGAATGTAGCTAATGAAGAAGTAAGTCAAGGAGAAGAAGCGGTTTACGAGAAAACAAAATCTAAACACGATAGAAGTGAACCTGAATTTGGAAAATTACCACTATTTAAATCTCCAGAAGTTTGGACAGGTAAAATAGATAACGGAATGGCCTTATATGGCATAGAGAATAATGAAGTACCATTAGTGCAATTTGATATTACAATACCTGGCGGACATCTATTAGATCCAAAAGAAAAATCTGGAGTTGGTAGCCTATTAAGCCGTTTAATGATGCAAGGCACTGCTAATAAAACACCAGCAGAATTAGAAGAATCCATAGGTTTATTAGGTGCTAATATTAATATGTATTCGGCAAATGAAGATTTTCATATTACAGGCTCTTGTTTATCTAAACACTTTGATGAAACTATTGCGCTTGTAAAAGAAATAATATTAGAACCACGTTGGGATAAAAAAGAATTTGATCGTCTTAAAAAAGCCCTAGAAACAAGTTTAAAAGGAGCAGAAGCGAACCCAAATAGTATAGCCTCTACGGTTTATAACAAACTGCTTTATGGAAATAATCATATTATGGCGACATCTGGATCTGGAACACAGGAATCTATTAAGACAATTACAATAGGTGATTTAAAAAATTATTATAGCACACTATCTCCAAAACAAGCCAAATTCCATATTGCTGGAGCGATTAAAAAGAACGCTGTAGAAACAACTTTAGTAACATTAAATGATTGGGATACAGAAGTTGTAGAGCTTCCAAATTATAATTTGCAAGATGAGCAACCAAAAAACACACTCTATTTTATAGATTTTCCAGATGCTAAACAGTCAGTAATCCGAATAGGGAAATTAGCACTATCTGCTAAAGATGAAAACGCTAACAATTTACGCTTTGCTAACGAAATTATTGGAGGAGGATCTAGTGGGAAATTGTTTCAAACATTACGAATTGGTAAAGGATATACATATGGAGCGTATTCTTCTGTTGGAAATAGTAAAGAAATTGCACCTTATACTATAAGTACAAGTGTAAGAGCCAATGCAACATTTAAATCTTTAGATATCATTAAAAATATGGTCTCTAATTATGAAGCAGATTTTTCTAATACTGAAGTAGAACTCACCAAAAACAAAGTGCTTAAAGCAAGTACAAGAGCTTACGAAAGCTTAGGCGCACAGTTAGGCATGTTGAGAACAATAAGTAAATACAACAAATCTCACACGTTTACAGAGGAAGATCAAAAGGAACTAGTTGCTATGTCTCTAGAAGATTATAAATCTATTATTGGTAAATATCTAAATGAAGAAGACATGATTTATGTTGTAGTAGGAGATAAAGCCACACAATTTGAAGAAATTAAAAAACTAGGTAAAACAGTTGTAGAATTGGATATCCATGGCAATATATTATAAATATTAACGTTTTCGTCAGTTCGAGTAGATTTTACGATTGCAATGAGTAAAATTTGTATCGAGAACATTTAGGCCTTAATACAATTCTTAGATTCGCAAAGTTACTTGAATTGATAAATAATAAACACTCGTATTAATATTAAATCTATTAATTCGAGTGTTTTATTTTAAAGTCATCGTATATAGATGTTTCTTTTTTTGCCGATTTACCAAACCATTTAGCAATGGTGTTTTCTGCGGGTTTAAATCGTGGCGTAAAATCCATATTCTTATAGGTATTTTCCTGTTTGCTATGCGAGTGCCATTGCCAAATATAAAACCCTTTAAACCACTCTTTATGCCATAAACTTTCAAAAAGTGCTTGGTATGCTAATTGCTGGGTTTCATCCGATTTTTCTTTGGATAATCCGCTATAAAGTGTATCCCAAAGCCATGGTTTAATCGTGGCAGAAGCTTCACTTTTATAACCAATCTCTGTAAACAAAATAGGTTTATTGTATTTTTCTGAAAGGCGTTCTAAACTCCTTATATGTTTCTGCCAACCTGCTTTGATAGTATCTAAAACTGGTTTTTTATGTTCCGTTAAAGGAAAATATGCTTGTATGCCAATATAATCTAAAGCATTCCAGAACTCACCTAAATCATTTTCATCATCCCAATTAGCTGCATAAGTTAGTTTACCTGAATAAATTGCTTTAATCTCTTTAATTAATAATAACCAAGCTTCTGGTTGCTGTTTTATAGATGTGCGTAATTCTGTACCAACACAAAGTAACTCACTTTTTGAAATTTCAGCTAATGTAGCATAATGCAGCATGTTTTTTCTGTAGGATTGAAACCATGTATCCCAGTCTTCCTCTGTATTAAAATTTACATTAGAGCGCCAACCATCGCCTAACCACAAATGAGGTTTAAACATAACATGCATCCCTTTATTATGAATATCTTTTATGGCTTCTATAAATATAGAATCATTTCCTCGCCATTTACCAATAGTTTCTGGTGTCCGCATCGTTTTAGTTTGCTCATTATCTTGATAAATAAATGGCACTATAGCAACCCATTCTACATTACTTTTTAATAAGCTTTTTATTGTTTTGTCTCGCTTATTACGCCAGCCAAAGACATGAACACCTCGGTGTTTTTGATCCTCTTTATAAAAATCATTAGAATAGTTAGCGTTATTTTCTATGGAGTGATCCCATTGATAATTATAATTTTCAGTGCTATTTCTATCAATAATGTAACTATATGTAGATGATAGTAATATAAACGGCAGTAGTAGTCTAAAAGCAAATTGTAATACAGCAGATTTTACTCCCTTTTTTCTATGCACTCTATAAAAATACCGAATGGTTATAAAAAGAACATAAAAAATAAGAAACAATAAATGTATGCCGATTAATGGGTTTCTTTTCTGAAGAAAATCTATAAAAAAAGTAAGACCTTCAGAAAAAGAATCACCATTACTAATAAATTGATACATAACAAATCCAAACGAAAATAGCCATGCAAAAGCATATAGGATTACAGCAGTTATAACTTCTTTTCTTAGCAAGGATTTCATGTTTTAAATATACTATTAAAAATATACAGACAAAACTAAAGTATTTTATTAAAAAAAAGAATCTAACTCTATTCACGAAATAGTATTTTTGCGCTATGTCTAAATCATATCAATTACAACAACAAATATTAAAGAAATTAGGGATTGAAGCACTTAACCCTATGCAAGATGAAGCCTACTTGGCAATTCCTGCTGTAGATAATGTTGTTTTACTATCTCCAACAGGTACGGGGAAAACGCTAGCGTTTTTATTACCAATATTAGGCGCATTAGATACTAATTTAATAGCTGTTCAAGTATTAATTGTAGTGCCCTCTAGAGAGCTAGCCATACAAATTGAGCAAGTAATACGTAAAATGGGAGCTGGTTTAAAAACGAATGCTGTTTATGGAGGGAGACCGTTTTCTAAAGATAAAATAGAATTAAACCATGCACCAGCAATACTAGTTGGAACTCCAGGGCGTATAGCAGATCATTTAAGACGAGAAACATTTTCTACAGAAGCTATTAAAACGTTGGTTTTAGATGAGTTTGATAAGTCCTTAGAAGTTGGTTTTGAGTCTGAAATGAGTGAGATTATTGCTTTTTTGCCACAGATTAAAAAGCGTGTGTTGACTTCTGCAACTCAAGACATGGAAATTCCGCGTTTTGTGGGGTTAAAAGATGAGATTGTGATTGATTATTTAGGAACAGTGACCTCTCAATTACAAATTAAAAAGGTAGTGTCTCCAACTAAAAATAAGCTTCAAACATTAGTTGATTTATTGTGTCATATAGGTAATGCACCTGGCATTATATTCTGTAATTTTAAAGACACTATAAGTTATGTTAGTGATTTTTTAGATAACCAAAATATTGCACACGGTTGTTTTTATGGTGGTATGGAGCAAAAAGATAGAGAACGTGCTTTAATAAAGTTTAGAAATGGAACACATCAAATAATTATAGCAACAGATTTAGCTGCTAGAGGTTTAGATATTTCAGAATTAAAATACATTATTCATTATCAATTACCATTAAAAGCTCAAGAATTTACACATAGAAATGGTAGAACAGCAAGAATGAATACAGAAGGAACGGCTTATGTTTTACAATGGGAAGAAGAGTATTTGCCAGAGTTTATAGAAACAGAAGACATAGTAAAGCTAAAGACTAACCCAATACCAAAAGCGTCTGTATGGAAAACGTTATTTATCTCAGGTGGAAGAAAAGACAAAATTTCTAAAGGAGATATTGCAGGACTCTTTTTTAAACAAGGTGGATTAGATCGTAACGAGTTAGGAGTAATAGAGTTAAAACAGGATTGTGCCTTTGTAGCGGTACCAAAAGAGAAGGTAAAGGGACTTATTGATAAAACTAATAATAGCAGATTAAAGAAAAAGAAAGTTCGCATAACTGTCATATAAATATTGTGGCACGGTATTTGGCATGTATAAAGTAATTAATAAATAAATTATATTACAATGAGTACAGGAACAGTAAAATTCTTCAATGATGAAAAAGGATTTGGTTTTATCACAGAAGAAGGTTCAAGCAAAGACCATTTTGTCCACATTTCAGGATTAATCGATGAGATTAGAGAAGGTGATGCAGTAGAATTCGATTTGGCAGAAGGTAAAAAAGGATTAAACGCAGTAAACGTAAAAGTTATCTAAATACATACGCTTAAACTTTATAGAAAGTCCATCATTTTTATGATGGGCTTTTTTTATGTCATTATTTCAAATAATAATAGCAATTAATAACTATTAAGAATAGTACCTTTGCCTAAAATAATATTATGTTACAATCCTTTTCAGACTTAAACCTTTCAGAAAATTTACTAAAAGCATTACGCGATTTAGAAATTGTTAACCCTACTGAAATTCAAGAACAAGCTATTACCAATCTATTATCTAATACTAAAGATTTTGTTGGTATAGCGAAAACTGGAACAGGAAAAACTGCCGCTTTTGGTTTACCCTTATTGCAGTTAGTAGATGTAAGTAACACTAATATTCAAGCCGTTATATTGGCGCCTACTAGAGAATTAGGGCAGCAAATATTTAATAATTTAGAAACGTTTGCTAAATATATCCCTGAACTATCTATTGCTAGTGTTTGTGGAGGAGTACCTGTTAAATCACAAATAGAACGTCTTTCTAAACCTACACAGATTGTTGTAGCGACACCTGGGCGTTTAATTGATTTACTAAATAGAGAAGCTATACAGCTTAGTCATGCCGAATATCTAGTTTTAGATGAAGCTGATGAGATGATTTCAATTTTAAAAGAGGGATTAGATCGTATAGTTGAAGCTTTGCCAAAAAAAAGACGGACTATTTTATTTTCTGCAACCTTACCGGGGACAATTAAACAATTGATACAAAATTACCTATCTAAACATGTTACACAGGTAAGTGTAGACATGGAAACAACAGGGCATAAAGGAATTAACCACCAGTACGTTATTGTAGAACCTATTGAGAAATTAAATGTACTAATGCATTTTTTAAATTCTAAAGCAGGGCAGCGTGGTATTATATTTTGTAAAACTAAAGCAGCTGTAAATAAATTAGCTAAAAATTTAGCCATTAATAAATTTTCGTCTGGTGCCTTACATGGAAGCTTAACGCAAGGTATTAGAGATCGTATTATGGGGCAGTTTAGAGAGGGGCATATTAATATTTTAGTAGCTACCGATTTAGCAGCTAGAGGAATAGATGTTAAGGATGTGGCGTATGTTGTAAATTATCATTTACCAGAATTTTATGAGTCTTATGTGCATAGAAGTGGTAGAACGGCTAGAGCAGGAGCAGAGGGGTTAGCTTTAACTGTAATACAACAAGAAGAAGCTTTCGAAATACCTGAGTTTGAAGAAGAATTAGGAATTAAGTTTATAGAATATAAAAAACCAACGGTACAAAGTATAGAAGAAAATAACGCCATGTTATGGGCAAGAAAAATCTTTAAAACTAAACCAAACCGCGATTTGTCTCAGGAGTTTAAAACGAATATAAAAACAGTATTTCATCATTTAACTAAAGAAGAGTTAATAGAGAAGTTAATAGCAAATCAGATGCTTCAAAGTAATACTGTTAAAGAAGACAAAGACGATAAACCTAAAAAAAAGAAACGTTAACTGGTTTTAAAACAAACAATGTAAGAACCTTCTGTTATTAATAATTGTTTAATTAGAAAAGTTTATTAGATTTATAAAAAAATCTTATGCCATTTTTTAGAATTCAAATTATAATTCTACTCCTTATAGCCTCTGTTTATAATGCAAATGGTCAAGAAGATACTCCATTAAATCAAAACCAAGAAACTCTAAGTGATAAAGATTTAGAGCAGCAACTAAGAGATAATTTTTTTCTTGTAACTGATAATCCTAATAAGGCCATTGAATTTGCTGAAAGAAGTTTAACGTTAGCTAAAGCGCGCGCGAATAAAGATATAGAATTATTGTCTTATTTATTACTTGGACAGGCATATGATAATTTAGGAGAAACAGGAAAAGGTAAAGGGAACTATTATACGGGTTTTGCATACAAATCATTAGAAAAAGAAGATCGTTCATCCGAATTGGGGTTTTTAGTAACTAAACAATATGCTGATTTGTTATCTGTAGCAAAAGATTATAAACAGGCACTTAAACTCTATAATGAATCTTTACAAATTTTTAATATATATAATGAAGCGCCTAGTTATCAGCGCTATTTATTAATTTCTGAAATAGCATTTTTGCATGATGACAATAAATTTTATGACCGTAGTCTAGAATATTATCTTTTAGCTATAGAAGAAGCGAAATGTATTGAAGATAATAAAATATGGCTATCATCTGCGTATAATAATCTCGGGTTCTCCTATTTTTACAGAGAGTTCCCGTATGAAGGGAAAATAGACTTATCACCTTCATTTAATGCGAATCTGGAAAAAGCTTTCAAATACTATATAAAAGCTAAGGAACACCTAGAAATCAAAGAAGGAAACGAACAACAAGAGTTGTTTAATGTGAATATAGATGAGAACATGGCTCATGTATATTACCATATGGGTGAGTTTGCGAAAGCTAAAAGTATTTATAAAAACACTTCAGATGTAAGGCGAAAGTATAATAAACTTGCATTAGCTAACCATACCGATGTACGACAATTAATATGTGCTTTAAATTTAAAAGATAACGCTGAAATAGAGAGACTTAAAGATAGGGTAGATGCTTATTTTGCAACTCAAGATAATTCTAGTGATTATAGATTTAAAGATATTTCTTGCGAATTATATTATAAAGCTAAACTAGAAGAGTATACTAATGCTAATAGGAATTTTGAAGATTATAGAGTAACAGCAGAACGGTATGTTGAATATTTAATAGAAAAAACAGATTACATTAAAAAATCTAATCAGGATGCTATAAATAATTACATCGCATTTCAAGAGCAAGATTTTGAAAAAAAAATCACATTAGAAAAGGAATTAGCTCAAGTAAAAGAAACAGCTTTAAAAAAGGATAATAACCTTTTATTTTCAATACTATCTATATTATTTCTAGTCCTAATCTCGTTATTATTGTTGCTTTATGTTAGAAAACAAAAACAAAGGCAAATTGAGCAAGAGAGTATTATTACTAAATTAACATTACAAAACACTAATTTAGAGAAAGAGAAATTGAACGATATGTTAGAGTCTAAACATAAAGACATCGTTAATATTGTTGCAGATAGTACTATGCGAACTAAGTTTCTTAAAAGTATTTTAAAGAGAATTAATGAAAAAACATCCCAAGACGAGAAACAGTTTAATGTAAAAGAACTTGTATTTGATATTAAATCGCAAATACAAATTGAAGAACGATTAACAGTATTGCAAAGTGATCTTACAAACGCAAATGCTTATTTCGATAATAATTTAATGGAACAATATCCTAGTTTAACTAAAACAGAGCGTGAGATAAGCTCTTACATTAGATTGAATTTTTCTATTAAGGAAATTGCGCAAATAAGAAGTGTTAGTACTGGTTCTATAAAAATGGCCAGATCAAGAATTCGAAAAAAAATGGGCTTATCTCAAGACCAAGACCTAGATCAACATATTAGCGCTTTATAGCTATTTTTAAAGGTTGTTACCTTTTGTTACCGTAAATATTTTGGCTTATCAACTCTTAAAATTAAATTTGAGTATTGAATGATAAATGAGATGTACATAATTACACTTATAAAACCTCTGTACATTAGTTGATAGCAATTTTCAAAACAATTTAGATACATACTCTAAATTAATTTATGCCGTTCTTATCTTATCCCCTTAAAAAGATTAAGAACGGTTTTTTTGCTTTATAGAAAAAGTATCTTTCCTATTTAATTATAAAACATTGCTGAAATTTAATACTTTTAGGATGTTTTAAAATTAAAGCCATTTATGGAAATACTTAATCATATTATAAAAGAATTCTCTTCATTTGTAGGGGGATTACCATTATTAATTTTATTAGTTGGCGGTGGACTCTTTTTAATAATTAAATCTCAATTTCTACCGTTTAGATATTTAGGCCATGCCATACAAGTACTTAGAGGAAAATATGATAATCCTAACGATCCAGGAGAGATTAGCCATTTTCAAGCGTTAACTACAGCATTATCATCTACAATAGGTATGGGTAACATTGCTGGAGTAGCTGTCGCAATATCTGTTGGAGGTCCTGGAGCAGTATTCTGGATGTGGATTAGTGCTATTATAGGTATGTCTACCAAGTTTTTTACGTCTTCATTAGCAGTTATGTATCGAGGTAAGGATAGTAATGGGGAAGTGCAGGGAGGTACTATGTATTTTATAGTAGAAGGTTTAGGCAAACAATGGAAACCTTTAGCTATATTTTTTAGTATTTGTGGACTAGTTGGTGCTTTGCCTGTTTTTAATGTTAATCAGTTAACAGAGGCAATAAACACTATTTTATTACAACCTAACGGCATTAAAACTGGAGATAGTACAAATTTAATTATAGGTTTAATTTTAGTAACAATAACAGCTATTGTTATTCTTGGTGGACTTAATAGAATTAGTAAAGTAGCCTCTAAATTAGTACCAGCAATGGTAGGATTATATTTTATACTAATCATTATTATTTTAGCGATATACATTGATGTTGTACCAAAATATTTTGGACTCATTTTTACAGATGCTTTTGCTGCGGATAATTATAATGGAGATTCTTTTTTTGGTGGTGTTTTAGGCGCTTTAATTTTATTAGGCATAAAAAGAGGCGCTTTTTCTAACGAAGCAGGAGTTGGTACTGCACCAATGGCTCACGGTGCGGCTAAAACTTCAGAACCTATAAGAGAAGGACTTGTGGCTATGTTAGGTCCTGCAATAGATACTTTGGTAGTCTGTACACTTACTGCATTAGCTATTTTAGTAACAGGTGTTTGGCAAACAAGTAGCGCTAATGGTGTAACATTAACAGCAGCAGCATTTGGGAATGCAATACCCGGTTACGGTAAATACTTATTGTTAATTTGTATAGCAGTATTTAGTATTTCTTCTTTGTTTTCATTTTCTTATTATGGCACAAAATGCTTGTCCTTTATATTAGGAGCAGATAAAAAGCATTACTACAATTATATCTATATATTAAGTATAATTATAGGTGCAACGATGTCTTTAGACATGATGATAAATTTAATAGATGGTTTCTTTGCTTTAATGGCAATACCAACAATGTTTACTACACTTATGCTATCTACAAATGTATTAGTAGAAGCAAAGCGTTATTTTGAAAGTTTAAAGTAACCGTTTATTTAACAGCAATCATACTAATCTCTACATTTACAAACTTAGGTAAGTTAGCAACTTCTACAGTCTCACGAGCTGGAGCAGTAGCTTCATCGAAATAGGAACCGTAGACTTTGTTTATTTCAGCAAAGTTATTCATGTCACTAATAAAGATGGATGTTTTTATAACGTTTTCAAAAGTCATATCAGCAGCTTCCAAAACAGCTTTCATATTTTCCATAACCTGTTTTGTTTCAACAGGAATAGAATCTAAAACAAGCTCTCCAGTTTCTGGATGTAAAGCTATTTGTCCTGAAGTATACAAAGTATTTCCGCTAAGTACAGCTTGATTATATGGACCAATAGGAGCAGGGGCTTTTGTAGTTGTTATAATTTTTTTCATAATTCTTAGTGATAAGATTGTATACTTTTAATTATTGAAGGGATTAAAGACGTTGATCTGGACGTCTTCGTTTTTCATATTTAATATCTTTTAAAATATTAGATTTAATACCTATAAAGAAATTCCAAGAACTTCTGTTACTAAAAGGAATCCAACTAAAATTCATTCTCCAACTTAATAAGTCTCTAGAAAAACGTAATTGTGTATAGGTAAATCCTTGATTTTTAAAGTCATAACCAGAAGATGCACCTACAGACCATCTGGGAGAAAGTTCTAAATCTCCAGAAAACATTAAAGAGTGATTAGATATTTCCTGCTGTCTATTTGCATTAGAATAATTTACGGCATAGGCTAAACGTAAATTCCAGGGAATGGAGTAATTATAGAGTTTACCAATCGTTTCGTTTTCGTCATCATCGTCATCATCGTTAAAGTTTTGATCTGCAAAATCTTGGGATCGTCCAAAGAGGTCGTCATTTCTACCGCCACTTTGTAAGGTTTCATTTCTACTACTTTCGCTGGTTTTACTCTCTTTAGCGTTTTTACTTTTTAAGCTATATCCAATAGTTAAGTTAGCACTAGTCATTCTAAATAAACTACCACCATTATTAATATTAAACTTATCTATTTTATTGTTATTACTATCTAAAGCATAAGGGTCTAATGTCGCACCGAAGTTAACACTCATTTTATTGTTAAATAATTGTGTCCCCCCTGTCATTCTTACAGGACTCCATCTCAATGAATCTCCAGCTAAGTTGTAAGCCGTAGAGAATCTTAAATTATTTATAAGTACTATTTTTTTAGGCTCTACTTTAGTGGTGTCACTATCTCTTACTTTCGCTTCTATATTATTATTTAAGCTAATACCTATATTACTAGAATACCTATTGTTAGGAGATCCAAAAAGACTGCCTTCAAAACGTGAATATTCAACGTTTACAGGGTCTCCGTTAATATCGGTTTCTTCAAAAGTATCGTAATATCTATCAAAAGCAGGATTAATATTATAACTAATACCTGGTGTTATAACATGCCGTATGGCTTTTATTTTCTTGTCTTGACCTTCTTTTTCTAAAGGAAACATACCATATATCGTTGTTCCTACACTTGTGCTAAAGTTATATGTTCTAAAAGAATCAAACCCATTAAGGTCTTCGGTTACTTGTTGATCTAAATCTTCATCAAAAAATCTATTAATAGTGTTTAGCGTCCAAGTTTCTTCATAATTAGCTGTAGCACTAAAACTAAAATACTGTAATACTTTAAAGTTTGTAGAAATAGGAATAGAATGACGCATTCCAATTCTAGCATCATCAAACATCTCCTTTTTAAAGAATAAGGAGTCTGTGGTATTTATTCTATTTTCTCCTCTAACATTATATTGTACGTTAATATTTTGAATAAATCCTTTTTTACTACCATTTTTTGGTGCAAAAGGAAAGACCCTCCCAACACTTCCTTGTAGAGTAGGTAACGTTAAATTAACAGATTGCGTTTGTGTATTTTGCGAATGTGTAGCTGTTAAACTCATATTTACCTGTGGTTCCCCTTGAAAAGTCTTGGAATACGATACAGATGATGATAATGTATTATTTAAAAAACTAGCCGTATTCACTTGGTTGTTAGACTGCCTAAAATAATCACTACTACCTAAGTTTACAGAAGCTGTAAATCTAGAATTTGGATTAGCTTTAGCGTCTTGACTGTGAGACCAACGCAAATTATAAATTGTTGTTTTTGAGTAATCGGGAAAACCACGTTCGCTATTTATTAGGTTTTCGTACCTAAATGCGAAATTACCATTAAAACGATAGCGCTTCGCGTACTTATTTTCTATACGCAAACCATAACTACCATTAGTATAATAATCTCCTAATATTGCTAGATCTGCATAATCACTTATAGGAAAATAATATCCTCCATTCTGTAAAAAGTAACCACGATCATTTTGTTCTCCAAAACTAGGGAAAATAACACCTGCGGTACGTTTTTTACTTAAAGGAAAAAAGGCAAAAGGCAGACCAATAGGCGTTGGCACATCGTAAATAAATAAGTTGGTAAGACCAGTAACTACTTTCTTGTCTGGTACAATTTTAGCCTTTCGCAATAAAAAGTAAAATTCAGGATCATCTAAATCTTTTGCAGTTGTAAACTTACCTCTATTAATAAAGTAAACAGAATCGTTTTCTTTTTTTGTTAATTCAGCTATTATAGTTCCTCCATTTTGTTCTGTTCTAGAATTCCATATTAATGCTTTTCTAGTATCAAAATTAAATCGAATAGAATCGGGTTCTACAACAGATTGACCTTGTTTAAAAACGGGTAGTTGAGAGTAAACTCCGGAAGAATCCTTTAATCTACCAGCATAAACTTCATTTTTACTGTAGTCTATAACAATAATACCAGCTTTAATTTCCATGTCCTTATAGAACACTTCAGCCTCGTTGTATAAATACATTTTCTGCTCTTTTCTATTAAAAGAAGTATAGTCTTTGGCATTATAAGTAATAATACCTTCTAATAACTCTTTTTTAGGTTTTACAGAATCGGTTAAAGTACTATCACTCTCTTGCTCATTAATTATAAGCTCATCAACGTTAATGTTAACAAGAGAATCACTCTTTGTAACGCTTTCTTTTTCCTCTTTAACAACAGGAATTTCTCCACCTTTAGTCTCACCATCGACTTGTGCATAACTAAAAGTGTTGATAAACACTGTAAAACTTAGGGCTAAAAGTATATAGAATCTATTTGTGTGCAATGCTTTTAAATGTATTTTTGCTAAAGTATGGCTCGGTTTTTGAATTGCCAAAATTAAATATATTTTTTATGATTAATTTATTATTCGTAAAAAATTAAGAAATAATAATAATTGCTTAAAATTTGCTCATAATATCTATGCAAACGTATATAAAAACCTTTTTCGTATCCATTATAATAGTATTAACATTTACGGTTACTATTCCTGCTACAGCACAATCAAATAATGAAAAATTTGTTGTGGTTTTAGATGCTGGACATGGTGGGCATGATCCAGGGAAACCATCTAAACATGGGTATAAAGAAAAAGATATAGCTTTAAAAATAGTACTAGCTGTAGGTAAGGCGCTTTCTAAAAACCCAGATATAAAAGTAGTGTACACTAGAAAAACAGATGTCTTTGTAGATTTATTTGTTAGAGGAAAAATAGCAAACAAAGCCAATGCAGATTTATTTGTCTCTGTACATTGTAACGCACACCATACACAAGCGTATGGTTCTGAAACTTATGTTTTAGGAGTGCACAGAAACCAAACTAATTTAAATGTAGCAAAAGCGGAAAACGAAGTTATTTTCTTAGAAAAAGATTATAAGAAAAACTATCAAGGCTACGATCCTAATTCTCCAGAGTCTTTTATTGGCTTAACACTAATGCAAGAAGAATACTTAGATCAAAGCATACAATTAGCAAAAAATATACAAGACAATTTTACACACAAGCTTAAACGTAAAAACAGAGGCGTAAAACAAGCTGGGTTTATAGTATTACACCAAACCGTTATGCCAAGCGTACTTGTAGAAACAGGGTTTATAACAAACACAAAAGAAGGTAAATATTTAAACTCTAAAAAAGGACAACAAGAATTAGCATCAGCAATAGAAAAAGCTATTATTAAATACAAAAAAGGAGTAGACGATAGTACAGGAACTTTTAATTATGAAAGTGAAAGTAACAACGAAACAGAAACACCTACAGAAGAAAACATAATTAAAAATGTGGTTTTTAAAGTACAATTAGCAGCAAGTTCTAAAAAGATAGAACCTAAATCTTATAATTTTAAAGGGCTAAAAGATATTTCTAGAGAAAAGCAAAATGGCCTATATAAGTATTATTACGGCTATACATCAGACTATAACAAAGCTAAAAAACTACAACAACAAGCAAAGGAAAAAGGATATAATGATGGCTATCTTGTTGCCTTTAAGAATGGTAAGCGTATAAGTTTGGCTAAAGCGCTAAAACAAGACGCTAATTAGAGTCATTCTTATGTAAATAATCTTTATTTTTGTTATCTAAATTTTAATTTAAAACACTTTGAAAATATCTAGAGAAGTAAAAACTGCCATATTAGTTATACTGGGAATAGTCTTTTTTATTTTTGGTTTTAGTTATTTAAAAGGACGTAATCTATTGGAATCATCGAATGTGTTTTATACAGATTTCGATTATAACGCACTTACACCGTCGTCTCCTGTTACCATTAAAGGAAATGCTGTTGGTAAAGTAACAGCCATTGTTTACGATTTCGAAACTGGAAAAACAAGAGTTTCTTTTTCTGTAGATGAGAAACTTAAATTTTCAAAAAACAGTAAGATTAGATTATACGAACAAGGTTTAATGGGTGGTAATGCGTTAGCAGTAATAACAGCCAATGATAACGAAATGGCAAAGAGTGGTGATTTTATCACTTCGGAAGTAGAAGAGGGGTTAGTTAAAAATCTTGCCAATAATTTTTCTGGATTAAGTTCAGAACTAGATGTTACTTTAAAGTCTGCCGATTCCCTTTTAGTAAATCTTAATGGATTAGTTGCAGACGATTCAGATAAAGGTATAAAAAGTGCCATTGCAGAACTAAATGAAACTTTAAAATCATTTAAATCATTATCCTATACCTTAAAATCTGCAGTTTCTAAAAACGAAGATAAACTGAGTGCGGTTATAACAAACTTTAACAAAGTAAGTGAAGACTTAGCAAGTTTGTCGGGAGATTTAAAAAAGGTAGAAATATCTAAAACTGTAACAGATTTAGATAAAACACTAGTAAACGTTAACAACTTACTAACGGGACTAGAACAAGGTAAAGGAACATTAGGTAAACTAATGAAAGATGAGAAGCTCTACGAAAACTTAGAAGTAGCATCTTACCAATTAAAAGAATTATTACAAGACTTTAAATTAAATCCAAAACGTTACGTTAACGTATCTGTTTTTGGAAAAAAGAATAAAGAATACGTAAAACCAGAAGACGAAAGAGAGTAAACCAACTAATTAACTTATGAATTATATACCAAATATACTTTTTGCAATTGCATTAATTTTTGGCATTGGCTTCTTTGCCAAGAATGTAAAAAAACTATGGAGAAACGTTAAACTAGGTCAAGATAAAGACGTTAGTGATAATAAGCCTCAACGCTGGAAAAATATGGCTATGATTGCTTTAGGACAAAGCAAAATGGTAAAACGCCCAGTAGCAGGTTTCTTTCATATAGTAGTTTATGTAGGTTTTGTTATTATAAACATAGAAGTTCTAGAAATTATAATAGACGGGTTATTTGGTACGCATCGAATTGGTTTAGATGTCCTACCAGAGTATGTTTATGGATTTTTAATAGGAAGTTTCGAGGTATTAGCAGCATTAGTATTTGTAGCCGTTGTTATATTTTGGATACGTAGAAACGCCATTAAATTAAAGCGTTTTATGAGTCCAGAAATGAAAGGTTGGCCAAAAAATGACGGAAACTTTATATTATATTTCGAAATGGTGTTAATGACACTGTTCTTAGTAATGAATGCTACAGACACAACGTTTCAAAATTTAAACTCAGGTAATATTATAAGTCAACATATTGCACCATTATTTTCTGGGGTATCAGAAGGCGGATTACATATCATAGAACGTTCTGCATGGTGGATACACATATTAGGAATACTAGTATTTTTAAATTACCTATACTATTCAAAACACTTACACATTCTTTTAGCATTCCCTAATACATATTACGGCAATTTAAATCCAAAAGGACAGTTTACAAACAATGATGCCGTAACAAAAGAAGTGATGTTAATGATGGATCCTAACGCAGATCCATTTGCAGCACCAGCAGAAGACGAAACAGAAGAAGCGCCAGCCAAATTTGGAGCTAGCGATGTACAAGATTTATCATGGGTAAACCTATTAAATGCCTATACATGTACAGAATGTGGACGTTGTACAAGTGAATGTCCTGCCAACCAAACAGGCAAAAAGTTATCTCCACGTAAAATAATGATGGACACCAGAGACCGTCTAGAAGAAGTAGGTAAAAACATAGACGTCAATAAAGGAGAATTTGTAGACGATGGGAAGCAGTTATTAAACGATTACATAACTAAAGAAGAACTATGGGCATGTACATCTTGTAACGCCTGTACGGAAGCTTGTCCAGTAAGTATAGACCCATTAAATATTATTATGGAAATGCGTCGTTACTTAGTAATGGAAGAATCTGCTGCACCAATGGAGTTAAATAACATGATGACCAATATAGAAAATAACGGTGCACCATGGCCATATAACCAAATGGATAGATTAAACTGGAAAGACGAATAATAATTAGCGCGTTACCCAAAGGGTCGAGCTTTCGCAAGTCACTCTCTACGAGGAGTTCCAACAATTGCTCAATCCCTAACGCCTTACTCAATTATGATACAAAAATTAGCACCTAAAACGAGAATAATAACAGGAATACTGTTTTTAGTAGTAGGACTAATAATGCTTTATATTATTAATGAATATAACACAGGACTTATAGGTGGTTTTCTAGTAGGGTTGTTTTTAGCAGCAGGAGTTGGGTTATTAATAGTACAAAATGAAACGAAGTGAATAAAAATCAAATTAAATATAGCATTCTGTTTATTCTGTTAAGCTTGGTAGCAAATACAGTATCTGCACAATCCTATAAAAAAGATTCACTTCAAATTAAAGTCTATACCGAAATAACCTATAAAAGTGCTAAAGCCACTAATATTAAACTTAAAAAAGTGTTCTGTGATTATTGTACAGAAGCACAATCTAATAGTATTGCAAAAGAAGCGCTATTAAGAGCAGATTCAGAAAAATATTATCCAGAAAATAAATTAAAAAATGGAAAGAAGCGATTAGCGATATACATTCGCATTGCTAAAACCGATTTTAAATCCATTACAGAGAATACCAAGTTAAATATCAAATTAAAAGAATGAAACGCGAAGAAGCAGACAAATTACTACATGAGAAAGTAGAAGCAGGAGAAAAAATAAGTCCTGTATTACCAGAAGGAGTTAAAAATTATTTAATTGATATAGATGGTACTATTACTGAAGATGTTCCTAACGAAGAACCTGAACGTATGGGCACATGTGCGCCATTTCCAGACGCATTAGCAACCTGTAACAAATGGTACGACGAAGGGCACATGATTTGCTTTTTCACCTCAAGAACAGAAGATCATAGAGAAGTAACTACAGATTGGTTAAATAAACACGGATTTAAGTTTCATAGTTTATTAATGGGGAAACCTAGAGGAGGAAACTACCACTGGATAGACAATCACTTAGTAAAAGCGACAAGATATAAAGGTCAATTTACAGATTTAGTAGATAAAACAGTGACTATTCAAGTATTCGACGACGCAAAAAAATAATAAAATAACATTACTAATTTCTTTTTTAGAAAAGTAATGCCAACTAATAAATAACGCAGCATTATGAGCGAACAACTAAAAGTGCCAACAATGGCAGAAATGATGGCAGAAGGCAAACAACCAGAAGTTTTATTTTGGGTAGGTTGTGCTGGAAGTTTTGACGATAGAGCAAAAAAAATAACAAAAGCGTTTGTAAGACTATTAAATAAAGCAAATGTAGAATTTGCAGTATTAGGAGCAGAGGAAAGCTGTACTGGAGATCCTGCAAAACGTTCAGGGAACGAATTTTTATTTCAAATGCAAGCAGTTACTAATATAGAAGTAATGAACGCTTACGAAATTAAAAAAATAGTTACTGCATGTCCACACTGTTTTAATACACTTAAAAATGAATATCCTGGGTTAGGCGGTAATTACGATGTAGTGCACCATACACAATTCTTAAAGGGATTATTAGATGATGGTAGGTTAACTGTAGAAGGTGGACAGTTTAAAGGAAAACGCATAACATTCCATGATCCATGCTACTTAGGTAGAGCAAATAATGTATACGAAGCACCTAGAGACTTAATACGTAAGTTAGACGCTGAGTTAGTAGAGATGAAAAGTTGTAAATCTCGTGGTCTATGTTGTGGAGCAGGAGGAGCGCAAATGTTTAAAGAGCCTGAAGCAGGAAATAAAGACATTAATATAGAGCGTACAGAACAAGCTTTAGAAACTAAGCCACAAATTATCGCAGCCGGATGTCCTTTTTGTAATACAATGATGACAGATGGCGTTAAAGGTAAAGAAAAAGAGGGGGATGTAGAAGTTATGGACATTGCTGAACTTATTGCAAACGCACAAGATTTATAATTATGTCAGATAAATTTAAAACTGGAATTATTGGAGGTTTAATTGGTGGATTATTTTTTGCCATAGCAATGGCAGCGTTCGACTATTTTAATCACACTAATTTCAACATTTTTAAGTTCATCTTTCATTTTGCTTTCTTTGGATTGTTTCAAGCCTTATTTTTTGGAATGAATTTTAAAAAGAAGAAAAACTAGCTTAATAATGTTCACTAAATGTTTAAAAACGAACAAATAAACTTAGAAGAGCTGCCAACAGTCGATACTGTTACCTATACATCAATATCTAAAACCTATTTAAAAGTGTTATTAGCTAATAGAATTATTGTATTTTCTATTATGTTAATAGCACTTTTTTTAATGAAGGCATACGCTAATAATATTAATTTCGAGCGCTCATTCTCTATATTTGTAATTGCTTTACTAGTGGTCTTTGTTTTAAATATAATACTAACTATCCTTTCTTTTTCAAAGCGTCAGTATGCATTGAGAACGCACGACATTATTTACACTAAAGGCTTACTAGTAAATACGGTAACTACCTTACCATTTATTAGAATTCAACACATAGAAATATCGAGATCTTTTTTAGCACGAAAATTAAATTTAGCGACATTAAATATATATTCCGCAGGAAGCTCCGGAGAAAATTTATCGATAAAAGGATTGCCGTTAGAAGCTGCAAATAGATTAAATGACCACATAACAAGTAAACTAAATGAATGACTTCGATTTTAGTAGTCCAAGTCGACAATCTGCAAAAGGAGTTTTAGTTTTATTTGGACTCAACACTTATAAATTTATTAAAAGAAGTATAACACTATTACTAGTGTTTGCTTACAGTTTATTTCAAAAAGGAAGCGTATTTGGATTTTCTATCAATAAACTTATTCTATTATTAATAGGTGTTATTTTAGTGTTATTAGTAAAAGCAATTTTAAAATATTTAAACTTTACGTTCTATATTTCTAAAGACGATTTTCATTTATCGACAGGAATTTTAAAAAAAGAAACTGTTTTAATTCCGAAATCTAAAATTCAGAATGTATACATTAAACAAAACGTATTGCAACAATTAATAAATGTAGTGCAAGTAAACGTAGAAACAGCAGGTGATAAAAGTACAGAAATTTCAATAGCAGCCTTACATCGAGAAAAAGCTATGCAGTTAAAAGCTGCTTTATTTTCTAATAGAGAAGCAATACAGCTAGAAGATACCAATGAGACTGAAATTACTGCAGCCGAAAGTAATGTATTCTTTAAAGCATCTATAAAAAAACTATTATTAGAAGGCGTGAGTCAAAATCACCTTCAAAGTTTTTTTATTATAATTGCGACTATAGCTGGGCTTTATACGAATTTTAAAGATCTTATAAAGCAGTTTAAATGGCAAAATTACTTTGGAGATTGGTTTGTTATGGACAAAGAATCGTTTCTAAAAACGTTAGTTCTTAACGCCTTTATTTTTGTTATTTTAATAATTGTCACATTTTTAGTATCACTTATAAAAACGGTTATTGTAAACTATAATTTAAAAGTAGTAGATAATAACAAAACAATAGAGATTACGAAAGGACTGTTTAATAAAGTATCATTAAATCTGGTACCGTCAAGAATACAGAATATACAAATAACAACAAACAGGATAAAACAGTATTTTGGATTGCATACCATGAACTTTAAACAAGCCATGGTAACTAAAAAAGAGCAAAAACACTTTGCTATTATAGGTTTAGGTAAACAACAAATACAATATTTAGTACAACGTTTATATAATAAGTATAATAAAGAATTAGAACAGCATAAACCAGAACACTATTATAAGCGCATATTAATATTAAAAACAATTCCAGTTATAGTAATTATTAATGGCATTTCGTTTCTAGCTATAGACCATTACTTTTGGTTAGTAAACATAGTATTAATTCCCTATATAATAATCGCTATATATTGGCGCTATAAAAAGGCATATTACGCTTTAGATGATGTGTATTTGTCAATTGGGAGCGGAGGATTACTAAGCACTACTAAAGAATTGCTAGAAATTCATAAAATACAAACCGTTAGTATTACACAAAGTATTTTTCAAAAACGAAGACATATAGCATCAGTAAAAGTTGCAACGTCTTCAAAAGTAGTAACTATTCCTTTTGTTAAAACTGAAGAAGCAAAAACAATAACAAATTACTTACTATATAAGGTAGAATCTCAACGTTTAGATTGGATGTAAAATCGTATTTTTGTACTAACAAAATAATTAAAATACAGCACCACATATATGTTAGTAGATTTTAACACACTACCAGAAACCTCAAGAGTTTGGATTTATCAAGCCAATCGTTCGTTTTCAGAAGCTGAATTAGAAGAAATTAAAGACAAACTAAATATATTTATTACTAATTGGACAGCTCACGGAAGCGATTTAAACGCAGGTTACGACATTCGTTATAAACGATTCATAATTATAGCTTTAGATCAAGACATACAAGCTGCAACAGGTTGTTCTATTGATGCTTCAGTACATTTTATTCAAGGATTAGAAAAAGCATACAATGTTGATTTAATGGATAAAATGAATGTGTCTTACAAACAAGGGGAATTTGTTGCTCACAAAACACTTACCGATTTTAGAACCATGGCAAAACAAAAAGCGGTGTCTAAAAACACAATCGTTTTTAATAATCTAGTAACAAATATTGCAGAATTAAACGAAAATTGGGAAGTCCCTGCTAGTGATAGTTGGCACAATCGTTTTTTAAATTAAAGCATGAAGTATAAGTTTGCAGATATAAAAAAAGCATACATAGAAATAGCTGCTTTTCTTGAATCTTCTTGCGGTGTGAAAGTGACAAGTTTAGAAAATAAAATAGCAGAAGACCTAGAACTATGGGGAGATGAAAACTTTTTTATACTAAATGAGTATTGTGAAAAATATAAGGTAGATTTTAGAAAATTCAATTATTCAGAACATTTTGATTCTGAAGCAGACTCGGTTGGAATTAGGTATGCATTTATAATTATAATATTTTTTCCATTCTACATTCTTAATGGACTTTATAAAACCTTTTTTCCTAAATGTAAAACTTCTGTTTTTGACTATATACTTCCAATGATTGAAGAAAAAAAGGATTTGACTTTTGGCGATTTAATTACTTCAAAATTGAAAGGAGAATTTTGTTTAAGAGAAACTACTAAAATAGAACTCTTAAAGTAATATTTACATTACCTAATTATTCAAAATATAATTAAAACTAAATAGTTAATTATTTCTTTATAAAACTATCATAAAGTCTTTAATAATAGTAGGAAATATACTAATTTGGCATAGTTTTTAGTTGTAAATACTAATAGAACAACTATTAAACCCTATTATTTATGCGCAAATTATTTTTTCTTTTTTCTTTCGGTTTAATCACGAGTATCTTTTATGCTCAAAATACAGGTAATCCTTTATTAGCAAAAGATGCTGAAGGACAAACAAAATGGGTAGACAGTGTATACAATTCACTCTCTTTAAAAGAGAAAATCGCACAATTGTACATGGTACAAGTGTTTTCTAATCAAACACCACAAGAAAAAAGTAAAATAGTTAAACTTATTAATACGCATAAAATAGGAGGGATTATCTATTCTAAAGGAGGACCTGTACGACAAGCAAGACTAAATAATGAGTTACAAGCTGCATCTAAAACACCTTTATTAATTGGTATGGATGCAGAATGGGGGTTAAGTATGCGTTTAGATTCTACTTATGCTTTTCCTTGGAACATGACCTTAGGTGCAATAAAAGACAATAAATTAATAGAGCAAACAGGGAAACAATTAGGAGAACACTGTAAACGTTTAGGCGTACACTTTAATTTTGCACCCGTTGTAGATATTAATACCAATCCTAAAAATCCAATTATTGGAAATCGCTCGTTTGGAGAAGATAGAGATAATGTTACCGAAAAAGCATTAGCGTTTATGAAAGGAATGCAAAGTACTGGTGTATTAGCCAATGCTAAACACTTTCCAGGACACGGTGATACGTCTTCAGATTCACATAAAACCTTACCAACTGTAGATTTCAATGAAAAACGAATTGATTCTATAGAATTATATCCGTATAAAAAGCTTATTAAAGAGGGATTGTCTAGTGTTATGGTAGCACATTTAAATATACCTAGTTTAGAACCACGTGACGGTTATCCGTCTTCAATTTCAGAAAATATAGTTACAAACATTCTAAAAGAACGTCTAGGGTTTAAAGGACTTATTTTTACAGACGCTTTAACTATGAAAGGTGCTTCTAACTTTAGCGCTCCCGGAGATATTGATTTGGTTGCATTTTTAGCAGGTAATGATGTTATGCTAATGTCTAGTGATGTAGCTGTAGGAATAGAGAAATTTGTTGGTGCATACAATAAAGGCACGATAACTGAAGAGCGTTTAGCACATTCTGTTAAAAAAGTATTACAAGCAAAATATAAAGTAGGTTTAAATAACTATTCTCCAATAGGTATCTATAATTTAGTAGAAGACTTAAATAGAGCTAAAGATGACATTTTATATGAACAGCTTATGGAAGATGCCATCACAATAGTTAGAGACACAACTGAAGCTTTACCTTTACGTCATTTAGAGACTAAAAAAATCGCCTATGTAAAACTAGGAGACGATGATGGCAAGCCTTTTCTAAACACACTTAGAAACTACGCAGAAGTACATGAAATAAAAGCAGATAAATTAGATGAGTTGATAACACGATTACAAGCCTATAATATGGTTATTATTGGTTTTCATAAGTCTAACGCAAATCCATGGAAAGGCTATAAGTTTACTAATAAAGAAATAACTTGGTTACATGAAATAGCACGAACTAATAATGTTATTTTAGATGTATTTGCAAAACCGTATGCTTTACTAGATATTAAATCGGTGACAAATATAGAAAGTGTTATCGTTAGTTATCAAAACAGTAAAATAGCACAAGAAAAGTCTGCGCAAATTATTTTTGGAGCCTTACCAGCTAAAGGTACTTTGCCAGTTTCAGCTGGAGAGTATTTTAAAGAAGGAGACGGGGTTTACAATACAGCAATTCAACGATTAGGTTATACGGTACCAGAACGAGTTGGTATGAGTTCAGAAAAACTAAAACGAATAGATTCTCTTGCAAATTATGCCGTTAATGCAAAGATGACACCAGGTATTCAATTAGTAATTGCTAGAAAAGGGAAAGTTATTTACAATAAAAACTTTGGAAAGCACACTTATGATAAAGGTAGTGAAGATGTAAAATTTAATGATATATATGATGTTGCATCCTTAACTAAAATTGTAGCGACATTACCATTATTAATGGAATTAGAAGAAAAAGGCATTGTCTCTTTAAACACTAAATTATCTTCCATATTACCAGAATATAAAGGGTCTAATAAAAAGAACATAACTATTAAAAAAATGTTGTCGCATTATGCGCAATTAAAACCTTGGATCCCTTTCTATTATGCTACTTTAGATTCAACAACAAAAAAGCCGTCTAAAGACTATTACAGAACCACTAAAAGTAAAAAGTTTAATGTAAAAGTGGCTAATGATTTATATATGCGTAGCGATTATCAGGATTCAATACCAAAATTAATAAAAGACACCGATTTATTAAGTCGTTTAAGATACCGTTATAGTGATTTGCCCTACTACATTTTAAAACGCTACATAGAGAAGCATTATAACAAACCTTTAAACGAATTAGTACAAGATCATTTTTATAAGTCACTGGGCGCCAATTACACAGTATATAATCCATATAAAAATGTAAGTAATAGGCATATCGTTCCGACAGAAATAGACGATTACTATAGATTTCAAAAAGTACAAGGTTATGTACACGATATGGGAGCAGCAATGCAAGGAGGAGTAGGTGGACATGCAGGTGTATTTAGTAATGCAAACGACATTGCTAAAATTATGCAAATGTATTTGCAAAAAGGATATTATGGTGGGAAACGCTATTTGAAAACTGAAACCGTAGACAAGTTTAATACGTGTTATTACTGCGAAAACAAAGTGAGACGTGGTGTGGGGTTCGACAAACCTCAATTAGGTGAAGAAGGACCAACTTGTGGCTGTGTGTCTATGACAAGTTTTGGGCATTCTGGTTTTACAGGAACTTATACTTGGGCAGATCCAGAACAAGAATTGGTTTATGTGTTTTTAGCCAATAGAACATACCCAACATCTAAAGGAAAAAATAGATTATTAAGAGAAAATATAAGAACAGATATTCAGGCAGCTATTTACGATGCTATAATTGAATAATGTTCTGAATACTTAGAATTATAAGTATTTAAAGTTGAAAGTGGTCAGGGTATAAACTGGCTACTTTCTACCAAATCAACCAAAAAGAACTAAAATATGAGAATAGGAATAGTATGTTACCCCACATTTGGTGGTAGTGGAGTTGTAGCAACAGAGCTAGGATTAGAGTTATCTAAGCGCGGACACAACATTCATTTTATAACATACAATCAACCTGTTAGATTAGAGTTATTAGGAAATAATGTACATTATCATGAAGTAAATGTACCAGAATATCCTTTGTTTCACTATCAACCATACGAATTAGCATTGTCTAGTAAATTGGTAGATATGGTTAAACTTCATAAAATAGAAGTTTTGCATGTACATTATGCCATACCACATGCTTATGCAGCGTACATGGCGCAAAAAATGTTGCAAGAGGAAAACATATACGTGCCAATAGTAACTACATTACACGGTACAGATATCACTTTAGTAGGGAGTCACCCTTTTTATAAGCCAGCAGTAACTTTTAGTATTAATAAATCGGATGCAGTTACAGCAGTATCACAAAGCTTAAAGAATGACACTTTACGTTTATTCGATATTAAACAAGAGATTAATGTTGTAACGAATTTTATAGATTTAAAGAAGTTTAAACACGGTTTTACAGATTGTCAACGTGCCATGATGGCAACCGATGATGAAAAGATTATTACACATATTAGTAATATGCGTGCTGTAAAACGTATACCGGATATTATAAATACGTTTTATAAAATTCAACAAGAAATTCCAGCAAAACTGATGATGGTTGGAGAAGGGCCGGAACGTGAGCCAGCAGAAAGACAATGTAGAGCACTTGGGATTTCAGACAAAGTAGTATTCTTTGGAAATAGTAACGAGATTGATCGTATTTTATGTTTTTCAGATTTATTCTTATTACCTAGTGAAACGGAAAGCTTTGGCTTATCTGCATTAGAAGCTATGGCGTCTGGCGTACCAGTAATATCAAGCAATACGGGAGGAATACCAGAAGTTAATGAGGATGGTTTTTCAGGTTATTTAAGCGATGTTGGTAATGTGGATGAAATGAGTAAAAATGCTATAAATATACTTAAAGATGACACTGAATTAAATCGTTTTAAAACCAATGCAAAAGAACAAGCTGCAAAGTTCGATATTCTTCAAATTGTACCACAATATGAAGCTATTTACGAGGCTACTTTAGCAAAGTGTTTAGAAGAAGAAGTGTAATAAATAATTATTCTTGTTCAGCAATTCTTGCGAAAGGAATAATTTTTGCCGTTAATAAGTCATTATAAATAACGTTGGCAAAATTGTGTGCATACTGTTCTTTAATTTGCGTATTTAGACTAAAATAATTGTCAGAGTTCTTTTCATACACATCGTAGGATAAATCATCATCGATATCTTCTAGTTCCCCAACTAACTCTAAATAATGATTATAATGTCCAATTTCATGTAGCAATGTTCGATATAATTGAGTGTTTCTAATAGAATATAAGGACAGATGGATATTATGATATCGTTTATCTGTAACTATTTTATGACCATCTTTTTCCAGTCTTTTAAGCTCTTTTTGGTCTTCTATATCTAATCCTTTTTTCCACTTTAAAACTTTATCAATAATTTGTGATTCAATTATTATTGCTGGCCTATAATCGTCCTCAAACTCGTATGAATATATTAATCTACCCCAGACAGGAGATATAATTTCTTCTTTTCTTTTAGGTTGTCTAAATATTATCAAATTTAATCGACCATAATCTTTTGGAAGTATATGCCTAAGTATTTCTGCAACATCATTAATTGTGCATGCATGACTTGAATCTTCTCTAGTATCTTCAATTATAAATTCAAATCTATTCCCATTAATTACTCTATAATCTTTTTTGTAAGTTGTAAGTCTTTCATGAAAGGACTTCATCTCAATTGCAGGATATGGTATCTTCATTTCGTTATTTTGTCCATAACCTTGCTTAGAGGTTCCTATATTTTTATTTCTTCGAGTGGGATTAAACATATTATTTTTTATAATATCCAATATAAGATTTAAGTATTAAAAACCTATCATTTAATTTTATTGAATAGTTAAACACTAATTAAATCTTGTATTTTAACAAGTAACTTTATTTTAATAACTTCCCTTGAATTAAAATCTAAGACGACATGAATAGAAAATCCTTTTTAAATTTAAGTGCGCGAGCAAGTCTGTTTTTAGGACTATCCCCAGTATTATCAAGCTGTAAAGACAATACTGTTATTAATAAAGATGAAGCAAATGCATTACTTTTAAATAGTAAAGCAACAGGAACTGTTGTTAATTTAAAAGCGGATCCTATAAGTAAAGTTCGAGTTGGTATGATTGGAATGGGAAACCGAGGAAGCGTTTTAATTCAAATGTTCGAATACTTAATTAAAAATAACTTTGCCGAAATTGTAGCACTTTCTGATTTAAAAGAGGATAAACTTCAGAAAAATAATACCTATTTAAAAAAGATACAAAATAAAGAGGCTGACTTATATTTTGGAGGAGCAGAGGAGTGGAAAAAGGTTGCAGATAGAGATGATATAGATTTATTAATCATTGCTACACCTTGGAAATATCATACAGAAATGTCTATTTATGGTATGGAAAAAGGAAAACATGTAGCTTGCGAAGTTCCTATAGCATATACTTTAGAAGATTGTTGGAAATTAATAGAAACAGCAGAACGCACTCAGAAACATTGTATGATGATGGAGAACTGTTGCTTTAATGGGGAAGAATTATGGGTATTAAATATGGTAGACCAAGGTGTTTTTGGAGATTTGAATCATGCAGAAGGCGCCTATATCCATGATTTGAGAAAGCATATGTTAGATGATGTCTATTATGAAGACCAATGGCGTATTAAGCATCATGAAAATAGGAATGGTAATTTTTATACAACTCACGGATTAGGACCAGTAAGTTTTTACATGGATATTGGTAGAGGCGATAATTACGACCATTTAGTCTCTATGAGTTCTAGAGAACAGAGCCTTTCTATTGCAGCAAAAGAGCAAAACAGTAAGTTTTCAAATTTTGCTTGTGGCGATATGAATACCACATTAATTAGAACAAAAAAAGGCAAAAGTATAATGTTGCAGTTCGATGTGCATACGGGGAGACCATATTCAAGATTAAATACACTTACAGGAACTAAAGCAGTACACCAAGGCTATCCTTCACGATTATTTATAAATGAACCAGAATTAAAATATTGGGGACATAATTGGCTTAAGGAAGAAGAATATAAAAACTATAGAGAGAAATATGATCACCCATTATGGAATAAACTAAAAACACAAATAGATGCAAATGCAGTAGGACACGGCGGAATGGATTTTGTTATGATTTATAGACTTATTCGCTGTTTAAACAAAGGGCTTCCTTTAGATATAAATCTATACGATGGTATATTATGGAGTGCCATAACACCTCTATCTGAGCTATCTGTTGCAAACGAAAGTGCTAGCACAAAAATTCCAGATTTTACAGGAGGCACATGGGAAAAGTATAGAAAAGCAGAAGTTTTAAGAGATATTATTTAAGCCATAACAATGGTATGTTATTTTTAAAATATGATCATAATGTTGCTGTACACTTTCTACTAGTTTAAATTGGTTTTTGCAACGCACCAAATTATGGGCATCGTATTTTACTTTGTAATATTTATTATTGTTAAGATAATCGGTTAAAAAACGTAATCCCATTATAAAAATAATAGTTTTAACTCCTAGAGGTAAATATTTTACCTCTTGAGGCGTTAAAATAGTTTTTGTAGCATCTGCATGACCTTTACAAAAAGCCTCGTAATAGTCTAATTTTATAGCTATAGCGTCAAAATCATCATCATCTTCAGCGGCATTAGTACAAATAGAGCGTACAGAGTCTCCAAAATCAAAATGGACAATACCCGGCATTACAGTATCTAAATCTATAACAGCTAAGCCTTCTTCATTTTTGTTAAATAAAATATTAGATAGTTTGGCGTCGTTATGTGTAATTCTAATTGGAAATATGTTGTTAGTCTTTAAGGCAGCCAATTCACACATTTCATCTTTATTCTTTTTTGCAAAATCAATAACTTCTTTTGCAGTTGTTATCTTTATATCATCTGCAGTTTTTAGCGCCTGTTCAAATTGAGAAAATCGTAAGGGAACATTGTGAAAATCTGGTAATGTTTCTTTAATAACTCCCGATGAAAGTGTTGCATTCTGTGTAATAAAATCGCCATAGAGTTTACCTGCTTCATAAACAATTTTATTGGTGTTCGGAATATCATAAGTAACACAATTAGAGATGTAAACCATCATGTTCCAATAATCGTTCATTTCATCCCTGTAATAATATTTAGACGTTTTGGTCATTATAAAATCTAAAGACTGATATGGCGATTTTAATTGCTTTAAATGTTTGCTTACAGTAATTTTGTTGGCCATAACACCTTTAATATCATTAAATACAGATGTATTTAACTTTTGTAACACATAACGCTCATTATTATTTAATGTAATTAAATAGGTATCATTAATATGCCCAGATTCTAATGTTTTTATAGATTGTATGCTAGACTCAACTTTAAATTGATGACATATTAATTGTAACTTCTCTAGATTCACCATAATTTCTCAGGATATATATACTGTTGTATTAATTGAGATATGTTAGCTGAAATAGCATTAATATCATCTTTATAAGTTATGCCATACCATTGAGATGAAGTTGGTAACATTTTAAAAGGCATTAATTTATTTTTAATAGTATAATCTACTATTGTTGTAATATAAAATTCAGCATTATCATTAGTTTCTGAAGATTCTAAAAAATAATTAAACCGATGCAATGCTATTTCTAATATTTTTGGTGAAAAGCCCCAGAAGTTCATAGAGACAATCGTTTCGGGAGTTAAAACAACATCGGTATTCTTTATATCTGTATAAGTAATAACACCCGATTTTTGTTTTTCTATTTCTGTTCGTTCATGAATACTAACGAGACAATTATTATTATCTACTATACATTCTCCGCGAGACACGCTACCACTGTTAGATAATGTATTTTTTAAATCGTAACCCAATAAAAAATTAGTATTGGCAGCACCTGAAGCAAAAAGAGCATCATGCATCATTTTAAAAGCTGTTCTACCATAAAAGTCATCTGCATTAATAAGAGCAAAATTATTTGTCACCACATCTTTTAGCATTAATAGAGCATGTCCTGTTCCCCAAGGTTTTTTTCTTTTACACTTAGCTTTATATGGATTTGGAATACTTTTAATGTCTTGAATAACAAATTTAATTGTTATGTCTGGATTAAGTTGTTTCTCGTAACGTATTTTAAAGTCTTTTAAAATATCTTCTCTAACAATAAATACAATAGTATTAAAACCAGCTTTTATAGCATCGTAAATAGAAAAATCAATAATAGAGTAGTTGTTAGCTGTAATGTAATGTAACTGTTTTAGGCCTCCAAATCGAGAGCCTAACCCAGCAGCCATTATAGCTAATGTCTTTTCTTTTTTCATGTAACTTATTATCTAATAAAGTAGGTGTTAATATTGAAAATAACAGCTAATTTTATTAGTTTGTCTTATAGTATTCTGGTCTCCCTTTCTCAGGGTTCTTTAAATACTCTTTATATTCTTTTACATATTCAGGATTATCACCATAATATAAATCGACCAGAGTATCTGTACTCACTAAATACAAGCTTAAACTTAAAACGCTTATAATGACTAATCTAAAAATATTAATCTTTAAAAATTGTCTCCTGTTTTTAATATAAAAAACAACTATTACTACTATGGCTGTAGCTAGAAAAGGCAACATGAGTTGTAAGCCAAATTGTCCATAAGGCCAAAGTTGAATTCTAAATAAACTATAAATTAAGATTGCAGAGAATATAAAGCCTAAGCCAATACCAGCAAAAATTCGCAATAGAGAAATCTTGTTATATTTTCCTTTTTTTAATATAGCTCTAAATCCAATTCCATTTAATAATGCAAAACCGAAAGCTAAATATAACATTGATAGCAATAATACAGAAAACGTTATCAATATAGCATTATACGGTATATTCATAATTTTCATTATAAAGGCTACACATGTTATTGCGAATAGAATAATTTCTGCTTTTTTCATTAAAAGTTGGGTTTTATATTAGAGAAACTAAAATAAAGAAAAAACCACCTAATTTAGGTGGTTTTTTCTTTATAATATTTTATGTTTTTTAAAATTGATACCTTAAACTTAAAGCAATATCAAAATCCACATCATCTCTAAAATCACCAAAACCTAATTCTGGTCTAAAATCTAGAGAGACTAATAAAGGGATATCAAAATTATATTCTACACCAATGTCTCCAGCGGCAAAGAAAAAAGATTCGCTATCGTCTCCGCCAGGAATAGGGGAATCGAAACTATACGAACCAATACCACCACCAACGCCAGCATACCAGTTAAAATTACCGTCTAATTGCCAAACCCATTGGTATAACCCAGCTAGTTTAAAACCATCGTAGCTATCACCAGAGCGCCAACCTAAATCAAACTCTAAACGGTTATTACCACTTAAAGCGCGTTGATAAGAAATTTCAGCTCCAAAGCCATCACTATCACCCAATCGTAACCCAATAGCGTTATCAGAAATACTTTGAGCACCAGCAGTAGCTGCAAAGCCAAATAGAATACATGTTAATAAAAATAATTTCTTCATAAGTTTTCGTTTTTAGTTTAATTCAAATCTATATACGATACATTACATCAATATAGACCATATTATTTTATTGTTGAAGCTAATTACAAAAATAACGCCAAAATTATTAATATATTTTATTATTAGATTAACCCGTTTTTTTGTTTTACAAAAATTCATCAATTCTGTAAAAATTAGCTAATTCGAATAAATGTTACTTAAACTAAGTAACTCAAAATATAAAAAGGACTAACTTAATGTATTAATAACATTAGTGCTTTCAAATATTTTATCTGCAGAATTCGCTATAAATCCTTTAAATAACTCACCTTGTTTAGTATATCTGTAAGCAAACTCATAATAACAAGAAGTTACTTCTTTAGCACCTTCTTCAAAATCTATAATAATAGTATCTGCAAGAATACTAGATTGCTCTAAATACAACTCTGGACTTCCTTTTATTTCGCCTCCAGAAGTATTCATTTTAAAACCATTAGTCTTTAAAAAAGTATTAACAGCTTCTAACGAATTAAAAGTGTCTAATGCATTAACATTAATTGTAAAATGATTAGAACAAAACCCATTAACATACAACCAAGCTGCGTATTCAGATTCATTTAATAATCTAGAATATAAGTCGTAAGAAGGTATATCCCATAAACGACCAGAGAAAACAAGTGCTTCAGGACTTACAGTATTAAAATCAACAGTATCTAAAGTACTTTTAATAATAGACTGTGTTTCTACCGAAAACTCACTAGTTATTAATTGACTTATAAAAACTAATGGCGCATTTTTATCCGTTTTATGCTCATAATGTTTAGCATACAATTTCTTTTTTGGAAAATGATAATCGCCCTTATACTCATAACCATTATTAATAAAAGTAGTTGCTAAAACATCTATATTAACCCTTGGGTCATCAAATGTTCTAAAAGCAACATGATCATTAGCAATAGTATTGCCTTGAGATTCAAATAAGTCTTTTACTTTTTCTGCGGAAGGTGTACGTTCTACGTATTCGTTCCATAACTTGTCAAATAATGCTGTAGTTGTCATAATATAGTATTTACAGCACAAAATTAAATCAATTTAATCTTTTATTAATCTTTAAATGGTTACTTTTGTTTTGTATAATATGTTATTTTTAAAAATAGACCAATAATAGTTTTAAAAATAGTTATTTTGATTTTTTAGACTTTAAAATTCAATTAAAATGAGTCAACTTGATTATATAGATCAACAAATTATAGCCGCGCTGCGGGCAGACGCTAGAAAGGCATACTCTAAAATTGCTGAAGATTTAAAAATATCCAACTCATTAGTACACCAACGTATTAAAAAAATGAAGGATGATGGTGTTATTATAAAAGCCGATTTAATTTTAGATGAACAAAAGATAGGATATAACACAAAATCTTATGTAGGTATTCGTTTAAAAGAAGCCCGTTTAGCGGCAAAAGTAGTCTTAGAATTAGAGAATATATCAGAAATAAAAGAATGCAACTATGTCTCTGGTAAATACGCTATTTTTGCTTTGGTATATGCTAAAGATAATGATCATTTAAGACAAATTCTATACAACAGAATTCATGAAATAGATGGTGTAGCAGGCACAGATTCCTTTATCTGTTTTTCTACTAATTTTAATAGGTCTATTCCTGTAATATCAGAAACGAAATAATGGATAATACAATATTAAAAGCCTTAGGTAATACTCTTGACGGCACATTACATTTTGATCATTTAATGCGTACACTTTATGCTACAGATGCTTCTGTGTATAGAATGTTACCATTGGCGGTTGCCTACCCAAAGCATAAACAAGATTTAAAAACCTTAATAGCTTTTGCAAAACAGCACAATACCTCTCTAATACCGCGAACAGCAGGAACCTCCTTAGCTGGGCAATGTGTTGGAAAAGGCATTGTTGTAGATGTTTCTAAACATTTTACTAAAATTATAGACATCAATGAAACTAACAAAACGGTTACAGTACAACCTGGAGTCGTTAGAGATGCCTTAAATAACTATTTAAAACCTTTCGGACTCTTTTTTGGACCAAACACTTCTACTTCTAATCGTTGTATGATGGGAGGAATGGTCGGTAACAACTCATCAGGAACCACTTCCATTCAATTTGGAGTGACTCGCGATAAAGTATTAGAATTACAGACCCTACTTAGTGATGGGAGTGAGGCCGTATTTTCTGAAGTGTCTTCGGAAGAATTTCACGAAAAAAGAAAGCTCAATACACTAGAAGGTACTATTTATAGCAATATATATAATGAATTGTCTTCGGAAGTTATCCAGAAAGACATAAAAACAAATTTCCCAAAACAAGACATACATAGAAGATGTACAGGTTATGCGGTTGATGAGTTATTAAATACAGAATTGTTTTCTAATACTTCTGAAACGTTTAACATGAGCAAACTGTTAACGGGAAGTGAAGGCACATTAGCTTTCACAACGCAAATAACACTTAAGCTAGACGATTTACCTCCTAAAGAAGGTGTTATGGTCGCAGCACATTTTAAAAGTATAGAAAACTGTTTAAAAGCTGTAGCTCCAGCAATGGAACACAATCTATTTACTTGCGAAATGATGGATAAAACCATTTTAGATTGCACTAAACGTAATGCAACACAACAAGAAAACCGTTCCTTTATAGAAGGAGATCCTGAAGCTATTTTAATGTGTGAAGTAAGAGCAGAAACCATTGAAGCTGCTAAAACAAAAGCTGAAGCACTAATAAAAACAATAGAAGCATCGGGCTTAAGTTATGCAAACCCAACATTATATGGTAATACTATAAACAAAGCTAATGCATTACGTAGTGCAGGTTTAGGACTATTAGGAAATATAATAGGAGATAAAAAAGCAGTAGCCTGTATAGAAGATACAGCTGTGGCTTTGCCAGATTTAGCAAACTATATTTCGGAGTTTACACAGCTCATGAAAAACTACAATCAAAGTGCAGTATATTATGCGCACGCTGGGGCAGGAGAGTTACACTTACGCCCCATATTAGATTTAAAGCAAAAAGAAGATGTTGTATTGTTTAGAAAAATAACAACAGATGTCGCTAAACTCGTTAAAAAATACAACGGATCCTTTAGTGGAGAACACGGCGATGGTATAGTACGCGCAGAGTTTATACCATTAATGATAGGAGACTCTAATTACGAGCTATTAAAACGTGTAAAAACAACATTCGATCCTCATAATATTTTCAACCCAGGTAAAATAGTAGACGCTTACCCAATGGACCAAGCGTTACGTTACGAAGTAGATAGAAAAGAACCAGAAATTAATACGCTTTTAGACTTTTCAGACTCTTTGGGTATTCTTAGAGAAGCCGAAAAATGCAATGGCTCTGGAGATTGTAGAAAAGCACCAGAATTTGGTGGTACTATGTGTCCGAGTTATCGTGCGACACGTAACGAAAAAGATACTACGCGAGCAAGAGCAAATACATTACGAGAATTTTTAACTCAGTCTGAGAAAGCAAATAAATTTGATCATAAAGAATTAAAAGAAGTGTTCGACTTATGTTTAAGCTGTAAGGCTTGTGCTAGCGAATGCCCAAGTAGTGTAGATGTGGCTAGTTTAAAAGCAGAGTTTCAATACCAATATCAAAAAGCAAATGGCGTATCATTACGTACCAAGCTATTTGCTTACAATACTAAACTAAACGAATTTGGGAGACTATCTACAGGGCTAACAAATTTCATGTTTTCTAATACATTTACATCCTCTATATTAAAAAAATCGCTAAATGTAGCCAAAGAGAGAAGTCTACCTTTATTATCAAGTAAAAGTTTAAGTAAAGAATATCAATTATTTAAAAATAAGATATTTAAAGAAAAAAATATTAAAACAATCTATTTGTTTAATGATGAATTTACTAATCATTTAGATACCAACATAGGCGTAGATGCTTTAGAGTTATTAAGAGCCTTAAACTATAACGTAAAGCTCGTTAAAAACTCAGAATCAGGACGTACATTTTTATCTAAAGGTTTACTTGAACAAGCAAAAAAAGTAGCCAATAAAAATGTAACACTCTATAAAGATATTATAACAGAAGACACACCTTTAATTGGGATAGAACCTTCTGCAATATTAACTTTTAAGGATGAATATATAAAATTGGCAGACGATAAAACAGCTGCTAAAAACATAGCTAAAAACACGTTTTTAATAGAAGAATTTATTAGTAATGAAATTGCTATTGGTAATATTAAAGCCGAGCAATTTACATTAGACACTAAAACCATTAAGTTTCACGGACACTGCCATCAAAAAGCATTAAGTAATCAAATACACAGTTTTAATGTATTAAACCTTCCTAAAAACTATAAAGTAACCATAATACCTAGTGGTTGCTGTGGTATGGCAGGGAGTTTTGGTTACGAAAAAGAACATTATGATGTGAGTATGCAAGTAGGCGAGCAAACGTTATTCCCCGCAGTACGAAAAGCAGTAGATACTACTGTAATATCTGCAAATGGTACTAGTTGTAGACATCAAATAAAGGATGGCACAAGCAGAGAAGCTATACACCCCGTAAGTATTTTAAGACAAGCGTTGTTAAAAAACTATTAGTCATACCAGTCAAGTTTTAAAAACCTGACTGATCTCAATAATTTCAAGAACGTTTAATACTTTATTTATTAGTACAAGATAAAGGTGTCGAAACCAATTAAAATAACTAAAAAACATTGTTAACTGTTCCTTCCTTCAATCGAAGGAAGGTGGTTTTTCAGAATGAAAAATCGGATGGTTTTACAAAAAACAGCGAAGCTCGTTTTAAAGACAAACACTAGTTATAAAAATAAACGACAGTATCACAAAAACCTAATCCTCAACTTTCACAATAGTAATAGCAGCAATTAAATCTTGTACATCTAAGTCTTCAATACCTTCGTCTGCAAAAAATGGCGTACGTTTATCTCTATTGTAATCGTATAGTTTCCAACGTTTAAACTGATATTCTAATGCCGTGAAATTTTCTATCCAATCCCCAGAATTCAAATAAGTTACTTCACCATATTTATTCTTTTTAGCCCATATTTTAGGTTGATGTATATGTCCGCAAATAACATAGTCGTAACCATTTTCTATAGCTAAATCTGTTGCTACACTTTCAAAATCGTTAATATATTTAACCGCACGTTTAACACTGTTTTTAATTTTTTTAGATAGGGAGTATTTTTCTCTACCTAAATACTCTAAGCCTTTGTTTATAAAACGATTAATTAAAATAAGTAAATCGTAACCATAACCACCTAATTTGGCTAACCATTTCGCCTTTTGAATAGAAATATCGAAAACGTCTCCATGAAAAAACCATGCTTTTTTACCATCTAAAGTCAGTACTTTTTTATCTACAATAGAAATGTTTCCAATAGTTGTACCGCTAAACTTACGTAACATTTCGTCATGATTTCCAGTTATATAAATCACTTCAACACCATCTGCGGCAAAATCCATTATTTTTTTAATAACTCGTAAATGCGATTTTGGAAAATAACGCTTTTTAAACTGCCAAATGTCTATAATATCTCCATTTAAAATTAATGTCTTTGGTGAAATACTATTTAAATACGTTAATAGCTGATTAGCATGACAACCAAAAGTTCCCAAATGTACATCGGATATAACGGCAATTTCTATTTTTCGTTTTAAATTCAAACTCTACTTATTTTATAGAGCAAAGCAAGCATAATTATATTACTTAAACATTAGCTATTAATTACTTAATTTATAAGCTATTGTAAATTTATTGTTTCCTTAAAAACTGATATGTTAACTGAATATTAAACAACACAATAAATTGCATAATTTGTAAGCGTATTTATATTCTTTTTAAGTGTAAGAATGCGGTTGTAAAATAAAACTTAAAGTACAATTTTTGTTTCTGTAATATAACTTTTACATTAGCATAAAAATAAAGTATATGGCGGGAAATTCCTTCGGAAAATTATTTAATCTTACCACTTTTGGTGAGTCTCACGGTGTTGCAATAGGAGGTGTTATAGATGGTTGCCCTCCAGGAGTAGATATCGATTTTGAAGCCATTCAAAATGAAATGAATAGACGCAAACCAGGACAATCTTCTATAGTTACACAACGTAAAGAACCTGACGAGGTTAAGTTCCTTTCTGGTATTTTTGAAGGTAAAACTACAGGAACTCCCATTGGTTTTGTTATTGAAAATGCCAATCAGAAATCTAAAGATTACTCACATATAAAAGACTCTTACAGACCAAGTCATGCCGATTATGTTTACGATAAAAAGTATGGACATCGCGATTATAGAGGTGGTGGTCGTAGTTCTGCTCGCGAAACTGCTAGTAGAGTAGTAGCGGGAGCCATTGCAAAACAAGTACTAAAAGATATTGAAATACATGCGTTCACCTCTTCGGTAGGAGATATATTTATAGATAAACCCTATCAAGATTTAGATTTTAGCAATATAGAGTCTAATGCTGTGCGTTGTCCAGATACTGCCTCAGCAGAAAAAATGATAACACGTATTAAAGAAATACGCAAAGCTGGTGACACTATTGGCGGTACTATAACTTGCGTTGTTAAAAATGTACCTATAGGTTTAGGAGAGCCTGTTTTCGATAAATTACATGCCGATTTAGGTAAAGCCATGCTATCTATTAACGCAGTAAAAGGTTTTGAATACGGTAGTGGCTTCTGTGGCGCTAAAATGAAAGGTAGCGAACACAACGATTTATTTAATAATGATGGTACTACAAAAACCAATTTATCTGGTGGTATACAAGGTGGTATAAGCAATGGTATGGATATTTATTTCCGTGTTGCTTTTAAACCCGTTGCTACAATAATGCAAACACAAGAAACTATAGATAAAGACGGAAATATTGTAGAAATGCAAGGTAAAGGACGTCATGACCCATGTGTAGTTCCTAGAGCTGTACCAATAGTTGAAGCTATGGCTGCATTAGTTTTAGCAGATGCTTTTTTATTAAATAAAACATACTAACAAATACTTATATAGAAAGTAATAGCACAATTTTCTATATATTGAAGGCTATAATTATATTTTAATAGTTAAACTAACTAAATTAAACTAATAAGTGTCTCGCTTTCTCGGGAGAATATATATGAAAAAACTAGCATTACATTGGAAAATTATAATAGGAATGGTACTAGGTATCATTTTTGGTTTTATAATGAATTCTGTAGATGGTGGTAAAGGTTTTGTAACCGATTGGATTGCACCTTTTGGAAAAATCTTTATAAACCTATTAAAACTTATTGCAGTACCTTTAATATTAGCCTCTTTAATTAAAGGAATTTCCGATTTAAAGGATATTTCTAAAATTAAAAAAATGGGCTTTCGTACATTAGCTATATATATTGGAACAACAGTAATTGCTATTATTATTGGTTTAGCTATTGTAAATACGGTACAGCCAGGAACAGGAATGACGCCTGAAACCATTGCGAAAATTAAAGCTAAATATGAGAATGACGCTGGCGTAAAAGATAAACTAGCTAAAGCAAGCAATCAACAAGATGCTGGGCCATTACAAGCTTTAGTAGACATAGTACCAAGTAATATTTTCTTTGCATTTAGTGATGCCAAAGGAAAACCAAAAATGCTTCAAGTTATATTCTTCGCGTTTTTTGTTGGTATTTCATTATTATTAATACCACGAAAAAAAGCAAAACCATTAATGAAGTTTTTCGACTCCCTAAACGAGGTCGTTATGAAAATGGTTGACTTAATCATGCTATTTGCACCTTACGCTGTATTTGCTTTATTAGCAAACGTTATTATTGCTTTCGATGATATCGAGATTTTACTTAAATTATTGTCTTATGCTGGTTGTGTAGTCTTTGGACTAGCACTAATGATAGGCTTTTACTTAATTTTAATTAAGGTTTATGCTAAGAAATCGCCATTATGGTTCTTAAAACAAATTAGTCCGGCGCAATTATTAGCCTTTTCAACAAGTTCTAGTGCGGCAACTTTACCAGTAACTATGGAACGTGTAGAAGAACATATTGGTGTAGATAAAGAAGTCTCTGGTTTTGTATTACCAGTAGGAGCAACAGTAAATATGGATGGTACTAGTTTATATCAAGGTATTGCGGCAGTATTTATTATGCAAGTGATTTGGCCAGAAGGCTTAACCTTTACGAATCAAATAGTAATTATAGCAACCGCATTATTAGCCTCAATTGGTAGTGCAGCTGTACCAAGTGCAGGAATGGTAATGCTAGTTATTGTATTAGAATCTATAGGGTTTCCAGCAGAATTATTACCAATAGGATTGGCCTTAATTTTTGCAGTAGATCGTCCTTTAGACATGTGTAGAACCGTAATAAATGTAACTGGAGATGCAACAGTCTCTACTATAGTGGCGAAATCTTTAGGTAAATTACATGATCCTAAACCTATAGAATGGGATGACGATTATCCTAAAAAATAATATCTAAAGTTGTTTTTTTATTTTTAACTTTATTAACCTAACCAAATTATAAATAAAAATTATGAATGTTTGCTTTTTAATGTACCCATGGGAGGAAATAGATCCAGAAAATGACACAAGTTTGGCATTAATAAAAGAATGTGTAAAACGAGGTCATGGTGTAGCATTGTGTACACCCGCAAATTTAACCATACGAAATAGTGTAACCAATGCATTTTGTACAGTAGTTGGTAGAATGGATAAAGTCCCCTCAACATTAAAAGCATTTTATAAAAAAGCAGATTTAAGAGAAGAAATGTTGCCTTTAGCGGGGTTCGATACTATTTTCTTTAGAGCAAACCCACCGTTAGACCCTATAATGCTTAACTTTTTAGATTCGGTAAAAGACGATGTCTTTATTGTAAATTCTTTACAAGGTATGCGAGAAGCTAACAATAAACTGTACACAGCAGCTTTTGGAGATGCGCACAGCAATATTATACCTAACACGCATGTTTCTAAAAACAAAAAGTATTTAGTACAGCAAATTAAAGAATCTAAAGCAGACAAAATGATTTTAAAGCCATTAAATGGTTTTGGAGGTTCAGGAGTTATTTTAATAGAAAAATCTGCGATGAGTAATATTAACTCATTATTAGATTTTTACATTAATGGTGCAGATGGTAGCTCAAATTACGTTATTCTACAAGATTATATAGAAGGCGCAGATCAAGGCGATGTACGTATTTTGTTACTTAACGGTGAACCTGTAGGGGCCATGAAACGAGTACCAGGAAGCGATGATCACCGTTCTAATGTGTCGGCAGGTGGAAGTGTGCAAAGACACTCATTAACTAAAGTTGAAAAAGCATTATGTAAACAAATAGGGCCTAAACTGGTTAAAGATGGTTTGTACTTTGTTGGCTTAGATGTTATTGGAGGGAAACTAGTAGAAGTTAATGTAATGTCTCCAGGAGGGATTACATACATTAATAAAGTTTATAAAAACAAATATAAAGTTGAAGAAAAAGTAATAGACTTCTTAGAAAGTAAGGTGTTAGATAATCTTGAAGCCTTTAATAGACGTTCTCGTTTACGTAAAACAGTTGAAGACAGTAAATAATGTATTTTGAAGGAAACCTCGAAAATAGAAATTAAAACACCTGTTGTTTCTGCGGAATGGCTAAACACTCATTTACAAGTAGAGAATCTATTAGTATTTGATGCAAGTATACCAAAAGTAGTTGGTAACACTTCAGAATTATCTGAAGCTCAGATACCAAAAACTCAGTTTTTCGATATAAAGAAAGCTTTTAGTGATGCATCGGGAGCATTCCCAAACACGATTCCATCGGAAACACAGTTTCAAACTGAAGCAAGAAAATTAGGTATTAATAATGATAGTGCCATTGTTATTTACGATGATAAAGGCATTTACTCTAGTGCTAGAGTATGGTGGCTATTTAAAGTTTTCGGTTACACTAATATAGCGATATTAAACGGCGGATTACCAGAATGGCAACATCAAGGGTTTAAAACAGAACCAAAACAAGGTTATAAAAAAACTCTAGGAAATTTCGTGGCTCGCTTTAAACCAGAATATGTGGTGTATTTTGAAGATTTAGAAACACTTTCAAAACAAACAAACACACTTATTTTAGATGCACGTGCATCTAATCGTTTTAATTGCGAAGTGCCAGAACCTAGAGCGGGATTACGAAGTGGTACCATTCCTAATTCCAAAAACTTGCCATTTGCTAATTGTTTGGAAAACGGAAAATTAAAAGACAAAAACCAATTACAGAATATATTCTATACTCTTATTCCAGATACTAATACAAATTTAGTATTTACCTGCGGATCTGGTATAACAGCTTGTGTACTAGATTTAGCAGCAACACTAGCAGACTATAAAAACACAAGAGTTTATGATGGCTCTTGGACGGAGTATGGGAGTTTAACAGCTTAATACTATGCAGAGACTAACCATAGAACAAATCATATCTAAAATTGAAGCAGAAGAAACGTTTCATGCCGTTTCTAGCGATTATTCTTTTACATTAAAAATTGAAGATTACGTGCCTTATGTTTGTGGTGCAGTACACGATGGACATCAGTTTAGAAAAGATCTTTGGGATAATTGTTTGCATACCGAATACGATCGTTGGTACGAAGAAGATCCAGAAACCAAAAACATGGTTATTTCACACCCTATAGTTATTGCTGGTTGCGATTCGCGTTTTGAATACGATTTAAATCGTGCGCCAGAAACTGCAATATATACAGATGCTTGGGGAAAACAACTTTGGAAAACACCACTGCCAGAAGCAAAAAAACAGAAGTCTTTAGAGAAACATAATGCGTTTTATAAAGTAGTGCAAACGTTAATACAAAAAGTGGAATCTAAATTTGGTATTGCAATCGTTTACGATATGCACAGTTATAACTGGAAACGATGGGATAGGGAAGTACCCACTTGGAATTTAGGTACTGCCAATGTAGATAACACGCGATTTGGTGGTGATATAGAAACTTGGAGACAAAGTTTAAGCGAATTGCATTTGCCAAATGGTATTAAATCGACTTCAAAAATCAATGATACGTTTCAAGGAAATGGGTTTTTCTTAAAATTCATTTCGCAGAACTTTAAAAATACCTTAGTTTTGGCAACCGAAATCGCCAAAGTGTATTGCGATGAATACAATTACATTATGTATCCTGAAGTTGTTGCAGCAGTAGAAGAACAGCTTAGAAGTCGTATTGTAACCCACGCCAATGCATTTTATAAAAGACATTCAAAATAATGATAACTGAAGATGTTGTAAGAGCCTACGAAGATGTATTTAAAATTGATAACTATCTACACCATTTGGTGCAGAGAATAGAGTTACTCAATTATATAAATCCTTTAAATATTGAAAGTGAGAAGAAACAGTTTTTTTCTTCTAAATATTCTTATAGCCCACAATTTAAATATCCAAAAATTAAATTCGATGGTTATAAACTACACAGAAAACTATTCTCTCAAAAACTAGAAGGTATAGAAGATGCAGATATTCGTAATCTTTATAAAGACGTTATCTATGAATACTCAGGGTTAATAGAATGTATTGAAACTATAGGTTTAGGGAAAAAGTTCTATTATAACAGCCTAAAAAGCTTTGGTACACCAACAGAATGCGATATAGAAAATGCCAAATTCATTTTACGTTTCGATGATGGTGACTTCGAAGAAGATTTATTACCAATGTACACTGCAGATGATGCGATTGCTTATTTTGAAGATTATGCAAAGCGTTACGATTTTGAATTTGCAATAAAGAAATCGACTAATATTTCTGCTGCTGCCATGGTGTTGAATAATCAAAAAACACTGGTACTGCGTAAAAACCATAAGTATAGTAAAAACCAATTAAAGGTTTTAGCTAATCATGAAATTGGAGTGCATTTAGTAACAACGTTTAATGCTTTAGAACAGCCTTTAAAAATATTCTCTAATGGTTTACCTAATAATGTAGAAACACAAGAAGGTTTAGCAGTTTATTCAGAGTATATGTCAGACTGTTTAACTATTAACAGACTAAAAGAATTGGCCTATAGAGTAATTGCTGCCGATTCTCTAGCAAAAGGATATAGTTTTCAAGCAACTTTCGATTTATTGCATAACCAATACAAACTAAACAGAGACAAAGCCTATATTATAACCTTGCGCATACACAGAGGAGGAGGTTTTACTAAGGATTATCTGTATTTAACAGGATTAAACAAAATCTATAATCACGCTAAAGCTGGTAACGACTTAAATGTGTTATTAACTGGAAAAGTCACTTTAGAATATAAAGACGTTATAGAAAAAATGCAGGCTTTAGGTTTAGCTAAGCCTTCTAAACATTATACCGACGCGTATTTAACGAATAGCAATTCTAACAAAAATTTCGATTTTATACTAAATAGTTTAAAGTTGCAATAGTTTAACTACTTTGTTGCTTTCTAAAAACCTGGTCATCATACAGCTTATTAAAAGCATAAACAGTATGTTTATTTTTATAGGATTTTAATTCATTAATTAAATTAAAACCAGCGCCTGTAAAAATATGTTTAGCATACTTAAAGTATTGGGATACTGGATATAATTTTGGTTTTACTATAAATCTAGAATCATTAATTGTTACATCTACTTGAGTGATTACAAAAACAGGAATGGTATTGTCTTTTAATTCTTCTGCTACTTTTTTACACAATTCTAAAACAGCTTTAGAATCTCCAGAATGTACTACTAAATAGTATGGAGAATCTATTAAAGGTTTATGATTATTGCTATTATATAATTGTAATGTATCAATTTCTGTAATCGTTTTAGAGGCAGCTTCAATCCAATGATAATGCTTATCGTAGATAGTTTCTAAGACTAAAGCAGTATTAAAATGAGGTCGAAACAATTCGATCATGTTACTTAAATAGAATTCCCATTTTAAAACACGTACTACATAAATGTAATTAAGTGTTTTAAAACGCTTGTAAATAGGAATAAGTTCCCCTTTTATACCCAGTGGAAAAGTATCTACATAAAAAGAATTTACAGTATTAGTTGCTATGGTATTATTTACAATATCTGCCCATTGTTTAACAGTATCATCCCAAGACAGAGTAATAAAAGTATACTGTTTAAAATGATGTATAAACTGCGATGGTGTTATAATTACAACATCTTTAGCGTTTATACCTAGAAAGCGAATAAGTTTATCTGTCCGAGTTAAATGCCCTAAACCACCACCCTGAACATAAAATAAATGCATTAATAGCCTTTTGCTTTTAATTCGCTAATAATAATTTGTTGCTGATCTGCTGGGATTTCACTAATCGCTTTTACTAAAGCATTACTATAGGAATAAGGTACTTTTGCAGAAACACTTGCTTTAGAGTTGTCTTCGTGCTTTACTGTTTGTATTTGTGCATTTAAATTATATGTTGTTCTTGCAATTTTAATATCGCCTCTTACTAGCTTCGCTTCGTTAGCGTTAACTACTTTAATTTCATAAGGATTCTCATTTTCCTCATTATCACTAAGCTTAATTTTATTATCGTAAAGTTTAATTTTCCATAACAGTTTAGAAGAAGCTGTTCTCAGTTTAAATCCATCTGGCTTATATTTTATTTCATAAACAACGCTATTATTTTTATCGTAATACTTTTTCTTATCTGCTTTAGTCTGCTTTGAGGTATAACCAACAACTCCAGTGTCGGTTAACGGGCTTTGCGTTGTAGAAGTCGTACTAGAAACTGGTGGTACTTTGGTTTCTGGATCTGTATTCGTTTTTTTAGTATCTGTATTACAGCTAATAGCTAATGTAGCAAGTACTATAATGCTTAGTCTTTTAAAATGGTTGGTTATGGCTATCATGGTTTTTAGTTTTTTATAATCTGTTTAAAGATATTTAAATAATTGTTAGTCTCTTTTAATGGAGTAAAATTGTGTTTAATATGTAATTTTAAAGCGTTACTCTTTTCTATACGTACTTCTGGTGTTGCAGCATTATATTCTGAAAGAGTGTCGAGCAAACTAATTTCAGACAAGGTATTAAACAAGAATGACGTTTCACTAGTTAATACATCTGGTATTCCTCCAGCTTTTGAAGCTATTATAGGTACATTAAGCGCTGCTGCTTCAAATAACACATTTGGCATGCCATCGTAAATAGATGGAATAGCAATAGCATTACACAACAGATAGTTAGCGATTAGCTGTGTTTTACTTTCTGGTATGACTTTAGAATACGATATGTTATTTTTTATTAATAGGGCTTCAATATGTGGTTCTATTTCTCCAACAATTCTTAAATGTACACTGTTTCGTAATACCGATTTTTGTAATGTATTAATAAAGAAATCAACGCCTTTTTTTTGTTTTAAGTAGCCAATTAAACCAATAATTGTTTTTCCAGAAGGTAGCTCTTGTTTTAAGTCTTTAGCTAAAGCAATATCCGATTTTAAAACCTGCCAGTCTGAAAAGTGAATAGCATTAGGTGTAAAATACACATGCTCATTAATTTCCATGGTTTTTATACGTTTCACTTTTTCTTTACTAACACAGGCTATTGCCGCAGAATGCTCTAAAGCATATAGTAAATCTTGTTTTCGTTGTGAGAATATAACATTGTCAAAATCGTTTCCTCTTATACAGGTTAATAATGGTTTTTCTAACCATTTAGAGATTAAAGCTAATCCTTTTAACGCTAAATGACTTCCGTAAGACACTATTAAAGAACTCTCTAACATTTGCTGTTGTTTATTTACATAGGCCCATAACATGTTTAGGCTATGCGAGCTATCTTCAAAAACAGGAACTGCAGTATAGGTGCCACCACTATTTGCTGTTGTTGTAAATGGTTTTTCTTTATTAGTAAAATGGTAAATATGAATGGTATGATGCTGCCTCAAGTTTGTAATAATACGATCACAACTTCTAGACATCCCCCCTTTATTTGGTGGATAATTTTCGGTAAACCAAAGAATCGTCATAGGTTTAGCTGTAAAAGAAAGTGCTATCTGTTCCACCTAAAAGTCCGCCGTTGGTATCTGTAGAAGTATCATTAAAACTTTGGGCATCGCCTTCTGTCCAGCTCCCAGTAGCACCGCCGCCACCAAACTCACCGCCTCCAAAACCTTCTTCAAAACCAGTAGGATTGCTATCACTATTATTACTTGCTGTACCACCAGTACCTCCTGTAGGAAACCCAATAATTGTGGTTTCATTATGGTGATCGTAATCATTTGTTACACGTTCTGTAGTGTAAATGTATGTTTCCCAATAACAATTCTCGCAAAGATCTTTGTCATTATAACGATGTACATGAATTTTACAAATTTGTTTTTCGCAAGTATCACATTCGTGTTCAGCAGTATTACTACATTTTATATTTAAAAATATCCCAGATTTTTGTTCACAATTCATAATACTAGTTTTTTTGAGATAATAACGCATTTGTATTTTTAGACACGATGACTTGTTTATCAATTAAATAGCTTAACATTTTTGTGTAAACAGAGGTGCTTCTTTTATTAAGAGTGGAAACTGAGGTATTTACTTCTCTTAATTTTTCTTTATGTTTTACTTTTATTATAACTAAATTATGATCCTTTTGCATGGTTACTGTATATACATCCTGTAAGAATTTTAATTTGTCTTCACTTATACTTTTATAATCAGATAGTTTCAGTTTTATGGCTAGACTATAGAATAATTTGTGTTTAAATTTATATTTGGTTTTTAATTTTCCGCTGCTACGTCGTTTTGTTGTTTTTACTTTTACAGATACTTGATGCAATGCAACGTTACACAAGCTACCATCTTTTAACATGACACCTGCATTAAAGCGCTCTACTTGGTAAGCATAGTATTTAGTTTGTCCGGTATTGTTTAGACCTATTTTTGAAGGGGAAAGTTCATATTTATTTTGTTCTAATACATCGAAATTTAATTTTAGATTAATTAAGTTTCTGTAAATATCTCCTTTAATATCTATAATGAATTTTGCTAATTCATTATAAGTGTGTACGTCTATAAAGCTATTTTTATCGAAAGCTTGAGATAGAAAGATATTTGCAAAAACACTTACAAAAATACTTATTACAAATATTGGAACCACATCTCCAGGGTCAACATCAACAATATCAAAAACTAAAAAGATAATTAGTATTAATACAGGTATTGCAAAAAGTAAGTATCGGAGTCTAAAAGGCGCTGGTCGTTTTACAAGTATATATTTTTTAAAAAATAATAACCAGTATTCACTAGGGCGTCTTGCTCTAATGCTTTTTTGTTTTTTTAATAGTTTGCCGTCTATTTTTAAATCTTTATCAAACATGTATTATAGATTAAGATATAGTGTTTTCATGTTTTGTTCTTGATGTTCCCAAAGATAATTCTCTAGAATGTGTTTTTTGCCTTTTTCGCCTACATTTTGTAATTGCTCAGGCTGTTCAATTAAGGCTCTCATTTTCCGACCTAATGCTTCAGGTCTGTCCGAAGCTACTAAAAACCCTGTTTCGTTATCTTCTATAAGTTCTTTAACAACAGGTATATTAGACGCTATTACTGGAATGCCGTAAGCTATAGATTCTATTATTTTCAGTGGGTTACAGCCTTGTATTAAGTTTCTGTTACATAACGCTAATGGTGCAACAGTATATAAAGCATTAGTAATTTTAACAGCCAAAGTTTCCTTATTTAATTCGTAAAACCAGTCTATTTTATCAGCTACACCAATAGTTTCTGCTAAAGTTCTTTGTGGAGCAGTTCTTTTTTCTGAAACCGAAGCACAAATCATTAATCTTACATTTAAGTCTTCCAATTCTTTTAAGGCTTTAAATAATGTTTTAATGCCTTGCCATTTTTGCATGGCTCCAAAATATAAAATATAAGGTCTTGAATTTTGGCTTATTTTTTTAGTTTTATAAATAGTAACACCATTAGGGATTACATTTAATGATGCTTTAGTTTTATAAGTATTTAAAATGTACTGTTTAGTTACTTTTGAAGGGGTAATAATCGCTGTGCAATTGGTTACACAAAACTGTTCAATCGTTTTAATTTTTGCTATAACCGATTGACTAATATTTGGATATCTATTGGGTAGCTCTATTGAAGCAAACGCATTAATTTCGAAAACTGTTTTTTGAGTTTGTTTATTTATAGTGTTAAGAACAGGAAGCCCGCCCCAAATATCTCTAAAATGGACTAACTTAATATCTGTACATAAATCGGATAGTAGAAGCGCTTTTACTTTTTTCTGAAATGCTTGTGTGCGTTCTAAGAAATTTACAATTTTTTCCTTCCAACGATAAACATATAATCGACGTTCTTTATCGTATTGAAATGTAGGCATATCTTCATTGCCTAGACAGATTAACAACCCCGTTTTATAAGTATTCTGTAATGCTTTTAAACAATGATTTATATGTGTAGCAGCTCCTTTTTGAGACGGAAACAAATCGAAAGCTATGTAAATGTATTCGGGTTTAGAAATCAAGATATTAGTTTAATGCTATAAATATATTATAAGTTGATTGCTATAACAAATACTTGTAGCATATTATACTATTTAAAAAACTATCTAGATAGCCATTCTCATTGGACTATCAGTTTTATTTATGTTAAAATAATCACAATCATTAACAATCATAGTGTAAATTCGAATTGTTTAACTAAATTTATTAAAAATTAAACAAAATACAGATTATGGACATTTTATTAAAAGAAGCAACAGTTTTCGAAAACGCAAAAATGAGTCATATGTCAACTAGTGATAGAGTAGTAGCTTCTAGAGAAGCAAAGCGCCTTATTTTAGCAATAAATGAAATCTACAAACAGACAAAAGACTCATCTTTAATGGAGGTTATGAAACGTTTAACTGAAAAGAAACGTAAAATTGAAAAGCGTTTAAACGGTAGACCAACAGTATAACACTCTAATAAGAAATATAAGATTTATGAAAAGACCCAAGCGATTGGGTCTTTTTATGTTTATTAGAATTCTCTTTTTGTTCTTTTAGAATTTAGATTACAAAATATCTTAAGCTTTTTATTGTCTTCAAAAATAGAGTCTAGACATTCTAATACATTAGTTTAGACTTTATTAAATAATGTTTTGTCTTTAATTTATATAATATGTTTTTATATTTCGCAAACTACTACATTGCAGATAGTTAAGTGCTTTTATCTAAACTTATTATTCTTTAATGTAATTACCTATTTTATTAATTGTCTCTGCATGTACTGTTCTTACATTATCAATGTTTATAGTGCCTCCTAAAATTATCATGTCTTTATTTTTAAATCTTTTGCCTAGTCTATCATCTAGCATTACGGTACGCATACTTTTTGCAATTCCAATTTCATTTAAAAACGCATTAGAATGACCCGCTGTACAAATGACAATACCTTTAGAAATTGTTTTCATACTTTCTATTGTATGTATTGATTTATTATGACCGTATGCATAACCAACAGAATACACTCTATCAAACCAGCCTTTTAATTTTGCAGGACAATCACTCCACCAAACAGGGTATAAGAAGATTATACAATCTGCATTAGCTATTTTTTGATGTTCTTTCATTACATCGCCTGGAATAGGAAGGTCTAGATTCACTAATCCTTCACGTTCATATTCTGCCTCGCTCATATCTGTTTTAAAGCGCATAGCATACAAATCGGAAACCTCAAAGTCTATTTGTTCATTCTTTAAAGTTGTTTTTAATTGTTGTAAGACTTCGTAGGTATATGATTTTTTACTTGGATGGCAGTATATAATTAGAACGCGCACTTACAGTTATTTTTGTACTTCATTATTAATTAAAATCTGGTAGAAACTCAAAAGGTTAAAGACTGTTATTATTTCATTATCATTTTTCGGTCGCCTAAATCAATTTCTTGTTTTAGTAATTTTCTTGTATATTTTTCTATAAAGTAGGTATTTATAGTAGTATTGTTCGAAATATCATCTGTAGTATCTACTTTCCAAACGTGTTTTAATTCTCCATTATAGTCTATTGTTGTCTCTTCAGTACTCTTAATTGTTGCTGTAATAACTCCAATTTTTGATTTTGGATTATAATCAAAAATAGAAATAGTATCCGAATACCCTTTTTGTAACGGTAATAATCGTATTAGTTGAGGGTAGAAGTTACTATCAAAAAAACGCGTTTTTACTGTTTCAGAAATTTGTGTTTTACTATTAGTCTGCTTGTCAAAATAATACCCGGTTATCTTTTTCTTTCTAAATTTTAATACGATATCTCGTTGTTGATTATACGATGAGTGGTACATTGGTTTAAAGCCTGAAGTACTAACTATAGTACTATCTATCCAATTACTTGGAGATTGTTTCATTTTAACCGTTGTAATAACGTATATTTTGTCTTTTTCTTTCTTAATTTCGGTTTGTACATCACCAATTTTAATTTCTGTTGAATCCTTAACCATTAGCCAAGACATTGAAGTTATTTCAGATTTTATTAAACCTGGGTCAGCAGGATTATTTTTTGGGTTTAATGGTTCTTCTTGGCTGTTTGCATGCGTAATGTATACGAGGCTAAACAATAAAAGTAAAATTATATTTTTCATATTTTTAAAAGTGTTTAAAGAGGAGCACTATTTTTATAAAACGTCTCTTTAATTATTTATTTGTTTTAGGCGTTTAATTCTAGAAGAAAGCTGTTTAATCTATTAAATGTAGAGTTCCAACCTTTTAAAACTCCCATTTGTTCTTGTTGCATTCTTTCTATTTCAGTTGGGTAAATTATATTAAATGTGAAGTAGGTTTTATCGTCATCTTCTTTAAAGAGCGACTCTATTTCTACATTCTCTGTCATTGGTTCAAAACTAGCTAGAGAGCTAATCTTTTTAAACGGTATAATCTCGGTGTATTTTCCTTTCGCAACAAATACTTGTCCATTATTCGTAAGCATAGCATACTTCCATTGTCTATTTATATCAAAGTTATGCTCAGCAATTGTAGTTTGCATGCCTTTAGGCCCCCACCATTCTATAACATACTCTGGCCGTGACCAAGCGTCCCAAACCAATTCTATTGGAGCATTAAATGTTATATTAATTGTAATTGTTTCTTTTGATTTGTCCATTATTTAATTATTTGATTTGATAGTCAAAGATTTACATTTATACAATCAAAATACTTGACATTTATCAAAAAAAAGGCTCTAAATATTTTCAATGATTATTTGCAGTTCTATCAACAAACAGTGTTAATCAGTTAAGCCTAAACAGATTGTGTTTGTTTAGGCTTAATTTAAGTTTCTTATTTAGCTTATTTATTTTCGTCAATAAATTGAATAACTTTTTCTGCAAATAAATCAGCTTCACTAAACATTGGTTCGTGTCCTGAATCTTCAAAAAGCACTAATTCTTTACTACTAGAGCCTAAGTTATCGTAAGCTTCTTGTGCAAAAGAGACAGGTAATACCATATCATATTTCCCCCAGAGTATTAATGATGGTATTGTAATTTCAGAAAGTCTATTTGTATAGGTTACTGTTTCCAAAAGTCCTTGATCTATTAGTATAGCTTGAGTATTTCCACCAGTAGAAAGCGCTGTTATAAAATTATATTCAAACAATACATCACTATCGTTTCTGGGCTTATTTATTACACCATCTCTACCTAACTTTACTTCTGCATTAAAAGCTTTGTTATTCATATCAAAAAAAGCCGATTCATCATATATTAAAGGGACTGTGTTAATTAAATTTAAAGTGCTTTCCCAAAAGTCAATACTGTTGCCCTCATTAATTTGTTGATTAGCAATAAGCTCAAAATTCTCAATATATCTAGAATACATCCCTTTAGGATTATGCATCCCATCGATTTCTATCCATCCTAAAAATTCATTTTGGTTTTTTAGTAGGGTAGCAGTACCTAAACAGCCTCCCCAGCTATGCCCCATTAAAAAGAAACGAGAATCGCTTCCATACTTATGTTTCAATACTTTTACAAGCGCCAAAACATCTTCAGCCATAATATCAATACTAATACCGTTTTCAGAATAACTACCTTGAGACATTCCTGAACCTCGTTGATCAAAATAAACGACCGCACAGGCTTTTTCTATTTTATTTTTAAACGTTGAATTACGAAACCCTAAACCTATAGAACCTGGGCCTCCATGTAAGGTAATTAAGAATACTTTTTCTGAACCATTACCATAAATATATGCTGGCATATCTGCATTTTTATGGCGCACCATAATAGTGGCATTTAGATCACTTAAATCATCATTGTTAGAGCACGAAAAAAAGCTTAATAGCGTCACTAGAATAAAGACTGTTCTCAATGGGATACATATTATTTTTCTCATTATTTTTTCTTTTTAAAATTAAATCGAAAACCATATTGTAAAGACACAGAAGGAACGGTTCCTGTATTATATGGTGTTCTAAGCATGAAGTTGATATTAAAATACCTTCCAGTTAGTGTTTTTCCTTTTCGCAATCGTCCTAAACCAATAGATAATGAGGGCGCGTAATAACCTCTGCCCGGCAAAAACACCTTTTTTACATCATTACCTTTTACTTCATAGGTTTCTGGTAAAAAAGAACGATAGTAACCCAAAGGGTTAAATGCTATACTAAACTGTTTTCCTTTTTTATTTGTTCTTCTCCAAGTTAGTCCAAAATTAGTAAAGAGCCCAGTATCTGTTTTACTCGAGAAATTTGTAGTAAAACCTAGAGTACTATTAAAAAGAAATTGATGTGTATTTGTCCTCTTTCCTCTTTTTCTATCTTTAATCTTTACCTTTTCTTTCCACAAGTATTCTGCACCAAAAGTCAAACCATTATTCCAGATTACATTTCCTGAGTAACCAATTTTAAACTCTGTTCTGTCTAGAAAAGACAGGGTAGTTCTTTGTTCTTGAGCATTAATGCATAAAGTTAAAAGCAAAAGAAAGACAAAAATGCATTTATTCATTGTTATAATTTTTAAGACAAAACAATAGAAAAAGATGCTTAAAAAAATAATAATTTGATAAGCGTTGTATAGTAAGTGATGAACGTTAAAGAGGATGAGAAACAAATAAATTATGCTTTCCTTTGTTAAAAATATCTTAAATGAATGCATTCAAAAAAGCGGGAGTTGTATTAGTACATATCGTGTTTTGGTTATTTAATTATTGGTTTACTGCTATTGCATCAGATTTTAATTGGAATGGTTTTACTGTTGCTTCAGGCAGTTTATCTGATGCTTACATCTATAGTCTTTTTTTTAATGCTGTTGTATTTTACGTGCAAATATTCTGGTTGTTTCCTAGGTTTTATGTAAAGAATAAAAAGGTGGTATTTTATGTGTTAACTATTTTGGTTATTATAATAGTTACTGCAATTGAAACCTATTTTGATTATATACTTTTTGGTATTTATAACATAGATAGAGAGTTCCTCTCTGGAGCTGCAGTCTTCACCTTATTGTTTCATATATTATACACTATTGCTGGATTTTATTATATTCTAAAGTTCGAATACAGGAAATCTGAGAAAATAAGACAACAACTTAAGGAGGAAACTTACAAAACAGAATTGAAATATTTGAAAGCGCAATTAAACCCACATTTTTTATTTAACGGCATAAATAGCGTCTACCACTTAATTGGAAAAAATAATGAGTTAGCTAAAGATACTTTACTTCAGTTTTCTGGATTATTACGATACCAACTATATGAAAGTGGAACAACTATTTCATTAGAAAAAGAGTTGGATTATGTTTCGCAGTATATTAAAATTGAAGAGATACGAAAAGGATCAGACATTCAACTTCAATACACGATAGAATTTGAAAACGCAGATAAAAAAATAGCACCTTTGTTATTAATCCCGTTTATAGAAAATGCTTTTAAACATTGTAGTAATAATATAGACGATACTAAAAATATAATTGATATAAACATTATAGAAACAGGAGGGAAGCTTATACTAAAAAGCAGTAACAGTTTTGATGATTTAGTTTCGGAGAAACCAATTGGAGGTATTGGGTTAAGTAATGTAAAAAGACGATTATCATTATTATACCTAGACAGCCATACATTAAATATAGAAAGAACAAACAGCTATTTTATAGTCGATTTATCTATCAACTTATAACGCTAAAAAATGAAACAATTAAACTGTTTAATTATAGACGACGAACCTATTGCTCGAGAAGCTATAGCAGACTATTGTAAAGATATTTCATTTTTAAATGTTATTGCATTATGTAAAAATGCGTTACAAGCAAATCTGTATTTAGAAGAAAACGAAATCGATTTAATTTTTTTGGATATTAATATGCCTTTAGTTTCTGGAATAGATTGGTTAAAAGGTTTAAAAAATTCTCCCTCTGTAATTATGACAACGGCTTATACAGAACATGCCTTAGAGAGTTTTAATTATAATGTGATAGATTATTTAGTAAAACCAATCTCATTTAATAGGTTTTTACAAGCTGTAAATAAAGTATATAATTACCATGGTAATATAACAGAAAAGGAAGTACTGTTTGTAAAAAGTGATAAGCAGCTTAAAAAACTTAATGTAAACGATATTTTGTTTGCAGAAGCCATGCAGAATTATATAAAAGTGGTAACGGCTACAGAGTCTATAACAATACATACCTCATTAAAAAGCTTTAAAAAACAGTTACCCGATTATTTTATTCAAACACATAAATCGTATATAGTTTCCAAATTTAAAGTAGATAAAATTGTAGACAATCAAGTTGTTATTGGAACGTTTAAAATACCTATAAGCGTCCGTTTAAAAAAAACAGTTTTAAACAAATTCTAATTGTTGAAAAATACTTAATATTAATGTTTTCTTGTGTTTATTTTTAGGATTAAAAGACATATTTTTATTTTTTAATTTATTTATAGAAAAAAGCGATTTATGCCGATTAGAGTTGTTGAATTATTTGCTGGAGTAGGAGGGTTTAGAGTAGGTCTTGAAGGCTACCCAAAAAGAAAAAACTCAAACTATAATGTGGTTTGGAGTAACCAATGGGAACCTAGTACAAAAACACAACACGCAAATATGGTTTATGCAAATCGCTGGCCAAAAGCGAATCATTGTGGTGAAAATATTGAAGAAGTTATAGAAACTAAATTCGATGAAATCCCTGATCATGATTTATTAGTTGGTGGTTTTCCGTGTCAAGATTACTCTGTAGCTACAACTTTAAAAAACTCTAAAGGCCTTATTGGAAAAAAAGGCGTTTTATGGTGGAGTATTGAAGCTATATTGCGCAGAAAAGAAAACAAACCGCAATATTTAATGTTAGAAAACGTGGATCGTTTATTAAAATCTCCTTCAACACAACGTGGTCGTGATTTTGCAGTTATGTTGGCTTCTTTAAATAATTTAGGTTATGCAGTAGAGTGGCGTGTTATTAATGCCGCAGAATATGGTATGCCACAGCGAAGACGACGTATTTTCTTTTTAGCATATCATGAGTCTACCAATACTTATAAAGATCTAGAACAAGCAAGTAATAAAGAAGATTGGTTAGATGCAGATGGTATTATTGCAAATGCATTTCCTGTTAAAGAAATTAGCGAAAAAATTCATACAGGAACTATTGAATCCGATTTAATTAAAGTTTCAGAGCAATTTAATCTAAACGGAAAACTTAGTCCGTTTGAAAATTGTGGTGTTATGATTAATGGTCAATTTACTACCGTAAAAGTAAAACCAAATTACAATGGTAAGCTACAAACTTTAGGTAAAATATTAATAGATTTAAAAGATGTGCCTAAGGAGTTTATTATAGATAAAGACGATATTACAAAGCCTAAAGGTTGGAAATATCTTAAAGGTTCTAAAAGTGAAATTAGAGAAACCAAAGCTGGTTTTAAATACAATTACACAGAAGGCAGCATGATTTTTCCTGATAATTTAGAAAATGCTTCTAGAACCATAATAACAGGAGAAGGCGGAAAATCACCTTCAAGATTTAAACATGTTGTAGAACAAGATGGTGTGTTAAGACGATTAACACCTGTAGAATTAGAGAAATTAAACATGTTTCCTGAAAACCATACAAAATTAGAAGGCATAACAGACACCAAAAGAGCCTTTTTTATGGGGAATGCTTTAGTGGTTGGAATTGTTGAAAAACTAGGTAAAGAATTAAGTAAAAGAATAGCTGTAAACCAAGAACAGCTGGTGTAAATAGACTAAGATAACTTCACATTAAAAAAACATAAATAGAAGCCTTCTGTTAATTAATTATTATAAAAATAATTTGATTCTTAAAAATTTGTATATTTAAAATTCGCATAGAAAAATCATATTAATCTATTAAGAATAGAGGCTATAATATGATTGAAAAGAGTAAACAATATCAAGTTATTAATCAAATAAATTAAATAATGAGTAGCACAAGTATTACCAGAGTTCTAAACGAACTTTTTACAGCTCCTATTAATGCTGTAACATTAGCCGAAAGAGAATATAGAAAAACATGGGCGAATTGGTTAGAGTTTCAATTTAAATTATTAAAAGAATCTGGAACAGCAATAACACCAGAGTTATTAGCAAAGATATTAGACATAGCTCCTGTAGTTGGTTTAGATGGTGTTATAGAAGCAGGAATTACAATGCGAATTGCAGAAGTAAATAGCAAGGAAGGCGGGTTTTCTGCAGGATTACAATTAGGTCCTATTCACGCTTCAGGCCGTTTTGGTTTTTCTAATCAATCTAGTCAGGAAAGTATTTTTCAAGCAAGCACACGCTATACTATTAGCAATCAGGAAACTAATTTAAAAGAATATTTATCAAATAGAGACATAGAGCCAGCGAATGAAGAGCAATTGGTAAAAGCTATTGCATTTTTAAAGAAGGATGTTGGCGAAACCGAAGCTGAATAATTTTAATAATTTTTAAAATGAGTTCAGAAGACAACAAACAATCATTAGACCAGATATTAACAGCTCTACAAAAGAGTTTTAGCCGTTTAAATGATAATACAGATGTGGAGTTAATGGCTACAGACATGAAGTCGTTAGCGCGTATTAATAGTAATATTAAATTTGATATAACACTTAACGTCATTCCAGATGATGATAAGTTAATATATACAGATACACCAGGAGAAGGAAGCATAAAGATTAATATTTCGGGAGATATTAACCCTGATATTAATGAAAATGTAGAGATTGAAGAAAATTTGGAAAAAATAGAAAAAAGTAAATAAATGTCAGATATAGTAAAAACATTTTCTGGTGTAGTAGCTTCAGTTAAAAAAGAAGCAACTGCTGTTCAACATAAAAATGCCATAGATATTGAACTCACATTCGAAAAGGTAAAAATAAGTAATAGAGGTATTCCTATTATTTCTAGAAGAAGTGATAGAGAAGATATAAAAATTCGTCTAGCCACTACTGTTACTGTATAAATAATATAATTTAAGCACTCCAAATACTAAAGTATGACATATACATGTCTTAATATTTGGAGTGTTATTTTTTTTAAACAGCATTTATTTCTACTTAATTTCTTCTAAAACGGTATTAGATAACTCTTTTCCATTTTTATCTATAGAGACGTACCAAACGTTTGTTTTACAAGTTCTATTAAAAACATCTGTATTAGAAGAGCAATCTTGGGTAGCCCCTTTTATTAAATAACCTGTATCTGTTATTTCTGCAGCATAACCATAGTCGTTATAAAAGTTACCGTATGTATTTTGCCAAATTGTTTTTCCTTTTTTATCGGTTTTTATAACAAACATATCATAATTCCCTTTACCATAAGAGCTTGTAGAGCCTATAAGTAAGTAACCCTCATCTGTAGCAATTATAGAACTTGCCTTATCGTAACTTTTGCCACCAAATTGTTTAGACCATATTTCATTACCATTACTATAATTTTTTGTTAGCAAAATTTGTGATGAATTCCCGTCTCTAGAACCAATTGTTGTAACATTTATAGAACCATTATCTGTAGGGATTTTAGGTTGAAATTGTAAGTTAGTTTTCTTTATAAATTTCATATTTAAAACGCGGTTTGTTGTTACTAAAACACTCATTACCCTATTAAAAGCATCCCGTTCTACTTGTATTCTATAATGAGAAATTAAAAGGTCATTTTTATTAATAACTTCAACGGCTTGTAATTGCTTTCTTTTTTTCATTTTAGCCATTAATTTGTCATCTTCATTTAATATAATATTGAAAGCGACATCAAGTTCCTCACTATAGTATTCGCCAATAAAGGCTTCTAAATCTGTAATAGTTGGTTTAAATAACGGTATCTTTTTATAAATGAATTTAGTAGCGTTTGGCCAGTAAACAGTCATATTTTTATTAACCTCAAAACTTATTTTTGTTGAAGTATTACCAGCATACGAATATAAATTCCCTTTTTCGAGTTGTAAGGCTATAGGATTGTTGTTATCCATTTTCCAATAGAGTGTATTCTCCTTTTGTTCTATTCTAATAATAACACCTTCTGGTGATCTATATTGACCAACTAAACGATTTAAGTCTGATTTCTCTATAGTAGCAATAGTATTTATACTATCATCATAAGTAATATTTTGTTTTTGTTTTGGAAGTATTGTATTGGCTATGGCATCTGCTATATAACCACTCCAAATAGTACTATTATTGCTCATTACGTAAATGGTTAATTTTTCGTTTGGATAACGAACAACTTGCGAATTATAAGATCCAGTGCCACCTGAATGATGCACTGCTTTATAATTCAACCTGTTTTCTAATTCTAGACCAAAACCGTACGTTTTAATTTCACTATTAGGTATTGGTTTCTGGCTTTCAATTAATAACACATTATTATTAAGTGTTGCATTTTGTACCGCTTGCTCATAAATTAACTGATCTTTTAATGTCGTAAATAAAAATCCATCACCATTTAAATTGGTAAGCATAGGAAATTCTTGCCATACACCATTGCCTTGCCAATCGGAATAGGGTAGTGCTCGATTAGGAATTACAGCCATATAATTCTTTGAAAAAAAGGTGTCATTCATCCCTAATCCTTTAAAAAACTGTTTAGAATACTCATAAAATGATTGTCCAGAAACGTTTTCAATAATCTTTGTAAGAATCGTGTAACCAGAATTGCTGTATACTTTTTTAGAACCAGGTTTAAACGCTAAATCTTCTTGTTTTTCTAAAAGCTCTAAAACATCGTTGTTATCTAAGCCAACGCGTCGCCACCATGGTTCTCGTTGCACACTCATTAAGTCTGGGTAATCTCGAACACCACTAGTATGATTTAACAAATGTCTTATTCTTATTTTCTCTTTTACTGTAGGATATAATTTTGGTAAATACGTTCTAATATCATCTTCTAGAGTTAACTTCTGTTCTAGAGATAATTGTAAAACCATTAAGGCGGTAAATTGTTTAGCTGTAGATGCTATATTAAATCTTGTTAGATTATTAGCTTTAACACTATGTTCTAAGTTAGCAAGACCTTTGGTATATTGATATACAATAGCACCATCTTTTACAATACCAACAGTTAGAGCTGGATCAGTATCGTTAATTTTAGAATTAATTAAATCGTTAATTTTTGCTGTATCTAAGTTTTGTGCACTTACGATAGCAGAACATAATGTTACAGCAATAAAAATAATTTTCTTCATTTGTTCGTTTTTTGGTTGTCTACAGCAAAAATGCTATGTAACAACACAATAAACGCTTCAAATCAAGATTTGAGACCTATTTTAGGTTATTTTTTTTAATATATTCATTTGGAGAAAGTGCTGTACTCTTTTTAAACGCACGGTTAAATGTTGCTTTACTATTAAAACCACAATCAAATGCAATACCAAGTAGCGTAGTGGTATTATGCTCGCCTGCATTTAGTTTCTCCTTTACAGCTTCAATGCGGTGATGGTTTATAAAATCGTTAAAATTCATTTCGAAACCTATATTTACCGCAGCAGAAATAACTTTTGAGTTAGTATCTAATGTTTTTGCAACATCTAAAAGTGTTAAACGAGGGTTTTCGAATAAACGCTGTTTAGTAATAACATCTATTAATTGCTCTTTTATGCGTTTAGTATCTTCATCTAGTGGTTGTATAGTAGCGTTAACTTCAATGGTTTGCTCCTTTATAATGTTTTCATTAAAAATTACTGGCTCATGATTATTAAAGTTGTTAAGCATAGACATCTTTACTGCATTAGAATAACCATTTAAAGAGATGTAATAAAATACAAGGGAAAAAGCAATATAGTGCCAAAACTGACTTCCAAATTCGCCCCAATTTGGATTTAAAATAAAAAACAAAATACGTAGTATTAATATCCCTAGAAATGCTATCATAAAGCGTTTAATCCATCTAAACAAAATAGACTCTGCATAACTAACAGTATTAAATAGTATTTTTTTATAATTGCCGTAGTAGCGTAAACTTAAAATAAGGTAAAAAGACATAGATATTAAACCAGCAACTTGATACCAAGTGGATAAATCTTTATCTCTTCCATCGGCATAAAAATAAAACGCATCTAAAACCAATTTATCGGTTATAAAAACAATAAGCGTATAAATAAAATATAGGATGGCAGGGATAAAGTGTATACTATCTTTTCTAGAAAGACTAAATATTGGGTTTAATAAACTCTTAGTATAAAAATAAACCACAGGACCAATTAAAAGGACTTGCATAAAAGGTGTAAAAAAAAGAATCTCTTTAGTTACCGTTTTCATGTACCATCCCGCATAGCCCAACATGTATGGTGTAATATACATGGCACATAAAAAAAGGAGGAGGCTTAACCATTTATTTGCTTTATTATTATATACCATCCCTTTTCTTAATAATAAGAAAGAGAAAATAATACCATGAAAAAAGAAAATAAGTAGTAACGAACTTTTTTGTCCGAAACCAAAAGGGAAATTCATTAATTAAGTTTTTGGTAATGTATTACTAGTTAAAAATAATAATTAGTAACCTATTATTTGAATAAAATTATAATTTATTACAATCAAAAAATTAAAAACATTTCAATTATTTTATTTATTTGTAAGTATAAACCTACTATTAAAAGATGTAATACATAAATTCACTACAAAGTACATCTTTTAAATTTTTTATGCCTGTTTATGTTTTTTCAATGTTACATACTGTAGTTTTACATAAAACCAAGTAATTTTTTTATGAAAAACGCTATTACATTATTACTATTTTCTTTTTTTATTAATATCAGTTTTGCTCAAGTAGGTATAAGTACTACTAACCCAAAAGCGCTGTTAGATATTCGTGCAAGTAATCAAGCTTCACCAGAAAACACAGATGGTTTAATTATCCCAAAAGTTGATCAATTTTCTAATGTTAATCCCACAGAAGACCAAGACTCTATGCTAGTATACTTAACAACTACAGATGGCACAGATACACCTGGTTTTTATTATTGGAATCAAGCATCGACAACTTGGATAGGTATTCCAGGTCCAAAAGTTGAAAAAATAGATGATTTGTTAGATGGTAAAAGTGATACCAATGGATCATCGGTTTTTTTAGGTGTAGATTCTGGTGCTTTAGATAATGGTACCAATAACGGAAATGTTGGCGTTGGGTATCAATCCTTACAAAATATGGTTAATGGTATTAGAAATGTGGGTATTGGTTATGGAGCATTACGAAACACAACCTCTAATTATAATGTAGGTATAGGGTATAATGCTTTGTCTGCTAATACTTCTGGACTAGATAACGTTGCTGTTGGTAGTCTTGCTCTATCAACTAATACAACTGGAAAATTTAATATTGCTATAGGTTATGGTAGTTTATCTAAAAATACAGCCTCGTATAATACAGCTATAGGTAACAGATCTTTAGAGTTAAATACTACAGGAGATGCTAATAACGCAGTTGGGAATTCATCATTAAAAAAGAATACTACTGGATCATTTAATAATGCTGTAGGGAATTCTGCCTTAGGTAATAACACCACAGGCTCTTTAAATAGTGCTTTTGGTAATACAGCATTAAGTAAAAATACAACAGGGAATACAAATGTTGCATTTGGAGCACGTGCTTTAACAGATAATACCACAGGAATTGATAACGTTGCTATAGGTGTAGCAGCCATCTTTAAAGGTAAAACAGCAAGTAGAAATATAGCCATTGGTTCAGGAACATTAGGAGCTGCTAATCTAAGCGGTGGCAACAATATAGGTATTGGCGTTGGTACACTTTCTCATAATACAACGGGTTCAAATAATATAGCTATTGGCGATAAATCTTCTAGGTTTACAAACAATAGTAATACGGTAACATTAGGAAATTCGTCACACAATACTTATTTAATGTATGCAGCTAGCTGGACTCAGGCATCAGATAGGGCTTTAAAACACGATATAAAGGAAATTCCAGTTGGTTTAGACTTTATTAAACAGTTAAATCCTGTTGAGTATGTTTATAATAATGCAGCTAAAGAAACTGATAAAACGTTTGGTTTTATAGCGCAGGAAATTGATGAATTGATTAAAAAATCTAACGTACAAGGCAACGCCATTGTTGGTTCTATCGGCGATAATCTTTTGGGTTTAAAACAAACAGAATTAATACCAGTGCTAACAAAAGCCATACAAGAACAACAAACACAAATTGAGACTTTAGAGCAGAAATTAGAAGTGTTAACTAGAAAACTAGACCAAGTTTTAGAAGGAAGATAATGTGTTAGACTATATTTTTTGTTAAATCCTTAATTAAAAAAATGATGTATTGTCTACTTAAAAAATGACATTTAGGAATTGTATAACTCTAATGAAAACAACTACTCCGGCTTTTTAAAGTCATAACGCTGCTCCGCAGTAGAAGAGGCGTTTAATAATTGATGAAATGTTTTTATACTATTAAAATTACAATTAATTACTGCAGATACAGCAATTCCAGAAATACCAGTTTTTAATATAGCCGTAACATCTTTTGTAGTAATACCGCCAACACCAATGATTGGTATTGGAGTTTTTAAAACATCTGTAATCGCCATATAGCCTTCTATACCTAAAACAGGAGGTGTATTCTCTTTAGTTGTTGTTTCTCTAAAAGGACCTAAACTAATATAATCGATGTCTTTATCTAGTAATAATTCGCAATCCTGAAATGTATTGGCCGTACCACCAATGAGTTGCCAAGTGTACAATTCTTTTCTAGCAATAGTAGGGCAGGTGTCTGTTTGTCCTAAATGCACACCATCTGCTTTAATTGTTTTTGCTATTTTATAGTGGTCGTTAATAATTAATCGGGTTTGAAAGTGAGAGGTGATCTCTCTAGCTTCATTAGCAATTTTTAAAACCTTTTTTTCAGAAACCCCTTTTAAACGCAATTGTACCAACTCAGCACCAGAAGTACAGGCCTTTTGTATGTTTTCTATATGCTCTTTAGGAGAATTACCTTGAGAGATATAATGTAGTTTAGGTATAATCATGGCTTTTATATTATTTATTTTTTACTACTCTATAAGTTATAATGAGCTTTCATTTTTTTAAAAACAGTTAGAGGTGTTTCACTTTTCCAAATACCGCCTAAAACACCAACACCTTTAAACCCTAGGATGTCGAAAGTAGACAAATTATCTGCTATAACACCTCCCATACCAATAATTGTTTTGTCTATAGCATTAACATCAAAACCGCGACCAGTGTAACCTATTTGAGATATTGAAGACAACACAGGGCTAAGTAAATGGTAATCGAATTCGAATTCGCAATCGGCTAACACTTTAGGTTCATGAAACGACGAACTTATGGTTTTTCCAAACATATTTAAACCTTTAAAATACTGCCCAGGATTATCTATATGGTCCATTCTTTTTTGCTCTTGAAAATGAATCCCTTTTAAATTAAATGCGTTTATAAGTTCATGATGATAGTGTACAACAATTCTGTTGTGATACTGTTGGTCTATTGTATTTAAATAATCGCAATGCGCCTTGTAGTCTTTATTAGGCTTTCTTAAATGATAATACGCTAAGCCTGCTTCAAATAAGCTATTAAGTATTTCTATTTCGTTAGGCACATCATTTTCTGGTGCTATTACTATGATCATTCTTTGTTTCTTTTATTGCTGCAAAGTACGATAAAACTTAAAATTTTAACCTTACGAATTCCTATAACTGTATAATAAGTCTGGTAACCTATAATAACCTAATTAAACAAATACAATTTTATGTCATGTTTTGAAAAAATGGGGTATTTCTACGTGTAAAAAAATAATGCTAAAGTTTTAATTTTAACAAAAATTATCTTCAGCAAATAAGATATCATGCTTTTGTTTTAGATAATAACAACCTAAAATATAAACCGATGCAAAACAATACTTTTACAGTCGCAGACTATTTATTAACGCGCTTAAAACAATTGGATGTTACAGAATTGTTTCAAATTCCTGGCGATTACGTTAAAAACTTTACACAAGCTTTAGAAAAATTTGATGGTATTGAAACCATAGGCACCTCTAACGAATTAGATGCCTCTTATGCTGCCGATGCTTATGGAAGAACCAGAGGCTTATCGGCCGTTTCATTACAATATGGTGTGAGTACTTTTAGTGCATTAAATGCAGTAGCAGGCGCTTACGTAGAATCTAGTCCAATGGTAGTAATAAGTGCCACACCAGGTGCTAACGACCGACAGATTGGAAACATGTATAATGTGTTATACCATCACTCAACAGGTAACCTAAATGCAGATCAAGAGATTTATAATCATATAACAGTAGCTTCAGAAACCTTAAGCACCTCTGTTGGCGCAGCAAAAAAAATTGATAAATTAATAGTAGCTGCTATTACACATAAAAAACCGGTTTACATTGCTTGTTATAGCGAGGTTTGGGGAGAACCGTGCAAACGCCCTTCAAAAAAACCATTAAAACCTAAAGTTAAAAAGAGTAAACCAGATGCATTATTAAATGCAGTAGATCAAGCTTGGACACAGATAACAGCAGCAAAACACCCTATGATTTTTGCAGGAGTAGAAGTGTTACGTCATGGCTTGTCCGATTTACTTCAGAAAATAATAGATGCCAGTGGCTTTGTATACACAACAACCTCTCTTGGTAAAACGGTACTAGATGAACAAGGCGATCATTTTATAGGCACGTACTCCGATGCCGCTTCTATAGAGAATGTAACGAACTATGTAAAAGCATCCGATTGTTTTTTAACCTTAGGAACACTCATTACAGATGACTATTTATGGTTTGTTGAAAACAAATTTTCAGATATGGTAATGGCAACAACAACCGAAATTAGAGCCGGATATTATACCTATAAAGAGGTTACTATGAAAGACTTTATGGAAGCCTTATTAGAACGTTTTGAAAACAGTAACTGCTATCCATTAGATGTAAAAGCACCAGAGCAACCTAAATATCCTGAACCTTGGGTGTCGTCTTCAGATTCTAAATATAATGACACTCCAGAAGTGATTACCTATAATCGCTTTTTTCAGCATACCGTTAAACATATAGAAGATAACAGCCTATGGGAAGACATTAACCTAACCTTTGGTGTGAGTTCTGCTATGTATGTTGCAACAAACATTTACGGCATGAAACAAAACAGCTTCATCAGTTCTGCCGCTTGGCAATGTATTGGATATGAAACTGGAGCCGCTTTAGGCGCGCAATTAGGAAGCAAAAAACAATCTTGGACGATTGCTGGAGATGGCGGCTTTATGATGATTTGTCAATCGCTTTCCACTTTGGCAAAATACGATGTAAACAGTGTGATTTTCGTTATGAGCAATCAAGTGTACGCTATAGAACAAGTGTTTGTAGATGTCGATGCTTTTTGCCCTAATGGCACATTCGATGAATTTGATAATTTACCAAAATGGGATTATATGGCTTTAGCAAAAGCTTACGGAGCCAATGGCTATCAAGCCAGTACCATAACCGAATTAAACACTGTATTAGAAACCCTTAAAAATACTAAAACAAGCAAACCCACTTTGGTAGAAATTACTATTCCTGAAAAAGATTTAGCAGGACAAATGAAAAATTTAACACCACAAGTAATGAATTGTAACAACTAAAATATAAAAAATGGAAAACAAGACCTATTCAATTTTTGGAGCAGGAGCCGCTGGTTTATACACCGCATGGCGATTACTTCAAGGAAAACCCGCAAATGAAAGCGATACCTCTAAAATTTTAAAAGCAGGAGACACTTTAGAATTATACGATTGGGGGAAATACGAATTTTCAGATGAAGAAAAAGGAACCCGAGAAGCAGGAGCCAGAGTGTGTACTTGGCATTATAAAGACAATCCAGACGCGTCTTATTTAGAACTAGGAGGGATGCGCTATTCTGCCTGGGATTATAAAAAAACAAAAAACAACCCGAATCCTAACGATGGTAATAACCCTGGACATCGATTAGTTACCAAAACCATTAGCGAAATTGGTTTAGAACAATATTCTGTGCCTTTTAACGAAGCTAGTGATCCGCTTTTATCATTACGAGCAAAAAGCATGTATACCTCAGATATCGATGCTCAAAATCCAGCACCATATAATGTAAATAATTACGGCGCAGACTCTGGTCCAGACGACGGGTTTACAAAAATAGAAAGCGTAGGTATTGATGTTTCTGGAGATGCCTTACCACCAACACGAAATGAATGGTGCGACTTTTACGAAAACGGAAAAATAACAAAAGATTTAGGAGATGAGTCCATCTTCGAAAAAGGTCAAAAATTAAAAGATATTGGCTATTGGAACTTAGCCTATGATGTTTTAGGACAAGAAGGCTTTAGCTATTTAGCAGATGGTAACGGCTATTCTTCTAATGTAGTAAATAGTAATTCTGCGCAATCTTTCGAAGTAAATAATGAGTTTACACCCGGAACACTTTATAAAACATTAACTATTGGGTATTCTGGTATTTTCTCTACACTGTTTCAAGAAATTGTGAAATTAGCAGAAGAGAAAGGCATCTGTTTCGAATATTATTCTAACACAAGACTACGTTCTATTATAGAAAACAACAATGTTATTCATTACACAACAGCAAGCAAAAAAGAACCCAATAAGGAATTAGATTCAAAAACTTGTGACGCAGCATTTCTAGCCATGGGACGCTATGCTATAGATTTAGTAGCACAAGCGACACGTTATATGAATAAAAATGAAGACGATTTCGATGTTTTAAATGAAGACAGAGTACAATTGTATTTAGAATCCGTTTTAATGCAACCGTCGTATAAAATTGGAATGTTCTTTGATTCGCCTTGGTGGCGAGACGATATTCCGTCGCCTCCAAAATATCCAGCAAAGTTGAATAGTTATTTTTTAACTCAAGAAGGTGTTGAAGCACTTGCAGAAGCTAAGTTTCCTCCTAAATATATAGAAGCTATAGAAAAAGCAGCTTCCGAAGCTGCACAAGCAAAACTAGAAGCAGAAGCACAAGGTAAATCGTACGATAATTCTGTAACGTCACTTATAGATACTACCTATACAAATGAAGCCGATTTTTTAAGTGCTGCCGAAACCATTGTACAGGCCAATTTTACTTACGAAGAAGCACAACAAATTACTGGGATTGCACATTTAGATACTATTGGTCCAAGTGCAACAGATATGCCTATTAGACAAGTGGTTTATTTTGGTGACAATGCACGTAGCGAAACAGGTGAAAAAGTGTACGGAATTCTAGCAAGTTACGACGATATACGCTATACAACCTTCTGGAAAGCCTTAGAAATAGGACCAAATAGAGAACGAGAAGTCGCAGAATCTAAAGACACACAACCCTTAGACGGCCCACGTAAAGCACCTGCAATCATGGTAAAAATGTTACGTCAGCAATTAGCAAGTTTACATTTTGGTTCTCAGGCCAGTTATACAGCAATTCCAGAACCTTTAGAAACCAAATATATGGACTGGTCTTTACCACCATTTAAAGCAGGATATCATGCCTATTATTCGCATTATAATATTGGAGATGTACAACAAAAAATACGTAAGCCATCGACCTTAGTAAAAGGAAAAGATAGCAATCTTTTTATTGTTGGATCCACATACTCTAATGATCAAGCTTGGGTAGAAGGCGCCTTCTGTACTGCAGAATCGGTATTAAACGATTTCTTTAATATAGAAAAACTAATAGACGATAAAGAGTATCCATTTATTTGTCCAGCATAAACATTTGCATGTAAGAATCGTCAGTTCGAGTGACCTCGATAGCTATCGGGGTTGTATCGAGAACAGTTTCAATATTAAAATGACTCGAATTGACGATATGTTCTCAAAAAAATAAAACAACTATTAATTTACAAAGGAATCTATTATGAAAAAACCAAACGAAAACGTAGAGCCAATAACAAAAGGGCCACAAAAATCTTCTGTAAGACCGTACATAGAATGGGAAAAAGACCTACCGAAAGGCGGCCCTTACAAAGGCGCACAATTCGGTATTTTATCGAAACTTAATGGTACTTGGGTGAACTGGAAAGATGGACCAACAGGGTTACACACCACGCCAATGCCTTCACCGGGTACATCCTCAGAAACAATTTTTGGTGTTTTCCATTTTAAATCTCAGGAATACACAGAACAACTTAAGTTTACGCAAGTTAATGCACCTGTTCGTAACCGTGCAGGATCTAACGAGCAGTTTAACGCAGCCGTTAAATATGAAACAGCAATTATAGACACCGATGGCGACCTTCAACACTTTGAGGACGGTATGTATCTATGGTTGGGCGATCATGATATGCCTTGGAAAGATAAAAGTCCATATCAAAACCCACCGACTATGTTTAAGCATACATCCGATGCTGATTCTGTAAAAACAGACGGAGGAGAGCCAGTTATTGGTCCAGGAGAATTAGGCCCTCAGTTTGTGCCACCGTATCAAATTTCTCGTTCTGGGGTAATTCCTCATGGTACAACCATACACTTAACAGGTAACATCACAGAATCTGGAGAAGGTAAAGCACCACACATTGCCAACCTTTGGGAACAACAATATTTAGCAATATCGCCATCTATGGGTATAGATCCTGAGACCGATTTAATTGCTGGCTCACGCAAGAAGCCAGATTGGACAAAACTCCCTCGTGAAGCACAAAATCCTAACGGAGGACCAGGTAACACTGGTGTAAACAGTGGACGTGCCTACTTTCAGAAAATTTTTAACTACGACGAATTTGGTGCTAAGTTTCCATACACCGTTCAGCCAAACCTAAAGTTAACGGATGCCAACGAGAAACTGAAGTTTAAAAGTTACGATATGATTGAGTTAGACTCATTGCATAACACAGGTGTTCAAGGTGGTATCGTTAATAATGTAATGATAGAGCGCTACTGTCGCGTTGCTAGAATGCGCTACCGTATGTGGATAGAAGAAGTTTTCGATGAAGAATTCGGAGGACTTATAGAACAGTTACAATACGAGCAAATTGTAGACTTTGAGTTCCAATTTGGAGCTACAGGTGGTACAACATTATGGCCACACATCCAAGTAAATACATTACGACGCTTGAAGGATATCCCAGAAAACAGACGTTTAGATTTAATTCAACTACCAACGGAAACAGATGCCCCAGAAGTAGCTAGTAAAAAATCTCTTGGTACTGTTTGTCCAGTGATGGGACACTCTCGTTCTTAAACTAAATAATTAAATAGATGTTGTAATGCTTTTATAGTAAGTATATTACAATTCAACTATAGATAATTGACTCGATAACACCCGAATAGGGTGTTGTTGAGTTTTTAAATATCTCTATTTTTTAATTAATTATGGAATTCCGTAAATAGTTACTCATTAAATGAGATACATTTAGCCTAAAATTTAAAATCAAAAAAATGATGAATTACTAAACAAAAGATTTTTTTGTTATTAATGAATGTATATGAAATGGTATTATATCTATTTTTTTCTTTGTTTAACACATAAAATTTAGTTAATTTACTTTGTTAAAATTCTAACTTAATTTGAGAACAAAAAATAAAAAAAAAATTAAAGCTGTAGATTTCTTTTGCGGCGGAGGCGGAATGAGCTATGGTATGCAAAAATCTGGGATTCAGGTTTTAGCAGGGATTGATTATGAAGAGAATTGTAGAGCAACTTATAATGCAAACATAGGTAAGGATAAATTTATAAAAGCTGATGTTTTTGAATTGAAAGAAGAAGAGTTAGAAAAAACTCTGAAACTAAAACGTAATGATGATGAATTATTACTTATTGGTTGTAGTCCTTGTCAGTTTTGGAGTATTATAAATACTGATAAAAAGAAGTCTCAAAAATCAAAAAACTTATTAGTTGAATTTGAAAGATTTGTTAAGTATTTTAATCCTGGTTATGTTGTTGTCGAAAATGTTCCAGGAGTTTTACGTAAAAAAGGAGAAAGTGGTTTAGAAACATTTATAAATTGGCTTGAATCTAATAAGTATAAAGTTCACTTTAAAATTCATAACACATCTGAATATGGTGTTCCTCAAAACAGAAAGCGGTTTACTCTAATAGCAAATAGAATTACTGATAAAGAGTTAGTACCTATTAAATCAAGAAAAAAACTAACAGTTAGAGATGTTATTGGAGAAGAAAACGGTTTTTCAAAAATAAAGGCTGGACACAAAGATTTAACTGACTTTAATCATTCAGTTCCTAATGTTAGTGAATTAACATTAAAACGCTTAGAAAGAGTTGAAAAAGATGGAGGGAATCGTTTAAGCTTTGCTAATGATAAAAAACTTCAATTAAATTGCTTTATAGATAGGGATACTTCTTTTAAAGATACTTTTGGTAGGTTATGGTGGGATAAGCCATCACCAACAATTACTACAAAATTTTTCAGTGTTTCTAATGGACGTTTTGTACATCCTGAAGAAAATAGAGCTTTATCTATTAGAGAAGGAGCTACATTACAATCTTTCCCTAAGACTTATAAGTTTTTAGGAACTAGTATGGGAAGTATAGCTAGATTAATTGGAAACGCAGTTCCTCCAGAGTATGCAAAAAGAGTAGGACAAGCAATAATTAAAAATCATATGAATGCAATTTAGAACCAAAGCAAGAGCTGTAGATTTACTTGGAAAAGGACAAATTGCCGATTTACCCACAGCCATAACAGAATTATGGAAAAATGGTTATGATGCTTATGCAGATAATTTAAAGGCTGAGTTATTTAAAGCTGGATATGATAATTTGGAGAACTCCTATTTTATTATTTCTGATGATGGAAAAGGAATGTCAAATACTGATATTCTTGATAAATGGTTAGTTCTAGGTACAGACTCTAAATCACGAGCAGATTTAGACGTTGAATCTGAAAATACACTATGGAAGAAACCTCGTGTTAAGGCAGGAGAAAAAGGTATTGGCCGTTTATCTATAGCTTACATTGGTAGCCCAATGTTAATGCTAACCAAAAAAACAGGTTTTGATATACAAGCTGTTTTTTTCGATTGGAGATTGCTTGAAAATTACAATTTATTTTTAGATGACATAAATATTCCAATCAAATCACTAAGTGATATAAAAGGATTAAAAGATTCCTTAGAAGACTTAAAAAAAGAATTTTTACAAAACTTTGAAGAGAATGAAGATTCTGACATTCTAATTTGGGAAGACAAGCAAATAGAACTAAAAGAAATAATAATTTCAGATATTAATAATGCTAATATAGAAGAACCTGTTAATAATCATATTATAGAATTCTTTAATAAAGAAGAGCATGGTACTTTATTTTTAACATTTAACCCAATAGATCAAATATTAGATCTTTCTGAAAAAGATGAAGATAAAGTTGAAGACACAAATTTTGTCATTTCTAGTTTGTCGGGTTTTTCAAATCCATTTAAAGAAACAAGTGTAGAAGCACTTACTAAATTCAACATATATAAAGAGCAGCAACCTTATAACTTATTAACATCTAAAGGAGGTTTTTTTGATAAATCAGATTTTAAATTAGCAGATGTTTATATTAAAGGTGAATTCGATGGTAATGGTTTATTTAAAGGTATTGTAAGGATTTACGATGAAATTATTGATTACTCTTATCAAAATCCAAGAAAAAAAGATAACAGAAATTTTTATGGAAAAATACCTATTGAATTAGGTTATACTCAAGGTGAAGAAAAGTCATCAAATCTAAGTGAAAATGAATTTTTCAAAATTAGAAAAAAAGCTAAAGAATATGGAGGTCTTTATATATACAGAGATGAGTTTAGAGTTTTACCATATGGACGTCACAATGCAGATTTTTTGAATTTTGAACAAAGAAGGTCTAAAAGAGCTGGTACGTACTATTTTTCTTATAGAAGAATGTTTGGGTATATTGATCTTAAAAGAAAAATAAATTCTAAATTAAAAGATAAATCAAGTAGGGAAGGACTTATAAATAATTCTCAATATAGAGCATTTGTTAGTGATGCTTCTAACTTTTTTATAAACTTAGCATCGGATTATTTTTCTACAGAAGCAAAAGAATCAATTTTCATAGACAAGAAAAAGGAATTAAATAAACAACATGAAGCATTAAACGCAGATAAAGCTAGAGAGAAAAAAGAGAAAATTGCTTTTACCAAATCATTAAACGAATATTTAAAAAACCTAGAAAAATATCAAGTAGAATATGAAAAACTCCTCACTAATTTAGATGAAAAGTTAAATATAGTAAATATAGGTTACTCAGAAATTGAATCTATTTTAGATAATTTACAAAAACTAGATCTCGAATTTAAAGATTTACTTCCAAAAGTACCTAAGAGGTATAAGCCTACAGAGAAACAAAGGGAGCGTTTATATAAATTTGAAAACAAGTTAAATCATTACTTGGAAAGTGTTTCTGATAAAAGAGAAGTACTAAATACAAAAGCACAGGACAAATTAGAAGTAAGAGACTTAAAAATAGATTTTGCTAAAAAATACAATAGTTATATTTCAGATATTCAAAAGAAAACGAATAGTCATAAAGAAATATTAAATTCAAAATTTAAGGAGCTTCTTAAAAGTTATAATGAAAAAGCGCGAAAACTTTCTCAAGTTTTAGAAGAAGGAAAAGAAAGAACTATAGATTCTATTGTTTCCAAACAACAAATACATGATTTAAATCAATCAATTGAAAACAAGTACAATATTTTAATTGAAGAAGCCGAAAATAAATTATTTCCCTTGGTAAACCATATAAATAGGCTTTCTTTAGATATTGATGAAGAACAGCTTCAAGGCGCTTATAAAATGCAATATGATCAAATGAAATACCAATGGGAACAGACCAGGGACACTGCCCAACTGGGTATTGCTGTAGAAATAATAGATCATGAATTTAATCACTTATATGCTAGAATAAATCATCAATTACATATATTGAATTCTAATGATAATTTTAATTCAATTAAAGAATTTAAATTTTTAGAAAAGAATTTTAAACAATTAGAAGATAAATATACATTATTATCTCCCTTATACAGAATTTCAGGTGCAACAATAAAAGATGTGTCTTGTAATTCAATTTATGAATACTTGTTAGAATTTTTTGAAAAACAAATTGAGGCATATAATATTCAGTTTGATGTTTCAAATAGTTTTAAAAATCATGTAATCAGAATAAAAGAACCAATAATATTTACCGTTTTTATAAATGTAATAAATAATGCTATTTATTGGATGAGAAATAAAGAACAGAGGGTTATTAAATTGGATTTTATTCAAGATACTGAAGAGATAATAATCGCAAATTCAGGCGATAAGATTCCAGATTATAGATTAGAAAGCATTTTTGAATTATTCTATTCTCAGCGACCAAACGGTAGAGGTATTGGATTATACCTTTCAAAACAGAGTTTAAATGAATCAGGCTTAGATATTAATGCTAATAACGATAAGAAGTATAATACCTTAAAAGGAGCTTGTTTTATAATTTCAAAAAATGTTGAATAAAATGTACAGACAAAAAGCACATGACATACTTACTTCGTCTATAAATTCAGCAGTTTATATTGATGAAAAAGCAAAAGATTTTTTTTCAGGGGAACCAATTAATACTGACATTCCTGAAGAAAAATTATCCATTAATTTATATAATACTTTTAAAGATAATGGAAAAAGTTTAACTGTGCATAAGTTCAATAAAACAGATATAAAGGACGAAAAAATTATTGAGTATTTATTCAATAATAAAGATTTGATATTGTTAGATTGGGAACTAGATGACGTCAGTGGACAAGAGTTTTCACTTGAATTGTTATTACATGCAATAAGTTTGCCTTATATAAACTTTACTTGCATCTATTCAAGTGCCTCAAATTTCAATAAGATACCATTTTTTTTAAAAGCTTATTTCTCTGGCTTAACAAAAAAGAATTTTGTGAGTATTTCAGAAAAATATGAATATATAGATATTTCAGATATTAATGAGTTTAAAAGTAGTTCGAATTCGATAGAAGATTTTTTTATAGAAAATGAAATTGAACATGAAACTTTCCCAATCGAAAAATGTAAAAATCATAGCTTTGAAGACTTGTTAGATTTAATAATAATAGGGATTGAAAATGAAAAATATATTTTTCAAAATGAGAATATTGAAGGGTTTGATGTTGTAGACACTGGAGATAATTCTTTTTTAATTAATAATACGTTAGTCTTTACTTTAAAAAAAAATGAAGAGATAGATAATGATTTTTCAAAATTAATTGGCAGAATTTCAGATGAAGTAATAAAAAATGAGAGCAGTTTTTTTCAGTTATTAGGCATTGAAATGCAATCCGTATTTAATTCGAGTGAACAGTTTATTGATAATACAATATTAAAATCTTCAACTGAAGCTTTATTTAATTTTAGGAGTCATATAAATGATGACAAGACATTTGGAATAGTTATTAAAAAATTATTATTAGAACAAGCAACATTAAAATTAAGAACTGCAAAGTTAAAAATACTGCAATCTGATTTTTTAGAAACTCATGGAAAAACTTTAACAAGCAAAGCGAAGTCTGAAGATCTTATACAATTAAATACATTTTATAATGCTGTTACAGTAAAAAGTATTACAGATTCAGATATTCTCAACTTAAACTTTGGTGATATTTTTATAGATAAAGCATCAAACTATTATTTATGTATTACTGCTTTATGTGATTGTTATTATCCTGATAAAATTGATTTTAATTATTATTTTGTGCAAGGGACTGAATTGGAAGATGTCGAATTAGCTTTAATGTTAGGTGATACAGCATTCTTAAGCTATTTACCTGACGGAAAGGTAGTCAGTTGGGGTAATATTGATAACCCTCAATTAAGTAAAATAAAAGACATACAACTAGAAGGTTCAAAAGAAGAGCCAGGTAAATTAATTGCTGATATCCAAAAATTAGAATCAAAGACTAAAAAACTAGAATCTAATATTGATAAATTAAACAAATTTCTATATCGTCCTTTTTATATAAAACCTAAAGTATATAATGTTACGAATAATAAGTTAATTGAAAATAAATTAAATATTTGGGATATAACTAATAAAACCCAAAAGGATGGTTTGAATCAAGATTTAAATCATTTTGAAGTAGAATACGTGATTACTTTAAGAAATGATTATACGCAAAGAATTGCAAATCATGCTTTTGGTCATCCCGCTAGAGTTGGTGTTGATTTTGTAAAAAAATAAAGAATGGGAGCCCGTAATCTCTGGTCAAAAGAAGAATTAATACTTGCATTCAATTTATATTTGAAGCTTCCTTTTGGTAAAATGCATACAGGAACACCAGAAATTATTGAATTAGCAAATTTATTGAATCGTTCAGTTAACGCTATAAGTATTCGACTTACAAATTTTGCTTCTTGTGATCCATACCATAAAAACAGAGGGATAAAAGGTATGAAAGGCGGGATAAAACAATGTCAACCAATTTGGGATGAGTTCTTTAATAATCAAGAAGAATTGGTTTTCCTTAGCGAAAAGATTCTAGCGAAAAAAGAAAATACTTCTATAGAAAATAAATATCAAGAATTACTTTTCGACTTAAAAGATTTAAAAGGAGAAACTGTGATTAAAGAAACTAAAACTAGAGTAAATCAGTCGGTATTTAGAAAAATGGTTTTAGCAAATTATGGAACTAAATGTGCTATTTCTGGAATTGATTTACCTGAATTACTATTGGCTAGTCACATTATACCTTGGTCAGAAAATAAAAGTGAAAGATTAAATCCTGAGAATGGTATTTGCTTTTCACCACTTTATGACAAAGCATTTGATAGAGGGCTAATAGGAATCAATCAAAACTATCAAGTGATACTATCCAGTAGTCTAAAAAAGAAAGAACAGACTCCCTTTTATCAAAGTCATTTTTCTCATATTGAAAATTTAAAAATTTCAAAACCAAAAAATTATTTACCTAGAAAGGATTTTTTAGAATATCACTTAGATACAATCTTTAATAAGAGTAATTAAACAGTAGTAAGATGTCATTAGGTAACATAACTTCATAAAGCTCTTTTTGTTAAAACTCCCAAAATATACTATTCCTAAATAAAATCACCCTCCCAAAAAATCATTTTCAAAATTAGAGATAAAATCGTGGATGTATTTCTTATTCCTATTTACGGTTTTTATTACTAAATAGTGTTTGCGTTTTAAACCATTTTTACTAATGCGTTTAAACACAATATCATCAGACAGTTTAAACGGTTCTAATTGCCATTTTGGAGCGCACATAATGCCCATGTTTGCAGCAATCATAGATATCGTAATTTCGGTAAACGGAATAGCAGATATCTTTTTAGGCGTTATGGTATTAGGTTTTAAAAACTGTTCGTAAACAGCGACACCTTCCAACGGAAAAGAATTAATTAACAGATGTATGTTTTCAAAATGGCTAGCCTCTAAATACGCTAAGCTATTTAATGGGTGTTCTTTATGTATTACAGCAAAGATTTCATCTTTAAAAACGGTAATGCTTTCTAAAGCTTCAGAAGCAGGTTTAGCGGTAACTATAGCAATATCTATGTCTCCAGACAATACTTGCGCTATGGTTTGGTGTGTTGCACCCAATGTTACCTCTATATCAATTTCGGGATACAGCATACCCATTTTTTGTATAAATGCTGGAATGGCATGAAAAAAGGATTGACATTCTGCACTCAATTTAATAGATCCTTTTGCGCCTTCTTTAATATGTTTTATATTACTAAACCCTTCGTCTATAGCACTAAATAGTGTATTCGCTAATTTATAGAGTTCGTTACCCTCTTCTGTTAACTCCCATTTATTTCTTGTTCTATTAAACACTTTAAAGCCTAAACGCTCTTCTAGCTCGCGTAATTGATGACTTAAAGCCGACTGTGTTAAAAAAAGTCGTTCGGTTGCATTAGCAATACTGCCTTCTTCTGCAATGGTTTGTATTAATCTGAAATATTTAAGTTCCATAACTACAAAGATAAAGGACTTCGTTATAAGTTATAGTTGAAATTATTTCAGCTATCCTGTTATTTATCTCATTTTCAAAACGATTAAAACCCAATATTTCAACTTAGTTTTGTAAAAATTACAATAGCATAGATATGAAAACAATAGGATTAATTGGAGGTATGAGTTGGGAATCGTCTAAACTGTATTACGAATTTTTAAATACCAGAGCAAAAGAGATGTTAGGCGGATCGCATTCTGCAAAATGCATTATGGTTTCGGTAGACTTTGCAGACATAGAACGCTTAACCTTTAAAGGCGATTGGGAAGCTATAGGCTTACTTATGAAACAAGCTGCACAACAATTGGAACGGGCAGGAGCAGAGCTTATTTTATTATGCACCAATACCATACATGTAGTGAGTGATTATATTTCTGAAAGTGTTGCTATTCCGTTTCTACATATTGCGACTACTACAGGCGCATCTATTAAAGAAGCAGGCTTAAAAAAGGTAGCCTTATTAGGTACTAAATTCACTATGGAAAAAGCATTTTACACCAAAACATTAACCAACGATTTTGGACTTGAAGTTTTAATTCCCGATGCACATGATAAACAGGTGGTTCATGATATTATTTATAACGAATTAGTTAAAGGACAGTTTACAAACACGTCTAAACAAAAAGTTATTGAAATTATAAAACGGCTACAACGTCAAGGTGCAGAAGGTGTTATTTTAGGTTGTACGGAATTACCCATATTAATTTCTGAAGTAGATGTTACTATTCCAACATTCGACACCGGTAAAATTCACGCGCACAAAGCTATTGAATGGAGTATAACTAATAAATCGTAATAAACAACTATACCTTTTTAATCTTAAAACTAAGTAATCATGAAAACAAGCTTGTATTTATCTATATCTAGAGTCGTCTTTTTGTTAATGACTACGCTTTCTTTTTCTCAAAACAGTACATTAAAAGATCATATTTTGTTCTACAGTGCTTTCGACGGAACAACTACTGCCGATATAGCCGTTGGTGACTCATTATTGTATACCGCAGAAAACTATAAAAAAGCAGCTCATGCAAAAGCGGGTTTGTACGATGCTAATGTTGTTTTAGCAAAAGACAAAGGGCTTTATGGAGACGCTATTCATTTTAAAGAAGCAAAAACTGCTGCCATTTTTTATAAGGCTTATAACAATGTAGGCTACCATACCAAATCATGGAATGGCACGGTATCGTTTTGGTTAAAACTAGATCCTAACAAAGCGTTAGCACCTCATTATTGTGATCCTATTTGTATTACGGATTCTAAATGGAGCGATGCTGGTTTATGGGTAGACTTTACAGACCATAGTCCAAGACAGTTTCGGTTTGGAGCCATGGGAGATTTAGCCGTTTGGGACCCCAATAGCGATAGTAACGAAACAGATTGGAAGAAGCGAACGGTTACGGTAAATCCGTCGCCGTTTCAATCGAAAACATGGACACATGTTGCCTTTGTGTTCTCTAAAGTAAATACAAAAACAGAATCTGAGTTTAAATTATATATAAACGGTAAACTTCAAGGTGCTATAAAAGGCATCAATGATCCTTTTACATGGGATGCAGAACAAGGAAAAATCATGCTAGGCTTAGGTTATATTGGTTTTATGGATGAACTAGCCATATTCGACAAACCTCTAGACTTCAAAGAAGTAAATACTGTATTTACGCTTAAAAACGGCATAAAAACGTTGTTTTAAAAAATAAGAGACTGCCTAAAAAGCATCAAACAATATCAGTTTCGGCAAGCTTGACCATTCAAATAATAATGCCTTTTTAGACAGTCTCTTAATTTAGTTTATAATTTCCGAAGATTAAATCGTCCGAAAACAGTTATTAATAGTGTAATGAGTAAGGTTGGAAGTATTATATAAACCCAGTTAAACTCATGCTTTGGAGTGTAAAACTTGGCATTATGTACTTTCCAATCAATGGTGTCGGCCGGATTATTATCAAAAATTTTAGGATAAAATTCTAATCGTAAACTTTCGTGATACTTTGTTAATGCTTTTAAAAAATCCAAATGGCTTACCATATCTGTTCCAGCTAAGGTATTAAAACTTAGTTGTGCATGCATAGTTGGTACAAAAAGCGCCACTTTTTCGTTTACACGATGACGTTGCATTATTTTTTCTGTCATTTCAGCACTCGTTTCCTTTGCTGTTATATCTCCCATGTGTTGCATGCCGTAATACCAAATCCAACTAAATTTATCTTCGGGAACGGTGTACTTTTTATACTGCGGATAGGCTTCCAAAAAACCACTCATAGTCGCCTCTTTTTCTAAATCCCATTTGTTATGGTAACCATCCCGTTGTTCTACCATAGCATTTAAAGCCTCTGGTACTTGGTATTTATTAAGCACATAGTTATTAACCATTGCTGGTAGCAAAATAGTAAGTACTACCCAAATAGAAATTAACACCAATGCGTTAAAACTAGAGCTTTTTAATAATGAAACAATGAAAAAACAAAGTGTACTCCAAAACAATGAATAGAGTACACTTTGAATTAAAATGACCAAATAGCGACGGTCTAAAGGTATTTGGAGAATAATTTTAGCCATAAACAAAAGAAAAATCAAAACAACAAAAACAAAAAGCATTTTAACCGCTAGCTTTTTGTATAAAAACTTAGATTTTCCAGATGTTTGAGCGGCTAATATTCGCCAAGTACCCAATTCTTTTTCTTCAGAATATAAATTAAATGTGAGGGCTATTAATACGAGCGGAATTAGATAGATTATAACAAATCCTAAATCTAAATTTCCAGACATTAATAAGGAGGGGTTTTCAAAATCGGTATCGTATTTCTGCCCTTCTAATCCTCTAATGGTAACTGTTTGTAATAGTGGGTTTACATCACTTTGCCCTATAGAAATAGCACTAATATTAGATGGCTTTTTTATTAATGTAAAGCGTAAATAATATAATAACAAGCCCAAATCGTCATTATGATATTCTATATTTCTCTTAATACTTTCTTTTTGAAATTCTTGTGCAGCAACAATAGCTTGTTCTTGTTTTACTAAATACTGCTTACCAATACATATGCTAACCAATCCTACAGTTAGCAACAATACTAGGCTTACAAAGAATATTTTAGTTCTAAAAAATGATTTGAATAATAATCTATACATTTAAATAGCTTTTAAATTCGTGGATACTTTTAACAAACTAAAAACGGCTAATACACTCCATAACATTAGCGCTAATATTGAAATTAACTCATTTTTAAACACTCTTGAAACGCTTAAAAACTCGTATTTAAATGGAGGAAATGCTTTCCAATACTCCCTAGAGATTTTATTTGGACCAGCTTTTCCTTTATTAGGAATAAAATCCATTTGTAATTGATTCATGTCTTGTGCCAATTTATAGCGGTAGGCTTCAGCTTTATCTTTAAAATGAAGAAACGACTGAAAATTAGTTCCTGAGAATCCCATGGATAAGTTTTTTATAGCTGTATACGGGTTTAGAAAAGCCGAATTGCGTTCTAAATTATTTTGTTTAGTATATACTTTATACAGTCGTTCTTGATGTTCTAGATAAATTGCGGTACTTAAAGCTTCTCCTTTTGCCATTACAAATCCACCATAATTAAAAGGCAGATCTTCTACTTGTTTTACATTATTTGCCAAAAGCACAGAATCTTTTAAGGCTTTAAAATGTGGATCATCTGGATTGTGGCTATCGCCTTGTTTAATTAAATCGTGTTCTACAGCAGTTTCCATTTCTATTTTAGAAGGTGTAGGGTAGAGGTAATAGCCTATTGCTTGTAACGATTTAGGCAAAATAATAACAAATAGTAGCCAAATGCCTAAAAGTTTTACCAAGGCACCTTTGGATGTTTTACTAAAAGCCGATACCAAAATGGTAATGGCGCTAAGAATAGCAAAAAATAATATATATGAAATGAATAGTACAGCAAATCGTAATAAGCTATCTGCATATAGACTATCGTGAGATTCTATAAGTACAAATAATAATACCACCAAAAACACTGGTAAAAGAAAAACTAAAGACAAGCCCCAGAGGCCAAACCATTTTCCGAAAACAATTTCCTTTCTACTAATCCCTTGACTTATTAGCAGTTTTAGGGTGCCGTTTTCTCGCTCTCTTACTATGCTTGCAAAGCCTAGATAGAAAATTAAAAGTGGCACAATAACTTTTAATAGCATGGCTAAACTTACTTCTCCAAAGCGCAATAATCCTGTAGACATACTGGCTTCAGAAAAGTTAACCGTATTCTGTTTGTGTGCTTCTAAGAATACCGCATTACCAACAAAGTTTTCCATACCTAAATCGAAAACACTTAACACGTGTTTTAGCCTAAAGGCAAAAGAGCCATAATGTGCCATTCTATGGGGGTGCTTATCGGGGTTATTCTCCCAACTTTGTTGCACTTTATCTTGCATTACATCTCGAGTGTAATTTTGATCATGATAATTTTCCCAACCACTATAAGTAGAAAAAAGCAATAAAAAGACCATGAGACCCAAAGCAATAACCATCACTTTGGATCTAAAGGCATCTTTCCATAGTTTACCTGCCAACAAATAAATCATTGGTTTTCTCATCTCTAAAATTTATACGTTGCATTTAGTAAGACATTTCTTGGCGCTCCAGGACCTAATCTAGAAGGGTTAAGACCTCCTAACCAATATGTTTTATTAAATAAGTTGTTTACTTTTATTGTTAACTGCATTTTTGTATTGTTTGGCTTGTAATACACAGCGCCTTCAAACACAGTATATTCTGGTAATAATACTCTACTAGTATCATATGTTGGGTTGTACCAAGTGTATCTCTCGTCTACATACTGAGCTCCTAAACCAATACCTATACCTTTTAATATAGAACTTGAATTAAAATCGTATCTACCCCAAAAATTTGCATTATGTTTTGGCGCTCCACCAATGCGTGCTCCTATAAACTCCTCTACAGCATCTTCTTCAATTGTAGCATCTGTATAAGCATAAGAAGCAGTTAATTGTAAATTAGGTAATACATAACCAGAAATATCTGTTTCGAAACCTCTACTTCTTTGCTCACCTCTTGTTGTTAAATTATCTAAATCGTAAGTATCACCTAGTAAGATGTTTTTTTGTGTCACATTAAAAATTGCGACATTGGCAAATATTTTACCATTTAAAAATTCTGCTTTAGCACCTACTTCTATTAAACTACTTTCTAAAGGATCAAATCTACTTGGCGAAGCTGCCCAGAAGAAACCTTCTGCAGTAGGGGATAAGGACACCGTATTTGTGTGTGGTTGAAAACCGCCTAAATAAGTAGCGTAAGCACTAATATCTTTAGTTACTTCATAAGTTAAACCTAATCTAGGTACAAAAGCACTTGTTTTAAACTCTTCTTCATTGTTTTTATAATCGAATATATCTGTAAACCATTCATACCTCAAGTTTACTAAAGCTGAAAATTTGCCGACTTTAAATTGGTTTTGAATATAGATACCATTCGACGTATTTAAATTGGCAGGTATTGTTAATTCTGCAAGGTTGTAATTATCTGTATTTCTAGCGCCGTTGAAAGGGTTTTCTAAATTAAAATGCGGAACAGCTGGTACTGGCATCGTTACACCATCTACTGTCATTTGTTGAAAATTACCTGGATTACTTGCATCGTAATTAGCCTGTCCGCCATTAACTGTTAAATATCTTCTAGCACGAAGGAATCCAGCACCAATTTGTCTTTCCCATCGTGTAGCATCATATCCAACTAATATTTTATTAGTTATGTTTCCTTTTTTAATGTCATAATTAAAATAGGCACTAAAGTTATCGGTTTCCCAAAATTGCTGTCTTTTATCGTATCGCATTCTTGCAAGTGTAGAAATTACATTACCATCAATATCTACCGCTGCGCCGTCAACTCTATGTTCTGCTAAATCTTCATCCCAAGTTTGTTTCATAAACTGGGCATTAAAACCAAAATTCTCAGTGAATTTTTGATTAAAGTTCGCCATAAATATCACTTCTTTAGTTTTGTAATGATCATTAGACGCTCCGACATTTCTTGTAATTGGTGTGCTATTCAAATCGAACTCACCATTAATGGCACCAAAAATAGGCTGACCTCTATCTAGATTTCCTTTGGCATCATTGTAAATCATCTCAACATTAAATGATGTATTTTCATTAGGAACATAACTTAAAGATGGCGAAATTAAAATGGCATTATTATTTACAACATCTCTAAAAGAATCTGCTTCTTGAAACGCTGCATTAAAGCGGTATAATACTGTTTTAGATTCATTTAATGGTCCTGTAAAATCGGCTGTAGCTCTAAGAGTTCCAAAACTTCCTGTTGTAAACCCAATAGCACTTCTTTGTTCGGCTAATGGTTTTTTAGTTACCATATTTACAGTTCCTCCAGGATCTGCACTAGAAAAAGTTACCGAAGATGGGCCTTTAATAACTTCTACACGTTCTAAATGAGAGGTGATAGGTTGTAAAAAGTAATATTGTCGTGTACGCATACCATTTAGCATTTGTCCATCATCTCCTTGCGTTATACCTCTAATATTATAATGATTATATAAACCTGTAGCCGATACACTACTTACCGTTTTTACTGCATCTGGTAACTGAAATGCTATACGATCATCTATAAGTTCTTTGGTTACTGTAGCTACAGCTTGAGGTAATTCTTTATTTTTAATTGCTATTTTGGTAGCAGAGAAGGAGTAGTCACTATTATAATCTTTTCTAACTCTACCTATAATTTCTACAGATTGCAATTGTTCTTCATCTTCCTCCAGCACCAATGCTCCTAGGTCGTAAACTTGATTTTGGCTAAACGTTTTTTGTAAACGCAATGCGCTCATACCTATGTAACTTACATTAATTTGGTAATTTCCTGTCTGCTCAAGTTCAAAAGTAAATTCTCCATTATCTTGGGTAACCGTACCGTTAGTTATTCCTGAATCCTGATTGGTATACGAAACGGTTGCTCCTAATACTGGTTGACTTTCTGCATCAATAATTTTACCTGTAACCGAAATTTGGGCGAACGATGTATTAATTGCAATTAGTATTAATAAAATGATACTATAATTTTTCATGATTTTAAATTGTTTCTAAGTAAAGTTGTTTTAATTCTCCAGCGTTTATTTCGCTAGCTTTTAGTTGTTGCACTAAGGTGCCTTCTTTCATAATACCTATAGTAGTTGCAAGCTCTACAGCGTTAAAAATATCATGGGTAGCCATAAAAATTACTTTTCCCATACTTGCTAATTCTTTACAGATTTTAGTGAATTCTGTAGTGGCCTTTGGATCCAACCCAGAAGTAGGCTCATCCATAAATATTACCTCTGCATTCTTTGCTAGTGCCACAGCAATACCAACCTTTTGGCGCATACCTTTGGAATAGCCCGATAGTCTTTTGTGTTGTGCTTCTAATTGCAGCCCCGTTTTTGTTAGAAAATCTTCTAATGCAGCCGTAGTATATTTAAATCCCGCTAAACGACTAAAGAAATCTAGATTTTCTACACCGCTAAGGTTACTGTAGAGTTGCACTGTTTCAGGAATATATGCAGTAAGTTCATTGGTATTATCTTTTCCAATTTCTTTATCCCCAACAAATGCTTGACCGCCATCTTTTGGAATAAAGCCTAGAAAAATATTGATGGTTGTGGTTTTTCCTGCACCATTCTGCCCCAAAAGACAAAATATTTCGCCTTTAGAAACTTCGAAGGAAACATCCTTTAAGGCTGTCTTTCCTTCGTAAGACTTCCTTATGTTAGTTGCTTTCAACATAATCTTTAATAAATTAAAATTATTTGTAAAATCAGATACACACCTGTACTCACTATGGTAAATAGTAATTAGGTATTGTATGTATTGAAGATTTGTCCTATAAAAAAGGACTGAGCCCAGTATATGTGTATACCCCGTATGTAACAGGAGAACCCTATTACAATTTATTATAGCTATAAAAACTTAATGCTTTGCAGTATTTTTAATTTATGTGTAGAAATCGTCTACAAAAAATTAAGAAATACTAACTTTTAATGCACTTAGAATATTAAGTACAAAGTTATAATGCTAAAAACATGTTTAAATAGTCTACATAACGTTTCGATGTATCCCATAAAACATGGAAATTACCAAATCGAAACAATAAATGAATTGGGTATACCTATCCTATAAAATAGCAATGGTATTACATACAAAATGGACTATATAAATTGTGGGGGAGGTCTGGTAAAGAGATAACTTGATAAATATCTGTTGTTATAAGTAACAAGAAGTGCTTTGTCATTTATTTTTTGTTTTACAAAAAAATAGTCTATCTCAGGTAAAACAGTAGCTTCTGTTTCTAGAAGCGGTATAAAGTTAACCGCTGCAGAAATATGACAAACTTCACAATGCTGAACATCTGAATCTTCTTCATGATGCGTAAGCGCATGTAATCCTGCCACTTTGAATAACAAAAACAAAGCGACAAAAAATAGAGTAATGAAGTTCTTACTGTTTTTCATTGTCAACGTAAAAGTAAATAATATTTTAAATTATTAAAGGGATTTGAATAAAAATTCTTCAATTTATAAATTAATTCAATTGATTTACTTCTTTATAACGCATCCAAACTGTATAACAAAACATTGCTTTACCATTAAACATTTTTTAGGATAACCCAATATAAAAAACGTTATAATGTTTTTCGTTAAGCAACTTAAAATTCATAATCACCATAATATCATAATTATATACAAACATTCTTTTTACACACAGCAATAGGAAAGTAGTAGGAATTGTATGTAAAACATAAAACAATCAACTATAATTAAGCATTAAAATGGCATAATTAATCAAATCCTTGTTTTTTACTAAAATTGCATTAATTTTTACTAATTTGAAGTACTAGTCGTATAGCTATATTTGTACTTGGAACATAATGTTAAAACGTAAGTATCCAAAATTATAAAAAAATTATAAAGAAATAGAAGTTATGAGCAAAACGATATTAATAACAGGAAGTACAGATGGCATTGGAAAGCTTGTAGCTATTAAACTTGCTAAAGAAGGCCATATAGTTTACATCCACGGAAGGAATAAAGAAAAATTAAATAAGGTTATAACAGAAGTAAAAGAAGTATCTAATAATAACAACATTGATGGTTTTATCGCTGACTTTTCAGATATGAAGGCAGTTCGAAATATGGCAAATAATATTTTAGAAAAGCTTTCAAAAATTGATGTACTAATTAACAATGCAGGAATTTTTAAAAGCCCAGTTAACAAGACTATTGATGGTTTAGATATCCGTTTTGCAGTAAATTATTTTGCACCTTATATACTAACCAATGCACTATTACCGCTACTTAAATCTGGGAATGAAACTAGAGTTATTAATTTAAGTTCTGCTGCACAATCTACAGTAAGAATAGGAGCTTTAAATGGACAAGCTACTGTAAATGACAGTGAAGTTTATGCACAAAGTAAATTAGCATTAACCATGTGGAGTTTTAACTTGGCAAAACAATTAGAAAATGTTTCCGTAATTGCTGTAAATCCGGGATCGCTTTTAAACACAAGAATGGCAAATGAAGCTTATGGACAACATTGGTCGCCAGCAACAAAAGGTTCAGATATATTATATGATTTAGCAATTTCTGAGGACTATAAAGACTGTTCTGGAAAATACTTTGATAATGATAAAGGCAATCCAAAAGGTATTTTTGCAAAAGCGCATCCAGATGCTTATGACGAAGAATTAATATCCAATTTGATTAATAAAACAAAAAAAATAGTATAACCTATAATGAAAAAAATAATCATATCTCTATTAGTAGCATTAACTTTATTACAGTGTAAATCCCCTAATAATAATGAAGAAATAATTAAACAATCAACAACTAAAGTTGTTTTAAGTTCTGAAATTATTTGGGAACCTTTAAATCCTGCTCGTGGAGATAATAGCCCCAAAGCCGGCACAGTTTGGGGAGACCGAAAAGGAAAAGTTGCTACAGGTTTCCTTGCTAAATTTAAGGATGGATTTTCTTCACCACCTCATGTACATAATGTATCATATCGTGCGTTGGTTATTAATGGACAAATTCACAATGATGACGCTAATGCAGACAAAATGTGGATGCCCGAAGGCTCATTTTGGACTCAACCAGCTGGAGCGCCACATATTACATCTGCAAAAGGAACTGAAAACATAGCATATGTAGAAATTGACAATGGCCCTTATTTAGTAAAACCAATAGAAGAAGCTTTTGATAATGGAGAAAGGCCTGTAAATATAGATGCATCCAATATTGTTTGGCTTGGAGCTGATAAAACTTCCATTATTGAAAAAACTAAAGACGTTACAAATGATGCGAAAGTTGCTTTTCTTTGGGAAAAAGACGACATACAGGGTAATCTTATTAAATTACCGCAAGGCTTTAAAGGAGTTATTAAAAGTACTGGTTCCATTTTTTATGCCATAATTATTCAAAATGAATTAACATATAATGAATCAAATAGTAAAGCTCCTATAGTTTTAGATCCAGGAAGCTATTTCAGCTCAAACGGAAAGTCTAGACATCAATTATCTGTAGATAATACAAAGGAGTGTCTAATATATGTAAGGACAAATAATGATTATAAAATTGTTTCAGAATAACAGTTATGCCTAGAACCATATTCGAAAATATCGTAATTCAAAGATATGAAGCAGCAACAGCCTTAGCTTTCTGCCAATACACACCTATACGCTTTTTTGAGATTTTACATATTGAAAAAGGTTCTGGAACAATTATTATTAATAATCACAAGGTAAATTATAGCGATAACCAACTATTTATTTTAATTCCTAATGATCAATACAATTTAGAGATTGAAACTCCAACTACAGTTTCTGCTATAAAATTTCTAAATAGTTTTTTTAACAACTCAAGTTTAGACGAAAATGAATCACAAAGGAAAGAATGGTTTAGAAGAATTGAGACTATTTTACATAGCGCTAACAGAACATCACACTTAAATTTAAAGTATACTATAGATCAAAGTAGTTTACATGCTTTGTTTACTGTGCTGTGTAACGAATTTAATGCTGAAAACTTAAAAAACGAGGTCGTGCTAAGATCTACTTTACATACGATTTTGCATATTATTTCTAGAAATGTGAATTTCATTTCTTCAAAAACGTCTAGCTCTAAAATCCAAGATATTATTAATTATATTCACTATTATATTCACGATTCCGAAAGACTTACTAAAAAGGAATTGGCAAATCAATTTTATATTTCTGAAAATTATATTAGTCAATTTTTTAAAAGTAAAATGAATATTGGCTTAAAAAAATACATTCTTAATTACAAGCTAAAATTAGCAGAAACCCGTTTAAAGTATACAGATTTAACTGTAACTCAAATCGCTCAAGAATTAGGCTTTACAGATAGTAGCCACTTAGATAAAACCTTTTTAACGTATAAGGGAATTACTGCTAAAATGTATAAAAAAACTTAAACATTACCGATTAATTACATAATCCTCTTTTTTTACTAAATCCTCTTTTTTTCTTACTAAATCTAACCTCTTGTCTCGCAGTAAATTTGCATTATAATTTAATACAAAAAGTTATAATGAAAAATTCACAAGAAGTTTTTGAGAGTCATATGTTGGCTGTTAATACATTAAATCCGTTGAAAGTAGCGGATGATTATACTGATGATGCCATATTTATCACACCAGAAAAAACGTATAGAGGTAAAGATGCCATTTTAAATTTCTATAAAGAATTTCTTCCAAATTTTGATGAATTTCACTTTAAAACAATCAAACAAGAAACTAATAATAATGTAGTGTATTTTGTTTGGAACGGGAAAAACAAACACCTAGATGTACAACTAGCAACAGACACCTATATTATTGAAAACGGAAAAATCAAGCAGCACACTTTTGCTGCGATAACCAACTAAAAGTCAGACGATACAAATACTAAAACCTCGAGTATCGAGTAATAATTAATTTAAAAAATCAATACAATGGATTACAAAAATTTTCAAACATTCACAGCAGAACAAAAAGGAGGAATTTTAACAGTTGATATTAACTTTGGACCTGTAAACGTACAGGGACAAGAAATGTTAGCAGATTTAAGCAGTCTTTGCTTACGTTTAGAAAGAGATAGAAGCGTAAAAGTAGTTGTTTTTCAGTCATCAAATCCAGGATATTGGGTATGCCATTACGACACCAACTTACTAAGAGACATGTCTCAAGAAGCAATATCTAGACAAGAAGTTAAATTATTAGACTTACAATCTGTACTAGAAAGATTAAGTAATGTACCACAAGCTACTATAGCAAAAATAGAAGGTTTTGCACGAGGTGGTGGACACGAAATGGCATTAGCTTTAGATATGCGTTTTGCAGCTCGTGGGAAAGCTAAATTTATGCAAATGGAAGTAGGTATGGGGATCTTACCATGTGGTGGTGGAGCATCTCGTATGGCAAGACAAGCTGGTCTTGGCAAAGCTTTAGAAATTATTTTAGGTGCTAGAGATTGGGATGCAGATGAGGCTGAAAAATTTGGAACAATAAATAAAGCGTTAGATGCAGATGAAATTGGGTCTTATGTAAATGCATTAGCAGAGCGTATTTCAAAATTCCCTGCCGAATCTATTGAAGCTTGTAAGCGTGCTGTATACGCGTCTATAGATTTACCAATTGCAGATGCTTTAAAAGAAGAAGCTTATCAATTATTTCAGGCAACTAGTAAGACACCAGCTATTAAGCGTTTTACAATTGCAGATGAAAATGGAGCACAATTTGACCATGATAACCAAAAGAATTGGGAGAATATGTTAATTGATTTGCAAGAAATAAATTAATACTTGATTAATAGTGTAAAACGGATGTCTTTTATAATAAAGGCATTCGTTTTCAATAAAACATTTAATACAAAATGGAACATAACAATAACAAACTCGCACAAGCTCGTGCGTTAACGCTTCCATCTCGTGAAGCATCGCTAAAACGTGAAACATCTGTATCGCAATTTTGGAACAGTAACCGAAAATTACTCGAAGACGCATGGGGAGAATGGGAAATAGAAAACAAAGATCAGTTATTAATTCCAGACGAAACGCTACTTGACCCACGTTTACGACAAGCTATTAACGACGCATGGGAGAACCCAGAAAAAGAAAATGCTGTTGCCAATTTATGGGAAGAGATTATCCCAGGAGTTTATGTTGCTCAATTTTTTGATCTTAAACGCCTAGAAGAGTTTCGAGGTTATTTAGAGGCCGTTGTAAATTCGCAAATCCCTAAACGCCCACCGTATGGTATTCAATTAAATCGTTACGGAATTATGCTAGACCCTCGCTCAGAAGGGCATTTAGCTGCACCTAATTTTCAGGCATTTTACAACGATATAATGAACCGATATATGCGACCAATTGCTCGTTTGTTACTTGGTACTTATGGTTATGATAGCCAAACATTTGGTTTTTCCATTCAATACAATCCAGATAAGGATAAAGATTTGCATGCGCACACAGACGCTTCAGCTGCTACCTTGAATATAAATATTAACCTGCCCAATGAAGAATTTACAGGTTCGCAGGTTGATTTCTATGACAAAACCACAGGGAAAACGGTACAAACTGTTTTTGAGCCAGGTAAAGCAATAATTCACAGAGGTAATGTGCCACACACAACACACCCAATCACTAGTGGCCAGCGTAGTAATTTGGTAGTATGGTTATACGGAGAACACATGCAAATTCCACGAGGTAGTACAAGTAGCTATGGTAGTTTTAGCAACGTTGCATCAACCAATGATACACCAGAAAGTATTACTGCAAGAGAACGTTGGAGTGTGCCAAATACAGCCAAAGATACTTTTGCGCCATTTTAAAAAATTAAGTTCTATATGATGTGTTATCTAAAAAAGTTTGAAACGTTTAATTCAGCACAATAATTAAAATATGTATACAAAAAAAAATTACTCAATTGGAAGAATGTTACGTTGGACAAGAAGAGATATTTACTTGTTTTTACTACTTTCTAGTATTCCTGTAATACTATATGAAATATTAGATTGGAAGTGGTTTCATTTACCTTGGTTACCTATTGGTTTAATTGGTACAGCTCTTGCATTTATTATAGGTTTTAAAAATAATGCCTCTTATGCAAGATTATGGGAAGCCAGAAAAATATATGGAGGTATTGTAAATGCTTCAAGACTTTTGGCAACTATGGTTAATGATTTTATAACAAATGAACACGCATTAAAAAATAGGACTGAAGAAGAATTTTTTGAAATTAAGAAACGAATTATTATGCGTCATATAGCTTGGATGACAACTTTACGTCACGCTCTACGAATAAAGAAACCTTGGGAGACTACTATAAGTAATAAATCGGATCAAGAAGTAATGAAAAAAATGCATATTCAAGAGTATGCATTTACGTTAGAAGAAGAACTAAAAAACTACTTAAGTAAAGAAGAAAAAGAATATATTTTAAATAAAACCAATAAACAAACAGCAGTGTTAAATCTTCAATCACAAGAAATAAAGAACTTAAAATTAGAAGGGTTAATTGAAGATTTTAGGCATATGGAATTTAAAAATATGATAGGAGAATTGTTTGCTTTACAAGGAAAAGCTGAAAGAATTAAAAACTTCCCATACCCAAGGCAATTCGCTACATTAAACTTATTTTTTGCTTGGATATTTGTAGCTTTATTACCATATGGATTAATGAGTGAATTTGAAAAAATTGGACTCGCATTAATTAGTACAAACAGTACAGGAAATGTATCTCAATTTATTGCAGAAAATTTTGTTTGGCTAACAATTCCATTTAGTGTAATTATATCATGGATATTTTTTACGATGGAGCGTATTGGAGATGTATCAGAAAATCCATTTGAAGGAATTGCAAATGATGTCCCAATAACAACAATTTCAAGAGGCATAGAAATTGATATTCGTGAGATGATTGGAGATGATAAAAATATAATCCCTAAACAACATCCAGAATTTGCTAATACTCAAATGTAACGTCATTATATACAATATAATATTTATGCTATATATACATTTTAAGAATATGTATATATATGGAACATCCTTTTTAATGTTTTAATAGAGAGATCAACTCATCTATAATAAATCACAGTTCAGTAATTATTAATTTATTTATAAAGCAATCTAAAATATATTTATATCATAAATTATTAGTAATCGAATAGATTTATGAAAAATTCCAATCAAAAAACTAGTAAAGGAAAACAAATATTCAGAATAGTATTATTAGTAGGTACAGTTGTTTCATTATGGTTTGTACCATGGATTTTAGTAAAAGCGTGGCTATTGCCATTACCAGACTCGGTACAAGAACAAGTGGATCAATCCTTAAGCTATGGTTTTGATGGTGTTATTGTATATGTAGACGAGGCTGGCAAACCACCAGCATTTTATGCATCAGGTTATCATAATAAAGCACTTAAAATACCTGCAAATCCCAAAGCTTTATTCAAAATTGCAAGTATTAGCAAGCTTTATGTTGCAGTTGCTATTACTAAATTGGCCAACAACAATCGTTTATCGTTAGATAAAACACTCGACCATTATTTCCCAGAACTCGTAGGCAGAATAGAAAATGCTGAGAAAATCTCCTTACGAATGCTTGTACAACATAGAAGTGGTATACCCAATTTTACGGACAATCCAGATTTTTGGAAAAACCAGCCAAATACAACTATAGATGTACTTAAATACGCACTAGATTTACCAGCAGACTTTGAGCCAAACAAAGATTATGGCTATTCAAATACAAATTATTTATTGCTTTCAAGAATCATAGAGCAAGTTACAGGAGGTAGTCGTCAAGACTATTTTAAGAAGGAGATATTAATACCGCTTGGGTTAAAAAACACTTTTGGTTCTCTTGATGACGTAAATCTAGACGATGTTATGAGTGGTTATTATATTGGAATTGAAAAGGACTTCAAAAACGAAAATCAAGGAATGATGATAGCTACAGCAGAAGATGTTGGCATTTTTTTAAGAGCTTTAAACGATGGGACACTACTTAATAAAGACGAAATGAAAATCTATGCATCTATCTATGAATTTAATCATGGCGGATTGGCTCCTGGTTATCAAAGTATGGCAGAATACCATAAGGATATTGATGCTGTAGTTATTCAATTTATGAGTACAACCGACTTTGAAGGTTATCAATGGAATTTGTTAGAAATTACACATACACGTGTTGTTAAAATCTTACGTAAATTAAAGCAATAGTACGTTAGGATTTATAATACAATAATTTAGTTCTAATGTTTCCTGAGAAATGTACATTTTAAAAATGTAATGTAATACTCTTTTCCTTAGCAAGGATAGGAGTAAAGTGGAAATATTTATAGAATGAGATTTTTTTTACTATTATTTTGATAGTTACCGAATTCCTTTAAAATTCATTTTTAACATTTTAAATACTTATAATCAGTTAGTTATTAAATAAAAAATTGTAAATTTAAGTATTCATCTTGTTTTGTACTACACACAAAACAAGCCCTTTATAATTTTTTATCCCTACACATTTAGTTGCCTGACAAGTAGTATCTCTAAAGCTAAGCTAGCAATATTGATAATTACAAAAAACGTTTTCAGAACATTATAATTTATAATTATGAAGGGTTAATATTCGATTTCAACGTGAAATAAAACAAATATTAACATTTTAATTAATCTAAATTATGAAAACAAAAGCCCTCATTTATTTATTCATTTTTATGACTACACAATTTGTGTTTTCGCAAGTTCAGTCTAATTATTATCCAGACGGTAATGCTTTAAAAGAAACTACAGATATTGATAGTAACTACAAAGCACAAACATCTTTAACACTGCCAGATTTTAATCTAGCGGCAATGATTGAAGAAGATCGAAGAATTGAACAGCTAGAAGAAGCACGACCATATAGATTTGGAAAAGCCTTTGATACTAATATCACTGTAGATGTTGGTAAAGATGGTGAAGAAATTAATGAAAATCTCGTTTGGTCTATGGAGTTTTACTCTAAAAAAGCACTTTCTATTAATTTTGTTCTTGAAGAATTAGAGCTCGCAGATAATGCCGAACTTTATATATTTAACGATAATAATACCATGGTCTATGGTCCTGTAACTAGTACAAGTAATAAAAAGGAAGACGTTTTTCTTACAGATTTAATATTTGGAGATCGTGTTACTGTCTATGTAAAAGAGCCTAAACAATCAAAGCGTAGTAGTCGTTTTAATATAAAACGAGTTGTACACGCTTATCGTGGTTTCAATGGCGAAATGACTGGCGGTACCCCCGGATCATCAGAATCTTGCAATAATAATCTTGCTTGTTTTTACCCACTGTGGTCTGCACCAGGGCAATCTGTAGCTTTAACACTGTTGCCTAATGGTAACGAACATTGTAGTGGTTGTTTACTAACCACTACAGACCAAAGTTTCCGTCCTTATTTTTTAACAGCATTCCATTGTGCAGATACAAATCAAAACGATGTTTTAAGTACTACAGAAAGAAATAATGCACAAAATTGGATGTATAAATTTGGTTTTAAACGCGTAGGCTGTTCTAATACTAGTCTCTATTATAATTGGAGTACAAGTAATGGTGCTACTTTTAGAGCAGGATGGGGTAATACAGATTTCTTATTAATGGAATTACAGAATTTTGGAGACAAAAACAGCTATTCGGGAAACATTTCTTATGCTGGATGGGATAGGCGTGCTAATGCTCCATCAAGCGGGGCTTCTATACATCATCCCGCAGGCGATTTAGCTAAAATATCAGCAGAGAATAATCCTTTTCAAACATCTAGCTGGAGCGGCACTAACAATCATTGGCTTGTTAATTTCGATGATGGCGTTGTCCAGCATGGCTCTTCTGGATCACCAATCTTTAATCAAAACCAAAGAGTTGTAGGCCAATTACATGGTAACCAATTTTATAACTCTTCAAATAGTTATTGTAGCCAAAGTAGAGCAGAATATGGTCGATTTAATTTGTCTTGGAACGGTGGTGGTACAAATGCGACACGCTTAAGTAATTGGCTAGATCCTTGTGGAACAGGAGCATTAACAACAAACACTATTAGAGCCCCTTTTACAAATATATATGGTACTATAGGTTGTACTCCTCGTAGCTATAATATTTATCATCTTCCTGCTGGTTATAGTGTTAGTTGGAGTAGTAGCTACAACCTTAAAAGAATATCGGCGCAAGGAGTAGTACCTGCTCAATTTAAAGGTAATGGTACAGGTAGTGCTTGGATACGTGCTACTATAACACCTCCAAATGGTTGTGGAAACAGTTATAATATTCGTACAACTACTACTGCTACAGGTGGTGGAACTAATATGTCGATTTCTGTATATGGAAATAATAATGGATGGGTAAGTGCACAAGCTAACGGTGGATCTTCACCTTACAATTGGATTATTTACGGTAATGGCGGTTCTAATCAAATAACAACAACATCTTCCTCTCTTAATTACAATATAGGCTGCGGTGGTGGTTATCTTCAAGTACAATCTACAAACTCTTGTGGTGATAATGCTTATGGATCTCAATTTGTTTCTTCCTGCTCATCGGGTGGAGGTTACTATTTTATGAAAGTATATCCAAACCCTACAACAGACCAATTAACAATAGAGCGCATTAGTTCTCCTGAAAAACCAAATGTAGATAATATAATTACACAAGTTACAACTGTTACATTGTATAGTTTTACGGGTAATCCAGTAAAGACTCTAAACGTAAACAAGAACACTAATAAAATAAGCCTAGATGTTAGTGATTTAAAAAGTGGTAATTACTTTTTAAAGATCATTGGTGATGAGATACTTGAAACTCATCAAATTATAATAAAGTAACATAATCATAAATAAAAATAAAAGGGAACTCAATAGGTTCCCTTTTATTTTTATATTTCTTACTTAGATGTATAGCTCACAAAGTATGGATTATAATAATAATTTATAGTTATTAGTTTTTTCTACTTGAGATTACAATAAAACTCACATTTTTAATGTTATAAAGACATTTTACATAATGACTTATTATAATATTTAAAAGTATTATAATGTTCTGCGTTATGTAACTTTGCTTTGGTAAAAAGCTTTTACGAATAACTACTTTTCTTTAATTTTTTTCTTCTCAAATGTTTCTTTAAAAATGTAATGGAATACGCTTTGCCCGAAGCGACGATAGGAGCGAAGTGGGAATGTGTATGGAATGGGTTAAAGTGGAAATATTCCAAATTTTAGTAGGTTATTTTATTTAGTGTCCGTAAATTTGTCCGTGTCCGTAAAAACGTCCGCAATTCAACTATGGCTACAATAAACTTCTATTTAGACAAATCTGATAAAAAAGGTTTCTCTCCAATTCACTTAAGAATTAACTGTAATTCTGAACAAGTTAAATTATCAACTGGTGAAAAAATAAGGCAAGAAGACTTTAATAAAGAAACTCAATTTGTAAAGGAAAATACAGAAAGAGCTACAGAAATAAATCATTATTTAGCTTATCTAAGAGATAGGGCAGATGAATTATTAAATAATTCGTATAAAAAAAGTTATACTAATAAAGAATTAAAATCAAAACTAACGGATTTTGTCAAAGCCTATAAAGAAGGACATAATGTGAATATTGTTAGAGAACAAGTTCCTTTATATGGTAAGCCTTTCACGTTTGTAGATTTATTTGCTGGTGCTGGTGGATTTAGTGAAGGCTTTCTTCAAGCAGAACATAACAATAAGTTTTTTGATTTTCTTGTTGCTAATGATATTAATGACAATTCCGAACTTACTCACGTAGTAAGATATAATCATCAATTAGGTTTAGATGCCGATTTTTTATGTCAAGACATAACAGAACCAGATTTTTTGGATAATCTTATTTCTAAAACTAAAAATAAGAAAGTCGATGTCGTTTGTGGCGGTCCACCTTGTCAAAGTTTTAGTTTAGCAGGGAAAAGAAAAAAGTTTGATAAAAAAGACGATTTATTTTCTCATTATTTGGAAGTAATCAAAGTACTTCAACCAAAGTATTTTGTGATGGAAAATGTAAAAGGGATTCTAACAAAAGAGAAAGGAAAAATTAAAGAACTAATTCTTAAAGAAATTAACTCCATAGTTGATATAAATGAAATTCCTCGTTTATCATCTTTTATAAAGTCTTTAAAGAAATCTAATTTAGATAATAGCTTCTTATTAGATTGTTTGATTAAGAGAATTGAAATTGAACAGTTCACAGATTCTAAGGCAGGAAAAGCAAAGGAAGTTTATATAAAAACGATTGATGCTAAGTTTAAAAAACTAACACCAAATATTGCTGATTATAAAACCAGTAAAACTGATGAAAGAATAAGCACAATCAGACACGGGTTTAATCTTTTAGTTAGAAATAAAGAATGGGAGAAACTAAAACGTGATATTATTCGCGAAAAAGACTTTTGCAATATCGATAATGATTATTTCGTAGAGTCTTTTACTCAATTTCTTACGGATATAGATTCTAATGAAATAATCAAGAAGATTGAAGAAGCATTTAATAAATTAAATGTTACAAAAGACTATAAACAATCTTGTAATGATATAATAAAAGCACTGAAAATTTATGTTTTAAATATTGATGATTGTCTTTCAATGATTCGTGATTACTGTGATGAAGTTCAAAGCAATGAATTAGATACTATAATTAATGACATAAGACTTTATAAAATAGAAGCTCCATTTGTAGCAAATTCATCAAATTATGGAGTTCCGCAAAACAGAGAACGAGTTTTGTTTATTGGATGTAGAAAAGACCAAAAATTTATATCAGAAATTCCTGCTACAGTTTCTGAAGAAGAAAAAGTTTCTGTCTTTGAAGCATTGTATGATTTAGACTTTATTGGAAATAATCAAGAGGCTCATCAATACCAATTAGTTGACATCTCTAAACAGTATAATGGTACAGCTAAAAAAATGAAAAGCCTTTTAAAGACTCGCTCAATTAGTGGGAAACTTGTTAAAAATAAGGGGAAAACTTTTGCTGAATGGAGTAGGAGTGGTAGGTTAAATGGTCGATTTGAAAAAGCTACTAAACCCTTTTATGTTAAAAATGAAGAAGCTTTAAATAATGGAGAGAAAGTTTATGACCTTCTTCATAATCACAAAACGAGTAATCAAGGAGTAGATGTTATCAAACGACTTGATATAATTTTAAAAGAAGGAAACTACAAAAAAGCTCAAGAGAAGTTAAATAAATGTGGATTATCTTCTAATAAAAGAAATTACAATGTTCTAAAACCAGATAGTCAAAGCCCAACTGTAATGACAATTCCAGATGATTATATTCATTATAATACTCCAAGAGCTCTTACAGTAAGAGAAATGGCAAGATTACAGTCATTTGATGACTCATTTGTCTTTCAAGGAAAGCGTTCTACTGGAGGGAATAACAGGAAAACAGAATTACCACAATATACCTTGGTAGGAAATGCTGTACCGCCATTAATGGCTAGAGCTGTAGCAACAGAAATACTTAAAAATATAACCTAAAGTTGAAAATAATTGTTTGAGGTTATCATTGATATATTATTCTGAAGATCAGAAACTAGACTAACAGAAAAACCATTTTGAAAATTCCTATTAAAAATTTCTTTTAAAGAGAAAGCTACATTGTTGGATGTAGAAAATCCCCAATAATTGCCACCAGTTAAGTTTCTAACCCTTAAAACGGGGAGATTAGTAGCAGAATAATTACTTAAAGCCTTTGTTGGAACAGTAGCAAATGAATAAGTAAAATTAGCCAAGTTTTGCATTGAAAAACCATTTGTTCCTATACTTATGTTATTAGATCTAAAACCATTTGTTTGATATATCATATCCCAAAGCATTGGTACTTGAGCATTTTCATTCCAATTTGTCTTACATTGAACTACGCCTATTTCGAACTGATTAAAATAATTAGCTGATAGTATATCAACAATAGATTTCATTCTAGATTTGACTAATCTTGTTCCTCTATATGGGTCAATCCCAATATTTGAATTTGAAAGAAAATTATTATTAGTAATAGTGTCTGTAAATTCTGGTCTATCTGGAAACACAACAACAACAATATCTGATTCTGAATTAGTTTGAGAATTTGAATAATTAACTTGAACAGCGTCTTTTAATGCAGTAGGTAATTGCGACGTTTTTTTAACGGCAATTACTCTGGTTCCAACAGTACAGAGGTTAATATACCAAGTTATTAAACACTCCCAAGAAGATCCAGCTGCTGCAAGAGTTGATTGACTTCTATTGGCATTAGAACCACTTCTGGTACCGAGAAAAATATTTGAAAGATGATCTCCTAGATCTATTAAATTTCTTGGATTTCGAGTAGACAATAAACTATTTACTTCGGTTTTCCAACTTGTTGTCCAAGCATTATTAAATGAATTAGTTTTAAAAAGATCTGAAACAATTTGTTCTCTATAGTATTCAATAATATTCATATAATTTCTATTCTTCTAATTTAAGTTCTTTGCAGATTTCTTTAAAAATTTCGCAAGGGTCAACGTCAATAGCTAAAGCAATTAAGTATAGCTCATCAACTCTAAGCTTTGTACGTTCGTTATTTGCCAACTCACTAAGCCTCGTTTTGCTAATTCCTGTTTTCCTTGAAACATCGGAACGATTAACTGATTTTCTTGATAGGAACAATCCTAATTCGGTCATTATTTTCTGATTTTTGGAACATAAATTTAAATAATATGATAAATTATTCCGATTATATGAACATTTGATTTTAATTTTATCCGATTTTCAGTATATTTGTTCTGATTATCGGAATCTCTAATTCAAATCCAAGAATTATGCCAAGCAGAAAATATACTAAAGCTCAATTAGAACAGGTCGTTCATACACAATTAGATAACTTAAATGCTATTCACGATTTGATAAGAATAATGAAACTCCAAAATGAATTGATAGAAAATGCCAATAAGAAATTAAAGGATGAAGTCTTGGATTTTAAAAAACGAGTAAATTACGGAACAGGTAAGTTTGAATAATTATTAGGTTCATAATATTATGTAAAATAGAAGCTGTACGCTTTTACCCAGATGAAGCGTTGGCAAATCGGCCTCAGAAAACTTTGGTCAAAACAATAGGCGAAAGAGCGTCTATATTTTAGAGGACTAGCAATAAATATTCTTAATAATAGCAGGGTTTAAAACTAATTCAGAGTAATCTTAACGAGTTAGAATGTTTTCTAAAATATAGCGAATGAGCCGTAATTGTTTCCAAAGTTTTGTGCAGCCTTGATTTTTTTGTTTCTTTTTTTATCAAGAAAAAAAGATAATCATTAAAGATTGATAGTTACTATTTTCAAATATAAACAGCACAAATCAAAAAAGGTTGAATTATAGCACAATTAGAGCAAGTGTATAGAAATTTATTTTTCTTAAATTTTATACTCTTGCGGAAACCTTTACGAGAATGTCGTAGAAAAAAATTTTACGGGATTTTCCTCGAATACGAGAATTATAATTAATAGCAAAAGGTTTAGCTTTTTTTGGTGTGGCCAAGCGGAGGCTAATTGAGTTTAAAAATAAATGCCATAAAGCATTTAATTTTTTAAAAACAATAAAGCGGTTGGGCGCGGCAATTTTACATAGCGTCTAATTATAGATACATAATGTTTTATAAACACTGCGAAGCAAACCGCTTAATAAGTTTATAGACCCAAGTACTAAGGTTTCTTATGAAAACGAATGCATCTGGGATATTTTACATAATATGCAATTATAGCTACCATTTTTTTTTATAAATGAATGTGTAGTACTAAACATCATAATTTCTCCAACGCGCCATCTTTGTTATAAATAGCTTCATCCACAGGATAAACCTATTTATAAAAATGTACTATAATTAATATTATGTAAAATAGACTTTTTAGTTGAACCTATTCTCCGCTGTAAATTATAAAATACACGATATCAGGTATTTTTACTCTACAAAAAAATGCCTAAGTTTAACCAGCTATTAATTAATCTATTAACTATGAAATCTTTAAAACAGAAATTCAACAGTATTATAAGTCCTAAAATAACCAACACACAATTATTATGGTTGTTTATATTAACTATAGTTTTAACATTAATCTCAAGCTTATTTGAAATCCCAGGTATAATTAATAGTCCACAATTTACTAGTGATATTGATAGTCATTGGTTACAAAATGAATTATTAAATACTAACGTTTGGTACAAAATAAGTTATTATGGTTATTTTATTATAGATTCCATTTGGCCGTTCTTCTTATTACTTGTTTTATGGAAATTTGTAAAACGACAATTATTGTACAGTGGTTATAGTAAAGCTTGGTATAAAAAACCGTTATATATATTATACACCATTATTATAGTTGCATCATATATTTCAGATGTTACTGAAAACAGTATCTACTTTTTCTCGCACACGTATCCCGAAACTGTAAGTACCATGAAACTAATACTGTATGCATGTTCAGCTTTTGGTTTCTTAATAGCTCTTTTGGCTTATTTACTTGAAAAAGAGATGTTAACAACACTAAAAACGTTTATTGTATCTTCTATATATAGTCTTATTATATTAGGATTAATAGGGTTTATATTGCCTAAGGCTTCACAAATAAACTCTATAGTTGTAGACTTATATGAGTCTCCTTTTAATATGGTATTGTTATTAGTAATATTCGCACCTTTATTATCTATAGTATTGGTACATTATCCTAGCTACTTTAGTATTAAAGAGGAATATCGCGAATGGTTTTTAAACTATAAAACCTTACCTATTTTCGGAATCATTACTTATAAATACAAGAAAAAATATAAAAACCATAAGAATAAACGGCCAGAAAGTAATGTCAATTTTCTATTGCGTGTTCTTGGTGTTATGTTCTATACTGCGCTTTTTTACCTTATTGCTTATACTAGCGAAATTAATTTTAAATGGCTATTAAACACAAGCAGTGTAGCATTTTCCATATTAGCCTGTGGTATATTATGGTTATACCTTTTGCGTTTAAAAAAACAACAGTGGTACGATAGTACTTATACGTTTATACTCTCCTACTTCCCAAACATGTACGATGGCGATTATTCTTTAAACGGTAATAACAATAATAAAAAAAGTACAACTGTATTAGATGCAAAAACAATGACAGCGAATCAATGTAAACCTGTATTGCATAGTATTAACCCTGTTATAAATCGTGGAGCGTTTTTCTTTTTAATAATGGTACTCATTCATATTACTTTTTTTATCATTCTATTTTCTTCTGAGGTAAAATATACCGGACTTACTGTTATTTTAAGTCTATTCTGTATCATTTTTCAAATGATAACGTATGTGTATTATCGTACGTTTCGTTCTATATTAAAATTTATATTCTTCAATATTAAATCTAATATTACGGTTAAGTCCTTTGGTGCAATTTCTACTGAAAATTTAAAAACCTTTAAAGAACAATCGATTGTAGATTTAAAAACCTTTTTTAAAACCTATAATTTTTCAGAAAACAATCTTTTATTTCAATTATTAACTAAGTTTAGAGCTGGAGTTTTAAGTGATAATCATTCATTTTTAAAGTTTATAGTTGTTGTTGCAAACATTAATCTTATTGGGTTTATTATTATAAATATTTATGATCATTTAGCATTTCATATTAATGCTATAGTTATTATTCTCTCTGCATTACTTATATATTATGGTATTATAGTAATTATTACTAAAAACCTTATATACTATCAGTATTCAAAAAATACAACTAAAGAAAAGAAGTTTAATGTAAAGTTAGGACTTCTAGTTGTTGCTGTTGTTGTATTTACATTAACACGTCTTAATAAAATTCCTGAATTCGATAATAATTTATTTACATTAAATGCCATACCAGAAGATGAATCTATAATAGATTTAGATACTTTTTTAGAAGATAGAACACCAGACCTTTTAAAAACGAGATATTATATAGGCTGTTATGGTGGTGGTGTTAAGTCTAACGCTTGGACGATGACTGTGTTACACGCATTACAACAACAAGATCCCGATTTTTTAAAACAAACTATTGCAGTATCTGGTGTTTCTGGCGGCACTATGGGATTAACCAACCTCTCTTCTATTATTGGGAATACTGACAAAGAAAACTATCTTAAAAAAATAGATGTACTTTCTACACAAAATATACTAGGTTTAGACCTCACACATATATTTGGAAGAGATTTGTTTATGCACTTTTTTATACCAGGATGTGATTTAAGTGGTTGTGATCGTTCCTCTAGTGCAATGCGACAATATGCAGAAATGGCAAATAGTAATGCATACAATAAAAGAAAATCGTTTCGTTCGTATTGGAAAGAGGTTTATGAAAAAGAAGGGAACCGCTACCCTATTCTTATAGCAAATACTACAAATGTAAAAGGAAACCAAGGTATGGCTGTTAGTGTTTCTACGAGAAATAATCCTGCAGACACACAATTACTGTATCAAGGTGCAGATGATATTTTGTCTATTGGAAAAGACAGTACACTTACCTTTTACGATGCGGCTTCTACTTCTAACCGATTCCCTGTTATAAGTCCAGCTGCAAAAATAGAAACATTGGGGCATTATAATGATGGTGGTATTTATGAAAATTCAGGATTATTATCGGTTTACAAATTGTATAATACCATTGCCAATAAAAAAGAAATTCCAGAAGCAAAACGTAATGTCTTTATTAGCGTAGTAAACGATAAAGTGGCTTATATAAAAAGTGTTATTGAGAAAAATGAAAACTTTTGTAAAGCTAAATTGGTAAATAAAAACTCAGAACTAAATGCTATTTTAAGTTCGGTAGCCGCTACCGAAATGATGCCAATATATGTAAAGGAACAACTTAAACGCTTAGAAGAAAAAGATAGTACTAAGTTTAAATTTAAAACGATTTATTTACCACATCAATTTACGGTTGCTGATGTAAAATCTATTTATGGAAGAGCTTTAAACTGTAATAATTTAAATGAAAAAGAGTTAAACAAAGCGCTTTACAATATTGTTAAAAACAACAATCAAACGATTGCAGATTATACAAATAACGGTTCTTTACCTATTATAGAGCCTCCAATGAGTAGAGTTATTACAAGAAGAGCTTACGAGTTTATGAAAGATATGTTAAAACATCCTGATACTAAAAAAGACTTTGAAGAGATTTTAAATCCTAACAACTAATTTTTATAGGAATATCACAGTATTATATTAAAAAGAGGCTATCTAAAAGACATTCTAATTCATTTTGTCAAGTTGAGCTTGTCGAAACTGATATTAATTATCGATAAGATAAAATATTTCGACAAGCTCAATATGACATGGAACTATACTTTTTAGATAGCCAGTTTTTTAATCTATTGCTTTATAAAAGCTACAGGAGGGTTATCTATATTTAAAAGTAAATAATCTATTTGGTTTTCAGAATTACTCTGAAAATCAAACCGTAAAAAATTACCCATTACTTCCGATTTACGTTCTGTAAAATAATCTATAAATACATTATTACTGTCATGCTGCAGTCTAAATGTTGTAAATGGAAATGTTGCATACAAGGTGCTGTCTTTAAAAGTGACATTTATAGTTCCATAACCAGGATGAAAAAACGCACCTGTAAAGTTTTCTAATGCATGTGTTGACGGAGCTTCTGTATTAATAACAGTATCTGTATTAGGGTCTTCAATTGTTGCAATTGTAGAAAAATAAGGTTCGTTTGGATTGGGTTCAATATCAATATCTAATAATCTAGATATTGCATTGTTGGTAATAGCAAAAGCAATACCCGCAGTATTTTGGTTGGTTAACACAACAATCCCTAAATGATCTTCTGGAAAGAATACGATATTAGAAGTATATCCTGAAATGCCTCCAGAATGTTCTATTTTTAAATGTCCTTTTTGTTTGCTATTCATCCAACCAAAACCATAATATCTACTTAGTCCTGTAATTGTATCTGTATTCATTAATTGTTGTTGTCCAGTAGCGCGTTCCACGTAACTTTTAGATAGTAATTCTTTGTTTTTATAGTTTCCTTTTGCTAACCACATACTAAGCCAGTTAGATATATCTGCCACACTACTATAAATATTACCTCCAGCATCTCTAGTTGGAAAATCTTCTTTTAAAACAGGCATTGGTATTGTGTCTTTTACTCCATAACCTGTTGCGAAATCAGAATTTTTACTTGCCGTAAATACATTTGCATAAGTGTTGTCCATTGCTAAAGGTTTAAAAATAAATTCTAAAAGATTCTCTTCCCAAGATTGCCCAGTAACACGTTCACTAATACGTCCAGCTAATGCATACATGTAATTATTATAAATAAACTCCTCTTCTACTCCTACTTGAGGTTTTAAATGTTTTAAGCGTGGAATAATATCATTTTTATTTTCTGACCTAAATAGTACAGCTGAAGATTCTGTACTAATATGAGGCATTCCGGTGCTGTGAGATAAAATGTGTTTTAACTTTACGCTATTATTCATTTCCGAACTATAGAACTCTAATTCAGGAATATGTTTCTTAGGTTTATCTTGCAAACTTAAACGGCCTTTTCCTTCTAAAATCCCAAATAAAGATGCTGTAAATGCTTTTGAACAGGATGCAATACCATAAATAGTCTGATTATTTGCTGGTGTTTTATCTTCTAAATCTTTATAACCAAAACCTTTAGAATATATGGTTTTACCATCTTTAACTATAGCTACAGAAGCACCTACTGTATGGTATACTTTCATTAAAGAATCTACTTCTGTTTCAAAACCAGAAAGGGCATTTACTGGAATTTTCTCTTGAGCACAACTACTTGTAAAAACAATAAAGTATAATGCTATACACTTAAAATAATGCTTCATAATTATTGTGTCTTTTTAGTAAACATTTTATGAATTATTGTCCATTTACCATTTGTTTTTAAGAGCATAAAATAATCGATATATGGTGTTCGGCTATTGGGATGCGAAATTTCAACTTTTGCAACCGCTGCATTATTTGTATAATCTATAGAGAGAATTTTGCCTTGTTCTCCTGTGGGCTTTCCTTCTTTAGTGTCTTCAATGTAAGCTTTACCAGACCATATTTTAATGGTATTGTTTTCTACATAATACAGATTTAGATTTGGATAGAATACTTTTTTTAATAAACTAGGCTTCCCTCCTGTCGATCCTTCAATATATTGTGTTAAAGTTTCTCTAATTAGTGTTTCATCTGTTGATTGTGCCATACTACTTTGAGCTAATAATATGCTTACAATAATAATTAATTGTTTCATTCTTTTCATTTCGTTTTTAATTTGATGAGATTATTTTTTACGAAACTATTTCAAAAGCAAAACAAAAGGTGTTTTATAAACTAAAAAGGTATACAGATTTATAATTCCGAAGAAAAAATAATACTTAACTAGCTTTTTTAAACTGTGCAGGAGTAATGCCTTTTATCTTTTTAAAAGCAGTATAAAAAGTTGAGTTAGATTTAAAACCACACTCATTTCCAATGGCTTGTATGGTTAATAGATTATTAGATAGCAACATTTTTTCTGCAGTTGCAACTCTATAACTATTAATATAATTTGAAAAACTCATGCCAACATGTTCATTCAAATATTGTGATAGCTCATGTGATTTTATATCTAGTTTTTCAGCTACATCTGCAAGTTTTAATTCAGAGTTGCGATGTATTTCATCTTTTTTAAACAATGATTCTAATTGTATAGAAAGGTTTGATGCTTTAGAGTGTTCTATTTTTTTATTAGCATATTTTATAGGATTATCGTAAAAGAGAGGTGTGTTTCTTTTCTTTTTAAATACCCAAATAATAATTAATAAATAAAAGGTAAAAGAAAATGATAATGCGCCTAAAATATATGAGGTATAACCATTAGTTAAATACGCGACGTAAATAAAACCAACTCCAAAAACAACACTTACTAACCAAAAATGTAATCCATTACGTTTTTCGTTTTTAGAAAACACCGTTTTAATTATAGGTTTTAAAATATAAATAGAGCATATTATATAGGTTAACCATTGTCCAAATAATAACCAACTTAAATAACCATTAGGTCGTCTTTGCCATAAATAATTATATTCTAAATAAGGATAAAAGTAACCTATAACAACCATAAAAACGCTTATAGGAAGTATATGCCATAACCAAGTTAAACTGTTCTTAGGTTTAGGATTTACAACTTCGGAAACATATAGATATAAAAATGGTCCTATTAGTAAACAAGCTGTTAAACCTACTTGAATAAAACTATTAGAAATACCTGAATAGAAAGTTAAAAATACAGATTTGGTAACTCGAACACTAATTACAAATAGTAATGCTGCAAGAAAGTATGTCGCTTTGCTTCTTGTTTTAATTAAAAAAGCAAAATACAAACTTAAAATAAGCCCATTGAATGCTCCTAAAGCACTAAAGAAAAATAATATTTGGTCTTCGAAATTCAAGACCTAAAATTATATATTTTAATTTAAAACAAGCTTACATAATCTCAAATTTATAACCAACGCCATGAACATTTGTAATCTTAATGCGATCATCATCCTGAAGTTTTTTGCGCAATTTAGAAATATAAGTATCTAAACTTCTACCTACAAAAACACCATTATCTTCCCATACTTTCTTATTAAACTCATCGCGTTTAATAATTTGATTTGGGTTAGCTACTAAGATTTCAAGCAATTCGCATTCTTTTTTAGATAGATTTATTTCTTCAGCTTCTTTAACCAATTTATTTTGTTCTGGATAAAAACGAAAACGTCCAACTGTAGTATAATCAGCATCTACTTCCACAACCATTCTTTGTGTTTGTTTTTTCTTATTCAGTATAAAAACATCTAATACTAATAACAAACAAATAAACCCAAAAGCATATAATAGGGTTTGTATATTAAAAAAGGCATGCTCTCGTTTCGTAAATTTTACTTCAATTATATAACAATCATTAGGTAAATACCGTCCAGAACAAGGTACCAAAGTGTTCTCTTCAAACACACTCATCTCATAACTATAACCTACTAATGGTTCTAAACACTGCTTTACTTCTACTCTATAATGCTTAGAAAGTTTCGTTTTTGTGAAAGTACTATCTATAATTTTAACCAAAACACTGGGTTCAAAAGATAACTCATTTTCAAAAGATAATTGATAGATGTTTTCTTTAAGCTTAATTACTGGAAGAATTAATGATGTAGAATCATTATTTGATAATAATAATTGGTTTCCAACTTCTCGAATAGCAATTTTTACACGTTGATTAAACGTCTCTTTTTCTTGTTTAGAATTAAAAAATAAAACAGCTGCTATTGCAAGTAATAATAATAATACGATGTAAATGTATAATTTCTTCTTATTCATAATTATTGCAAATAACATGCAATTTGATGACTTTTTACAACCGTTGACACTTCTTTTACACTTTTTTGACACTTTTTGCGAGTGCTACATCTAGTTTTACATCAGAATTAATCATAAAAACAAACAGACATGAAATCACGTATTCTATTACTAATTATTACAATTTGCTCATTATCATTAAGTACGGCACAAGAGCAACCTTTAAAAATTAATACTAACACAAGTCAGATTAAATGGATTGGAGAATATACCTTCTATTTTGGTGGACATGACGGAACAATCGATTTTAAAGACGGGCATTTTTTAAAAATGGGAGATGTTATTACTGGAGGAGAATTTACTATAGACATGACCTCTATAAAATGTCTCGATTTAGAATCTCAAGAAGCTAAAGATGGTTTGGTGAATCATTTAAAAGATCCCGATTTTTTCGATGTTGCTAATCATAAAGAAGCTAAACTTATTATTACTGGGGTAAAGTACCATACTAATACAGAAATGGAAATGCGCGCCGATTTAATAATAAAAGGCAATACTAATCCAATTAAATTTAAAGCGAAAGTCGATTTTGAAAAAGAACAAATGACTACACGTTTTAAAATAGATAGAACACTTTGGGGTATAAATTATAATAGCAGTTTACAAGATAAATCTATTAGTGATGCTATTGGGTTTGAAGTGGTTTTAAACTTAGAATAATTAGTCATTACCATTAATTATTAAAAAGAGAGGTCTAAAAAGTCAAGTTGAGCTTGTCGAAACTAATATTAATTATTCATGAGATAAAATATTTCGACAAGCTAGTCTTGAATACACAGACAAAAGGGGCAATAAGACATAGCACCACTCTTTTAAGAGTATCTCTTTTATTTATAACACCCAATAAATCATAATAAAAAGTTAATAAATAGTACTACAACAAATCGTAATATCTATGTTTCTTAAATTTGTAATTATCTCGTCTTAAATACTACAAAGACAGTACAACCATTAAAAAGATATTATGAATAATTTTGAATATGTAAACCCTACCAAGATTATATTTGGTAAGGACACGATACAACAAGTTGCACAAGAAATCCCTTCAAACGCTAAAGTATTACTATTATACGGTGGCGGAAGTATTAAGAAAAACGGGATTTACAATCAAGTAAAAACGGCATTAATAGCTATAGAAGTATTAGAATTTGGTGGTATTCCTCCAAATCCAGAATACTCAGTTTTAATGAAAGCTTTAAAGGTTATAAAAGAAGAAAACATTACTTTTTTATTAGCTGTTGGTGGTGGATCGGTAATAGATGGTACTAAGTTTTTATCTTCTGCTGCATTATTTGAAGGCGATACACCTTGGAATATTCTTAAAGATGGCATTCGCACTAACAAAGGTATGCCTTTTGGTACCGTTTTAACGTTGCCAGCAACAGGATCAGAAATGAACTCTGGAGCTGTAATTACCAATGCAGAAACTAAAGAGAAATTAGGAATGGGAGGTCCTGGATTATTCCCTACCTTTTCAATATTAGATCCGCAAGTAGTTGCCTCTATACCAAAACGACAATTAGCAAATGGTATAACTGATGCATTTACTCACGTCTTAGAGCAGTATATGACCTACCCTATTGGTGCTAAACTACAAGATCGTTTTTCTGAAAGTATTTTACAAACACTTATAGAAATTGCCCCTAAGGTATTAGACGATCCAACAGATCACGAAGCAACTTCTAATTTTATGTGGAGTTGTACTATGGCTCTAAACGGATTAATACAAAAAGGAGTACCAACAGACTGGGCTATTCATGGTATTGGTCATGAATTAACAGCTTTATTTGGTATAGATCACGCCAGAACTTTAGCCATTATAGCACCAAGTCATTACAAGTTTAATTTTGAAACTAAAAAGGAAAAATTAGCACAATATGGTAAACGCGTTTGGAATATAACTGAAGGCAATACAGAAGATATAGCACACGCTGCCATTGAAAAAACAGAAGCCTTTTTTAATGGATTAGGAATAGAAACCAAATTATCTGAATATACACCAGATTATAATGGTACTGCCGAAAAAATAGCAGAACGTTTCACTACTCGCGGATGGTTAGGCATTGGAGAACATAAATCACTAACTCCGGATAACGTAGAAAAAATAGTGAAAATGGCTTACTAAATAATTAAATAGTAGCACTACATAAAAAGGTTGTATTAAAAGTCTATACTCTACTTTGTCAAGTTGAGCTTGTCGAAACTTATATTAATAATCTATAAGACAAAATATTTCGACAAGCTCAATATGACATGGGATGACACTTTTTATACAACCTTTTTCTATATTATATGAAATCCTTATGACTATAAAAATAGTTTTATTACTATATTTATAGTCGTAAAATGAAAAATAATTATATATTTGCTGTATGAATGAATTAACTAAAGCCGAAGAACAGGTTATGCAATACGTTTGGAAACTAGAAAAGGCATTTCTAAAAGATATTGTAGATACTTTTCCTGAACCTAAACCAGCTTATACTACAATCTCTACAGTTGTAAGGGTTTTGGTTAGAAAAGAGTTTCTAAAATTTGAAACTTACGGAAAAGTAAGGCAATACTCCCCTACTATTACAAAGGAACATTATTTTAAAAAACACATGAAAACCGTTATTGGTAATTTCTTTAGCGGATCTACAAGTAAGTTTGCGTCTTTTTTCACCAATAATGAAGATATTAATCTTTCTGAATTGGAAGAAATAAAAACAATGATAGATGAACGCATTGCCTCATTAAAACATAAAGGTGAATAATGATGTTATATCTACTTCAAGTATCTATAATTTTTTCAATATTATATAGTTTTTACAGCTTATTATTTAGCCAATTGACATTTCATAGTACTAATAGAATGGTTTTATTGGTATTGATGCCTTTGTCTTTAGCAATTCCTTTTTCGGAAGCCTTAATGCCTTCAATACCGACACCTTTTATAGAAGTTCCTTTATTTGAAGTTATTAATAACGGAGCCTTTAATATTACAGAAACACATTCAGAAACTACCGAAAATATAGCTATTAATTATACACTGTTATTTTCTATAGTATACAGTATTGGTTGTTTTATTTGTCTTGTTAGGTTCTATTTAACCAATAGAAAGCTGTTTTTATTAAAGAAATATTCAAAATGTATAAAAACAGAAGGAATTACACTCGTATTTGCAGATGTATCAAATACATTCTCCTATTTCCATTGGATATTTATTCCTAAAAAAGAACAAGGCCAATATAATAACTTAATTATAGAACACGAAAAAACACATGTTACATTAAAACATTCTATAGATTTAATACTAGTGGCTTGTTATATTGTGTTCTTTTGGTTTAATCCATTGGTTTACTTGTACCGTAAAACATTAAAATCGATACATGAATATCAAGCAGATCAAGGCGTTTTAAGCACAAATGTAAATACATCACAATATTTACAATTATTAGCAAATAGTTTAGATTTAAAATCTACTACCAATCTACACAGTTACTTTAATCACCCTATACTTAAAAAAAGAATTAAAATGATGACACAACACAGTTCTAAATCTTCATTAAAATTAAGTTATATCTTATTATTACCTATTTGTTTTGTATTAATGAGTGCTTTTACAACAGCTCCTACACAACCATTAGGTATTATACAAATAGCAAATACTGCTGCAACACCACCGTCGTTTATTTACCCAGTTAAAAATGCTTCTAAAAAAGATATTACCTCTTTTTTTGGAAAAACGCGTGAATTGCCTAAAAATATAAGTAAAGAAAATCATGGTGGAATAGACATTCGTGCCACTATTGGTACACCAGTATTAGCAGCTGCAGATGGTACAATCATTAAATCTGCTATGGAAGGCAATTGGGGAAACCTAATCATTATAAAACATGATAACGGCTTTGAAACATGGTATGCACATTTAAAGAACTTTAATCTTTTGGAAAGCAAACTGGTTAAAAAAGGAGATGTTATAGGTTATGTTGGCATGACGGGTAATACAACAGGACCACATTTACACTTTGAAGTTAAACAGAATAACAAACGTGTAAATCCATTAGATTATATAGAATAACCACTAAAGTCTAGATGTAATTTCATTAACACATTAATTTTAAAACACAACACTATTTTTTAGTAGTACAGGACAATTATGTTCTAAAAAGTACGTTACATAATATTATGAAATCTATTTCCCTACTCCTTTTTGCTATTTGTATGTACACAAGTGGTTATAGTCAAATAAATATACAGTCGGATATTATAAGTGAATTAATAGCTCAAGACTCTATAGCAAAACTAGAATCTAAAGTAGTAAACGTTACTAAAACAGATAGTATAGCTAAACCTAATCCATGGCTAACAGAACATTGGGATACTACTGTCTATAATCCTTATAAAAAGGAACCAAAAACATATCCATTTAATATTGTTTTTGCAGATAGTACTTACGCCACTCCTATTGATCGTAAAAAAGTAATAACCTCCCGTTATGGTTGGAGAAACAGACGTGCCCATAAAGGTATAGATATCGATTTAATAACAGGAGACAGTGTTAGAGCGATGTTTGACGGTAAAGTACGTTATGTAAATTACCATTCCGGACATGGTAAAACGGTTGTTGTTAGGCATTATAATGGTTTAGAAACAGCTTATACTCATTTATCTAAACAACTCGTAAAAGTAAACGATAGCGTTAAAAAAGGACAAGCTGTTGGAAAAGGCGGTACTACAGGAAACGCTAGAGGAAGTCATTTACATTTAGAAGTTAGTTTTAAAGGTATTTATATACATCCAGAATATTTATTCAATTTTAATAAAGAAAACACATTACGTTCCCAAGATATATGGGTGACTAAAAAATGGGTTACGCCTTATATTCATAGCTCAAGAAGACAAAGTAACATTGTTGTTTGTAATACATACGATGAAGCTATAGAGAGCGAGAAAAAACAAAAGCAAATTTATGTTGTAAAACGAGGTGATACCTTATCTAGAATTTCGAGTAAATACCAAGTATCAATTGCCTCTTTATGTAAAACAAATGCTATAAAGAAAAGTAGTACACTTAAAATTGGACAGAAATTGGTTTTAATACAGTAATACAACCTCAAAAACGAGCTCTTCCCCTACACTGTTTTATTATTTTTTCTAAAAATTTTGAAATTATTAAACTTTATCTATATTTGCATACTAAATATACACAATATATAGTATGAGTTATTCATTATCCTTTTCGAAAGCCGTTTTAGTTGTTATTTTTATTTCAGATAAAATAAGACAAGGGCAATTTGAATTTCTTTCCACTAAGTCTATTTCAGAAATACTAAACATTCCAAAACCAACATTAGTGAAAATTCTAAAAAGCTTAACTGTAGTTGGTATTATTGAAACTAAGGAGGGAAAACAAGGAGGTATTAGATTGATGAAACAACCATCGGACATAACAATACTAGATGTTTTAAGTGCTATAGAAGCAGGTAAACCATTATTTCAAACGTCTTTTAATATTCTTGCTGAAGGTAAACGTCCTGATAATGCACAAAAATCAATTTCAAATTTATTAAACCAAGCTGAAGCTGAAATGAAATCAGTTTTATCTAAAAAAACGATAGAAGATGTATTAGTTGATATGAACAATTAATATTTTTTTATTCCAAACTAAATATACAACATATTTCGTATAAATTCAAATTAAAAAAAATGAACAAATTAAAAACAACAAAGTACTTAATTATTTTTACATTCTTTATTGGATCTATTACTTATGCACAAAAAGAAAAAACAAACGAGCATACTAAACTAAGTATAGAAATAGATCCAGCCACATTTATTCTTGACGGCTATAGTATGCATGTAAGAATTCAACCTAAAAATTGCAATCACCTACTCTTAGGGTTTGGAACTTATGCGTTAGATCTACCAGACTTGTTAGTCAATTTTAATAAAAAAAATAAAGGCAAAGGTTGGAATACAAGAATAAATCAAGGTTATAGTTTATTTGCAGAGCATCATTTTACTGAAGTAAATAATAAATGGTTTGTAGGAACTCAAATAGGTATACAAGAATTTAAAATTGAAAAGGAAACAATAAATAGGAATAAAAAATTTACTAGCATATTAGCTATGAGTTATCTTGGTTATACATTAAAACCATTTAAAAACAATTTATACATTAAACCTTGGGCAGGTATTGGTTATACTTCTAAAATTTCTGGAAATAATAAGATTGAAGCTTTTGAGTATGATATCGCTCCTATTACATTATTTCTAACATTGCATGTTGGATATACATTTTAAGTTTAATAAAAAAGCACAGGTTTGTATAGACTTGTGCTTTTTTAAATTAAGAAAATAACGCAATAATTAATTAAATTAAATCTGTACATTTAGTACCCTATAAATAATCTATGAATATCGATAAAAACGTTTTTAAACTAATGGATTTTATTTCTAATTGGGTGAAATTATCCCAATATGAAAAACAAGAAATCTATTCAAATTTATCTGTAGAGAGTTATATAAAAGGAGACATCATTTTAAATCAAGGTAAGACTTCTGGTACTTTAAAATTTGTAACCTCAGGTATTTATAGAGTTTATCAGTTAAGAGAAGGTAAAGAAATAACTAGTTATTTTAATTACGAAGCAAGAAATCCTGTGGTAGCGTCTTTTACTAGCCTATTAAAAGCACAACCAAGTAATGAAATTATTGAATGCATAGTCCCTGGGCAATTACTCTCTATAGATTATAATAAATGGGTGTCTTTTTATAACACTAGTCATGCTTTAAACACTTTTGGGCGTTTAATGGCAGAGCATAATTACATATTAGCTATTGAAAGAATTGAATCTCTACAATATAAAAATGCTACAGAACGATATAATAGTTTTATAAAACTATATCCTAATTTACTAAACTTAATACCTATGCATTACATCGCTTCTTATTTAGGTATTACTCCAGAGTCTTTAAGTAGAATACGAAAAAACACAGCCGACAATTCAATTACTTAAAACGTCTCTAAGCCAACCATAGAAAATTAAATTCTCTGTTATCTAGTAAATCTTACCATACATCAATGCCTTACTGTTTCATTTCTAAGACCTTTGAACCTTAGAACTAATAAACAAAAACGGTATGAAACAACAAACGAGCATAAATGACTTAGTAATCTTAGAAATAGATGATTTTCTGTCTGAAGTTGAAGTAAATGTTCTATTAACTTCAAAAATTGATTCATTTAGCAAAGCTATTAGCCACTACCCTAGTTATTATAGAGATAATGACCGTTTGGTTGAAGACAATTTAGAGCTTTCAAATGCGTTGTTTCATAAATTAAAAGATATAGAATTATTAAAAGGTGAAGTCATTGCTATTAACGAAAGGTTTCGTTTTTGCAGATATCAAAACAAACAATCCTTTTCCAAACACCAAGATGGTATATATTACACAGATAAACTTCAGTCTAAATACACATTCTTACTGTATTTAAACGATACTAGTGAATTTACAGGAGGCAACACTCTATTTTATACTAACAAAACAGATAAAAAAGCACAAAAAATAATTGTACCAAAAAAAGGAAAATTAGTCATTTTTGATCATCGTATATGGCATAAAGGAGATATCGTTTCTGGAGGAAACAAATATATTCTAAGATCGGATGTCATGGTTAATAAAGATTTTGTGCAAACACAACATGATGGTTACATTTGGAGTCTTTTAAAATTAAACAACAATACGTTTTTAAGCTGTGGACGAGATAAATACATTAAGTTATGGAATACAGAATTAACACTTTTAAATAGTTTTAAAATACATGCTAGTTCTGTATTGTCAATGATTAAATTTAATGATGCTGAATTTATCTCTAGTTCTAGAGATTTCAGCATAAAAAAATGGAATCTTTCTGGGCAAGTAATAGCTTCTATTCAATTGAATGAAATGATTTTAAAGCTTGTAAAAACAAAGACTAATACACTTTTAGCTGTAGGTACGAGTGGCTATCTATTCATTTTAAATTCAAGTTTAAAAGTAATAGATAAAATTAAAATTCATAACAATTGGATTTGGGATGTTTTAAGTTTAGATGATAGTAACGTTATAACCTGTAGTGAAGATAAAACCATTAATATTACTAACTTAAAAACAAAAGCAACAAACTGTCTCTATAAAAATAACATGCCGCTATTTTCAATTGTTCTACAAAATAAAAACACACTACATGTTGGAGCTAAAAATGGGACATTAATTAGTATTGCTCTAAACCTTAAAACAATAACAAAGTTAAAGGTGCATAATGACATTATACGCTCTTTACTCTATTACAAGCATTTTATAATAACCTGTGGAGAAGATAATAAAATCATGTCTACCAACACAACAACTAATAGCATTACAGAACTATATAACTCTAGTAATTTTATACAAGATATTATTATAATTAATCATACTATTTATTCAGCTGGTTTTAATGGAAAAATTATAAAAAGAAGTATTTCTCTTAATTAACAATCCCCAACTCTAACTCAGCTGTTTTTAAATCAAAACCTGTCCAATCCTTAATATGTACTTTACAATGGTTACGTTTAAAATCGTTACTGTTTTTAGTACCAATACCAATAAAGTGAATGCCTAAATTACTAGCCGTAGTTAAGTCCCACAAACCATCTCCAATAGAGATAATAGATTCAAACGCATCTACATTATACACTTGTTTAGCGCGTGTTATCGCTTCTGCAACAATACCTTCACGTTCAAAAATAGTATTAGAACTCACTACTAAATATTTATTATGTGTTATTTCTGCCTGTTTTAATTTAACTAATGCGGGTTGTAATAAAGATCCTGTTGCAAATGTAATAGCATAATTAGTTTCATTCATAAAAAAATCAACAATAGCCTTCGCTCCTATTATTTCTTCTGTTGGTTTTAATTTTAAAAGTTCTTCAGTCATTTTTGTTTCAAAATCAGGAATAAAAGAAAACACAAAATCGCATTTTAAATTAGCTTCATAATTTTTACTTAAAATATAACTATCGGTGTGGTGTTTGTAGGTTTTCCAATGCGTATTTATCTCGGTAATACCAAAATGCTTCATTGTATTTACGTAGGCTAATTGGTGCTGAAACTCGCTCTTGGTAAGCGTATCGTCAATATCAAAAACAATAAGGTTTTTCTTTTTAAGCATTCAAAAAACAGATTATAAGTTATTACTTTTTCAATTTTAAAATTAAGACATTTATATTCTATTTTGAGTATAAAACAAATGAATATTTTTTGATACTTTTACAATCCTAAAAAATAACATAACTAAAAATGAAAAATACAGCATTAACAGAAACGCATACAGCATTAGGCGCTAAAATGGTACCATTTGCAGGGTATAACATGCCAGTACAATACGATGGCGTAAATATAGAACACGAAGCCGTAAGAACTGGTGTTGGTGTTTTTGATGTATCTCACATGGGAGAGTTTTTAATCGAAGGGCCAAATGCTCTAGATTTAATACAGAAAGTATGTAGTAACGATGCTAGCAAATTAACTATTGGGAAAGCACAATACTCTTGCTTACCAAATGACGATGGCGGTATTGTAGATGACTTAATTGTTTATAAAGTAAAAGAAGAGACCTATTTATTAGTTGTTAATGCTAGCAATATAGAAAAAGATTGGAATTGGATTAGTTCTAAAAATGATGTTGGAGCAGAAATGAAAGACTTATCTGAGGACTATTCTTTATTAGCAATACAAGGCCCTAAAGCGGTTGAAGCTATGCAAAGTCTATCTAGCCATGATTTAGCAGAGATTAAATTCTACAACTTTGTTGTAGGTGATTTTGCAGGAATAGAACACGTTATTATCTCTGCAACAGGATATACAGGAAGTGGCGGATTCGAAATTTACTGTAAAAACAGTGAAGTAAAACAAATTTGGGATAAAGTAATAGAAGCTGGAGCTAAACCTATTGGTTTAGCTGCTAGAGACACTTTACGTTTAGAAATGGGATATTGCCTTTACGGAAACGATATCGATGATACAACATCGCCTCTAGAAGCTGGTTTAGGATGGATAACAAAATTCACTAAAAAGTTTACAAACTCTGAAGCCTTAGAAGCACAGAAAAAACGTGGTGTAGAGCGTAAACTAATTGCTTTTGAGTTAGACGAAAGAGGCATTCCTAGACAAGGTTACGATATTGTAGATGGACAAGGTAAGAAAATAGGAGAAGTAACTTCTGGAACCATGTCGCCTTCTTTAGGTAAAGGTATTGGTTTAGGCTATGTACCAAAAGTGTTTTCTTCGGCAGACAGTAAAATAAACATTCAAATACGTAAAAATGCAGTGCCAGCAACTGTTGTTAAACTGCCATTTTATAAAGGTTAAATTTATAGTATGGATTTTCAAGATATTATTGAATCAATTTATAACGACTTAAAACAGTCTTCAAACAAAGGTCGTGTTGCTTCATATATTCCTGAACTATCCAAACAAAGTAATGAAAGTTTCGGCATTCACATACAACAAATAAACGGGAGCACATTTCAAATTGGAGATTGGAATGTGCCCTTTTCAATACAAAGTATTTCTAAAGTTTTAGCGCTTTCAAAAGCCATAGATTTCGAAGATAATAACATCTGGAAACGCATAGATGTTGAGCCTTCAGGAAACCCATTTAACCACCTCTCTTTGTTAGAGTTAGAGAATGGTATCCCAAGAAACCCTTTAATTAACGCAGGAGCCATTGTAGTAGCAGATATTTTAGTCTCTCACTTAGAAAACCCAAAACAAGATTTTCTAAACTATATAAGAACAATTGCCAACGATAATACAATTGTGTATAACAAAGCAGTTGCCGCATCCGAGCAAAGAACAGGTTTTAAAAACTACGCCGCTGCAAACCTTTTAAAATCTTTTAATAATTTGAATAACGATGTAGAAACCGTTTTAGATTTCTATTTTCACCAATGTGCAATAGAAATGACTTGCGCACAACTCTCTAAAGCCTTTTATATTTTCGCCAATAAAGGCCAGTGTGTAAACAATAAGCAACACATTTCTTTAAGTCAAGCCAAAAGAATAAATGCAATTATGCTAACCTGTGGCTTTTATGACGAAGCTGGAGAATTTGCTTTCGAGGTTGGTTTACCCGGAAAAAGTGGCGTTGGCGGTGGTATTGTTGCCTTATTACCAAACGATTATATTATTTCTACATGGGCACCAGGACTCAACCCAAAAGGAAACTCTCTCATAGGCATGCAAGCCCTAGAGCAATTTACTACCAAAACTAACCGTTCTATCTTTTAAACGTTTTATTCACTCCCTTAACTATTTAATGAAACAGATTAAAGACACAAAAAACACTATACTAATTATTGGTGCAAGCGGATTTATAGGCGAAGCTATTTATAAAGAGCTTTGCCCCTATTTTAGAACCTTTGGCACTTACCGTACAGATAATTATGCATACGATAAAAATCAGCATTATTTTCAGTACAACGTAGAAGAAGACGATATTTACGAAATACTAGAAGCTGTAAAACCTACTGTAGTAATATCTGCACTGCGAGGTAATTTTTCGGCTCAAGTAATAGCGCACAGTCATATTATAGACTATGTAGTAGCTACAAAAGCAAGATTTATATTTTTATCGTCTGCCAATGTTTTCGATGGTTATAGCAAATACCCTAGTTACGAATTAGACAAAACGCTAAGTCACAGTATGTATGGGCATTTTAAAATAAAAATAGAAAACATGCTACTACGCTTGCCTAAAAAGCAAGTTGCTATTTTACGATTACCAATGGTTTTTGGAAGTCAATCGCCTAGAGTAAAGGAAATAAAAGCCTTTTTAAAAGAAAAGTTACCCATAGAAGTATTTCCAAATTTAATAATAAATGTGACTACAGATTCTAAAGTAACGCAACAAATACACTATATAATAAATCAAAAAAAATATGGAGTATTCCATTTAGGAAGTAACGACTTGGTACATCATGACGATTTTATAAAGGAAATTAGTGACACACTAAGCAATACAAAACCAATATTTAAACAAGTATTTACTACTAACGACGATCGTTATTTAGCAGTATTACCAAAACACAACACACTACCAAAGCATTTACAATTAGAAAGTCAAGAGGTTTTAAAATTACTCGATGCGTAATCCTTTAAAAATGCTTAACTTTTGCAATGAATTTTAAACACTAAAAATGATGTCTAAACTTACAGAACAAGAAATAGAAAAACGATTAGAGACCCTACAAGAATGGGATTATTTCGATAATGCAATACACACAGAATACGAGTTCGAAAACTTTAAAGATTGCTTTAGCGCTATGAGTCGTATTGCTTTCGAGTGTGAAGCTTTAAATCATCATCCAGATTGGTCTAACACCTATAATGTTTTAAACATAAGCTTATCCACACACGACAAAGGCGGTGTAACAGATTTAGATTTTAAGCTAGCACAAGCTATTGAAGGTATTGTTGAAGAAGAAGAATAGAAACGATTTAGAAATCATTAAGCATTTTTAAGAGATTTTTTTAAATTTGTGACATACATAATATAATTAACTACCTACGTTACACTGTAGGATAATAAAATAAGTTTTAAATGGGAAGAGCTTTTGAATTTCGTAAAGCACGTAAAATGAAACGTTGGTCTGCAATGAGTAAGGCCTTTACACGTATTGGTAAGGATATAGTAATGGCTGTAAAAGAAGGCGGTCCAGATCCTGGAAGTAATTCGCGTTTACGAGCAGTAATTCAAAACGCTAAAGCTGTTAACATGCCTAAGGATAATGTACAGCGCGCCATTAAAAAAGCAAGCGAAAAAGGACAAGGCGATTATAAAGAAGTTCTTTTTGAAGGCTATGCACCGCACGGAATAGCTATTCTTGTGGAAACAGCAACAGATAATAATACCAGAACAGTAGCCAACGTACGTAGTTATTTTAATAAATGCGATGGAAGTTTAGGAACTTCTGGATCCGTAGTATTTATGTTTGACCACACCTGTAACTTTAGGATTCCTTCTGAAGGTTTAGATCCTGAGGAAGTAGAATTAGAGTTTATAGATTTTGGAGCAGAAGAAGTTTTTGCAGACGACGACGGTATTTTAATCTACGCGCCTTTTGAAAACTTTGGTGCTATACAAGCAGAATTAGAAAACAGAGAGATAGAAATACTATCTTCTGGTTTCGAGCGTATTCCACAAGTAACTAAAACGTTAACACCAGAGCAAGTTGCCGATGTTGAGAAGCTTTTAGAGAAAATTGAAGAAGATGATGATGTGCAAAATGTATATCACACTATGGAAGAATCTACTGAAGAGTAAAAAATTAAAATACATTAAATTAAAAAAGCCATAAACATATCGTTTATGGCTTTCTTTTTATGAGAAACAATGGATTATTAGAGTTTTAGAAAGTAAATTTAGAAATTTATATAGTATTTAAATTGATAATCTATCTTTACAAAGAATAGCCAATAATACATGGGAAATATAAAATTTACTGAGGCAATAAAAGTTAATTGCAATCCTGAATTTGCTTTCGATTACACACAAGATTATAATCAAAGATTAACTTGGGATACTTTTCTTAAAAGAGCAGATTTAATTGAAGGTGCTATAAATGCAAACAAAGGGGTAAAAGCATATTGTGTTGCAAAAAACGGGATAGGAATGGTAACTGAATATGTTTCATTTAATAGACCAAAAGCAACAGCCATTAAAATGACTAAAGGCCCGTTTATGTTTAAATCTTTTTTGGGTTCTTGGAGATTTAAAGAACTTGAAGAAGGTACAACCGAAGTTGTATTTTTATATTCTTTCCAGCTTCGCTTCCCTTTTAGTTTAGCAGCTGGAATAATAAAAAGACATTTACAATCAAATGTAAAACAAAGACTTAATGATCTCAAATCTAATATAGAACTAAAATAAGGGTATTAAAACAAATTAAACCCGATGATAACACAACCATAAAGTAATTTATTTAATGTAAACTAATAGAATAAGATAATAGCTTTAAATTCTAATTAGGTTTCATTTCTTCAAAATTGTATTTTTAAAGCATTTAAAAACTAATCAATTATGAAATTAGGAGCATTCTCAGTGAGTCTTAGTGTAAAAGACATACATAAATCTAAAGCATTTTATGAAACCTTGGGCTTTTCAGTTTTCGCAGGAGATATAGAAAAAAATTATCTTATAATGAAAAACGAAGCGTCTTTAGTAGGCTTATTTCAAGGTATGTTCGAAAACAACATACTAACCTTTAACCCAGGTTGGGATACAGATGCAAAAACATTAGAACAATTTGACGATGTTAGAAGCATTCAAAAACACTTAAAAGATAATAATATTAAACTAGAAACCGAAGCTGACGCAACTACATCTGGTCCTGCTAGTTTTGTTGTATTAGACCCCGATGGTAATGCCATTTTGGTGGACCAGCATGTTTAAAACAAGTTGTAAAACATAAAAAAGCGCAATCATAACGATTGCGCTTTTTCAATATATTCTAAAATGAAAACTAAATTACATAGCGCCCCACTCTTTTAAAGACTCTTCATTCATTTTTACGTAATCTGCATTTTTAGCAGCTTTAGCACCCGCTAAAGATGCTTTTGCAGCAGCAATCGCCGATTTCTTTTTACCTGCTTTAGCGTGGATTAAAGATTGTTGACGTAAGAACCAAAAACGAGGTTCGTCTTTAGTTAATTCAACAGCTTTGTCAATCCAAACAACAGCTTTATTAATATCTTTTCCTTCAGACAAGAAATATCTTGCAGCAGCAAAATAATCACCTGCTCCAGGACCAGCCATTGTTTTTTCAATAGATGCAGTAACGGCAGCATCTGTAGGTACTTCAAACTTAACACCTACATAAACATCTTCCCACATCATACCAATAACTGCAGCATTTATTTCTAAGTCGTCAAAAGACATCGTAAATGTCTCTATTTTCATAGGCAGTTTAATAACATCCGCAGTTACTTTAACAGCAACTTTACTTTCATCCCAATTTCTTGGTGTACCACCGTTTGTAGCATCTGTATAAAAAGTAAGGTCCCAAGACGTTGCATTTGGTGTTGCAAAAATCGCATAATCACCAGCTTTTAATGTTTTGCCGCCCACAGTAACATCAGTACTAAATGTAATTTTGGTATTCGCATTAGCTCCTAATCTCCATAATTTGCCATAAGGCACTAAATCTCCAAAAATAGTACGACCTCTCATGTTAGGACGAGAATATTCTAGAGTAACATCTGTTAATCCAACCTTTTGTTCCATTCTAGAAAACGGACTAGGTTGTGGCGTTTCAACTTGAGCATTAACTGAAAAAGAGACAGTAAAAACTAAAGCTATTAATAGTAATTTTTTCATGATTTTTGTGATAATTAGTGTTTGTTATAATAATGACTGTAAATTTACATATAACAAAAACCTTAATTGTTAACAAAACCTTAAAATTAGGTCTTGTATATTTGTAAAAAAATAAAAAATGAAGAAACTCATAGCTGAAGCATTAGGAACCTTTACCATGATATTTTGCGGAACAGGCGCCATGACTATAAATGAAATTACCAATGGTAGTATTTCGCATGTTGGAGTTGCTATAACTTGGGGTCTTATTGTTATGAGTATGATTTATGCTTTTGGTGAAATATCTGGAGCTCACTTTAACCCAGCTGTAACCATAAGTTTTGCTTTTGCTAAAAAGTTTGATTGGAAACTTGTACCTAAATATATAACTGCTCAATTAATAGGAGCCATCTGCGCTAGTGCATTATTATGGTTTTTATTCCCCGAGAGCCAATACCTAGGGGAAACAACACCTATGGAAGGTTTTCCAGCATATAAAGCCGCAATAGTTGAGTTTTTATTAACCTTCTTTTTAATGGTTGTCATTATAAATGTATCTACAGGAAGTAAAGAAATTGGCACTATGGCTGCCATAGCCGTTGGTGCAGTTATTCTGTTAGAAGCCATGTTTGCTGGGCCAATAACAAAAGCCTCTATGAACCCTGTAAGATCAATAGCTCCTGCCCTATTTACAGGTAATTTTCAATATCTATGGTTATATATCACTGCTCCAATATTAGGAGCAATAACCGCTGTATTGTCTTGTAAATTAGTAAAAGACGATAATTGTTGCGATGGTGACTGCTAAAAGCACATTTGTTATTCTTAAAAAGTAAAACTGCTTTTCTAAACATTAAAGTGAAAGCTTTGTTAATTTGTTTAATCATTGCAATAAATGATTAAACATTTCGTATCTTTATGCTATTAAATAGAACTACATAATGGCTAAAAAGAAAAACATAAAAAGCAACGACATCATTTCATTTTACATGGATTACGTTTTAGAACACGATAAACAACCAAATTCTGTTTATATGTTTGCGAAACACAACAATTTTGAAGAAAGTAAATTCTACGAACACTATACCTCTTTCGAGTCTATTGAAAAAGCAATTTTTAAAGCCTTTCACGATAATACTATAACTGCTTTACACAATAGTGAAGATTATATAAATTTTGAAGCTAGAAATAAACTATTAAGTTACTACTTCACTTTTTTCGAAAATCTTACAGCCAATAGAAGTTATGTGGTGTATGCATTACACAAGGATAAAAATAAAATGAAATCTCTACTGGCTTTAAAAGAGTTGAAATCTGCATTTTGTCAATATATTGAAGACTTAGATATTGAACTCATAGATATTAAGCAAGCAGAAATAGAAAAGTTTCAAAGTAGAAGTATTAAAGAATCTGCTTGGTTACAATTTTTACTAACTATGAAATTTTGGTTAGAAGACACTTCCCCAAGTTTTGAAAAAACGGATGTATTTATTGAAAAATCAGTAAATACTAGCTTCGACATATTAAATGTAGCTCCATTAAAAAGTATTATAGATTTCGGGAAATTCATTTTCAAAGAAAAAATACAAACACACTAAATAGAAACTATTGAAAACAATAGATAAAATACCCACATCAAAAATTCAGCGCGCGACAAAATTGGTTCAAACTGGTGCGAAAGTTGGCGTTAACTATCTTAAGTATTACGGAGATAGATTAACAAAAACCGAAGATGAATCTAAAGAACGCTTAAACGAAAGCAATGCTGAAGACATTTATAATGGTTTAAAAACCTTAAAAGGAAGTGCTTTAAAAGTAGCACAAATGCTAAGTATGGAGAAAAGTATTCTACCACAAGCATACGTAGAGAAATTCTCTTTAGCACAGTTTTCTGTGCCACCATTATCACCGCCATTAGTAACAAAAACCTTTAAAAAATACTTTGGCAAGTTACCAACAGAAATTTACGACACCTTTAAATCAACATCTGTAAATGCTGCGAGTATTGGACAAGTACACCTAGCAGAAAAGTATGGTAAAAAATTAGCTGTAAAAATTCAATATCCAGGTGTTGCAGATAGTATTGCTAGCGATTTAGCTTTAGTAAAACCTATTGCTATTAAAATGTTTAATATTAAAGGAAAAGACTCCGATAAATATTTTAACGAAGTTGAAGACAAACTAAGAGAAGAAACAAATTATCTATTAGAAATTGAACAAAGTAAAGCCATAGTAGACGCTTGTAAACATATTCCTAATCTAAAATTCCCTGAGTATTATGAAGAATTATCCTCAGAAAGAATTATTACAATGGATTGGATGGAAGGCGAACATCTTAGTGAATTTACGGCTTACAATACAGATAAAGCATTAGCAAATACACTAGGGCAAGCACTTTGGGACTTTTACATGTATCAAATGCATGTTCTTAAAAAAGTACATGCTGATCCGCATCCTGGAAACTTCTTAATCTCTAAACAAGGAGAATTAATAGCTTTAGATTTTGGTTGCATGAAAACCGTACCAGAAGATTTCTATGTGCCTTATTTTGAATTAGCAAAACCAGAAGTCATTAACGACCCAAAACAGTTTACAGAAAAAATGTATGCCTTAGAAATTCTAAGAGAAGACGATACAAAAGAAGAATTAGAATTCTTTTCAGCAATGTTTTTCGATATGTTAAGTCTGTTTACTAAACCATTTCATAACGAAACGTTTGATTTTTCAGACGAAACCTTCTTTAATGCCATTGCAGAATTAGGAGAGCGTTACAGCAAAAGTACAGAATTACGAAAAATGAATGGCAATAGAGGCTCTAAACACTTTATATATATTAACAGAACATTCTTTGGACTCTACAACTTAATGTTCGATTTAAAATCGAAAAACATTAAGATAAATAATTTCAAGACGTTGTAATACAAACATGAAACATTTTAGTAAAGACAATATAGACGCATTACACCATTTATATCGCATTAATTTAATTAATAGTAGTTCTGGATTTAAATCGGCAAATCTTATCGGTACAAAATCAAAAGCAGGTGTAGAAAATGTAGCTGTATTTAGTTCGGTAACACATATTGGATCTAATCCGCCACTTTTGGGCTTTTTTTGTAGACCAACAACGGTAATACGTCATACTTACGAAAACATAAAAGAGACAGGAATATATACCATAAATCATATCCATAGTGATGTCATTGAAGATGCACATCATACCTCTGCAAAATATGACAAAGATGTTTCAGAATTTGAAGCTACTAATTTAGTTTCAGAATATAAAAATAATTGTGAAGCACCTTATGTTAAACATGCTCCTGTACAATTAGAAATGAAATTTGTAGAAGAATACCATATTGCTTCTAATAATACGATTCTAGTTATTGGAGAAATTCAGAATTTATATATCAATGACAACTTATTAGAAAAAGATGGATTTATTAATTTATCTAAAGCAAATATAGCCGCAATTAATGGATTAGATGGTTATACAATACCTAAGTTAAAAACAAGATTAGACTACCAAAGACCTAAAGAAATAGTGTAAACAAATGAAAGTATTAGTAACAGGAGCAACAGGTTACATAGGTAAACGTATTATTCCGTTACTTTTAGAGCAAGGTCATACTGTTGTCTGTGCAGTAAGAGGTAAACTGCGTACAGAACAACGTTACGAGACAGAGCAAAATATTACAGTTGTAGAAGCAGATTTTTTAGCACCAGAAACATTACAGAACATTCCAAAAGATATAGATGCTGCCTATTATTTAATACATTCTATGTCTAATTCCATTAGTAAATTTCAACAAATGGAAAACGACTGTGCTGTTAATTTTAAAAATTACATAGAACAAACCAATACTAAACAAGTTATTTATTTAAGCGGTATAACAAACGATACTAAACTGTCTAGCCATTTACTATCTAGAAAAAATGTTGAAAACGTATTACAATCTAAAGCATATAGTTTAACCGTTTTTAAAGCAGGTATTATTGTAGGTTCTGGAAGCTCTTCTTTCGAAATTATAAGAGATTTAGTAGAAAAACTACCTGTAATGATTGCACCTAAATGGTTAAGAACTAAAACACAACCTATTGGTATAAGAGATGTATTAAGCTTTTTAACAAAGGCTTTAGGAAATAAAAAAGTATACAACACATCGTACGATATTTTTGGCCCCGAGATTCTAGATTACAGGCAAATGCTTTTAAGATTTGCAGCCATACGAAAATTAAAACGCACTATAATAACTGTACCAGTAATGACACCCAAACTCTCTAGTTATTGGCTTTATTTTGTAACCTCTACAACATACAAATTGGCGAGAACCTTAGTAAATAGTATGGGAGTAGAAATTATTGGAAAACCAAGTGATATTAATAACATATTAGGTATAGAACCCATGACTTATGAGGAAGCTGTAAAATTTGCTTTCATTAAAATAAAACAAAACAGTATAGTGTCGAGCTGGAAAGATTCTTTTGCCAGCAGCAGGCAGAGAAAAAGAATTTCTAGTAAATATATAAATGTTCCAAAATATGGTTGTTTTAAAGACATTAAAGACAGAAAAGTATTAGATGAGCAACGCACGTTCGATAAAATTTGTGCTATCGGCGGCGAAAATGGCTGGTACTATGGTACAACATTATGGAAAATACGAGGCTATTTAGACAAGCTTGTTGGCGGCATTGGTTTACGCCGAGGAAGAACCAATAAAACAACTATAAAAACAGGTGATGCGCTCGATTTTTGGCGCGTATTACTTGCCGATAACGAAAACAAACGTTTGCTCCTATTTGCAGAAATGAAATTACCCGGAGAGGCTTGGCTAGAATTTAGGGTTGCTAAAGGCAAAGTTTACCAACGTGCCGTATTTAGACCTCGCGGACTTGCTGGTCGTTTATATTGGTATAGCGTGCTACCATTCCACGGTTTTATATTCAATGGTATGATTAATAAACTAGCAAAAGCATAGTTGGAAGTTAAAAAAAGCATAATAGAACTGCTCCTTCCTTTAGCAAAAGGAAGGTGATTTTTTGAATAAAAAAATCGGATGGTTTGACAAGAAATAGCAAAGCTCATTTCCTAACAATCCCGGCACATAAGAAAAAAATGAAAAAACAACACCTCCCTACCAAAACATGTGTAACCTGTGGATTACCATACACATGGCGTAAAAAATGGGAAAAGAATTGGGATAATGTAAAATATTGCAGCGAAAAATGCAGAAGAAACAAAATAAAAACAGCCTAATTTGGTTTAGGAATGACTTAAGAATACACGACAACACTACATTTAATAATGCTTTAAAAGAAAGCGATACCGTGATAGCGGTTTATTGCTTCGATAAACGAAACTTTAAAAAGGACAGGTATGGATTTAATAAAACCGAAAAATACAGAGCTCAATTTTTAATTGAAACTATAACCGATTTAAAACAAAAATTAAAGACATTAAACATTCCACTATTTGTTTATCATGACTATACTGAAGATGTTATATCTAAGCTAAACAATACATTTAAATTCAATGCTATTTACCTTCAAAAAGAATGGACACAAGAAGAAGTTGTCATTCAGAATAAAGTATTAAACAAACTACCAGAATATGTTTCTTTGCATGAAACGTACAATCAATTCCTGTATCACCCAAACACTTTAAACTTTGAAATAGAGCAATTACCTAGGGTCTTTACTGCATTCAGAAAAAAAGTAGAACGCTACAGTACTATAACTAAAGACGTTGAAATACCTAAAGCTAAAGAACAACATAATATAGAAAACAAAACCGCAATACCTACTTTAACCAATCTAGGATTAGATAATTTTTCAATACATACAAATAGTGCATTCCCATTTAAAGGAGGCGAGACCGAAGCCTTAGAAAGATTAAATGATTATTTTTTTAAAACTAAAAAACTAGGCGTTTACAAGAAAACACGAAATGGATTAATAGGTACAGATTTTAGTTCTAAATTTTCCCCTTGGCTAGCCAACGGAAGTTTAAGTGCAAAAACTATTTACTGGAAAGTAAAAGCATTTGAAACTACTCACTTTAAAAACGATTCTACCTATTGGCTAATATTTGAACTTATTTGGAGAGACTACTTTAAATACGTATCTATAAAACACGGCAACAAACTCTTTAAAATTGGCGGAATACTAAATAAAGAATATATCTGGAACACTAATACAAAAGCTATACAACAATGGATTAATGGAGAAACACAAGAATCCTTTGTTAACGCTAACATGATTGAGTTGAAAAAAACTGGTTGGATGAGTAATCGCGGACGCCAAAATGTTGCTAGTTATTTTGCTAAAAACTTAAAATTAGATTGGCGCATTGGTGCAGCCTATTTTGAGTCGCAATTAATAGATTACGATGTACACAGTAATTATGGTAATTGGTTATATGTAGCTGGCGTAGGCAATGACCCTAGAGACCGTGTATTTAATGTAAAACTACAAGCAGAACGTTATGATACAGCAGGAAAATATCAACGTTTATGGCTGCAAAACACTCTTTTTTAAAAATAATTTCTATTGAAAACATTACGATTAATACTTGGCGATCAATTAAATAGTAAGCACTCTTGGTTTAAAGACAATCAAGAAAATTACATCTATTGCTTATTCGAAATGCGCCAAGAAACCGACTATATAAAACATCATATTCAAAAAGTAATTGGCTTTTTTGCAGCTATGCGAGCATTTTCAACACACCTAAAAGCTAACGGTTGTAAGGTGGAATATTACACATTGAATGCTAAAGAAAACACTCAAGATTTAACTAAAAATCTTCAGCAGCTTATTACAAAGCATAATATAACCCATTTTGAATACATACATCCAGACGAATACCGCCTAGACCAACAATTACAAACATTTTGTAAAATACTAAGTATTGAAACACTTAGTACTTCCGCAGAACATTTTTACACCAAAAGAAGCGACTTATCCTCTTTTTTTGAAGGCAAAAAACAATGGTTAATGGAAAATTTTTACCGAGACATGCGTAAAAAACATAATATCTTAATGGTTAACAATCAACCAGAAGGCGGTAAATGGAATTATGACAAAAGCAATAGAAATAAATGGAAAGGTAAACACAATATTCCCGAATATTTAAAATTTAAAAATGATGTTTCAGATATTTTAGATGTACTAGACTCAGAAAATGTTAAAACTATTGGTACGTTTAAATCTGATTATTTTGAATACCCAATAACACGATCACAAGCATTAGAACAGTTAAAGTACTTTTGTGAACATTTATTAATCTATTTTGGCGATTATCAAGACGCTATGCATACAGATGAAACGTATTTATTTCATTCGCGTTTATCATTTGCTATGAATTGTAAACTGATTTCTCCAAAAGATATCGTTACTACAGTTTTAAACTATTGGCATAAACATGGAGACGATATAGATATTTCTCAAGTAGAAGGTTTTATAAGGCAAATAATAGGTTGGCGAGAATATATGCGTGGTATGTATTGGGCAACAATGCCGGAATACAAAACATTAAACCACCTAGATAATACCAATCCGCTACCCGATTTTTATTGGACGGGAAATACCAAAATGAATTGTTTAAAACAATCCATTACCAACTCCTTAGACAACGGTTATGCACACCACATACAACGCTTAATGATTACTGGTAATTATGCGTTGCTTACGCAAACTCATCCTAATGCTATAGACGCTTGGTATCTTGGTATTTATGTAGATGCTATAGAATGGGTACAATTGCCTAATACCAGAGGCATGAGTCAATTTGCAGACGGAGGTAAAATCGCAACAAAACCTTATGTTTCTAGCGGAAGTTACATTAGTAAAATGAGTAACTATTGCGATAATTGTTACTACAATAAAAAAGAAAAAACAGGAAATAAAGCCTGCCCATTTAATAGTTTATATTGGAATTTCTTAGACGATAAGCGTGAAAAACTAAGCGGTAATTTTAGAATGAAAATGATGTATAGTTTACTTAATAAAATGAATGCTGAAGATTTACACAACATTAAGTTAAGAGCACAAGATATTATTGAAAACCCAGAGAATTACTAAATGCCTAAAAAACAAGAATTACATATCGTTTGGTTTAAACGTGATTTACGTTTACAAGATAATGAAGCTGTAGAAAATGCTTTAAAATCTGGTAAGCAAGTACTATTATGCTACGTTTTTGAAGATTTCTTACTACAAGATAAGCACTACAGCGAACGCCATTGGAATTTTGTAAAACAATCTTTAGTAGACTTAAACACACAGTTAGCACCTCATAACTCTAAAGTATTAGTGGTTAACAGTACTATAGAAACTGTAGTTAGTACATTAAATAAAGACTATGTAGTAACAACAATACATTCGCATCAAGAAACAGGGATTAACACTACTTTTAAACGAGATATTAAATTTGCAAAGTTCTGTAAAGCACAAGATATTAATTGGATAGAAACCATAAATAACGGCGTAGTAAGAGGTCTGCAAAACAGAAATACATGGTTTGAAGATTGGGAACATTTTATGATGCAAGATTTACATGTTTTTCAACCTAAAACCAATCAATTAATAGATGCGTCTACAATAAAACAATTAGAAACTCATTTTAAAACTATTAATTTAAATACACCAGACCATAAACACTTTCAAAAAGGAGGCACAAGCACTGGACTTAAATACATGCAATCGTTTTTTAAACAGCGCTATGTAAACTATATGTTTCATATATCTAAACCTATTGAAGCGCGCACAGGTTGTAGTCGTATATCACCTTATATAGCATGGGGAAATCTATCGATTAGGCAAGTAATTCATAGTGCTTTAGATTTAAAAAAGTATAGTAAGCACAAACGCCATTTAAATGCATTTATTTCGCGCTTAAGATGGCAAGCACATTTTATTCAGAAATTTGAAATGGAACATCAAATGGAATTCCAAAGTGTAAATAAAGGCTATCATAATATTAATAAACCAGTAAATATAGCTTATCAAGAGGCTTGGAAAAACGGACAAACAGGTTTCCCATTAGTAGATGCCTGTATGCGTTGTTTAAAAGAAACTGGTTATATCAATTTTAGAATGCGGGCTATGGTTGTTTCTATATTTACTCATAACTTATGGCAACCTTGGCAAGACATGAGTGAACATTTAGCCTCTTTATTCCTAGACTTTGAACCCGGTATACATTATCCGCAAATACAAATGCAAGCAGGGGAAACTGGTATTAATATGCTTCGTATTTATAATCCCATAAAAAACAGCATAGAGCACGATCCTAAAGGACTTTTTATTAAACAATGGATACCAGAACTGAGAGATCTAGAGCCACCTTACATACACGAACCACAAACAATGTCTTACTTTGACCAGCAATTAACAGGCTTCGAATTAGGTGCCAACTACCCCTTCCCTATTGTTAACGAAAAGCAATCTCGTAAAAATGCAAGTGATATTCTTTGGCATTTAAAAGATGATGCACTGGTACGAAAAGACGCTTATCGCATTCTTAAACGCCATACATTAACTGATAGAAATAGAATGCTAAGAACAGAATAAACAACACTTATAGGAGCATAACATAATAATAATATGTTAATTTTTGTTTAACTTTATCATTAAATAGTTAAACATTTTGTAAATTTGATATATAAGAATGATACTAACCATATTTTAACTTGATATTAAATACCACACATACTAGCAAAGAAAACAAAGAGCTTATAAACGATTTAGTTGGTAAAGCATTTGGTTTCATAGAAAGCATAAAACGAAGAGGTATTGGTTCTAAACGTATGATTATAGATGAAGTAAGTCCTAATCTTGATTATTATATTAACAAGATTGCAGATATTAATTATGCAAATATGGAATTAAGACCTAAAGGTGTTTTAATACATATAAATAAGGGACTACAAAATTATACTTGGGCTATCCCTTACTATCAATTAGTTATTTATAAAATTAACGGCTCCAGCATACACGCTCAAGGAAAATTCATTCACTTTAGAAACAACAAAACCTTTAAAGAGAACAAAGCGTTCTTTGATAAATTATTAGACGAAAAAGTAAAATTTGATGCGCAATATAATTTCCAGAACTAAAGACGATAAAACATTCTCTACAGAAGATTTAGATCGTATTATAGAAATGGCATGGGAAGACCGTACACCTTTTGATGCTATTACTTTTCAGTTTAACATTAAAGAACAAGAAGTTATCAATATTATGCGTCGCGAATTAAAACGCAGTAGTTTTAAACTTTGGCGTGCTAGAGTGCAAGGACGAAAAACAAAACACCAAAATAAACGTGACTTTGAAGACGCTGGTCGTTTTAAATGTACAAGACAAAAACAAATAACTCACAATAAAATAAGTAAAAGATAAATATTGCTATGAAAAAGACTGATTTAGAAATACTTACTAAAGCAAACGGCATTAAACTTAATGGATTCTCACATGAAGACATTGGAGATGACCACTTATATACAGGTCTAGAAACCCCTATGAAAGCTGATGCTTTCGAACTTAATGACGAAGAAAAAAAAGAAAAAATTGCTGGATTATTTGAAGAAATCATGGATGTTTTAGGTCTAGATTTAACAGACGATTCTTTAAAAGGAACACCAAAACGTGTCGCAAAAATGTACATTGAAGAAATTTTTTCTGGATTAAATCCCGATAATAAGCCAAAAATTGCTTTATTTGACAATAAGTATCAATATAACCAGATGCTTGTAGAAAAAAATATCACGTTTTATTCTAACTGCGAACACCACTTTGTTCCCATTATCGGTAAAGCACATGTGGCATATATTTCTTCTGGCAAGGTTATTGGTCTATCGAAGTTAAACCGTATTGTACAATATTATGCCAAAAGGCCACAAGTACAAGAACGTTTAACAAATCAAATAGCAAACGAATTAAAAACAATTCTCAATACAGAAGATGTAGCTGTAATTATAGATGCTAAGCATTTATGCGTTTCGTCGCGTGGAATTAAAGACGAAACCTCTGCAACTGTAACTTCTTATTATGGAGGTGTGTTTAATACGCCTGCTAAAATAACTGAATTACAGAATTACTTAAAAGATTGACAATGGACATGTTAAAAAGAGCATTAGAATTTGAACAGAAAAGCACTTCGTTTAAATCTACAAACGAACGCATCGTAGCTTCAAGAGAAGCAAAAGAACTTATTCTAGGCTTAAATGAAATTTACAAAGAAAGTAAGGACCCAGAACTTATGGAAGTGATGAAACGCCTTACTGTTATTAAACAAAAAATAGAAAAAAGACTGAAAGGTCGCCCAACATCGTAGTAGAATAACGCTATATTTAGCCGAGCTTCTACCCTATTCTAACATATTAAAACACATGAAGAATATACTTGTCGTAGGTGGAAGCAAAGGCATTGGTAATGCTATTGTTAACACTTTGGTTAATGATAACAAAGTCATTAATATTAGTAGAACCGAACCCACAATTACACATCAGAATTTAACACATTACCCTTGTAATGTGTTAACTGATGAACTTCCAGAGATTGATACCCTAGACACTATTATTTATTGTCCAGGAAGCATAAACTTAAAACCTATTTCTCGTTTAAGTTTAGACGATTTTAGAAACGATTTCGAAATTAATGTCGTAGGTGCTGTAAAAAGCATACAAACCTATTTAAAAGCCTTAAAAAAAGGCGACTCACCTTCCATCCTATTATTTAGTACAGTAGCTTCCAAATTAGGAATGCCATATCATGCTAGCGTTGCAGCTGCAAAATCTGGTGTAGAAGGTTTAGTAAAATCCCTAGGTGCAGAATTAGCACCAACTATTCGTGTTAATGCTATAGCACCCACTGTTACAGATACAGCATTAGCTGCTAAGCTATTACGTAACGAAAAGATGGTAGAAAACATAACAGAACGCCATCCTCTCAAAAAATTTTTAAATCCTACAGAAGTAGCAGATATGGCCACTTTTTTAACATCAAATAAAGCAAGTTCTATATCTGGACAAATCTTTGAAATGGATTGTGGAATTGTAAGTTTTAAAATATAAAACTGTGAATCCCTTAAAAATATTTTTCCAAACCCTATTAACCAAAGCATCATTAGCAAACCAAAACAACATGCAGACGTTACACGATATAAACATTAATAGTTTAGCAGGAACACCCCTAGATTTATCAGCATACAAAGGACAGCACATTTTATTTGTAAATGTGGCTTCAAAATGCGGTTTTACACCACAATATAAAGGCTTACAAGAATTAAGTGATACTTACAAAGGAAAATTAACCGTAATTGGCGTGCCTTGCAATCAGTTTGGAAAACAAGAACCTGGAAGCGCATCAGATATTGAAAGCTTTTGCGAAGTAAATTATGGTGTAACCTTTCCTATAACCGAAAAAATAGATGTAAAAGGAAGCGAACAACACCCACTCTATCAATGGTTAACACAAAAAGAACAAAATGGGGTATCTAGCTCTAAAGTAAAATGGAATTTTCAAAAATATCTAGTAGACCCAGAAGGTAAATTAGTAGACTATTACTTTTCCATTACAAAACCAACAAGTAAAAAAATAACAAAGCACTTATAAACAACAAAAATCAATGTCTAAAATTAAATACATTATTCTCTTTTTAGTCATCAACTTTGGAGGATTGGCCTTTGGAAGTTGGCTTATGGATAGCGGTCCCACAGCAGAATGGTACATAAACTTAGATAAAGCCCCTTGGACACCACCAGGCTGGGTATTTGGAGCCGCATGGACAACGATAATGATTTGTTTTTCATTCTATTTAGGACACTTATTCAGCATATTAAACAATACAAAATCTAAGCTGTTGTTTGCTATACAAGTGTTTTTAAACGTGATTTGGAATTACGTCTTTTTTAATCAACACCTAGTAACTGTGGGGTTAATTGTTATTTCTCTATTAACTGTAGTTATTTTTTACTATTTCTTTAATTATAGAAAGCAATTAAAAAGCAAAAGTTATTTACTATTACCCTACATGATTTGGCTGTTAATAGCAACATCATTAAACGCTTATATTTTAGTAAACAATTAAATAGTATAGAATATATTTTGTATTCGCTTAATGCAGTTAAAAATAATAGTAATAACCATATCGAGATTGAGATTTCCGCCTTGGCGGTAATGAAAATTAAAATTATTTATGAAAATATACCGATTACATAAAAAACAGAATCTACCCATTACAAAGGAACAAGCTTGGGAGTTTCTGTCCGATCCTAAAAATCTAAAAACCATAACACCAGATTATATGGGGTTTAACATCTTATCTGGAGCAGACAGAGCCATGTATGCAGGGCAAATAATACAATATATAGTCACACCCGTTTTAGGTATAAAAACTAAATGGGTTACAGAAATAACACACGTTGTAGATAATGAATACTTTGTAGATGAACAGCGTTTTGGACCTTATGCTTTATGGCATCATAAACACTTTATAAAAGAAATTGAAGGAGGTATAGAAATGGAAGATATTATAGATTATAAAATCCCTTTTGGTATTTTAGGTCAGTTAGTACACCCATTTATAGTAAAACCAAAATTAGAAGAAATTTTTAACTACCGTACCAAAGCATTAGAAACCCGCTTTGGCACATATAAATAATAAAACCGTCAGTTCGAGTGGTTTTTTAAGGTAAAATCGTGTCGAAACCTTTTTTCTAGTAAAAACTCCTAATAGATACAAATTTTGCTCTCAACAAATAGCAATCTTTACTCTAACTGACGGCTTTTATTAAAAGCAAGACATTACAAGTACATGAAACAAACAGTAAATATATTTTGGTTTCGTCGTGATTTACGATTAGAAGATAATGTAGGTTTATACCAAGCGCTACAAAGTGAACATCCGGTATTACCTATTTTTATATTTGATAATGACATTTTAGATAAATTACCAGAAAACGACGCACGTGTTACCTTTATTCACGATACACTGCAAAGCTTAAACCAAGTACTTAAAAGTAATTACCATTCTGGTATAGCAATGTATCATGGTAATCCCGAAACTATTTACAAAAAATTAGTTGCAAAATTTTCTATACATACTGTATTTACAAATCATGATTACGAGCCCTATGCGACGTCTAGAGATCTTGAAATACGTGAATTATTGGCATCGCAAAACATCAACTTTAAAACCTATAAAGACCAAGTAATTTACGAACGAAATGATGTTGTAAAAGATGACGGTACTCCTTACAAAGTATACACGCCATATTCTAGAAAATGGATGGCTGCTTTTGAAAACGATGGTTTAACATTTTCTCCTTCAGAAAACAGATTAGAAAACACAGTAAAAGGCATTACCTACCCAAATTTAAACCTAAAAGACATTGGTTTTACTGAAACTTCAACTAAAGTACCGCAATATACTGTAAATAAAGACTTAATAGACACTTATGAAGGCACTAGAAATTTCCCAGCACAAGATTCTACTTCTAGGTTAGGCCCTCATTTACGTTTCGGTACAGTAAGTGTAAGACGCATGGTAGAACAAGCTGCAAAACAAGAGAATAAAACCTTTTTAAAAGAGTTGATTTGGCGTGAATTTTTCATGCAAATTTTATGGCATTTTCCACACACACCCATAAATAGTTTTAAATCTAAATACGACCGCATAAAATGGCGTAATAACGAAGCCGAATTTAAACAATGGCGCAACGGTAAAACAGGTTATCCTTTAGTAGATGCAGGTATGCGACAACTTAATAAAACAGGCTTTATGCATAACCGTATTAGAATGCTTGTTGGTAGTTTTTTATGTAAACACTTATTGATCGATTGGCGTTGGGGTGAAGCATATTTTGCCGAAAAACTTCACGATTACGATATGTCTAGCAATGTTGGTAATTGGCAATGGGTTGCTGGCTCTGGCGTAGATGCCTCGCCTTACTTTAGAATATTCAATCCAACCACTCAAATTAAAAAGTTTGATAAAGATTTAGCATACATAAAAAAGTGGGTGCCAGACTTCCAAGAGCTAACCTATCCACAACCTATGGTAGACCATAAAGCGGCGAGAGAACGTTGTTTAGAAGTGTATAAAGCGGCGGTGAGTTAATTATTATATACAATTAAAATTATTTTTATTATATTTAACATGTCTTTTAATAGACAAACATTTTAAAATTAGTGCAAAAACACAATTAACGTGTATATCTATGTCTAATTTTAAAATGTTTTTTTATGCAAAAAAGTAAAGTAGATCAAGTTTTAAAAATATCCTTTTGGATTTCTTCTTCCATCTTTATAATTGTTCAAGCAATTATAACTTGTTGGCTTAACTAAACTAAAATATAAACGAGAGGGAATTCTCCCTCTCGTTAAAAGATATTACTAGAATTTATTATTAATCAAAAATTAGCCTTAATAGGATAACTATGCCCCAACGGTAAAGTTATGGTTTTGATTAATCGATAGTTTAAATTCCTATTTGTCAAACTATTAAAATTCAATTATCATGAATACAGTTGAAATTTTTTCTAGTAGAGTATTTTACATCGTTTGTACAATAGCAGCGATTTTAAAAACAATTTCTTTAATTAAAGGACTATTTTAGTCCTTTAATTTTTCTAAATCTTAGCTTGAAACGTGTATAAATCGTAATAGCGTCCTTCTGAAGCTATTAATTGGTCATGATTACCTCGTTCTACTATTTTACCAGATTCTATAACCAGAATTTGATCGGCTTTTCTAATGGTACTTAAACGGTGTGCTATAACTATGGTTGTTCTGTTTTTGGTTAACTCAGAGAGACTTTTCTGTATTAAAGCTTCACTTTCGGTATCTAAATTAGAAGTGGCTTCATCTAAAATAATAATTTTAGGATCTGCTAAAATAGCTCTAGCAATAGCAATACGCTGGCGTTGTCCTCCTGAAAGCTTTACACCTCGCTCCCCTATTAAGGTTTCTAATCCATCGTCGAATCTATCTGTAAACTCATTAACGTAAGCTGCTTTTATAGCCTTTTGTAATTGTGCCTCTGTAGCGTTTGGTCTAGGAAACATAATGTTTTCTCTAATAGTGCCTTCAAATAAAAACTCGTCTTGCAATACCACGCCTAAATGTTTTCTAAAACTACTTAGTTTTACTTTAGAAATATCGTTACCGTCTATAGTAACTTCTCCAGATTGCGCATTTAAAAACGTCGCAGCTAAGCCTGCAATGGTAGATTTTCCAGACCCAGAACTCCCTACCAAAGCTACAACAGAACCAGACGGCGCATTAAAATTAATATCATGTAATACTTGTTTCCCCGCTTCATATGAGAAGTTTACATCTTTAAATTGAATATCTCCTTTTACGTTTTGCAAAGCTACAGTTCTATTTGAGTCGTCATCTTCTGTTGCTTCATTCATAAGGTCTTCTGTACGATCTAATCCCGCTAATGCTTCGGTTAATTGACTTCCTATATTACTCATTTGTATAATAGGTGCAATCATAAATCCTAATATTAATGAGAATTCAAAAAACTGACCAACAGTCATTTCTCCATTAATTATATAGTAACCGCTAAATCCCATAATACCAGTAGTAGCAACACCTACTAATAATGTAGACGAACTTGTCATTAAAGCAGTTGCTGTTAAGCTTTTCTTTACATTCTGAAAGAGTTTATCTACACCCTTTTCGAAAATCTTATTTTCTTGATCTTCAGAATTAAATGCTTTTATAACACGAACACCCGCCAATGTTTCGGTTAAACGTCCTTTAACTTCCGCATTAATTTTTCCTCTATTTCTAAAAATAGGTCTAATAAATTTAAAGGCTTTTAATGCTATTAATGCAAAAACTGAGAGCGGTAATAATACAAAAAGCGTCATCCATGCATTAATACGTATTAATAATACAAATGAAATTATTGCTGTAATAGTCCCTCCTACTAATTGTACTAAACCTGTACCTATAAGGTTTCTTACACCTTCTACATCGCTCATAATACGAGACACTAAAGCACCGGATTTTGTATTGTCGAAAAAACTAATAGGTAGTGCCAATACCTTTTTTTGTACTTGTGCTCGTAATTCACTAATTAAATACTGCGCTTGCACACTTAAAATACGAGTTAACAGGAAAGATGTAACCGCTTGTACTAGTATGGCAGAAATTATGATAAAAATAAGTGTATATAATTTATCGAAATCTTTACTTGGCAATACATCATCTATAAATACTTTACTCTGTATTGGCACAACAAATCCTGCTAAACTTTTTATGACTATTAAGAGTAAGCCTACAAGGACATAATTGCGTCGTGGCCAAATAATGGTTTTAAAAGCAGAGGCTAAGGTGACGTTGCGTTTCTTTTTATCTTTAGTAGCGGAAGCCGCTTTATAATGTTGCATTGAATACTGTTTTTAGTGTAAACCCTTTTAAAGTTCCGCACAAAAATACTGAAGTTATTTCGTGAGATTACTATTAATTATCTAATAAGCGTCTGTGGTAATTAATTTGTCCTAAATGGTAAGATAAATGCATGGTGAGATGGATTAAAAAGTACTCGGTAGTCATTTTATCTTCGGAAACGCGGCGTACGTATTCTTTTTGCAAATCGGCCGCAGTTAGTGTTTTTAGTGTATTGGTTACAATTACAATTGTTTCATCTACTTGTTGTAACAAAATCTCTCGAGGTATGTGTTTTTGAGAGAATTCTAAATCACGCTGTCTTATATAGCCAGTGTTTCCTAAAGAAGCTCCTATAAATGTTTTTAAGTTACCTACTAGATGCAAGCATAAATTACCAGCTGTATTAGTTACTTCTTTATCTAATAGCCATAAATTATCTTCATTTTTATATAAACTTACTTCTTTTTTTAAAGCATTTAAATCACGTGTGAATAATTTGATTAAACTGTCTGTTAGCATATTTTATAGTTTTCGTTTTAATATTGTAAGTTTCTCGACTCACTTCCATTCCACAGAAGCAACCGAAGCGATATATTACCTTTATTTTCTAATACAATACCTATTAGAGTGTTTTTTAATGAAAAACTACAGCAAGATCAGGCTTTATAGAAAAACTCTTGTTATTAATACAAATTTCACTTATAAAATTGTAAAACTCACTAGAATTAACGAATTTTTATCAAAGAAAATAATTGCTTTTATTGGTCTAATATAATAGACTATATCAGTGAAATTAGAAATTATTTGACGTAATTTTGAAACATGCAAAAACAGCCTGATTTTAAGTTTGAATTTGTTGCTTTAATGGCAGCATTAATGTCTCTAGTTGCCCTTTCTATAGATGCTTTACTACCAGCTTTACCAAATATTGGAGATTCGCTAGGTGTAACAAATCCATCGGACAATCAGCTACTAATAACCATGATTTTTTTAGGTTTAGGTGTTGGACAGTTAATTTTCGGGCCTTTATCAGACAGCTTTGGACGTAAAAACATTGTGTATTTGGGTTTTGTCGTTTTTGTAATTGCCAGTATTATTTGTGTGACAACTAAAAGTTTCGAAATGATGATTTTTGGTAGAATTTTGCAAGGTATTGGTTTGTCTTCTCCTAGAACTATTGCCATTGCTATGGTTAGAGATTCATACAGTGGCGATTACATGGCAAAAGTACTTTCTATAATTGTTGCCTTTTTTATTTTGGTTCCAACAATTGCACCAGCTTTTGGCCTGTTCTTTTTAAACATAGCAGATTGGAGAGCTATTTTTAATGTGAATTTAGTTATTGGAATCCTTATTGTTATATGGTTTTGGAGGCGTCAACCTGAAACTTTAATTAAAAGCAAACGGACTCCTTTTACTGTAGCATTGTTTATTAATGGCACTAAAGAATTCTTTAAACATAAACAAGCCGTCGCCTTTACATTGGTTTCTGGTTTTATTACAGGATCATTTATGGTCTATTTAAGCACATCTCAGCAAATTTTCGAAAAGCAGTATGATTTAGGCGAATGGTTTCCCTACTTATTTGCAAGTACAGCCTTAGCTGTAGGTTCTTCAACGTTTATGAATAGCCGCTTAGTTATTAGATTTGGCTCTTTTAAAATTGCCAATACAGCTGCAATTGCGTATGCTTTAATTTCACTATTATATGTTATTATTTTCTTTCAAGGTAATAATCCTCATATTGCTGTTTTATTAGGGTTCTTTTTATGTCAGTTTTTTGCCGTAGGCTTACTCTTTGGAAATTTACGTGCTTTGGCTATGGAGCCATTAGGTCACATTGCAGGTATTGGTGCCGCTATTAATGGGTTTATTTCTACGGTCATGGCTGTTCCTATTGCAAATTACATTGGTAGTTTTGTAGATACTTCTGTATTACCTTTATTCATTGGTTTTTCTTTCTTCGGAATGTTGTCTGTACTAACATTTGTTATTGTAAAACGAAAGGTAGCACTAGCAAAAAATTAAACAGTTCTGTTATTTTGTTATGTTTTAAAAAGTATTACGACAAAGTGTAAAACGTAAATAGTTTCATTTTGAAAAAAATAGCAATCTTAATATTACTTATTAGCTCTAGCATGGGATTTTCTCAAAACATGAATAACGACATTTTAGAAACATTATTTACCAAGGTAAGTGATACTATAGAAGGTAATAAAGGACGTTGGCAGTTTACTATAGATCAAGTTACTTTTGTATGCTTAACAGATACTAACCATAATAGAATGCGAATTATCTCGCCAATTATTGAAGCTAATAAGCTTACAGAAGAATTAAAAGATAATGCGCTTCTTGCAAACTTTCATACTGCTTTAGATGTTAAGTATGCTATTTCAGACAACATTCTTTGGTCTGTATTTATTCATCCTTTAAAAGAATTAACAGAAGAGCAAGTAGCTAATGCTATAGAGCAGGTTTATTTTGCAAATGTTACGTTTGGTAGTTCGTATTCAAGTACTTCTTTAGTGTTTCCAGGAAAACAAGAAGAAACACCTATAGAACAAAAAAAGGATGATGATTTTATAAGACAGAAAATTTAGCACCCCCTATTTCATTGGTTATATAACCTCTATATACAAAAAAAGCTACTTCAATAAAAATGAAGTAGCTTTTGTGTTTGTAGTAGGGAATGTTTCTTTTTAGGGACTTGTAAAGTTTACTTTATGTTTCATTCTTTATAGCACTACACAAATATATGTTTCAATATTTGTGCCAAAATAATATTATTTTTAATAACCCCAAACAACTTTTAATAGAAATTTTGAATTATTCGTAATCATTATATCAGTTAATAAAGAATACAATAATTTAGACCCGTCAAACTAACTGATAATTAAACATTTAAGAATATTTAGGAATTTTTCCAATAACACCTTTATAAAAACTTCTCATGAATTTAAAGTCCTCTTCAACATTATCTGTAGGATAAAATGGTTCTGAAACCTTATTTTGTTTATTCGCAAAATCTAGAGTAAACATTATAATAGGCACATTTGCTTCTTTAGCTATGTAATAAAAACCCGTTTTCCACTCCTCCACTTTCTTACGTGTACCTTCAGGAGCTAAAGCAAGCCTAAACTCTTTTCTATCATTAAATAATTTTGCTATAGCTTGTACTTTATTTTGTCCAGATGTTCTGTCTAAAGCAGCGCCACCCATGGCTCTAAAAAAATAGCCAAACGGAAATACAAAGAGTTCTTTTTTACCAACAAAATTGGCTTTTATTCCCACCACTTTTCTAAGAAAAACACCAATAAAGAAATCATGCCAACTCGTATGTGGGGCAGCTATAATAACAGCTTTCTTTATAGTGTCTTTAGACATTGTTGTATTACCTACAACTTTCCAGCCTAAAATCTTCAAGTATATTAATTTGATTAGCCAACGCATATTACATTTTTTCGTAAAGTGCTCTTAGCGTTTCTCTAGTAATTGTTTTTTTCCATTGCTTTCCTATAGCGTTTTCCCATAGAGGTTCTAAGCTTAAGGCAACATCTATCATGATGTTAAATTCTTTATCGGATAAATCTGCACAAATACCTTGTGGTAAAATGATATTATGCTTAGCCTTCATCTCTTTAAATAATGCTACGCCTTCTGGATAATAATCTTCTAAATGATCAAAAACTATACAGTTACCTATACCGTGTTTTGTTCCTAATAAATAAGAAAGCCCGTAACTCATGGCATGTGCTACACCTACTTGCGAGTATGCTATACTCATGCCACCATGCCAACTTGCCATCATTAGTTTGTCTTGCGATTCTTCTTCTGTTAAGCCACCATCTACAAATACTTCTTTACATAGAGAAAAGGCTTTTTCTCCGTACGATTTACTAAAAGCATTTAAATAAGTACCGTTTAGTGATTCTATACAATGTACATAACAGTCCATTCCTGTATAAAACCATTGTTCTTTTGGTACATCTTTAGTTAATTCTGGATCTAGAACGACTTGATCAAATGGTGTGTAATCACTGTTAATTCCTAATTTTCGTTCTGGTCCAGTTAGAATAGTTGTTCTAGAGACTTCTGCTCCAGTTCCAGATATTGTAGGAATACCTACATGATAAATTGCAGGGTTTTTAACTAAATCCCAACCTTGATAGTCTTTAGATTGCCCACCATTTGTTAGCATAATTGATACTGCTTTTGCTATATCTAAAATGCTTCCGCCTCCTATACCAATAATTCCAGATGGACGTTCTTTATGATTTACAATAATATCTTCTACCAAATCATCTATTTGAGATGTTTTGGGTTCTTCATTAGCAGAAATATAATATAATTTATCGTCGTAAGACAATGGAATCCTTGAGGTTAACCAAGCATTACCTTTAAATACATCATCAACAAAAAATATAAATGGGGCTTTAGTATTTAATCGTTTAGGAGATAATATATCGCCTAATTGATTAAAACTACCTCGTCCAAATATAACTCTGGACACCATTGGAAAATTTTTATAACTCATCTAACTATTTATAATGTAAAAATATAGTTTTTTTAATCTAAAAGTGGTAATAATTCTAATAAATTACCTATTGTTTTATAATTCTTATCAACCTTATCTATCTCCTCAATTTCTTCATGTACCCATGTGGTATGAAAAGGAATATGTATGGCATTTGCTTTTATATTTATTAACGGTAAAATGTCTGATTTCAATGAGTTTCCTATCATTAAAAACTCTGAAGGTTTTATATCTAAATGATTTAATAATTTAGAATAATTAGCTTCTTTTTTATCACTCAACACTTCTATATGATGAAAATAATCTAACAAACCAGATTTTTCTAATTTACGTTCTTGATCTAGTAAATCGCCTTTTGTTGCTACTATTAATTTATATTTTTTAGATAAGGTTTGTAACACTTCTTCTACGCCTTCTAATAAATCAACAGGCTTATTAAGCATTTCTTTTCCTATTTCTAAAACCTTATTTATTGTTTTATTAGGGACTGTGTTATTAGATAACTCTAGCGCCATCTCTACCATAGACAACATAAAACCTTTAACGCCGTATCCATACGTTGGCAGATTCTTTATTTCCATTTTGTACAACTCCTGCTCTATTCTATTAGTCGTTTCATACTGCTGCAATAGCTTAGCAAATTCGCGTTCTGCATCACGAAAATAAGTTTCGTTTACCCAAAGCGTATCGTCTGCATCAAAACCAATGACTTTTATATGTGAATAGGCTGTATTCAATTTACTTCCACAGTTTTTTTGCGCGTTCTAAATCTTCAGGGGTATCTATTTCTACACCTTGAACATTAGTTTCTACCATTTTAATGCGTTTACCATATTCTAAATAACGAATGCACTCTATTTTTTCCGAAGCTTCCAAAGTTAGCATTGGTAAACGGTAAAAATCCATTAAAGCGTCTTTTCTAAACGCATAAACACCTTTGTGCTTATAGTATTTTGCATCTACAGACTTATCTCTTGGAAATGGGATTGGACTTCTTGAAAAATATAATGCAAAATCGTTTTGATCTACAATTACTTTAACTGTGTTAGGATTTTCAATCTCCTCCCAATCTGTAATATTCACCATTAAAGAGGCTAAATCTACTTCTTTTTTATCATCATTTTTAAAAACGCTTATTAACTTTTTAAGCGATTCTACTTCTGTAAAAGGCTCATCTCCTTGTACATTTACAACAATGTCTATATCCATGAATTCTACAGCTTCTGCGATACGATCACTTCCGCATTCATGCTCTTTTTTACTCATCACTATGTGTCCACCAATTACAGATATTTCATTATAGATAATATCGCTATCGGTTACCACCACAACATCATCAAACAATTGCGTGGCTACTGTAGCCTCATAAGTACGTGTAATTACAGGTTTACCGCCTAAATCTTGCATTAGTTTACCTGGAAAACGAGAGGCACTATAACGTGCCGGAATCATTGCAATTATTTTCATTTAGTATTGAAACATTTATTTTTCAAAAATATGATTTTTAAACCTATTTTTAAGTCTTCCTCGATTTAAACTTTTTATAAACTCTAAAAATGATATACAAAAGTATTAAAACTAGAAAAATGGCTAAGTATGGTAAAATGACTGCTATTAAGGATAATCCTACTGATGCTGTTGTTTCTACAGTAGACACTATAGGGTTTGCAACACCTCCTGTTGTTGTTGTAGAGGCTAAACGAGTTACCCCAGAAGACCCAGCAACTGCAGCTGCGGTTCCGCCTCCTGCTATTATTGCTAATGCCCATGTAATAACCGGGCTTAAATCTGCCACCGTAGAGACCATTACTGCTGTTCCTGCTACGGCTGCCAATGGTATAGCTATAGAGTCTAATGCGTTATCTACATAAGGAATGTAATAGGCAAAAATTTCTACTAAAGTTGCAACTCCTAAAACGATTAAAGCAGACAGACTTCCTATCCATTGCCAAGATTCGTTAAGTTCCCAAGTGCCTGAGTAAGCAGATAAACTTAAAATAAATAGTGGTACAAATACTCTAAAACCGACTGATGCGGAAAGCCCTACTCCCAAACATATACTTATTATTGTTTCTGCCCCCAATATTTAAACATTAATTGTGTTATACTTCAAAGTTACTAAAATTTGACATTTATTAACTAGAATAGAACTGTATTACTACTTATTATATGTTATTCTTCTACAAAAAACTCATCTTTAAATCCTATAAGATATAATTTCTCTTTTGCACGCGTAACTGCTGTATACAACCATCTTAAGTAATCTTTATCTATACCATTAGGCAAATAAGGTTGTTCTACAAATACCGTATTCCATTGACCTCCTTGAGATTTATGACATGTTATGGCATAAGAAAATTTTACTTGCAATGCATTAAAGTATTTATTGCCTTTAATTTTTAGAAACTTTTTATAATTACTTGTTTCGTCTTCATAGTCTTTTTGAATTTCTTGATAAAGCCTATTAGATTCTTCATAGGGTAACGATGGTGTTTCTGCAGATATAGTATCTAACATAAGTACTGTTTCAAAAGGTCTCATTTTTGGGTAATCGACCATTCTAACTTTTACTTCTGCAAATCTAAAATCGTATAGTTCTTTAATACTAAATATTTCTAAAACCTCTATAATATCTCCATTGGCAATAAAACCAGCCTCTGTAGTAGGTTTTATCCAAAAATAGTTATTCTTTACTACCATTAAATAATCGCCTGCGGATAACTCATTTTCATTAAATAAAATACGACTTCTTATTTGTTGATTGTATAGGTTTGCGCGTTTATTACTTCTTACTATTAGTGCCATCTCTTCATTACCTAATGTACTGTAGGCGTCATTAATGGCATCCATAATGTCGTGTCCGTCTATAAGACGTACAATATCTTTAAATCCTAGTAAATTAAATTTAAAGCTATCGAAAAAGCCACTAGATAACGTTTCTCTTAATTCTGTAGCGTTTTCTAAAATTCCAGAATTATAGTCTTGTCGCATGACTTCGTCTAACTCTATTCGAGTAACTAACTTATCGTAATTAAGGCTTAGATTATTTTCGTCTAGCGCTGGACTTATTTCTAACTTTACAGGTGGTAATTGAGCCGTATCTCCTATTAATAATAGTTTGCAATTATGCCCCGCATATACATATTGCATTAAATCGTCTAGTAGTGAACCATTTTCAAATAATTTTGAATCTCCAGGTGTATCTGGAATCATAGAGGCTTCATCTACTATAAAAATCGTGTTTTTATGTTTATTGGGTTGTAATACAAATTTTACACCTCCTCCTTTATCTTTTTTAGGAAAATAAATCTTTCTATGTATTGTAAAAGCTTCTTTTTTAGAATAATTTGCAATTACTTTTGCTGCACGACCAGTTGGTGCCATTAACACAGCACTCTTCTTAGCTTTCCATAAATTATTAACGAAAGCACTGATTATAGTGGTTTTACCTGTTCCTGCGTATCCTTTTAGTAAATAAAGGCCGTTTTTATTTTCATCAAAAATAAATTCAGAAAGTTGTAATAATAAAATATCTTGTTTTGCTGTTGGTTTAAACGGAAAATACTGTTTTATAGTGGAATAAAATTCAGATTTGGTCATTAATGGCATTAATTTTGAAACTTTTATTCAAAGATATAAATGATTTTTACTCTTATAGGTTTTAGCGAATAAAAAAAAATTGTAGATTTGCGATGGACCATTAATTTAATTTAATAAATAATATGATAAAATTTATTCTTATTGCAGTTGTTGTAATATTACTAACTATTGGGATAGTTTGGCTTATTGACAAATTTGTACCTGTAAAATTAAAACCTGTTGTTTCCATAGTATTATGGGCTTTAATTCTTTTTCTAGGTTACCAAACATTTATGTCTGTGTATAACCCTATACTTTTTAATCAGGTAAAAGAAAAACGTTATGCTGAAGTTATAAAAAACTTAGTAGACATTAGAGATGCTCAACTAGCATATAGAGAAGTTAATGGAAAGTACACTAGTAATCATGATAGTTTAATTAAATTTATCGAAAATGGTAAATTTACTTTAATAGAAAGAAGAGATTCCACTGTTCTTGATGAAGAAAGAACTAAATTATATGGTGGTGTAGAATCTTTTAAAGAAATTACAATTATAGATACTTTAGGCTTTGTTCCTGTTAGAGACTCTTTATTTAAAACGTCTACGCGTTACCAGAAAATGAGATATGTTCCTTTTGCTAAAGAGAATTTTGAGTTTACAATGAATGCTGGACAATACGGTGAAAAGGAAGATGATAAAATTCCTGTTTTTGAAGCTTTTGTTCTTAAAAAGGATATTCTTCACGATCAAAATGATGAATATGTTGCAGAAGAAAGTCAAGCCTTTTCTGTAGATGAAATTAACGGTGATGCCATAAGAGTTGGTTCTATGGAAGAAGTTAAAACCAATGGTAACTGGCCAAAACTTTATGACACTAAAAAACAATAATTCTATACAAGATTTATCTAATAAAGTACTGTCCATTCAAATTAGTTTGAATGGACTTTCTTTTTGTATTTTAAATATAGAAACGAATACTATTACAGCCTTAAAGCACACCTCTGTAGTAAAGAAACAAACACCTTTCGAGCTTTTAGATACTTTAAAACACTTATTTAATACAGAGCCCGAGCTACATGCAACGTTTAATAAGGTTATTGTTGTACACGTTAATGAACTCTCCACTTTAGTCCCAAAACCTTTATTTAATGAAACTATAATAGCCGACTATTTAAAATTAAATACTAAAATTTTAAATACTGATTTTATAACTTTCGACGAACTTGTTGCTAGTGACAGTGTTAATGTATATGTTCCGTACATTAATATAAACAACTACATCTATGACACCTTTGGAGATTTTGAATACAAGCATTTTTCCACTATACTCATAGAACAGATATTAACACTAGAAAAGCATAGTAATACACCTAAACTATATGTTAATGTTTCTAAAACTCATTTTGAAATAATAGCTGTAGATTCTGGAGCATTAATTCTCTATAATACGTTTGAGTATAATACTGTAGAAGATTTTATTTACTATATCTTGTTTACGGTTGAACAGCTTAGTTATAATCCTGAATCTATAGATTTAATTTTTATTGGAGATATAGATAAAGAGCAAGACATTTTTGAAATTACATATAAATACATTAGAAATGTGAGTTTTGGAAACCGTTTCGATTCATACAATTACACAACATTAGAAAAACCTAAGACAAGTTATTCAGACTTTTCTCTTATAAAAAGCTTATAATGCGCATTATTTCTGGAAAATATAAAGGCAGGAGAATTACTGCTCCAAAGAAACTACCTGTTCGCCCTACAACAGATATGGCTAAGGAATCCTTATTCAATATTATAAATAATAACTACTACTTTGAAGATATTTCTGTTTTAGATTTATTTGCTGGCACTGGAAACATTAGTTATGAATTTGCGTCTAGAGGAACTGAACAAATTACGTGTGTTGATCAAGATTACGGTTGTATAAAGTTTATAAATGAAACTGCAGATAGTTTCGACATGCCTATACAAGCAATTAAAAGCAACGTTTATAAATTTTTAGAAAAGAGCACTTTAAAATCTACAATTATTTTTGCAGACCCTCCTTATGATTTTTCTGTGGAGCAATTTGCAGAAATCCCAGCATTAGTCTTTAAAAATAATTTATTGGAAGATGATGGATGGTTAATTGTCGAGCATTCTAAACATACCGATATATCTCATTTACCAAATTATAGCCATTCTAAAGGCTATGGCGGTAATATGTTTAGCTTTTTTGAATTAGATAGTTCGCAAGAGGATTAAAGTTCTTTTCTATAAAAAGTTTATAGTACAAAAAAGCCGGAGTAATATAATTACTCCGGCTTTTTATATATGTTTTTTTGTCCCGTCCTGAAATAAGTTGACACAAATTCAACTTATTTATGAAATATTCAGAAAATCCAAGGAAAAAGCGAACA